>JAFEBI010000002.1:0-40192 GCA_018242725.1 Nitrospira sp. | reverse complement strand
CGCCATCCACACCGACACGCTCAATGAAGCCGGTTATATTGAAGATACGATCAAGGCGATCAAGGGGAGAGCGATCCATAGTTTCCACACGGAAGGTGCAGGCGGTGGTCACGCGCCGGACATCATCAAGATCTGCGGAGAGCCGAATGTGCTTCCGTCTTCAACGAACCCCACGATGCCGTTTACGATCAACACGATGGATGAGCATCTGGATATGTTGATCGTCTGTCATAATCTAAACTCACGGATCCCGGAAGACGTCGCATTTGCTGAATCCCGTATCCGGCGTGAAACCATTGCGGCGGAAGACATTCTGCATGATATGGGTGCTATCAGCATCATGTCCTCGGACTCACAGGCCATGGGGCGAATCGGCGAAGTCATCACCAGGACTTGGCAAACCGCGCATAAGATGAAGGTTCAACGAGGACATCTCTCGCCAGTCGGTGGGAGAGACTCCGGTCAGAACGATAACTTCCGCGCTCGCCGCTATGTGGCCAAGTACACGATCAATCCGGCCATCACGCATGGTATTGCGCATGAAGTTGGTTCGGTAGAAGTCGGCAAAATAGCGGACTTGGTGATTTGGAAGCCGGAGTTCTTCGGAGTAAAGCCTGAGATGGTCTTGAAGAACGGATTTATCGCACAGGCTCAGATGGGTGATCCGAATGCATCCATCCCAACACCGGAACCGACTATCAGCCGGCCGATGTTCGGGGCTTTTGGCCGTGCGTTAACGAGCACCAGCTTTACCTTCTTGTCGCAGGCGGCATTGGATCATGAAATTCCAAAGCGGCTTGGTTTGCAGCGACGGGTGGCGGCGGTCAAAAACTGCCGGAATATCGGAAAGCGCGATCTCAAGCTCAACGACGCACTTCCAAAAATGGAAGTGAATCCAGAGACCTACGTTGTGACGGCGGATGGTGTACCGCTCACTTGTGAGCCGGCCATTGTGCTACCGTTGGCACAGCGGTATCAATTGTTCTAACAAACAAGACAGCCGGTTCGACTACCAATGTGGAGTTATTGCCACGGTAGTCGGCCGGCTGTTGTTGTTTGTTGCTCTTCTCTTTAATATGAATACCCCAGCATTGCTTGAAGGGTTGCGGTTTGTCGATACGTTTTTCCCCTCCGGAGGCTATGCCTTTTCCTCAGGGCTGGAAGCAGCCGTACAGGGCGGGGCTGTCAAGACGTCTGATCAGGTGGCCAAGTATGTCGAGGATTTGCTGCGTGGGGGGATGAGCCGCCGGGAGGTGATTGCCGTCAAGAAGGCGAATCTCGCGGCTTCAAAGGGGCTGCTGGAGTTTGCAGTCCAGATTGATCGAGCGCTCGAGGCGACTAAGCTTGGTCGCGAGTCGCGCATGGCCAGTCGCCAGATGGGGCGACAAGTGATCAGGGTCGCGGCGGATCAGATTCGAGTCAAGTCGATCCTGAATGAATATCGCGATGAAGTAGAGGCCGATCGCGCTCCCGGGCATCTCGCGGTGACATTCGGGCTCACCATGGGATCGTGCGGGTGGAATCCGGAGGAAACTGCCGGTGCCTTCTTGTATCAAACGGCTGTGGGATTCATCTCTTCGGCGATGCGGCTGAGTCCTATCGGTCAACATGAGGGCCAGCGTATTCTGGGTGAATGGCTTCCATTGATTGAACGGATTAGTCGGGAGGTTGACCTCGATACGGCAATGAGCTCGTGGTCACCTATTCAAGATATTTATGCGATGCGTCATGGCTCTCTGGAATGGAGACTTTTTCGCTCTTGACGGGAGACCGTCGAACATTGTCAGGATTAAGAAAGGAATGCAACGGCTGGTGAAGGCTCATCGGGCCTTGGCCATCTGTTTGTAAGATTTATTATGCATGATCTCAATCGTGAACATAATCACAATTGGACTCCGACTCAAGCGAGAAAACAGGGTATTCCAGTCATCGGCATTGGCGGTCCCGTCGGATCGGGGAAAACCGCGCTCGTCGAAGCGCTCTGCCAGCGGTTGCGCGATCGCTACAGCCTTGCTGCGGTGACGAACGATATTTTTACGAAAATTGACGCCGAAATCCTGACCAAACGGGCCGCACTGCCGGTCGATCGGATTCTTGGTGTTGAAACCGGGGGCTGTCCCCATACGGCGATCCGTGAAGATGCGTCCCATAACCAGGAAGCTATTGATGATCTGCTGCGCCGGCATCCGGACGTGGAGTTGATCTTCTTGGAAAGCGGCGGTGATAATCTTGCCGCCACGTTCAGCCCTGAACTGGTGGACCATGTCATCTATGTGATTGATGTGTCGGGCGGTGACAAGATCCCACGAAAAGGTGGACCTGGGATCACGCGATCTGATTTCCTTGTCATTAACAAGATGGATTTGGCCCCGCATGTGCGCGCGGATCTCTCGGTCATGGATCGAGATACCCGCAAGATGCGCGGTGAGCTTCCCTTTGCCTTCACTAATATCTTGTCCGGCGAGGGGATGGATGCGGTGGTGGCGTGGGTTGAGCAGCGCATCCCACAACGAGTTAAACGTTCATAATCATGCCGACGCGGCAGGGACAGCGGAAACGGGCAGCTCGGAAAACCGGTACGTCTAAACCAAAGACATCGTCTCGGGCAGGCACGTCCACCAGGAAGAAAAAATCTCCTGGACGGTTTGCGACAGAGTTAGTCGGGCGTGTCGGTGAGCTGAATCTGACCTATACGAAGCTCGATCATCGCACGGTGATCTCTCACTCGTATTTCACGACGCCTTGGAAACTCCTGCCTCCCATCTATCTGGATGATACGGGGGCGGCCTATACATTACTGGTCAATCCATCCGGCGGCCTGGTCGGAGGAGACCATCTCTCCATCGACATGACGGTAGGGGAGGGGGCGCATGTCCTGATTTCTGCGCCTTCGGCCAATCGAGTGTATCGAACTGAAGGTCCGGCATCTGACCAGCACGTCGCCATCGCAGTCGAACCTGGCGCGATTCTCGAGTGGTTTCCGGAGCATACGATTCCCTTTGCCGGATCTCGGTTTCGGCAGAGTCTCAGGGCCATGGTTGCACCGGGTGCGACCCTCTTCCTGTGGGATGCGCTTGCTTCAGGCCGTATTGCGAGGGGAGAACGGTGGGCTTTTACCGATCTGGAAAATGAAATCCTGATCACGACAGCCTCCGGGAACTCTCTCCTCGAACGATATGTCCTTGATCCGGCAACGGACTTAGGGGCGGTCGGTCTCGCTGAAGAGTGGGATTATGTGGCCTCGTTCTACGTGGTGAACGACGCGATGGCGTCGGAGGTCTGGACTGGGTTGGAGTCGAACATCGCGGCGCTTCTGGACACCAAGCCTGGAGCAGTCCTGGGCGGGGTTTCAACCGCGCCAGTGCCCGGCCTCGCTGTCAAGCTGGTGGCCAGAACGGCTCCAGATCTCTTGGCTATGATGGAGGCCTTATGGGCAGCCGCTCGCGAAGCTGTGCTGAAGCTCCCACCGGTGTCGTTGCGAAAGTACTAGGCAGGACGTTGAAAAATTCTGCCAGCATCATTCTCGGATCGCTTAGAGGCTCAGCGTACTGAAGCGTACGCCTCGCCACTTCGCTCGCTGCGTTCTCGCGGAACAGCCTTTTTGAACATCCTGTGTAGCGTCATCATTCGGTTCAATACTCTGCCCATGTATTGTCGGGAAGAGGAGTCAGCTTCCCCATAGCCTACTGCTTCAACCCCTCGTGTGTGTTTCGTATCGAGGCTGTCCTTGATGCAGATGGACTGTTATAAATTTGAAGCCTGGGGTTCAGCCGCATTGGCCGTCCGAAGTGACCAGGCGAGTCCCAGGAGCGAAAGCGAGAAGATCACCCATTTTGATGGGTCGAAGTTGTACCAGAGAGGCCCGTTGCGGTAGTCGGTTGGATAGCTGTGGTGGTAATTGTGATAACCTTCACCGAAAGTCAGCAGGGACACCATCCAGCTATCTCGGCTGGAATCGGCTTGACCATGGGGTTGGCTTCCCCACAGATGGCAGACCGAATTGATACAAAATGTCGAGTTCAGCACAGCGAAGGTTCGGCCGATACCGGCCAACATAAAACAGCTCATCCCCCCGAGCCAGCCGTTGTATAGATAGCCTGCCAAAAACGGGAACGCCAATCCCGAAAGGAAGACGAGGGTATAATGCCGATGTTGCCACATCACGACCGGATCCTGCCGAAGCCTGGTCGCATATTTTTCATCTGAGTACTTCTTGTCTGCAAAGAGCCATCCACAGTGGCTGTGCCAGAACCCGAGCTTCGCGTTATAGGGATCCGCATCCTGGTCGCAGGCGGCGTGATGGCGGATGTGGTCCGCTCCCCACTTGAGCGCGGATTGTTGAAGAGCCCAACCTCCGGCGATAAGAAAGACAGCCTTTACTCCATCGGGACAACTGAAGCTGCGGTGCGAGATGAGACGGTGATATCCGACGGTAATGCCCAATCCCGTGACAACATAGAGGAACGCGAACATCGTCCAGTCGAACCATGTATATCCATAGAGGAAACCAAATAACGGTACTCCTACTACGGCGCTTCCCACAATAATGCTGAAGAGCATCACCGTGACATAGACGGGATAGGTACGTTTAAGCCCGCTTGTAGGGACAGTTGACGCTATCATGTGAGGGTGCGTGAGGGAAGTGGCATAGGTCGGCAGCTTACCTGGGCGTGCAATTTTCGCCAATGTACCAGGACGATGTAGAAATAGCTACTCTGGATGGCTCCTTTAGGCGCCTCTTGTTTCGGTTGACAGCGGACGGTAAGATTTCATATACATACTCGGTCTATCTCTAGACGACACAGTGTGACCGATGGTGTAATGGGCTGAACCAGAAAAGCTTTGGTGAATGGAAACCAGAGAGACAGGTCAGTTCGAAGGCAAGATGTTTGTTAATTACAAGGAGGCAGTCCAATGAAGAGTGCGTTATCAATGATGTTTGGTGTAGCAGCCGTCGCCTTGGTCGCGGCGCCTCTCACCTCGTATGCGGGTGGAACGATTGCGGGGAAGGTGACATTTGCCGGGAAGGCGGAGCAAAAGGAATTTCTCTTCTCCAAATTCCCGAACCCAAAGTTCTGTCCCCAGATTCCTGACAAGAGCAAGGCGGATGGCGACAAGCGATTCTTGAAGCAGATCGAAGTGAGCAAGGATGGGGGATTGAAGGGAGCTGTCGTAGCAGTTGTAGACATCGAGGATAAGGCCTGGATGGACAGTTATGCCGGAACGGAAGTCGTAGCGGCTTTTTGCGATTTCCAGCCGTTCAGTGGCGTGGTTGTGAATACCCGCCCGTTCAAGGTTGAAAACACCGATGCCGATGCCGATGATCCTAAGTCGGTGGCTGGCGTGCTGCACAATCCCCACAGCTTCACGGTGAAGGGGAGCTCCTCCGCGACTGGTTTCAACATTGGTCTGGCGAAGAAGGGCGATAAGTTGGACAAGCCGGTGACCTTCCGTGGCGGCGCCGAGAAGGAAGGATACTACCGCTTGCAGTGCGACCAGCATGAGTTCATGCAGTCCTTCTTCCTCCCGGTATCCAATGCACACTTTGCCGTGGCGAAGGATGATGGGTCATTCGAGATCAAGGATGTTCCAGCTGGCAAGCATAAGGTGATTGCTTGGCATCCATTCGCCGCAAAGGGCAAGAAGGTAGAGTTCGAGGTGGATGTGACTGATGGTGGGGCTGCCAAGCTCCAGGCTGAGATCAAGTAAGATCGTTTCAGCAAGTCTGAGTCATCGAAGGGCAGCGGGGTAACCCGCTGCCCTTCGTGTTTTCAGTGGGTTAGTCGGTGCTGCCTCGCCTTGCCTTTCCCTTTCCCCTCTAGGTAAGATGCCTCTTTTTCAAGCAGATCGCTGAGGGGGTGGTGTGTCACGAGAGCTCTCACTCGCAGAAATCTTTCAGCTCGGTTACTACTGGGAGACGAAGATTCTCCTGACCGCAGTCAAGCTCGACATATTTTCTGCGATCGGCGAGAATCATCGGGCTATCGGCGAGGTAGCAGGTCGATTGCAGGCCAACGCGCCCACCTTGTCCCTCCTCTTGAACGCACTTGTGGCCATGAAGCTCCTCACCAAAGAGGGCGAGTCGTATCGCAACTCTTCAACGGCGTTGAAGCATCTCGTTCGGCACTCCTCCCAGTACGTCGGCCACTTGCTGTTGCTGCATGATGCGGAGTGGAACAACTGGGGAAAACTGGAAGAGACCGTTCGGACTGGCACACGGTCGGTGGACCGGCATGTCTTTGAGACGGATCCGGAATTGGGCGGGAATGTGTTGGCGGTGTTGAACCGTATCGGCCAGCAAAGCGGTCCTGACTTCGCGAGACAGCTCAAGCTTGCTGGGAATGAGCGGCTCTTGGATCTGGGGGGCGGCGCTGGAACCAACGCGATTGCCTTTTGCCGCGTGTATTCGGACGTGACCGCCACGGTTTTTGACCTCCCTGCAACGCTGACATTGACAGAGAAAACGGTAAAGAAAGCCGGATTGGAATCACGGATCACACTGCATCCGGGTGATTTCAATACAGACCACCTGGGTGGGCCCTACGATGTGGTGCTGATGTCGGACATTCTGCATTATCAAACATTTCAGATGAATCAGGATTTGGTCACCAAGGCTGTGAGTTCGCTGGTATCGGGTGGGCGGCTCATCATCAAGGACCGGTTTCTTGATGAAGCGGGCACCGGCCCGGCTTGGACGACGGCGTTTACGATTCACATTCTGATGAACACGCAGCACGGCAGTTGTTATAAGACGAGTGAGGCCATTCAATGGCTGGTGCATGCAGGATGTATCTCGACCGTGGAACTGGAGAAGACGGCTGTTGTTCAAGGGGTGAAGCCATAGGCTACGACTCGCCATGCGCCATTCGTGAGTGGAGCGTAACTCGCGTCGAGATGAGGCGGGTTTCCACGAAACCAGTGATGCATGGACCGATGAGGCGTTGTTTGTTGAGGAAGCGGAATGGATTGGTTACGGGGGCCTGGGTTCTTTGGCACGCACGCAACGGCTGGTGCCGATCTCAGTCAGTTCATGGCCACCTTGTTTACGACGCTCTTCGTCGTGGGATGGGTTCAAGCTCGGCGACGTCATGCCGATGCCCACCATTGGCTGATGCTGGGCGGCATGATATCCATGCTCAGTTTCTTCGTGGCGTACTATCTGTTTCGACAACTCGGCGTGCTGGCGGTCGAAGGGAAAGAAGGGTTCGGTGGTTCACAATCGCTCTATGACTATGTCTTCATCCCGGTGCTGACCCTCCACATTATCCTGGTGATCATCGGATTGATCATGGCGGTGTATATGATGGTCTTGGGGTTTCGTTCTCAGCAATTCATCGACGGCGTGCGGTCGCTTCGGGAGTCACGGCTCATGACCACGTGGACGAAGATCGGGATCGCGTTCGGTGTGGTGGCCGTGGTCGTGCTGGGGTTGTTTTTTTCGCGTGTGGCGACTGCCGGATTTTCGATGCGCAAGCTGGAGGTCTACCTGATCTTCCTTGCACTCGTCGCATTTGTGTTTGCGATTGAGATGACGATCCAACGAATCTGGCCGGACGGTGCGCGACGGCATCGGGCGCTAGGTCGATTCACGATGGTCATCTACTGTGTGCTCTTTATGACTGGAAGTTTCACCTATACGATGCTGTACATTCTGTACCCAGGCAAGATCGGGTAGGTCAATGAGGACTGAGACACGAGTGCTGAGTGCTGGGGATCGAAATATTCAGCGTGAGGCATCCCTCGTCCATTCGCTCAGTCATCAGCTCTTACCACTCAGTACTGGAGTTCGGTGATGTTGACTTGCGGCTGCGGTCGCTGGATGCATACGGAGGGGATCGAGGAACGGACTACCGATGAGGGCGCAGGTCAATGGTTCATTCGCTCTGAGTGTCGGGGCTGTGGGTTAAAAGTTGGTGTCGATGTGCCTGGAGGGCAGCCGAATCAGTTGGTCGATCGGTTGATGTGGACAGACGAAGCCTTGCATCGACGAGACCGGATGCCGCCGTATCTTGCCACGCTAGTCAGGGAAGAGGTGGAACAGGAGGCTCGTCAATGGAACATTCCTGTCATCACCTACGAACTGTTGCTTCAGCCTCGTGGGGGAGCCCGAGTTGAATGGGATCCTGAGGCCGAGCGACGATTGGATCGAGTCCCAGCCCCGGTTCGTACTATGGCTCGGATCGAGCTTGAGCGGACAGCGGCTGATCGTGGGTTGCCACGAGTCACGGTGGCACTCATGGAAGAAGTGAAGGCGAAGTATTTTGGAATGGGCGCTTCAAAATAGTCACGAGTGCTGCGGATGAGCGAAGAAGTGAGGCAAATTATTCTTCCGGCTCAGTCCTGAATATTATGCTTCATCGAATGGCGTTGCGGGTGCTTCCGAGCTTGAGTTTGGCGGTAACGGAAGAGGCCGTGCGCAAGAAAAAACGAATCGTGATGTTTGTTCCTGGGCTGATCGCCTTCGGGATCTATCGCCTTGCCAAACATCTTGTTCCAATTGCCGAGCCGCTGGTGCTCTTGGCCGTAAGCGCGCTGGTTGCCATGGTGACGGCGGTCTTGGCCTATCGGGTCGGGCGTACTGCAACCTGGTCGGAGATCATGCGCGACGATGGCGTCCGATTGCTCAGTTGGCTCGTCGGGTGGATCGGTGCCGTCTATGGTATCCAGCTCTCCCTCCTGGTGCTGACTCTCTTGTGGATCATGAGTTATAGCTATCTCCAGCATCCTGACGGACCGGCGATGATGGCAATCATCATCTCTAGTACATCCGTCGCACGCGATGCATTTGAAATTGGGCATGTGCGTCGGCTCGCAGAGATGGGGCGGCCCTTTCTCACGTTCCCGGATGGCACCTCGCTTCGGATGCTGCTGCAGCACAAGACCAGACAGCTGGGGCTGTGGGTTCTTGCCGGACTTGGTCTGGGTATGCTGGCAGCGTTTCCAGGGACGCTCATTGCGGATGTTCAGGGAGCGGCGTTGGCTCAGTTGTTAGCCGTGACCGTTCTTGGTGGAGGGCTGGCTCTCTGCGCGTATTTTGGTGGGCTCTATCCATCGACTCCGTGGGTGGAGACGCTTCGCCGGACGGCACCGGGTGAGCTGGTGAAATATTGGTGGTGGCCTGGGATGGCCTTTGCCGCGACCTATTACCTGGTCGCGATGGGGGTGTTGTTGTTTGTTCTGCGGCAGTCTACGATCACGACAGATTCGGCGCTTGCGATGGGGGCAATCGTGACAGCTATCATGTCACTGTACGGGTTCTATCTGGGTGATCGCCGCCATGTGGAAGATGAGCAGGCCCCTCAATTGTCCAGCGGAATGTTACGGTGCCCGTTTGTGATGGGTATTCTGGGCAAGACGGTCGGCTCTACCGATACACCTGGGGAGTTGACACTTGGCAAGACTGGGATGAAGGGGTAGGTTTATGAGCCGAGGATTCAGAATAAACAGTTCCCTGCTTCGCGTGGCACTGGGCATTGCGGTCGTTTCGATCGCCCTTGGTTGTCTGGGGTATGGCTCCGATCTGTCTTATGCCGACTCCTCCACCGATGTGTACTTCGGAACCGAGGGAATTCCGCAGGGGCCGGCGGCTCCGACTCCTCAGGAAACGGTCTACCCTCAAGTCGGTTCATTGGATAGCCGGCTACTCGTGTGGTTTGTGACACAACAACATACCTATTTTGGCGGATTCGTTCTCGCCTTGCCATTGTTTTGCGCGTTGCTCGAGTTTTTGGGGTTGATCACGAAGAAGCCGGCTTTGGCCCTTCGTTACGACGGTTTAGCGAGAGATCTCGCGAAGGTGGCGGTCTTGGCCATGTCGGTTACTGCACTGATCGGCAGCCTGATGCTGACGATGTTTATCATGCTCTATCCGAGTTTCATGAAGTATATGGGCGGAACATTCAAAGGATTCATGCCCGCTTATGCTGCCGTATTTTTCGGAGATGCGCTGCTGCTGGTTATCTATTACTACGGTTGGAACCGGATGGCAGACCGGGGCATGAAATGGATTCATGCCGCGATCGGCATTCTGACGAACATCGTGGGGACCGCTTTACTGATGATGGCCAACGCCTGGTCTGCGTTCATGATGTCGCCAGCCGGGGTTGATGCGCAGGGGCGGTTTCTTGGAAACGCGTGGCATCTGTTGCACTCCGCGCTCTGGAATCCTCTGAACGTCCATCGCTTCCTGGCGGATATGATGTCGGGTGGAGCGGTAGTGCTTGCCTATGCCTGTTACCGATTTTTTACCAGCAAGACCGACGAGGAGCGTGCCTATTTTGATTGGGTCGGATACGTGTTTCTCTTCGTCACGGTGTGCGCCCTCATTCCCATGCCGTTTGCCGGATACTGGCTGATGAAGTCGGTCTTCATGTTTCGTCAGACCATGGGAGTGACGATGATGGGCGGACTGCTCACCTGGCTATTTGTGGTGCAGGCTCTCTTGATCGGTGTCTTGTTTTTGGGGATCAACTATTATCTGTGGCAGAGCATGGCGCGGATCAAGGGGGGAGAGCGGTATCAGCCTTATTACCAACTCCTTTTGGGCGTGTTGATGGTGGCGCTTTTTATTTGGTTGACGCCGCATACATTGCTGACATCTGCCGGTGAGGCCAAGGCGATGGGCGGCGCTCAGCATCCGGTGATTGGCAACTACGGAGTCATGTCGGCCAAGAACGGAGCGGTCAATATCCTGATCCTCGTAACCGCGCTGAGCTTCCTCTACTACCGCCGCGCGAATCGCACCATGACCATCTCCTGGGTCAAGACCGGAAATGTCGTGATCACGGTGCTCTATCTGGTCGGTGTTATCAACATCGTTTGGTTGTCCGTCTATGGATTCTATTTGCCGGCGAAAGTTCGTGTCGGTCTGTCCGCTCCGCAAGCCTTCACCACGTTCACGGTTATTCTGGTTGGGGTTGTGGTCAATCGGTTGATGCTCAGGCGTGCGGTGGTGCATGGTCCGATTCAGTGGGGAAAGATTCCACTGCGAGGCATGATCGGATTATTTGGGTTGGCCGCATCATTCAGCTGGGTGATGGGTTTGATGGGATACATCCGTTCCTCGGGGCGCTTGTCGTGGCACGTCAGCGAGTTGATGGCCGACGTCTCACCATGGGCCTTCACTCCGGATCTTCAATATGCGACCAAAATGGTGACGCTGAATATGGTGGTATTCTGGGCGGCGGTTCTTGCATTGTTCTGGATGTGCGAGCAAGGGCAGCAGCCGGTGATGGTTGAAGACGTGAGTGAGAAGGAGTCCCCGTTACTGAGTCCAATGCCATCGCAAGAAACATAGAAAGGGATTCGGAGCATGATACGGACAGTATTGATGGCTGCGGTTGCTATGCTCGGCTCATTCGTTCTCGTGATCGGGGTTGTCCCTGCGATCACGGGAGAGCCGACGCTGGTGCTGGAAGATTTTCAAGCAAAAGAAGCGGACGGATTCCCTTCGCTGTGGGACCACGAAAATCAACGCAGCCAGACAAAAGGTCGTGACGCCTATAAGGTGCGGTCGGAAGACGGGGTCAGTTTTTTGTCGGCGAAAGATGCGGGGCAACGGATCAAGAAGAAGAAAATCGATTGGGATCCGAAGGCGTACCCGGTTCTGACTTGGCGCTGGCGCCTCACGAAGGCAGCGACCGGAAACGAGCCGCTCGCGGCCGTCTATGCATCGCTCGATACGGATCTCCTGTTTATCCCGGTGTTCACGAAATATGTGTGGAGCGAATCGAAACCAGAGGGCACTTTGACCGAAGGCGGGATGTTCAGTGGATCTGAGATCGTTGTGCAGTCGGGCACGAAAGAGATCGGACAGTGGTTTGAAGAGCGGGTCAATGTGTACGAAGACTTTAAGCGGATTCATAAGCATGAGCCGGCGGAGAAGGCCTGGGGAATCTCCATTATCGCTGCACCTGGGGTAGAGATCGATTTTGGTCCGCTCGTTGCCCTTCCAGGGAAGTGAGGCATGTGCGGACGCTAAGAGATTGACGTGATGACGAATCGTACGGTTGTTGATATTGCCCTCGGAATCATTGTGATGGGGACGGTGGGGACCCTGATCGGGACGACTATGGGTGGAGGGCTCATGCCGGTCGCCATCCTCGTCGGGCTTGGCCTCGGTGTGGTGATCGGCTTTCTTGGTGGTCGCCGGTTTCTCATGAGCATTCTGGTCGGGACGATTATTGGGGGATTGTTGGCCTGGTTGATGGCCGGTGCTGAGCGGATCTGGGTTGGTGCCGGGGCTGGAGCCGCCATGGGCGGTTTTCTTGGTGTCCAGATTTCGATGTTGCTCGATGTGCGTGCAGCGAAGAAGGCGGCGGCAGAACAGGCTGGAACGTCGCCGTCGTAGAGTTCATGGGTTTTGCTTGTCGAGGTATCTGTGGAAAATAAAGGTGTCTTAGTCGGCTCCATTATCTTTGTATTTGCGTCCTTCTTTCTCATGATCGGTCTGTTGGCCTATGAATCCTATAAGGCCAAGCAGATGAAACAGCTCGCGGCGTCAGTGAAGTCCGAAGCGCAACCGACGGTCAACAGTCTGCCTACCCAGGATTTCTCCATGTACAAGACAAAGATCGGAGACGAAGGGCGGGAGATGGTGCAAGTTCCGGAAGGGCCTTTTACGATGGGAAGCAATGATGGCGATCCCGATGAGGCGCCCGAGCATCAGGTCTATTTGAAAGGGTTCTATATCGATCGGAGCGAGGTCACGCAACAAGAATATCAGCGGTTTGCCAAGATGACGAAGCGGGGGATGCCGAGAATCGAAGTGTTTGACGACGATCAATCCAAAATCGTGAAGCCCGAGTTTGCGGTGATGAGTGTCTCGTGGGATGAAGCGGCTGCCTATTGCAAGTGGGCCGGGAAGCGTCTGCCTACGGAAGCGGAATGGGAAAAAGCCGGTCGCGGTGAAGGTAAGCGAAAATATCCATGGGGAGACAAGTTCGTCGTCAATGCCTCCAATGTCGATGGTACGGAAGACGGATATAAGTATCTGGCTCCTCCCGGAGCCTTTGATGGTGGGAGAAGTCCCTACGGTATTCATGACATGACGGGAAATGTGGCGGAGTGGGTCGAGGATTCCTACGACGAGAATTACTACAAGAAATCTCCGTTTCGTGATCCTAAGGGGCCGGACAGTGCAGATCTGAAAGTCGTGCGGGGGGGCTCTTGGAGGGAGACAGAGCATCAGGCAAGGCTGTCTAAGCGGTTTGCCGCGAAACATTGGCGTACTGATGCCACGATCGGTGTCCGTTGCGCGAGCGATTTAGATCCAGCTTCGGCTGGGAGCTGAGTGATAGGCCGGCATGCTCGACTCAAAATTTAAACTGGTCTTCTTGTTTGTGGTCTTGGCCTGCGCGGCTATGCCCATCGTAGCTATTATGCGGGGGACTACGGTCACGCCGTATGAGAATCCGACGTCTGATCCCGCTGCGGAGGTTGTGTCGATGGCGGATAGTGCGCCGGGAGAAGAGCCTCTTTCTGGTGAGATGGTCACGATTCCAGCGGGGGCGTTCATTCGTGGAACTGAGAGTGGAGGTTTCGATGAGCGGCCGCAACGAACCATTTATCTGGATGCCTTCACTATTGATCGGTACGAGGTAACGAACTATCAGTATCAGCAGTTTGTTGTAGCCACGGGGCACCGAAAGCCGGGACTCCCTTCGCGCTATGCCAAGAGCGGTGCCAAGGTGCGTGGGGTCAATCAACCCATCGTCTATGTGTCCTGGGACGACGCTGATGGGTACTGTCGATGGAAGGGGAAGCGGCTTCCTACCGAAGCTGAGTGGGAAAAGGCCATGCGAGGTACGGATGGAAGGCTCTGGCCATGGGGAGATACGGAGCAACCTAATGGGGCGAATTGGGCTCGTGTGCAGGATGGTCATGAAGTTTCGGCGCGTGTCGGTACATTTCGAAGCGACAAGAGTCCTTATGGGGTAATGGATGGTGCCGGCAATGTCATGGAGTGGGTGGCGGATTGGTACGATGAGACCTACTATAAAAGCTCGCCGGATCAGAATCCGCCGAGTCCTGAGTATGGTACCTATCGCGTCCTTCGTGGCGGAGGGTATACCACGAGTGGAGCTGATGTTCGAATCACCAGCCGAAGCAAGATGATGCAAGACTTTCGAGACGAAACGATCGGATTTCGTTGTGCAAATTTAGCTGTTAGTGCTGCAGGAGAAAAGAAAGAAAAATCGGAAGAATTTACAGAAAATCAAAGTAGTAGAGGATCAAAAACACAGCCAAAATGATATTGACAACCATTCCAGCCAAAACTATAATGTCAAACACTTTTGAGTTTTTCGACACAATTTCCTCTCTAGTTCGTGTTGAAAGTTGAGAAATTTTGATAACACAGGGCCGAGTGCCTGTCAAGGAAATGCAGTAATTCTGAATTTACCCCTTACCAACTATCTTGATCGGGAGTTGAATGACGATGGCAACAGCTACACCTGACAGCGAGCTGAAGGTAAAAGTCGGGAAAATGATTTTTTATATCACGTGTGCCGTCGGACTATGGTTTTTCTATTGGTTTGCCGGTATCCAGTGTCCTTGTTAAGTATTTGGGGTGTGTCATTGGATTAAGGGGATTAAGGATGGTCCGGCTTAACTAATTGATGACATTGGTCGACGGAGGAGAGGAAGAAAATGAGCGCGCTTAATAATCCAGTCATTGCACTTGTTGTTTCTCTTATTATTACCGTTGGGTATTTTGTGCTGGTTGATCACTACCTTATGGATATGCAGGGGCTGGATTTTTGGTATCTCTTCAAAAACTGAGCCCTCCTGAAGGTGTTGTCGAGTATTCTGGAAATCATACATTTAACGTAGGGTATTAAGGAGGTATTCCATGGGCCTTTTAGCCGGCAAGCGCGTATTTTCGATTGTGGCGCTCTGCATGATGGTCGGCCTCCTTCTGCTTCCGGTCGTCGTGGCATTGCCTTCACTGGCTATCGGTGAAGAGACTCATGCGGGCGATGCGGCAAAGAAGGACGGAGATAAGATCGAGAAGGGTCGGGATGTCTATTATAAGACTGAAGGTATCGTGTCTGGTGCTCCCGCTCCTAAGACGACGGATGGTGTTAAGGACTATCCAAGGTATAACTTTGAAAGTCGCGTGTTGCTCTGGTTTGCCAATCAGCAGCATCTCTACTACGGCAGCTTTGTGTTGGCCGTCCCGATTTTCTGCATGATCATCGAATTTATGGGGGTTGTGACGAAAGATAAGGCGCTCGCGAAGCGCTACGATCAATTGGCGTATGACTTTATTAAGATCAGTCTTACCGCCTACTCTCTCACTGCTATCCTGGGAGGTATTCTGATTTTCACCTTCCTGACTCTATATCCGGCATTCTTTTCGTATTTGTCGGGTATCTTCCGCCCCGTCATGCACATCTATGCATTGATGTTTGTGGCGGAGAGTGGAACCCTCTACATCTATTACTACGGCTGGGACAAGATGAGGGAGGGGTTCTTGAAGTGGATCCATTTGAGCATGTCGGTGGTCTTGAACGTCATTGGGACATTGCTCATGTTCCTCGCAAACTCCTGGATCGGTTTCATGATGTCACCCGCCGGGGTTGATGAGCAGGGGCGATATCTCGGGAATATCTGGCACGTCATTCACACTGCGCTCTGGAATCCGCTTAACCTCCACCGAATCCTTGGCAATATGGCGTTCGGAGGTGGTGTTGTCGCGGCCTATGCTGCATACAAGTTTTTGGCATCAAAAACGGATGAGGATCGAGCTCACTATGATTGGATGGGCTATATCGCTATGGCTTTGGGTGTGGCGTTTCTGATCCCATTGCCATTTGCCGGATATTGGCTCATGCGCGAGGTCTATGCCTATCGTCAGCAAATGGGTATCACCTTGATGGGTGGTTTGCTTGCGTGGTTGTTCATTATTCAAGCCACCATGATCGGTATTCTATTTTTGTGCACAAATTACTATCTCTGGCAGGCCATGGGGCGTATGCGTGGTGCAGAGAAGTATCAGCGGTATATTAAGTATTTGGTCTTTCTGCTTGCGTGCGGCTTTGTTGTCTTTATTACCCCGCACACCATGGTGATGACTCCGGCAGAGTTGAAAGCCATGGGGGGGCAGCAGCATCCAGTGTTGGGTAACTATGGTGTTATGTCTGCGAAAAACGGAGGCATTAACGTCATTATTACCACCACGGTGTTGAGCTTTGTCTGGTATATGCGAGGCAATAAAGTCTCAACCGTATCCTGGGCGAAGTTCGGGAACATCTTTATGGGTGTGTTCTTCGGCTGCGCGTACTTCAATATTATCTTCCTCGCCGTGTATGGGTATTACATTCCGGCAAACGTCCGGGTTGGTCTGTCGGTTCCTCAGGTGGCGACAACCTTATCTTGTCTCTTCTTCATGTTTGCATTGAATAGCGTGATGATGAGAGGTGCTAAGCAAATGGGGGCGATCGAGTGGGGTAAGATTTCCGCTCGATCCCAATACGCCCTTATTATGTTGGCGACAGCATTTACCTGGATGATGGCATTGATGGGCTATATTCGTTCGTCCGTCAGGCTCTTTTGGCATGTTAATGAAATCATGAGAGACAATTCTCCATGGGCCTATACCCATACGGTAGGATTTGCCGCCAATATGATTTCGGCGAATGTGTTGTTTTTTTGGATTACAATTCTGTTTGTTTTTTGGCTGGGTAGCTTAACGGCGAAGAAAGTTCCCGTGGAGTCTAAGGCAGGAATACCTGGTAGTGTTCCTCAGCCGGCTCCCAGTCATTAACCTGTGTCTTCTTTGATAGTCGGCTCAACGGACCGAGTGGGGACATGTCGCCACTTGAGTTGTAGCCGTAGGAGGTCACGACCTTGGGTAATTTGATTGCAGAAGCACTGTCGATGGGTTGGATGGCCTTGGCCATCATTGCGGGTCTGCTTGTTTATTTTCAAGTAAGCATCAGCGACCCAGCTGCGAAGAAACGCGCAGTATTTAAGACGTTCATTGGGATGGTATCCTGCTTCCTTCTCTTTGTGGCGATCGCCAATTACAAAACGAATTTTTACGGCGAAAGCCGGTTGCTTCCTGTTTCGTTGGTGATGATCACGGTAACAACCTTTATCATGGCGTTGTACTTCACCAACCTCAGCGCTCTCCTGAAGATAGGAGGCATGATGTTCTTCGTGGCCGCGTTCCTTTCCGGCTATGGAAACTGGCTTCCACAAGTGGAAGGTGGCTTTCCGCCGATAGAGGAGAAGGTTACGTGGGAAACCATGTCCACTCAGCAACTGGCTGATAAGGGCGAGGAGATTATTTTTGGCGGCGTCGGAAAGAATAAGGAGCAAGGTGCGATCGGTAAGGGGCAATGTCCGCTTTGCCATGCCTTCCATGCAGGGATGCTCGGTGAGCGAGCACCGAACTTATTGGGTCTGCCCACTCGTAAGGAGCGCTTAGAGGACCCTAAGTATTCTAAGGGTAATCCGTCAAAACGTGAATATTCCGTCAAGGAAGCATTTCCTGGATCAGGCACTGCAGAGACCGTACAGGAATACATTGCAGAGTCTCATTCCTGTCCTAGCTGCTATGTCGTCGCTGGTTATGGTGTGAAAGGGACGAACGACAAAGAGAGCCCAATGCCATCGATTCATAAGCCACCGATATCTCTCAGTCTCGCAGAGCTTGCGGCTGTTGATACCTGGATGTATGCCAGGGAGGGGGTTGAACCTCCATCATTCGATGAAATTGTGAAGTCGTATGAAAAGTTTGTTCCTGAGGCTGACCGTCCGAAGCAGGCAGATGATAAGCCTGCGGGAGCCACATCGCTGCTGGCAGATGGATCAGAGCCTGTTGATCAAATTTTTGCCAAAGCTCAGTGCGTGTCCTGCCATACCATCCCTGGTATTCCTGGTGCTATGGGGACGATCGGACCGAAGCTTGAGGAAGGGACCACTGCGGCACAGCGTATCAAGGATCCATCATACAAGGGCACAGCAAAGTCACCTGCTGAATATATTATGGAGTCCATTGTTGATCCGAGCGCCTATGTTGTGAAGCCATTCCCAGATAAGACAATGCCGGCTATTTTTGGTCAGAAATTGAGCGCTGGAGCATTGAAGAAAATCGTTGACTACTTGTCGCAAGTGAAAACTGGAGCGCCACCACCGAAGATTTCGTAGCGCCTGGTTATCTATCATGCGGAGAGTAAAGGGAGTTTGCCGATGAAAGCATTGATGTCTCTTGGTGCCTTAATTGGAGTGGCGGGGCTGCTCCTTTTGGGTGGGATGACCTTTGGTGTTATCCCATCGACTACTGTGCGGTTAGTTGAAGGGTATATGCCGATCCAGCTGTTGCTTGAAATAGCAAGCTATGTGATTGGCTTTACCGGTCTGAGCTACATGCTGAGCGCCATGGGAATGGCACTCCCGCGGTTTTGGCAAGGGATCGGTTTCTGGATATTTTTGATGCTCTATCTCAAGTTTCGCGTCTATCCTCCAATCCCTTTCAGCGTACGTGCAATGTATGGAACGGTGGGTCTTGTCACCGTGTTCATGTGGGTATCTGCCAATGAAGAAGACTGGAAGAAGTTTAAGCAGCCCATCATGAACGTCCTTGATGCACAGACGGGAATGAACAGGCTTCTCAGGTACGTATACCTTGTGCTCATTCCCATTCTTATTGGTGGCTTCTCCTTCAATGCCATGATGCCGAAGTCTGAAGAGCCTATTGAGCTTCGGACGGTTCATCCTGCGCCTCCTGCGAGCACAAAGGTTCATGGGAAGACCTATACGCTGCAAACGTCACAGAATCCCTATCGAGTCAATCCAGAAGGGAAATACGATCAAGAGTATTCGAATGCCAATATTGTCGAGCAGGGAATGGGGCGTTTGATGAAACCAAATGCCAATCCCTGGGACGAGAAAAACCAAGGTTATTTGAAGTACGTCAGAGAAGGCGGAGAGATTTTCTTCCAAAATTGTCATTTCTGCCATGGCGATAATCTGAACGGGAGAGGACTGCACGCCTTTGCCTTCAATCCAATTCCCGCAAACTTTACCGATCCAGGCACGATCGCACAGTTACAAGAAACGTTTATCTTCTGGCGTGTTTCGAAGGGTGGCATCGGATTACCCAATGAAGGATTCCCGTGGGCTTCAGTCATGCCTCCATGGGAACAGCACCTGACCGTGGATGAAATTTGGAAAGTCGTTTTGTTTGAATATTGGCACACCGGCTACTATCCACGGACTTGGGACTAGTCGCTATGTCCCTGAGAATGCCAACCCAAACATAATGAAGATTATGAGGCTAAACATGAAGGACAGTATAACTCAGAAGGCCGGGATCATCACGGCTGTAGCCTTCGGAGTGGTTTTAGTGTCAACTGCTGGTTATTCCACAGTTTCAGCGCAAGGGCTTCCTGAAGGATTTAAAAAAGGAGAACTTGCGGCTGAACCCTCTGCAGAAATGATTGAGGCAGGGAAGCGAGTCTATTTTACCAAGTGTGTGTGGTGTCATGGGGTTGATGGGGCAGGTGACGGGCCTGGTGCCGACCGTCTCTGGCCTCGGCCGCGCAACTTCAATCAGGGAACTTTTAAGATTCGGCATACGGCCAGCGGAGAATTGCCCTTGTTCGACGCCAAGAAGCCGATACCTGGTCAAAACGATCTCTTCGAAACGGTGACGCATGGTTTGCCCGGTTCCGCGATGCCTCCGTGGGAAGGTATCTTGAGTGAAGAACAACGTCAGCAAGTTCTCTCTTTTGTGACGACCCAGCTCGTCAAAGATCGGAAATTCACCGATAAACAGTCTGAGAGCCAAACGGTGCTGCAGTTGGCTGATTTGAAGCCGAAACCTGCTACCGACGAAAGTAAGAAGCGTGGTGGTGAGTTAATCGTCGAAAAGAAATGTGTCGAATGCCATGGGATGGAAGGTCGCGGTGATGGAAATGCCTTCAATCTGAAGGATGACTGGGGCTTCTCCATTCAGCCGGCTAACTGGCATAAGTGTTGGAATTTCCGTGGCAGTCGCCAGGATCCTTATAGCGTAAGCAACATATTTAGAACCTTCTCAACGGGTGTGAACGGCACGCCGATGCCTTCGTTCGCAGACAACACGACCGTTGATGAACGATGGGACATTGCTAACTTTGTCAATTCTCTCTGTGAGCGCGATCCACTAGGCAATCCCTTACCAATCGATCCTCTGACTGATAAACCCAAAATCAATTTCGTCATTCCGTCGGATATGGTAGAGGGTGAAATCCCGACCGATCTTGAGCATGAGGCATGGAAAAAGGCTCCAAGGCGATATGTGGCCATGGGCGGACAGATCACCCACAAGCCGAGGAACTTCGTGAATCGACTTGATGACATCTGGGTGCGATCGCTCTACAACGATAAACATATTGTGTATCTGCTTGAATGGGATGACCGCACGAAAAGCGTAGCCGAAGGAAAGTTGCCCTGGGCTCCAACGCAAGTCAATATTGATGTGAAGGAGCAGGACCCAAAGACTGGTGAAGAAGGGTCCATCGCGGCTCACCAGAACAACTATGCAGTCTACAATGACGCGATTGCCATTGAAACCGCCGTCAAGTGGAAGGAGCTTCCAGCACCGATCAAGCCTCGCTACTTGTTCGGTACTAACGAACAGTTCCCTGTGGACATCGTGAAGTGGGAAGCGGATGGATCTCTCCGCGCCTTCAAAGGGACGGGCTGGGATAAGGATTTTGAAGAGCGCGATAATTACGAAGAGGCCATGAAGCTTCTGAAGGCAGAGTGGAAGAATGGCCGGTGGTACGTCATGATTCAGAGGCCTGTCGGAAATAAGAAGGATCAAGATTACGATGAAGATACCTTCTTTGAAGTGGGTCAATATATTCCGACCGTTTTCTTTGCCTGGGATGGTCACAATGGTGATGCAGGACGGAAGATGGCGGTATCAGCCTTCTACTACACCTTTATGAACCCGCCAGTCCCACAGGAGACATACATTTACCCGGTCGTTATCGCGGTTGGTGTGGTTCTCTTAGAGGGCTGGATCTTGACTCGCCGTTCAAACAGGAAAAAAGGAAAGGCACTGTAATCTTCCTTTTGAAGCGTAAGTAGACATCGTCGGCTTGAAGGGGGTGGGGATGACCCACCCCCTTTTTATTTGTAGCGGTGGCAGATTCATGATCTCCAATGTCACAGGGGTTCTTCTGGCTGGAGGAAAGAGTCGGAGGATGGGTGTCGATAAGCGCTTTCTTGCCGTGGGGGAACGTCCCCTGCTGGAGAGGAGCCAAAATGTTCTTTCTGAGATTTTTGAGCGTGTGTGTATCGTCATCGCTCAGGATAGTCCCCTACTCGAGGCTCATATTCCAGTCATGCGTGACCTCATCCCATCCTCTGGAAGTCTCGGAGGCATGTATACCGGGCTACACCAATCCGCAACCCCGTATATCTTTCTCGCTGCCTGCGACATGCCATTTATTCATGAAGGCCTCGTACAATATATAGTCAGCCAAAAAGACGACGCGGATATTGTTCTCGCCTATTGGAATGGTCGACCTCAGCCGACTCATGCGGTCTACAGCCGAAACTGTCTGTCGGTTGTGGAGGGGCTCATTCGGAGCGGTGATCTAAAATTACAGAGACTGCTTACCTGCCCTGTACTTCGTGTTCGTCTGATTACGGAGGATGAGATTCGCAAAATTGATCCTGATGGGCGATCGTTTCTGAATGTCAATACACCGTCTGATCTTGAACGCGCTCGCTCTCTCTGCGGTGATCTGATGGAAGACCGGTACGGTGACTACCCAGAACGCATATGACGTGGTCGCTCGTCATTGTGCATCCAGGCTCCTTGGGAGATGTCTTGCTGGCAGTACCGGCTATACGGCGACTTGGCGCTCGGTACGACGGGCGAGAGATTCTACTGGTGGCCAACGAGTCTGTCTGTCGATTGCTCATCGCTTGTGGCATCATCAATGACTGGATGTCGTGGGAGGGACCAGCTGGAGCGGGGCTTTGTTCAAGGGGCGTTCCACTGCCCTGTAAGCTCAAGATGTGGTTGAATCGATGTGATGTTGCCGTTGCCTGGATGGAAGACGACGAGAACGCGCTTCGTACCACGTTCCAAGAGTTTGGTGTCGCACAAGTGCGGATTCAGTCCCCATTCTCTCCTGCCTTGCACGCCAGACATCAGATCCATCGTTTTCTTGAAGCGGTGAAGGAGCCTGCCGATGATGGATCATTGGGGAGGTTCATTCAAGTCCCACCAGCCATTGTTGAAGAGGGCCGCGCTTGCCTTGAGCGTATCAGGATCCCAAGGGAACGACCATTTGTGCTGGTACATCCTGGAAGCGGCAGCGCGCATAAGTGTCTCAATCCAGTAACCATTGCGGGCATCATTCAGAGGCTTGATCAGCAGGATCTGTTCCCGGTTGTCATCGAGGGACCAGCTGATCAGCATGCGGTTGAGCGTGTCCTACAGGTCATCAGTCCACGACCCCCGATTCTTCGAAGTCTTGCGCTCACGACGCTTGCAGGTGTTCTTGTGCAAGCCCGGTTCTTGCTGGGGCATGACTCAGGTGTGACTCACCTGGCTGCTCTCCTCGGTGTGCGTACTGTTGCCGTCTTTGGACCAACCGATCCAGCGAGGTGGGCACCTCTGGGGGACCATGTGACGATTGTGCGAGGGCCATCCTGTCACTGCCCTACGTGGGATGATGCGCGAGCATGTCACGAGAAGCCGTGCTTAGCTGTGACGGTAGATCAGGTTTTCACATTGCTCGAAGCATCTGGGTTAACGTAGTTTTGGTCGGAACCCCTCGGAATTCAAGGTAAACCGCCTTGTCTCTCGCTATCCCATAATGCTAAAGTGCTCCGTTGATTTGCGTTTGTCACGCCTGGAGGGAATTGTTTTGTCGTCAGGTATCGTGCAAGGAAAGGTCGCCACGGCCCTGCTCGCTGCTCTCAATGGGGCAAAGCAAAAAGGGCAGCTGCGGACACCGGTCTGGCCGACGCTGAGCCTGGATGCCCCCAAGCGACCAGAGTGGGGAGATCTTGCCTCGACCGTGGCCATGTCATTGGCGGCTTCTGAGCAGAAGGCGCCCCATGACGTTGCGCAGATCATTGTAGACAATCTTGCTGAGGGTGACAAACTGTTTGATCGTGTGGAAATCGTCAGACCAGGTTTTTTGAATCTCACCCTCAAGCCGGCGCTTTGGCAGGAAGTCATTCTGGAAATCGCGGCGCAGGGTCGCTCATATGGCCGGACAGATATTGGGAACGGCCGTCGTGTGTTGGTTGAGTATGTGAGTGCCAATCCGACCGGTCCATTGCATGTTGGACATGGCCGAGGCGCTGCGGTTGGACAAGCCGTCGGGCGGCTATTGCAGGCCATAGGGTACGATACCGTCGGCGAGTACTATATCAATGACGCCGGACGGCAGATGAAATTGTTGGGTGCGTCGGTGTACGCCCGATACCTTGAATTGTCAGGTCGACCCGCCGCGTTTCCGGAGGATGGGTATCACGGGGCATACATTACGGCAGTGGCGCAAAAAATAAAGAGCCACCTTGATGGGATAGCCGGCGACCTAAGTTCGGAGGATCTCCAGGCTCGTTGCCGAACACTTGCGTACCAAGAACTGTTGGGGCACATTCGCGATGACCTCAAGGCCTTTGGCATCGAGTTCCACTCATGGTTCAGCGAGGCTTCTCTTCTGGAGTCACAGGCTGTGGAACGGGCCTGCGATGAATTGAAAGCCCGGGATCTCTTGTTCCAACAGGAAGGAGCTTGGTGGTTTCGGTCGTCGACGTACGGAGACGAGAAGGATCGCGTCGTTAAAAAACAGGATGGAGAGTACACCTACTTGGCCTCTGATATCGCCTATCATCACGACAAACTGCGGCGTGGCTACGATCTGCTGGTTGATGTCTGGGGGGCCGACCATCACGGATACATTCCCCGGATGCAAGCTGCGGTGCAAGCGTATGGCCACCCGAAAGAACGGCTGCACGTTGTGTTGGTGCAGTTAGTGAAGCTGCTTCGGGACGGCGTCGAAGTGAAAATGTCCAAACGGACCGGTGATTTCATCACGATGCGGGAAGTCATTGATGAAGTTGGAGCGGACGCCGCAAAGTTTTATTTTTTGATGCGCGACTCCAAAACTCACTTGGAATTTGATTTGGAATTAGCCAAGCAACGATCCAAGGATAACCCGGTGTATTACGTGCAGTACGCCCATGCGAGAATTTGCCGCCTGTGGCGTGTTGCATCCGAGCGGGGCATTGCCCGTCCGTCCGCGAGTGAGGCGGACCTCACGGTGCTCACGGATCCGGACGAGTTGGGTTTGATCAAGAAGTTGGCTGCCTATCCAGAGGTGCTGCAGGCAAGCGCCCAGGCGTTCGAACCGCATCGAGTGACGTATTACCTTCAGCAGTTGGCAGCGCTCCTGCACCAGTTCTATCACGATCACAGGATTCTCCCGCTGGCTTCTGAGCCGGATACCGATGAGTCGATGGTAGACGAAACTCTGACGCCCAGCCGTACTGCGGCCCGGCTGGTCTTGATGGGAGCGGTTCAGCAGGTCATTCACAATGGGCTAGACGTACTGGGTCTTTCAGCCCCTGAACAGATGTAGTTCACCACCCGCCACGAATATGATGCAGTACCACATTCACCAACGCGATCTACATACCAAGGGTCGTATCGGCCGGTTGACGACAGGCCACGCCACGATTGAGACTCCGGCATTCATGCCGGTGGGATCTCTGGGGCCGGTGAAGGGACTTGAACCCAAGGATCTGCAGGAGTTAGGGTTTGGCCTGATGCTCAATAATGCGTACCACCTGTACCTGCGGCCTGGGCACAAGATCGTCGCAGATATGGGCGGGCTCCATGCCTTTACCGGCTGGTCAGGGGCCATTCTCACGGATAGTGGAGGATTTCAGATCTTCAGTTTGGCAAAATTGTGCGCGATCAACGATGATGGGGTCACGTTCCAATCGCATATCGACGGATCAACGCACGTCATTACACCGGAGAAGGCGATCGAGATTGAGGAGGCGCTAGGGGCCGACATCATAATGGTACTTGATCAGTGCGTGGCGCTTCCTGCCGAGCGAGAGGTGGTGCAGGAAGGAGTGCGTCGGACCAAACTCTGGGCAGAGCGCTGTCAAGCCGCGCGTCGTCGGACGGACCAGGCGTTGTTCGGGATCGTTCAGGGTGGATTGGAGGCTGACGTACGCGTCGCGTCGGCACGGGAATTGGTCACATTGGGCTTTGAGGGGTACGCCATCGGGGGACTATCCGTCGGTGAGAGTAAGTCGGATATGTATAGGATGCTCGACGTCACGGTTCCAGAATTGCCGGAGTCGAAACCTCGGTATCTCATGGGTGTGGGACTTCCTGAAGACTTAGTCGAAGGCGTCGCTCGAGGGGTTGATCTCTTTGACTGCGTCGTTCCGTCGCGCCACGGGAGGACGGGGTCGCTCTTTACCGCGTCAGGGCGGGTTGTGATCAAGCAGGCGAAATATGCGGAGGATGAGCGGCCGATCGATTCCACTTGTGGGTGTCCGGTGTGCGCGCGGTATTCTCGGGCGTATTTGCATCACCTGTTCATGGTCAAGGAGATGTTGGGGGCTCGACTCAACACGATCCATAATCTTTGGTATTTCGCCGAGTTGATGCGTGGTATTCGGGAGGCTGTGCGGGAGAACACGTTCCCAACGTTCCGCGAAGCCTTTTATCGTCACCGTGATCGACGGGCTGCGGAAGAGTGTTCTGGGGAAGGTGAGCCGAATTCTCACCACGAATGCGAAAACAGTTATCAGACAGAGAAGGGAAGAGTGCGATGTTGATGGAATCACTGGCATGGGCGGAAGGAACGGGTGGAGGCGGTGCGGCAGCGGGTGGCGGGGCGGGAGGGATTTTGTCGTTGGTTCCCTTTCTGCTCATCTTTGTGATTTTTTATTTTCTTCTTATTCGGCCGCAGCAACAGAAGCAAAAGCAGCAACAAACGTTGTTGGACGCCATTAAAAAAGGCGATAAGGTGGTGACCACCTCCGGTATTTGGGGAACCGTCACCAATCTTGGGAAAGACACGGTCACCTTGCAAGTTGCGGACAATACCAAGATCAAGATGCAGCGGGAGAATATTTCCCGGCTGCGAACGGAAGATGAAGATAAGGAGTAGCGTCGCGTCGGTCAAACAGGAGAAGAGGTTGGGGGCGAGATGAAAAAAGTAGGTGGGCGTTTATGGTTATTGACGTTGGTGTTGGTGGGATCGTTTGTTTCGTTTCTTCCCTCCTACCCGCCGCTCTATCAAGCCATGCCGAGCTGGTTGAAGGCGGTGTTGCCGAATAAAGGCATTACGCTGGGGTTGGACCTGCAGGGCGGCATTCATATGGTGTTGGAAGTCGATGAGGATCGCGCGGTGGAAATCGCCGTGGATCGATCGGTCACGGCGTTGCAAGATCTTGTGACGGAGAAGAAGATCGCCGTCGACTCGGTGAAGCGCGTCGGACATGAACAGATTACGGTCCAGATTCAGAATGCGGATGCCAAATCTCCGACTCAAAAGCTGATCGACAACTTCCCGAGTTTCGTCGAGAACGAATCGGCGGAATCCGCGGCGACCGTCGTGTGGGTGTTGCGTGAGGCGGAGACCAAGCGAATCAAGGACTCCGCAATCAATCAAGCGTTGGAAACCATTCGAAACCGAATCGATCAATTCGGGGTGGCGGAGCCGATCGTGCAGCGGCAGGGATT
Source organism: Nitrospira sp. (assembly GCA_018242725.1). Lineage (GTDB taxonomy): Bacteria > Nitrospirota > Nitrospiria > Nitrospirales > Nitrospiraceae > Nitrospira_D. Next base: position 13,455 of record JAFEBI010000002.1, on the reverse strand, counting down.
GAAGCAGATCGTCGTCCAGCTTCCAGGTGTTAAGGACCCAAAGCGTGCCAAGGATTTGATCAAAGAAACGGCGTTGCTCGAATTCAAAATGTTGGATGAAGACATCCGGCTGGATTTGCCCGGGCATGTGACGAAGGACAAAGAGGCTGAGGTGCTGCAGCAGTTTGAGAGCAAACTGCCCGAAGGCGATCAGATCTTGTTCGAGCGGGTGGTCGACAAGGACACGGGGGTCGAGTTTCGCGCTCCCTACGTGGTCAAGAAGCGCGTGATGTTGACCGGCGATGTCCTGAGCGACGCGCGGGTCGCCATCGGCCAATTCAACGATCCCTACGTCTCGATCACCTTCGATTCCAAGGGTGGGCAAGAGTTCGAGCGTATCACGGCGGAACACGTCAAGAAGCGCATGGCCGTGGTGTTGGATAACACCATTTACTCCGCGCCGGTCATTCAAGAACGGATTGCCGGAGGGCGGGCACAAATTACAGGGACATTCACCACGCAGGAGGCCAACGATCTGGCCATTGTGTTGAGGGCGGGCGCCCTCCCGGCGCCGTTGAAGATCGTTCAGGATTTGACGGTGGGTCCATCGTTGGGGCAGGACTCCATCGACAAGGGAGTCAGGGCGACTTTGATCGCGGGTCTTATGGTTGTCGTGTTCATGATCGTGTACTACCGGCTTTCTGGACTTATTGCGGACTTTGCCCTCGCCTTGAATCTCATCTGCCTGATGGGAGCGTTGTCGGCCTTAACGGCGACATTGACCCTCCCAGGGATCGCCGGCATCGTGCTGACGATTGGGATGGGGGTCGACTCGAACGTCTTGATCTTTGAGCGTATTCGAGAAGAGCTTCGAAGCGGGAAGGCCGTGCGGTCGGCCATTGATGCGGGGTACGACAAGGCCTTGCTTACCATTATCGACTCACACGTCACGACCTTGATTACGGGGGTGGCGTTGTTTCTCTTTGGGACCGGGCCGATCAAGGGATTTGCCGTGACGTTGTGCTTAGGCATCGCAATCAATCTCTTTACGGCGTTGGTCGGGACGAAAGTGATTTTTGATCTCTTGTATCAGAAGCAGAAGGTTGAGGCGCTGAGCATTTAACCATATGACGCCATCGGTACTGACTGCCCAAGGTGAGGCTCAGGGCTATCAAAAGGGAGCGCGCATGTTAGAGATTCTAGGGAAAACCAACTTTGATTTCATGGGTAAGCGCCGGTTTGCCTTTCTCTTTTCCGGCATCATGGTGCTGCTTGGGCTGATCGCGCTTGTGCAGATTGCGCGAGGGGCCGCCAATTTGGGGATTGATTTTGCCGGAGGGACCGCGGTTCAACTGAAGTTCGACCAGCCGGTTCGGATCGACGAAGCGAGAAAGGTGCTTGAGACCAACGGTCTCAGCGAGACGGAATTACAGGAATTCGGGCAGGACAATAAGCTGCTCATCAGAGTCAAGGCGTCCACGACGATCGAGGAAAAGGTGGCGGAACGCGTGGTGGCCATCTTCTCCAAGGAGTTCCCCAACAATAAGTTCGTGGTCGACTCCACCACCGAGATCGGCCCGACCATCGGCAAGAAACTTCAAGAAGATGCGCTCGTGGCCATCGTCATTTCGTTTGTGGGTATTATTCTCTACATCGCAGCCAGATTTGAGCTGCGTTTTGGCGTCGCGGCGGCGCTGGCGACCTTTCACGATGTGTTGGCCGTCGTCGGAGTCTTTTATATCTTGGACAAAGAAATCACGCTGCTGATCGTCACGGCACTCTTGACGCTGGCAGGGTATTCGCTGACCGACACCGTGGTCGTCTTTGACCGGATCAGAGAAAATCTGAAGCAGCGGCGCCGTGAGAGCGAGGAAGCGACGATCAACAGCGCGATCAATCAGGTCTTAAGCCGGACCATCGTGACGAGCTTGACGGTTGTACTGGTCCTCATTCCCTTGACCTTGGCAGGAGGGGAAGTGCTCCATGATTTTTCGCTCGCCCTGCTGGGGGGTGTGATTTTTGGGACCTATTCATCGGTCTTTGTGGCCAGCCCTCTCCTATTGCTGTGGCCCGGAACGCAGGGCCGACTCTTGAAACGCAATTGATGGAATGGTGCGGTAGCGCCATGTCTCTCATTCGTGTCTTGCGTGGCGTCCATGGTGAACCGAGGATGGGTACAGGCTTCTGAGGCGATGCCTGTCGCAATAACGTTTTCTTGAGAGTCGCCGTACGGCTTCTCCTGGTATCATCATGGCGATCTGGAGCCGGTCATATAGTCTCCAGCAGAAAATCATCGGCGCGATCGTCATGGTCGGCCTCCTCCCACTTGCCCTCCTGCTTGTCCTGATCTATGCGGAAGAACGACGAGTGCTGCGCGAGACGACGGGTGCGGATTTCAGGGAAATCGCCGTGGAAACCGCTCGTCGAATCGAGATGCAGATCGCGCGGGGGATGAGCGAAGCTCAGCAGCTTGGGACCATGCCGTTTCTTCGCACCGCCGTCGTGGAGGCGAATCGGACGTACGAAGGTAAGGATGCACGCGGCATTGCTGAGATCATCAAGGAGTGGCAGCAGCGATGGAGACAGCGGGCGAAGCGAAGCGAGTTTCCGGTGTTCGTGAACCGGATCGTGACCAACTACGTGATTCAATGGCACGAGATTCGAAAGTCTGATTATATCGGCATCTTGGTGACCGACGGGCAGGGCGCGTTGGTCGTCAGCTCGATTCCACAAGTGGATTACTCCTATGCCAAGACGGCCTGGTGGCAAGCAATCGTCAAGCACGGCGGCCGACGACCCTATGTGAGTGAGATCATCTTTGATCCCTCGTTCGGCACGCATGTCGTGGCAGTGGCAACCCCAATCCTGGATGATCACCGTCAGACGGTGATCGGAGCCGTCACAATCCTGTTACGGCGCGATGCGCTCTTTCAATCGATCTCGGAGAAGTCGTTCGGTACGACCGGACATGCCATGCTGGTGACTACGGATGGAGGAGTCGTCATTTGTCCGATCCTCGCACCGGAAGCGCATTCGATCGATCCTGAATTTCTTGGCGCATTGGCCGCTGCGAAACCGGGGTGGGTCATCGCGGCTGACGATTGGCACGGCAACAAGGATGCGCTGATTGGGATGGCACCGGTGCGGTTTACAGACCTTGTTGACCCGGGGAGCCTTGGCGGAAAGCAGTGGATGACGGTTGTCCACCAGGACCCATCCGAAACCTTCGCTCCGCTGGGTGAATTGATCGCCAAAGTTTTCTTGTTCGGTGTAGCGGTGTCGATGGGGCTCGGCGGAATCGGAGTCGTTGTCGCCCGTCAGATCGCGGAACCGGTTCGTGTGCTGCACGATGGAGTGCGGCAGATCGGAAGCGGTCGGTTGGATCAGCGGGTGGAGATCAAGACCGGCGATGAAATTGAAGGGCTTGCGCGGGCGTTCAATCACATGGCGACCAATCTTCAATTGTCTTTTGGCCAATTGGAACAGCGGATCGCCGAGATCAAACAACTGGAGGAGAAATATCGGGACTTGATCGAGCATGCGCCGGAAATGATTTGCCAACTGGATCGAGCCGGACGGCTCGTGCATGTCAACAAGACAGGACTCGACAAGCTCGGATATAGCCGTCACGAGATGTTGAGCCTGAAATTATGGGAACTGGTGCCTCAAGGCCTGGAAGGCCGGGTGTTGCACTATCTCGAACAGCTGGTGTGTCGGGGGCAGAGTTCGATCGAGACGGTATTAGTGACGAAGGGCGGTCGACGGATCGATGTCGAAATTCATGCGACGGCGCTGTTCGACCGCGAGCGGGGTGGGTTGGTGCACTCTCGTGCCTTTGTGCGCGATGTGACAGAGCGACGTCGGTTGGAGCAGGAGTTGCAGCGGTATACCGTGGGGCTGGAACAGGTTGTGTCGGAACGCACCAGACAGTTGACGGCCTCCCAGGCTCGATACAAGGCTCTCTTCGATGTGGCGGCGGATTCCGTGTTTATGGTCGACGGGACGGGACAGATCGTCGCGGTGAATGAACGGGAGTCCCAAGTCTTGGGATATGCGGAATCAGAGATTGTTGGGAAGCCTATTCGCGATGTCTTGCTCCCGGACTATCATGGGGTGTTCGATGGCTGGCTGGCCGATGTCAGTACTGAGCAGCGGCAGGTGACGACCCAAGAGATTGCCGTGCGCCACGCCGATCGCCATGAGGTTCCCGTGGAAATGGACCTGATTCGAGTCGGGAGAACCGACCCGCTTCTCGTCATGGTGCAGCTGCGAGATATCACCGTTCGGAAGAAGCTCGAGCGCCAGCTCCAATCGTATCGAGAGGATCTGGAGCTGAAAGTCAACGAGCGAACTCGAGAAATCGGAGAGACCAAGCAATACCTGGAGAATCTTCTCGAGAACGCCAATGATGTCATCTATACGCTCGATCTGGATCAACAGTTCACCTATGTCAACAGTAAGGTCAATGCCTGGGGGTATCGCAAGGATGACCTGATAGGCCGTCCCTATCTCTCACTCCTGTCACGGCGTCATCGTGGGCGCCGTCTGAAGAGCATGTTGGATATCAGTGCCAAACAGGTGTACGAGGTTGAAATTGTGACTCGTCTGGGTGAGCTACGGACTGTGATGGTCAGTGTCTCGCCGTTGCATGGGGTGGACGGTCATGTTTTGGGAGTGCTCGGCATCGCGCGAGACATGACGGAGACGAAGAAGCTGGAGCGACAGATTCAAAACGCGGAAAAACTGGCCTCGATCGGCAAACTCGCGGCCGGCGTGGCGCATGAGATCAACAATCCGCTGGGTGGGATCTTGAACTGTCTCTATAACCTCAGAAAAGGGACACCCTCTCCGGCACGGCAGGAGGAGTACTGGGCGTCGATGGAGCATGGTGTCCGGCGCGTTCAAAAAATCGTTCGCCAATTGCTCGATTTTTCGCAACAGCATGAGCCGGCGCTCAGTCAGGCCGATATCAACCGAGTCGTCGATCAGGTGCTGACGCTGACGACCCATCTGTTTGCTCCCAGTCGAATTTGCTTGGAGATCATACAGGGACAGGACCTTCCGCCTGTTATGGTCGACCGGCATATGATCGAACAGGTGTTGATGAATTTGATCCTCAATGCCGTGCAAGCGATGAAAAACGGCGGCGTCTTGACTATCAGGACTTCCGTGTCGGAAGGCGTCTGTCGTGTGGACGTGCAAGATTCCGGGGCGGGCATTCCGGCATCAGTTCTCCCGCGTATCTTCGACCCCTTCTTCACGACCAAGAGCGAAGGGGAGGGGACAGGGCTGGGTCTCTCGGTGAGTCTTGGTATCGTCGAGCGCCATGGAGGGAAAATTTCGGTGGAGAGCGAAGTTGGGACGGGCAGTACGTTCACCCTGTATTTGCCTATCTCGCGAGATCGCGCCTTGGTGGAGAAGGACGTATGAAAGGCTTGACCGTTCTGTTGGTCGATGATGAACCGTTGATGCGCCTTTCGATGTTGGATGCGTTGGAGGCGGTCGGCTACGGCGTGCAGGCCGTGGCGACCGGCCTGGAAGGGATCGAGGCCATTGAGAAACAGACCTTTGATCTCGTCATCACCGATCTCCGGTTGCCGGGAGCCGATGGGCTCACGGTGCTCAAGACGGCCAAAGAGAAAGCCGCTCAAACGGAAGTGCTCATGATTACCGCACACGGGTCCGTGGAAACAGCCGTCGGCGCCATGAAACTGGGAGCCTTCGATTACATTACGAAACCGTTTCTGATGGAGGAATTGCTGCTCATCATTGAGCGGATCGGTGGGGTCATCGCCTTACGGCGAGAAAATCAGGATCTGAAGCATCAACTCGAAGACAAGTTTTGCTTTCACGGCATCTTGGGGGCCAACAACCAGATGCGGGCGGTCTTGGACAAGATCAAGATGGTGGCGGAAACCGATTCCACGGTCCTCATTATCGGGGAAAGCGGCACCGGAAAAGAACTGGTGGCGAATGCTCTCCATCAGAACAGCTTCCGCAAGGGATCGCCGTTGATTAAGGTCAGCTGCGCGGCCTTGCCCGAGACGTTGTTGGAGGCGGAACTCTTCGGCCATGAGAAAGGCGCATTTACTGGCGCCCTACGCCAGCGACGTGGGCGGTTTGAAATGGCCAACCGGGGGACGCTCTTTCTCGATGAAATCGGAGAAATCTCCCCTGTTGTCCAAGTGAAACTCTTGCGCGTTCTGCAAGAGCGGGTCTTTGAACGGGTCGGCAGTAACGAACCGATTGAGGTCGATGTCCGGCTTGTCTGTGCCACGCAAAAAGATTTGCGTAAGGAAGTCGCACAGGGCCGATTTAGGGAAGATCTTTTTTATCGGCTCAATGTCGTCCCGATCCTGGTGCCACCGCTTCGGCAACGGCAAGAAGACATCATGGTGATTGCTCAGCATGTGCTGGACACCTGTTCGTTGAAACTCAACAAACAGCTGCGCCGATTTTCCCAGCCGGCTCAAGAGTTGTTATTGCGATATTCATATCCCGGGAACGTGCGAGAGTTGCAGAATCTCGTGGAACGGGCCGTCGCCTTGGGCCGAGACCAGACGACGGTTCAACCGAACGACCTCTGTGGATTTCAGTCCTGCCCTTATTTGGGAGGAAGTACGCAGGAGGCCTGTGGGTTCTGTCACGAAGGGTTGACCTGCGGGAAGAGAAAGCAGGCGGCCTCCATGACCTCGTTGGCCACTGCTCGAGAGGGATTTGAGAAGGACTATATTGTGTCTGTGTTGGAACGAGTCGAAGGGAGCCGCACGACCGCATCGAAGATTTTGGGGTTGTCCCGGAAGGCCTTGTGGGAAAAGTGTAAGCGCTATGGGATCCCCTCGGCGTACAGCGAAGCAGAAGATGAGGGTTAGCCGTTGATCTCATGCCGGTCGAGAGAGGGGGCAAGGCAAGTCACTGGGTAGAGTAGAAAGCGGTATGTTGTCGTCGCATGAGTCACTCATTCATGAAGGGAGCAGCGTGATGAATCTATGGTCTCGGGTCATAATAATTTTCTTAGGAGGGTTCTTGTCTTCTGGGATTGTGTCGGCCGCGGAACCGGCCGACGTTGAGAAATTCGTCAACGCTCGCATTGAGATCGGCGAGATGATGACGAACTATTTCAAGGGTGGAGCCGGGTATGGAGATGGCCAGCGGCCGTCTGCCGAGCGTATGAACGAGATGAGGGCGGATATCAACAGCAAGTTGACAGCCGTTCTCGCTAAACACGATCTGACGCTCGACGACTATCGGACACGCAGCGCCGATGTGTTTGCGGATGATGCAGCAGTCAAACAGTACCTGGGCGAGCATCCCGACCTGAAACAGCGTTACGACGCGCTCCCACTCGATCGAATGGGTCGTGGAGGGAGTACCGGGAGGGGATATTAAGAACAGCGGTTTGTCCCGTTAAGGTGTTCCGCAAAGGAATCTTGTCTCATGCAATACGTTCATCTCGGTCGCTCAGGGCTCAAAGTCAGTCGGCTCTGTCTCGGAACGATGAATTTCGGACCCCAGACGAGTGAGCCGGACAGTTTTGCCCTGATGGATCGAGCCTTGGAGCAAGGCATCAACTTTTTCGATACGGCTGATGTGTACGGCTGGAAACTCGGCGAAGGTTGGACCGAACAGATCATTGGACGGTGGCTTGCTCAAGGTGGAGGTCGTCGAGACAAGGTGGTGCTGGCCACCAAGGTATTCGGCCGTATGGGGGAGTGGCCGAACCAGTCTCGCCTTTCCGCCCGCCATATCAAGCAAGCTTGTGAAGCGAGTCTGCGTCGGCTTCAAACAGACTGGATCGACCTCTATCAGATGCATCATGTTGATCGGGAGACACCGTGGGATGAAGTCTGGCAGGCGATGGAGCAGTTAGTTCGTGAAGGCAAAGTGGTCTATGTGGGCAGCAGCAACTTTGCCGGGTGGCATCTCGCTCAGGCACAGGAGGCCGCGCGTAGTCGAAATTTTCTGGGCTTGGTGTCAGAGCAAAGTCTGTACAACCTCAATGAGCGCACGATTGAGCTGGAGGTCATTCCCGCTTGTGAGGCCTATGGGATCGGTCTGATTCCATGGAGTCCCCTGGGTCGAGGACTCTTAGCCGGAGTGCTGCAACCAGCCGACAGCGGGCGCCGCGCGGACGAAGAGCTGAAGAAGGAGATCGAGAAGTCTCGCACCAAATTAGAAGCCTATGAAGCCCTGTGCGCAGGGATTAGTGAACGTCCAGCGGACGTCGCGTTAGCGTGGCTACTACACCAAAAAGCCGTCACGGCACCGATCATTGGGCCACGCACCATGGAGCAACTCGATAGCGCGATGCGGGCGCTGACTCTTACGCTGAGTCAGGAAACCATGAAGCAGCTGGACGACATATTCCCCGGCCCGGGTGGCACCGCACCAGAAGCCTACGCCTGGTAAATGCCCGATGTTCCGTGTCAGCTTGGATCGATGGTTTCAGCTGAGAAACGGCAAGGTTGACCATCCGCAAGGGCGGCTATCGGCCAGAGGCGGACATTCATGACGCCCTCGGCAAGTAGGACTTCGATTGCAGCATGGCGCTTCTTGGTAGCTGCAGGGTAGAAATCCAAGCCCGTTCTGCTAACCGTCCGGCTACGTTTCCGCTATGGAGGACCCTGCTTTACTCATCTTCCGGGTCGGGCATCATCATGACTGGCCACCGTTTGCCCGATGCCAGGTCAGGATGACGCGGTTCAGAATCTGGCGCGCCATATTCGTCCCTGATCTCATCAATCTGATACAGGCAATCAGTGGCGGCAGCCGTGCAGTTTCCAGCCACAGTCATTGCCAATAGTTTCTGCCTAAGTTCGATGGCGGGAACAGGAACGATGGTGTAGGCGCCTTTCAAATCCTCGGAGGGAACGTGTTCGGTAACAACCCTCTCAATGGTGAGGCGTGAGATAAAAGAGGGATTATGTTTGATGAGCAATAGCAAGCCATCCGTATCAGGAGCTTCTGCAACTGCTTGTGCAAGTAGCCCGAGGCTGGGCATGCTAGCGCCATTTTCAAGTAACTGATAGACATGGGTACGCAGTTCGGCATGTTTGCTCATCAATCCTGCAATTTGCCGTGCAGTGTCACTGGGATACGTTTCCCTCCCCTCTAACACACCGCTCGCGGCGAGATCCACAAAATGCACCGCGGACGAAAGCGTCCCTCGGCGTAGGACGGCATCGCGCCAGGCGTAATTGCCATAGAGGTTTGGATTGTCCTCCGCCAATTGAAAAAGGACACTCTCGGCGGCGGTACCAGGGGCCATTCTGAATCCCCCAATCATGTCTTCTAGCCAGTCAACCCTACGTTGATCGTTTGGCAGGCCACGCACAACAGCGGACGCTTCAGCAGTAGGATTCGAAAATGGAAGCAGGCGCAGCCAGTACCTCACCTCATAACCGTCCCACAGAATCCAGCTCTCTTGCTTAGCTACGCCAAACATCTCCGAAAGGCCGCTCTTGACCAGCTCGATGTTGACGTTCTCACCAGACAGAATGAGGTTTTGAAGCAGAGCAGCACGCTGCTGGCGCGAAGCGAGGGAGATGAGGGTTTCAATCGTGCTTTGGCGTTCGCCATGCGGCAGTCGCGCAGCAACGATGCCGAGAGCAATGGCGTGCTTATTCTGGACCTCCGTTGCATCATCAGCGATCAACGGCTCAATTGCCCCAAAAATCGCTTCCGCCTCTGCCGACGTTGCAGCGGGATCTGTGACGCGTGCCGCGCGCTTCTCCTCGACGCGAGAGAAATCCACTTGACCCCAGACGTGCCTCGCCTCGGTGGGTTCATTCTTGGCGCTCCATTGCCCGGCCAACACGAGAGCAGCGGACTGCCCGAAATGTTCGTCGCGCAGATATTCACACATGAGCGCAGCCGTCGCCGGTGCTTTAATTGCATGAAACGCGCGCTCGTACTCATATGTATGTAGTGTGCGAGCTTCGTCCAGCGCCTTTCCTTGACGCCAGCCCGTCACCTCTGCTTCTTGCCGGAAAGCGCGGTAACGGCGCAGATCTTCATCAAGGAGCCGCTTTAGCAGTTGCAGCAAGCCGACTGATGGGGCGCGGCAAACGAGCTTTGCAATTGAAGACAATTGCGAACGCATCGCATCGCTAGACGCCAGCATCCGGTTGCCCCAGTCTTCTGCCAGCACTCGAATCGTAGCGAGCGCGTCGGCGTCGAATGGCCTGCCGCGACCACCCTCGTCATTTGGATGGCGAGAGATCAGGTCTGCCAAATCCGCCATTTCCTTATTCCCAGCCTGCGCCGAGCGCGTCCGAACAGCAGCGACAAGGCTTGCGCCGGGTGTATGTCCGATGCGGTCTAGCAAGGCATAATAGCGGTCGACTGCGGCTTGATCGTGTTGGCCATTCGAGCCCCGAACATGCTTGTTCGCCTCGAAAGCAGTTTCGATCATGCGACCAACAGCAAGCGGCCCGAGCACGGACGCAGCGGCTTCGGCACGGTCATCGTGGCGGGCAGTTTCGGCCAATGCAATCTCGATTAGCACCTCGTCCTCAAATCTTAGATTCGCCGACGCGAGCAGATCATCTGCGCCGTAAAGCAGTGTGCGCCCCGCGCGCACGCGCTGAAGGAGACCAGCTGCGATTGCACGCGAGTAGCGGTTGCGGAGCATATAGAGTAGATTCACTATCCCAACTGATTTCTTGTCGATCTCCATTTCGGCAATAATCGCAGTCAACTCGTCGCTTAGGTCTTTATCGCCTCGCGCATACACAATTGTGCGCAAACGATCGTGAGCCGAATCCCCTGCCTTTCGCTGACGTTCACGCGCCGCCTCCATTCCTTTTATGATGCTCTCATCAGTTGTTTCATCGAGGATATCTTTGCAGAGCACCAAATCAAACGTCTTCTCGTCTGCGCAGTGCAACACGTCAGCGATGTGCCGATTCGCATGGCGAAATGCAAGTGCAGCGATCACCTTCGCTTTTATTTCAGGGTCTGGATCATTCTTGGCGATGCCCGCCGCGAGATCGAGGCCATCCATTCCACTGTTCATCACGATCTCGTATAGAACGTGGGTCCGAGTGCGGGGTGGCAGCACCGCTATTCGCTTAGCCGCATCGCTGCCGAGAAGAGATGGCCGGAAGCTTCTGCCAGCGCGGAGAGCCCTGAGGTGTACTTGATCATCTTCATGCGTAATGAGCGGCCACACTTGATCGACAAACTCAGGACGGCTAGAGCTCATCATAAAGCGTAGGGCGCGATCGACTTGTCCTGGCGTGTGCCAACGTTCGATTTTCCCCCGAATAGTCGCGCCGATGCGCACCCAAATGGCGTCGGTCGAACGAAAGATCATCTCGGCAGCGAGCATGGGATCAACCTCGAATGCGGCCATAATCGCCGCACTGCAACACTCTTGCTGTTTTAGGTCACCGCGTGCGAGCCGCTCGCACGCGAAAAGAATGGATTCTTCCCACACCGGCAAATTGAGAACCTCTGCCTTCAGCGTGTTGCGGGATGAGGTATCACTGATACTCGCCATCATCAGACGCTCCACGAAGAGCGATGCGTACCATTCCTGAAATTGCTGATGCTGAAACGAATAGCCTACAGGATCGCCGATGCGCAGGAGCAGGTGGTAGCCGACAAGTGCCTCTAGGACAATGTTGGGCTGAGGCTTTTCTGTGATCTGCCCTTCCGTTACGAGGGCACTCTCTGTATCCGAGACGGATTTACGGGCCACGACATCCGGGATCGTCGTGTAGGCAGCTTGATTAGCGGTCTTTGCGAGGTCTTCCAGGAACCGCTGGTGTAATCCGTAGGTCACTTCCGCAAGGATGCCAGCGCGTTGGGTGTCTCCATCATGTACTGAGACAAAACGACGCAGCACTTCTTCCTTCGTGGTCGGAAAGGGTGTGCCCTCAGGAAGAGCCAGCAGCGCCGTCAAGTAGAGTGGGATTGTGACAAGCTCACGCACGCCAGCGGTACGCCACGCTTGATCGAGCATACGCACGCCCACGTCACCACGCAGAGCCTTAGCAATATCAAGTTGTTGCGTCCGCCTGAGAGGGAGAAGGTTGATACGCGTACCGTCGACTGGAACATCAAGAGCCTGCTGGCGCGTCGAGATCAGCAAGCTGAGTTCCGGTAACTCCGCTTGGAGACGCCTGACTTGAGCCGCTGCACGCTTGCGCGCGCCTACGTCTAGCTCGTTCCAACCGTCTAGGAGCAGGATTACACCAGGCTTTGCAGCAACAACGCGCAGCTCATCTTCCGAAATGCCTTGAAACGTGTGGCGCTTCAAAACTGATTCGAGGAGCGCCGCGCCATCCGTGGACCAGTCACTGAGCGGCACGATAATCGGTGAAGCGTTGCAATTAGCCAACAGCGCTTCCGCGACTTGAAATAACGTCGTAGTCTTGCCCATGCCGGGTGGGGCGACTAGGATGAAATCATCGAGTGTGATAAGGGCGGTCGCCAGCTCTGATGTGCTAACGAGATCTCTCAAGCCGTCTACTTCAAGAGTGAGTGTAATAGCGGTAGACGGCCACTTGTCTGAATGCCTGAAAACGTCAAGGTCGGCGGCTGCGGCGGCACGAATGCGGTTACTTGACTCATCTGTGCTCGGCGTTCGCCTCGCCGGTGCGAGCGGACCTTCGTTGTATAGGTTGGCTCGCCAAGCATTCCTCTGCGCCTGCGCCTTCCATTCTCGCAACAGAGCAACGGTATACTTGGGATCCTCCTTGTCCACGGCAGCGCCGTGAATTGTACAGAGCCATATTCCATTATCCGCTGAACTACGCTGTGCAGGCGTTTGGTTCTCGTCGTAGCGGGGACCGCCATACGCAGCAGCACAAATGTGTGCCGCTATGCCGAGGGTTGACTCGTCAGTCCCCTCGGAATTGGCACTGACCGTTAATCGGCGGCATGCTGGATCAGAACAATGCCAGCCAGCGCGCGTACCGATCTGCTTTTTTGTTTTTGCTGAAAACTCGTCTCGGTTCTGCTTTGCCATTGAGCGTGTATCGGAGAAAAGGGGACAGGCTCCTTTTCAAGTGGTCTCAAAGACTGTTCGAAAGCAGCTATCCTCTTTTCTTTTCTGGATCCTACTAAGCCGCTTCAATTTGTCTCGCTTGGTCACTTTCCCCTCGGCAAGATGCCCTTCCGTTCTAGTTCCTGAATCTTTCCTTGGTCTTCCCCCAGTTTCACGGACGGGTTAAAGAAGACTTTTCATAATGCCTTTCGAGAAAGATCCGTGGGGCGACTCCTCGCGTAAAGGAGTGCGTCCGCTGACCGTTATAAAACCTCTCGATGTAATCAAAGATATCGGCCCGGGCGTCGGCGCGAGTCCGATACTGACGCCGATGCACCCGTTCTCGCTTGAGTACGGAAAAGAAGCTCTCCGCCACGGCATTGTCATAGCAGCTTCCCACGCCACTCATGCTGCTGACAATCCCATGTGCATGGAGAAACGCCTGAACCTCCAGGGAGGTGTACTGAGTGCCCCGGTCGGAA
>JAFEBI010000029.1 GCA_018242725.1 Nitrospira sp. | reverse complement strand
CGGTGACACGTGGAGCAGGCGACATATCAGACGCAGGGGAAACATGGTGCGGCAACGTTGGAGCATGGCATCCTTTCCCGTGCGGTCCTGGCGAAGAACGCTGCCGCTTCTTTTAAAAAATCTCGCGCGTGACGAGGGCCAATTCACGTTTGAGGCGGGCGCGTTCTTGATCGTGAGGGATCCCGGTTCCTGGAAAGGCGTTCCGGCCTCGTTGCCCCACTTCCCGGCACCACCGCCCCAGCATGGCGGCATTAATACCCAAATCCTTAGCCACTTGTGTCATCGCGCCGCTGGCCTGCTTGGTCAGCTGGACGGCTTCCTGCTTAAAGTCTTGGCTGTACGTTCTCCGTTGCTCCATGACACACCTCCTCGCCTAGTATGGCGCGTTTCTGATGTGTCCATAAAATCGGGGAAAGACCACCCCGCTACATCGAGGTCAAAGCAGCTCGCCAATCAGGTCAAAAGCTGTCCTTTTTCCTGACGCAGAACGAATGGAAACAGAGTCGATCGAAGTCTAATTACTGCTTTTACCTGGTCCTCAAAGTCGAATCGGGGAAACCGGATGTCCTAGTTATTAAAAGTGAAGAGGTTTCTCCAGACTGCCTCGCTCCAGTAAATTATTTGGCCTCGTTTCGCACGCTAGGTCATTGAAGAGGAGCCCTTTGTGCAAACCGACAGCCGCCGTCTCTTCGACGCTGTCCTGCGCGAAGCCCTGGCCCTGGCGGGCTGATGTAGGAGACTCAAGTGGTCAATACGATCCTCATCGCTTGCTGAAACGGTTGTCAGTGATCCATCCTGGGGAAGTTCTGGCTGCACACATGGTACAATGACCTTCGTCGAGAAGGGTGGAGCTATCCGGTGACTCTCCTCAAGAGGAGAGAATCCTACCGATCTTGGTTCATTTAAGAAGGGAGCATGCTAATGACACGATATATCAGGCCACGAGCAGTTGCACTCGTCGCACTATTCGTTCTCGTCACTTGCACAGTTCTGCCGTTGCAGCCGGTATTCGCCGAAGGCGGGGCACGTCGTGATGCAGTCCGTTCCGAAGACCAGCATCGGCAGGATGCCATCAAGCTTGCCAAGGAAGCCGCGGACCATAGCAAGCAGGGTCATATGGGGCCATTCCTGGCTAGTGCGGAAGCGGCCCTGCAACATGCGCTGAAAGCAGGCAAGGATGCGCATGTGGACGCCGGCATCGCGGAGCTAAAACACGCCATTGAGCATGGGGGCGCGGGTCATGCGGACGTGGCCACGAAACACACCGAACAAGCGGTCACACACTTGTCTGAGAAGTAATGCGGTAGATCGGTTGAGAGAAGCAGGTCCCGTTTGTCGTTCCGGCAGACCAAGCCTGTGCTTTCTCCAATGGTCATAGGCTGTGATTACCGGCGATTGCATCCGATTCTCATCTCGTTAGCCCGCACTATTCATTGCGATTCATCACGAAACCCACAAGACGCCAGAGGAGATCGGCAGGCGGAGTCCTGGAGGGGCAAAAGGGCGGGCCTGCCCGACAAGCCCCGCGCAACCCATGGCCGGGCTTGTCGCAGTGGCGTCTTGGTGGTTGCGGTAGAAGGGGTCATGAGCAAGTCCGATGGCCTCGAATGCCCTTCAGGGGTGTCACGACTTCTGCCGATCACAAAAGTTTGTGTCGGGAGGATTTTACTGATTGCTCAAAGTCTGCTATACCACACATACAGTATCCCCATTTTTGAAATGGAAGGGAGGTGAGGTTCTCATGGCGACGAAGAAAGCAGCAGCGAAGAAGCCGGCGAAGAAGGCGGCCAAGAAGAAGAAGTAGTCGTTGCACTCTGGGAGGCGACGGTCACGTCGCCTCCTCACTTCTCCCTCCCTCGACTTTTCTCAGCTCGGCATCGAGCATTATCTAATCCAACAGTTCATCGGCAGCCCTGGTTATAGGCGACACCACCCTGGAGGATCTCCGTCCATAGGGTCCAATTCTTGATGAGTTCTAGCAGTTTGCTGAAAGACGCGGTTTCTGCTTCGGACATCGCTGCACGATGATAGAGGGAACTGTGAAATTCTAGACTTCAGAATGCTCAAAAAGGCTCTCCAGCAAGGCCGCAGCGAGCGAAGGGGCGAGGCGTACGCTTCGGTACGTCAAGCCTCTGAGTGATGCGAGAACGCCGCTGGAGGACTTTTTCAGCATTCTGCTAGAGGTAACCGGCTAGACTGGTGACGTGTACCGTATGAGCTGACGACGTAGGAAAAGGGGAGAGCGGAGGCTCGGTAGGCCCAGGTCTTGGCAACGAACCACCAGCCTGGAAAAAGAAAGGGGAGGTGATACCCCTATCACCTCCCCCCATTTCTTACCGCCGGGAGAGACTCCATGGCGAAAGAAAGCAGCACAGGGATCCTAGCACGAACTTTCACTCAAAAAAAGCACAAAGATATTCATAGAATCAATGGCTTGTGAATTTGTCGCTAGAGAGATACGCAGAAGAGAGGATTCCAACAGAGTATGAGGCTTCGTTGAACGGCCTCGTCCATACGGACGCTCTCAGCCACTGGACGGGGGAATTTCTATGAAAGAACTACATGTCTGCGAAGCAAAGGGGGGGAGAAAAAGGCTGTTGTAGGCCTTGCTACGGGAGCTGCTCCAGGATGCCGACAGGCGGCTTCTGTTTCAGCTTACGATAGACCCAGGGTGGGAGGGGGTGTGGATCGTTCCATAGGCCTCGTTTGGTCTGGCGCGCTTCACTCTCTAATGTTTCAAGGACGGTATCATCCGGCGCATACTTCCGATACCACCAGCACCACCCGTCTTTGACCAAGAGGTGGTTCACATTGGTCTCATCCTCAAGCACCACGTCGGCAACGAGTCGTCCGTACTTATCTTTTTCATGTGGGTGGATTGTGACGGCCTGTCCAAAGGTCAAGACAGCCGTCGCGAGTTTGGCCCGGTATCCGTAGGCTTGGCGTTTCTCGGGGCAGTCGATCCCACGTAAACGAATCTTCGTGGCTCGCCCATTCGACAGGACTTCGATCGTGTCGCCGTCTTTGACGGAAACGACTAAGGCCGTGAACGAAAAGGCGGGGGTACTGAACAGCAGGATGAGAAGAGCGAGGGCCGGTGGTAATCGAATCAATCGCATTCGCGTGTGGGTACAGCCAAGCAGAAAACGCCTCGAAGGAGTAAGCCGCAGACGACCTATGTTTGATTATACGATAAGACACGTACGTATGCATGGCAAATGGTATCGATACGTAAGATGGCGGGGGAACGCCGGAGGATCGGCAGATCCATAGTGCGTACCGTGTTCTTCCGTCGTGCCGTTCAGAGCGGACGTGTGTCGTGGGTAAATGGAGTTCCCTTTTGTGCATGTTGGGTGCTGCCTAAGAGATGCTGTGTGAAAGGCGCCGAATCCGGATGAAACTCGCGCTTTCCTGTTAAGATGCATACCATTCATTCACAATGGAACATAGGAACCGTAGACAATGACGACTCTTTCACCATCTCGTGCCGTGTTGGTGGCGATCCAGACTCCTGGGGTGACTCGGGAAGAGGTGGATAGTTCGTTGCATGAACTTTCCCGCCTCGTCACGACCCTCGGCTACCAGGTGGTCGGCCATGTGACTCAAAAACGGAATTCCGAGAAGTTTTCAACCGTCCTGGGGCAAGGGAAACTCACCGAGTTGGCCCGGTGGACCGGTGGGCCAGGCACTATCGGGATGTCATTTGAAAAACCGATGCACAAAGCGGCCTTGAAGCAAGAAGCTGCTGAATCGGACGAAGTTGAGGATTTTGTCGAGGAAGAACCGGAGAACCTCTGCGAGGGGTCTCTCAGTCCTCATCAACAGGCGCAGATTGTCATTGTGGATTGTGATCTGTCGCCGTCACAGTTGAGTCATCTTGAACGCGTCGTCGGCGTGCCGGTGCTGGACCGAACCGGGGTCATCATAGAAATTTTCAGCCGACATGCCAGGACCAGAGCGGCCCGGTTGCAGGTGGAGATCGCGCGTCTCAACTATCTGGCCCCACGGTTGCGGGAGACCGGGGGTGGGAGAGAGCGGCAAGGCGGAGGCATCGGCGGAAAAGGGGCCGGAGAGACGAGTCTCGAACTCGATAAGCGACGCATTCGTGATCGTGTGAAAGAACTCAAGTCGGAATTGGCGGCCATTGGAGACGAACATCACACGCGTCGGGCAAGGCGAGGGAGTGAATTGACGGTCGCGCTCGTCGGCTATACCAATGCCGGAAAATCCTCACTGATGCGGGCGATGACCGGAAGCGATGTGCTCGTCGCCGACAAGCTGTTCGCCACACTCGATACCACGATTCGGCCTCTCTATCCTGAATCGCGTCCGAAAGTGCTCATGAGCGATACGGTGGGATTTATCAAAAAACTTCCGCATGATCTGGTGGCGTCGTTCAAGTCGACGCTGGATGAAGCGGCCTGTGCCTCTTTGGTGCTGTTTGTCGTCGATGCGTCGGACCCTTCCTTTCGGTCTCAACTTGACGTCACGCGGAACGTGTTAGCCGACGTGGGCGCCACGGATATTCCCAGCCTTCTGGTGTTGAATAAACAGGATCGTCTCGGCCCGGATGAGATCGTCTCGCTGAAGTCTGAATATCCGGATGCCGTGTTCCTGTCCACGAGGAACCAGGACGATGTGACCGCTTTGCGCGAGCGCATCATGAGGCATTTCGAGCAAGAGATGATCGATGAGAAATTGCATATTCCATTTACGGCTCAAAAGACCCTGGCTGAGATCCGATCCCGGATGCGGATTCTGTCCGAACAGTATGATGCCGAAGGCGTGACGATCCAGGTGCGATCGACCCCTGAGCACTTGACGGCAATCAAGAAGAAGCTTGCGCGATAAGCCTCGAATCTTGCCGTCGACCAGCCGTTCAGCAGTAGGCAGACAGGTCTCGGTTTCGATCTAGGATCACTGTGAATTTCCAGGCCTGTTTTTACAATCTGGAAAAGAGAAAAGAGAAGGCAATCCTTTCGCTTCCACGTACAATAACTCTGTGCCCGACTCAATCCTCTCTCCAAATCAGATCAACCTACTGTGAGGTGGATGTATGACCATTACTGAGTCTGAATCGACTGATCTGCCGACTCCAACGGGGCCGATGCGGACCTATCTCGTTCGTCCTAACGGTGAGGGTCGTTATCCGGGGGTACTCCTCTACTCGGAGATTTTCCAGGTCACGGGGCCGATCCGTCGCACGGCCGCCATGCTGGCGAGCCATGGATTTGTGGTGGCGGTACCGGAGATCTTCCATGAGCTGGAGCCGACCGGTACGGTGTTGGGCTATGACGAGGCAGGCGCGGCGCGCGGCAATCAGCACAAAATCACCAAAACTCTGTCGAGCTATGATGGTGATGCGCGCGCGGTCTTGGACTACCTGGCGTCGTCACCGTATTGCACGGGTAAGGTGGGTGTGATGGGGATCTGCATTGGAGGCCATCTGGCGTTTCGTGCGGCGATGCAGCCCGATGTGCTGGCTGCGGCCTGTTTCTACGCCACGGACATTCATAAGCACAGTCTCGGTCAGGGACTCCATGACGACAGCCTGGATCGGGTTGCCGAGATCCGGGGTGAGTTGCTGATGATCTGGGGTCGACAGGACCCGCACATCCCTCGCGAGGGGCGGGCGCTCATTTACAACGCACTGAGTGATGCCGCTGTGCGATTTCAGTGGCATGAGTTCAACGGCGCCCATGCCTTTCTTCGCGACGAAGGTCCTCGATACGACCCGGCTGCTGCGCGGATCTGCTATGGCCTCGCGGCTGAGCTCTTCCACCGTCGACTACGATGAAGCCTGGAATTTGATCCGAGCCTATCGCCTGAGGAACCCGATCCAGCGCCAGAGGTTGACCAAGCTTGCCAGGGATGCCGCCAAGTAGGTGAATGCGGCGGCGGTCAGGATGCTACGAGCTCCCCGCTCATCCTCCGGCGAGAGATAATTGCCTTGCCGGAGAACGGGCAGGGCCCGTTTGAAACTGGCATCCCATTCGACGGGAAGTGTGATCAGGTGGACCAACGTCGAGATCCCCATCGTCGCCATCCCGGCCATCAGAACGACGACACTCGCAACCGGGGTGCGCGCGACCGCCCCCGCGATGGGCATGGCCATCATGAGTACCGCCCCGATCTTTTCCGCTCTTTGCGCGACACG
The DNA here is from genome assembly GCA_018242725.1 of Nitrospira sp. Lineage (GTDB taxonomy): Bacteria > Nitrospirota > Nitrospiria > Nitrospirales > Nitrospiraceae > Nitrospira_D. The sequence continues at coordinate 54,461 of JAFEBI010000029.1, read as the reverse complement.
CACAAGCTTTGTACGCTCCGTTAACGGCTGGTATTTCAGGTGGTCTTGAATAGCATGTCCGACTTCGTGGGCGGCAATCGTAATTGCCGTTAGTGATTTGCCGTCGAGGATATCAGGTGTCAGTCGGACTGCTTTGCTAATAGGATCATAGTGATCGCCTATTCGCGTCGGCTCCACGATGACATAGTGAAGGTCGAACCGATTGAGCAGGTGTCTGGCTAACTCTCCTCCGGTCCCAGGAAAGTCCGGACGAGGGGTATTGTGTCTGGCAAAGACGCGCTTGGTCCACAGTTGCGGCCCCACGGTGACCAGTGCCACGATGAGCAGCAGTAGGGCGAGGCGCACCATTTCTCCCGTTCCTCCTCGATTGATCAGCTGACCTACCTCTAAAGTCCCCAGACCGAACCAGGTGAGGCCAGGCTGTCTTACTACATAGGCTACCACAGATGACGTCAAGAATCGGTGCCGATATTTCAGCGTGACACTACATACACGTGGTCACGGATGCTGTGAGAGACAGGTGCTTGGCTGCATGGTGGCAGGATGTCTTTTCCTGTGGAGACCCGATGGGGTATGCTTCTGCGATTACGAAGGCAAGGGGAAGGGGCAGACGACCGTCTGCCGGCTCCTCACTCCATCAGGCCCTTTCGCAACAGGCACCGAGTTCATCTTGATAGTCATTCCCCTATTGAATGGAAAAGATCTACTTCATTTTAAACAGCGACGTACGTGAGAGATGAGTCTCACGTATGACGTCATTGTGGTCGGTAGCGGTCCGGCCGGTGCTATCGCGGCATGGCGATTGGCCAGAGCAGGTGTACGGGTCGCTGTCCTTGAGAAGGCGGCACTGCCTCGGTACAAGACCTGTGGTGGCGGGATCATTGGTCGTACCATACAGGCCTTGCCTATCGATGTGCGTCATGTGATTGAACAGGACTGTCACACGGCACAACTCCACGTTGTTTCCGAGGGCTTATCCTTCACCACCCATCGATCAGTACCAATTGTTTCCATGACGATGCGCGATCAGTTTGATTATGCCCTGCTGTCCGCTGCGCAGGCTGCAGGTGCTGTACTGCATCAACGCTGCGCGGTCGAAGAGGTTTCGTCACAGAGCGACTCGGTGACCGTTATGACGCACAGGGGAGCCATGATGGCCAAGTTTCTCGTCGCCGCCGACGGGGCGCTCAGCCAGGTCGCACGGAAAGTCGGAATGGTGGACGGACGGGTACTCATTCCAGCGTTGGAGTACGAGGTCACGATCTCTCAAGAGCGATTGGGTCGTTTTTGCAGCGTGGCACGATTTGATTTTGGCATCCTCCCCCATGGCTATGCCTGGGCGTTTCCGAAACGGCAACATCTCTCGATCGGTGTCCTCTCGATGGTCCAGCGAGAAGGCGAGCTGAAGCGCGCAATGATGCAGTATCTCGACTTGCTTGGGTGTGGTGATCTGACTCAGATTGAGCGTCACGGATTCGTCATTCCCATTCGGCCACGAAAAGGACCATGTATGAAGAACCGCGTTCTGTTGGTGGGAGACGCGGCTGGTTTTGCCGATCCGGTCACCGGAGAAGGCATTTCATTTGCCCTTCGCAGTGGTCAACTGGCTGCGCAGTCCTTGGTTGACGGGAATCTGGAAGAAGAATCCGTTCAAGAGAAGTACGTTCGGTCAGTTGCAGAGTCCCTCATGCCTGAACTGCGAGCCGGACGCCGGTTGGCTCGATTGCTGTACGACTTTCCTCGTCTCCGGTCATGGGCCTTTTTACGACAAGGGCAGCGCCTCTCTGAAGCGGTGACGGATGTGATGGCCGGGACCCGGACCTATTGCGACCTGACAGGCATGCCTCAGGCCCTAGTCAGACTGCTGACTCCTTCATGGATCAAGAAGGCAGGAGACCGATCCTCCCGATTGAGAGACCGTCAGGCTGGAGAATAGTTGGGTTGGCCTTTCCACTCGACACAGAGTGCGGTATTCTTCCGGCGGCATACAGTACGGGAGGGAAGATGACTCGCACGTCGTTCTGTTCTATCTCTGACCCTGGCAGAAGCTGCTTCAGGAGTATCGTCCTCTGGTTGGTTGGTGTGGGACTTGGTCTTTCGACCGGATGCAGCGAGACCTCATTGACGGTGTCCCATGTTGATCAGGAGCCGTTCACGGTTTATCAGCAGCTTGCCCGCCTAGAAGTCACCTCGGATCGCTTGTTCCACCGGATCGCCGCTCAGTCGGATGTGGCGGGGTACAGTCGCCTGCTTGAAGCTCAATCGGGCCTGTCTACGCCATTGACCTTGACGCAAGCTGATCGTATTGAACAATCATTTGTCCACTCACTCAAAGTCATGCTCATCGATCTCGCGCCGACGAACTTCTGGGAGGATCATCTTGCAGATTACTATCGTACCAGGCTTGCCGGCGCGGATGCGCAGGCGCTGCTCGCACGGTATGACGACGAGAGCCTGTCGCTGTGGTCCACGTTGCAGGATCTTCGCGAGTCATTTGTGAGAGATCGTCTCCCGGAGCTTTTGCCACTCGTTCGTGCGCGGTCTCAGATATACCAGATCCCAAGCCAATCCATGGAACCGACATTGTTGCGAGGCGACCATGTGATTGTGCACCAGGTTGCCTATCAGGCCGCGGAGCCTCAGCCGGGGGACGTCGTCGTCTACCGCTATCCGGACGAGAATGGGAAACGGTTTCTCCATCGCGTGATCGGACTCCCCGGTGATCAGATCGCGATTCGCGACCAGGTCGTGTATGTGAATGGTGAGGCCTTGTCGGAGCCTTATACGCGCCATTCCGATCGCTCCAGTATGGCCGGGCACGTGCGCGATCATCTTTCACCGATTACCGTTCCGCTGGAGACCTATTTTCTCATGGGTGATAACCGTGAGGAGAGTTTAGATAGCCGTTTTTTAGGGCCGATCAGCAAGGAGCATCTGCTGGGACGGGTGCTTTTTGTCTACTGGTCGGTCAATCCTGACACACACGATCCGCGATGGGAACGGCTCAATCAGCTGGTGCGCTGACGGCGATTCCGACGGCACGAAACAGACAGTTCTCTTCTCGTATGATCCCATTGGTCCACTTGGAGCGTCACGATGTTGGGAATCTGTGATCCGCTGCTCGCGGCCTGTTCGATGTTACTTGGGGGCGCAGCCTCCTACGTCATCCTGAGCATCGCCGAACGGATACGTGCCCCCGATCAAGGGCAGGCCACGATTCGATGGTTGTTCATCGGAGCTGTCGCAGCCGGCCTTGAGATCTGGGCCATGCATTTCATCGGGAACCTCGCCTTTTGTCCAAGCGCCTCAGCAATTGAAGACGCCGGCCTTGCCGTACTCTCACTGCTCCCTGCAGGGGCAACCGGAGCCATCGCCGTCTATGTGATCAGCAGTCATGTCGAAGGGTGGATGCGGCTCGTCTCCGGGGGCATGCTGATGGGGGCCTGTATGAGTCTCACCCACGTGACCAGCACCATGGCCGTGCACCAACCGATCGATGTCCAAGCGGTCCTTCTTCCATTTATCTATTCGGTCATCGGCATCGTTGTTCTCAGCGTTATCGTCACCGTGATCGGAGGATGGAACATTACCTACGGTGGTTGGCGGGTGACTGAAAAAGCGACCGCCATGGGGTTCGCCCTTGCCGGGACGCATCTCGTCGGGTTGATTTCGATGCGTGGAATGGGGGATGTCGTGAACCGTATTCAGCCGTCGGGCATCGACATTGGTCTGCTTGCAGTCGTCGCCGTGTCGCTTTCCACGCTCCTGGCCATTATCGATCGGCAAGTGACTAAAGCATCCAGGATGGCTCGCGCGAGTCATGCTCGGCTGATCGAGGCCGTCGAAAGCGTTCCCCAATGGTTCGCATTGTTCGACGCGGACGATCGTCTGGTCATCTGCAATCGCAAGTATCGTGAAGTCATGTCCGGGACCGGGGCCCAGATTCAATCCGGCGATTTATTCGAATCAATCGTCCGCCGGACCGCCGAGCGTGGCGATATCCCGGCTGCGATGGGGAATGTCGAACCCTGGGTGCGTCGACGTCTTGAGATGCATCGCAATCCGGTGACACCGTACATTCAGTATCGGTCCGGTGGAGAGTGGCTGCAAATTAATGAGCGGAAGACCCAGGATGGCGGGATCGTCTTTATTGCTACCGACATTACGGCTTTGAAAAACGCCGAACAGGCAGCCGAGGATGCGAAGAGGCGGCTAGCGGATTCGTTGGCCTTGGTCGAGGCCGCGAAAACCCGTATGCAAGAAGAGTTGAATGTCGGCCGTGATATTCAACGGAGCATGCTGCCGCGCGTTTTTCCCGCCTTTCCGGATCGAAAAGAGGTGGAACTCTATGCCGTGCTGGAACCGGCGTTGGAGATCGGCGGCGATCTCTACGATTTTTTTCTCGTCGATCAGCATCGGTTGTGTTTTGTCATCGGTGATGTGTCGGGTAATGGGGTCCCTGCCGCGCTGTTTATGGCCATGACGAAAATCATGGTGAAGACCAGAGCGGCCTCTGATCCGTCTCCCGCCAGTATCGTGACTCATGTGAACGATGCACTGAGCGCCGAGAACGATAGCTGTATGTTCGTTACATTATATCTCGGCATCTTGAATCTCCGAGACGGCACGCTTGTGACGACCAATGCCGGCCATAATCCGCCCTTATTAAAGCGAGCGAATGGAACGTTCGAATGGCTGACGGCTCAAGATGGGCCTCTAGTCGGTCCTATGGCAGGTATCGCGTTCAAAGAAAGTACCATTCAGCTGGAGTCTGGGGATGAACTCTTTCTCTACACCGATGGCGTTACCGAAGCCGACAATAAGAGGCGCGAATTGTTCGGCAAGGATCGGCTGAAAATGGTGCTGGGCAAATCACAGGCTCTTTCGGTGGTCGATCGTTTGGGAGAAGTGATGCAGGCGGTGAAAGCATTTGCAGGTGACGCTCCACAGGCTGACGACATCACGATGCTGGGATTGCGTTATCACGGCATGACTCTGCCTGATGTTGCGACGCGAATCTTTCGGCAAACGATGCCCAACCAGTTGGAGGCCATTCCCGTCCTACAGATCGCTTTTGAAGAATATGTCGCACAATGGGAAAGAGCCAAGCCGTTGATCCCCACGCTCAATATGGCGCTGGATGACCTGCTGAACAATGTGGTGCAGTATGCCTTTCCCAACGACCCGACAGAGCGTCACATCCACGTGGAAGGTGATGTGCAGGATGGGTGTGTCATTCTGACTATTACGGATGACGGCATTCCCTTCAACCCCTTAAGCGCTGCTCCTCCCGATCTTTCCTTGTTGCTGCATGAACGAGAAATCGGTGGGTTGGGGATTCATTTGGTCCGCTCCATGTTTGACGAAATCACGTACCACCGCAACGTGGGATGCAATGTATTGACGGTGAAGAAGAAACTGGTATCCGAGTCGTCTGTCCTCGGTCACCGTGCGGATACGACTCGAATCAGCACAAGCGATGTCAAGAAACAGCCACCACCGCTGCCTCATGAGCCGATGGGCATGGGGATTCATGTTGAATCAAGTCGACGCGAGACCGTGGTGATCGTCACGCCGCGGGATCGCTTCGACACGAACAGCGCACCGGAGGTCGAACAGATTCTGATGGATCACATGGAGAGAGGCGAACGCCGGATTGTGTTGGACCTCTCCCATATTTCGTACATTTCATCGATTGGGTTGCGGGTGATCCTGAAAGCCGCCATGGACGTGACCGGAAGAGGTGGAAGACTTGTCCTCGCAGGAGGAAATGAGCATGTTCGCACCGTACTCCAACTGAGCGGAGCGTTGATGATGAGCCTCTATGCCTCTACCCTGGAGGATGCCCATTCAAAGGTCCAAGAGGGAGGGTAAGGAGGTGAGAGAGGTGCGTCTTTCTCAGTCAGCCGATATCATACCGATGGAACCAGAGACGTAACGCTGCTATCATAAACACTTCGGAACCCAGATCGGATCGTGTGCCCAATATTGAAATAAGTAAGGAGGGGATGATGGACCAGGGAACCCGACACACATTGACCGTGACGTCCCGTGAAAGCTCGGGGATTACCTTCGTGAAGGTGCAGGGTAGCCTGTCTGCCACCACGGCCGAACAGGGGAACAAGGAGATCAAAAAGATTTTGGACCAAGGCGCGAAAAAGATGGTGATGAACTTGGCCGACGTCGATTATATCAGCAGTGGAGGGATCCGAGTCCTCATCCTGGCTTCAAAAGAGCTGAGCGCTGTTCAAGGGCAGATGAAGATTGCGGCAGCAAAAGGGATGGTCAAGGAAGCGCTCGAAGCCAGTGGATTTCATCTCCTGAACCGTGTGTACGGAAGCACCATTGAACTATGTAACACGGAAGAAGAGGCCGCCGCAGGTTTTACGGGCTAATTGTTTCCGTGCCGGATCAACTCGGGTCAAGAAAGATAGGTGGCTCTCTTGTTCATGAGACATCCTATGATCCTAGCCCGAGTGAGAAAGTGTGATGCGTTGTCTCGGAGCTTCCTCTGGATGGTTGTTTTGGCAATGACAGGTTGTACGACAATGGCTGAAGTTACGAATCTTTTGGATGAGTCCTGTCGAACCTCCTTTGTTCACCGATTATCGACTATGTTGGTTCACCAGGGTGAATCGTCAAAGATTTCTGATGCGCTCGCAAACAAGGCTGTCGTGATGCTCGCCACCTATGATCTGGGGCCCCGTCCGTTCGTCATAGCGGCACCGTCTGGTACGGATTACCGGTTTTTCGTCGATCGTAAAGGGACGGATTGTATACTGACCCTGTATGGGCGTCAAAAGGGGTTTGTCTCGTATACCAACAATCTCACCTACATTGCGACCGAGTCGCTTCCGGGCTGCGCCTGTGTCGACTCGTGATCTCATCCGTCTTGCCGATTTCTACTTTACGGCTCTGTGGCATTGTCTTTTTATCTGCTTGATGAGCAAGTTTTCATCTTGTCCTAATGATCCCTTCATCTTCCGGATTTATAAGTTATCACCAAGATGAGCCAAGTCTTCGAGTGCGTGGAGCGCTCCAGGTCACGAGATCGAGATATCTGTGTCGTCATACTGTACTAAGGAGGATTCGAGATGAAGGATGTAACGAAGGGGCTGACTATCTCTCCATCTGCTCCGCTTACTCCGTTTCAGCAGGAGCGTCCGCGGTTGTCACCGAACCATCTGTTGGAATTAGTGACCCGCTTGTGCCTGTTCAAAGCCGAGCGCTGGGGACGCCGGGCGCTCTTTTATGAGAAGCATCGCGACTATTTCCCTCGCTTGTCCGCCAGTCGATTTGTGAGTCGCTGTCGTTCATTGGAAGCGAGGTACCGAGCGCTGGCCCAGTTGATGTTTCTGATCCCAGCGGATGAACGTCTCGTTCCGGTGCATGCTGTAGGTGTGCGTCGAACATAGATGAGCCGTATGTCGTAGCGACGAACAAGCCGGCATCGCCTGGGTGGAACAGCTGATCTGTTCCACCCGGCGTACCTTCCTCCATGGTCTGAAAGATCGAGATCGTCGTGAGGCAGAATGATTCTTGCGCCCCTCCGGTTTTCTCCTGATATGAACAGTGCACAGCGCGTGATGCGCCTGGTGTCCGTTATGCGTGATGAGAGTTCTCATCGGTGATTGATCGCGCAGATTCTGTTTCGAGGCCATTCATCATCTTCTGTCAACCTGTCTTGCGCTGAGCGTCCTCTTCCACGTACCATCTACATCCAAAACATAATTTCGGTTTCTTTTCGACGACTCTCGGTCCATTTTCAGCATGAAAGGTGTCAGCATCCGTATGAAACAGAACCAATCGTCAATGTCCACCAGCCCGAGTGCCACGGGCTTCTCGCCGGGGTTTGCGTCACTCGGGCTTGAAGCGCCGCTTCTCACGACACTGGAAACGCTGGGCTATGAAGAACCCACCCCAATCCAACGGGAGGCCATTCCACCGCTCCTTGCCGGCCGGGACCTTCTCGGCCAAGCGGCTACCGGAACAGGCAAGACAGCGGCGTTTGCCTTGCCGCTCTTGCAGCAACTGGGGCATGGGATCACAGCGCGTCCCGCAGCCCTCGTTCTCGTTCCGACCCGCGAGTTAGCGATTCAGGTCGGAGAGGCGGTACAACGCTATGGGAAAGAACTGCGAACGAGTGTGCTCACGCTGTACGGAGGACAGCCCTTTGGACCCCAATTGTACGCGCTGAAGCGAGGTGTCGATGTGGTGGTGGCTACACCAGGACGAGCGCTCGATCATATCCGCCGTGGGACGTTGCGCCTACAGGCGGTGAAGCTCGTTGTGCTGGACGAAGCCGACGAGATGCTCGACATGGGGTTTGCAGACGATCTGGATGCGATTTTGGACCAAACGCCGAAAACCAGACAGACCGCGTTGTTTTCAGCGACGATGCCTCCAAGAATTCGTTCGATCGCTCATCGACACCTCCGCAATCCGGTCGAGATTACGATCGCAAAGGAACCGGTCAAAGCGGGGACGACCCCCCGCGTTCAGCAAACGGCCTATGTCGTGACGCGACCATATCGAGCCGTAGCGCTTGCTCGAGTGATTGAGATGGCTGATGCCAAGTCAGCCCTGGTGTTTTGTCGAACGAGATTGGAAGTTGATGATGTGACCACCATGCTGATCGGCCGCAGTCAACGGGCCGAGGCCATTCATGGTGGGATGAGTCAGGGACAACGCGACCGAGTCATGCAAGCCTTTAAGTCCGGTCAAACGTCGCTGCTCGTGGCCACTGATGTCGCAGCGCGCGGCCTGGATATTCCGCACGTCTCGCATGTGATCAACTATGATCTGCCGGCTTCTGCTGAAGTCTATGTGCACCGTATTGGCCGGACAGGCCGAGCCGGTCGTGAAGGCACAGCCATCACTATTCTTGATCCGCGAGAGCAGCGTCTTCTGAGATCCATCGAGCAGCATACCAAAGCTCGTGTCACCGTGCTTCCCATCCCTTCCATCGCTGACCTTCGAGCCAAACAGTTGGATCGCATACAGGCTACCGTGGTTGAGACGTTGGAGCAGGGAGAGTTAGAGGTCTGCAGGCAACTCGTGCATCGATTGTCTTCTCATACTCCGGTTGACATTGCCGCCGCTGCCCTCAAACTGCTGGTTCGTGCTCAAGGTGGGGAGCGCGAAGAACAGGAAATTCCAGCTACTCCCGTCCGACCGCCCGATATTCGAAGGCCTATGCAGGAGGGTGTGCGGCACGGCGGTCGACCACAGCGCGGAATGACAGGGGCTGACCGTCGTCCTATGGGAAAGACGGCTGACGCGGGACGGAAAGCCGGGATGGCGCGTGTCTACGTGGGGGCGGGACAAGAGGCCGGCATCCGACCAGGAGATCTCGTCGGCGCCATCGCTAATGAGGCGAAAATCAACTCCGCGATGATCGGGGCTATCGAAATTGAAGAACGTTTTTCGATTGTCGATGTTCCTGAATCCCTGGCTCCACGTATTATTCAACAGCTCAGCCGTGCACGGATCAAGGGAAGAAAAGTATCCGTGCGAATCTTTCACGACTAACGGAGCGTCGGAGTGAACAGGTCCTGAACCAGGACAGGGGTGGGATATCATCCGTCAATACCGGTATGCGAATCTTCGAAGCCCTCGTGTAGTAACCGATTGACACGGTTATGGCATCTGCATCATCAGCTGATCCCACCCGAGAGGATTCTCCCCCTATCGTCCCTGCCACGGTCAGGGTTCCTGAGATTACGGTCAAAGCCGTGGTGCTGTCGGTCGTTCTTGCCGCGGTCTTGGCTGCGGCCAATGCCTACCTGGGACTCTTTGCAGGAATGACGGTCTCTGCCTCGATTCCGGCGGCTGTGGCCTCCATGGCGATACTCCGACTGTTTCGTGACTCGAATATTCTCGAAAACAATATCGTTCAAACGGCCGCGTCATCAGGCGAAGCGCTGGCGGCCGGCGTGATCTTCACCATTCCCGCGCTCCTCTTAGTCGGGTATTGGACCGAGTTCAATTACTGGCAGACGACATTAATCGCAGGAGTGGGCGGGCTCCTCGGTGTGATCTTTACGATTCCTCTACGCCGTGCCTTGATTGTGACCGCTCGCTTGCGTTTTCCAGAGGGTGTGGCGACGGCAGAAGTGTTGAAGGTAGCCGTTGCGGATCGGAGTGCCACAGGGACGCGTAACGTATCAGGGGATGTTCGGTCTCTACTGGCGGCTGCACTCCTCGGTGGTCTTGTGAAATTTGGCGAGAGCGGTATGCGTTTGTGGGCAGAGTCAGTGGAAGGAGCGACCTATGTTGGGCATACCGTTCTGTATGCCGGACTCAATCTTTCACCAGCTCTACTCGCAGTGGGTTTTATCATCGGTCTACACACATCGGTCGTTGTGTTCTTGGGTGGTGTGGTGGGTTGGCTGATCTTGATGCCGGCTTATGGATTTCTCAATGGGCTGCCGCCTGATCTGTCAGGACTGAGCGCCGCGACCGCGATTTGGAGCGGACAGATCCGGTACGTCGGCATCGGCGCGATGCTGACCGGTGGATTGTGGACATTGACGAAATTGCACGAGCCGGTCTGGAACAGTATTCAAACATTATGGGAAGGCCGTCGGGCGAGCGAAACCTCAAAAACCAGGGGTCGCATGGTGCGTACGGAGCAGGATGCGCCGCTCCAGTGGATCCTCATTTCCTTTGGCCTGTCATTGATTCCAATGGCCTGGATCTACACCTCAGTGGTGGAAAGTATCCCCATCGGACTACTCATGACCATGGTGATGGCGCTGGCGGCATTCCTCTTTTCTTCAGTTGCGGCCTATATGGCTGGGCTTGTGGGAAGTTCCAGTAATCCTGTGTCCGGAGTGACCATCGCTACAATCATGCTGGCAGCCTTGTTGCTCGTCTTGATCCTTGGCGTTGGGCACCCAGCCGGGCCTGCTGCAACACTGGTGATCGGCGCCGTTGTCTGCTGTGCGGCAGCGATGGGCGGAGACAATCTACAAGACTTGAAGACGGGCCACCTGGTCGGAGCGACGCCGTGGAAACAACAGGTGATGCAGGTGATCGGGGTTGTCACCGGTGCGATGGTTTTGGTTCCAGTTCTATCTCTGCTTCAGGCAAAGTACGGGATTGGAGAAGCGACGGCGAGTCATCCTCATCCGTTGAGTGCGCCGCAGGCGACGTTGATGGCCAGCCTCACGCGTAGCGTCTTTGGTGCAGGGCTGCCGTGGCATCTCGTCGGATTGGGTGCGGTCATCGGAACACTTGTGATTCTGTTGGATCGACGGCAGGAGCGGCATGGCAGTGAGTTTCGATTCCCAGTGCTTGCGGTTGCGCTCGGAATCTATTTGCCGCTGAAGCTCTCTGCCGCGATCTTTGCCGGTGGGGTGATTGCCGCAATGGTGAGGGCGGTGACAGGGAAGGGACATGAACCTTCGCAGAGAGGATTGCTGTTTGCCGCCGGCTTAATTACCGGTGAGGCCTTGATGGGGATTCTGTTGGCGTTGCCGATTGCACTATCCGCCATCTGGCCTAGTCTTGGAGGTGATCCTTTCGCACTGTTCACGATTCCACCATTTGGTGGGTGGCCAGGCTTGGCGATGATGATTCTCGTCGGCACGCTGCTGTATCGAGCCGCGGTCGTTTCTTTCCGGCACTGAGGGACTTGCGTTATCAACTCCTCTTCGTCGGTGGTCTGAAATTGGGAAGGTCCTCTCATGCGCGATAGTCCATCTCGTCAGGGGGAGTTTCTGACGGCGACGTACGAGATTGATGGGCTTGAATCCAAGGCGTGAACAACGGCCGAGCGCATTTGTTTCGACTAGACTATTGAAGCAGAAGGTGATCTGCTCCGCATGCGCTCCAAGCACAGATTGTGGACCAGGTTGAGGATCTACGACCCACTGCGGAAGAACAGCTGCAAGAATTGTGAGGGGTCTTAGGTTCTGATGTTGCCTCTGTTGTTGTAAGCTGCATTCAGATGGATTCTGAAGGAATTCCGGCGGCATTGAGAGCATTTCATCGTACGATGCGGGAGCGTGGTTCCTCGTCTGCTTGAACACTACTTCCTAAAGTACAGAAAGCTTTGGTATGCTCCAGGTGACTCGTGCATAGGTGCTGATGTATTTGTAGGGAGGCAAGGATGAAGATCTCCACCCGGTTTCTTGAGATGCTCCGCACGATCGCCCATTTATGGGCCGATCTTCCGTTATTGTTTCGCTTGCTCAAGGCGTGGAAGCAAGGCAGCTACGGTGGACTGTCGGTACGCACGATCGCATCAATTGCCGTGTCGATCCTCTATGTTCTGAGTCCTGTGGACGCGATACCGGACTTTATTCCTGGAATCGGTCTCATCGATGATGCCGCCATACTGACGTTGCTGCTCCATAGTCTCGCGCAGGACCTCGCGGCCTTTCGCCTATGGGAACAGAATCGCAACGGAGTCTAACCGGCGTCACTTCTCCGTTTCACTTTGGCCGTTGGTAGGGCATTCAGCGGATCCTCAGGCCAGTGGTGCTTGGGATACCGACCCCGCAGATCCTTTCGCACGTCTTGATACGTTCGCTTCCAGAAACCATCCAAATCTTGTGTGACTTGCATCGGCCGCTTGGCCGGAGAGAGGAGATGCAGCAGCACCGGTACGGTTCCACCGGCCACTCGGGGTGTCTGCTGACAACCGAACATCTCTTGCAACCGGACTGCGAGTACTGGTGGACCGGATGGACTGTAGTCGAGGCGGAGGTGGGAACCGCTCGGTACCGTGATATGAGTCGGAGCCAGCTGATCAAGACGGTTGTGCTGTTCGTATGTGAGCAGAGCATGTAATGGGGCCCTGAGGTCCAACCTGTTTACGGCGTTGAGAGTCGTCATGCCGGATACAAATGGACCGAGCCACGTCTCCAATGTCTGCAACAGTGTTTCTTCTGAAAGGTCTGGCCATTTCGAATCGGACCCTTCGAGCTGTTTCAGCCAGGCGATGCGAGTTCGCCATTGTGTGAGTTCCGGCGTAACGTGGAGCGCCTGTAATCCAGCCTCATATACCCCTTGCAGAAGAGCAGCGGTGACGAGCTGCGGATCCGGGTTTGAAAGTCCTGCTTCTACAAGCACAACCGATCCAAGCCGACGGCGACGCGATGTTCGAACCGACCCGCTTCGAGCATCCCAGATGACTGACTCCTCAGTCATGACGTGGTCGCCGTACAAAGATTCGATCTCCTGTCCGGTGAGAGGCGCAGCCAGGTTGATTTTGGCCCATTGGCCTCCGCCCTCAAGATCGGCCACGACGAGGAAGGGCTCCCTGGCCAGCGGATCTGGTTTTATAAATTGAGCTCCTTGACCATTGACCAGCCGGTACCTTGCTTCTTCACCCGGCAAGCGTTGTGCGATCCGATCGGGATAGGCTAATGCAAGCAGCAATCCTGCCGCTTGTGAATGATCGGACATCGAGTTTACGTTCTCGTCCTTGTCCCGGCCAAATTGTCTTCGCCAGACGTCTGCCGTTCTCACGACTTGTTCTATCGTTCCACGCCTCACGGAGATCCCGAGTGAATCGGTTGGTCTTCGTACCATATCGAGTCTGACACGGAGATCAGCGGTATGCGATTCCGGTGGCCCATCCAGGATGTCACGTTCACTTAAGAGTGCTGCCACGGCGCAGGCCTGGTCCGTGAGCTGAAGCAGATTGGCTTTGAGCAACATGTGTGCAAGGCGTGGATGCAGGGCCAGTTTAGCCATATCACGTCCATGCTTGGTAAGACGTCCGTCGAGCGAGAACGCCCCGAGTTGTATCAGCAATGCCTTGGCTTGAGCGATCGATCCTGGCGGTGGGGAGGTAAGCCAGGACAGTTCTGTCGGCTCGTACGTACCCCATTGAGCGAGATCGAGCAGCAGCGAGGTCAGATCGGCTTCAAGGATTTCCGGTTGGCGATGCGCGGTCAAGGTCGAGTGCTCTTTCAGAGTCCATAATCGGTAGCAGATCCCTGGTGCGAGTCGTCCGGCGCGGCCACGCCGCTGATCAGCGGAATCTTGCGTCACGCGAACGGTCTCCAACCGAGTCAGGCCGGAGCGTGGATCAAATCGTGGAATACGAAGCCGGCCCGCATCGATCACCACATGCACGCCATCGATCGTCAGACTGGTCTCGGCAATAGAGGTTGCCAATACCACCTTTCGCTTTCCGGGATCGGCCGGACGAATGGCCAAATCTTGCATGGGCTGAGGAAGATCACCGTGCAGCGGAGCGATCAATACAGAGGAGCCCAGTTTCGCGTCCACCAGCATACGCTCAAGCCGTCGAATCTCGGCCATACCAGGAAGAAACACCAAGAGGCTGCCGTCATCTTTTGCGAGTGATTGTCGAATGACCTGTGCCACGGCAAGTTCAAGCCGTCCAACCACCGGCTGATCAAGGTAGCGGGTCTCGACAGGGAATAGTCGGCCTTCGCAGGTGACTGTTGATGCACGACCTAAGAGTTCGCGTATCGGACCGCACTCCAAGGTGGCGGACATCACGAGAAGGCGAAGGTCTCGGCGAAAGAGCCGTTGTGTTTCGAGGCAGAGCGTGAGCCCCACATCCGCTTGCAAGCTCCGCTCATGGAATTCGTCGAAGATCACGATACCATACTCATTCAGTGAGGGATCCTGTTGAAGGAACCGTGTGAGGACTCCTTCAGTGACGACCTCAATTCTCGTCGTTGGCCCGACTTTTGTCTCAAACCGCATCCGGTAGCCCACGGTGTTCCCGACTTGTTCGTGGAGGAGCGTGGCCATGTGATGAGCGGCGCCTCGTGCCGCAAGCCGTCGAGGTTCAAGGATGAGGAGCTTTTTCTCGGACAACCAAGGTTCATTCAAGAGGGCGAGTGGGACACGCGTGGTTTTCCCTGAACCAGGAGGGGCGGTGAGGACCGCATTCGGTTCGGCTGCCAGTGCGCCCCGGAGGGACGGCACGACATCTTCTATTGGAAGTGTCGACATGACGTGATAGGGTCAGGCCATCAAGATGGGTACTGTACCAGACTATGAAGACGGGGAGAAACGACAAACCCGGTTACGGCGTGAGGAAGAACCGATGTCGATGTATCGTTGGAGCAGCAATAAGCCGAGCAGGCCAGGTTGGTATTGGTTCCGTGGGCTCGCGCACGAATCCGACCCGTTTATCGTACTGATCGATCAGGCAGGAGAGTTTCAATGGCCGGATGGGGGGTTTCAGGAAGTGACGTTGGCTCGCGGTGAATGGGCCGGTCCGATTGAGGAACCGGAGGAATAGCGCACTCGTGCGATCGCCTTGAGTTGGTGGGGCGGTACAGATATTAGATCTGTGACAGTCGATTCTCCTAAGATGATGAGGCATGCCTGCCGATCTTGGTCACTCGATGACGACAAATATCCCGCAAAGGCTGGACCGGTTGTCGTGAGCGCATTGGCATCGGTGAAGGCTCCCGGTTCCGCATGAACGTGCATGAGATGTACACCGGTCTCAGCCGTCTTTTTTCAATGCACGGTGCTGCTTGTCTGAGTATCGATGGTGTAGCTTCACCGGTGGCGTATGGCGCGCTCGGATTCGGAGATTGATTATCTCCACCGAGACTGAAAATGCCATTGCAAAGTAAATATAGCCTTTCGGGACGTGCACATCGAAGCCCTCAACCATCAGGGTAACGCCGACCAAAATCAGGAACGACAGAGCCAAGATTTTGATCGTCGGGTGGGCATCGACAAAATCGCCGATGGGGCGAGCCGCGAACATCATGACAAGGACAGCCAGGATGATGGCCGTCGCCATGACCGGCACCTCATTCACCAGTCCAACGGCGGTGATGACAGAATCCAAGGAGAACACAAGGTCCAAGATGGCGATCTGTAGGAGCATCATGCCCAGACTGACCGGAACGGATGTGTCGGTTTGTTCGGACTCTCCTTCCAGACTATTGTGGATCTCATGTGTGGCCTTTGCGAGGAGAAAGAGGCCGCCGACGATCAGAATCATGTCGCGGCCGGAGATCGCTTGATTCAATACGGTGAATAACGGTGCTGTCAGCCCCATTACGAGCGAAATCGAGAAGAGAAGTGCCAGCCGTGTAAGCATGGCCAGCCCCAACCCCAGCCGACGAGCCAGGTTACGCTGGTGTTTAGGGAGCCGAGCGACGAGGACCGAGATGAAAATGATGTTGTCGATGCCGAGTACAATCTCAAGCGCCGCAAGGGTTCCCAATGCTATCCACATTTCAGGATTCATCAGCCAGTCGAACATCTCGTCCTCCAGATCACGATGGGTAGTGGGGAAACAAAGACTCATCGATCATACTCACCAAGGGGGGCAATGACCGATCGAGAACGTGTGAGGTTAGCATAGTTGATCGCGTGGTCGTTGTCGCATTTGTGAGAGCTACAGTGGATCCCCTCGGCTTTACAGCCGTGGTCTCTTTGGTTTCTTCAGCGAAACTCGGCGAAGCGTGTCCTCCGTTACCGAGGCTTCGTCACGCCGCCCATAGGCTCCAGCCGACGGGTCGGAGGACACTCGCTCGGATTCCTCCACCTCTTCATCCACTCTCCGCAGCAGACTACAGGGAAAACGGGCAGCTGAGGCTTCCTGCGTAGCGAGTGAAGGCGTTTGACATTCATCCACGTAGAGTCTGAAGTCAGGCCTGGTCATTGATCTTGCCCCTCACGATCGTCTCACGGGATCTCACAGTGCTGTGCGAACCTAGACCAACATGAAACAAGTCTTGCTCAAGTATGAGTCCAATAGGCCCTAACCTTCCATGTCCCATGACTGACGGACATCCTGATGATCGCTGTTGAGATGCGCGATCGACAATAGAGAAATAGGCGTCACGTATTCAGAAAAGCGCAAACCATACGCATTTCGTGACTGGAGCCGTCATGCGTAATTGTGCTATAAGGTAGATCCGAATGTCGTACTTATACTAATGATAGATAGTTGTGGATCTAGCATGCAAACGGCGAGTGAGGAGTAGCGTCTCTACTGTGAGTGAGTCCTTTTAGTCCTGATGCGTGGTCGCGCCGATGGCCCTGTCGGGAGGCTATCAGAGGGACGACGTATTCGATTAGTATTCCAGGATGTTCGAGAAGAGAGGAGTGAGTCGTGGACGACATGGTTGGTTCGAGTCCTGCCATTTGTGGAGTATTCGACAAGATCTCCAAAGTTGCCGCGACTGAGATGCCGGTGCTGCTGACTGGTGAAACCGGCACAGGTAAGGAGCTAACCGCACGGGCCATCCATGCGAGAAGCGTTCGGAAGCAAGGCCCCTTTGTGCCGATTAATTGTGCGGCTATTCCGGAGACCTTGCTTGAGTCCGAACTGTTTGGCCACGAACGAGGAGCCTTTACCGGAGCGGTACATCAAAAAAAGGGTAAGCTTGAAGCGGCCAGCGGCGGGACGCTGTTTCTAGACGAAGTCGGTGATCTTCTTCCTTCCTTACAGGTCAAACTGCTCAGATTTCTCCAGGAGGGAACCTTTGAACGAGTCGGAGGACAAGAAACCCTTCATGTCGATACGCGAGTGATCGCAGCAACCAATGTCGATCTCAAAACAGCGATAAGCCATAATCGATTTCGGGAAGATCTGTATTATCGGCTGGGAGTCTTGCATATTCATCTTCCGCCGCTTCGTGAGCGAGGGGAAGATGCATTGCTGATGGCAATGGTGTTTCTTCAGCTAGCCGCAGCGACGACGCACAAGCTGATTCGTGGATTCTCGTCCCAGGCCATCAACGCACTACGTATGCACCCTTGGCCGGGAAATGTACGGGAGCTAAGTAATCGAGTCCGACGGGCCGTTGTCATGAGCGAAGGGGAGGAGATTACTCGTCAAGACCTTGATCTGACCGGCGAAGATCTTCATGCCACGGATTCATTGGACTCGTTGCGAGCGGCCCACCAGCGAATTGAGACCGAATTACTGATCAAGGCACTCACACTCCATCGCGGGAACATGAGTCGGATTGCTCGTGATCTTCAGGTGAGCCGCTCGACGCTCTATCGAAAACTGAAACAGTATGGACTTGAAAAAATTACCCCAATGCTCACACCGACTACGGTGACGGCAAAAACAAGGCGCAAGTCACGTGGGAACTCAGCTCCAAGTGAGAATAGTTCCGTGATGATGAAAGAGTCTTCCGTCGGAGTCTCACTCGAACCAGTATCTCAGGTTCCATAGCGGACGTTGCAAGTAGTTTTGTTGGATCGTGCGCCTCTTCCAATCCATAGGATCATTCGGAAGGCATACCCCTTCAGGCTCTCATAGAGCAAAACGATCCACACACCAAGATCAAAAAAGTGTTTCATGAGTGAAACGCTCACCTTGATCTATCTGTACACCGTATATAGATGGTGCTGGCAGGATCTCTGTATGTGCTGTGTGCAAGACCTATTATCCTGCATAACTATACAAATGAAGTTGTATCAGAAGGTAAGCAGTACTGTTCCGAAATAGAACACTTATCAGGAGTGGCATTGTAGGCGACAGAGAAAGAATTCTGCCTGACACATTCTTAAACGCAAGAAAAAATAGCAGTGCGATTCAGTTCGTCTTGGACATGGTTCAGTTTGGGCTGCGTGCGAAAGTGGATTCATGAATGAAGCATGTGTCTGAAAATAATACACTGCGTGCAAAATTAGTCACTCGCTTCAAGGTCATAACATCGGATTACTCAAAACTATTAGGAAAAATAAATACATATGTTTTGGCACTTGATTTGCTTCATGAAATGAGTCGGTTTGTGAGAGATGGCGATAGACCTGTTTGTGGAATCAGAGGATATCGTAATTCGATAAGGTGCCGACGGTTTTTTCTGTATGATTCAGCCAAGATTGTTG
Source organism: Nitrospira sp. (assembly GCA_018242725.1). Lineage (GTDB taxonomy): Bacteria > Nitrospirota > Nitrospiria > Nitrospirales > Nitrospiraceae > Nitrospira_D. The sequence goes on along the minus strand of JAFEBI010000029.1, from coordinate 35,651 downwards.
TCCAGCATTCGAGAGGATCAAGAGGCATCAAGAGCTTCAGCTACACTCATTCAGGCTAAGGTCTTACGAATGTCGACGAGAGATTCTATGGATGAGGTGGTTCCTGGATGGTGGTTTCAGAACTTTAATCCTCTCTGGAAGCCGTTGATAGATTGGATCAGACGGCAACGGCATATGACCTTGTCGGAGTTTCAACTAATTACGTCTCACATCTCTGAGATGACGATGATTGAGAAGACCATCGTCATCTCTGCATTTACTGCCCATAAGAACATGCAGCCATGATCGGTCACCATTCTCTCTGACTTCCATTGAGCCTTCATTCGCCGGTCTGATCGGTTCACACCTTTACAAAGCGCAGTTAAGTATGTAAGTCGTGTGGTGAGCGAGTTCGATTTCTATCGGTAAGATATTCATCCCTGGAACGTCTCGTGGCGCTCTGTCTTTGTGATTCATGCCTTCTGCACGTACAATCGCAAGTCGATGGAAGCATCGGCGGGAGATTTATACGGCAGATTGCTCACACTCACGCAGGTTTCGAGCATTTAGGAAATCAATTAGCGCAACTCGTAGGGTACGACCAAGACGCAGTCGCGACGGCAGTGATAGTTCCATAAACTGCAATCCGCACTCAGAACCCTGCGCCCAGATGACGCGGCCCATCTCAATCGATAATGCACGCGGCTGATCTGGCAAGATGAGGCTTATACGTACTATGCTGCCTAGTGCCAGTTCACGGTCGGATACGATTGAACAACCCTGCAAGGAAAGGTTTTGCAGTATTCCCTCACACACATAGGACTCCCCTCCTAGAATGAGCGGCGAATCGAAGGGGAAACGCACGTAGGTCCTGGTATGAGAAAAGTTGGCCATGTGGTGTGAGGGATTCTACCTGACGCTGTCAAGAGTTCGGTATTCCGCATTGGGTGGGGTCGAAGTCGAAGCCAGCAGAAGGAGAGAGAGGATTTCTCTCAACCGTGGCTCAAGAAGAGTGACAGGCTAGCTCACTTGTCATCACATAGACTTTGTGCCGAGGCCGGATGGCTATCAGTTTGATAGATTCAGCATTCAACGTATCCGGACGGCTGTCCAAGAAGTGCCACAGAGATACTGAGATACACTGCCTCCGGAACCGGCTACTATTTCCTGCTCGGCAGGGATGGGACCATTGAGCATTAGGACAGAACCTTGTGCATCGATCTGTCCGATCATTCGCGAGCCTGTGACGGTATAGGAATGATCTGCTGCAACAAATGTTCCCTCTTGAACAAAACTCCCATTTGACTTCTGGACATAGGTTAATTGAGCGCTTTCTTCGAACGACGTAGCAGTCGATCCGGGAAGGACCACTGTCCCCTGTTGAGTCAGCTTTGCGGAACCATTGCCGTCATAGACGATGGCCCCGTTGAAGTAGAAATGTATCGTAGAACCGAGCGAAGCTTCCGTGCAGGTTTTGACTGCACTAAACCGGAAAGTCCCTTTCAGGGAGCGATGGAACTCGCCACGATCGTCCTCGGCCCATGCCGCCCCGGTCAACAGCAGAACGAGTCCCAGCGACATTGCCGCTATACGGCTATTGGTTCCTCTCATCATGAGCCCTCCTTGCGGCGCGAATCTCAAGAGATAACCAGGCACCCAACTTACCCGTGACGGTGAACCTCTCTTACACGCTGCCCATTGATGAAAGCAATAGAATTACATGCAATGACACTAGTGCTTTGGTGTGGGTACCCCCATGCGATACGAGGTACTTTATGGCGATGCTGGGCAGGGAGATGGGGCCAGGCTTTATCTTGGCTGAAATTAACGAATCGAGGCAGGCGTGATCTGCCCGGTTGTACAGGCCAGTGATGACGGAATCTCCAACTGTCCGGATGGGCGGAACCCCCAGGCAGTCGCAAGAGCTTGGCAGGTCAGCTTTGCAATAACCTCGTGAGTGCGTTCAACGCAATGCGGGTAATACGCGCTGCCGTGGAAGGCCGTTTCTCGACTCAACCGCGTAAGGCCATGCACCGTCACACTGACATTGAAACGTGCGCCGCAATGAGATTCGATCAATGTTCCTGTCTTCAGTTCTTCCCGTTCAAGAATGAGCACGAAATCTGCTCCTAGCTCTGCTGTGAGCGCGAGGATTGCTTCACGGCTTAATGCAGGAGGGACATTCTTTGGAGTGGCCAGGATGTAAGAGTAGTGATGAGACTGAAGCCATTCTTGAGCCACATTGTTCAATAGAGGCTCTCCCCAGATCAGGATACGCTCCTGCTCGGTGGGCAAGCGAGAATGGAAGCCGTTGGTGATCGGGAAGTGGACGCCGGTAGGTGGACGCTTGGAAACGCAGCCTGCCAGTATCAGGATGACGGCAAGAAGAGAAGCTGGCGGAAGCGTCCAGGTGATGAACTGCCGTGACACCATAAGAACAAATTATAACAAATGCGCGTAGTCGGGACGGTGAGAGAGAGCGCGACGGAAGGCCGTTTTCAGTATGAGTCACTGCATCTTGTCACAGATCGATGCAAACTGTTCGAGGTCTATCACCTGTTGCCCCATGAGTCGCGAGTCAAGCTGTTCAGGCTTATCGGTTGCACTCTTAAGGAAGCCGATCAGCATGTGGTTTGGGTGGGGTTGTCCTTCCGCCTTGGATATGTAGCGGTAGTGGCCGCGCTGTTGAGCCAAGTCACGCACGCTGCATAAGAGGAAGAATGAAGAGCCTACCGACGAACCGATGGCCTTGATTTGAATGTGTACGACCGATGTTCGTGGAGAACGCTCCGTTTCAGTTATCACGATGTCCATGTTGGTATTCTTAAACCGTTTCGAATCCGAGCGGAAGGTCTCCGCACTGACAGGAGAGGTCATCAGTATCACCAGAAGGATCGCTCCGAAGAATCCATGCGCGGCCATACCACTTGCTCCCAATGGAAACAGCGAGCAGATTGATGGGACAATCGTACCACGTAAGCGCAGAATGAGAAATTGTTCCGGGAAAGAGCCTGGGATGGGATACTCAGGAATGGATTGTCGGGGATGGCGTTGGAACGTAGAGGGGGTCCACCGCCCCACCAAGGTCTATGATGACCATCTGACCACACGGCGGACTGCCGCGTAGTCAGCCATTCGCCAGGCACCACTGATGAACTGGTAAAAACTGTCCAACCAACCGGAGCCACCTTACTTGTCCAAGGTTTCGCAAGGGCATTCGAGCAACCTTGATCAAGGGATGGAACGCTCTACCGTGGACGACCTTTCTCTAAAGACTATAGTCGGCCACCGATCAGGTATTCGCCCCTATCAGTCGTGAGAGTACAGAGAAAGAAGCTGCCAGGACAAGCATCCGCATAGACCGTGTGCTCATCAGATTGTTGGACGAAGCCATAGTCGCTGGATGGCCGGTCGTCGTGGTGGGACCGATTCCGTAGCAGGCAGATCTTTCCAAATACCCCCAATGCATCACGACGTAGGCCAGCGGCCTTTTTGCCACTCTCTGCGTCATAACGGTGGATTCCTAGGCTTACTGACTGGCCCAAGGTTGGATCGGCACAGTGGAAATGGCATTCTGTGGTGACCCCTCGATCACGCGATCGCTATAAGCAAGATACACGTAGGTCTGGCGTTTCTTGTCGAAAAAGCGGACGACCTGAAGCTTCTTAAAGACAAGAGAGCGACTCTCACTAAAGACCCGCTCACCTTCTTTCAGTTCACTCGTCGTACGAATAGGACCGACTTGACGACATGAGAGCGCGGCGTCTGAGGTTTCCTCCGCCAAACCAACCATCCCTTTTAAACCACCTTTTTTGGATCGACTCAGATAACAGGTGATGCCTTCAACCTTAGGATCGTCAAACGCTTCAATCACAATTTTGTGATCGGGCCCCAACATTTTGAATTTGGTGTCGACGCTCCCGACCTCCTCTGCGTAACCGGCCGAAACGATCATGGCACAATAGAGTAATGCGCTCGCAACGATGGTTCTCTTCATCGACATGTTCTCCCGTCCAAGGTAAGTGTGATTTTCTTGCTAATGATATAACCGGGCATCTAGTGGAACGCAAGGGGCGCGGCCTTGAACTCCACTCGGTGAACGCCGAACCTGTCGTTCGAGAGCGCTTTCTTCGATGAACTTGCGCTAGCACTGTGGGCGGGGCATGAGAGATCCGCAAGTCTCCAAACTCTCGGAAGGGCCTTCAATCCGGACGTCCGTGAGGCACGGCGACAAGAATTGCGACGTTTCTAGTCGCAATCCCTGAACTGTGACTGCTGACAGCGTCGCGCCAGCTCTTGCGCCTGCTCGATCTGTGCAGCCGTCATTTGTGAGATCAAATGGTCTCGACGCTGTATGGCCGTGTTCCCCTCATCTCCATTCAACAGGGCGACCGCGATGGTGTACCACATCAGCGCGCGAACGACGTCTTTTCGGACGCCGCGGCCTCGCTCATAGATCAACCCCAGGTTATTCTGCGGGCCGGCGTAACCCTGCGCGGCAGCTTTGCGAAACCACATCAATGCTACGGAGTGGTCCTGCCTGACACCTCGCCCTTTTTCATGCATCAGGCCCAGATAGAACTGGGCCGATGCGACGCCTTGCTCTGCGAATGGGCTGAAAATTCTGGCGGCTTGGGTATAATCGCCACGCTCATACGCAAATTCCGCTTCTCCAATGGACTGTGCCGCACCAATGGATTCAGGTCTTGTTCCTGATGCACAGGTTACAACCAACAGTATCATCATGACACAACGCCACATCGACATCATCCTTTCATCAAAACCAATCTAAGGAAGGTCTGATTAATTCCGTTTTTTAACCAGTCAGCTCTCAGAATACTGGAGATTCGACCTGTCTGTGATCGAAATTCAGAATAAATCAGACCTTCCCTAAAGAAAGGGCGTATTGCTTCAATGCATAGAAGCCAAACGGAGAAACGGCTTATTGTACTTTGTAGAATCCGGCGGGTCTATGGATTTGAAAAGGAGAGAGTAGGGAGGTAAGGCCGACGTTCAAGTGTATGCAGAGCAAGCGCAACGAGCACACCAACGAACTTCCCATAGAATGGGAACACCTCAAGGCGTTAAGACGCCATGCCATTCTATTTCCCCTAAAAATCGTCGTAGCCCATCCAGGTGGCATGACGGATATGGATCACTTGAGGCATCGCCCCGTTCCCTTATCTTTTTCCATAGTCAGAATGGTTTTGGCCTGTAACCATGATCATGGCCAGACTCGTCCTCATGTCGGCTCCTCTCACGCGCCTCCCGTTCAGTCTCCACACGATGCCGCTCGGCCGCGATCATTCGGTCGAGCTCTGCAATGTGCTGTGCGGCGAATGATTTGACCACTTGGCGTTCATCTGTCAGCCAGTGCGTCAGCGATTCTTTCTTGATCCGCCAGGCTTCTGCCAGTGCGAATTCACCGGAGACTGAGGTTGGGCCGGGGCTATGGATGAAGCTCTGGACTCCTCTCACTATGCGATCGTCATGGGAACAACGTGACACAATCTCTTTTAGTACGTCGTCAGAGGATGTTGAACCAAGATAGCTCTGGAGAAGTGCCAGGGAGAAATCTGCCTCCCCATATCCGCCAGTCCTCACTAACTCGACGAGTGAGGTTGCGAGCTCAGGTGTGCATGTGGGAAACGCTCTATTGAGCAGGCTTCCTCCACGAAAACGAAATTCCGTCGGGTCTAGCGCGAACCATGCCAGTCCCTTCCTGATGGCCAGTTCAGGATCTTTCGCCAGCACAGCTTCCAGTTCTTGGAACTCAAATGGGACCACCTCGATCTGTTCATTGCTGTCAGCATCTTTGCCCGAAAGCCGACGGGTCATCAAGTCGTCGAGTCGCTGCTGTTCGGTCTCTCTGATACGAGCAAATGCCAATCCGGCGCGGTCCTCGTCCGCCCACTGCACATCGGCCCCATCAATCATCAGTGCCCACTCCAAGCCTGGTACCGCGATGCGCAGTTCTACAGAGAGGCCAGGCAACATAAGGAGCGGGCTTTCCAGCCGGCACCCGCTTCGGGAAAGATCGAGAATGATGCCCGTCCCTTCGGACTCCATCGAGCCTGATACTAAGGCACGAAAGTGCACAGCAACGCGGGGTTCGATTCGTTGCTCCTCGATATTCAGATCCATGATTGATCGATGCTCCAGTTTCTCATCAATGGGCCCCATTCCTTCTTTCTCAAAAATAAGGAAGGGGGAGGGTACGTATTGTTGGAATCCGATTGACCTGCTGTACGATGCTTGTTTAGGAACACCATTATCCCTCGTAAGGGGGTAACCGGCAACAGCCCGTTGAGCGGAATAGATGAAGGCGGCGAGATCGAAATTCGGATGCGCTTCCCTCTCAATTGTCCCAACGATGGGATCGCAGGGGCGTCTTCTCAAACAGTGGCCCGGATTGCTGAGTCATTCCTATAGGATGCTTAGCCTTGTGATACATCTCAATTTTCTACGATAGGTATAGCGGTTGCCTTTGCAAGCTCCCACAACCCACTAGAACGGCAACACTTTTTTGACGTCTTGCTGTAGTTTAACCAGGTCATATTTCAGCAGAAAATTGATCCGAAAACCGTCTCCCGATTCATCATTCTTATTGACCCGCTGTCCCCAGAGCACCCCTCCACCGATCGTGAATCCCGGAACGGGACTGTACATGAGGTTGCAGTCGACATATTGTGTTTTCTTGTAGATGTCAGCTGGAGATCCCTCCGATGTGTTGACTTGAAGAAATCCGTAGGTCACCGTGGATCGCCAACGATCATTCCAGAAGTGCTGAAATCCCGCATATCCTCCATAGGCCGGTTGGGCATTGAACGATCCTGCGGCATCATATCCGACATCAAGGTTAAGGTTTTTGGTGTCGGTGAAGTACCGGGAGATCCCTTGACCGTAGACGGCTTGAAAAACCAAGTTGTCCCGCCCCCAAAGCCGCACAAGCCCTGAGCCCATGAGACCGTACCCAAAGACATGATCTCCACGCCCGGAACTCGTGACACCACCGACCGACCGAAAGAGCGCCGCCGTGTTGAAGTGGTAGTCATCCGTTTCATACCGATACCGGACGACAAAATCCGGAAGAGGGTTGGTCGATGAAACGGGTTCACCCGTCACAGGATTACTCGCCGGGATCCCTGCGGACGGTTGCTCAACGGCGGCGGCAAGCGTTTGATACTTGGTCAATGCGTAGGTGTATCGAATCTGTGGGCTGAACTGAAAAATCCAGGAGTTCGGACCATTAAAATCCGAGGTTTCGGGGATCGCATCCGAGTCGTGGAAGGTCGACCATGCTTGCCCCACTAAGAGATTTCTCCATTGCCCATAGAAGTGGCGCAGGCGAAATTCGGTGCGATTGCCTCCTCCGACGAAATCGAACTCGATGTAGGTGCGCAGGACATCCCCATACTTGGTCGTGCTCCGCGTTTCCAGGCTGAGACGTGACGCCCGGGCGGACATATTGAAATTCGAGGTGCCCGGGTTGGGAGTCGGGATAGATTCTGGTCTGAACTGATTGATGTTTCCAAGCTGATCGAAATCGTAGATGGCATCCGTCCTGATGTAGCCGCCGATCCGCATCATGGTATGAGTGCCGGGAAAACGGAAAAACCCACGCAGGTCAGGATCAAACGGCGCATTGTCTACTCGAGGGTCCGCATATGCGTCTTCCGTGACCAACGTATGTTCACGATCGATGGCTGGAACTTTTGTCGTCGTTCCGGATGAAAGCGGCTCAACCGGCTCAGGGTCTTTTTTCTTGAGCGCATCAACGGATTGTTCCAATTCCTTTACCTTGGCCTTCAACTCCTCTATTTCAGACTGCTGAGAAGGCGGTGTGGGGCCTTGAGTCGGAGGGGCGGAGTCCTGCCCCCATACGATATCCAACAAACAGGCTGTCATCACCGTAATGATCGTCAGTACAGCCATCTTCTTCCATTGAAGTCTGCGCGCCTTCGTTACGTCATGGGCCCAATTGCCCCCAGCCGATTCGCGCAATCCTCCGGTAGTCGACATTTCTTTCCTTTCTGTGGGATTTAATCTGGTTACTTCCGCCTGCATCGGTTGGCGCACACCCCGCCCCATTTCCTCGCCAACGATCAGCGTGTGAGTTGCGGCATATTTGCCGGCTTGTAAAAAGCTGTCAAAACGGTGTGGGTGTAGTCATCGAAGGGGAAGTTTTATGAATGTCGTCATTCGCTCTTCTGAGATCTTTTGAACGGCTCTCAAACGGTCGGCAACTGTCCTATCACAAATCGGACGCCCCTTCTACGTATGATCGAGACCCATTCTATAGATCCTGATCAGAGATTCCAACAAACATACGGTTTTCTATAGAACCCTCAGCAAAATTTTGAGAATACGACGTAACCGACCTCTGCTCGCTCCCCCATTTCCCACTCGGCTACTCTTTCCGACATCCAGCAGCGGTTGGCGGATCAGAATCCAGCCTATAAAAACACGTCATTGCACATTGAGAGAGAAACTCACTACAAAGAGATAGTGCGGCTGGCTTTAGCTGCCCGTAATTGCTTTCGCATGAGAGTTCAATATCGCTCGTGTTTGAAAAATAAAAAGAAAAGATGTCATGCCGATACTCAGAGCGGTTCGTTCTTCCGATGGTAGAGTTGTGGATCCACAACAGGATCAGAAAGGGTTCCTTCTGCCCTTGCATCTTTTTCTTTAGCCTCCGTACAATGTTATCCCTTGAGCCTAACCTAAGTGGCTTTGCAATTACGTTTTCCTAGTTTGAGAGAAGGGGCAGGCCGGTGTGAAGATTGAATATTCTAAAGGCGAACGAGCTTCCACGGAGCTGATTCTCCTCAATCGCCGGCAGTTTGAAGCCTCCGGTGGGCGGAAAGCGAAGGTGATGCTGATCTTCCCGCCTGATTGGTTTCCCTCGGAACCGTACCTTTCCTTACCATCGCTCACCGCCGCGCTTCGCCAGGCTGGACACACGGTGATTCAGAAAGACATCAACTGTGAGATGTGGGACTGGTACTTCAGCGAGGACTTTCTGAAGAAAGTTCTCCGTCGGGTACCACAGCAACTCGACCGGCTGCGCAAGCTCTCAAAGAAGCGGGAGTTGAGTGAAGGGGAGACGGATGTACAGCTCGCGCTCTGTGATATCAGCCGTCCACGGATGGAAAAATTGATTCAGAATGCTGAAGAGTCCAAGCGGATCATAAGAAGCGAAGAATTTTATGATATTAATAAGTTAGAGTGGGCACTTCAAGTTTTTCGTGAAGTCATGTCGGTGGCCTCGCTCGTCTATTTCCCAGCGCGGATCTGCATGCCGCCGATGGAAACGAACCTGTCCTATAAGGTCTTTGTTTCATCAGAGGTCATTGATGCGGTGAATGACACGCAGGTGAATATCTATCGAGATGTATTCGACCATCTGGTGAAGCCGGCGATCGAGCGGGAGCAGCCGGACGTGATCGGGATCTCGATCGTCTTGCAGCAGCAGATGTTCTCAACCATGACCTTCTGCGCCCTCATCAAGCAGCAGTTCCCTCACATCCATGTCACGATCGGTGGCAATACGGTGACCCGATTGCGCGACGTGCTCCCTCAGTCTCCGCTCTTTCAGTATTTCGATAGCGCCGTGGTCTATGAAGGGGAGACGGCCTTTGTGCAACTGGTGTCGGCAGTCGGGGCCAAGCGCAGTCTAGCCGAGGTCCCCAATGCCATCTACAAGGATCAGACCGGTATACACAATTCGGCAACGAGCTATGCGGAAGATCTAGCGACGTTACCGCCGCCGGATTTCGATGGTTTGCCGCTGGAGAAGTACTTTGTTCCGACGAGGATTCTTCCTTATCTGGCGACGCGAGGTTGCTACTGGGGGCGTTGCGAGTTCTGCGACCATGGCGAAGGGTATACGGCGGGCTACCGGTCTAAGAAAATCCAGGATGCGCTGGCTGACATTCAATTCTTGCGCGACAAATACGGCGTGACGCATTTTCATTTCACGGATGAGTCGTATCCGCCGGCCCTGTTTCGCAAGCTCACACGTGGGTTGATTGATAGCAGGATGGGCATTACCTGGACGACTCACATGCGGTTTGAGAAGAGTCTTCTGGAGGAGCAGGTCTGGCAGGATGCCAAGGACTCTGGATGCAAGTATCTCCACTTTGGTTATGAATCAGGCGTCGAGCGGGTGTTGCAGTTGATGGATAAGGCAACGACGGCCGAAGTGATGACTAAACATCTCAAGATGACGGCAGAAGCGGGGATCTGGAATCATTGCATGGGCTTCTTTGGTTTCCCTGGCGAGACGAAGGAAGAAGCCTGGCAATCGGTGCAGTTTCTCGAGCAGAACAAGGACCATGTACACTCGCTCGGGTTCGGGACCTTCGATCTTGGTCGGCACAATCCGGTGGCGAAGCATCCGGAGAAGTGGGGCGTGACGGCTTACAAGAATCCGGAGTGGGACTTGGCGCTTGATTACTACTACACCGTGAAGAACGGGATGAGTATCGAAGAAGCCGAACGCGTGTTCGAACAATTCGAACGGAACCACAATCCCGGATGGGATCTGCGGCTTTATACGCGCGAATACATCTTTCTCTATATATCAAGATATGGTTTAAGTAAGCTTCATGATCTTCAGTATAAGTCGGTGAAAACTGTCGGCGTCACAACGACGCTGGCAGGGAAAATGTAACCTTTTTGTTTTGAGTTTCAGGTTTCTGCGTTCGAGTTCATTTCTGATACAAACAACCCGCAACGAGGCAGTAGCCCGAAATTCGTAACAAGGCAATATCACGATGACGGAACTTGTCCAAATAGACGGTCTCACTCCAATCGCCAAGGGTGAGCGGAAACAGTCCAAAGTCATGCTGCTATTTCCACCTGAATGGGTGCCGACGGCGCCGTACCTTGCCTTGCCTTCGCTGACCGCCGTATTGCGCGAGGCTGGCCATACGGTGATCCAGCGCGATGTCAATATCGGGATGTGGGACCACTTTTTCAGCATGGAGTTCCTGATCTGGGTGAAGGCCCGGTTGGGTATGCAGCTCAAGGGACTTCAAGCGAAGGAGAAGACTGGCATACTGACTGAACGGGAAATGAATCAACTAACCGTGGTCGAGCAGGCCTATGAGCGTGATGTGTTCGATCTTGCGGATCGAGCTGAAGATGCCAAACAGATTGTGCGTGGCGAGCGGTTCTACCAGGCTGAGTTGTTAGAAGGAGCGCTCAATACCTTTCGTGAGACGATGGGCTATATCTCGGCCGCCTACTATCCTGCGTCGCTCGTATTCTATCCGATGGAAAGTAACCTCGGCTATCGCCCCGGTGTCTCACAGGAGGTCTTTGCCTGCTTGGAAGACGAGCAGGTGAATGTCTATCGGGATCTTTGTAACCAGTTGGTCCTCCCTGAAGTGGCCAAAGAACAGCCGGATGTCATCGGCATCTCCATCGGCACGCAGATGCAGTTGTTGGCCGGACTCACCTTTGCCAAGTTGATCAAGGAGTCATTTCCGCGCACCCATGTCGTGGTCGGCGGCAACGTGATCACACGTCTTCAAGAAGACCTGGTGCATCATGAGCAATTCTTTACCGAGGTATTCGACTCTGCAATTCTCTATGAAGGGGAACATGCGCTGCTGTGGCTGATTGAGGCGCTGAACGGGCAGCGGCCCATCATGTCCGTGCCCAACTTGATCTATCGGAATACGTCGGGCCTTCACCGTAATCCAGAAGTCTATACCGAGAAGACGACGGCGCTGCCTCTCCCGGACTTTGACGGCATGCCGCTGGATCGCTACTTTGTTCCTGAACTGATTATTCCGTACTTGGCGACGCGTGGCTGTTACTGGGGACGTTGTACATTCTGTGACCATGGGCAGGGTTACTTCGATCAGTATCGTGGGATGCCGGCTCAGCTGGTGGTCGACCAGATCAAGTCGCTGCGGGATAAGTACCACTGCCGACACTTCTTATTCAGCGATGAATCCTATCCACCTGCGCTCTTCAAGAAAGTTTCCCAGTTGCTGGTCGATCAACAGGTCGGGATCAAATGGACGACGCTCATTCGATTTGAAGAGTCTCTGCAAGAGCAGGCCATGTGGGACCTTGCGGCTAAGGCCGGCTGCTGCACGCTCTATTATGGAATGGAATCGGCGAATGAACGTGTCTTAAATCTGATGGATAAGCATGCCAAGAAGAGCGTGATCCAGCGCAATCTTGAGATGGCAGCCAAGTCAGGGATTTGGAACCATGTGATGGCCTTCTACGGCTTCCCTGGCGAAACGTTCGAGGAGGCCATGGAGACCCGACAGTTTGTGCTGGAGAATCAGCCTGTCATTCATTCGCTGGAGCTGTTCTACTTCGTGGCCTATCGCCATACGCCGATGGTGCGTCATCCTGAGAATTTTGGGATTACGATCCACAAGCAAGAAGAGTACGATCTCCCGCTCGACTACTACTACACCTTGAACGATCCGAGTACCTTATCGTGTCTCGATGCGATGCAGCTGTGCGAAGAATTCTATAAACGCGATTTTCATCCCTGGGCCGTGCGGGTGAACTCACGCGAGCATGTGTTTCTGTACATTTCAAAATATGGAACCAACCAGTTGCCGCAGATCTACGCGCAGCAGACGCAGCCGGTGGGATCGGCAGACGGGGTCTCCGGCTTGATTACCTGGCCGGTTGCACAGTCCTCCGGTGATGAAGGGATGTCCCGCGTGACCAGCCACGAGGCTGGTTAACTAGGCACGTGTGCGATTAGGGCGAGACGAGAGCCATTCAACACATTCCGTCCGTTTATTGGTCGGAATCGTCAGGGATGAATACAGTGGAAATCAGGGCGTAGGCAGCCTCAACCGTTCTACTCATCTCTTCTGCTTTCAGAAATTCTTGTGTATATTGAGCAGGATTGTTGGTCAGGCCTGCATAGCGCGAGGGGTTCCAGGTGTAGAGCTGTACGCGCTTCGCTCGTTCGAGGTCTTCGACCGTGAAGGGGTGGGTGAGCCCCAGCACGTCTAAGGCATGGGCGATGTCTTGTTCAGTAATTGAATCCACTGGCGGAGTGTGCCAAAGCAGGCAGGTTCTGTCAATCACGGTGACGGATATTTTGTTGGAAGAACTGGCATTTCGTTGCGGGTGACATGAGTTCAGGAGGGGCGATGGGGGAACAACGGACACTTAACTTTTATCAGGCAGACGTGTTTACTACTCAACCGTTCGGGGGCAATCCTGTGGCGGTCTTCCCGAAAGCGGATGGACTGACGGACGACGAACTGCAACAGATTGCACGGGAAATGAATCTTTCGGAAACAGTGTTTGTCTTTCCACCGACTGATCCTGCTGCCGCCGCACGATTGCGGATCTTTACCCCAGCGCAGGAGATCCCGTTTGCCGGCCATCCGGTGCTGGGCACTTTCTATGTGCTGGCCCATCTTAAACGGATCGCACTGAAAGAAGGTGTCACCTGTCTCTTGCAGGAATGCAACATCGGTGTATTTCCCATTGAAGTGCACAGTGAGCAGGCGCGAGTCGTGCGGGTCGTCATGTCTCAACCAAAGCCGGAGTTTCTTGAGCCCATTAAGGCGGTTGACGAGGTGTATTCGGTCGGTCGAGCGCTCGGCTTGCCGAAACCCGGAGTTGTCGAGACCAACCGGGAACTTCAGGTCGTCTCCACAGGCTTGCCGGTTTTGATCGTTCCGGTGCGGACTCTCACGGCTGTGCGGTCTATTATTCCTGACGCATCCGCGATCACCGCTATCTGTGAACGATTTGGTGCCAATGGGATCATGGTGTTCACGACGGTCACGGTCGAATCGTTCACCTCGGTCCATGCGCGAATGTTTGCGCCCAAAATCGGCATCTTGGAGGATCCCGCAACTGGGAGTGCTGCCGGTGCCTTGGGGGCCTACTTGGTTCACTATGGGATCGTCGAGGTGGGACCCACTACGGATATTCTCGTCGAGCAAGGCTACGAGATCGACCGACCTTCGCGGATTCTTGTCCAGGTGGAGTCGGACAATGATGTCATTCAAGGAGTCAAAGTCGGCGGGCATTGTGTGATGGTGGTAGAAGGCACGCTCCGATTTTAATGGAGTGCTGAGTCGTAAGGACTCAGTGGGTACTTCAGCTTCTCTCCCCTGTATCCATGCTCTCGAAACTTTAGGCTGTTGGCTCTTCACGAACCGGCACAACGAGTACTTGACGCACAGCGGTTCTCGAGTTCGGTTCTTCCTAGCACCCGTTTTGAGCTCTTCTCATATTCTGTGCTACTCTGAATCGGGGGAGCCAGGGTGTGGCCGGCGTTCTTTGGCCAAGACCGAATCCATCAATCAAGGAGGAAGACATGTCCACAGTTGCACAGATCATGACGAAACGTCTGAAATCGATCGGGCTCAAGGTATCCATCGCAAGTGCCGCCAAAACGATGCGCCAAGCGCGTGTGGGATCGCTGCTGGTGAAGAAAGGGAAACAATTGGTAGGGATCGTGACGGATACCGATATCGTGCGACGGGCTGTTGCATCCGGAAAACCATTGGGCAAGCTGACGGTTGAGAAAATTATGACGGCGCCGGTGTGCACGATCGAAGGAAGTGAATCTGTCGATGATGCACAGTCCATGATGGCTGATCTCGGTGTACGCCATCTCGGTGTCACGAAAAATGGCGAGATCACCGGCGTCCTCTCCGTGCGCGACATGCTGCTGCACTATAAGCGCTCTGCGAAACGCACCGCGCAGGAAAATATTTCCATGGAGACGCCGTACGACGAACCGAAAATCATGCAGGATTAAGAACCATGCTGAGTTCTGAAAAAAGGAGCCAGAACCCAGGACTCAGCACGTTACTTTGTTAGTTCTTTGACCAGATGGCCGAGTTCCGGGAGGATGAGCTTTTCCATCGCGAGCCTGACGGCATGTTCAGAGCCGGGGACGGAAAAGAGGACGCGCCCTTTGATAATGCCGGCGGTGGCTCGGGTCATGATGGCGGGTGACCCCATTTCTTGATAAGTCAAAAGCCGAAAAATTTCACCGAATCCGGGAAGCCGCTTCTCCAGCATCGCATCGACGGCTTCGAACGTGCTGTCTCGCCGTGAAACCCCCGTCCCTCCATTGATGATTAATGCTTGGACGGCTTCGTTCGTCATCGCCCGTGCGATCCATAGTTGGATCTGCGCGGGATCGTCTTTGACGAGATGATATTCGACGACCGTATGTCCATGGTCTTTCAGTAGTTTTTGAATGAGCTGGCCGCTGCTGTCCGTATCGGCTATCCGAGTATCGCTGCAGGTAATAATCATGCACCCGACTGAGCGAGGTGCATGGGCTTTGTGTTCGTGAGCCGTAGGTGTCGTCATCAAGGGTTCGTCACATTCTCATCGACCTGCTGCGTTGCTTCTGATGATTGCTACTTCCATACAGCATCGGGATTGAGTGTGGCAGCCGGTGTACCCTTCGTCACGTGCTCATCGAGAATCGTCGCGACATCTGCTTCTGTAACTTTTGAGTACCAGGTATTGTCAGGGTAGACGACCACGGTCGGACCTTGTTCACAAGGACCAAGGCAACCAGTCGCACTCACCAAGACCTGTCCCGGAGGAACAGCGCGCTGCATCAAGCCCATATTGAAGGCCATGAGCAGTTGTGCTGCCCCGGCTGATCCGCATGAAGGCTTAGGATGGCCAGGGGGACGAGAATTGGTGCAGACAAGGATATGGTACTTTGGTTTTGGCATAATCTCCTCTATGTAAGCTGAATCACCCGCTGTGTGCGATCAGCCGTCGACTTACCTATTACCTCGGCCTATATGACTCCCATTGCTGAATGACACTCTCTGGAAATTTCCACTGTTTGAGCCCTTTGAGCACCCAATCAAGATAGTGATCCTTTGGCTTGAATTTTCCGATCGGGTTGGCGGCATAGGTCGTGACCAGTTCCTTTTCTCCTGACTCAGTCAAAACCGTAACCTGGAGATGGCGGTAGGCGCCTTGAGGGACATCCTGCTCAAACTGATCCATGTTGGTGACATCTTCATCAGTTAACTCGAACACCCCGCCCCATGCTTGTTCACCCTGTGAGGGGACAATACTGGCGAGTCCGCAGCGCCATTGCGAGGACCATCGACAAAACCTGACGGCATGATCGGACAGCGTGGCACGATATAGAAATTGATGTTCCGGAGCTCGGCGTTGGAGCTGTGATGGATTGAGGAGATCACCGTACAAAAAGAACTTCATACCCTCTCGGTATCCTGTCTATGCTCTGTTGAAACCTCAATATACTTGTAACACATCGGCTTTTCATCAGACAAGCAGGTTGCCTGGCAATCCGCACTCCGGTCGGATTGACAGAACATTCCGGATCTTCCTAAGATGCAAAGCAGTAAAGAATTGTTCGACACTGAATTTCACACCTATGACTGGCAGCGTACCTTTTTTACGATCGTTCGGCACCCACGTCATCCATTATGCCGTTGTGGCCGTCTTGTTGGTTGGCGGACTGTACTATGTGTGGACATCATTGCCGTCGACGGCTCCGTCGAGAACGACGCAAGAGGCTGAAGCCTTGGCCCTCGTGCAGAACCATCCGGCCATCGGGTTTCCCTCGATCTTCCATGCCATGAACGAGCATGTTCGAAGTATGAAAGGGCGTGGGCAAGGCGTGCGGCTTGGCGAATGGCGTGTCAAACAAGTCGAAGGGCAAATTTATGAGATTCGCGTTCAGCTCCGCGATCAGAGCGTGCGCGGCCAATGGTTTGAGCGGGAATTTATTTGGCACGCCCATCTCGATCTCAAGAAGGTGAATGCCGCCTCCTTACCGGCTGATGGGGTAACTCCCAAACCACCTGACTCCGATCCACAGTCGACTCCGCCGTTCCCTCCTTCGTCATAGTCCGCAGTTGAGCCCGTTTGCCGTGCAAGCGACATCAAGAGCCGGACCTGCTGGAGAAGGATTCGACCGGTTTCTGAGATGTGAATACTTTCTCTTTCGTGGGGCAAGGAGGGGAAGGGAGATCTTCATCAGAAGCAGCACCTCTTCCATTAAGACAGGCGCTTCCGAAGAGCGGTCATACCGCGCTTGTGTCGACTAATCAGCCTTTTCTCGGTTAGACCAGATTCCCCCCGCAATCAGGGCGAGTATCAGTGCTTGTGGTACAAGGCTCTGTACGGTCGGATGGATACCTAATAGCGGCAGTGAGAAAAAACGAACATTTGTCACATCAAGCACACCTGCCGCTTGGAGCGCTGTGATGCCGTTCCCGACAAAGATGACGGCCATCATCGCCAGCAAGCTGGAGGCGACGGTGAAGAACGGCCCGATCGGCAGACGGACGCTGTATCGAAGAATCATACCGCCGATCAACAGCAACAGTACCGCTGCTATGGCAACGCCCCAGACGACTGCACTGTGTCCTATCTCTCCGGCCTGTGACCATAGAGTCTCGTAGAACAGAATCATTTCGAAGAATTCGCGGTACACTACGAGAAAAGTGAGGCCGGTCATTGTCCAGAGCGTCCGTGTCGCCAGGGCGCTGTTGAGTTGCTCTCTGACATAGCGGCTCCATGCCTGTGCGTTCGAGCGGCTGTGTAACCACCACCCCACGTAGAGCAACATGGCCGCAGCCAACAGAGCCGTGAGACCTTCTGTCAGCTCACGGTTCGCGCCAGAGATGCTGAGCATGTAGCGAGCAAGGACCCACGTGACGGCGCCGAGCATCATGGCTCCGATCCAGCCGAGATGGATGTAGGGGAGGGCGTCGCGTCGACCCGTTCTTACGACAAAGGCGATAATGGTGGAAATAATCAAGATCGACTCCAGCCCTTCACGGAGTAAGATCACCAACGAACTTACGAACGTGGTATTCGGAGATAAGGCGCTGTTGGAAAGCCTCTCTTCGGCCCGATCAAGTAATGCCATAATCTTCGTTGTCTGTGCGGTGACGGCATCGGCGCTTGAGCCTTCCGCGATGGCTGTCCGAAGGGACATCATCTCGCGCTCTATTTCCACGCGTAACGACGCGTCAACGTTGTTGAGTGCCGACTCTATCAGTTCCACCCCTTCAAGATAGGCGGCCAGCGCGAAGCGTCGAGCCTCTTCTTTGTTCCCCTTGGCATAGGCCAATGCAGTGTCCTCGGTTTTCATGCGGGAAATGACCAATGGCGCTTGCCCTGCCGTCTGCAGGGCCTGTGGCTGCCGAGTGAGATAGGCGCGGACCGCGTCGAGTGACGAACCGACAGGAGCTTGTTGGCTAGGGGCTGTCGTCACGAAGGCGCGCAAGGTTGAGAATTTTGCTTTCCCCAGTCCCTGTCGCCAGAGTTCCTCGCCCTTCGTCACGACTGCCTGATCGGCTCGCAGGCCGGCGGTAAAAAATGCTAAGGCCCAACGATCGGCTTCGGAGAGTGTATTGAAGGCGCGCATAGGGGTACCTGGTATGCCAAGTGTGATCGTATTGTATAAACCATATAGGCTACGTTGACCCATGCGTGGTTCATCATGAAAGTTGCGCGGTGCTGGATCCATTCCCTTGGCCAATGGCCCATCGCCCTTACCCTGTTGACCGTGGCAGCCGGCGCAGTGCTGTGCAAACAACAGCTCACCCTGTTGAAAGTCAGGAGCCTGGCGCGGCGCGACACTGAGTTTCCACGTTTGGATGATGTGGGCGATCAACTCATGAGCGAGAGAGGAAATCTCGCTGCCTGCCCTCTTCGCCTCGATGCGGGCCAAGAGTTCACGGGCCTGTTGCACTAATCGATCCTGCTCAGATACTGCAGGTAGCTGGCCGAGCAGTGTGATGGCCTGAGCGGCGAAGCCCCGTTGTTCCGCATACTCTTCCGGTTTGATCACCTGGCCGTTCTGTACGGACTCGGGGTAGTCAACGCTGACATAGTCAAGCATGTGGACGATGGCTTGCGCCTTGTCGCCATCGGTGACGCTCGCCAATGCGACGCCTTGGAGGCTCACTGCAGAGAGCACCACGGTCAGCCACCAGTGGAATACTATATTGAATAAAGTGAATCGCATGAATGACATCACGATCAAGTCTTCGAGTATGCGTGGACCTAACGATCTTGTTATTGATCAGCAGTAGGAGTACCGCTGCGGTTATGCTTTAAGTCTGTTTATTCTGTTTTATTGCTACGGGCGCCACCGTCTACTGAACAAGAGGCCTAAGCAGAATAGCCTCTTACAGACTAAAGGAAAATTGTCAGATTCCGCAAGAGCGTGCACCCACTCACTTGGGGGAAGATTGTCCGGTGCAGCCGCTCAACTTGCTCTACATTCTTACTTCAGTTAACGCGTTGATGTTGTGTGATCTTTTCTGGGCAGACAGAAAGGGGATGGCTAGACGGCGAAGGACAGAGGACCGGATCTCTCAGGACTGAGCATTACGAGCACCCATCGACGGAATCAGATCGATGGAGGGTACTGCAACTCGGATGGAAGTCTGATTTCGATCCGATCGTCGATGACTCGTACATCACACCGAGCGACTTGAAAGTTCGGATTGCCGACGCGCTCTCCGGATACGACGTTAAATTTCCAGCCGTGCCAAGGACACTCAACGTCAGTTCCGCAGAGTTTGCCTTCACCGAGAGGACCACCTGCGTGTGGACAGGCGTTATCAATCGCATAGAATGTCCCGTTCAGGTTAAACACCGCGATCCAGACTCCCCCAACCTCCACAGTCCGTCCTGTGCCGGCGGGAATCTCGGAAACAGAAGCGACGGGTATATAGTCACCCATGAGAGATGCCTTCTCCTTCATTGATCGGACGCCGCAAGAGGAGCGTCCTTACTTGATTTCATCGCAACCTTATGGCATAGAAACACCTGCGATGTAGCTGTGCCCATCGGACGAGCCTGTCCCAATTCGGGAGCTCGAGTGAGGATGAGGTTGCTGCATGGAAATGACCCTCCTGCTCAATTCCACGTTCGAACCCCTACGGGTTGTACATTGGCAAAAAGCGATCGCGCTCCTCTGGCAAGGGAAAGTCGAAGTGCTGGAGGTATACGATCGTGAAATTCATGGGATTTCTCTGTCGATCAAACTTCCCTCGGTCATGCGGTTGTTGAAGCTGGTGCGCTTAAAGGACAGTCATCGCGCCGTCAAGTTCTCCCGCATCAATATCTTTACGCGAGACGGATACTGTTGTCAGTATTGTTACCATAAGTTTCGAACGGAAGAACTGACGTTCGATCATGTGATTCCCATCGCCAAAGGCGGGAAAAAAACCTGGGAAAATATCGTGACGGCTTGTTGGCGATGCAATAATCGGAAAAGCGGACGAACGCCTGAAGAGGCTGGGATGAAGTTGAAAAAGAGGCCGGTGAAACCTCGTTGGAATCCCGTCATTACCATCACCATCGGCATCAGGAATACACCGGAAAGTTGGCGCGACTACCTCTATTGGAACCTGGAGTTGGATGCAGATCCAGCCGGGACGTAACGCCTCATTCATCACGGAAGAATCCGCCGGTCCCGTCCGTATTCATACATCACTCTGATGCTTCCGGTATTATAGCCAGACTTCACTTAAAAAGAGGAGGGAGAGGGGCTGTGAATTCCACTTGCATGCGACCCGTCTCTTCTCAGATACTAGACATCTTTGATTCTCATGGGGGTTTGAATGATGGTTGCCAATCCTGGTTTTCCCCTGGTCTTGGATGTCAAAGGTTGGCCGGTTCTGGTCATTGGCGGTGATGAGGAGGCTTCAGAAAAATCAGAACGTCTGCTGGCGTCCGGCGCGCGGGTCACGGTACTCAGCCCGACACTGAATGAACCGCTCCGCCAGTTGGCGGCCTCCGGGAAGATCATTCATCGGGGGCGTCATTTCCGCGAGACGGATCTGGATCATGTCATTCTCATCCTGAATACCGTTCGAGGCGACCGCGATTTCGCTCAGATGCTCGTTGCAAAAGCCAGAGACAAGCGGGTGTTGCTCTGGTCGGTCGACTATCCGGAAGCCAGCAGCGTGACGATGCCGGCGGTAGTGGCGGCGGGACATGTCCGCGTGGCGATTAGCTCAAGTGGTGTGGCCCCGGCCCTTTCCGGATTCATGAAAGAGGATCTGGAACGGATTCTCGATGCTGAATTTGTGGAATTCGTCGAGTGGCTGGGGCAGTTGCGAGAGCAGGCCAAGGCGAACGAGCCGGATGCCGAAAGACGGCGTGCACTCTTTCGGGAAGCTCTGGACGGCTTTCGGTTTCTCGGTAAAGTGCGGTATCCCGCCGTATGGTCTGAACGACGGGCGGAAACCGTAGCGAGTGTGCCGTCCGACACCAGCGTGGAATCACAATAAGGAGTTACGATGGTTTTGCTGGAATTCAGCATGTCGCCGTTAGGCAAAGGTGAAAGTGTCGGGAAGTATGTCGCCCGATCCCTGGACATCATTGATAAGAGCGGAGTCGCTTATCGATTAAACCCCATGGGCACGGTCTTAGAGGGGGAGTGGGAACAAGTCTTCTCGGTGGTCCAGCAGTGTTATAAGCGGATGAAAAAAGATTGCAACCGTATTTCTTGCACGATCAAAATCGACTACCGAAAGGGCCATTCTGACCGCCTCCGGAGCAAAGTCGCCAGTGTCGAAAAAAAGCTCAAGCGGTCGGTTAAACAGTAGGCGATCCCACTCTTTATCGCTGCCTGATCGGACTTGCTCACACGAATTTGTGCCTGCTCTTCGACTGATTGCTTCCTTGAGTGTCCCATCTTTCGACCGGTATTGCCCTACAGATGCGCGAAGAGCACCCTTCGTATTGCAAAGCGTAGGGGGCATCGATATACTCGCCAAGCCATACGTGCTATTCCTGTAGGGAAATTGTCCTGTCAATCAAGCCAGTGACCTGCTTCTCGTCGCAGGCTGCGAACAAAGAACGTCGGTGTGTTCGTCAACACCGTTGATGAGGAAACCCCAACACGTCCCCGGTGCAACCAGGTATTGTATTGATTGTCCGATCCTGGGGCTTCTGATGACGAGGCGATCCATGTTCATGCGCTTTCAAACTGAAGCGAATGCATCGCTGCAGGGTGGGGTTACTGTCCTAGAGGGGATGACACCATGATAAGCAGTACACTGGACCGCGTCGAATCCACATCCCTCTCCACGATTGATCTGTTCCCCAAAGATCGAACCATTCTTGAACAGAGCGTCATGGTGTTTCGTCCATTCGGTTTGGATGAGCAGGGACATACGATCAGGGATCTCAGCGGAGTCAGTATCAGGGCCGTCACAGTCTTCTTGGAGAAATTGATTACATCTCAGCGGGGAGAGCCTGCCGGAAAAGAGGCCGTGGAGGAGTTATGTCAACTGCTGAATGATCGCATCAAAGACCCTGTCTATCATGTGACGCCTGAGTTCTTAAAGAATCCCTGGAATAGTTATTCCTACGAATTTACCAGCTATCTCTATGAATTCTGCGAACGCATCTCCAGCGACCCACGCTTCGCCTTCAAGGCCGGCGCGGAAAAGATCTCTCCCATTATGCTCGCCTTGACTCGCCCCTTCTCGATCTCGCAGATCTTTACGATGTTTCCCTACTTTGGGAATAAGTTTACGTCCGGCTCTGCCGAATTCCGAGTGGTCGAGGTCACGACCACCACCGCCGTCGTCGCGATGCGGTTTACCGAGCGAACGCTTCATCAATTTGGGCCTTATCGGCGACGCTGTGCCTGTCTGGTGTGCCAGTCCGCGCAGGGGATCATGATTGCGATGGCCAGTCGAATTCATGGCCTCTGTCAAGCAGAGACGATCGAAACCTCTTGCATCGGGAATGACGATGCCTGGTGCCAATGGACCATTCGATGGCAGGAAGAACGTGGGTACGGCAAACGCTTCTGGCGTACGACGGCCCTCTTAGAACAAGCCAGACCGTTTCTCCCGAACCAGGAAACATCCTCCCAAATGGACCGTACGCAAGCCGGCCTCTTAACGGCAGCCCCCCTGCACATTGAACCTCGAACGCCGGCTCAGCAACATGTTACCTGGTTTCTCTGGGGAGGCCTGGTAGGGCTTGTCCTCATGGCAGGGGTGGGCATTGTCAATCCGATGGTCAGCCTTGGCGAAGTCTTGTTGGTCGGATTATGTCCAAGCCTCGTTATCGGCATCCTGGTCAATCGACGGCTCCTGCGAGAGAGCGAACGGCGCGAAGCGCTGATTCAGGAGCAAATTACGTTTGTCGAATCGCGTCATGAAGAATTGCGCGAAGCGTATTTAGAACAAGAACAGATGCGGGTGGAGTTGCGCCGGAAAGTGGCTCAACTGACGGCACTTCATCGAGCAGGACTGTCTTTTGGCTCGACATTCGAGCGAGATACCTTGCTCCATCAGGTCCTGGAGGCTCTGACACATGAGCTCAGCTATAACAGCGCCATGGTCTCCATGTTTGATCCAGGTGACCAGACCGTCCAGCATATTCGACTCATCGGTGGGCCGACGGAAGTGGAAACATTCGCCCAATCTTGTCGGATTCCGATCACCGACCCGGACAGTCCTGAAGGAACCGTGGTTCTGCAAGGCCAACCACTGCTCGTGAAAGATATTGAACTGATTCGGCATCGGCTCCATCCTCTGAATCAACGCTTGGCCGAGTTGAGCAAGACCAAAGCGCTGGTCGTGGTTCCCATCAAGACGAAGGACCGCATCTGGGGAATGTTGACCGTTGATCGCTCTCATAATCAAACCGTCACGGAAGATGATCTTGAATTGATGACGACGGTCGCCGGTCAGGTGTCCATCGCGCTCGACAACGCGTCCGCTTACCAACAAATTGAAGAATGGAACGAAGGATTAGAGGTCAAAGTTAAAGAACGTACCGAAGCGCTCGAGCAGGCCGATCGTCTGCGGGCTCAATTCCTCTCGCACGTGTCCCATGAACTGAGAACCCCGCTGACCTCGATCAAGGGATTTATTCAGAATTTATTGGATGGACTGACCGGGCCTCTGAATGAGAAGCAACAGCGCTATCTTGTGCGAATGTCGGAAAACTCGGACCGCCTGGTCCGCATGATCGAAGATCTCCTGGATCGTACGAGGATCGAGACCGGACGATTAGAGGTGCATCCCGCCGACGTGGAACTCGAGCCCTGTCTCGCGGATGTGCTGGAACAACTCAGACCCTTGGCGCACGCGAAACAACAGACGCTGGAATTCTATAGCGCCGACACCAGAGTCGTCGTCTGGGCCGATCGAGACCGTTTGATTCAGACTGTCGTGAATCTGGTCCAAAATTCCATCAAGTTCACGCCTTCGGGGGGGACGATCACCGTGATTTGTGCGATGCCGAATCACCGGACGGCCACCGTGCTGGTTCGAGATACAGGGCCGGGGATTCCTCCGGAATGCCTCGATAAGATTTTTGATCCGTTCTTCCGAATTCAGCAAGGTCATCGCACTGCTCCAAAAGGGTTAGGCCTGGGGTTGTCCATCGTCAAGACATTGGTCGAACTCCAAGGGGGAGAGGTGTCGGCGCGCAATCGTCCGGAGGGTGGGGCGGAACTTTCATTTACTATTCCGATCCATTCAGCGACCGCACCGCATCGTCCCGATCCGCAAACGACCGATCGGCATATCCTCGTGGTCGATGATGATCCAGATATTCAACAATTGCTGCATGATCGCTTGAAAGCTGAAGGTTATCTCCCTTGTTCTGCTCTCGATGGCCGACAGGCGTTGTCATTACTCCAATCACGAGAGTTCGATGGGATGATCCTCGATATCGGGATCGGTCAGATCGATGGCCTGGAAGTATTACGGCGGGTGCGCCTGACGAACCAACGCCTTCCGATTCTCATGATTACGGCATCAGGATCGCAAGAACTCGCTATGAAGGCCATTGGATTAGGGGCTCAAGCCTACGTGCTCAAACCATTCGACACTCACCAGCTCAAAGAAACGATGGATCGGTGGTTCGGTCATGCCTGAGGAGACGGTAGAGATACGAAGCAGTATCGGACCGCATTGTTTAAGGGAAGGAGGGCTACCGACGGTGCATGATGTCCGGAGCGATATGAAATGGTGGCTGATGCTTCTCGCGCTCACGGTCCTCGTTGGCGTCACGGCGCCGGTTTCGGCCCAGGTTCCCCGCGTCTATGGGCAGGGGGCTGCCGCTTCCGGAATGGGTAACGCCTTTGCCGCGCAAGCGGACAATCCTTCAGCGCTTCATTACAACCCAGCCGGCAT
Source organism: Nitrospira sp. (assembly GCA_018242725.1). GTDB lineage: Bacteria > Nitrospirota > Nitrospiria > Nitrospirales > Nitrospiraceae > Nitrospira_D. The sequence goes on along the minus strand of JAFEBI010000029.1, from coordinate 10,518 downwards.
GACCCAACTACGGGGAATTCAACTGATGGGTGGGCTGAGTCTGGTGGGAGGGGCCACCGACTTTCGCAGTCCAAGCGGAGTCACCACCAGCGGTGACCATGATGGCACCGTTGCCTGGCCTGGCCCTGGCCATGGTTACCTGACGGCAAATTTGCAAGATCTGGGGCTCTCCTCGCTTGGCAACGTGACTGTCGGGATCGGAATCACCACACCGTTTGGATCGGTCATGCGATGGCCCGATAACAGTCCCCTTCGAACACTCACCACATTTACGGCGCTGCCGTTATTTGATATCAAACCCACGATTGCATACCAAGTGACACGTGACTTCTCGATCGGCGCCGGAGCAGATATTTATACCTTCGCGAGCTTTTTCGGTGAGGGACATGCCGAACTGCAATCCGTCTCACCAGGAGGATTAGTGCCGGCCGGAGGCAAGCTTGAGTTCAACGGCAAGGGCACGGCACCCGGATTCAATGTCGGAGGACTGTATACTGCGGTTCGAAATGGCTCAGGACAACCGGTTGCGAATCTTGCCGTGGTCTATAGAAGCCAGGCCACACTCCACTTGGATGGTGCATTCTCAGCCAATGGTGTCAAAATCCAAGATGCCACGACGACATTGGTGTTACCACAGGTTATCACGGGCGGTATTGCGCTATGGCCGGTCCGGAATCAAGAACGAGAGTGGAAGGTCGAGTTGAACGTCGACTATGTCGGTTGGAAATCCGTCAGAGGTCTCGATATCCATTTGGCAAATGGATTTGCCATTCCACAGCCGCAAAATTGGAAAAGCACCTATGCCATTCTGATCGGAACCGAGTACAAGTGGCTCCAGCTTGAGCGATTCCCAGGATGGGAAGTTTCACTCCGAGGTGGGTATACCAATCAGCAAACGCAAGTACCGGATCTCACCTTCAATCCTGGGGTCCCATCTGCCGACCTCCATGTCATTTCAAGCGGAATTGGATTGATCTGTCGAGAGAACGGCTCCTTTCTAGGCCTCATACCATGCGGAAGCCTTGGAGTCGGACCGCTCAAGCCAAAACTTATCGGCGTGGATCTATTCTACCAAGCTTTCCTCTACGAGCCACGGACCATTTCAGGGGTTTCAGGAATTCGTGCGCCAGTCAATGGGCGCTACGATACCACTTTGCACACTGGAGGCCTGTCCGTCCGGGTGAGTTTTTAGACATCGTTGCATGGTTCAACCCGATGACCCGTTTCTCCGGACTGCGAACCAGCACGTTGCTGAGAGCGGTCTCTCATTATGAAAGAAGACAATAGCGCCTTGGAACTCTTGGACTGATCGCGCAGAGGACTTCGTACGGGATTGTCCCAGTCCATTCGGCAATATCCTTCGCCGTAATCTTCTCTCCTCCTTGCTGTCCAATCATGACGACCTCATCACCAATCGTCGCATCAGGGACGGTGGTAACATCTACCATCACCATGTCCATACACACCAGTCCAATGATCGGAACACGCCGTCCGCGAATCAGGACGACCCCTCGATTCGAGAGACGTCGGCTTAATCCATCAGCATACCCGATCGGAAGCACGGCAATGCGTGTGGATCGCCGTGCAATGAAAGTTCCGTTATAACTCACCCGGTCACCGGGACGAATATGACGGAGCTGCGCGATGCAGGTCGTGAGGGAGAGGACTGGCTGTAAGTCAGGCGCCGGTATGGTACTTGGAAGCGTGTGGTAGCCGTACAGCATGATACCGGGACGGACCATCGTATAGTGAGCCGACGGAAATCGGATGATACTCGCGCTGTTCGACAAGTGAACCAGCGGAACCTCATATCCTGCGTCACGGGCGATACTCAGGGCTCTGTTGAATCGGGCCATCTGGGCATCTGTTGCATCAAGCGTCTCCCCATCACTATCAGCCAGATGCGACATGAGGCCTTCGAGGTGCAGTGATGAAGGAAACGCGCGTTTAGTGAACAGAGTCTCAAGATCATCTTGTGTCAGACCCAGCCGATTCATACCGGTCTCGACTTTGAGATGAATCGAGTAGGGCGTCGTTCGTGAACGAGCGGCATGAGCCAGCACTTCGATTATGGATAGATCGCTCACGACCGGAGTCAGCCTGTAGGCAATAAGGTCCTCGACTTGCTGAGGGAAGAACGGGCCGAGCACCAGCATTGATATAGCAATTCCAGCTTGGCGCAGTGCAACGGCTTCCTCGATTGAAAAGACAGCCAGATAGCCTACCTTCTGCTGTACCAGTGCTCGTGCCGTTTCAATGGCGCCATGGCCATAGGCATTGGCTTTGACAACAGGCATGATGTCACAAGAAGGGGAGAGGAGTCGGCGAATCTGGGAAAGATTATAGGCGAGTGCGGTCAGGTCGACAGTCGCGAAGGTTGGGTGGAAATTCGAGGTGCTCGACATGTAAGGAAAGGAGGGTCAGGAGGAAGCCACCCTACACTTCCATGATTTCCTGTTCCTTTTTCTTGATGATCTCATCGACTTTTTGTCCATACTGTTCGATGAGTTTCTGGGTCTCTTGTTCAGCTTTTCGTAATTCATCCTCGGTGAGCTTCGCATCTTTTTGGAGTTTCTTCAACTCTTCGTTCGCTTCCCTTCGGAATCCACGGATCTGCACTTTTGCGTCTTCACCGTGTTTCTTGCAGATCTTCGTCAATTCTTTGCGTCGCTCTTCGGTCAACGGAGGAAGCGGAACTCGAATGATCTTGCCGTCATTAGATGGCGTCACACCCAAGCCGGCATTCGCGATACCTTTCTCAATCTCTTTGATCAGTTGAGGCTCCCAAGGTTGGATGGTGATCAATCGAGCTTCCGGAGTCGAGACACTGGCAATCTGTTTTAACGGCGTCATGGTGCCGTAGTAATCGACACGAATCCCATCGAGCAGCGCGACGGAAGCTCGCCCAGTTCGCAGACCGGAAAGATCCTTTCGTAAATGCTCGAGTGATTGATCCATACGGGAGACGAAGGCCTGACGAACCGGGGCAGCGTTGGACATGACACACCTCGTAATAGGATCAGCGATTACCGATCGTGACGGAGGTCCCGATCGGCTCACCCAAAGCCACTCGTTTGAAGTTACCGGGCACCTTGAGGTTGAAGACGACGAGCGGCAGTTTATTATCCATACACAGACTGATGGCCGTCGAGTCCATCACTTTGAGATTTTGATTCAAAATAGCGAGAAAGGAAATCTGATCGTATTTCTTTGCCGTGGGGTGGCTGACCGGATCTGCGTCATAAATCCCGTCAACCTTGGTGCCCTTCATGATGACCTGCGCACTGATTTCCATGGCCCGAAGAACAGCCGCCGTATCCGTTGAGAAGTAAGGATTTCCGGTACCACCGGCAAAAATAACGACCCGGTTCTTTTCGAGGTGGCGAATGGCCCGCCGTCGAATGTAGCCTTCTGCCAGTTGGCGCATTTCAATGGCAGATTGAACTCGGGTAATGACTCCAATGCGTTCCAATGCATTTTGAAGCGCCAAGGCATTGAGCACGGTCGCCAGCATCCCCATATAATCAGCGGACGCCCGCTCCATACCCGCGGCACTCGCGGCGATCCCTCGAAAGATATTGCCGCCTCCGATGACAATGGCCACCTGAACATCAAGAGCCACGACCGAGGCGATCTCTGCGGCAAGAGTTTCCAGAATGGAGGGTTGGATACCGTAACCCTGCTCACCAGCCAACATCTCCCCACTGACTTTCAGAAGGAGGCGGCGGTATTTGGCAGAGCTCATACTTCGCCCAACTGGTAACGGGTGAATCGGCGAATGTTCATATTCTCACCGATCTTTGAGATCTTTTGGGCAAGTAAATCCTTGACGGTCACGGCCGGATCCTTGATGAAAGACTGTTCCATCAGACAATTCTCCTGATAGAACTTTTCCAACTTCCCTTCGACAATTTTGGGCCACGCGGCCGGTGGCTTACCCATTTCTTTCGCCTGCCCTTCGTAGATCATTTTTTCTTTCTCGGCCATATCGGCGGGAACATCCTCACGCTTGACGAAGGTCGGTTTCGCGGCGGCGACCTGCAGAGCCAGATCATTGACGAAGGCCTTGAATTCTTCATTGCGAGCCACGAAATCCGTTTCGCAGTTCACTTCGATCAAGACGCCGATCTTTCCCCCCATATGGATGTACGAATGAATGAGACCTTGATTGGTCTCTCGGCCGGCTTTCTTCGCGGCCGCCGCCAAGCCCTTCTGCCGCAAATAGTCAATGGCTTTCTCAACATCATTGTCGTTTTCGGTAAGGGCTTTCTGACAATCCAAAATGCCGGCCCCTGTTTTCTCACGAAGTTCCTTCACAAGCTGACTGGATCCTGCCATGATTCGTTCTTCCTTCACACGAGCGTTGAAAATTCAAACATTGATGAATGGTTCTGCACGAGGATTAGGATATTGCGACGCCTTCAGAACGCACGATCGGTTTCTTCTCTCCGGAAGAAGCAGGCGTTGCTTGGAACTCAGCCTCTTCGCGTTGTGCTTTCACATGGGCGCCTTCGATGCAGGCATCGGCGATTTTTGACGTGATCAGCTTGATCGAACGGATCGCATCATCATTCCCAGGAATAGGATAGGTAATATGATCCGGGTCGCAGTTACTGTCCAGAATCGCGATGACCGGAATATCAAGACGCGTCGCTTCTTGAACGGCAATCTTTTCGATCCTTGTATCGAGCACAAAGACGGCTCCAGGAAGGCTGCGCATGTTCTTAATGCCGGACAAGTACTTTTGGAGCTTGGCGATATCCTTCTGCATGAGAAGGATTTCTTTCTTTTTCAGGCCATGCTCGCTTGGGTTGAGCAAGGTCGTTTCCATTTTCTTCATTTTATCGATACTGCGGCGAATGGTCTGGAAATTGGTCAACATCCCTCCCAGCCACCGCTGGTTGACGAAGTACATGTTGGCCCGTTTCGCTTCCTCTTCAAGGATTTCCGCTGCCTGCCGCTTGGTCCCGACAAAGAGGATGGAGTCGCCGCCTGCGACGAGATCTCGAACGAAGGCATAGGCTTGTTCCATTCGCGTGAGGGTCTGCTGTAAGTCGATGATATAAATACCGCTACGCTCACCAAAGAGAAATTTCTTCATCTTGGGATTCCAGCGATTGGTCTGATGTCCGAAATGCACACCGGCTTCCAACAATTCCTTGATTGCCACTACCCCCATGCCTTCACCTTCCTCCAGGCTTGCAGAGCACCCGCAACACGGGCGAGGGAATCGCTCCCCTTATTCTCAAGCCATACAGCGAACGACGCGCTGTTATTGAGTTGAATAATTGGCCGGTTCTTTTTTCGTGAACGCGACCCCTGTCGGATATCGATCGGCGACGCTACCATAGTCGCGACGAGGTTTCAAGCGACAAACGGCCTCCACGGACTATGATCGATAGCTTGCATTGATACGTACATAATCGTATGAAAGATCCGTGGTCCACATATGGGCACAGGCCGTACCCAAGCCAAGATGGACCGCAATGGTAAACTCCTTCCGCTTGAAGACCTGTGCGATTTTGCGCTCGGCATCGAGACCCATTCCGATGCCCTGTTTCACCATCGTAATATCGTCGAACCTGACCGTTACCTTAGCCGGATTGATCGCAACGCCTGATCGCCCGATAGCCGCCATGACTCTTCCCCAATTGGCATCCTCTCCAAAGAGCGCGGTCTTCACCAGATTGGACGTGGCAATAGTTGCCGCAACGCGCTTCGCCGCTGTGCGCGTCTTGGCCCCTTCAACCAATACTTTGACGATCTTGGTCACGCCTTCTCCATCACGGCAGATGAGTAAGGCCAGGGTCTGTGCAGCCTCGGTCAGGAGATGCTCAAAATCGCGAGACACACGGCTGCGTGGTTCGATGACCCGATTCCGCGCAAGACCGTTCGCTAAACATAGAACGGTATCGTTCGTACTGGTATCCCCATCCACGGTGATGCAGTTGAATGACTGGTCGACTGCGGCTTTCAAGGCTTGTTGCAACGCGAGGGGAGTGATCTCCGCATCGGTCGTGAAATACGCGAGCATCGTGGCCATATCGGGATGGATCATGCCCGATCCTTTGGCCATCCCGCCGATCGTGATCACGCGACCACCGATCCTTGCTTGCACCGAGACGGTCTTGGGCCGCAAGTCCGTCGTCATGATGGCCCGAGCGGCCTGAGCCCCACCCTTCACACTGAGACGAGAACACAATGTGGGAATCGCTGTCGTGATGCGGTCAATGGGGAGTGTGCGTCCGATCACGCCAGTCGATCCGACAAAGACTTGATGGAGGGGGATCGAGAGCTGTTGAGCAACCGCCCTGGCCATCGTCGTGGCTGAGATCAATCCTTGGGCTCCTGTGCAGGCGTTGGCATTCCCGCTATTCACGATGATTGCGCGCCCGCAATGGCGCCGCAGATGGCGACGATCGAGCAGCACCGGAGCAGCGGCTACGCGATTTTTTGTGAAGACCCCGGCGATCGGTCCGCTCACATCAGACACGCACAGCGCCAGATCGAGGAGTCCTGGTTTTTTAATTCCACAATGGACGCCGGCGGCTTGAAACCCTTGTGGGGTGGTAATGCCTGTCTGTTTTGTTTTCATAGAACGAGGTTCTCGTGAGGGTGCCCAGTTCAGACTACGATCATCAACGATGAGAGATTTACGGATAGCTGCCGGGGGCGGTCAGGCCGGTCTCCTCGGGAAGACCCAGCATGAGATTCATCGCTTGAATGGCTTGACCAGCGGCGCCTTTGACAAGATTGTCGACGGCTGCCACAGTCACGACCCATCCCGCCCGTGCATCCGAGTACACGCCGATATCGCAGTAGTTGGTTCCCTTGATGTAGCGTGGATTCGGTACGATATCCTCGTACAGCCGAACAAATCGTTCGCCTTTATAGAACTCTCGGTACAAGTCTCGTAGCTCCGCTAGGGGCATCGCGTGCGTCAGTCTGCAATAGGCCGTGCTCAGAATACCCCGATTCATCGGGACAAGGTGTGGGGTGAATGTCACGGTCACACGGCCGACCTGCTGCAAACCGGAGAGCTCCTGCTCGATCTCAGGCGTATGACGATGCTGTCCGATCTTGTAGGGCTCGAGCGATTCGTGTGCCTCAGGGAAATGATAGGGGAGGGCCGGACTCCGTCCCGCTCCCGACACCCCGGACTTGGCATCGATGACGATCGTCTCCGGCTGCACCAGTCCTTTAGCAAAAAGCGGCGCCAGCTGAAGAATGGCAGCTGTGGGATAACATCCTGGTGATGCGACGAGTTTTGCCTGTGCGATGTCGCGCCGGTGGAGTTCCGGTAGGCCGTAGACCGCGTTCTTGAGGAGCTGCGGGTGGGCATGCGTAGTCTGATACCATCGTTCATACGCGCCGACATCCTTCAAGCGAAAGTCCGCACTGAGATCCACGACAATCTTTCCGGCCTTGATGCACACGGCAACCGGATCCTGCGACTTGGTATGCGGAAGAGCGAGAAAGATCGCATCCGCCCGGTCCGCTAAGGCTTCCGGTGCCAGCGCTTCAAACCGATGCTCTACGATTCCTTTGAGGCTGGGGAATACGGAGGCCACCGATTGCCCGGCAGACTTCTCAGAAGTCACCGCAGTAATCGTGAAATAGGGATGAGCCGAAGCCAGACGCACTAATTCAGCACCGGCATATCCACTGGCTCCCGCAATAGCGACTCGAACGTTCTTCCCCATCAATCAACCCCTAGCTGATCATCATCCTTGATGTTCTCGGATGGAACACACGGCTCAACGACATAAAAAAGGGAAGGCACGAGGCCTTCCCTTTTGTGTATCGGTGCCTCCTGCGTCTAGCGCTTGGAGTACTGGAACCGCTTGCGCGCGCCCTTTTGCCCGTACTTCTTTCGTTCCTTCACTCGTGAGTCACGGGTGAGCAGCCCTTCCTTTTTCAAGGGGCCACGGGTTGACGGTGTCATGGTCACAAGCGCCCGTGCGATCGCATGGCGCAGCGCGCCAGCTTGTCCCGTCGGGCCACCGCCGTAGACGGTTGCGCTGATCGAATACTTGCCCATCAGGCCTGCCATTTCGAGCGGGAGCTGAATGATCTGCCGAAGGGTTAACCGCGGAAACGCTTGTTCCAACGGCTTCTCGTTCACGGTAATCTCACCTGCGGTCCCTGTGACCCAGGCCCGCGCCACCGCACACTTCCTCCGTCCCGTTGCATACTGTGTCACTGCTGCCATGCGACTGATCTCCTTCTCGTTGGGGTCATGAGCTCGTTAGAGCGAAATCGGTTGCGGTTGTTGCGCCTGATGAGGGTGGTTCGGCCCCGCATAAACACGAAGTTTCTTGGCCATACCGTTGCCGAGTGGTGTCTTCGGAAGCATCCCTTCAATCGCAGTGATCAGGAGCTGTGCCGGATCCTTTTGGAAGACATGTTTGGCTGAAGCGGTTTTCAAGCCACCTGGGTATCCGGTATGACGATGATAGAGCTTCTTGTCAAGCTTTCCGCCGGTCAAGTGAATCTTCTCTGCATTGATGATGACGACATGGTCACCGATATCGACGTTCGGGGTGAACGTCGGACGATGCTTTCCACGCAGTACACCGGCGACTCTTGCAGCCAAACGCCCAAGGGTCTTGCCGTCAGCATCCACCAGATGCCAGGTTTCTTTCACATGAACCGGATTCTCAAAGTACGTCGTCATCATCTTCTTTCTCCACTGCGGCTCTTTCAGCCGACGTTAAAGGGCTTAAACATCCTATGCACCGATATTCTTCGTTTCCAACTTCGAAAGCCATGCGTCCAACTGTTGTCCGCTACGCCGTTGCCAGACATCCGGCGTGACATAGATTGGGGCCTGGCACCGAAGGGCCAAGGCAATGGCATCGCTGGGACGCGCATCAAGCGTACGAGTCACTCCCTTGTTTTCAAGGAAGACCGTCGCATAGTACGTACTACTCTTCACGTCGGTCAGGACCACGCGTGCGGTGGTAATTCCAAGATGCTCGCCGCAACTCTTGATCAGATCATGACTCATCGGCCGTGTGGTGACCGACGTATCCAAGGCCCGCTTGATCGCTTCACCCTCCGATGCTCCGACCCACACCATGAAGTGCTCAAGGTCGCCGTCCTTTCGAGCCAACACCACGATCCTCGTATCCGTGGCGGGGTCCTCGACCACACGATCAACCAGAAGCTGAATCAAGGGGCCAGAGCCTTGTGGTGAGCCACCGTCCATATCAAATCGCCCTCGCTCAGGAATCGAGCTTGCCAAAGTCTTCCGGCTTCAGATTTTCCAACCACTGGCCGAGTTCGTCGGAACTTTGCTTGCGAATCACCGACTCACTCGCAAAAATCGGCGCCTCGGTGCGTAGCGCAAGCGCAATGGCATCACTCGGGCGCGAATCCACGGCATACTCAGAGTCACCGTACATCAGATGGATCTTGGCAAAGTAGGTATTCTCGTTCAGATCAGTGATGACCACGCTGATCACTTTGGCATCAAACGCATCCAAATAGGATTTCATGAAGTCGTGTGTCATTGGGCGGGGCGGAGCCACTTTTTCCAACGCCAAACTGATCGAACTGGCTTCCGCTTTACCGACCCAGATGGGGAGCATCTCAACCTGATCATCGTCCCGCAGAATGATGATATACGCATTGTTGTAGGGATCGAACATCAACCCCTTGACCTGCATCTGCGTAATCATCTGTACCCCTCATTGACCTAGACTGAACGAAGCACATGACTGTGCACCGTACCACTTTCAGAACGGCCATGTCAACGAAGTCGGCGACAACGCAGGGGAAAAGTTGACTCGGGTTCCTACGCAGCTCAGGATGGAAAGGGCTGGTCAGCCACTCGTTGGTCGATAGTTCTCCGCGACCTTTGAGGAATCAACCGCCTCACCGAGCTTCAGAAACGCTTTCATTTGTTTCCGCACCAGCTCGCGGCCGCTTTCATCGCCGAGGTTGACTTGATACTCATTGATGACCATCACGCGCATGCCTTCCCACTTTTTCCAACAATCGATGCAGACTTTGCTTTTGATTTCCGATTCAAGTTTGCCCAGAAATAAATTGGCCGTGATCGCTTCACCCGTTTGTCCGCATGTCACACACGCAACTTCAGCCATATCAAAAACGCTCCTTTATTCGGATCGTATCCGGTTAAATAATCTGATATTGACCGCATGCAATGCGTCGGTATTCTAGCAGAGATGTATCAATGAAGAAAAGGTGAACAAGACCGGTCTCTCCTGTGGCCTCATAGAGGAGATACAATCGCATCAAGAGATAAGAGTGGTAAGAGCCTGTTTATAATCTGTTCAGGCAGAGGACGAGGAAGGCAAGGGCAATCATATTGAGGCTGGTAGCGAGCTTGCGTTCGCAGTTTTTCCAGAGTCGGCGGCATGTGTTGAGCTAGGCAAACGAGCGTTCGACCACCCAGCGGTTGGGGATGACCGTGAAGGTGTGGAGTTCGTTGCGTTTGGCGACGTCGACCATCGTGCCGAAGAGGTGCTTCACAGCGGTGGCGAAGGGGGC
>JAFEBI010000028.1:49509-68430 GCA_018242725.1 Nitrospira sp. | reverse complement strand
TCCGTAAAATCGGGGAAAGACCACATCAGCCCCAATAGAAAAGGTAGCAGGACTCAATGAGTAAGAAGTCGGGTACTTCAAGCCAAAATCATTTTAATCTCACAGGGTGGCGGTACCGGGAGTGGCACGGAAGACTACAGATGGGCTGCCGTGGGAGACGGGAGTGATGAGAAGCCTCCGTCTCCGAGGTGTGGCTCAAAGCCTGAAAAGTAAGGTCGTTGTATTTCTTGAAAATTATCAGCTATTTCCTGACTCGATTTCCTCTGCATCATCCTACCATTGGACTCTGCGCCACGAGTCAGCTCTAGACGATGTTTGACAGAAGTGCTTACCGGTGGAGTACACTGCCAACCCTATAGCGCCACACCATTCACTCCTACTGTCCAAGGAGGCCTCCATGCCGAACCGTTTCTGGGTCAAGATGCTCAGTGCAGCGGGTCTGTTTTTCTTATGCCTCACGAGTTGGGTCGGTGCCGAAGAGCCGGCGGGTGCCGTCAATGAGGCGCGGCTGGTTGCGCAGTACAACTATTCGATCCATATCCTGGCCATGTTGGTGGTTGGGTTCGGATTTCTGATGGTATTTGTGCGGCGATATGGATTTGGAGCGACGACCGGCACCTATCTTGTGGTCGCAACAGGACTCCCTCTGTACATGTTCTTGCGCGCGAACGGTGTGGTGGGGCATGAATTGAAGGCCCATTCGGTCGATGCGCTCCTATACGCTGAATTCTCGGTGGCGACGGCGCTCATTGCCATGGGCGCGGTGCTGGGGCGTTTGCGGGTCTTTCAGTATGCGCTGCTGACATTGCTTCTGGTGCCACTCTATGCCCTCAACGAGTATCTTGTGTTGGACAACGGGGCCGGACTGACCAAAGGGTTTCAGGATTCGGCTGGTTCAATCGTCATCCATGCGTTCGGGGCCTACTTTGGATTGGCAGCATCGTTGGTCCTGACGACGACGGCGCAGAGGAGTCAGCCAATTGAGTCCGATCCGACTTCCGATCGATTTGCCATGCTGGGCTCTATGGTGTTGTGGCTGTTCTGGCCGAGTTTTGCGACGGCGATCGTGCCGTTTGAACAGATGCCTCAGACCATTGTGAATACGATTCTGGCACTGAGCGGGGCGACGCTCTCGACCTATTTCCTGAGCACTCATTTCCATCATGGCAAAACGTCGATGGTCGATATGGCCAATGCGGCGTTGGCTGGTGGAGTGTCCATCGGCTCAACCTGTAACCTTGTGAGTCCGACAGGTGCGTTTGGTATTGGTTTGCTGGCCGGTGCCTTGTCGGTCATTGGGTATGTGTTTATTCAACCCATGCTCGAATCGAAAATGAAGCTCGTCGATACGTGCGGTGTCCACAATCTTCATGGTATGCCGGGTTTACTCGGCGGACTCATGGCGATCGTTGTCGTGCCGGGCGTAGCCGGTGTTCAACTGGTGGGTATTGCCATGACGCTTGGGATCGCCATTATCGGAGGGGCCATCGCCGGTGCGGTGATTCGAGCGACCGGGACGACCGAACAGGCCTACGAAGATTGCCACGAATTCTCACATGTGCCAGGCCCGGAGAGCGAACGACGAGTTGAGGAACTGGCGCTTGGTGCGAAGGCCGATATCAACGCCTTGCAAAAGGAACTTCTTGCTCGGACTGCTGCTCGCACGTAAGTGGCAGGGCCTTTTTCGATTGACTGTGGATGACATGGTGGGAGGTCTGGTTTGTCCAGACCTCCCACCATGTGGCGTATGTGTGGAGGCTCATTTCCCATCAACCCATCTGGATGCGGTTCAGTCGAGTACTGAAATGGGAAGGCTGTTATCCCAGCGTCTATATGTGGGTAAGCTCCTGGTCGACAAGCTTTGGATGGTACGCTCGATCGGGCCGGACTTGATAAATTCTGAGACATCAACCAGACAACAGGGAGAGGGGGAAACTGGCTGTGGTGCGCCAGATCGGACTGAAGATAGTAGATTCAGATCCGTCAACAAAGCACACACTATGGCCTCCCTAGATGTTATGAACCAGTGTAGGGGCTCTACACTAATTCTACATTTGTGAGGCCGTGCGGCAGGTAGGTTACAACTTGTTGATTTTGGTGCGCCCGACAGGACTTGAACCTGTAACCTTCTGATCCGTAGTCAGATGCTCTATCCATTGAGCTACGGGCGCATGTTTAAAGTGGCGCTGAGAAACGAGTGCTGAGTTCTGAGGTAAGGACCTGCCTTCTCGGATGCGCCCACCATTCAGATGTAGTCCATCAAATGAATTACTTCTCAGTACATGGTTGAACTAGTGGTTATACAGTTCTCTATGAGGAGGGGTCAAGGGATGATTACCAGAAAAGTCTGTACTCGGGGAAGTGACGTTGGTTAAGGAATAATCTTGCTGACTTCGTTTGAAAATGTACTTTCAGTCCCATCCAAATTGAACGCGGTAACGACAAAGAAATAAGTGGTGCCGGTTGCGAGACCAGTGACCGTATAGGTTGTGACGTCTACGGACGTCGTAACAATTGGCGTCCCATAGGCACCTGATGCTGTGGCGAGATAGATCTTGTAGCCGGCGATATCCGTTCCCGCACTCGCATCCCAAGAAAGCCTGGCCGTTCCACTATTTGGAGAAATGTTTGCGGTGAGCGACGGGTCTGCCGATGGACAGCCTGTTAGAACGAGTAGCAAGACACCGAGTTGAAACACTTGATAGGAACGAGTCATTGATCTTGGTCGTCCCATGTCAAATGGGTCATCGTATGCGGTTACTCAGCCGTTACTTTGAGCAAGGTTTGTACCGATGTCTACGGGGAATTGGTCTCACAGAAGTCATTGAAATGCTAAAGAGTAAAGACGATTGTCTGTAATGATTTTGAGGAGAGGCTACAGGGTGGCAGCCAGGCTTGTACGACTATGTCAGGACTTGTCCTTCTTTACAGCTACCAACGGGTAGTCGAGTACTGAATGAAAGTGGTGGGGTGCGGGTCTGTCTACCTAAAACGGACGAGGGGGCTTCCTACGGAGTAGGAAGCCCCCTCAATCCAGCCTTACCAAGTTAAAACTTAGTGGCCCTTCTTCTCTTCCTTCTTCTCACCAAAGGTGTCGGCATGGCCGCCCTTCTTCTCTTCCTTCTTGTCGCTATAGGTGTCCATGTGGCCACCCTTCTTATCCTTCTTCTCCTCAGCCATCACCACATGGCCGCCCTTCTTCTCTTCCTTCTTGTCGCTCGCGAAGGCTGGTGCGCTGAAGGTGACTGCCACTGCCACTGCCATCACTGCCATCAACATGCTCTTCATTGTAGGAACCCCCTTATAAGAGTTTAGAAGAATGTGTGCCGCTCATTGGCACTTGAGCAGATATACAGCAAAGGTGATGCCGCTTCCGGTTCCTCCTCACATGAGACCAAGAGCAGTGATGAATCAGTAGGTTAGAAAATTTCTCTCATGAAAACTCGAATGGTTTTCCCTACAGGAGGCTGTAGCAGAATAGCTGTGATCGAGCTAAACCGCCTCAGTTCGTGGAGGTTGAGTAGGGGTTGCCGTAGCGGGCGGATGTTCCCAAACCCGAAAGGAACTGGATGAGATGTGCCAACCGGTTGCTTTGAATAAGAGGAAAACCCCAAGTCGGGTGATGATGGAAACCATGAATTGAAACACGATATATGCGTATTCCTATTGATATGATGTTTGGAGATTTATTGTGTGTAGTGAGGTGGTGTGTGCGCTACCCGCCTGAAATCACGGGTCTGATTTCGATCTCGTCCTGGTCGAAGAGCATCTCATCCTCAGTCACCAATTCATCCCCACGAATGACGAGGTGCGCTTCCACAACCAAATTCAACTCTCGCAAGAGGTCCTTGGCTCGCTTCGGACCTTTGACGCTAATTGATCGTGAAGGGTGACTCAGTTGGACCTGCATATCCTGGATAATACGAGTAACGAGGATCAAGGGGCAAGGGGGGATGTATGTGTACAGATATGTTCTAGGTGAAAGCAAAAATCGTTTAACACGGAGCCGACAGCTTCCTTTTGGCGTAGGCCAGCCCTTCTTCCACCGTGAAAAATTCTCCATCCAATTGAGCTTCAAAACAGTCATCGAGTAATCGGCCCATGTCCGGTCCCGGGTGAACTCCGAGTTCCAACAGGTGCCGGCCCATCACGAGCGGGAGCGGGACTTGCCGATCCACTGCCAGCGTTGTGGCGCGGGTCAGGAGCCAGTCTCCGGCTGGAAATCCATCGAACGGCTTCGGTGGACGGCCTGCATGATCAGCTCGAGCGACACGAACCAAACAATCGATGCGAGTGACATGTCTGGCGAGACGTCGGATCGCACTGTCCGATGCCTGAACATCGAAGAGCGCACGGGGACGAAGGTGGCACTGGACGAGGGGGATGACGTCGTCAATCACATCTTGTTGGTTGGTCAGTCGTTCTAGGAAGCCTTTCGTCGGTCCCGTTCCTTCCGATTCATGTCCTCGAGAGGTGATGTGCTCGCCGTCGTCTTTGGTCGTCGCCGGTTTCCCAAAGTCATGACAGAGGATACCCAATCCCACGATCAGATCGTCGCGGTCATGGCCTGTGCGTTCTGTTGCAAACCAGTCCAAGCAGTGGAGGGTATGAATCCAGACATCACCTTCAGGGTGCCAGCGAGGATCCTGAGGGCAGCCTTGAAGCGCGGCGAGTTCGGGATAGAAGCGAAGCCAGCCGCATTGGTCTAAAAAGTGAAGCCCAAGGGAGGGTTTTCGACTCAGAAGGAGAAATTTCTTCCATTCTTCCCACAGCCGCTCATTCGGATGCCCATCCTGCGACAATGTTCGGCAGAGGGCAACAGTTTCTGGTACCACGTTGAACTCGAAGCGAGCCGCGAGATGCATACCTCGGAGCACCCGCAAGGGATCTTCCACGAACTGGGGTGAGGCGTGGCGTAATTGACCAGCCGCGAGGTCCTCTCGACCATTGAAGGGATCACGTAGTTCTCTCGTATCGGGATCCCAGGCCATGGCGTTGATCGTAAAGTCACGTCTTGCTAGTGCCTCGTCGATCGGCATATCGGGATCGGCCTGTCGCAGCAGGCCAGGAATCGATGTGGTCTCGGTAGTGTGCAGACGGGAAGGAATGGAGATGTCGACAGGAAGTCCCTGGAGTTTGAATACGGCGAAGGTCTTGCCTACGAATTGGACAGAGAACTGTTCGGACAACAAGGTATGAAGCTGTCCTGGCGGCAAACCGGTGACTTCCAGATCCAGATCGCGGGGCTGTTTCCCAAGCATGAGGTCGCGGACAGTGCCTCCCACCACCCAGGTTCGGCCACCGCTTCGTCGAACGGTTTCTTCAATGCGGCGAAGGATCCCTGCAAATGCGGGATCCTCCAGACGAAAGCGGGTCGGCACTTAGATCCCTGCCTCACGGAGAAACTTGGCCGACTCCTCCGGTGATACGGGATTGATGTAGAACCCTGTTCCCCATTCGAAGCCGGCAACTTGCGTCAGTTTTGGAATAATCTCGATGTGCCAGTGATAGTAATCGCCGGTTTTTTCATGAAGGGGCGAGCTGTGCAGGATGAAGTTGTAGTGTGGGCGTGCCAGTGCTTTGTCCATGCGACGCAAGGATTCCGAAAGGATCGGAGCGAGAAACTCGAATTGAGACTTCTGACTCTCCTCGAAGTATGCCGCATGACGCTTGGGAAGTATCCACATCTCGAACGGAAAACGGGGCGCGAATGGAGTCACACAGAGAAACTCAGGGTTTTCTGCCACGACACGGTCTCCATCGGACAAGTCTTGTCGAATGATATCGCAGTAGATACACCGTTCTTTTTGCTCGTAATGCTGATGGCATCCCTCAAGCTCCTCCTGTACGCTGGTCGGGATGACCGGAAGGGCGATCAGTTGGGAGTGGCTGTGCTCCAAGGTCGCTCCGGCGGAGGATCCATGGTTCTTGAAAATCAAAATATAGCGAAACCGCAGGTCTTTGCGGAGATCCAGCATTCGGTCGCGATAGGCCCACAACATGTCCTCGATTCGCTTCGTCGGCATATCGGCGAGGCCTTCGATATGGGTCGGGGTTTCAATGATGACTTCATGTGCGCCGATGCCATTCATCCGGTCATAGAGACCGATGCCTTCGCGTCCCATCTCGCCTTCCACCTGGAGCGCGGGAAACTTGTTTGGGACGACCCGGACGGTCCAATTCGGGGAGTTGGGAGCCGCCGGTTGCGGTCGATAGGCCATGATTTCTTTCGGGGTGAGGCGTTCTTGTCCAGGACAAAACGGGCAGAGAGATGCGGAACTTGCTCGAGCAGGTTGAGGGGTAATGAAATCATGGGGGCGACCGCTGCGTTCCGTAGAAATAATGACCCAGCGACCGACTATCGGATCACGTCGTAGATCGGGCATCTGTTCCTCCGTAAATCGTAAAATGTGAAAAGTGAAAACTCGGCCTCTTGGGCGTGAAGAAATGACTGTTGATGTCTACGTTTCACCTTTCACGTCTTATCTTTTACTCCCCATCACACTCTCCACATTCCTGCATCAAATTCTGGTCCCGGTACGGTAAGTGCGGCGGGACGCTGGCTGGGGTAACGGGCCACTTCGAGGCCATGTTCTTGCACAGCAACTGAAAGCTGAATCTGGTGTCCTGTTTCCAAACCGAGGTCCTTCCAGGAGATCGCCAACTCCAAGACGGTCTGTGCATGAATCGACTGACGGGAACCGATGGTTTGCCAGACATCCGTGGTCGTCTGTCGAGCCAGTTGAAATTCTCCTGCGCCTGACAAGGAAAGGGGAAACGTAAGCCGATACTTGGATTGTGGACCCTGGAACACGATATCGACGTCGAGACCTTCTTTCTTGAGATTGGTCTCGTCGAAGTCGAATCGCATGACTAATTGATTGAGGTTCCAACCGAAGCGGATGGCCGTGAAGATCCCATCGGCCTTCCACATGGCTCCGAGGGGCGGCTGGGTGCTGATGGTGCCTGCCCCCCGCCATTCGAAAAAGTCGGTGACCATACCGTCGATGGTGGGTGTAAGGAGACCGACAGGCTGTTGAACCATCTCGGAGTCATACGGCATCGCTTTCGCGCAGATTGCCTGGCTGAGTTGATCCGGAGGCGGTAGGCCCATGTGCGTCCAGACATTACGGAGATGCGTTCTGAAGAGGCGATCGAATTCAGGCTTGAAGTCGGTGTCGAAATCGTCGCCATACCACCAGAACCAGTCACTACCCTCTGCGGCGTACAGCTCACGCCACGCGGCTTGAGCGCGATCCGGCGGAAGACTCGACACACGACTCATCAGTTGCGTGCGAGTGTGTCCCAGCAGGTCCCACCCGCGGTTGTCTTCTTGGTGTCCGATCCAAATCTTGTAGTCGGAATTGATCCAGGAACCCGAATGAAGTGCGGATAAGTGCTGTGTGGGTGGCACCGAGCTCAGCGCGGTGGAGATCGTTGAAGCCTGGACCGTCAGTTGTTCGGCTTGATCCAATGCACGGTGCGTGAAGCTTTCATAGAGGAGCGAAAGGAATCGTTCTCCTCCATCGTGGTAATGTTCCCAAGGGTTCTCGCCGTCTAACACAACGGCAATGATGAGGCGCTCTTGTGGGCTGTCTTGGATAACTCCGCGCAACCGTCGAGTGACGTCGTCGGCAGCCGCTTCCGGCGTCGTCTTGTGATAGATGAATCCAAACGCATCGGAGATCTCACGGTCACGGAACAGGATAGTCAGGGGTTGCCCGGTCTCACCGATATGGTACGGTTGATACAGGGCGGATGATCGGTGCCATGATTGACCGTTCATGGCGAGAGTCCTGGCCAGAATGCCCTCGTCAGTGGCTAGCCAGCGTAGGCCTACTTGATGGACAAGCGGAAGCATCTCAGGACAGACAGACCCTTCTGACGGCCACAAGCCGGATGGAGGCTGTCCGAACGTGTGTTGATGAAAGAGAACGGCCTCTCGGAGTTGCGCCTCTGCATCCTCATAAGCTCGGAATCGGGCCGGCAAGGGGAGGTCGGGTCTGGCGCGACGGGTCATATCAGTGTCGATCACTAACGGAAGAATCGGGTGGAAGAAGGGAGTCGTCGTGAGCTCAACTTGCCCCCGTTCCACGAGCCGTCGGTACAGGGGGACAATCTCTTGGACCGCTGCGCGCTGCAGGTTCAGCATCTCCTGTTTTTCATCCTCGGTGAAGCCGCGATTTTTCCGGCGCAGGTCGGCCAGGCGAGGATATTGCTTGACGGCGCCGTATCCGAACCAGGCCAGGTTGTGCCACATTTGAAGGTCTAGGAGTTCTTGTGTTGAAAAGTGACGGGCGATCCGAGGAAGATCGTGATCATTGACCTCCAACCCTCGCTTGACGAGCAACTCATGGTACCGGGGATAGGGACGAACCATGGTTGCCCAATTGGCGGAGAAGAAATGCCGAACCAAAAAAGCCTTTTCTTCCAGCGTAAGGTCTGCCGCTGGTCGTTGGGCGTGCTCGAGAAACAGGTCGAGCACTGTTCCGGTTCCAATCTCCTGTAACTGGAGAAGCAGCGATGGGGTAAAGTTGAATGTCGCGCGCACCTCTGGAAATTGTTGTAGTAAATAGGCCATGTCATAATAGGCCTTGGTCGCATGGAGGCGTACCCACGGCATACTGGCCGATGCGGTCACCGGGTCCGTGTAATAGGGCTGGTGCATATGCCAGAAAAAACAGACGTGGACCTGCTTCATCGCGATCGATTCCTTTCGTTTTTTCAGTATGTCATAGGGGGTATAGGCATGCAATCTGAGGATAGGTTTTTGAAGATATGGAGTACCGGGGGAATGATATGAAGTGCTTCCTGCGCGTGTGGGGTCCGGTTTGTGCCTATGCAGCGCTCATTTTCTACATGTCGGCGCAGTCGCACCCTGAAGAGCAGGTGCCGTTCATCACTGATTTCAGTGATAAAGCCTTACATGCCGTCGAATATGCGATGTTGGGTGCGTTGTGTTACCGGGCTTTTCACGCGACCCCGGGTGAAAGATGGCGACGGCAGGCGATGCTGTTGGCCATCGTCTGCACGTCGTTGTACGGAATCAGTGACGAAATTCACCAGGCCTTCGTTCCATTTCGAGAGTCCAGTTGGCTGGATTGGGTGGCCGATACAATCGGTGGAACCATTGGCGCAGGTGTCATGTATTGGGTGTTGAGTCTGAGACCGATGAATTCAGTTCCAGAAGCCTCCCCCTAAAACCGACTGAACAACACGGCATTCGTGACAAGCTGCCGGATGCCCGCTATACTCACCCCGATATGGTCAAGGGCAACCAGACTTCTTTCAAGGTACCGTTAGCTTCGCCAGATCCTGCCGTCCTGGCCGATGCCATTGCGACAAGATTGCAGCCAGGTCTTGGCCTACAGAGTATCACGCCGTTAGCTGGGGACGCCTCCAACCGACGGTATTTTCGTGCAACTCTGAAGGGAGGCCCCCCGCATTCTGTTATCGTGATGCAGCTTGCTGAGCCGGAAGGGTTCAAACAGTCCGAAGAGGCGGTCAGCGGGACGGCACATCAGATCGCAGAATTGCCGTTTATCAATATCCGGTCTCATTTGGCCAAGGTGAAGGTTCCCGTGCCGGCACTCTATTACTATGATCAGTCGGCAGGACTCCTGTATCTGGAAGATTTTGGCGATGTGACTTTAGCGGATGCCGTGAGCCGTGCCGATGAGGTTCAGCGGAAGTCGTCTTACAGGCAGGCTATTGACGTGCTTGTGCAGATGCAGGTCGATGCCACCACGGCGGATGATCACACCTGTCTTGCGTTTCATCGCGGGTTTGACGCCCCGTTGCTGATGTGGGAGTTTGAGCATTTTCTGGAGTATGGAGTCGAAGTACGGAACGGCAACCCGTTGGCCGATGTCGATGCGGAGGCCGTTCGGCGAGCGTTTAAGAATATTGCCGAGCAGTTGGCCGGTCAACCGCGGATCTTTACGCATCGTGATTACCATTCGCGAAATTTGATGGTCGATGGAACACGACTTGGTGTGATCGATTTTCAAGATGCGTTGATGGGGCCGGCTTCCTACGATTTGGCGTCGCTCGTGCGGGATGCCTACATCCAGCTGGACGAGGTGCTGGTCGATGAGTTGGTGGAGTACTATCAGGACCAAATGACTGACCGAGGTGTCATCCGTATCGATCGAACGGCCTTTCGCCGAGTCTTTGATCTCACGAGTATTCAGCGAAACCTGAAGGCAGCCGGTCGGTTTGTTTACATCGATCGCGTCAAGGGCAATCCAAAGTTTTTAGCGGATATTCCTCGTGTTCTGAGTTACGTCAAACGAAATCTTCAAAAGTACCCGGAGCTCGAGCCCCTGAAACGACACCTCACCCCCTATGTGCCGGAATTACAATAGAGGACTGAGGACTGAGGACTGAGGATTGAATATCGTATTGTCGACTCAATCCTCGGCACTCAGTCCTTAGCACGGAATCCTGTGAAAGCCATGATTCTTGCCGCAGGTCTGGGAACTCGCCTCAGGCCGCTGACGAACACGATTCCTAAGCCGTTACTCCCGATTGCCGGTACCCCGCTCATTGTCTGGAACCTGCTGCTGCTGAAGCGGTACGGATTTCACCACGTCGTCATCAATTTGCATTATCTGGGGCCGATGATCGAGCAGACTTTGGGCGACGGCTCGAAATTCGGGATACGGATCATCTATTCCTATGAACCGATCATCCTCGGGACCGGCGGTGGAATTAAGAAGGCCGAGCCATATTTTTCAGGAGAACCGGTGTTGATCCTGAACGCAGACACGTTGGTCGAACTCGATCTTGAAGCCTTGTGGGATTTTCATCGCTCACGTGGCGCGGCCGCAACCCTGGTCTTGCGGGAAGATCAGGATGCCGAGCGCTGGGGCTTGGTGGAGGTGGGAGAGCAGGGTCGAATCTTGCGTATCACGGGGCGAGGGGTCAGAGAGGCTACGACGATCGCCCAACGTATGTTTGCAGGAATTCACATCCTTCATCCCCGGCTGCTGCAGCAGGTGCCGAAGGGGGTTGCTTCTTCAATCATCGATCCCTACGTGACGGCTATCGAACGTGGAGAAGCCGTGCTGGGCTATGACCTTCAGGGATACTGGTCGGACATCGGAACGCCCGAACGCTACACACAAGCGGAGCACGATGCCCGTTCCGGGAGGATTCGATTGGAAGAACGTTACCCTCGCCGCGTATCCCAATGATCACAACACTCGTCAACCGCGTGTTGTCTGGCCGAGTACGATGGATAGCTCAGCAGATTGTGCCAAGCTTGGCCGTTCCCAAGACTTTCGCTTGAATTTCCGTGCGGCACTCGCGCCACAATAGCTTTAGGGCGCTCATAAAGGCCGTCCAGCAAGACCGCAGCAAGCGCGGAAGTGAGGCGTACGCTTCGGTACGTTGAGCCTCTGAGCGATGAGAAAACGCTGCGGTGGAATTTTCCAGCGTCCGGTTAGACTTTTTGGTGTTTGAGGAGGCGTGCGAGATAGGTGCGCTGGAGTTTGAGCGACTCTGCGGCTTTGGTTTGATTGCCCTCGGCCCGTTCCATGGCTCGTGTGATGATGTACCGGCTGTGCTGTTCCATGGATTCATGGTACGGCAAGTCGAGGTAGGATTGTAGCGCATCATCTTCAGGCTGGCGCAGATCCTGGTCATCCGACAGGAGTGCCAACATATCCGGCTCGATTGTATCTTTGGGGCTCAGGACGACGGCTCGCGCGATGACATTATCTAATTCGCGGATGTTGCCGGGCCATGAGTATCGGGTTAGTGCCTCCACGGCAGCCGCGCTGAGGGCCATACCGGGTCGCTTGGCATCTCGCGTGTGTCGCTCCAAGAAGAACTGCGCAAGCGCCGGGACATCTTCTTGCCGCTCACGGAGCGGTGGGAGCGTCAGCGTGACGACATTGAGCCGAAAGTACAGATCTTCCCGAAACTGACCGGCTTTGACGGCCTGACGAAGGTCCCGATTGGTGGCGGCGATGATGCGGATGTTGACTGATACGGTCTTGGACCCACCGACGCGTTGGAACTCCCGGTCTTGAAGGACACGGAGCAGCTTAGCCTGCAAGGTGAGCGGCATGTCGCCGATTTCGTCCAGGAAGACCGTGCCACCGTCGGCCATTTCCAATTTACCTTTTTGCTGCCGATCCGCTCCGGTGAATGCCCCACGCTCGTGGCCGAAGAGTTCATTCTCAAGGAGTGTCTCGGTCAACGCCACACAGTTGATGACGATGAGCGGCATGGCGCAACGAGGGCTCCACTGATGGAGCGAGCGCGCAAAGAGTTCTTTCCCTGTCCCACTCTCGCCCAGCAGTAACACCCCTGCGTCGGACTTGGCGGCTCGCTGTGCCGCTTCAACGACGGAGCGGACCAACGGGCTGTTGCCGACGATATTCGCGTAACGGCCGTCGACTTCGGAGCGGAGGTAGGCGACGTGCCGTCGAAGCGTATCTCGCTCCAGCGCTTTACGGATGACGATGAGGAGATGGTCATTCTCAAGAGGCTTGGTCAGAAAATCGTACGCTCCTTCTTTCATAGCTTCAACGGCGGCCTGGATGGAAGCGTGCGCGGTCATGACAATGACCGGGGGACCGTCCACCGGTTTCATCTGAGCTAAGCGCTTGAGCACATCAAGGCCGGAGAGTTTGGGCAGTGTCAGGTCCAGCAGGACGAGGTGAGGCGATTCCTGCACAATGAGATCAAGAGCCTGCTGCCCCTCAAGTGCGACAACGGTCTCATATCCGGAGGCCTGCAGCCGATCCTCCAGCATCAGTACGATGTCTGGATCGTCGTCAACGATGAGAATCTTTGCGTTCATACGTCAGCCGTGAGGTGTGATGGGCCACGCGTAAGCAAAAATGCCGCTGCATGCGCTCGCAACTCCTTGCTGCCCACTCACCATTCTTTCACTGACCGTCCATCACATTGATGACGAGCCCGGTCAATGGCTTCGGGTAAAAATACGTGGACTTGTGCGGCATGCGTTCCCCCGCTGCTGCAACAGCCTGGACTTCGCTGACTTTGGTCGCGTTAAGCAGGAACGCTCCGGTCCCTGTTCCACGATGCACCCAGTCAAGCGCCTCAAGATCATCCTTGGTGTAGAGAATCGCTTCCTGCTCCTGTTGGGTTTGACAGAGTTTGGTAACGATGAGTTGTTGGAGCAAGGAGACGTCGAGTTTGGTGCGAGGTGAAGCCGTTGCTGAAGGTCGATGACTCGGCTTCAGCGTGAGGGTCATGTATCGAGAATCACCTTGTCTCGCGAGGCCAAACACCGGTGCCTTCGTGCCTTCTGTCCGTAAGCTCGTAAGGAACTGGGTGCGGACTTGCTCATGGGAGGATGGAGTAAAGGGAAATTCTCGACACTCGAACACCTCGCCCAGCACCTGCTTGATTTGTTCGAACGGAGGTACGGGGGTGGTGGTGACCCGGTGTGTTGGTAATACCGTCAGCCCTGGATCTTCAAGCGGGGCAAGTAACATGAGGACTGAATCATAGGGATGCAGGCCTGTCTGCGTAGCGGCCTGTTGTCGCCGCAGCTTTTGATAGTTCAACGCCGTTTCATAGCGGTGATGGCCGTCCGCAATGAACAGCGGCTTACTCTGCATGGCTTCGGTGATCTGTTTCAGCACGCGGTTGTCGGTGACGATCCATAGGCGTTCTCGACAACCGGCCTCATCCTGGAAGTCATAGCAGGTTGGTTTGCCGTTGGTCGCGGCTTCCAAATGTTGGATGATGGTTCCTTGTGGATCGGAGTACAGCGACCAGATTGGGCTAAAATTCGCTCGACAGGCCTCAATCAGGTTCAGCCGGTCGGTCTTTGCCGCAGCACGGGTGTTCTCATGTGGGTAGATATGTCCAGAGTCCAGTGCCTCCAGTTTGACCAATGTCAGGAATCCGCGCAGTAGTTTCTTGGGAGCATCGGGAGCGGAGTAGGGGGGACGATATTCAATGGTGTGGTAGTAGATCGTCGGTTGCGCATCGCGCTTGAGAATCCCTTCCGTGATCCAGCTTTGAAGCGTCGCCGCAGCACGGGTATAGCGGTTATGCGTCGGGCTGTCACCGGGTTGGTCAAGCCCAAGTTCCATGCGAATGATATTGTGGGGATGTCGGTCATGGAGCTGTTTCTGTCCGGCTGTATCGATAATATCGTATGGTGGGGCGATGACATCTGTGATCGCACCGACAAGCGTCTGATCGTACCGCAGACCGTGGAACGGAAAAACCTGTGACATGAGCAACTCCCTGGCAATGTCGTGTTCGTAACAGCGACGCCGGTTTGATGGTTACAGGAGAGAGCGGGGTCCTTTCGCCCTACGCCGTGCCGCTCCAACGGCCAGGCGCCTTTCCGACTGGCGGGAAGACTGTTACCGGTCTCGGGTAATCATATAATCCGCAGCGACGGATAGCGCACGTCGCGCCGTACTATCCTCGAAGCAGTCCAGTTCATCCTTCGCGGCTGTGATATAGGCGCGTGCGCGATCCATGGCATAGGTGATCGACCCAAATTGGGCCATCAGTGATAAGATACGCTCCAAGTCCGTCGTGCTCAATGTCCGCGTCTCCATGCGGTCCTTGATCATCTGACGGTCTTGCTCTGAACACTGCTGTAACAAATGCAGCAGCGGCAGCGTCGCTTTTCCCTGACGGAGATCTTGCCCGATCGTTTTACCGAGCGATTCGCCGTTTGCAATATAATCCAGCGTGTCATCCGCGACCTGGAAGGCGATGCCGAGATACTGGCCGAATCGGAACAATGCGTCCTGTTGCGGCTCAGATGCTTCCGCGAGAATGGCCCCCATGCGGCAAGCCGCCGCAATCAACCCCGCTGTCTTGTGCTCGACGATTTTGATGTAATCGATCTCGGGCATTGAGGGATTTCCGTTGTAGTAGAGCTGCAGTACTTCCCCCTCTGCCATTTTTTTGCAGGCTTCGGCGAGGACCTCATTAATTCCCTGACTCTGAAATTCGACGACCTTGCACATGGCTTTCGTATAGAGATAGTCGCCGACCAGAATGCTGATTTGGTTCCCCCATACCCTGCGCGCGGTTTGTCTTCCCCTCCGGAGATCGGCATCGTCTACGACATCATCGTGCAGGAGGGTGGCGGTGTGAATGAATTCAACAATACTGCCAAGTTGGTGATGTTCGGCTCCCGTATATCCACAGAGGCGAGCGGAGAGGAGTAGGAGAAGGGGTCTGACACGCTTTCCTCCACCACTCAAGATATGCGCGGCGACGGTATTGACTAAGGTCACGCTGGAATCGAGGTTCTTCCGTACGCGATCCTCTACTCCGTCCAGCTCACTCCGATAGGACTCCCACACATCGGACATATTGTGCAGGGTCGCGATGACTGGACCTTGTGTCATGCCGCGGATGGTATGGCAGCCAAGGAAATAAAGTCAAGCAAATGAAAGGGGTATAGGTCCAACGCAATCTTGACAGAGGAAGGACCCATCCAGTAAGTTTCCATTATAAATAACCCACGCGGGTGAGGTCCACCTTGAATGCGAATGACAAGGGTGTGTCCACCCTGATGGGTGCTCGCTTGCTCCGTTCCTCATGCCATCCTAAATTTAGGGAAAACGTTCATTGTTTGAATGAGATAGACCTATGAATATAGCTGGATTTCCAAACCGACAGGGCCTCTACGATCCTCGCTACGAGAAGGATTCCTGTGGGATTGGTTTTGTCGTCAATATCAAAGGGAAAAAATCCCATGACATTGTCCGTAAAGGACTTCAAGTCTTGGAGAATTTGACACACAGAGGGGCTCAGGGTGCTGATTCCCATACGGGAGACGGGGCGGGTATTCTGCTACAGACTCCGCACACGTTTCTGAAGCGGGTTGCAGGTGACGCGGGTGTGGCCTTGCCGGACCTGGGTGAATACGGAGTCGGTCAACTGTTTCTACCTCCCAATACCGACTCTCGACGGCTCTGCGAGAAGGTCTTCAATGAGATTATTACAGAGGAAGGGCTACGTCTACTCGGCTGGCGCGATGTACCGGTCAAGAGCGATCAGATCGGTGCTGTCGCACGAACGACTGAACCGTTCATGCGGCAGGTCTTCGTCGCGCGAGATGCGTTAAACGAAACTCAGTTTGAGCGAAAACTGTATGTTGTTCGCAAACGAGTCGAGAAGGCTGTGGCAGAGTCAGCCATTCAAGGACGAGAGCACTTCTATGTCCCGAGCTTGTCAGCCAATACTATCGTCTATAAGGGGTTGTTGTTGCCGCATCAAATGGCGGCCTACTATCAGGATCTCACCGA
Organism: Nitrospira sp.; assembly: GCA_018242725.1. GTDB lineage: Bacteria > Nitrospirota > Nitrospiria > Nitrospirales > Nitrospiraceae > Nitrospira_D. The sequence goes on along the minus strand of JAFEBI010000028.1, from coordinate 52,162 downwards.
TGAACGGATGGTCAGCGCACTGGCGCTTGTGCACTCGCGCTTCAGCACCAATACGTTTCCAACCTGGCCGCGGGCCCATCCCTATCGGTATGTCTGTCATAACGGCGAGATCAATACACTCAAGGGCAACGTCAATTGGATGAAAGCGCGCCAAGGCCGCCTTCATTCAGAGCAATTCGGGAAAGACATGGAGAAGCTCTTTCCGATTGTCTCCGAAGATCAAAGTGACTCGGCCTGTTTGGACAATGCCCTGGAATTTCTGCTGCTCGGGGGCCGTTCGCTGCCGCATGCCATGATGATGTTGATTCCCGAACCGTGGGTCGCGAATCCCCAGATGGATCTGGATCGCCGTGGATTCTATCAATACCATGCGTCGATGATGGAGCCATGGGATGGGCCGGCGGCTGTTTGTTTTACAGACGGTAAGTTGATCGGCGCAACGTTGGATCGAAATGGATTGCGCCCCTGTCGGTATCACGTGACGACCGACGGGCTCGTGGTGCTCGCATCTGAGGCCGGCGTCTTGCCGGCTGACGCGAAAGAGATTCGTATGAAGGGTCGGCTCCAACCGGGGCGAATGTTCCTCGTCGATACGGTGCAGGGCCGCATTATCGACGACGAAGAGATTAAGGCCGACATCGTCGGACGCAAACCCTATCGTAGTTGGGTCACACAGTACGGAGTGTCGTTGGATGAATTGCCGGATCCGCTGAACGTTCCGCAACCGGATCACCCGACGATTCGTCAGCGTCAGCAGGCATTTGGGTATACGGTCGAAGAACTGAAGATGGTCATCACGCCGATGATCGTAACGGGGGAAGAAGCGATTTCCTCGATGGGCACCGATACTCCGTTGGCGGTGCTGTCGGATCGGCCGCAACTTTTGTTCAAGTACTTTAGACAGCTCTTCGCGCAGGTCACGAATCCTCCCATCGATCCGATTCGAGAACAGCTCGTGATGTCGCTGGTGACCAACATCGGTCCGAAGCCGAACTTGATGGATGAATCGCCTGAGTCCTGCCGTCGTATTAAAGTGCAGCAACCGATTCTCACGAACGCCGATTTGCAAAAAATCCGTGGTATTTCTGATCCGAACTTCAAAAGCAAGACACTCCGGATGCTCTTCCGCGTTGTCGAAGGACCGGATGGACTTGGCGAGGCGGTCGATGATCTCTGTCAGCAGGCATCGCAAGCCATCAAGGAAGGTTACAAGTTCTTGATCTTGAGCGATCGCGGGGTGAACGAGGAATGGGCGCCGATTCCAAGTTTGATTGGTATCTCTGCCGTTCACCACCATTTGGTGCGGGAGTGTACAAGAACCGAAGTCGGGTTGATCTTGGAAACGGGTGAACCCCGTGATGTGCATCAGTTCGCCTGTTTGATCGGCTATGGTGCAGGAACGATCAATCCGTATCTGGTGTTTGAGTCGCTCGTCGATATGGAACGTGACAGCTATCTGCCCGAAGGGCTTGATGCGCAGACGGCGGAGGGGAAGTTCATTAAGGCCATCAACAAGGGGCTACTCAAGATCTTCTCGAAAATGGGAATCTCCACCGTGCAGTCCTACTGCGGTGCGCAGATTTTCGAGGCGATCGGCTTGAATCGCGAGCTGATCGATCGATACTTCACCGGAACTCCGTCGCGTGTCGAAGGAGTTGGTATTCGCGAAATCGGGGAGGAGACGTTGCGCCGCCATCGCGTGGCTTACGAACCGGCGGCGATTCGCCAACTCGATTTCGGAGGCGAGATTCACTACCGCATCCAGGGCGAGCATCATAACTGGAATCCTGAGACGATCTACAAACTCCAGCACGCCAGCCGATCAAATGATCCGAAGACGTACACCGAATTTGCGCAGATTGTGAATGATGAGAGTAAGCGGCGGTCGAACTTGCGTGGGTTGCTGGACTTCAAGTTCGATCCCCAACCCATTCCGATAGAAGAGGTGGAATCGGCCCAAGCAATTGTGAAACGCTTCAACACCGGCGCCATGTCTTTCGGCTCGATCAGCAAGGAAGCCCATGAAACGCTGGCAATCGCGATGAACCGGCTTGGCGGCAAGAGTAATACGGGTGAAGGCGGGGAAGATCCGGAGCGGTTCATTCCCTTACCGAACGGCGATTCCAAGAATAGTTATATCAAACAGGTGGCTTCGGCGCGCTTCGGGGTCACGGCGCATTACCTTGTGAATGCACGTGAGTTGCAGATCAAGATGGCGCAGGGGGCAAAGCCCGGAGAAGGTGGTCAGTTGCCCGGTCATAAGGTGGACGAGAACATCGCCCGCTTTCGCTATGCAACACCTGGTGTGCAGCTGATCTCGCCTCCGCCCCACCACGATATTTATTCGATCGAGGACTTGGCCCAACTGATCTTCGATCTGAAGAATTCGAATCCTGATGCCGGTGTCTCGGTGAAGTTGGTATCGGAGGTCGGCGTGGGGACGGTGGCGGCCGGAGTTGCGAAGGCCCATGCAGACAAAGTGCTCATCAGTGGAGACTCCGGTGGAACAGGCGCGTCGCCTCTTTCGTCCATTAAATATGCGGGCATTCCTTGGGAGCTTGGGTTGGCGGAGACGCACCAGACGTTGGTGCTCAACGACCTGCGAGGGCGTATCCGTGTTGAAACGGATGGCCAGATGAAGACCGGCCGCGAT
>JAFEBI010000028.1:0-49467 GCA_018242725.1 Nitrospira sp. | reverse complement strand
GGCTGCATCATGATGCGCAAGTGCCACCTGAATACCTGTCCTGTCGGGATTGCGACGCAAGACCCTGAATTGCGTAAGAAGTTCAACGGCAAGCCGGAACACATCGTCAACTATCTGTTTTTTGTGGCCGAGGAAGCACGGCAACTCATGGCAAAGCTTGGCTTCCGGACGATCAACGAGATGGTGGGGCGTGTCGACAAGCTCAAGATCACCAAAGCAGTGGATCATTGGAAGGCCAAGGGGTTAGATCTCACGCCGCTGCTGACGGCGCCGGATGTCTCTGCAGATGTGCCGCGGCATTGCGTGCAGAAGCAGGATCACGGTCTTGCAGACATCCTGGACAATACGCTCGTCGAACTCTGCAAGGCTGCGATCGAGGTGGGCGAGAAGGTCAGTGTTGAACTGCCGATCAGAAATATCAACCGGACCACCGGCACGGTGCTCTCAAGTAAGATTGCGAAAAAGTACGGCCCTGATGGATTGCCGGAAGACACGATTTCGATCAAGTTTTCCGGCTCGGCTGGTCAATCGTTTGGAGCCTTTTTGGCGAAAGGTATCACGCTGACGCTTGAGGGGGAGTCCAACGACTACATTGGGAAGGGGTTGTCCGGAGGGAAGATCATCGTCTTCCCACCCAAGAACATCCTGTATAGTCCGGAAGGGACGATTTTGATCGGCAATACCTCGCTCTATGGGGCCACGCAAGGTGAGGCCTATTTCTATGGAATGGCGGGCGAGCGGTTTGCCGTAAGAAATAGTGGTGCGCAGACCGTGGTTGAAGGGACAGGCGATCACGGTTGTGAATATATGACGGGCGGCGTCGTCGTGGTGCTCGGGAGAACCGGCCGTAACTTCGCTGCGGGTATGTCCGGTGGAGTGGCGTTCGTCCTGGACGATGAGGGGACGTTCCAGAGCCGTTGCAATACTGGAATGGTCGAACTGGAAACAGTGACCACGAAGGAAGACAAGCAGCTGCTTCATGGGTTGCTCACGAAACACTTTATGTATACCGGGAGTCGGAAAGCCAAGTACGTGCTTGATGCGTTCGAGACTACGGTGCCGAAGTTTGTGAAGGTCATGCCGGTCGATTACAAGCGTGTCATTGAGGAGCGGAAGCGGAAGGCGAGTGCCGTGCACTAGCCGGCGGGAAGTGGAAAGTTACAGGTAAGGGGTTAGAAGAGAAGAAGATGGGTGATCCGAAAGGTTTCATGAAATATGCCCGAGAGGGCCCGAAACGTAAGCCGATCGAGTTGCGTGTGCTTGATTGGAAGGAGATGTACGAGCCGATCCCTGAGGATAAGCTGAAGACTCAGGGTGCGCGTTGTATGGACTGTGGTGTGCCGTTTTGCCAGGGCCATACCGGTTGTCCGGTCGTTAATTTGATCCCGGAGTGGAACGATCTCGTCTATCGCGGCCGTTGGAACGATGCACTGAAGGCGCTCCACACTACGAATAATTTCCCGGAATTCACGGGACGTCTTTGCCCGGCCCCCTGCGAAGGGGCTTGTGTGCTTGGAATTAACCAAGATCCGGTATCCATCCGTGTCATCGAGTGGAACATCGTCGATCGAGGCTTCAACGAAGGGTTTGTCACGCCGATCGTGCCGGTCGTGAGCACCGGTAAGGCGGTGGCGATCGTTGGTTCCGGTCCGGCTGGGTTGGCCGCCGCGCAGCAATTGGTGCGGGCCGGCCATGATGTGACGGTTTTTGAAAAATCTGATCGGATCGGGGGATTGCTTCGCTACGGTATTCCCGACTTCAAGATGGAAAAGTGGGTGATCGACCGGCGTCTGGAGCAGATGAAAGCGGAAGGGGTCAAGTTTCAAGCCAATGTCGCTGTCGGCAAGGACATTACCGGTGAACAGTTGCGCCGACAGTTCGATGCGGTTGGACTCACGATGGGTGCTGAACTGGCCCGCGAGCTGCCGATCCCTGGGCGTGAGCTGAAGGGCGTGCATCTGGCGATGGAATATCTCACCCAGCAGAACAAGCGTACCGCCGGCATTCCCATGACCGATGAGCCGATCACCGCAAAGGGGAAGCGCGTTGTCATCATCGGCGGAGGCGATACAGGCTCCGACTGTCTTGGTACCGCACATCGTCAAGGTTGTGTGGAAGCCCATCAATTCGAGTTGCTGCCGGAACCCCCACCTCAGCGAGCCGATTCGACTCCATGGCCCCTCTGGCCGATGCAGCTGCGTACGTCCCATGCCCATGAAGAAGGGTGTGATCGACAGTGGAGTATTTCCACCACAAAGTTCTCCGGCCACGACGGTCATGTGACCAAACTGCATGCCAATCGGGTCAAGTTCGAGAACGGCAAGTTCGCACCTGTTCCCGACAGTGAATTTGAGATGAATGCCGATTTGGTCCTGCTCGCCATGGGCTTCACCGGTCCTGTCAGGAATGGTCTGCTCGATAGCCTCGGTGTGAAATATGACGCACGTGGTGCCGTGGCAGTCGATGAGAACTTCATGAGCAACCTCGACGGCGTTTTTGCCGGCGGCGATACCAAACGTGGTGCCTCGCTTATCGTCTGGGCTATCGCTGAAGGACGAAAGATGGCGGCGGGGATCGATAGATATTTGCAGGCCGGAAGGTCAGCAAAAATAAGCCATTGAAAACGTCCACTTTGTAGTACCAACCCACTACGTTGCGCCGAGACGCGCCTTTCACCAAGCTGCGTTCTTGCCTCACCCAACCCGCAACGTACCTAGAACCGTACGCCTCGGGCTCTCGCTCGCTGCAGCCTTGTTTGGAGGCCGTTTTGAACGGCCTTGGATAAAGTCACGTCAGTGATAACATTCTATTTTAATAGCCTATCTCCAATTTTTGCCTCCATGGTGCTTCCAGTAGAGCGTAAAAAGCACAGCTTGACGTTAAGCTGTGCTCACATTACCCTCATGCTAGTCTAGCTGGGCGGTCGCTTACTGGCTGAGGTTACGAAATGGCGAAGCGTAAGCAGGAGAAAATTCCTTGGTTTGCGGCATTTGAAGAAGTTGAGCCTTACGTGGTTAAGATTACAACACCACAGGCTTCAGGGACGGGTTTTCTTATCGCAACTACGAAGGGCAATTCATTGCTTGGAATTGCAACAGCGGCTCATGTGATCGACGTGCCGCACTATTGGGAACAACTGGGAACAACCGATTCGTATACAGCATTTCAAATCAGGCGAAACCATTTTCCTTAATCACCCAGATAGGATTATTGAGATAGATTATGGCCGTGATGTTGCGTCGATTGTCATTCGTGGTGGACGACTTCCGTTTCCCGATAAACCTTTACCAATAATTTCTGAGGACCTGCATCTCAAAGTAGGAGTGGAGATTGGATGGATGGGCTTCCCCGCTATAGCGGCCGCGAATCTGTGTTTTTTCTCTGGGACTACTTCGTCCTGGGTGGGGGCGGAAGACTTTTATTTTGTTGATGGTGTTGCAATTAACGGGGTAAGTGGAGGACCAGCATTCTCGATCAATGATGATAATAAGGTTCAAGCGATAGGAATTGTTTCCGCATATGTCCCAAATCGAGCAACGGGTGCGCAGCTGCCTGGTCTATGTGTTGTGCGCAATGTTCGACCGCTTTATCAGATGATTAAGGGGCTTAAAAACTTCGAGGAAGCAAAGAAGAAGGAAAAAGAACCAGAAGGTTCACCACCTCCCACTTCTACCCCACCTGTTATTGATCAGACGAGATCGTAGAGCTCCGTATCAAGTGTGAAACACTGTAGAAATAAGAGAAGAGTATCGAGAGTCTTTGGAGGCCATTCCAATTTCTGAAAGAGCGAGGCACGCGGCTGATATGAAAATCGGGTTTGCCTCAGTAGGTTGTTTGGAAATAAGAGAGCTTCGCTACCTTCGTCTAGATCTGTGACTCACTTGCGATTGCCTTGGACATATTGGAAAGCCGACGGAGGCTTCTGATTCTGCCAGCTTCTTTGTCGTGTGGAGGCCACGACTAACGGCCGCCATGGCCTCTGCCGCTCCTATCGGGTCGCATGTCTCGGCGGTCATGACGTCGATTCTGTCGATCGTGCCGCAGATCTCGATGGTCCTCCCCTAAATCGTGTCGATCTTGGCGGATCTCACGCCGATCTTGCGCCAGTTCTTTCGGACCAGATCCGGACTGTCTGTCGTGTCGTAGTTCTCGCTGATCTTCACGCAGGTCCCGGCGGTCTTCTCGCATGTCTCGCCGGTCTTGCCTGATATCTTGTCGATCATGTCGGAGGTCCTGTCGGTCTTCACGCATCTCCCCCGTCGCTCCTCCACCTTCGCCACTTTGAGCATAGACGACCGGCTGAATTGCCATCAGACTGAGTGCCAGGCTTCCGAGGATGACCCATTCTTGTGATTTCATTCATTCCCCCCGTAGTTGGTCGGTGAGCTGTTTATAAAGTTTAGCAGAAGATTTTCCAGTCGCTTTTCTTATTCATTCATGGCTTGCTTAGCAGCCAAGAGGTCGGGTGCCGTGAGACACGAGGGCAGCCGGAATCTTCCTCGATCAGCATGGAGACTTCGGCGGTGCGCAGAGAGTCTGTCTAGGGTAGATCAACGTGCAACAGCGAAACGTGAAAGTGTTGGTCAATGCGGGAAATACGATGTAAGAACACAGCATCATGATCTCTTTAAAAAGAACCGTACAAGCCTTGCTCGGGAACTTTGGGTTGGAGGTGCGCAGAAAACAAGTTCAGAGAAAAACCAAATTCGAAACACTTCTGATGCAATATCAGGTCGACATGGTGTTCGATATTGGGGCCAATATTGGGCAATGTGGTCCCTGGTTCAGATGGATCGGTTTTGACAAAACCATTGTGTCGTTCGAGCCGATCTCGCACTTATTTCAACAATTGAGCCAAAATGCCAAGTCTGATCCAAAGTGGCTGGTGGAAAAGGTTGCCTTAGGTGAAAAAGATGGGGTTGGCGTGATCAATGTATCCGGCGGACACGGTGGGGCCAGCTCGATCCTGACGATGACTGAACATGTCGTCAAGAATGCGCCTGATCAAGCGGTCATCCGACAAGAGGAGATTGCAATTACGACCGTTGAGAAGATGATGAGGAAATATTACCCCGAAGGCGATCGCCTGTTTCTAAAAATTGATGCGCAGGGGTACGAAACACGAGTGATTGAGGGGATCGGCAGCGAGTTGCCACGCATCATAGGGATGAAGCTGGAAATGTCGCTTGTGGAGAACTATCGCGGCGAGCTATTGATGGTGGATATGCTGCCTCGCTTGAAAAACATGGGCTTCCATTTGGTGGAGTTTGAGAACGGCTGGTCGAATGAGAAAACCGGTGAAATGCATCAGGTCGATGGCGTGTTTTTCAGAACCGATAGGCTGGCAAGGACAGAATAGCAAAAGGACCACAAAAAAGCGGAGAGGAGTGTTTTGTGGCCACTGTGAATTGTGAATGCAAGAGGTCAGTGCTCCTTGTCGACTGATGACAAGGAGCGGGAGGAGGAATTAGTTTACACAGCGACTGGGGTGAGGGACAGTTCTTCCTGCTCAACATGAGAGGCAATGGCAGGGACTTCTCGGCCTTCTACCAGATCTGTGACGCGCTCACGCTCGCCATGGGCGTATCGAAGAAATTCGATCCCGAACTGATTGTCCTTGTGCCAGCGTACGATGGAGACTTCAACGGCGAGAGGGGTTTCTATCTCAGGTGCCTCGATGTGCAGCGCAAGGTAGCTTCCTGGAGTCAGGGCGACGTTGCTCTGCATTCGGCATCCTGTTGCGGAAAGATCGAAGAGAGTCCCTTCGCTTGCCCCGGTGTCTGTCTGGACGCTGGCAGAATATCGCACATACCTTCTTGGGCTATTCCTTAGCCTCATAGGTGCCTCCTTGCTGGTCCTTATCTAGTGTTGTTATCGGTACGGTTGAAAAAAACTTGAAGGCCTGGCCATGCCTCTTTTCTCTTTTAGTTCGGACTAGATTTAGCTGGCCTCATACGTATATCGTATGAGCGTCATGTCGGAGAATGGACTCATGATAAGACCAGCGTATCCCCGAAGTCCCAAAATACTCCTTGGCGGCATTGCTCACTTGGGGCGGTTGATCGACAAAATTCGCCTGCGCCATGCCGGACAGATTCAGGACTATAACTACATTACAGTTGGGTTCGATAAGTACCTGATCGATTTTCTTGGGATCGATCCGAAAGCCTTCGAACAGCGGGTGTTAGTCGGTGGGACGGATGACGAAGTGTTAACCTGGGTGAGGGGGAATGGCCGCGAGCTTTCCGAGCAGGAAGTGACACAATGGTCGCAAGGGTTGCTGGCTGCTGGTCCGAAAGACGAGGCGGCTCGTGAGCGATTCCAAGACCGTCTTCAGGAGATTGCAACCAAGCGAGGGGTGTCGATCAGTTCTTTACCATCCGTCACCACCTGGGCCGATGTCATCGAGCTTGATGAAGCGCATCTCTAGTGGCATGGGACATGAGTCGAGCCGGTATCATCTGTCTGTCCCTCGTGCTAGTGCTCGGTCTGCCTCTACTTGGTGTGTTGTGGGCGGGTGACCCGCTAGGTCGCTATCTCGAATTTCCTCCTCGGACCAGCTATGTGCCGCATGAGTCATTCTCCTGGCCGGTGTTCATTGCGATCGCCCTTCTGATCGTCATAGTTCTTGGGCCAGTCCTCTTTCGCATTACAGTTTCAAACCATCAGCTATCAGCTACCAGCCATCGACCATCAGCTTTTGTGGGAGCGCTTCACGCCGCACGTTTCACGCTGCCTTGGTGGGGCTGGTTCGCAATCGGATGGACCTGTCTCTGGTGGGTCGTAGCCTGGACTCGGGTTCACGGGCTGGTCGTGGTCCAGGAACACACATTCACGCCGCTGTGGCTCGGCTACATCATGATTGTGAATGCCTGTACATTCGCTCGCACCGGCCGATGCATGATGCTCCATCGGCCTGGGTACTTTCTGTCACTGTTTCCTTTGAGCGCTGCGTTCTGGTGGGTCTTTGAGTATCTCAATCGATTTGTCCAGAACTGGTATTACGTTAGTGTGGCTGATTTGTCGTCACTCGAGTATTTCGCCAGAGCGACGACTCCATTCTCCACCGTGCTGCCGGCTGTGATCGGTACGGCGGAGCTCCTGACTTCGTATCGTGTCATCAGTTCTGATCGGAATCGGTTCCAAGCCATTCAATATCTACAGAAGAAGTGGTCGGGCTGGGGACTTGTGGGCCTGTCCTGTTTTGGACTCTTCGGCATTGGACTCTGGCCCAATTATCTCTTCCCACTGGTCTGGGTTGGACCACTGCTGCTGGTTGTCTCGCTTCAAACGCTCGCCGGAACACCGACCGCTTTTTCATCCCTTGCGCAGGGTGATTGGCGAGGCATCGGGGTGCCGGCACTTGCGGCGCTGATCTGCGGAATCTTCTGGGAGCTGTGGAACTGGAAGAGCCTGGCTCACTGGGAGTATGCTCTTCCATTCGTCCATCGATTCCAGTTGTTCGAGATGCCGCTGCTCGGCTATGCCGGGTATCTTCCCTTCGGTCTCGAATGTGTGGTGGTCGCTGATCTTTGTTTGCACCGTCAGTTTTCTGGTGGGGTGGAGTATTACACTCATCAATGATGTCCAGGGCTAACAATGAAGCAGTCTTTATGCCTGATCCTCGCCTGTTCCAACTTCTCGGAGTTATTGCTTTCCTGAACGTACTGCATCTCGTCGACTATCTTCTTTGAGGAGATTTCCATTGGTCGATCGACGAACAATCGATCGGATTTCTCCTCGTGGCGACGGTCATCCTGGGTGGGATGGGATTGGGAGTCTGGCTGTATCGGGCAGGACGGGTAGGCGCCCGTTTCCGGATGGTTGTCGGAATACTTGGTCTAGGGCTCGGTTGGCTCTCGCATTTCAGCTCGATGACGGATCAGCCACTATCGGTCATCTATTAGGGCTATACGACTCCCTGGGCGGAAGTCTTCGCAGTGGGCTGTCTCTTGCTGCTCATGCTGTGTGTCCTTGAAGCCACGGCCTTCGCCGGATATCTTTGGAAGCAACGGAGTCGTTCATAATCGGGGCTCTGTCTATCGCATTTCCGTCCAGAGGCCTATTTGCGAACGGAACGCCAATTGACGGACTGTGGTTCGAACCACCGTGACATCATGCGTTTGGTCGATCGACTGTACCTGTTCGTTCGGCGAGAAGCCTATCGAGAAGAATCCTCCCGTGAACGCCGAAAAGGCCAAGGCTCGCTCAGGCGTGATCGCGACGGCGACATGGCCGCGTCCCTGCAGTCGATGAACGGTTTCATTCGGTCCCAACGCTTCGCTGAACCAATGGCCGCGACTTTCTTGAAACCCATGGACCCGTCGATTGGTGTGGACCAGAAGCACGCGCGGTAATACCTGATGTCGCTCCACATATTCCTCGACACCCAGCGGAACTTCCGTCCATCGATGTAAGGCCGAAGAAAAGCCCAATAGTCGGCGGGTGGTTTGAGCGAAGCCTGCTGGTCCGCGCGCCGCAGTGGTGACGATCGTTTCATTGACTCCCAACGGTTCCTCAACCGGACTCCCGCCCCCTGGTAGCGCAACGACCCTATCCTTTACGACTGTAATCAGGACATCGACAGAGCGGATTTGCGCGTAGACAGGATTTGGGTATAGGGTGGCTACGATCAGGAGAGGGAGTCCCCAGCTTGTGATGGAACGGATCATCAGTGTCCTACTTGTAGGGCTATCTTCGTGTTGCCTTGCCAGGCTGCATCATACAAGGAATAGATCTGGGCTGTCTTCAGGCGTGCTTGCATCATACTGCCGCTCGATTATGTGACGGAAGTTGTGATTGTAGACGTGCTCAGAAAATAAAACCGCCGTCGGTCCTGCTGGACCGACGGCGGTTATTTATCATGAGCCATAGACCGGTGAAGTGTTACACCGATGGGAGTGTCAGCAGTTTCTTCATCTCGCAATGGGCCAACACGACATCTGGGGCGCGCTGCAGAGCCTCGTAATAACTCCGCTCATATCCATCGCCCAGTTCAGAGGGGCGAATGAGCCCTCGGATCTCTGTTAACAGCATCGCGACGTCATCAACCGTTGGTTGATCATGTCCGTCGAGCAGTTCGTCGATGCGGACAACCATGTTGGAGAGTGGATGGAGCCAGGTAAACCACGGGTCGTTCATGACTAGTTGGAGGAGCTGGCCTGTGGAGTCCACTCGGCCATAGATTCGCTCATAGGTCAGTTGCTCGGCGACGATCAGGGCTTTATGTAAGCCCAAGAGTCCATGCCGAACATCGGCCAAGGTTCGCCGCAGCGGATTGGTTTCTCGGACGTCTGTGTGCTTCGATGAAATAGCCATAATGATTATTTTAGCAGCTCGGTTGAAAGTTGGAGATTCAGGTCCCATCCCTCTGTGAGTGTCTCGCTAGAATTCTTATCGGATGGCAGCCGGTTGTTCTGTAGCTGTACTCGCGCTGTATGGGTGAAATGAGCGTTGGCCTTCGCCAGCCAAGCATCTGCGATGTGATGAGAAGAATCGATGGTGCCATGAAATGTCCATCACGGTTCCGTAACTGCGGAGGATGAGATGCCAGAGGCCCGTTGCTGGTACGGATGTTGATCAGGTTGTCTCTGGAAAGACTCGCTCTTTTGAGGACTTAGCAGATTCCCATAGAAAGAGAATAACTCGCCGGTCAGCCGAGCCGTATTCTCGGGATCGGTTGGGCGTTTTCGACGGATATAGTCGTTCAACAGACGCCCCTCGGCTGTCTTGTGAATATGTGGCTGGCGCAAATTCATGCGGTAACGTGCGACGGCTCCAGCTACTCGGCTGATGAAGATGACCGTTCCGTCTTGTTCGATTTGCTCGACAATGCCGATATGTGTCAGCGGATCATTCAGCAGGCCGTCTCCATTGAAATCCCAGGTATTATCAAAGAACACCAGATCACCTGGTTTGACGTCCGTATCTTGATGAAGTATGCCGTGTTGACGCACATGGTTGTGGATGAGTCGGACGCCGTTCGCATTCATCTCGGGGTGGCTACTTCGGTAAAGATCAATCCCGTGCTCCAAAAAGATGGCACGTGTCACTCCCGCACAGTCATAGTCGATGCGCCGACCTTGGATGGTGACGGTTTTTGATCCGAGTAACCGCACGGCAGAATGAACGATGGCGGATCGACTGGGCAGGGATGTGAGCAGGGGGGCGGGAGCTGGCGTGTGAGGACTGAACGATGGCTGCTGACGAGGGACGGGTAATGGCGATCGGTCAATTTTCTCACTGAGGCTTTGCACGGGGATGGAGGATTCAATCGCCGTTCGCTGTGGCTTCTGGGCCGGCATGGCGCAGCCTGTCAGGGATACGATTGCGATGGCAATCATGATGGCGATTTGCCGCATCGGTCCTCTCTTCGCTACCGTACGTTGACAAATCGTTCGTAAGCAGCACGCGATCCAGTGGAGAGGAGGGCCAGGACTCGTTCCTCTTCCACTGTTTCAATAACAACGAGGGGGTGAGAAGAACGAATCAGTGTCCGGAGATCGTGGACGATGGTTGAGCGCATCATCGAAGGAAAATGCTAGCACGAGGCTCGACGCCGACCAAGAAATCCATCGAATGTCACTGATGGATGAGCCAACGTGTGTATATCCGTTGCCTCTGTCATCAATTCAGATCTGTGAGGACAAGGAAGCGAGCAGGCGCTGTTTTCCAGGGTCAGTCCACACTATTCATGAGGGTTCGATGCACTCTCGACGAGGGATCAAATTGGACATCGCACGCGAGCTTGCCCGCTAAAGTCCTGTCAGAGCCGCGAAGCGACAATGACAGGAGCGGCGTTCATGAACGTGGATATTTGTAGGACCGAGCGACGGTGAGCTTCGTGAATGTGGGTTAGGTTTTCTGAGGATTTTCGAGCGCCTTATTGATTTCGCTGATCAGGCGGCGCTCAACTTCCGTCGTTTCCTCGTGACTCACGCTCAAGATCCGTCCCCCCTGGGCGACCCGTTCGAACTCTGCCTTCACCCCGAGCTTTGTGACTCTATCTGGAAGAGCTTCAAGTGAAACAAGATATTGATTGCGTGACCCCGTCATCTCAAGCGTGGCAGGGCTGGAAATCTTGCGTTCGGTCAGATAGACCGCCCGCTGTTCGGTCTTGACGCTGACTTTCAGGTGATAGCCGTTGCGCGCCAGGGCGTCTTCAACCACCTTGGCCACAGTCGGCATGGGTCGTGGTAAGGTATCGGACTGCGCGCCTTTCTCATCGACTTTCAGGGATTCCGCCATTTGTGCGGCGATCATTCGTTTGGTTTCAGCCAGCTGCAGTTCCATCTGTTCATTCAGCCGTTTCGCGTCTGCTTTGGTCACCTCCATGCTGCTCTTGGCATCACGGAGTTCTTGATTGAGCAGATCGATCTGTTGCTGCATGACCTTATTCCCGTCTTGCAAAGAGCCTAAGAGAGATTCTTGCTTTGCCAGTTGCCGCTTGAGTGCGTCATTCTCCACGCGAAAGGGATTCTCCCGACTGGCATCGGGTGCGCAGCCGAGCGTGATCATGAACCAAACGATGCCGATTCCCAGTGACTGCGGACTGACAAATATTTTATCCTGCACGTGTACTCCTTCCATTTGGCTACTACGATTATCCATGCTTCGATACAACTTGTAAATGCGATATCAAAAATCTGACTCTCTGAAACGGCGCATCGATCGGCTCTCAATCATAAACAAGATGATTGCGTGTGTGGTGTCATTGCCGATTCTGTTTATAGGGTTGTCGCTTGCAATGGAAAAAGGACAGGTTACTTCGGCTGTTCCGCCGGAAGAGTATGAGTTGTACGACTGGATCATTGAAGACAAATTTCTTACATCGCAGACCCAATTGGTCCTACTTGAGCGGCTGACCGTCTCGTGGCTTGTGCCGAAACAGCGTGGGTCCATGACGATGGCGTTTTTTCAGGAACAGGGATTTTTTGACGGTAAGTTGCCGCAAGACCTGATCCGCGATTTTGTTGGAGCGAATCAATCACGAAGTCCGCTCGAAAGCCGATTTCAATTTGGGGTGCGCTATCGATTGATGTCGGATGATCCTACAGATGAAACGGAAGCCAACAGGGCCATCTCTGTCATGAGTCATGACGATCTGTCGTTTTCCACTCCGACCGTGCTTGATCGATTGGCATTGTCTCGGGTGGGACGGAATATCCAGAACGATCAGGCCCTTGTCTATGTTGAGCATGTGCGGCCTGATGAAACCGGCGCAGGGTTTCTAGTGTGGTGCCATCGGCGAGGGCGTGAATGGAAGATCTTCGATACCGAAGTGGTCTGGACTATGATGGGAGGAATAGACGAATCCGGTGGCCATTAGCGCACCATGGTCAAACTTCAGGCCACACGAACTCTGGCAGGCACGTCGAGGGTGCGATGATCCCTTGCTTCATGGGTGGTTCTCACAGTAGCATGCCGCTGTCATGGCGTCACTGATCCGGAAAACGTTTTCTGTCCCGCCGCTCGGGTGTAATTGCTCGATTGTCGGTGACCCTGTCACCAAGCAAGCAGTCGTCATTGATCCCGGCGGCGCCCCGGAGCGCATTCTCCAGGAAGTGCAGCAGCTCGGATTCACGGTCAGTCACATTCTGCATACCCATGCCCACTTCGATCATTTTCTGGCGTCCAGCGAAATCAAGAAAGCGACCGGCGCAACGATTTGCCTCCATCAGGAAGATCTCAAGCTCTGGGAAAACCTCGAACTGCAATGCCGTATGTTTGGGGTGTCCTATATGCCAGCGCTACTGCCGGACTACTGGCTCGTCGATGAGGAAAAGGTGATGCTCGGGCAGGTGCCGATTGTTGCGCTTCATACACCTGGGCATACGCCAGGATCGATGAGTTTCCATCTACCGAATGAACGACTGGTCATGGCGGGTGACACCCTTTTCCGTGGCAGCATCGGCCGGACGGACTTATGGGGCGGAAACTTTGAGGCGATCGAAGAATCGATTCGAGAACGACTCTATACCCTTGATAATGCCACGACGGTGGTCACCGGCCATGGGCCAGAAACCGAGATCGGTCTCGAAAAAGAGTCGAATCAGTTTGTGCGTGTCTAATGACGCGCGTGGGCGCGTCCCTGGGACTTGCAGCTGTTCAAAAAGGTCGTTCTGCTAGGCCGCAGCGAGCGAGAAGTCGAGTCGTACGTTGGGTTGTACGGTGAGCCTCTAAGCGACGTGAGAACAACGCAGGCGGCATTTTTCAACAGCTGCGCTACTCTTTGGCCATTCGTTCTTTCAGCCGCTCCATCCGCTTCTCAGTGGCTTGTTTAATGAATGTCATGTTCTCAGCAAGATGTTGTTGGGCGTTGATTTTTCCCTCTTCCCGGCGTTTCTGTTGATCCAGCCCAAACTGGGCAATGACTGGCCCGTCTTCCTTGTTCAGCGCTTTCCAAATCTCTGCACAGCGTGGCTGTTGAGCCGGCGGATACTTATCGCAAGGGGGATCCGCAGCGGATGTGACAGAAGGTGTGGTGGCAAGACTAAGAGTAAGAACAACCAGGCTCCACCAAGGATGGTCCATGCCATGCTTCATGCAAAAGATGGGCTCTCAGAATGCTGTGAACGAACTCTTAGATCTTCATTGCTTCGTTGACTTCTGCGAGGGTCGTCTTGGCCACAACCGAAGCGCGTGTGCTGCCGGCCGCTACGATCTCATCGACGCGTGATGGTTCCTGGGTGAGTTGGGCACGCTTCTCCCAGATCGGTGTCAGTTGTTCTACCATTCGATCAGCCACGAGTTTTTTGCAATCGATACAGCCAATCGCGGCCGTGCGGCAATCTGTGTTGATTTGGTCTTGAGTTCCTTGCGGGGAGTAAATCTTATGGAATTCATAGACCGGGCAGAGATCCGGATTACCGGGGTCGGTCCGTCTCACCCGGGCCGGGTCCGTCACCATTGTTTTGAGCTTCTGTCGAACCATTGGCTCGGTATCTGAGAGATTGATCGTATTATGGTAGCTCTTGCTCATCTTGCGGCCGTCGGTGCCGATCACCTTGGGAAACTTCGTCAGATGTTCTTTCGGTTCTGGAAATACCGCAGTCTTGTAGATATCGTTAAAACGCCGCGCAAGTTCTCTTGTCAGCTCAAGATGAGGGAGTTGATCCTTGCCGACCGGCACGAAATCGGGTTTGTACAAGAGAATATCGGCTGCCTGCAGCACTGGATAACCCAGAAAGCCGTAGGTCGTGAGATCTTTCTCTTTGATCTCCTCCTGCTTCTCTTTATAGGTCGGATTGCGTTCGAGCCATGAGACAGGCGTCATCATTGAGAGCAAGAGATGTAAGATTGCGTGTTCGGGTATTTGCGATTGGATGAAAATCGTGGCGCGTTCCGGATCGATGCCGCCGGCCAACCAATCGATCAACATGTCACGGACGAATATCCGAACACGGCTGGTGTCCGCATAGTTCGTCGACAGGGCGTGCCAGTCAGCGACGAAAAAGTAACAATCATACTGTTCTTGTAAGGCTTTCCAATTTTCCAGTGCGCCCAGGTAATTGCCGAGGTGCATCAGGCCGCTTGGCTGCATCCCACTCAAGACTCGTTTTCGAACTGCCGTCATTCAGTAACTCCTGGGCGTAAGCCAAGTGCGGTGGACAGAATGGTTCCAGACAGGCCTTTGGCAAAGGTTCCTGTGATCATGTGAAGGATGCCCAGCTCTTTGTCGAACACGATCAGTCCCACCAAGATGAGCATCCCGTATGGCTCCAACCTGGCTAATGCCATTGCGGGTTGAGGCGGCAGTACGGCCGTCAAGATGCGGCCACCGTCGAGCGGTGGAATGGGAAGCAGATTGAAAAGAGCCAGGAAGACGTTGATCATCACGGAGTAGAGCGCCATGACGGCAATCGGTCGAAGAAACATGGACCCAAAGAGACTGGATGTCGTCTCGGCGTCTCCGGTGTTACGGAGGGACAAAGTTGGCTCGATCGTTAAAATCAAGGCAAGGAGCAAGGCGCTGGCGACAGCCAGCAGTAGATTCATTCCTGGTCCAGCCGCCGCCGTGAGTGCCATGTCGCGCCGAGGCTGATGCATGTTCCCAGGGTTGATCGGGACCGGTTTAGCCCAGCCTAGCAGAAAACTTCCCGGCAGCATCAAGCAGATCAGCGGGAGAATGACGGTACCAAATGGGTCAATGTGAGCCAACGGGTTGATGGTGAGGCGACCTTGCAGTTTTGCGGTCGAGTCGCCGCACTTGTCCGCCATCCAGCCATGAGCATACTCATGGAGCACCATGGCAAACAGGAGCGGGAGTCCCATATAGGAGATGGTGTGGAGGATTTGTGACAACGAACTCATACTTCTGTGCTCAGTTCAGTTGCACAAACTTACCTTGTTTCACTTGGAGAAGAAAGAGCGGTCGGTGCAGAGCCCCGTCCTGCCCGAATCCGGCCGGTCCCGTCAGGGTCGGGAGGTTGTGCGAGGTCGCGAGGTAGTCGTGCAGGGCATCTCCGGAGGTGGCTCCGTGGCGGATGCCATCAATGGCGATTCTCGCGGCATCATAGCCCTGCATGGTGAAGAGTGAGGGAAGGGATTCAAAGCGTTTCTGGTGTCGTTGGACAAATTCCTGCACGCCGGGATTGGGACTATCGATGAAAAAGGCATCGACGAATGTTGCGCCGTCCACGGCACGATCCGCAGTGCGAGCAAAGTCCTGGGAATTCCATCCGTTGGTCCCTAGAAGGGGAACCTTGATATCGTGGAAGGCCAGTTGTGCGGCGAGGAGGCCGATTTCTTTGGAGCGACTGGGAATGAAGATCGCGTCGAACCCTGGTGTGTAGAGGACTCGTTTTTCATTTCGGCTCAGGGGTTTACCCGTCGGATTGGTCACCTCGACGGGGACTGCCAACCCATACTTTTTCAGGTCCTCGGCCTTGAGCCGCTGGATTTGGGGAGCAAAATTGGTGTCCCCTTCTTTAAATGCCTCCATAGCGATAATTTCACCGTCCAGCCGCCGCACCTCCTGCGCGAACAGGCGAGCCAACTCGCGGCCGTAGACGGTATCGGGATGGAGAATGCAGAACCGTCGATAACCCTGTTCCTTAGCCGCGTAGGTTGCGATCCGTTCGGCCTGCATGCCATAGGTCAGCGCGGTGCTGAAGAGGTAATTGCCTAACCGTCGGACATTGGGGAGCGTGGCGGCCGGTGTGATTAACGGGATCCTAGTCTTTTGGGCCATTTCAGCCATGACCGGAAGATTCTTTGACAACATCGGACCGATGACGATGAGCGGGCGATCCTCATGGAGCAGCGTTGAAAGATCATCCAGAAAACCTTGTCGATCAGCATCGAGGTCTTTGACGATCAACCCAACGGATGGTGACCCTGGCTGCTCACGAGCCCGTTCCACCGCCAGTTGAATCCCTTGGAGAACATCCGTGGCGAAGGTAGAGAGTGGCCCCGACAGAGGAAGGACTGCGGCAATGAGATATTGATTGGCTTTCAATCTCGTTTGGATGAGATCCAGGGATTCGTGCACTTTCGGGACGGAGGGGTGTGCAGGAAACGCCGCCAGAAAATGCCGAGTTTCTCGTTCCGCCAGGTGGTCTTCACCTCGTCCGATGTAATAGTCGATGAGACGAAGTGAGGCGAGGTCACCGGGATACGAGCGAGGATAGGCTTCCCGCACGCGCGTCAGGCCACGCTTATCCAGCTTGTCCGAGATGAATTGACGGATTTGTTCTCGTGTCTCGGTCATTTGTCCATCTGAGCTGCCGGCCATTCCTTCCAGCAAGGTGTGGATCGCTCGCACATAATCTTTCTTGTTGGCCAGGACTTCGGCTGTCAGCTGCTGGACCTCACGTTTTGTGGCCTCGTCCTGTGTGCTTGTCCTAACTTGGGCCAACAACGGCAGAGCCAAATCGAGATTGCCCATCGCCGCATGAGTTCTGGCCATCAAGAGCTTGCCCCGTTCCAACAGATCAGATTCAGGAAACTCCATTTGGAGTTGGTTGAGAGAACGAAGGGCTTCCGCATAGTCTTTTATGCCGTAGAGGGCGGCGCCGAGGAGCAAGTAGGTGTCGTCAAGGTGTTCAGGGGGAGGAGTTGTGGTTAAGAACCGACGCAGTACGGTCACCGCTGATTCCGATGCACCTTTTTCAATCAACTGTTTGGCCTGGTTCAACACCGGTGGGATGGGAACGATGGGTTTGGAGGGCTCCGTCGCTCCAGTCGGTTCCGATCGTGTCAGCCCAAGGGCCTCACCGAACGTGAATGTCCCGCTGATGGTGAGAACCAGCAACAGTCGAGCGGCGTTGAGCAATGGGTGATGTGAGTAGACGAGCATTCCATTCGGCCGATGGTAGACCGTACGCAGACTAGTATCGGAAAGGCGCTGGACTGTCAAGGAGAACTATAAGGAGAACGAGAAACCGAGGTATCATTGTGCAGACAGTATGAGTTGGCTATAGTTGCGAGATGCCCACGACTGTCCCGTCGGTTGCACTCCTCGACCCCCTGGTTGAACGATATCTTACACAGCTGAGAGTTGAAGGAGGGGTGGCCACGAATACGGTCGAGGCGTACCGGCGCGATCTGTCCCGATTGCAGCGACATTTGCTGACGTATCAACTTCATATGAACGATGTCGTCTCATCGCAGGTGATCCGGTCGTTTTTAGCCGCTCTCAAACAGGAATCACTTGCGACATCGTCGGTTGCTAGGATCCTTTCGGCCACACGAGGATGGTATCGGTTTCTTGTGCGGGAACGTGTGCTGGAGAGGAGTCCTCTCGGTGAGGTTGCGGTGGCACGCCGGCCTGTTCGTTTGCCGAAGACGTTGACGAGGTCTGAGGTGACTGCGCTGTTGGAGTTGCCTGTGCGGGACCGGGTTGAAGATCAACGCGATCGAGTGATGGTGGAATTGTTGTATGCGTCAGGTCTTCGTGTATCAGAACTCGTGGGGTTGACGCTGGCTCAGGTGGACCTCCATCTCGGGTGCCTTCGAGTCATGGGGAAAGGTACCAAGGAGCGCATGGTCCCGATGGGGCAGACCGCGCGCGATCTGTTGAGTCGATATCTTGATCACATTCGTCCGGCGCTTCTGAAGCGCCGCTCCACGCGAGTGTTGTTCGTCAGTCGCCGTGGACAGGGATTGACCAGACAAGCTTGTTGGAAGCTGCTTCTGCAGCGGGCACGACGCGCTGGGATTACGAAGTCGATCTCGCCGCACGTGCTTCGACACTCGTTTGCCACGCATTTGCTGGAAGGGGGGGCCGATCTTCGAGCCGTTCAAACGATGCTGGGGCATGCCGATATTGCGACGACTCAGATCTATACGCATGTAGAACGGAGCCGGCTGAAGCATGTTCATAAACAATTTTTCCCGAGACAGCTTACGCGACGCGGGCCGGATGGAACAAAAGCTTGAGGAGAGAGACAGCGTCCATACGTAGGATGTCATCAAGAGCGGTGAAAAGAGGTGCACGCTGGTTGACAAGGCAGTTTGGACTTGATAGGCTCCGCTGAGGTTGCTAAGGAAATTGGGCGGATAGCTCAGTTGGGAGAGCGCTGCCCTTACAAGGCAGAGGTCACAGGTTCAATCCCTGTTCCGCCTACCAAATGTGGAATGGTGGTAAGCAGCGGCAGGGAGAGTGATTTTGTACGGAGGGTTTGTTCCTCAGCTCGGGGCTTGATCGGCGACCAAACTGAGAGCGTCTTGTCATTTTCAATCTTCCGCCATAGTTAGATTTTGCGGGGCCGTCGTTCAGCCTGGTTAGGACGCCAGATTGTCAATCTGGAGGTCGCGGGTTCAAATCCCGTCGGCCCCGCCATTTTTCCCCAGTGTTTGATACAATCCACGTTGCACAGAACGACTGAAATCTAGGGAGGCGCGTCGAGACTCGTATGTTTCAAGCTGGCCCACTGGGAATCATCATGTCGTTGGGGATCGTCTCCAAAGTGGTCCTCTTGCTGTTATTGGGTTTTTCCATCATTTCCTGGGCGATTATTTTCTATAAGTGGGCGAGTTTTCGCGCGGCCGACGAGAAAGACCGCCGCTTCATGGCGGTGCTCTTGCGAGCGCGAGATGTCGAAGAGGTCACGCGGCAGGTGCAACAAACGACCGGGAGCCCCTGCGCAAAGATTTTCCATACCGTCGTACAGCGGATCGGCCATATCCCTACGGAGATAAAAGAGAACGGTGCCCTCGCCTTTGATCGGCATGTGATGGAGCGGACGGCGGCCCATATCGCTCAGAGTCAAATCGCCAAGTTGGAATCCTTCCTTCCGTTCCTTGCCACAACGGGGAATATCAGCCCGTTCGTCGGGCTGTTGGGAACCGTGATGGGAATCATCGATTCGTTTCGGGAAATCGGCGCCCAGGGCACGGCCAGTATTGCGGCTGTGGCCCCTGGAGTGTCTGAAGCCTTGATTGCCACCGCTGCCGGGTTATTCGCGGCGATTCCCGCGGTCATTGCCTACAATTACTTCCTGACGCGCATCAGACATACGGCCTTGCAGATGGATTCCGTTGTGGTGGAGCTTCTGGCTCTGATCCCACCTCAGGCTAAGTTCATCGGTCCGGTTGCCGTCGGAGCCAAGGAATGATTTTCGAGACAAGGCAGCGTCGGTTCCTGGCTGAGATCAATGTGATTCCACTGGTAGACGTGGTCTTGGTGTTATTGGTTATCTTTATGGTCACCGCGCCGATGCTGTATCGTGGAATGGATATCAAGTTGCCGACGTCCGCCTCGAACACCATCAAACCGGAAATTCGAGCCGTGTTGACGATCGAAAAAGATCAACGGCTGTATCTCGACAAAGATCAAGTCAGCGTGGCTCAGCTCGAGCGAAAGTTGCAGCTCCTGAAGCAAGAACATGCGGATGTCTCCTTGTATTTACGCGCCGATCGTGATGTCCCGTATGGGGTCGTGGTTCAGGTTATGGATGGAGTCAAGAAGGCCGGGATTGAAAAACTCGGCATGGTGACCGATCCCACGACCGGACCTGAACGGATCACGGAGGCGACGTCTCCTCTCCCTAACCAGTAGGATTAAGGTTCACGGTGCAGGCTTGGACATCAGCCGGTATGATATCGGATGATGAGTGGCAGGCGAAGCTGGCTCGCCGCCTGAGCCGTGCCCTGTTCGTCTCCCTCGTGTTGCATCTCGGTATCTTGGCCCTCGTGGCGTGGATTCGCTTGCCGCGGCACGGTGAGCGACCGCTCGCATCTATTGAGATTTCGCTGGCCAGTCTGCCAACACCTCAGGTGAAAACCCTTGAGCCTCAAAAGAGCCAACCGATTTCGAAAGAGAAAGACGTAGAACGTCCCAAGCCAGTGCTGCAAAATAAATCTGTCGACTCGCCAAAACCTGTCGAGCGTACCACGGCGATGGCGCCCCCAAAGGCAGTTCCCGCTCCAATGCTGGCGCCTGTGTCGCCTCCATCTGTTTCCCCCCCGCCGGTTTCTCCTCCCGTCGCTCGGGCGAAATCATCGAATGATGTGATGAGCGAGATCATGAAGGGCATTGAGCTACCGCCGGATGCTCCGAAGCGCGGAGACATCAGTCCTGTGGAGAAGCCCAGGACGACATCGGCTATGAAGCTGCCCGATGTACCGGTTGTGCAGGATACGAAAGATTTCACGGGGAAGTCTGTGGCCCCGAAATCGTCTTCGTCCCTGACGGAAGATCTTGCAAAGGACTTGGATGAAGAGTTCAAGAAGATCAACAAACTGGAGGTGCCCAAAGCCACGGCTTCGGTCGATGTTCCGGTAAAGCCTGCGCCCCAGCCGGCTCCCCAAGTTGAGGCAAAAGTACCAAGTGTCAAGGCCGTCGATACGACGCTGAAGGTTCCAGGAATGGCTCCCGGGTCGAATGCCTATCTGGCGCTGGTCCGGCAGCGCATCAGCAATAGTTGGAGTGCTCCGCCGCTGGACCTGACCAACCAGGTGTATGTGGTCATCGTCCAATTCAGACTTCATCGGGACGGGAAAGTCACGAGTGTCTCCATCGAACAATCGTCCGGGAATGAGTATTATGATTTGGCGGGGAAGCGGGCGGTTCTGACCGCAAATCCATTGCCGGCCTTCCCGGTCGATATTTCCGATTCATACTTTGATGCCCACTTCACCTTTACCGTGGGCGAGCCCCAAGGATAAATTATGACGCTACGAACGCTCGTGATTGCCGGTTTCTGTGCCGTGGTCGGCCTGGTGTGGATCATT
Organism: Nitrospira sp.; assembly: GCA_018242725.1. Lineage (GTDB taxonomy): Bacteria > Nitrospirota > Nitrospiria > Nitrospirales > Nitrospiraceae > Nitrospira_D. Next base: position 28,290 of record JAFEBI010000028.1, on the reverse strand, counting down.
GAATCTGGTGCTGCCGACGTGTTCCTCGAAGCGACGAGGCCTGATTTTCAAAAAATTCCATTGGCCATTGCCGGTATTGAGAATCTGGGTGGTACGGAGTCACCGGAAGGCCGCGTAAAGCTCGGCAGCCGTATTGAGGAGGTGCTCAAAACGGATGTACGTCGCTCCTTGGTATTTGCGCTCGTTGATGTGAATGGGCTAGGCATTAAGTCTGGCCAGCTCGGCGCTGAGCCGGATCCTTCCTTCAAACACGCGGTTGAGAATGGCGTGTCGGTTGTCGTGTGGGGACGAGCCGGTATCAAGAGCGGGAATAAAGATTCCGATGTGAATATGGATGGCTATGTCTATGACGCGGGGAATAACGAGGTTGTCGGTGGGAAGCGTTACGTCGGTTCGACGTCGGTGGTCCGGCTGATGGCCCATCGATTTGCGGATGAGCTGGTGTTTCGTTATACCGGAGAACCGGGGATCGCTCGGACGAAAATCGCCTACGTGTCGGAGTTGGGCTCGGCGCGAGAATTATTCGTCATGGACTATGACGGCTACGATCCGCGGCAGCTGACGGCCGACGGATTTTTGAATTTGATGCCGCGCTGGTCCCCCGATCGACGATTCTTGGTCTTTACGACGTATCGCAATCGGAATACACAGGATATCGATCTCCTTGAGCTCGCCACCGGAAAACGTTGGACCATTGTCTCACAGGGTGGATTGAACATCACGCCGGCGCTCTCTCCGGACGGGAATTTTCTCGCGTATTCATCAAGCTCTGAGGGGAACGCCGAGCTCTATCGCATGGATACCCACACCAAAGCGGTGCAACGGTTGACGACGAATAGCGGCGGAGATCTTTCCCCTTCATGGGCACCGTCTGGGCGTGAGTTGGCCTTTACCTCCGACCGAAACGGCGGACCGCAAGTGTTCCTTATCAGCGCGGATGGATCCAATGTCCGCCGATTGACCTTTGAGGGAGATTATAATGCCGCTCCTGCCTGGTCTCCCCGGGGGAATTGGATCGCGTATGTGTGCCGGACTTCACGGAAAGAGTACAAGCTCTGTCTGATCACTCCCGATGGGCAGAAACGCGTGCAGTTGACGACCGGGCCAGGGGTCGATGATTCCCCTTCGTGGTCCCCTGACGGACGTCACATTGTGTTTAGTTCCACTGCGGACGGGAAGAGCCATATCTATATGATTAATACGGACGGGAAAGATTTGGAACGAATTACCTTCACGGGGACGCACAACAGCGCGCCGGCGTGGTCTCCTGCCTCGTGATTTTTCGTGCAAGGCATTGACGAGAATCGTCCTGCACGGTATGAAAAGAGAGAACGCCTGACGAGAAGGGAATCGACTCGATGAAAACGCTAGCCACCATCCCCCTGCCAGTGATTCTTGGTCTGTTCCTCCTGATGAGTCCGGCGTGCACGAAGAAGGCGGTTCAGTCGGGAGGAGATGCACGTGCGTTACAGGAAGATATGGCACGAGGAGGAGCAACGAAAGGTGGGGCAAGCTCAAGCTTTCCCGATACCTCGTTGTCCGGAAAAGATGATGCGAATGGTCTGCGGGGAATAGATCGGAACCCATTAGAGGAACGGCTCGGCGGCGGTGGTCACAACGGAACCGGAACGGTGAGCCCGGGCAACACTCTGACGGCCAAGCCCGATCACGGGGCAGCGGCGCGTCAGCTCGCTGAAATACGTGCGGAACAGGCAGCATCGGCGGCGGCCGGCTTGCGGGACGTGTTTTTCACCTATGATAGTTTTTCTATCACGGACGAAGGTCGCCACGCGCTTACCGGCGATGCGGAGTGGATCAAATCCAACCCGCAAGCTCAGCTCAAGATCGAAGGACATTGTGACGAGCGAGGCACGTCGGCGTATAACCTGGTGTTGGGAGAGAAACGAGCGAAGGCTGTTCGAAACTATCTCGTCGAGTTGGGAGTGGTTTCTCAGCATCTCTCGGTCGTCTCGTATGGAAAAGAACGGCCGTTTTGCATGGAACATGGAGAACACTGTTACTCGCTGAATCGTCGCGGGCATCTTGCTGTCAAGGTGGGGAAATAGTGCCCTGGATATGCTGTTGGTGTGAGCGTGCCTTTGTCCGCGTTGGTCCACTGGAGTACGGGACATGAAGTCTCAACTGCGAGCCACACATGGCGTGCTACTCGGTTTGGCCGTAGGCGGGTTCTTCTTGCCGGGATGCGTCGCGCAGCAGTCCGATCTGAAAAAAACCGAAAAAGATTTTAAGCAGACCAGTGCCAAGCAGACTCAAGAAATCACGACGCTGCGCGAATATGAGATACCCCAGTTGCGAGGAGAACTGGAGAAGGCGCTGCATCTGACCAAAGATCTTCAGACCAGGCAAGAAGATCTCAAGTATCGCTCGGCGCAGGCAGAGCAACAGACCAAGAAACTCGAACAGTTGGCGGCGAAACTGGAAACCGACGGCAGCACTCGATATCTGTGGATGCAGAAGAGCTTTGAGACACAGGATGCGAAAGTGGCGGCGCGACTGGACGATCTGTCGAAGGCGATGGAAGCGCTGAAGAAAGAGGTCATCGATGTCGTACAACGCACGAATGAGGGGCTGGCCAAACGCGTCGATGCCAAGCTGGAGGGGCACCAAAAAGAATTGATCGATCACCAGACTAAGTTGGAGCAGGTTGCTCAAAAGTTCACGCAATTTAATCAGGCGTTGTCAGGGTTTCGAGAAGCCCTGACCGGCCTGAATGATCGCGTCGGTGAAGGAGAGCATGCCTCAAAGAGCCTTGCCGCAAAGATCGATGCGGATTCAAAAACCATGGCGACGCATGCGGAGGACATCAATCGGAGCGTAGTTTCCATCACAAAGGCACTTGAAGCCGTCGGAAAAAAAGTCACGGCGCGTCTTGATGAGCAAGACAGTCGCATTGACGCCCTTGTGAAGGCCGTTGAGCAGGTGTCACATAAGTCTGTTCCGTCGCAGCAGGCGACGAAACCATCCCAGCATTCGTCATTGGGACCGAATGAGACGACGTTGGAAGGAGAGGATGCATCAAAAGCGTCTGCCGGGCAGGACACCTCAGGTGGTGTGACGACGATCGTTCCTCTTCAGGAACCACCCAAGTCGGATCCCGTTCAGTTGACAGTCGATTCGCCTGATCGGGTTCGCTATGACCGGTTGTTGGCGTTGTTTCGGGAAGGGGATTTGGAAGGGGCCAGGCAAGGATTCGCTGGATTTTTGGACGAATTTCCTAATTCGAACTTTGCGCCCAACGCGCGTTTTTGGTTGGGAGAGTCGTATTACGGCAAGAAAGATTTTCAGAAAGCGATTGATGCGTACGACAAGGTTGAGATCGATTATCCAAGCAGTGAAAAGGTGCCGGCGGCCATTCTGAAGAAAGGGTATGCCTATCTGGCCATGAAGGACAAGAAGCGAGCCTCATCGGCTTTCAAACAGGTCGTCACACTCTATCCGAAAAGTGTTGAAGCGGGGAAAGCGTCCGACAAGTTGGTCCAACTGAAGGAGGTGCGGTAAAGCATGCGAGTCCGTACCGTCATATCCACAGCAGTGATAGGGGGATGGTTGGGATCTGTGATGGTTTTTGCCGGATGCGCCAAGCATGCTGACTTCGTGCAGACTCGAGACCAGCTTTCGACTATCTCCAAGACACAGGATCAAGATCATCAACGGGTCGATGCGGTGGTCCGTCGCTTGGAGGCGATCGAGCGGAGCAAGGATGGCAAGGACACAGACGTGACCAAGCCCCGCATTGATGATGTGACGGCCCGTATTCAAAAGCTGGAAAGTCGGCTTGCGAAGTTGGAGGAGACGGTGAGCCAGGCATCTGCCAGGCTGGATTCCTCACCTGAGCCGCGTGCGACGAAGATGGTGAAGTCGACACCCCCGACGGAGGCCGTGGTGACAGCATCGGGCATCACGCCCACCTCGGCGTTTAATTTAGCCTATAATGATTATCTGAACGGTAAATATGAGCTCTCCATTGCCGGGTTCCAACGGTTCATCAAGGATTTTCCTGGCACATCGCTGACTCCCAATGCCCAATACTGGTTGGGCGAGTCCTATTACAATTTGAAAGAGTATGGTCGAGCCATCCAGACCTTTGATTATCTTCTCGCAGAGTATCCTGGGAATGAGAAGATGCCGGCCGCGCTTTACAAACTTGGGTTAGCGACAGCCGAGACCGGTGATCTTGCCAAATCAAGGAAGAATCTGAAGCGGGTGCTTGAGGAATTTCCATCGTCGGATGAGTCCAAGTTGGCCAAGCATAAATTGGCCGAGCTCCGATGAGCGTCCCCGCCGTTCGACGTCCTGCCTTGCTCCCATTCCTAGCGTGCATGAGGAGTCTGGTGCCGTGCTGAAGACAGACGGCAACTCCAAGATCCGCCTATTACCGGAAGACGTGATTGGTCGCATTGCAGCCGGGGAAGTCGTTGAGCGTCCTGCTGCAGTCGTAAAAGAACTGCTTGAAAACAGCATTGATGCGGGGAGCCGTTCCATCTCAATCGACGTGAAAGATGGAGGCCTTTCCTTGATTCGAGTGACCGATGATGGGGAGGGGATGAGTCGTCAGGATGCGATCAGTGCGTTTCAGCGCCATGCCACGAGCAAACTCCGGTCTGACGCCGATCTGTGGTCCATTCGGACGATGGGGTTTCGGGGAGAAGCGTTGCCGAGCATTGCCGCCGTGGCACATGTTCGGTTGTTAACCGCGACACGTTCCGACGAAGTGGGGACGAAGTTAGAAGTCGCAGGGGGGCTGGTCGGAAAGGTGACCGATGCTCCTCCGGTCGTTGGAACGAGGATCGAGGTGACAGCGCTGTTCGAGCATCAGCCGGCCCGGAAAAAATTTTTAAAGTCGGCTCCGACGGAGTGCACGCACATCATTCGAGCGGTGCAGCAAGCAGCACTGGCCTGGCCAGCCATCCAATTTCGTTTCACTCAGAATGCCCAGGAACTGCTGAACTATCCAACGGTGCGATCAGAACAGGAGCGGATCGCACAAGTATACCCACGTGCCTTTCTCGATCACGGTCTCCCTCTCCATAGCGAGCAAGCCGGCGCCAGCCTCACAGGTTATATTATTGATGCGGGTCATGCGAAGGCTTCACGGATTCCGCAAGAAGTGTTTGTGAATCGTCGACCCGTCCGGAATCTGACGGTGTCCCATGCCGTTGGGGAAGGTTATGGTTCATTTCTTTCCCGAGGTTGCCATCCACGGTTTGTGTTGTTCCTCGATGTCGATCCTGAGCGAGTGGATGTCAACGTTCATCCGACGAAGCGAGAAGTGCGTTTTTCAGACAATGAGTTCATTCATCGATGTGTTCGACAAGCGGTCCGCCAGCGATTGAGCGGCGGAGGAAGCGCGCAGGGGCTTGGCGACATGGAGATAAGAGACCAGGCCACCCCGCATGTCTCGGTCTCGTGGCCAGGTCCTTCGGCTACGACCGCGTCTCATCCAACGGAGACGACATCCTTGTCACAATCAAGTTCAGGCATGCAGCTGGCGTTTGCGAATGAAGCGGCAGAGCCGTATGTCCGAGTGCCGGCCGGAGAAGTGGTGGCATTGGGACAGATCAATCGGACATTCCTCGTCACACAAGTCGGTGGAGACCTCGTGGTGATCGATCAACATACAGCCCATGAGCGGGTGCTGTTTGAGCGGCTGTATCGGGCATGGACGGTCAGCAGTCTCCAGGCTCAACCGTTGCTTCTTCCCGATCCTCTGGATTTATCACCGGATCATGTGGCCTTGATCTTGCGTCATCAGGAGGACCTTGGGAAGTTGGGCATAGAGATCGAGCCGTTCGGCGCCACAACGGTCTTACTCCGATCGACGCCGGTCGGACTTGGTCCAGTCGATCCGAAAGTGTTTCTGGAGGATCTCCTTGAGGACTTGAATCAATGGGAACGAGTGCCTGTGCTCGAGGCGCGAGTACGGTCGGTGCTGGCGTCCTTGGCCTGCCATGGTGCCGTCCGGGCTGGTCGCTCGATGAAGCTGGAGGAAATCAAGGTATTGGTCGAAGAGTGGCGGTCTGAAGGAGAGATCACCACCTGTCCTCATGGAAGACGAACATCTTTTCGTCTCAGCACCGACGATCTTGAGAAAATGTTCGGGCGAGCCGGTTGGTAGGTCATGTGGGGGAAGGAGAGGCTCAGGTCCGATGGATTTTGTGGCGTTGTGGTGATCTCTTCTGGTCGGCAGTGACATGACCATGCGGGAGGACATGACACGTCGCCATCGGCCATTGGTCGTCCTGCTGGGGCCAACTGCCGTTGGTAAAAGTCGAGTTGCAATACAAGTAGCCAAGTATTTTGACACCGAGATTCTGACGGCGGATTCCCGGCAAGTGTATCGTGGGATGGACATCGGAACGGATAAGCCGACTGCCGAGGAGCGTCGAGCCGTGCCGCATCGGTTGATCGATCTCGTCAACCCCGATGAGCCGTTCAATACCGGCTGGTATCGTCGGCTTGCACTGGAAGAAATCGATCGCCTCTATGTTGCGAGGCGACTGCCGTTCGTGGTCGGAGGCACCGGACTGTATATTCGAACATTGGTGAGGGGGTTGTGTCCTGCTCCGCAAGCGAACCCGCTCGTGAGAAAAGCTCTCAAGACGTTGAGAGAAGAACGTGGACGAGAGGGGCTCTTTGCTGAGTTGACGCACGTCGATCCGAGGACGGCGGCTCGGTTGCATCCGAACGATGAGTCTAAGGTGATGCGGGCTTTGGAAGTGTATCGATTGTCGGGGCGTCCGTTGTCGGACGCACAGGATGAACACCGGTTTCAAGAAACGCCCTTTTCCACCCTGCTGATCGGATTGCAGCGACCCACAGCGGAGCTCTATCGACGGATTGAGGAACGAATCGAGTGGCAGCTGAACCATGGCATGGTGGAAGAGACCCGCTCAGTTCTCGACAGAGGATACGGACGCGACCTCGGTGCGATGAAAGGGTTGGGCTATCGGCAGGTTGCTGCTTACCTGGCGAAGGAGTGTGACTATGCGGAGATGGTGTGGCAATTCAAACGCGACACCCGGCGATTTGCGAAGCGACAAATGACGTGGTTTCGTAAGGAGCCGGATGTTCGGTGGCTCTCCATTGCTGATCATGAGCCGCTTGAGCGGGTGGCTGACGTGGTGATCGAGCAGATTGAACGGTTTGTTAGTGAACTAGAGCGACAAGGAGCGTGGAAGAAGGGATCGGCATGAAAACATCGAAGACGAAAGAACGTGCCACGATCGGTGTCATTGGAGGGAGCGGGCTGTACAACATTGAAGGGTTGAAGGCGGTTCGAGAGTTACGGGTGCGCACGCCATTTGGGGCGCCGTCCGATGTGATTATCGTGGGAACGTTGGAGGGCGTGCGAGTGGCCTTTCTTTCTCGACACGGACGAGGCCATCTGCTCAATCCGAGCGGGATTAATTATCGCGCGAACATCTATGCGCTCAAATCACTGGGTGTGTCACGGGTGATTTCGATCAGCGCGGTCGGGAGCATGAAGGAATCCATCAAGCCCGGCGACATCCTGATACCCGATCAATTCATCGACCTCACGAAACGGCGAGCCTCCACCTACTTTGAACAGGGTGTGGTGGCGCATGTCGCGTTCGGCGACCCGATTTGTGGCGACCTCGCGCAGACGCTGCAGTCTGCCGGAGAGCAAGTTGGGGCCACCGTCCATCGGAATGGGACCTATCTTTGTATGGAAGGCCCGCAGTTTTCAACGAAAGCCGAGTCACGACTGTACCGACAATGGGGCGTCGATGTGATCGGGATGACCAATATGCCGGAAGCGAAGCTGGCTCGTGAAGCAGAACTCTGTTATGCCACGGTGGCCTTGGCAACCGATTATGATTGCTGGCACGAGACAGAAGAAGCCGTCACGGTCGATGCAGTCTTGGCCACGCTGCACCGCAATGTTGCGTTAGCGAAACAGATACTCCGTACGGTCATGCCGGTTCTGACTACACCTGTGGACTGTCCCTGTCATCGAGCGTTGGACAATGCCGTTCTGACCGCACCCAACCGCATTCCCGCAGCGGTTCGGAAGAAACTTGCTCTGCTTATGGACCGTGCTTTGGCACCTAAGAAAGGAGTCCGTTAGTCATGGGGAAATTGTTAGTCGTCGGATCAGTCGCGTTGGATACAGTCAAGACTCCATTCGGGGAGGGCACAGACATTCTCGGAGGGTCTGCCACCTATTTTTCAACGGCGGCCAGTTTTTTTACGTCGGTGGCGCTGATTGCCGTGGTTGGAGAGGACTTTCCGCAACAGCATGTCGCGTTTCTCAAGAGCCGCGGGATCGAGCTCACGGGTCTGGAGCGTCGCCCGGGATCCACCTTTCGCTGGAAAGGGGAATACACTCACCAGCTGAATGAAGCCCATACGCTGGATACGCAGCTCAACGTCTTCGAGACGTTTCGTCCGCAGATTCCAGAGGCTTATCGCGAGCCGGACGTGTTGTTCCTGGGGAACATCCACCCGGCGCTGCAGCTCGATGTGTTGCAAAAGGTGAAACGTCCTGGGCTCGTGGCATGTGACACGATGAATTTCTGGATCAACGGCGAGCGCGAGGCTCTTTGGAAAGTATTGGAAAAGGTCGATGTACTGATTATCAATGACGGCGAAGCGCGCGCGTTAGGCCAAGACTCCAATCTTGTGAAAGTCGCGAAGTTGGTGTTGTCCCGAGGGCCCAAGCATCTCATCGTAAAACGCGGAGAGTACGGCGTGCTCATGTTCAACGAGAAGCACGTCTTCGGAGCACCGGCCTTTCCGCTCGAAGATGTGCGCGATCCGACCGGTGCCGGCGATACCTTTGCCGGTGGGTTTTTGGGCTATCTCGCCGCTACGGGTAACCGCTCTCCTGAGGCGATGAAGCAGGCCATCATCTTTGGAAGCGTGATGGCCTCATTTACAGTAGAAGCCTTTAGTCTTGACCGATTGCGAATCCTGGATTACAAAGAGATTCAGGCACGGTTCGCTGAGTTTAAGCGACTCACTCATTTTGAGGACGTATGACGGTCTTGAACGTGTATCGACTCCATGGACGTCGAGTCTTTCTCGCGGCGATGTGGGTCGGACTCATCGGTGTCGCGGCCGGCTGTGCAACAGAGAAAGAGGTTCTACAAAAATCACAGGGACATTACCAAGAAGGAGTGGCCAGCCTCCCGGGAGATCGCCAGAAGGCGTTTGTGTCCTTCCAGAAAGCGGTTCAATTGAACCCGGACAACAAAGAAGCGCGGTATGCGTTGGGGCATGTTTACGCGCTGCAAGGCAAACTCTCGTATGCGGAAGAGCAGTTTCGCGCAGCGCTGAAGATCGACGGGGGGTACTCCGAAGCGCATACGTATCTCGGGCAAGTCTTGGCCAATCAGGATCGGTGGGAGGAGGCAGTGCAATCCTATCGATTGGCGTTGGCCAATCCTTTGTACCCGACGCCGGATCTGGCTCGCTTCCATCTCGGTCGTGCCTTGGCGCATCAAGGTGATCTCCAGGGAGCGATGGAGGCGTTTGAAGATGCGGCCTCCGCCAGTCCGCCGAGTGTTCCGCCGGCGATGACGCATCTTGAGCTCGGTCGTGTGTACTATCAGCTGGGGTATGCGACGCGCGCGCGCGAAGTGCTGAAGAAAGTGGCGACATTGGACAAAGGGGGCGAGTGGGCGACAGCGGCGTCAGATCTCTTGACGCGATTGAAGTAGGAGACCTATGGAGTCGGTCGGCGAATTCTTTCGGCAGGTCCGGGAAACCAAGGGATTAACCATCGATGAGGTGGCGTCGAAAACCCGTATTCGAACGGATTTCGTCAAAGCGCTCGAGGACGGCAATTTTGCCAAACTGCCGGATCAGGTTTTCGCGCGGGGGTTCGTGCGATCGTACGCGAGATCGCTTGGACTGGATGAGGAGGACGCGATTCATCGGTTTATTCAATCAGCCGGCTCTTTTTATGAGAAACAGGACGAGCGGGAACGGCTCAAGGTTCGCCAGATTGAGGAGGACCGTAAGCGTCAGGCCAATCGGAAAGCGGTGGCGATCGCCATCGGCATTGCCGTTCTCACGTTGGTCTTTCTATTGAGTCGTGAGCAATCCACCGTCTTCCGGCGCGGCGCCCCTGAGCAAGTCTCTGCCACGAAACGGGCAGCTCAACCGAGTAAGGACTCGGCGGAATCGGTGACTCGCGAGCCTGAGCGTCTGATCGAGGCGGCGAAACCGGTAGAATCACCGGCGGGGGTCTCTCAGAAATCGACCACAGAAGCTCCTCGACGACAGGAACCGGCTGTGCTGGAGGTGGTGACCGCACGGGTTGAACCTGAAGCGGCGCCGACAGGGGCACCGGGCTCCCCCGGCAGTGATGGCCCTCTGGCGGGGATCGGGTTGAATGCTATCGAGAACCGTGGCGATGGGCAACTGGTTTTGGATTTGGAAGCAACTGAATTGAGCTGGGTCGTCGTCCAGATCGATAATGGAAGTCCGCAGGAGTCATTGCTCCGGCCCGGTGAAAAGGGGCATTGGACTGGGCAAGACCAATTTATCCTTACCCTCGGGAACGCCGGTGGAGTGAAGGCTGAACTCAACGGTAAACCGCAAAAACCCTTCGGCCCCAGCGGCAAAGTCGCCCGAGACATTGTGTTGAAGCGATAGTCCTCCGCATTTGGCAGTTCTTTTTATACAGTCCACACCATGAGAGTCTGACGAACGTCAATGAGGCATAGAAGGCCTCGGTGAGGCGAAAAGGTGTCACGAATGGACTGAATACAGGAAAAGGTAACTCGATAGGCCACATAACTGATGAGATTTTCCTGGTTTCTTCTAGACAGGATTGGCATGAGGTTTGAAGTTCTTCGACATGAGATCATGAAGTACTAAGTGGTGGTGCGGGGGGATGTTTTCTTGACAGAAATTTAGACCGGTTGGTATAGTTCGGGCGTTTAACTGACTGTTGAAAGTAGCGAAGATGAGTCGGCGGCCTGACGTTCTACGCAGGCTGGGTGGGTTTAACATATCAAGGAGGACATGTGATGGGGTATCTGTCCAAGTTTTTGGGAATCGCGGCAGCGGTGATGTTTCTCTCTGTCTCGGTGGTGGGAGCTGAAGAAAAGGATCCGACCAAGCCTCGCGTTCCGCCGGATCAGATGGCGGATGCTAAGGCACTGAAGAATCCGGTCGCAACCTCGCCCGAAAGCATCGCCAAAGGCAAGGCGCTGTATGAAGGGAAAGGCACCTGTTTCAATTGCCATGGTAAGGCTGGCGATGGACAGGGAGAAGCGGGCAAAATCCTCAATCCGAGCCCACGCGACTTTACCAACTGCAAGTTCCACAAGAAGCGGAAAGATGGCGAGCTGTTCTGGGTCATCAAGAACGGCAGCCCGGGAACCGGCATGGTGTCCTTGGTTCCGGCTGCGATCACTGAAGAAGAAGCTTGGAACATCATCAATTATGAGCGGAGTTTCTGCAAGAGCGAGTAACCACTCGCTCGGCTGTTCCTCGTAAGTTCATAAGAAGAATGACAAAAGGAGAGGGTGGGGAGGGAACTTCTCACCCTCTCTTTTTGTGTATCAGTCTACGACGAGCACGAGTGTCCTGAACGCTTCGTGACACCTTCCGACTCAGGCCGTACGCTCTCCACTTCACAGTGTCAGCTGCTACCAGGACCAAGATCCTGGACGATCTGTGCCGCTATCCCCTCGTTTGGGGGTGGGGGAATATTGCGTTTGAAGGTATGGGGGGATTGCGCCTTGCATACAAAAAAGGGTACAGTCCGCCGGACGCGATAGAATCGCCATAAAAGATCAAACGCGGTGACTAAATACAGCGAACCGTCAGTGTTTTTATTTTGAACAATTAGGAGGGCGACTATGCACAGCCTATATCCATGGGTGAAGTGCCGAGTAGCAGTCGTAGCAGCATCGCTCGCGCTTGTACCAGCGGGGGGTATGTGGAGTATTGGCTCTGACACGAGTTTTGCCGGAGAAAGTGCTTTACCGACTGGTATTACATCTGGAGACGTTGAATACAATGGCCGTGTGACACTTGGCGGCGAACCTGTCAAAGCCACTATCACTACTGCGAAGAAAAAGGCAGTGCTCGTTTTTGACGGAACGGCTGCTCAACGAATCAGCATCGGCTTTAGCGGTGTGAGCCTTACCCAGTTCAAGGTCACGGTTCATCAGCCGAATGGAGCTGTAGTAGGTACTCAGCCGTCCGCGATAAAACAATACTATGCGACAATGGGTACCCGGCCACTCTCTACACAGACCCAAGTGCATAGTGAAACCACCTCTTATCTAACAACCGGCGATTCGACAGGGAATTGGATCTCTTCCAGCGAGATAAATGGCAGCAGTGTCGACCTCGTCGAATTGCCGGTAACCGGAGCCTATACGGTTGTGATCGAGCCAGCCGGCGATTACACCGGAAGTGTCTCCGTTGCAGTTTCAAGCGAACTGGGCGGAGAAATAGTGCCTCACGGCTCGGCGGTGCCAATTGCCATTAACCGTGCGGGACAAAATGCTCGTTACACGTTCTCTGGTACGAGCGGGCAGATCGTGAGTTTGCAGCTGAGCGATGTGACCATTCGAAGTGGTATCGTCTCGATCATTCAACCGGATGGAACTCCTTTGAGTCAGCCGCTCTCATTTGCGGGTGGTGGTGTCATGATTCCGGGACAGGTTCTTCCGACTAACGGGACCTATGCCGTCCTGGTCGATCCCGACTTGAGTTATACCGGTAAAGCCAAGCTTGCGCTGTATAACGCTCCGGAGCTGACCGGTAATATTATGATAGACCAAGTAACGGTGACGCCGACTCTGACGGTGCCTGGTCAAAAGGCGCGCTATACATTTAATGGAACGGCTGGCCAATGGGTTAATCTCGGTGTTTCCGGAGTTTCAATTCCCATGAGCACTGTATTGATAATGAAACCAGATGGCAGTAAGTGGGAGTCGACTACGATCGGTCCGAGCGGCGGTAGTCTAGATCCTTTGACCCCTTTGCCGGTAACGGGAACCTACTCTGTCGTCGTGGTGCCGGTCAGTAACTATACCGGAAGCATGACGCTCGCCCTTTCTTCTCCAGTCTCGGGCACGATCACGCTCGACGGAGCGGCAGTGCCGGTCGCGCTCACAAGATCTGGTCAGACAGCTCGATTGATATTTAATGGCAAGGCTGGGCAATGGGTCAATCTTGGGCTTACGTCGGTAAATATTACATCCAGCGCCGTCACCCTTATGACATCGGAAGGGACGGTCCTCGCATCGACCGCTGTGGGTACCGCTGGCGGGGGGCTTGAAGATCAAAACCCTTTGCCGACGACTGGAACGTATACAATTCTTGTCGATCCGGTGGGCAGTTACACAGGCAACATGACGCTGACACTTTCCACGGAGGTGTCGGACTCGCTCAAGATCAACGCTGCACCCAGGTCGATCATGATCAGCCGAGCCGGTCAGAGCGGTCGCTATACATTTAACGGGACAGCCAACCAACAGGTCACGATCAAGGCGACCAATAACAAATTCGACAGCGTCACGGTGAATCTTTACACACCAAGTGGAGTCTTGCAGGCAGGGGCTACCAGTTCAGCCTCCAGCTTTAACCTGAATACGGTGACGCTGGCCACGACGGACACATACACGATTACGATCAACCCTGCGCTGACGGAAACAGGGAGTATTCAACTGCAAGTAGCCGGTCAATAGAAGTACCGTATGAGCAGGGGCGATCACCCGCCGTTGCTCACACTGAAACCAATTAAAAGAGGGTGGGGAGGCAACTCCCCACCCTCTTTTGTTGTCACGAAGGGATGGTAAGACCGAATGACGGACCGTACATCGGTCTTGGCGGAGGTATGCAACACGTGCGCTCTAACGGGTTTGAGAGCACAGGTGACACTGATGCAGCGTTGTAGGAATTAGGTGGGGTGAAAGTGTTTCTATTCAAACATCTTGCTGTATTTGTTAAAGGGAAATTTACCCATGCTTCTCATAGGCTGGAATCCAAAGAACCCTGTTTTGGCACCGTTAGGCGGGATTCCCCATTGAACAGTCTTCATGGAGTCGGTGGGTTGTCCGTGCATTTCTAAGTGGCGTTCAGAGACAACGATCACAACTCAAGAAATCAGCAAAAGTCAGCTGTGAGGCCTTGATAGGATGCGCATTCTGTATGCGAAAATTGGGTTTGCCTTGTGTACTCCCGTCACGCGCCTCTGCTTCGTCGCGTTCAGGATATGATCCTCTTCTTTGCGCGGGGAGGTTGTGGGCGAGTCTTGTATTGTGCGTTGCAAGAGCCGGTTCGATCCCTGAGCTAACCGGCTGGTCGAGTTGCCTTCCAGCGAACCGTTCTGAGTTACGCGAGTTAAGGCGTTTCCGATGCGGCAAGAGAGGGGAGTGTCGTAAGGATGATGTCTCCCGTTTTATCGTCCGATTTCAGCAGTGGGATCATTTGCGGGCGTTGGGTTACATTGAACTGTGATTTTGACGCCCAGGCGACTTTCTGCCGTACGAATCCACTCACCTCTCCGAGGGTGATCTTCCCATCTCGGTTCGTATCTGCTTCTCCGCGGAGACCGCGCAGTAGGTAATAGGTGAAAAGTCCGTGACGATGGGTGTCGTCTTCGATTCCGGCTGCAAGGCCCTCGACGGCAATCAATCGAATCGTGTTGTCCCCATCCAGGTCCCACCGCGGGGTGGGGGGTGTTTTGGTCTGGTCGATAACGGGAGACGTTTTCCCGTCGAAGATCAAGATGGCCTGCTGCGGGTGTAGTCTCGCGAGGACTGACTCCAGTGCGCTCAGTCGATACAGACTGGTCGGGGTCTTTGTCCCGTCATAGGGCACCAGCATGATTTCCCCTCTTGGAGAGATCATCGCTTGGCCGGAAAAATAGATGATCACGATCCCGTCCTTCGCCGAACGAGTCGGGAGCCATTCGCGCAGGGTTTTCTCGATCTGCGCAGAGGTGGCCTTGCGGTCCATCAATAGAGCGATATTGGATGACGGCACACCTCCGAGCGTCTGGAAATACTTGGCGACCGTTTCCGCATCATGTGCTGCATGCATGCGCGATGGAATCTGCTGCGTGAGGGTGGAGCTGATGCCGATGGCAACGACGGAGACGGCTGGGTGTTGAACAGTGGATGCTTGGGGTGATACCTGATCGACATCGTCACCTCTGGTTCCCGTCGGAGCGATCGTGAAGGACAGGGTTTGAGGCGGGGCCGTGGCTCCGCTGCGCTCCTCCACGATTACCCGAATCTCGGCCTGCTCCGGTTGTGCGAGCAGGGGTAGGGTGGCGACAAACTCCAACGATCTTGTTTGGCCCGGTTGCAGCGGCGGAATTCTCAAGATCGTCGTGGGAAAATGTTCGAGAGCGAGCCGAGTCCCTGTCAAAGAGGCCGAGGCGGTCTCGATCAGGGTTGATCCTGTGTTGACGACGTCGACGCGGATGCGAACATGTTCGCCACCTTCGAGCAAGAGATCGCTGTTTTCATCGAGTAACAGCGCCTTGAATCGGAGCGCAGTCGAAGTGGTGGTGGGGCCGTGTGGTGGTTCGGTCAATGCTAGGCTCAACGCGGGAGGCACGGCGAGGGTTTCTTCTGAGGGTGGAGTAGTCGGCTCTGTCGAACTGAGAGCGCCATGGCTTGCTGCGGCCTGCTTCGCCGTGAGGGCGACTCGTGTTGCAAAGTCGATCGTGGTGTCCTGGACGAACGGATCAATGATGTAATCGCAGTTTTTTGAGACCTGTTCGAGCCGCAGACGTTCCTGGCGGGACACGGCAATGTCCGTTTGCCGGAGCAACGTCCCCGTTCGGTCATACACACGGGCGATCGCATTGAGATGGATGACGGCCGGGGCACGGTCGTAGAGCGCCTCTTTGTTGAGGTCGAACGACGAGTCAATCAGGTCGACCTGGACGACATGGTCCGGTGGGCCGGCGCTTTCTGCTCCGTCCAAAACCACACGCTCAAAGGTTCGGTGAAGGCCCTCCTGTAACGCCTCTTGCAAGCGCCCCCCTAACGGAACTTCCTGGAGCTGCCCGCATGTATTCGTATAGCGAAGCGTGAGGTCCTTCAGGGCGGATGACGTTTCCAGTTTAGCGCTGGCGGAAAGGGGAGTCCCCATTGGAGGGAACTCAAGATGTGCAGCACAGCCGGAGAGGACGAGCAATACACCGCCGATCCAAGCTCCTGCTAGAATACCGATATTGCTGAGCCAGTTGTCGTGGGTCACTGCCGAGTCTACTTCTGCTTGCATGATTAAGACTAACGGCCTGTCACGGTACTGGAAACCTCACGTGAATGCAACGGGTCTCAGAGAAGTCTGGGCTATAACACGCCGGTCTGATATGGTAGAGATTTATCATGCGCTTGCCGACCTGCATGGGCTGGTTCTGCTTCTGTCGTCCGGCCTTTTCTCCTTTGAAGCCGATCAAATGAGTAGTGTAAGATAGATTGTTAAACTGATGCGGAGGCTCATTCCTAATTAGGACTCTCATGAAGAGTCACATCCTGGAGGAACTCAGATATGTTCATGTGGACTCAGCAAACGACGAACATACTCATCGCGTGTGGATTGGCTGTATCCGCTCTTATCGGAAGCGGATGCGTGTCGCCTGTTTCGGCTTCAGGGGTTCCTCCAGCGTGGGACCAGGGGTTCTCGGAGATTGTGAAAAAGACGATGCCTGCCGTCGTGAACATTGCCGTCACCGGCGGAAAGGAAGGGAGTCGGAGGCGAGGTGGGGTTCCGCCTAATCCATTCGGGACGCCGCCTCCCGGGGATGAGCCCGGTGAGGAATCACCGACTCCGCCGACCCCACATGGTGGCCCTCCTGCTCCGCACGGCAAACCTGATCAGAGTGCCGGTTCCGGGGTCATTCTTGATGCCAATGGGTTTATCGTGACCAACAATCACGTTGTGGAAGGGGCGACCCAGATTACTGTGACACTGAGTGATCGGCGGGAGTTTTCTGCCAAGATTGTCGGGACTGATCCAAAGACTGATTTAGCGGTGGTCAAGATCGATGCCGCGGATCTGCCGTCGCTCAAGTGGGCGGAGTACGAAAAACTCCAGGTTGGAGACCTGGTGTTGGCCGTCGGAAGTCCATTTGGACTGAGTTCGACCGTGACGCTGGGTATCATCAGTGCGTTGGGGCGTGGCAATGTGGGAATTGCCGACTATGAAGACTTTATCCAGACCGATGCGGCCATCAACCCTGGAAATTCAGGTGGGGCGCTCGTCAATATGAATGGGGATCTGATCGGGATTAACACCGCGATTTTCTCAAGGACCGGCGGATCGGAGGGAATTGGGTTTGCGATTCCCAGTAGCATTGCGCTCGATATCGTCGATAGCCTCCAAAAGACCGGGAAAGTCGTGCGGGGATGGATGGGCGTGGCGATCCAGGAGATCACGCCGGCCTTGGCGAAATCTTTCAAGCTTCCGGATCAGCGGAAAGGCGTGTTGATCAGCGATGTCAACGAGAACGGCCCCTCGCATGCCGCCGGGGTCAAGCGGGGTGACGTGGTGGTGGCTTTCAACGGGAAAGAGGTGCAGACGGTCAGTCAGCTGCGCAATCTTGTTGCCAGGACGGTCGTCGGCAAGGATGCCCAGGTGAAGGTCGTTCGCGAAGGGAAGGAGCATGTCATTGCCGTGAAGGTGGCGGAGCGTCCATCGGATGAAGTCTTGGCGAAGAAGGAGCCGGGGCCACCGAAGGAAGCGGGAGAGCAGGTTAAGCCACCGGACAATGTGTTGGCATCGCTTCGTGTCCAGGCGCTGGACAATGCGTTGATGAGCCAATTGAATATCCCTTCTAAGACGACCGGGGTAGTGATTACCTCGGTGGAGCCTGGTGGACAGGCGGAAGCGGCTGGCCTGCAGCGCGGCGATGTCATCCAGGAAGTCAACCATGAATCCGTCAAGACGCTTGGCGAGTACCAGAAGGCCGCCGAGAAAATTAAAAAAGACGAGCTTGCGGTGTTGCTGGTCAATCGTCAGGGAAATAGCCTCTTCGTGGCGATCAATCCGAAGTAGGAAGCACAGGAGCATTTGTTGATTTGTCGATCTGTTGATTGCCGGAAACCCGATCAGCAGATCGTGAGATCGACCGATTCCAGCATGTACGAGGCTCTGTGTTGAACAAACTGAACCAGTGGCTGCAAGATTCAGTTTTCAAGCCGCTGGAGGATAAGAAAATGCCGGTCCTGGAACACCTCGTGGAGTTCCAGGTCCGGCTGACCCGTGCGGTGATCGCGTTGGCCGTCGTGTTCATGGGGACCTTCCTGTATGCCGACACGTTAGTCAAATGGCTGCGCGTTCCGCTCCAGAACATGTTCGTTCCCAGTCAGTTGACATGGGAACCCACCGATCTCCCGACCGTGCCGTTTGTATTTCTCGCTCCGGCGGAGGCGCTCTGGCAGAATGTCAAGGTGGCGGGCTTGTGTGCCATTGTGCTCGCCATGCCGTATCTGCTGTATGAGATCTGGCGGTTCGTGGTTCCTGGGTTGCACGCTCAAGAACGGCGGTTTGTCGGACCGTTTGTGTGTGTCAGCGCAGCGGCGTTTTATGCGGGGGCCGGATTTTCATTTTTTTTCGTCCTGCCGTTTGCGTTAAATTTTTTGATTTCGTACGGCGTCAACGCGGGATTTGTGCCGCAGATTTCTATTGCGCAATATGTCGGCTTTGCCCTCTGGTTTCTGATGGTGTTTGGGCTGATTTTTGAAGTGCCGTTGGCGCTGACGCTTATGGCGAAACTCGGGTGGGTGGATGCGCCGTTCCTGATTCAATATTGGAAATGGGCGTTGTTAGGATCGTTCGTGATTGCGGCCATCCTCACTCCCACGCCTGATCCATTCAATCAAACGTTGATGGCCGGTCCCATGTTCCTGCTCTACTGGGTCGGCATTTTTGGCGCGAAAGTCTTTGGAAAAAAACCCGCTGCTGAGTCCGTCCAGCCTTCAGTGCCTACCGTGGCGATGGCGGGAGCAGGAGCTGGAGGGAGTGCCGCTGGGATGTCGATGCCGAAATCATCGGGCGAGGACTATGTGGGAGTTCCAGGGGGAAGACATCACTAGCTGTACAGGCGCAGGGCAGCCTGTCCGCCGGAAAGATAGAACATGGCACGTGAACTCAATGTGATTCATAACAGTGGAAGCGGAGATGCCTGCACCTATATGTGGGCCTGCGCCATCTGTGATGAAACGGAACAATGTCAAAAGGATAAGGAAGGGCACAGCCGCTGGCTGGTGGCCAAGCGGATGGAGCGGATTGAGCACAAGGTGCTCATCATGAGCAACAAGGGTGGCGTGGGGAAGAGTACCTGTACCACGAACATCGCGGTGAGTTTGGCGCTCAAAGGATGGCATGTCGGGATCTGCGATATGGATATCCATGGTCCCAATATTCCCAAGATGGTTGGAGCCGAAGGACAGAAGCTCAAGATCAGCACCTCCGGCGGGATTATTCCTTTCCAGGCGTACAATTTGAAGATTGCCTCCATGTCGTTTCTGCTGCAAAACTCAGATGATCCCATCATCTGGCGGGATGCCTATAAGTATGAATTTATCAATCAGCTCCTGGGTGGAGTCGATTGGCAGGATCTGAATTTTCTCCTGATCGATCTTCCTCCAGGGACGGGCAACGAATCCGTCACCACGATCGACTTGCTCGGCCAGGTCAGCGGCGCCGTCATTGTCACGACTCCTCAGGAAGTGGCGCTGCTTGACTCGCGCAAATCGGTGACGTTCTGTAAAGATAGTGAGGTGCCGATCATCGGTATCGTAGAAAATATGAGTGGGCTTGAGTGTCCGCACTGCCATGCGCATATCGATGTGTTCAGAAAGGGCGGTGGAGAAGCGTCCGCGAACGATATGGGGGTGCCGTTCTTAGGTAGAATTCCGCTCGATCCGGATGTGGTCACACAATCGGATGCCGGGGAACCCTTCGCGCTCTTCAACTCCGATACGCCCACGGCGGAGGCCTATCACCAGATTGCCAATCAGGTCGACGCGTTCTGCAAGAAAGGGGCGTCGCTCCTGAAAGTGGGAAAGCCGACTGCTGGGCCGATGAGAGGAATCAGTCAGTGAAAGCGGCCGATGCCATGAGTGGATTGACCCAGCTTCATGAGGCACAACGGATCGTGCTTGATGCGACGCCGGTGTTGGGAGTTGAAAAAGTCTCGATTTTGGATGTCTTGGGTCGTGTGCTGGGTGAAGACATCGTTGCTGAGCGAGATAATCCTCCGTGGGGCAACTCAGCCATGGATGGGTTTGCAGTGAGGTGGGAAGATATCAAGCAGGAGCATGCCATCCAGAAGCCGGTGACCCTTTCGATTATCGAAGATGTTCCGGCTGGGACGATGCCGATGAAAACGGTCGGCCCCGGCCAGGCGATCCGGATCATGACCGGCGCGCCCATGCCCCGGGGAGCTGATACGGTGCTCAAAGTTGAAGACACTGAACCGACATCAGAGTCCGTGCGTGTACTGAAGCCGGAACCGAAGGGCGCTAATATCAGGCCGCAGGGTGAGGATGTCAAGAAAGGCGACTGCATCATCGCGCGAGGGACGAGAGTTCGTCCTGGTGAGGCGGGGATGCTCGCTATTCTGGCTAAGTCGCTGGTGTTCGTCTATCAGCGACCCCGAGTAGCAATCTTGTCGACCGGCGATGAATTAGCCGATTTGGATGAACGGTTCAGTGACGAGAAGATCATCAACTCGAATAGTTATGGGATTGCTGCGGCGGTGCAGGAAGCCGGAGGGGTTCCGCTTTTGCTCGGTATCGCCCGTGACACACCGGCCGCCCTCAAGGAAAAGATTTCACAGGGGGTGAATGCCGATATCCTGGTACTGTCCGGCGGAGTCTCGATGGGCGATTATGATTTCACCAAGGCGGTCTTCCGCGAGCTCGGGGCCGAGATGAATTTTTGGAAACTGGCGATCAGACCTGGGCAGCCCTTGGCATTTGGGTTGATTCAAGGCAAGCTGGCTTTCGGCCTTCCCGGTAATCCCGTGTCCTCTATGGTGACGTTCGAGCAGCTCGTGAGACCGGCGCTGCTGAAGATGAGCGGCTGTCGGACCTATGGACGACCGGTGCTGCAGGCCTTCTTTCAGGGGACTTTTTCCAAGCGCACCGATCGGCGGCACTTCTTGCGAGGGGTCCTGACCCGGGAGGAAGGCGTTTTCAAGGTTCGAACGACGGGTGACCAGGGCTCCGGTATTCTGACATCAATGGTCAAAGCCAATTGCCTGATCGATGTACCGGTGGAGGTCGAGCGGGTGAATCCCGGTGACGAGGTTACGGTCCAGCTGTTGAGCGGTGAAGCCTGGTCATCCAAGTCAGAACATGTCCACTCCGCCTCCCATCGTCTTTCGTGTTGTTGAGGGTAGGAAAGTAACGGTCACCGCATGTCCATTCCGATTGTTTCGTTTATTGGGCGATCAAATAGCGGCAAGACCACGCTGATTGAGCGCGTTCTCCCCGAACTCGTGAAGGCCGGCTACCGCGTGGCGACCGTCAAGCATGCGGGGCATGGCTTCGACCTTGACACGGAGGGCAAGGATAGTTGGCGTCATAAACGCGCCGGCGCCAGCAGTGTCATAGTCGTATCGAAGGGGAGTTTGGCCCTTTTTGCTGATGTGTCCGAACAGCTCAAGGTGGAAGAAGTTCGAGACCGGTTCTTGGATTGCTCGTACGATCTCATTATCGCAGAGGGATGGAAGAGCGAAGGCTATCCCAAGATCATCGTGGTGCGTGATCAGTTGGGCGAAATCTCCTACTCGCCGGACGGTTTGCTTGCGGTGGTGTCCGATAAGCCGATCGATCTTCCAGTGCCTGTGTTGCATCTGGACGATGTCGTCGGTGTCGCTGAGCTTCTGATTCGGCAGTTTCCCCTTCGATGCCGGGAGCATGAACTGGACTGCTAGGACCACGCTTGCATTGGCCGTCACGGTCGGAGCCGTCGCTCTGGCGGGGGTTGCGATTCCATTGACCGATCAGCCTGAGTTCTGTGCCGGATGCCACACCATCGCGCCTTCCTACCAGAGCTGGGCCAAATCTTCTCACAAAGACATTAGCTGTGTTGCGTGCCATGTGCGGCCTGGTCTCCAGGGGTGGCTCACGGACAAGGTTTTGGCTGGGGCCAGAGATACGGCGATTACTCTCCTGGGGACTCCCACGGAGGCCCATAATCTGAAAGCGACGGTGGATTCTAGCGTATGTCTGAGCTGCCATCGGCATATTCTTCGGGTCTCGGAGATCGCCTCCCGCGATCTCCCGTTACCCGTAAGGGAGGTAGGGCTGGTCGTGGGTCATCGCCAGCATATGGAGGCATTTACGGCTCGTAGACAGGGAGAAGGCTGTACAACCTGCCACGCCGGTGTCGTACATGATGAATCAATCAAGGGCTATCCCATGGTGATCCCACGTGGCCATGTGTCTGCCGACAGCAAACCGTGGTATCCCATCCATCCAGAAGGATCCGCTCTTCGCGCCAGAGCCCTCAACGACTGTTTCCGCTGCCATGACGGAAAAACTCAGTATGGAGGCACGGTGTTGGACAGAAAGTGCGACACGTGCCATATCTCCGACAAGATCAGCGGCGCGTTGTTGTTCAATTGACTGACCGACCTGATGAGCTCAATGGCGAATCCTGTTTTGAAGGTCTCACAATTGACGAAGCGCTTCGGCGGCTTTACGGCGGTGGATGGCGTGTCGTTCGAGATTCGTCCGGGAGAAATTCTTGGATTGTTGGGGCCCAATGGAGCCGGCAAGACGACGACGATTCAGATGTTACTGGGATTGGTCACACCGACATCGGGCAGGATCGAGGTATTCGGCTGGGATCTGTCGACGCATCGGGAGGAGGTTCTACAGCAGGTCAACTTTTCATCCACCTACATCTCGATGCCGCAAGCGCTGACGGTCGAGGAAAATCTTTGGGTGGTGGCGAGGCTGTACGGACTATCCGATATGGCGCAGCGGATCGACAACGTCGTCAGAAAGCTTGAGATGGAAGAGTTTCGACGGAAAGTGACCAGAAAGTTGTCATCCGGGCAGATGACGAGACTGGCATTGGCCAAGGCCATTCTCACGAAGCCGCGCATCCTCTTTCTTGACGAACCGACGGCGAGTTTAGACCCCGATGTGGCGTACAAGATCAGGGCTCTGCTAAAAGATGAGCAGCGAGCGTCGGGCCTGAGTATTCTGTATACGTCCCACAATATGCGAGAGATGGAAGAAATGTCGGACCGTATTATTTTTCTCCAGCGTGGACGGCTGGTGGCCGAAGGGACGGCGCAGGCCATCGTGAATCGGTTCGGCCAAACAGATCTCGAGGAGGTCTTTTTGAAGTTGGCTCGGGAATCACAGGCTTCATTGTCATCATGATGCATCTGCTCATCGAGTTCGTTCTGGGGGTTGTCTCGGGAGGATTGGTCGTCAGCGCGGCCTGGGGGTTGTTTTGGCTGGGGGTCAGCCTGACGGGACGCGCGCGAGGAACCTGTGGATGGCCGGTTGTTCTAAAGAGCGTGGTTGCCGGAATTGTTCCACTCTCGTTGGTGGTCGCGGTTCTCTGGTGGATGGGAGGAAGCGCGAGCATGACGTTGGTGTTCGGGGTCGGTCTCCTTGGGATGCCGACGGTATTATTGGGACTCTGGTTGCGACGGATGCCTGATGGCCGCCGGGCAGGGACTCATATGGTTGCCGGGGTTCGGCAGTTGATGGGAGAAATTCTCGGCGCCCATCAGGGATGCGGTGGCTGTGACCATGAGCACAAACATGAGACCTGCGGATGAAACTCCATCGTGTCACGGCGCTGATCTTCAGGCATCTGTATCTCTATCGAAGAAGCTTGCCCAGGATCATGGAGATTTTTTACTGGCCGTTCCTCGATCTCGTGATTTGGGGATTCATCACCCTGTATCTTGCGCGGTATCAACCACAGGTTCCCGGGTTCGTGACGTTCTTCTTGGGAGCCCTCATCCTCTGGGACATCCTATTCCGTGCGCAGCAAGGAATCACGATCACATTTCTGGAAGAGCTCTGGGCGCGCAATCTCATGAACTTATTTGCGAGCCCGCTGAAGCCGAGCGAATTTCTCGTGGCGACGATAGCGATGAGCATCATGAAGGTCACGGTGGTCTCGATCGTCATGGCGGTCTGCGCCCTTATTTTTTATTCCTATAACGTCCTGATGATCGGCTTGTGGCTCGGTCCCTTTGTGTTAAACCTTGTCGTGACTGGGTGGATCATCGGCGTGTTGACCACGTCGCTCATCATGCGATTTGGGCAGGAGGCAGAGGTCTTGGCCTGGAGTATGGTCTTTCTGTTTCAACCAATCTCGTGTGTGTTCTATCCGCTGGAGGTCTTGCCGGTCTGGCTTCAGGGGATCGCGTGGGTGAACCCAGCAGCACATATTTTCGAGGGGATGCGGGTTGTATTGACGGTCGGGCAGGCGCCGTTCAGTCATCTGGCCTGGGCGATCGGGCTCAACGGGGTGCTGGCGCTCGGCGTGGTCGGTTGGTTCTACCGGACGATGGCCTACTGCAAAGATCATGGGCTTCTGGTTCGAGTTGGAGAGTAAGGTTGTAATCGGCAAAGCGCTATGCTAGTGTAGCTCTGACTGGTATCGCCCTGGGCCTCGCGATACCGAGTGACTATCAGAGAAGGCTCACAATGTCGATGTTGCCTTGTCCGGGAATCTTGTCGGAAGTCAGACCTAAGCCGCTGCATCGATTGCGTCTTCGGCCCGCTCCTTCCCCGTTCCTCGTGCTCAAGACAATGTCATTATCCTAAAGGAGGAACCCCAATGGGTTCGAAGATCTATGTCGGTGGGTTGCCCTACTCGGCGACCGAGCAGCAATTGAGTGACTTATTCGCAGCGCATGGTGCCGTGGCTTCTGCCCGCATCATTACGGATAAGTTCACCGGGCAATCCCGGGGATTCGGCTTCGTGGAAATGTCGTCTGATGCCGAAGCTCAAGCTGCCATCACGGCACTCAACGGGTCGGAAATGGGTGGCCGGACTCTTACAGTCAATGAAGCACGTCCTCAGGAACCACGGACCGGTGGTGGTGGCGGGCGTGGTGGATTCGGTGGAGGCGGTGGTCGCAGTGGAGGCGGTGGAAAGCGCGATCGCTGGTAAGTAATCGGTTCCAGACATTGGACGGAGGGGCTGCCATTGCGTATGGCAGCCCCTTCTTTTTTGTCCCAGGGTTGATGATTAGGGCTACGCTCTATGAGACCATCTACCTGTCGTGAGGACCACTCGCAACATGCATGAGGGAAAATCTTTTCAGAGTCTGGCCGACCTTGCATCGTTTTCGTTTCAAAGAAGCCCGGTTGTGGTTGTCGAGAAATTTTGGTCGTCTGAGGAGCAGACATTTTTTCGGAATCAGATGATCCAAGCATCATGGAAGAGTCTTTCTGATTTGCCGAATGTGCGGGAGGATTTCCCAAATTCTGGGAACTGGGCCAAGGCGAAAATCGGTCCGGTAGAAGGTGAGCGTTTTTTGTCGCGGTTACGTCTTCCCTTCATTCAGGAACATATCGAATCATTCCCCAATATCATCGGGCGCCATGTCGGGTTCAGCTACTATTCCTATTCCGCAGGTGACTGTCTCTTAACACACGACGATACCGACCAAGGTCGGGTCATAGAGGGCCGTGTTGCGCTCCAACGCCGCATCGCCGTTGTCACCTATTTCCATGAGGAGTGGCAGCCTGATTGGGGGGGAGAACTGATTATCTACGAACGGCGAACCGATCGTTCTTCCAATCGCCTGGACCTTGTCCCCACGCATTGTATTGAACCTCGACCTGGGTCATTGGTCATGTTTACCGTACCTCGATTCCACCGGGTCTGTCGCATCGATCCCACGGCGGGCCAGCACCGACGGCTTTCAATCGCCGGGTGGTTTATGACGGAGCATGCGTAGCGGCAGGCTCGGTAGGCGTGTTGAGTCGGTTGCGACAGTGACGGAGCGCGTCAACCAAACCACTCGGCGTCATTCGCGGCACGGGTTGGTTTTTCCACTCCAAGAGGTATGGCCGGCTGTGCGAGTACGTTTTTCACCAAGGCGATCAGACGGTCACGGTCGAACGGTTTTGCCAGAAACGGGAGCGTTCCCCGTTTGATTCCGTGGCTCGTCAGGTCCTTCTCAGGATTTCCGGACATGAGAATGATGCGAAGCTCGCTCCGGATCATCGTCGCACGCACCGCCAGTTCGAAGCCGTTGACGTGTGGGAATTGGTTCGAGGTTGAAGCAAGCTGAAATCCAGGTGGAGGCAACACCAGATCTGTCAGCAGCAGATCGATTGGTCCCTTATGTTGCGTGCAGATTTTCAGCGCTTCCGAGCTACCCTCGGTTCCCAGAACAGTAAACCCCGCCTCTTCTAGAAGCGATTTACAGAGATTCACGATCGGAAGGTCATCGTCGACGACAAGAATCGTCGCTGGTTGTGTTTGCCCTGCAATCATATGCATTCTCCTACCGTTTCGGTCCATCATAGCCTCGTCTGTACGATAGGGCGAGCGAAACTGCTGTTTCAGCCTGAAATAGCACATCCGGCGAGACCAAGATTCGATGTGGTCAGTATCCGCCTCGAGCGAGGCTGTAAGCGAGAGTATGATACAGCTTAATCGTGACGAGTCCGATTCTTGATCGCATCCAGTCTGATCTTATCTAGACTGATGTGTACGGATTTCTCTTGGGTGACGATCACCGCGCCAGGCGCTTGTCCTTTCGCTTTTTTGACCCACTTGCGCCTGGTGTAGATGACCTCACCTTTGCCGCTTTTCTTCAGATCGCTGTAGAGCAGGGCCAAGGTCGCTGCGTCACGGAGCGTTTCCGGTGGAGGATCCGCCCCTTTCCCCAGGCGAACGACGACGTGTGATCCTGGCGTTCCACGCGCATGCAGCCAAAGATCATCGCTCTTGGCGAGGCCGAACGTGAGTTCATCATTCTCGCGAGCATTGCGTCCGACGAAGATCTGCAGCCCATCGGTTGAGACAAATCGACGGAATGGTCCACTTGGTTGATCAACGGCACGAGCTTTCGTACCGGTGGCCACACTCAGCAAGGGAGAAGCTGTTGTAGGTGGAGTCCAGGTTCCTTGCTCAATTTCCTGAAGCTCTTGGCGCAGGCGCGTGAGACCGAGCTCAGCTCGTTCAACACGAGGCTTGAGTTCTCGTTCAGCGGCCAGATGTTTTCGATGCTTTCGAAAGTAGTCGTCCATATTGCTCTGGGGTGATTTCATCGGATCGAGGGGAATCGTGATCGTGGGGAGCTGGTCATCAAAGTAATCGGTCACCTCAATATGGTCCGTTCCCTTCGCCATGCTCCCGAGGTTGGCCTTGATCAGTTCTCCATACCTCGCATAGTCATGATAGGCAGCTGCCTTGGCAAGGTCGCCTCTCCAGGCTTCGATCAACCGTTGTTCTTTCTTGAGCGTTTTCTTGAGCACACGTCGACGGTCGTCTTTGACACGGTCGACGGTCTGTACGGACTCCTTCTCGCGGTAATAGGCATCGATTGCCTCTGAAATAGGGTGTGTGTCTCCGATAGTATGTGCGAAACGGCTAGGTGTCGGTTTTGGGGCGGACTCCCCCTGGGGTGGTGGCGCATAGGTTTGACCGATCGCCGTGCATTGGCGCGTGAGATCTCGCAGGATTCGACGTTCGGCATCGAGGATCAGGATATTGGCCTTGGGTCCGGTCAATTCGCACATGATCGTGCGAGGTCCGTCCCTACCGGTAATCTGCAGCTCAACAATGCGGTCATTCTCGACTTGATGGAGCTCGTCGAGTCTCGCCCCTTGAAAATGGGCACGGAGGAACTGGCAGAATGGAGGAGGTGTCGGCGGATTGAGATAAGAACTCGTGGTGAGATGGAGCCGGGTGCTGTTCGGGTCACATACGATCAACAGCCGATGGGTCTCACCCGGCACTCGAATATCAAGCACGATGGTGTGGGCTTGTGGCTGATGGATCCTTTGTATCCAGCCGCCACGTAAAACTGGAGCAATCTCCGCAAGGACCAGTGACAGATCAGTCCTGTTCAGTATCATGAGACGCGTCCCTCTGTCGGCCAGACTGTCATCACTTTCGTCTCGGCTATGCCACGGTGTTGAGGAAGGTCTATGGTAGAGCGTGACGGGGAGGAATATCCAGGCGTTCACGATGGTGTGCAGGATCTTTCCGGCAGAGGGTAATGTTCGGTTGCTTCGCTTCGCGCTTGCACGCACGTTCTCGCTGCGCTAGAGTCCTGCCACTATTGTTTGGTGCTTCCGGGTTTTCCGT
>JAFEBI010000027.1 GCA_018242725.1 Nitrospira sp. | reverse complement strand
GCTCGTATTTCGCCTTCGCCATACCCTACTCCCTTCCTGATTCAGCAATCACTATTTCTTAATGATGGCTTCTGCAATATTCTTGGGAACCTGGTCGTAACGATCAAACTCCATACTATACGTCGCACGCCCCTGAGTCCGAGACCGAAGGTCCGTTGCATAACCAAACATTTCCATCAGCGGGACAACCGCATCGATCGCCTGAGCGCCGGCTCGGACTTTCATGCCCTGGACCTTACCTCTCCGCCCATTCAGATTGCCAATGACGTCCCCCATGAACTCCTGAGGAACCAACACCTCAACCTTCATAATTGGTTCAAGTAGAACAGGAT
Source organism: Nitrospira sp. (assembly GCA_018242725.1). GTDB lineage: Bacteria > Nitrospirota > Nitrospiria > Nitrospirales > Nitrospiraceae > Nitrospira_D. The sequence goes on along the minus strand of JAFEBI010000027.1, from coordinate 14,801 downwards.
CTGCTTTTTTACAGGCATCAGAGAAACCCATAGAGGCGGCAATTTTAAAGGCCATTTCATTCGAATCGACATCATGATACGACCCATCGATGACCGTGACTTTCACATCACGGAGCGGATAACCGGCAACTACGCCAGTCTCCATCCTTTCCCGAACACCCTTTTCAATGGCAGGAATATATTCTCTAGGGATTGCCCCTCCCACAGTCTTATTGACGAACTCCAAACCCTTGCCCACCTCGGACGGCTCAACGGTCAGGACAACATGACCATATTGCCCACGCCCCCCAGTCTGCTTAATGTATTTCGATTCAGCCTCAGCCTTTCTCCTGATCGTCTCCCTGAACGCCACTTCAGGCTTTCCAACATTGGCCTCGACCTTGAACTCGCGTAACATCCGATCAACAATAATCTCCAGATGCAACTCGCCCATCCCAGCAATGATGGTCTGAGCCGTCTCTTCATCTGTCCGCACACGGAAGGAAGGATCTTCTTGCGCCAGCTTCTGGAGCGCAAAACCCATTTTTTCTTGGTCTTGCTTGGTTTTTGGTTCGATGGCCATAGCAATCACCGGCTCAGGGAACTTCATAACCTCAAGCAGCACCGGCTGCTTTTCATCCGCCAGAGTATCTCCAGTGGTGGCACCCTTAAGTCCAACCGCCGCAACAATATCCCCAGCATGAACCTCGTCGATTTCCTCTCGCTTATTGGCATGCATCTTCAAGAGACGACCGATTCGATCCTTCGCCCCCTTAGTAACATTCAAGACCGGAGTTCCAGTCTTAAGGGTTCCCGAATAGACACGGAAATAGGTTAACTGCCCTGCAAATGGATCAGACATGATCTTGAACGCCAATGCGGCAAAAGGCGCTGCATCATCCGACTTTCTCTCCACCTCTTTACCACTATTGGGATCTATTCCCATAACGGGAGGAATATCCAACGGCGAAGGAAGATAATCAACGACACCATCCAGGAGTTGTTGCACACCTTTATTCTTAAAGGCAGAACCACAAAGAACCGGCGTGATCCTCATGGAGATCGTCGCCGCTCGAATCGCGCGCACAACCTCCTCCTCCGTCAACGGATGACCATTTAAATACTTCTCCATTACCTGGTCATCAAACTCCGCAACGGCATCAAGCATCTTTTCTCGGTACTCTTTTGCTTGAGCGAGGAGATCGGACGGAATCTCATCAACCTTATATTTTGCACCCAGCGTCTCGTCGTCGTAAAAGTACCCCTTCATCCTAACCAAATCGATGGACCCACGAAACTCAGCCTCACGACCGATAGGGATCTGGATAGGAACCGGCTTCGCCCCAAGCCGATCAATAATGGACTGAACGCTGCCATAGAAATCAGCGCCGATCCGATCCATCTTATTCATAAAGGCAATTCGAGGAACGTGATATTTATCAGCCTGGCGCCAAACCGTCTCCGACTGAGGCTCAACCCCCTGCACGGAATCAAACGCTGCCACCGCGCCATCAAGCACACGGAGCGAACGCTCCACTTCAATCGTAAAATCCACATGCCCCGGCGTATCAATAATATTGATCCGATGGTCGCGCCAAAAACAGGTCGTCGCAGCAGCCGTAATGGTAATGCCACGCTCGCGCTCCTGCTCCATCCAGTCCATCGTGGCCGCACCCTCATGAACCTCACCCAATTTATGAGTCATGCCCGTGTAGTAAAGAATTCTCTCAGTGGTCGTAGTCTTCCCTGCATCAATGTGAGCCATGATGCCAATGTTTCTTGTACGATCCAACGACGTTTGACGAGCCACTTCCACCCCTCTTAAAAACAAATATGCCGCAGATCAAGCCGCATCACACTGCTGCGATGTACGAGTACCCCGATCTGCGAATCGCAGCACGGCTCAACTGCAGCACAGAGCGACGCTACCAGCGATAATGAGCGAATGCCTTATTCGCCTCAGCCATCCGATGCACGTCTTCCCGCTTCTTCACCGCAGCCCCAGTGTTATTTGAGGCATCAATCAATTCAGCTGCGAGCTTTTCACGCATACTCTTCCCACCACGCGTACGGGCAAACTGAGACAACCAACGCAAAGCCAAAGAAACACGGCGAGCCGGCCTAATCTCAACCGGAACCTGATAAGAAGCCCCTCCAACCCGGCGAGACTTCACCTCAACAATTGGCTTTACATTATCCACTGCCGCCTTAAATACCTTGAGCGGATCCCCCCCCGTTTTTTCCTGAATTACATCGAAGGCCCCATAACAGATACGCTCGGTCGTACTCTTCTTCCCACTACTCATTAAGGCGTTAATAAACTTGCCCACCAGCTTGTCTCGATAACGAACATCTGGAAGCACTTCTCGCTGACCTAAAAATCTACTGCGTGGCATAGTGACCTATTCTGATATCTAAATTAAATCCATCACAACAAGGTGTTTACTGATGTTTACTTTGGACGCTTTGCACCGTACTTCGAACGACTCTGCTTTCGACCAGCCACCCCAACGGCATCCAATGCACCACGAACCAAGTGATAACGAACACCAGGAAGGTCCTTGACACGCCCCCCTCGTACAAGCACGATTGAGTGCTCTTGGAGGTTGTGTCCCACACCAGGAATATAGGTTGTCACTTCCATCCCGTTCGTCAAACGCACGCGCGCAACTTTTCTCAATGCCGAGTTTGGCTTTTTGGGAGTCGTCGTATAAACACGCAGACAGACTCCTCTCTTTTGAGGACAAGACCTCAAGGCAGGGCTTTTTGTCTTGGACTTGACAAACTCCCTTCCTTTTCTAACCAGCTGATTAATCGTAGGCATTCCGTTCAAATCCTCTTCAAGATATCAAGTACGTCCCATCACCTGCAAAGCCGCCGGATTATAGTGATGCGATCACCAACTGTCAAGGGGTGAACAACCACTACTTTGCTACGATCGAGTACTTTCTCCTGACGTGGTCGACACAGCTGGCTCTGACGTCACAGCAGTAGCTGGCGTTCCAGCACCAACGGACAGACCTTCCGGTTTCTCACTCATCACAAATGTATCTCGATACTCTTCAAACCCTGATCCAGCAGGAATGAGACGCCCGACAATGACGTTCTCCTTCAATCCCAAGAGATTATCCTCACGGCCATTGATGGCCGCCTCCGTCAAGACGCGCGTTGTTTCCTGGAAGGACGCCGCCGAGATAAAGCTGTCGGTCGTCAAAGCCGCCTTTGTAATACCCAACAGCACAGGTTTCCCTAAGGCTGGAGTTCCATCTTTCGACAGCACTCGTTCATTTTCCCTTTCAAAGACCCCCTTACTCACCTGACTACCTGGTAGAAACTGAGTGTCGCCAGGATCCTCAACGCGAACCTTGCGCAACATCTGCCTCACAATGATTTCAATGTGCTTGTCATTGATCGACACCCCCTGCAATCGGTAGACATCTTGCACTTCATCCACCAAATATTTCTGCAGCTCATTAGGACCAAGGACATCCAGAATGTCATGAGGATTCGCTGACCCATCCATGAGGGGTTCGCCAGCGCGGACCCAATCACCTTCATGCACGTTTACGTGCTTCCCTTTGGGAATAAAATACTCCTTCACGTCACCCATCTTATTATCGACCAGGACCTTGCGCTGTCCTTTCACAAATCCGCCGTAAGAGACCTCGCCATCGATTTCCGTGATGACGGCCTGTTCTTTCGGCTTTCGAGCTTCAAACAACTCCACGACCCGAGGAAGACCCCCGGTGATATCTTTCGTCTTCGTCGTTTCCCGAGGAATCTTTGCCAACACGTCTCCGGGAAATACCGTCGCCCCCTTTTCGACAAAGATGTGCGCCCCGACCGGCAACAAGTAGCGCGCAACGGCATTCGAACCACCCGGCACCTTGGCGGTCTTGCCTCCCTCATCTTTGATCGACACACGAGGACGGAGAGTCTGACCGGTATGCTCAATGATCACCTTACGCGACAAACCCGTCACTTCGTCGAACTCGTCCTTCATCGTGACACCTTCGACGATGTCTCCGTAAGCTACTCTCCCCCCCACCTCCGTTAAGATCGTAAGGGAGTACGGATCCCACTCAACGAGTTTTTGCCCTACCACAACAGGATCGCCATCTTTGATCTTGATCTTAGCGCCATACACGACGGGGTACTTCTCTCGCTCTCGGCCGCTATCGTCGACGATCGCAATTTTCGTATTGCGATTCATCACCACCCACTCACCATCCTTATTGCGAACAGCAATCCCCGCGTTGTGAATGTCGGCGTTCTTTTTCGCATCAAAACTCATGAACTTGATCCGCCCAGCATGCTTGGCCTCAAGCACCGTCTGTTCCACCACCTTACTGGCCGTACCGCCGATATGGAACGTCCGCATGGTGAGCTGCGTTCCAGGCTCTCCGATTGACTGTGCCGCGATGACACCAACCGGCTCACCTTTCTCGACCAGACGCCCCCGCGCTAGGTCACGCCCATAACAAGCTCGACACACGCCGCGCGGCGCTTGACAGGTCAGGACGGATCGAATCTTGACACGGTCCACTCCGGCTTCAACGACCAACTTGGTCAGGTCTTCGGTTACCTCTTCGCTCCAGGAGACAATGATTTCTCCCGTGACAGGATCACGAATATCCTCCGCCGCCAAACGTCCGAGAATACGCTCTTCCAGCGGCTGAATGATTTCTCCGCCTTCCACGAGCGCGCTGACAGTAATGCCATCGCGCGTTCCACAGTCGATCTCGTGAATGATAACGTCCTGGGCAATGTCGACGAGGCGACGAGTCAAATACCCTGAATTTGCGGTCTTCAGCGCTGTATCAGCAAGACCCTTACGGGCACCGTGCGTCGAAATAAAATACTGCAACACCGTTAGCCCCTCACGAAAATTAGCCGTAATCGGTGTCTCAATGATCTCACCCGATGGTTTTGCCATCAAACCACGCATCCCACCCAGCTGACGGATTTGCTGTGAGCTGCCTCGCGCACCGGAATCCGCCATCATAAAGATGGGGTTAAATGATTCAACCTTACCGGGGTCGCCTCCGGCCCCAAGTTCTTTCATCATCTCATTTGAAACCTGTTCCGTGACATGGGCCCAGATATCGATGACCTTGTTGTACCGCTCTCCGTTCGTGATCAACCCTTCAGAGTACTGCTTTTCGATCTCATTTACTTCTCGCTGCGCTTTCCCAATGAAGTCTTCTTTCTTACTGGGAATATGCATGTTGTCGATACAGATCGACAACCCGGCTTTTGTCGCATAGGTAAAGCCGATATCTTTGATCTTATCCAGAAATTCGACGGTGTCGCGATGGCCGGTCTGACGGTAGACCGCATCAATAAGTTTGGTCATTTCTTTCTTTGTCATGAGCTTATTCGCATTGGCGAATGGAAGCCCAGACGGGAGAATTTCAGACAGCAACACCCGTCCGACTGTCGTCTGCACCAGCGAGCCGGCCAGGCGCACCTTGATTCGAGCATGCTCATCCACTTCACGCGCATCAAATGCGATTCGAACTTCATCCGCTGACCCAAATACCTTCCCCTCACCCTTGGCCCCGAGTCGTTCCTTTGTCAGCCAGTAACATCCCAACACCATGTCTTGTGAGGGCACGGCAATCGGTTTACCGTTAGCCGGGGAGAGAATATTGTTGATGGACATCATCAACACACGCGCTTCGACCTGTGCCTCCACAGACAAGGGCACATGCACCGCCATTTGATCTCCATCGAAGTCCGCGTTGAACGCCGCGCAGACGAGCGGATGCAAGCGAATCGCCTTTCCTTCCACCAACACAGGATCAAATGCTTGAATGCCTAACCGATGGAGCGTTGGCGCTCGATTTAGCAATACCGGATGCTCACGGATGACCTCATCCAGCACATCCCAGACCTCCGGACGTTCTTTCTCCACCAACCGCTTCGCACTTTTAATCGTTGTCGCCGCACCACGCGCTTCCAGCTTATGGAAGATAAACGGCTTGAACAATTCCAGCGCCATCTTCTTGGGCAGCCCGCATTGATGAAGGCGCAACTCAGGCCCGACGACGATGACCGTACGACCGGAGTAATCAACGCGCTTTCCGAGCAGATTCTGTCGAAATCGTCCCTGTTTGCCTTTGAGCATATCGCTTAACGACTTCAGTGGCCGCTTGTTTGGTCCACGAATGGCACGCCCTCGCCGCCCGTTGTCAAAAAGGGCATCGACCGCTTCCTGCAACATCCGCATTTCATTCCGGATAATGACCCCCGGCGCCTTCAGCTCCATTAAGCGCTTCAACCGATTATTACGATTGATCACGCGCCGATAGAGATCGTTGAGGTCGGATGTGGCAAATCGCCCGCCGTCCAGCGGAACCAAGGGGCGCAGTTCTGGGGGAAGGACCGGGATGACATCCATGATCATCCACTCTGGCTTATTTCCAGACTTCCTGAAGGCCTCAAGCACCTTCAGCCGCTTCGCGTACTTCTTTTTCATCGCCGCAGAAGTGGACGCCTTGGCTTTCACCTGCAGTTCGTCCCACAACGCATTGATATCGATCTTTCTCAGCAAGTCACGGATGGCTTCGGCCCCAATCCCGACCTTAAACCCGCTCGATCCATACTCCGAAACAAGTGTGCGCAACTTATCCTCGGGAACCAACTCTTTTTCGGAGAGATCCGTTGACCCGGGATCCACACACACGTAGCTTTCAAAGTAGAGAATCTTCTCCAACTGTTTCAGGCTCATGTCGAGAAGAGTTCCGATCCGGCTCGGTACGCCCTTCAAAAACCAAATATGGGCAACAGGCGCGGCTAATTCGATATGTCCCATTCGCTCGCGACGAACTTTTGATTGAATTACTTCAACGCCGCACTTATCGCAGACGATTCCGCGATGTTTCATCCGCTTATATTTTCCGCAGTTACACTCCCAATCCTTTGTCGGGCCAAAAATCTTGGCGCAGAAGAGCCCATCTTTTTCCGGCTTGAATGACCGATAATTGATCGTCTCCGGCTTTTTGACCTCACCATAGGACCAGGACCTGATTTTCTCGGGTGAGGCGATGCGAATGCGCATCGAATCAAACGAGACAGAATCCCGCTGCTTTTCAAATAATGTATATACGCCTTCCAAGGTAATGACCTCCTCCGATGCCGGCCACTCGCCGACACACAAGCGGTTAGTCTTGCGTCTTCACTAATTCGACATCAAGCCCCAAACTCTGCAACTCCTTGACCAACACATTGAACGATTCGGGCAGCCCCGGCTCAAGGAAAGGTTCACCCTTGACGACTGCTTCATACATCCGAGACCGTCCTGGGACGTCGTCGGACTTAACCGTGAGGAATTCCTGCAATGTCGATGCTGCTCCGTACGCTTGCAAGGCCCACACTTCCATTTCCCCCAATCGCTGCCCTCCGAATTGGGCCTTTCCGCCTAAAGGCTGCTGCGTCACAAGCGAATACGGACCGATGGACCGCGCGTGAATCTTGTCGTCCACCAAGTGGTGCAGTTTGAGCACATACATATACCCGACGGTGACTGGACTCCCGAACGGCTCTCCGGTCTTTCCGTCAACGAGATGAGCTTGACCACTCATCGGCAGCTTCGCTTTTTTGAGTAATTCCTTAATTTCCTTCTCAGAGGCTCCGTCAAATACCGGGCTCGCCACCTTCACCCCTAATGCCTTCGCAGCCCATCCGAGGTGGGTTTCCAAGATTTGCCCGACATTCATACGAGAGGGCACACCGAGCGGATTCAAAACAATTTCTACAGGAGTTCCATCCGGCAAGTAGGGCATATCTTCTTCCGGCAACACTCGAGACACGACGCCTTTATTGCCGTGACGGCCGGCCATCTTATCGCCGACTTGAATCTTGCGCTTCATGGCGATGTAGACCTTGACGAGCTTGATGACGCCCGGTGGCAACTCGTCGCCTCGTTTTAGTCGACCGACTTTCTCGTCATACAACGTTTGAAGGATCTCGATCTGCTCCTTCGCCCGCCGCTCGACATCCTCCAACTCCTTCTGTTCGTCTGGATCGCTCAGGATAATGTGCCGCACCGTGTCATCGGGCAATCGCTTGAGGATTTCTGCGGTCAACTTCCCCTTCTTCTTCAGGATGACATCGCCGCTTTCAGGGTCCATCAGATCGCGCCCCACCACCTTGCCGAGCAAGAGCTTCCGAATCTTCTTTGTCTTCTCTTCATCAATGATCCGCAGCTCTTCATGGTGATCGCGCTGCAATTTCATTTGGTCATCGGTTTCAATGCTCTTCGAACGCTCATCCTTATCGAGCCCCTTGCGCGAAAAGATTTTCACATCGACGACAATGCCTTCAACACCAGGAGGCACCGTGAGCGACGTATCCTTCACATCGCCGGCCTTCTCACCAAAGATCGCCCTGAGCAATTTCTCTTCCGGAGTCAACTGCGTCTCGCCTTTTGGCGTCACCTTACCGACGAGAATATCGCCCGGTTTGACCTCGGCACCGATGCGGATGATGCCGCTCTCATCCAAATTCCTCAGCGCCTCCTCGCCGACGTTGGGAATATCTCGCGTCACATCTTCCTTACCCAACTTGGTGTCCCGAGCTTCCACTTCGAACTCTTCGATATGAATTGAGGTGAAGGCATCCTCGCGGACCAACTTTTCACTGAGCAAAATGGCGTCTTCGAAGTTATATCCGCCCCAGGGCATGAACGCGACAAGCACGTTTTTCCCCAGTGCCAACTCTCCATGATCAATCGCCGGCCCGTCTCCCAACACTTGGCCCTGTTTAACCGGCTGACCGATTCGAACCACGGGTGTTTGCGTAATGCAGGTGTTTTGATTTGAGCGCTGGAACTTAATAAGATCGTACACATCCAGCCCCGAATCTTTCCCCTTCTTACCGTCTTTTGATTCGGCCCGCACCACGATACGGGTCGCATCGACACTCTCGACAACACCGGGACGCCGAGCCTGAATCACGTACCCTGAGTCTCTCGCGACCACAGCCTCCATCCCCGTGCCAACCAGCGGAGATTCGGACGTGACCAACGGCACAGCCTGCCGTTGCATATTGGATCCCATCAGTGCGCGGTTGGCATCGTCATGCTCTAAAAACGGCACCAGCGCCGTCGCGACACTTACGACTTGTTTCGGCGATACGTCCATGTAATCGATTTTATCCGGCGTGGCCAAGACAAAGTCTCCACCATGACGACAAGACACTGTTTCCGACACTAACTTATTCGTTCCATCCAGCTTCGAGTTCGCCTGAGCGATGATGTATTTGTCACCCTCGATCGCCGAGAGAAACTCGATTTCATCCGTGACACGCCCTTTGACAACCTTCCGATAGGGTGCCTCGATGAATCCAAATTGGTTAATCCGCGCATACGTGGCCAGCGACGTGATCAACCCGATGTTCGGACCTTCCGGTGTTTCGATCGGGCAGATACGACTGTAGTGAGACGGATGCACGTCTCTGACCTCGAACCCAGCACGCTCTCTGGTCAACCCACCAGGGCCCAGCGCGGACAGACGGCGTTTATGCGTGATTTCAGCCAATGGGTTCGTTTGGTCCATAAATTGAGACAACTGGCTGCTGCTGAAGAATTCCTTGACCGCCGCAACCACCGGCTTGGCGTTGATCAAGTCGTGCGGGAGAACCGTCTCCATATCAAGGAGGTTCATTCGCTCCTTGATGCTGCGTTCCATCCGAACAAGACCCAGCCGAAACTGATTTTCGAGCAATTCACCGACGGATCGCACACGACGATTACCCAAGTGATCGATGTCGTCGATTTCTCCCTTCCCGATCTTCAGATTCACGAGATAACGAATGACTTCAACGATATCCTGGGCGGTGAGAGTTCGTTGCTCGAGCGGCAAATCTAATCCGAGCTTCTTATTGAGCTTGAGACGACCGACCGGCGACAGATCGTACCGCTTGGAGTTCAGAAAAAGATTATCGAACAAGGCCCGCGCGGTATCGACTGATGGAGTCTCCCCCGGGCGCAGACGACGGTAGATCTCCACCATCGCTTCTTCTTTTGACCCAATCTTCTCCATCTCCAACGTATCGAGAATCACCGGCGTGGCTGTGGCCATGTCGAGATAAATCACCTTAAACTCTTCGACATCACTCTCGACGATTTGCTCGACGATCTCGGCAGTCAACCGCTGATTCTTCTCTGCCAGCTTATTCTTCCTTGAGTCGACGAGCTCCGTGAGAACGGCGCGGCCCACTAACTCTCCGGGAAGCATCGGGATCTCTTTTACTCCTGCCGCCTTAAGCTTGGCGATCATCCCCTTGGTCAGCCGAGCCCCCTCTCGCACCAGCGGTTCCTTGCTGTTCTTGTCCGTTACCTCGGCGGAACAGCGAAGCCCATGATGAATCTCCGCATCCAACTTGCGGAACATCTTGCCCTTCAATACCCGAATTTCCTCAACGGGATAATACATTTTGAGCAAATCGTCGCTCGAAAATCCGAAGGCTTTCAACAAAATCGTGGTGGGCATTTTCCGCCGACGATCGATCCGGACATAAAGAATATCCCTGGCATCAAACTCAAAATCGAGCCATGAGCCTCGATAGGGAATAATGCGCGCCGAGTACAAAACTTTTCCGCTCGCATGCGTACGCCCTTTATCATGAGTAAAGGAGGCACCGGGCGACCGATGGAGCTGACTGACGACGACTCGTTCGGTTCCATTGACGATAAAGGTTCCCCGTTCGGTCATCAGGGGTAATTCACCGACATAGACCTCCTGCTCCCGCACATCGAGCACCTTCTTACGAGGTCCTTTATCCTCCTTATCGAATACCACCAAGCGGACACGCAGCTTCAGCGGAACAGCAAACGTCATCCCTTGTTCAAGACACTCGCGCTCATCGTACTTTGGCGCACCCAACGTGTAACTCGAGAATTCGAGCACAGCCGTATTGTTGTAGTCTGGAATCGGGAATACGCTGGCCAACGCCGCCTGCAATCCATAATCCTTCCGGCGATCCGGCTCGACCTCAAATTGCAGAAACTCTTCGTAGGAGCGCTTCTGAATTTCGATCAGATCTGGAATATCGATATTGGTTCGAATGCGTGAAAAATCTTTCCGCTCGACGAACTCCTGCAGAGTCGTTTCGGACATTACCTACTCCTCCACACTGGTTGGCGGTGAACAGCAGCCACCGGCCACGGCATGTACAAACAGGCTACCAGCAATGAACCTGCCCCTCACGCACAATGACCAGTGACTATGAATGGCATCCCTACTTCACTTCGACCTTCGCACCGCTTTCTTCGAGCTTTTTCTTCATCGTGTCCGCCTCTTCCTTGGCCACTCCGGTCTTGACCGGCTTTGGAGCGCCTTCGACCAGATCCTTAGCTTCCTTCAATCCGAGACTGGTAAGCTCTCGAACCACCTTAATGATCTGGATTTTCTTGTCTGCCGGTGCGGACGCAAGAATGACATCGAATGCCGTCTTCTCTTCAGCCGGCGCCGCTGCTCCACCGCCTGCAGCTGGTGCCGCCGCTACCGCAACCGGTGCGGCCGCCGTGACGCCGAATCTCGTTTCCAATCCCTTCACAAGCTCGGCCAAATCGAGTACGCTCATACCTTCGATTGCCTTGATCAATTCCTCTTGCGACAATTTTCCTTCTGTAGCTGGCATCTCCCCTTCTCCTTTCCGTTTATCCTGAATGGCTGCAATGACTCTGACAAATTTTGACAGCACCGCACTTAACGTATACACAACGCCACGAATCGGCCCTTGCATGGCCGAGAGCAACATCGCAATGAGCACTTCCTTCTTAGGCAGTGCCGCAACGGCCACGAGATCAGCCGGCTGAAGAAGCTTGCCCTCCAGCATACCGGCCGTCATTTTAATCTTCTCTCCCCGCTTCTCCGCTCCGATAAAATCCTTCAGCACCTTGGTCGGCAATACAGGATCATCATACCCAATGACGACACCGGTCGGTCCCTTGAGATGCTCCTTGAGCCCGATCAACGCCGTCCCCTCGGCGGCACGGGCCGCGAGCGTATTCTTCACGATTCGATATTCGGCCTTGACCCCTCGGAGCTGTTTGCGCAACTCCGTAACCTCATTGACAGGAAGACCGACGCATTCCGTCAAAATAGCCAATCTGGCGCGACCAAACTTTTCGGCCAGCGCCGCCACTGTCGTAACCTTTTCTTCCTTCTTCATCGCTCTCCTTCCCCAAGGATTCGCCATCCACCACTGATCGACCAGGGCCTGCCGGGGCCTTCCAGACCGACCATTGATAACCGACGTCCTTCGTCTAACTCCACTGCTTCGTCAGTGCGATGGTATCCAACTTCACTCCCGGCCCCATCGTGCTCGTAATCGTGGCACTCTTGAGATAGCGCCCCTTACAGGACGCAGGCTTTGCCTTAATGACAGATTCAAGAATGGCCGATGCATTGTCGTAGAGCTTCGCCGGATCAAACGACACTTTTCCGACCAGCACGTGCACAATACCAGCCTTTTCAACCTTGAATTCAACCCGTCCCTTCCGAATATCGGCAACAGCCTTTCCGACTTCGAAAGTCACCGTTCCCGTTTTAGGATTCGGCATCAGCCCTCGAGGCCCGAGCACTTTTCCGAGCTTTCCGACAGACGCCATGAGATCAGGCGTAGAAATGGCACAATCGAAATCCATCCACCCACCCTTGATCTTTTCCATCAAATCATCGGATCCCACATAGTCGGCTCCCGCTTGCCTTGCCTCCTGCTCCTTTTCGCCCTTGGCAAAAACCAGCACCCGAACTTTCTTTCCCGTTCCATGAGGAAGCGCCGCCGTTCCTCGAACAAGCTGATCCGAGCGCTTGGGATCGATCCCGAGCCGAAGCGCTAGATCGACCGACTCATCAAACTTCGCAAACGCCGAACGCTTCACGGTTTCAACTGCTTCACGCAATCCGTAGACACGCGGCTCAACATTCTTGAGCGCCGCATTCATCTTCTTTCCCATAGCCTGCCGCTCCTTCGGTCTCGAAAATTAACCCTGAATCACAACACCCATGCTGCGCGCAGTCCCTTCGATAATTCTGGCTGCCCCCTCCACATCAGCCGCGTTCAGATCAGCCATTTTCTTGCGCGCGATCTCATTCAGCTGCTGCCTGGTAATTTTCCCCACTTTATCTTTCTGCGGGACACCAGAGCCCTTAATGACCCCGGCCGCCTTCTTGAGTAGATCAGAAGCCGGAGGCGTCTTCATGATGAAACTGAACGTACGATCCTTATAGACGGTGATGACCACGGGGATGATACTATCCCCCTCCTTCTGAGTCTTGGCATTGAACTGCTTACAAAACTCCATAATGTTGACGCCATGCTGGCCCAGCGATGGACCCACCGGAGGCGCTGGATTGGCCTTGCCGGCCGGGATTTGCAATTTAATCTGCGCTGAAACTTCTTTTGCCATGTCTCCTCTCCCGAGCTTTCAGTCTTGAGCTTTCAGCCTTCAGCCTACACTGAATGCCGACGGCTATCTGCTGACCGCTGCATTAAATGCGTTCAACCTGCAAGAATCCCAACTCAACCGGGGTTGACCGACCAAAGATGCTGACCATGACCTTCAATCGGCTATGATCCTGATCGACTTCGTCCACTACGCCATTGAACCCCAGAAACGGACCATCAATAATGCGCACATTATCATTCTTGATGAATTTCACCTGCTCGCGCGGCTCCGCTTGACCCGCATCGACTTGCTTGAGCAAGGACTCGACTTCTTCATCGCTAAGCGGCGTCGGTACAACTCCGCCGCCGACAAATCCCGTTACCTTGGGAGTTTCCTTGATCATCTGAAGCGTCTCGTCCGCCAGCGGAGACTCCAACTCTACGAGAACGTACCCAGGGAAGAACTTCCGACGAGAAGTCCGCCGCTTCCCATCTTTTATTTCGATCACGTCTTCCGTCGGAACAAGCACCTGCCCGACCTTCTCCACAAGCCCCATTTGACTCGCGCGCTCCATGAGGCTGGTTTTCACACGCCCCTCAAAACCCGCGTACGTATGTATGACGTACCAGTTCTTTATCATGCACCACCCTCAGGCCTTCGATGAAATACTGCAGCCCCTCTTTTTGTCTGATTCAAATGAGCTTCCCAACCAACCAGGAGAGGAATGAGTCAACGACGGACAGGTAGACCGACATCAAGATACAGAACACAATAACAACCGTTGTTGAGCCGATCGTTTCTGCACGACTCGGAAACGAGACTTTCTTCATCTCGGTCCGTACATCCGCCACAAACAACCGAATTGATTCCGTCATACGCTTGAACATGAGATACTCCGCGCTTTACTGCCCAGGTAACACAGAAATCCCTACAAACCCATTTGAACCACTCACCAAGAATTACCAAGACCTACCGTAAGCACCCCTCCGATCTCACTATCATGTCACAAAGCCGCCACCTTATCCCTAAGGACGACAGCAGAGACACGCTGAGCTTGGCAGGGGCACTAGGATTTGAACCCAGACTCTCGGTTTTGGAGACCGATGTGCTGCCATTAACACCATGCCCCTCCCTTTTCAGTACCGAGCTACGAGCATTGAGAGTCAAGTTTCAGCGATCACTCCCAAGACTCAGTCCTCATTATCTCAGTACTTACTTTACTTCCTTATGAGGCGTGTGCTTTCGACAGAACTTACAAAACTTGTTCTGCTCCAACCTATCCGGATCGTTTTTCTTGTTCTTCATGGACGAGTAGTTTCTCTGCTTGCAGAGCGTACACGCCATGTCGATAATCTCGCGCATCTCAAATCTCCTTAGCTGTCAGGCTGACAGCTCTCAACTTCAGGCCAAGATTTCCGTGACG
>JAFEBI010000026.1:12067-74196 GCA_018242725.1 Nitrospira sp. | reverse complement strand
CTAGCAGGCTGTTGACAAACCCCTCTGCGTCTCGATGAATGTATGATACAAGTTTCTCCCATTAGGGAGGGCCACGCCAATGATGGGTACAGCCGATCCGCAGCCGTCGATGTTCTACCAGATCACTCTAGAGCAGTTTGTGACCACCGATCATCCCCTGCGAAAGATCCGTCCCTTGATCGATACGGTGCGACTTCGGCAACTCTGCGAGCCACTGTATGCCGAGGGGGGTCGTCCCTCGATTCCACCGGAACAGCTGTTTCTGGCGCTTCTGGGCGGCTATCTGGTGGGCGTCACATCGGAACGCGCCTTAGTGCGCGAGCTGACAGGCAACCTCGCTCTGCGTTGGTTTGTGGGGCTGGATCTGGATCAGACGCCGTGGGACCACTCCACATTCTCACAGAACCGGAAGCGACGCTTTACGAAGAGCGGGCTCCTCGAACAGTTATTTGACGAGACTGTGGCGCTGGCGATCAAGCAGAAACTGGTTTCGCAGCATACGACCCTGGATGGCACACTGGTCCAGGCGAATGCGTCGCAAAAGAGCTTTGTGCCGATTGAGGTGTTTCTGAGGCCGGAGGACTATAAGAAACGGATTCGGTCATTGGATCAGACGCCGGAAGAAGACCTGGGCAATCCCACCGTGACATTTCGGGGCGAGCGCCGCTCGAATCAGACGCATGTCTCCACGACCGATCCGGATGCAAAGTTAGCCAACAAAGGGAATGGGACGGCGGCGATGGTGGGCTACACCGTCAATGGGTTAATGGAGAATCGGCATCGGCTTCTCCTTGGGATCAATGTTGAGTCGTTTCGGGGACTCGCCTCAGAGAGGGACGGCGGGCGCAATTTGATCGATGCGTTTCATCACAAACATGGGCGCCGCATTCACACAGTGGGCGCGGACAAAGGGTATTTTGCCAAGCCGTTTCTGACCGCTCTCTTCCGGCGGCATATCCGGCCGCACATTGCCGCCAAGACCACCGGGCAGGAGCCGGTGCATCAGCGGGTGCGACGGCTGGGTCGGACAACGGGCTACCGCCGCTCGCAACGGGCACGGAAGAAGATCGAAGAACTCTGGGGGGAGGCTAAATGCTGGCACGGCTTTCGGCGCTTTCAGCGACGTGGACTCGTGCAAGTCCGAGATGAGGCCTATTTGATGGGCTGGTTGCTCAATCTGAAACGGCTCGCGAAACTACTTCCGGTTCCGGCCTTGAGGGAGCACAGGGGGGCTGCGAATGCGTGAGAAACAGGAGCGCGCAGGAGAGAACGGCGCACACGCCATGACGGCCAGCCCCATCATCACATACCTAGACGTGAGGCCGGGAAACTATTTCAAAGGCTAGTTTGTCAACAGCCTGCTAGCGGGCTTTCTGAATCTTCAACATCTTCATGCGAGACGAAAGGGTGGAGGCGTTGAGTCCGAGTAGTGCTGCCGCGCCCTTCTCACCGGATACTTTCCACTTGGCGGTCTCAAGAGCTCTCAAGATATTGGTCCGTTCCAGTTCTTCGAGGTCCTTGGCTGAAAGAATGGCGTCGCGAAGAGGAGCGGTTCCGTCGGCTGGAAGTCGAACCGACGGCATTTCCGGCAAGGCTCGATCGAGGTTGAGCGTACCGGCCTCTGCCGTAATGACGGCTCGCTCGATGACGTTTTGCAGCTCTCGTACATTCCCAGGCCAATTGTAGGCTTGAAGCCGACGAACATCATCGGCAGTCAGCGGCGCCAGTGTTCGTCCCATCTTCGCGGCGAACCGTTGAGCAAAACGGGTGGCAAGGCGCACCACATCGTTGCCCCGCTCGCATAGCGAGGGCAGCCGAATCGGAAATACATTCAGCCGATAGTAAAGGTCCTCTCGGAACGTGCCCTGCTTGACCGTCACGGCGAGGTCTCGATTGGTCGCGGCAAGTACTCGCACATTCACTTTCCTGGTTTTCGAACTGCCGACCGGATCAAACTCACCTTCTTGCAGCACGCGGAGCAATTTCGTCTGTAATTCAAGCGGCAATTCACCGATTTCGTCGAGAAAGAGGGTGCTTTTGTCGGCCATGGAAAACCGACCTTCGCGCTTCTTGGTCGCACCGGTAAAGGCCCCCGCTTCATGACCGAATAGTTCACTTTCGATGAGTGTCGCGGGGATTGCAGCGCAGTTCACGGTCACTAATGCATGGTCCCGGCGTGTACTAGCCGCATGGATGGCCCGGGCGATTAATTCCTTACCGGTCCCCGTCTCGCCCAGGATCAACACTGTGGCATCGGTCTCAGCCACCTGGTCGACATCGTGCAAGACCTTTTGAAACGCCGGACTCTCGCCGATCAAATCCTCGTCCTGATGAGCCGTCTTCAATTCTTCCTGCAACCGTTTCGTTTCTGCCGTGAGCGACTGAATCTTCTCCTCCGCTTCCACACGATCATGGATATTGCGAAGAATGAGGGTCGTGAATTTGCGCCGATGCAGCTCAAAACGGGACAGTGTCGCTTCCGCAGGGAACGCTTCGCCGTCGGCACGGCGCGCGGCGAGGCCACCGGGAATCCACCGTGACTGTTGTCCCGCCGGACGCCGGTCTAGCTCGACGATCAGTCTCTCCAACCGAACGAAGTCCTCTTCACTCACAAATCGAGACAATTTTTGATTCATCATCGAATCCGCCCGGCAGGAGAACGTCTTCTCCGCTGCCGGATTGATACGAGTAATCCGGAGCTGGTCGTTTAATTCGATGATGGCATCCATGGCGCTCGACAGAAGTCGACCGACTTTTTCTTCCCGCTCACGAAGCTCATCCTCCACTCGCATACGCTGAAGTTCGGCTGCCGCGCGCGCGGCGAAGATCTTAAAGATCGCGTACACTCGTGACGCTTCAGGAATCGGCCGCCGGTCGATCACAGCCATATGGCCGAGAATCCGTCCGTTCGTGTCTTGTAAGGGGACGCCCATATAGCTGGCCGCTCCTACGGCCCTCAGTTCCTCCCTGTGAGGGAAAATATCCAGAATGCGATCGGGAAAGTGCACCAGTTTGGCCGTATCGATCACACGCTCACAGGGGGTTCCGGCAATGTCCATCTCATAGTCCGGGATCCACTGGCCATCCAGCCAGAAGGCGAGCGCCCGCAGACGACGTGTTTCGGGAATATACTCCGTCACCCACGCCCCGTGCGTACCAAGGACCGAGGTAAGGTTCTGGACAAGTGCGGTAAAGAACCCTTGTCCGGTTTCCGTTGCGGTGCCTTCAAGGATGGCGCGCAAGGCGACGTCGGTTTGAAGATTCTGAAGAGGTGTGGAGTGATCAGACGGAGGAGATGTCATGAGGCGAAAGTATGGGGCGCGATGGGCGACAGATGCAAGAGGTATAGACGAGAGAGAGCATTCCCTCAACATCCTACGTGCCTAAATCTGCGTGACGGCCTCCTCCGCGCTTGCGCTGCACTTCCTCCGCATGAGTCTCCGTCGTCGCATGTGCGGATGCCGAATCATCTTCTGCACCGACATGGGATAGGCCTCGTTGAGGAGGGAAAAGGTGGGGGAGGAGTGGTGCAAATCATGCACGACGATGCCAGGATTCTTCACGACGGCTAACAGCAATCCTTCCGTGATGATGCGGTGAATCGCGCGCGTCGAAAACTACTTGCCGGTTGGGGACGCTCTAGCCCCCTGTCGCTCCAGCTCTGCGATGTATGCTCGCTCAGGGTGAGACTGCCGATGCGCAAACAGATCTCAGTGGCATCGGGGATCATGCGATGGGTGAGAGGCGAAGGGTTAGGGATTGAAACGCTGCGCATGGAGGCGAAGGCGAAAGCCCATCTCAGTGGCTGTATCCGAAAGAAGACTTTGGCCAACTATGAGCGGTGACCGGCCTAGGCGTCAGCCTACCTGACAGGCCAAAGAACGACGACGACAGGGAGAGGGTGGAACGAGTGCTCATGACTCGTTTCCCTTGGATGGAGGTGAGTCTTGAGGGTCCGATTCCTGGTTGCATCCGGTTCAATTCGTACACCGAAGGCCGGTTGTCAGCAGGCTTCTACGTATAGACCGGAATCAGAATGTCTATGGATCAATAGTGGCTTGGTAGGACTGTCTATCCCATCGTAGAAATGATAACACGGGGATCATGCCTCTATGGCCCGCTGAGTCGCTCGGCAAACCGAACGGTCGTAAATCGCGCGGAGAGCCAATTGGCCCACTTCGCCGCTTTGCGCATCACACTGGATCGATAGCGGGCATTTTGTGTCGGGGTGCGTGAATGGTAATTGGCGACGCGCGTCCAGAGGTCCCCTTGATCATTGAGGATGTGTTGCCGTAACCGCCAGGCCGCCAATTCATACGGATAGCAGCCTGCTTGCTCGACATCGGCGGCCGTAATGCCGTAAGGCTTCAAGTGGTGCAGATAGGACGTGTTGAACTGCATGGGGCCCACATCATAGGTGCCGTTGCGATTTTTCACCCATTGCCCTGGCTTGCCCCCTTCTTTCTCTGCCACGGCGATGACGATGTTGGCCGGCACTTCGTATGTCACCGACGCCACGATCGAGCAGACGACCCGTTCCTGATCCTGAGGAGGCAGATCCGCAACCATTATTTTGGGCCTCACCGCACCAGCGGACAGGCCGCGAGAAAGGCGGGGCCGCCGCCGAACATCTGCGCCGCGTGGTATTTGGCGAGCGATGCGGCGCACTCGGCGGGAGCCGATCCGATCGCGCTCAGGCAGAGCAGGGCTTCGCAAGCGTCACGCGCCGTCCCGGTGAGCAGCGACAAGGCTCCACTGTTCGGGCTCATCCCAGGAGGCAACGGCGTGACCCTTGATGATGGTAGTCCGCTCGATAAGGCCGGGACTGGTGGCGGAACATCTGGACTCTCCGCTTCTGCCGATCGCGTTCCAAGACAGAGGAGTGCAAGAACACCAGCCGAGAGGATGACCCAGTGTCGTGTCATGCGTTTCCTCCTTTCGCCCCAGTGGATGGTTCGTTCCGATCACGAAATGCCGCGATTTCTTCCTTCGGATGAAAGGCCTGGTCGTCGGTCTTGCCTTTCGACAGACTCTCCTCGCCGAAGGTGGGTTCCGATGACGGCGATGCCGTGTCCGCATCGCTTCTGGCGACACTCGGATAGGAGCGGCCAGTGAATTGTGGGCCGGGGCTCACGCCATCCATGGCGGCCGCTAAGGGCATGCTCCCGGCAGGACTTCCGCGTGGCGGAGAACTATTGGGACCACCTCCGCTCGGGCCACTTCCAGCCGGGCCACCACTCGGGCCCGTGATCATCTGTGTTGGGGGAGGCGCACTCCCACTGCCGTTCGACACAGCTTGCATCAGCGCGTGAGACCCGGCCGCCCCACCCGCCATGCCTGCCCGCGCCATATTTGCCGCGAGTCCAATTCCCGCTGCCATGGTCGCCGCTGTCGCAACCATGGAACCGACACTGGCGCCACTGCCCAGCGCCCCGACCCCGCCACCCATCGCCAGACCACCCAGTAAGGGTGGGATCTTGTTCACCAGCCCCAGCAGAATAATAGCGGCGACCATCAACACTGCCATTTCCTTGACACTCACTTGGCTGCTCATATTCACGTAATACAGATTGATGAAGGAGAAGCCAATGCCCACCACCAAGACCATCCCCGCCAGTTGTGCGCCGAGTGACAGGACCGTGCGGTAATAGTTGATCGCCATGTCAGAGGTCCATCGGGACCCACCGAATCCCAGGAAGAAGATTCCGGCGTAGGCCAAGATCCACCCACTCACCAACAGCACCAACATGTTGATGGCGATGAGGGCCACCACAATGAGAATGATGAGACACACGACAAAACCAACCGCGCTATCGACCGGCTGCCAGACCGATGATTGCGTCATAACCCGATCGAGCAATTGAAACCCAATATCCGCCAGTGTGGACGGATAGACACTCGGACCCAACCCGCTGGCACTCCCCGCGAGTTGGCGCATTGAATTCATGATCTGCACCGCGAAGGTCGGACCATTCGTCAGCAGCCACCAGAAGAACCCCGTCATCAACGTAAAGGACAGGAACTCCCCAAGAAACTCCCCGATCTCCGCACGGCGCAGCGCCAATTGCCCCATCGTCCAGACCAAGGAGATCGTGGCGAGCGTCCAAAAGAGCCAAGAGGCCCGCGCAGTAATGTAGGCTGCCCAGCCTGCCGCGCTGGTCTGAAAACTTTGGAGGGCGGTATCGAGGAGACCTGAGGAATTGATGGCCGCCTGGGTCTCACCAGGCCAGCACAACAAGGCGAGCACCGCGCCTATGATCGTGTGCTGCACAAGGCACGAGAACCGGTACCCTCTGGTCGCGTACCAACGCGTGTCTCGCGTGGAGATTCGGAACGTCCTCATTTTCCCCTGAAGATGTCGCTCACCGCTTGTTGCGCATTGATGCAGTTCGGCGTCGAGGCGAGTTGGCCCGGATTGTTATGACATTTCGTGACCATCGCCGTCCGTTCCGCCTCGTGACTCTTGTACCACTCGACCGTTTGCACAAGATCGAGCGCCTCCTGCGTACACCCAGTCAATCCAATGGGTCCGCTCAAGACCACGACGAAGACAATGGGATAAAGAGTCCAGCCAAGACCCGTTCGGTGTTGAGAACACGTGCTCACAATCATGGAATCTCCATATCGTTCTCGTTGGGAGTCACCACGCGTGCCGGGGGCTTGGTTGAAACGTGCCCTGACGAAACGTTCGACTCGCTGCCATCTGCATGGCCTCCCGATCCGCCTGCGCTTGTTGGCGGGTCGCGTCCATATTCTGTTGCGCCAAGAGCGCGGCCCGAATCTGCATCAATTGATTCGCTCCCTCACTCGTCAGCATGTTGTTGTGTTGCATGACCTCGGCTTGCCCACTCGATGTTTGCGCGGCCAGTTGGAGCCGCTTCAAGCGTCGCGAATCGAGATTCAGCGTGTCGTACTGGCGTTCCAAGCCCCTGAACAGAGCCTCGATCGATTTCTTTTGCGATTGGGCCCCGATGACCTCGTTCTCCAGGATTAGGCCCCACTGACTCGGAGAGCAGCCCGGCTCTTTGAAGCACTGGGCGTTGCGATACCACGCCATGTCGTGGAAGTTGCCGGTAAAGCCGGCCACTGTCCCATACAGCTGTCGGTAGAACGAGACGGTGTCGATCATGTAACGCAGATCGTTCATCGTTTCTTGCGCGTTGTCCCAGATGAACAAGCCAGGGTTCATCGTATTTTGCAGCATGTTCACATATTGCTGCAGCTGCAGCCGGTATTGCTCAATTTGCTTCAGTTGCTGAGCCATGTTGGAGATCGCCCCTGTCATCGACGGGGCCAGCACCGCGCCGTCGAAGGTGGGAATGCCACTGCCATAGCTCGGTGTAAGTGGAGATAGCAGGACAACTGACAATACGAGGCCTGCCAAACGCTGTGCACGATGCTTCATGGAGTCTCCTTTCCTGCGTAATCGAACTCTTGGTACGGTTTCGGCAACACGAGGTCTTTCACCACCACGACGTTGAACCGATAGCCAGGACGAATGGTCAATTCGGGTGCGACGCTCAGATTCTTCGCAATCAGCTGCGCCGTCACTTGCCCGAGTTGCAGGCCGAGCGCTTGGCTCATGGCGGTCCCGGCGCTGTATTGAGGAATGGCGACTTGACCGGGAAGGCCGGTCCCTTGCGCTTGTTGCTGGCTGAACGTGACGCCGGCCGTCACCGCCGACATTAAGAGGGCCGATCCGAACAGCCTGATATAGTGATTATTGACCATATCGGTGAGACCGGACGCCCCGGAACCGGTGGCTCCTGGCATGGAGCCAAGGTCGAGCGTCTTTCCGTCGGGATACCCTAAGCGTTGCCACGCCACTAGCAAAGCTTTCTGTCCGTATCCGACATCACTCGAATAGGTCCCGATGAGTTTGGTGCCCTGTGGAATGAGCAACTGGGTCTTCGTGGGCGTGTCATACACATGCTGCGACACTTGCGCGATGATCTGACCCGGCAACGAAGAATCAATTTCGGACATCATGAGCGCCGGCAGCACATCACCGGCTTGAATCACGAATTGCGCACGAGGCGGAAGCTGTGTTCCCTCGTGCTTCCACCGGTCTCCTCCCGCCGGGTTTGCTGAACTCATGGTCCCATTGGGAGCGCTGAGTTTGGCCGTCGGTGACGACTCCGATCCTCCGTCAAACGGGCCGAGCATCCCGGCTTGCCGCAATTGCGTGAGTTGCGCCTGATACGCCCTCGTGGGGTCGTCACTCCGCGCCGCATTCGCCACCTGTTGTTGGGCTTCGGCCAAGCGGTTGCGTTGGTCGCTTGACGAGACAGGCTCCGACTTACTCTCGATGGTCGGCGCGGGCTTCTCGCTCCGCACGAGCGAAAAGGTGACGGTGGAGGGCGCTTTGAGCGCGTCCTGCAGCTGTTGGATCTTCGCGAGTCTAAGTGCCTCCCGCTCCTCACTCGATGCGGTTCTCGACAGCGGCTTGCCGGTGACCAGCTGGAGTCCTCCGGCTCGATTTGGCATCGGTGGTGCATCGAGATCGTCAGGCCGTGCGATGAGGATATCCGCGTTCCCGTGTCCATCCGCCTCGATACGTCCCGCCCCGACCAGCGCGGTCTCTGGCTGAGTGAGCTCGTTGCGCATGAGAGGCTTCGAGGGCGCCGGCGGGATCACGCCGCCCAGGTGCGATCCGGCGATCCGATCCGCCAGCGCCATCGTCCCGCCGCCTTTGCCTTGCTGAGGCGGCCCTGTAGTTGATTTCAACATCTGCGCTTGTTTCTGAGCCCGATCATTTGCCACCAGCGCCACCACGAGGGCGACCACTGCGATCAACCCGATCCCGAGATAGAGTGGAAGTTTATTGGCGCGACGGACCCCGGCTCCGGGTGCAATGGACCCCGGCGACCGCTCAGGAGACATCTGCGGATTGGCGGAGTGACTCACGTTCCGTTACTCCTTCCGCACCCAGGCCCCCGCCTGTGCGATCACTTGCGCATCCATGAGATAGACCCGGCTTAACGAGTGCGATCCGATGAAGATTGTGACACGGTAGAGGCGAGATTCAAATGGGCCATCGACCACATAGCCAAACGGCAGGCCTTCTGTGTGACTCACAGCCGGCTGGACTGCGACAGGCATGTCGTCTCTGGTGGAAGGGTTCATTCTGGTGGTCACGCGAGACTCCATCACCCCATACCCTTTTCGCCGTAACGCTTCGATCAGCGCCAGGCCGTAGGGGTCTGTCGCGGGATGGGTCAACGCGAGGCGGGTGTGGGCAGGAGGGTACAAGTCCTCCATCCTGGTGACCGTATCCTGTGCCAGCCGTTCAGGCATCTGGGGCGGAACAGTTCCACTCACCAGATAGCCATAGGGCGACGGACTGACACAGCCGGCGAGCAGGAGTCCGATCCCGAGAACAACAGACAGTCGTCGCCTCATCATTTCCTCCGTTGGATCGTCACCCGATCTTGGTTCGATCCGACCCCTGCGACCAACACCGCTTTCTCAAAGACGGTATCGACGATATACCGCCGATCTTGTAGGCTATAGTTCACCATCACTTCCTCGGCATCGGTGAACAATCCTCCCTCTTTTCGGACGATCAAGAGAATCGGGGCTTCGGTCTGCGCGATCGACGGCGGCATTTCAATGACCGTCCTGGCGCCATCGTTGTAGACCCGCACGGGCTTCCATGAAGCTTGACCAGCCACGTCATACTCGAACGACAGCTTGGGCAGATAGTCACTCGTCTGCGGAATCGTCTTCTCCTTGATCTCCCGTTGCTGGCGCGCTTTCAGCACCTCGAACTTCACCGCCGAATCTTCGGGATAGCTGAACGCGACTTGCGGCATGTAGCGTGTCCTATGAGAGCGCAGCCGCAGATAATAGGCGCGACGATTGGTCGCGACGACCAACGAGGTTTCCAAGCCCACTTCACGTGGTTTGATGATCACATGCTGGGTTTCTTCGACTCCGCTCCCGGTCAGCGCGGGCTCGATCGACCACCGGACATTGTCACCGACATTGACCGAGTTCACCTGTTCGCCAGGTTGCAAGGCGACATCGCAGACATGCAGCGGCGCACAGACGATGCTGATCTGGTTCACGCCGTACGGGAACGTGATGAATCCATTGGCCCCCGCGACCGGCGCACTGCCTGAGATCGTGCCTTGTTCGCCATAGGCGAGTCCCGCCTGTTCTTGCGGCGTGAGAGCTGGATTGGAGCCGGTCAGCACCTCCTCGACGCTCGGGTCATTCCCCGCCGTCGCATGGAGTGGCAGCAGCACGAGCACCAGACACAGGACGATGGTTCTCATTCGGTTCCTCACTCCTCACAGTTGTTTGGACCAGGAGAAATCACGCACATAGACCGAGAGCGGGTTGCGCCGGAGTTCATCTTCCGTCACCGTCGTGGAGGGTTCGGCACGATAGACCGTGACGAGCGCTCGCATCGGGACCGGCTGGGTTTTGACCTCTCCCTTCCGGTCCCACACCGATTCCACCCACGTGACTTCCCAGGTGTCCGCGGTTTGTGGCAGGACCGTGGAAATGTCCACCGTGACCGTTTCCTTCTCCGCGCGGGTGAAGGGGTTCGAATCCTCGGTCCCGTTCATCCATTGGTTCATCTTGCCGGTCGCCGGATCCTGTTCGCTCAACATCGCATAGACCTGATAGACCGCCTTTCGCTGGAGGGCGGCATCGACCGTCACCAGTCGCGCATTGGCAATGAACTCGCCAATGGTGGCTGCCAGCACGCGGGGATCGGCCGGGCTCGCCATCTCGACCGGGCCGATCGCCGTCGCGTGGCCGTGTGGATCGACGTGGTAGAGAAAGGGAATGAATTTGGATTGGCTCCCGACATAAGCGATGCCGCCCACCGAGGCCAGGGCAATGAGCAGGCAGAGAATCGCGATCATTTCCCAGGATCGGCGGGACGCCACTTGCGCCTGCATCAGATCGTTCCAGGTCCGACGCGCGGACAGATAGGGATTCGCGTTCTCCCCAACCCGTCGCCCATCTTCGACGACGGCGGATTGGGACTGCCGTTCGTCCTTCGAGACCCGCTCCCCTCCTAATAGGTACTTCACGTCCTTCCAGGCTTCGACCAGGTGACTCATGCGGTGACCTCTTCATAGGCTCCGTAATCACGCAACGTGAGTCCACGGCTTGCGAGCCATTCGTCCGTCCAGCCCTCGCCGTACTTGACTTCCAATGCACGAATCTCCGCGATGGATTCTTTATCCGACGCGCCGACGAAGGCGAGAGCCAAGGGTCCTAATGCGAGGTCGTAGAGCCGATGGCCATATTCGGAGCTGTAGTAATATTGGCGTTTCGGAATGGCCGTGGCCAAGATTTCAATTTGCCGCGAGTTCAGTCCCATTCGACGATACAGCGCCGACGTGTCCTCATCGCGGGCAAAGACGTTGGGCAAAAAGATCTTGGTCGCNNCAAAATGCCTGAATTGGCCGCGTCGGTGAGGCTCTGTGTCGCCAACACCACGAGGCAGTTGGCCTTGCGCAGGACTTTCAGCCATTCCCGGATCTTTTCCCGGATCACCGGATGCCCGAGCATCAACCAGGCTTCATCCACGATGATGGCGCTGGGCTGCCCCTGTAAGCTCCGTTCGATCCGGCGAAAGAGATACAAAATGGTCGGGAGGGCGTACTTGTCCCCGAGCCCCATCAACTCCTCGATTTCAAACACCGTGAAGTCCGCGAGTGCAAGCCCATCCCGTTCGGCATCGAGCAGATGGCCCAAGGCTCCGCTCACCGTGTATTGCTTCAGGGCTTCACGAATCTCTTCGTCCTGTACCATGTTCACGAAATCGGAGAGCGAGGCCGGCGGCTGCTCCGGTCCGTGGGTCTGGTCATGACTCAGCGCATTGGCGTGCAGCGCCATCACCGTTTCCGCGATGGCATTCCGTTGGAGCGGCGTGGTCTTGACCCCGTTCAGGGCTAGCATCGTCTCGATCCACTCCAAGGCCCAGGCCCGATCCCCTTTGGTCTCCAAAAATTGGAGCGGGCAAAAGGCCAGCTCGTTGGCATCGCCCGCCACGGTGAAGTGCAATCCGCTCTGCCCGTTCGTGTGGGCTCGTATCGCCGCCGCGAGGGGATACATCGATTGGCCCTTATCGAAGACAAAGACGGACATGCCTTCATACCGGCGCAGTTGCGCGGCGAGCATCCCCAGATGCGTGGATTTCCCTGAGCCGGTCGGGCCCAGCATCAAGGTATGGCCGACATCGCGCACATGAAGATTCAGACGAAACGGGGTGGCCCCATGGGTGACGCACTGCATCAAGGGCGGGGCGTCAGGCGGATACATGGGACAGGGCGCGGTGGCGCTGCCGGTCCAGATCGTACTGGTCGGGAGGAGATCCGCCAGGTTCATGGTGTTCAACGGCGGACGCCGGACGTTTTCGACGCCATGTCCCGGCAAGCTGCCCAGAAAAGCGTCCATCGTATTGAGCGTTTCGATCCTGGCGGCAAATCCCAATTGATGGATCACCTTTTCGATATGACGGGCCGACCGTTCCACTTCCGCTCGATCCTCATCCATGAGGACCACGACACTCGTGTAGTAGCCCATCCCGATTAATCCACTATTCACTTCCCCGATGGCGGCCTCCGCATCGGCCACCATCGCCATCGCATCCTGATCTAAAGGACCGGTCTGCGAGTTCGTGATTTGATCGAGAAATCCTCTAACTTTCTGCTTCCATTTCCGTCGATAGCGGGTCAGCTCTCGCACGGCTTCGTGTTGATCCATGAAGATGAAGCGCGAGGACCAGCGGTACTCGATGGGCAACTCCCCGAGCAATGTCAGGATGCCGGGGGTGCTGTCCAGGGGAAAGCCTTCGATCGCCACCACCTGCATGTACTGGCGGCCGATCTTCGGAATGACGCCCGTCCACAATTCTTGTCCGCCGATCACGGCATCGAGATACATCGGATGGGCGGGTAAGCGGACCGGCTGATTGAGGCCGGTCACACAGCGTTGCACCCAGCGGAGGAATTCGTCGTGGATGACCGTCGAGCCATCTTCGAGGATGAGGGATTGTCCGCGGAGACGTTGCAGCCGGAAGACCGACGACAGGCGCGATTCAAAGGACGCGCAGTCCCGTGTGAATTGCTCCACCAGTCCCTTCGTCCGGTCCTGCGCCGTGACGGCCGCCTGGTCATCGTCGAACATCAACTCCACGAATTTTCTCTGTGCGACCAACGGCGGCAGATACGTGAGGGTCACGACGAAATAGCCGTCGTACATGGCTCCCAGTCCTTCAAAGAGCCGCCGCCGTTCTTCGTCCAACGCGGCCGTCAGCGCATCGGGAAAGTGGGAGAGGCCGGGCGCGGCATAGCCGGCCGCCCGACGCCGCACCGCATCCACATGCACCATCCACCCGTTGCCGAGCTGACTCAAGGCTTGATTAATCCGGAACGAGACCGCTTCACGTTGAGGTTCCGTGCTGCTGGCCTGATCGTCTCCGCGGTAGAGCCAGGCCGCCATGAGCGAGCCGTTTTTCCCGACGATTACGCCGTCCTCCACCATCGCCGCGTAGATCAAGAGATCCGACAGGCCCGCGTCCGGTGACCGATGTTTCTTCACCGTCACCTGTGCATCGGCTTCCCGCACTCGTTGGATCAGCATAAACAGAAATGCAAGTCCCAACACCGCAATCAGGACGGTCAGCGTCACCATCATAGGTACTGGTTCCCCTGCCTCGTGCTGTTCACCCGCCAGGGGGTACTGCGCGCGGGATAGTACCGTTTGTAGATGAGCTGACGCAGATACACATATCGTAACTTCGGATCAGCTTTGGCCATGAGCCGCAGGAGATACAGAAGAAGACACCACAGACTCACGCCGACGATGCCCGCCCGCAGCTCTTGGGCGGTGAAGATCAGCGCAAACGCGACCGCGCCACAGAACAGCACCAGTTCGCGGTCCCCGCCCAAGAACAGATTGTCTCGGTGCATGACGCGACGAATCGGGATCTTGCGGAGCGCCATGGTCAGCTCCGCCTCATGAGATCAGACTGGGGCCCTGACACCATCATCTCTCTCCCCTCCTCCATCCATGAGATCTCAGCTCCCGCGGCGAAGAGCGTCGTCAGTACGTTTTGGGCTCCCACGAGAATGGCGATCAACAATACGAGAAAGACCATCATGCGGAGAAATCCGGTCAACTCGCCTCCAAAGATCAACGCCCCGGCCGCTCCCACAATCCCGATCAAGGACAAGGTAAAGGCGACGGGTCCGGTGATCGATGCGCGTAACCGGGTCAAGGCGGATTCGTACGGAAGTCCTCCTCCGGCCGTGCCCGCTGCATAGACCTCATGCGGCATGATGAGGACGTACAGCGCCAGTAAGAGGCCCACGCCCCAGAGATATTGTTTCCAGTGCGATGCAGTGCTCATTGATCGTGCTCCTTCGGTTCAATCAGTGACCTGGTGATGTACTGTCCCTGCTCATAGCCCCGCACTTCGAGAATGTCGTCGACGCGACGGCCCTCCGCACAGCGGGTGATGTGCACGACGACCTGTACGGCTTCGGCGATCAGCGGTTCGATGGGTTTGGGATAGTCTTGGTTCATGCTGATATACAGCGCCAGCTTCGAGAGCCCAGCCCTGGCATGATTCGCATGCAGGGTCGCAATGCCCCCTTCATGTCCGCTGTTCCAGGCCATGAGCAGATCCAGCGCTTCTGGCCCTCGGACTTCTCCGACTAAGATGGTGTCAGGCCGCATGCGCATGGAAATCTTCAAGAGTGTCGCCATCGTGACATCCACGGTGGTGTGGTACTGCACGCAGTTCTCGGCACGGCATTGGATTTCAGCCGTATCCTCGAAAATGAACATGCGCAGATGGGGAAAGGTGTCCATCATGCTGTCGATCAGCGCATTCACCAGGGTGGTCTTGCCCGACCCCGTCCCGCCGACTACGAGGATGTTTCGTCGAGTGGCAATGGCGGTGAGGAGCACGTCTCGTTGCTGTGCCGTCATGATCCCCTGCTCCACATACTGCTCGAGTCGAAAGACCGCGAGTGCCCGTTTGCGGATCGCAAAGGTCGGAGCGGGAACAATCGGCGGGATCTGTGCGGCAAACCGGGAGCCGTCGAGAGGAAATTCCCCGTCGAGGTAGGGGGACTGGCGCGTGATTTCTTTGCGATGAAACCCCGCCACGGTTTTGATGATGGCTTCCGCGCGGGCGGCAGGAAACGTCCCAATGCACGCCATCCCCTGCCCGAGCCACTCACACCAGAGCCGCCCATCCGCGTTCAGCATGACTTCCACGGTGCGTGCATCATTGAGGGTGTCGAGTAACCGTGCCCCCATATCCCGCTCAATCATCCGGCGGGCGCGTTCTTTCGTCGAGGGTCCGTCATCCATGCGAGTGCTTGCGCGAACCATTTACGATGTATGCGTGCAAAACAACCGTATGTAGTTATACTAATATCTATTGCTTACTCAATTATTGACTTGCACTACTACGCGGATGTCTCTCGCGTGTCAAGACGATATTACGAATATAGCGATAATTATTTGTGCAGCGTAGGACAGTGTAGGGACGTGCCTCTATAGAAAGGCCTGACTTGCTGAAAAAGTGTAGGCGGTGGAGGACACTGAAACGGACGGGTTACTTCTGCAGCGCTTTGGACATGTTCACAATCATGATCGGCGCGTGGGCGAGGCCATAGGCGATATGGGCCGCCGCACCAAGATTCACAAAGGCACGAGGCTTCGATTTATTTCGAAGGGTGGCGAGATACCATTCTTGCGCGTGATTCTTGATCCGAAAACTCACCTGATAGCGTTTATTCGGGATGGCCCATAACGTGATTTGCTCAACACCAGACGCATCCGCTAAAGCCCGTAAGACATCGTAGCGGGCACAGACGATCCTCGGTGGGTCGGCACGCGTGGTGCTGTCTCGAACAGCGGTCTCGTTCACTCCTCTCCCACTCCGACTCGAGGGGTGTGATCGTGTTTTCCTTCTCGGGTCTAACGCTTGGTGACGAGATAGTCCTGGCACGTCTCTTCATCCTTGGTCAGGTGAAAGTGCGTCTACCGTCATACGTATGCGGTGCATCACCTCGAGTCCAGGAGGCCCAATCGTCTCCTGCTGAGATGCGACGCTATTCGGGAAAGGAAACGTCTCAAAACGTATATATGCTTATGATCGTTGGATTTCCAGTGCAATTCCCCGCTGACTGACCGATGGATCTCCGATGTCTCCTCCGAGAAGAGAACCTCTTTCGGAAGGTGACACCGTTTGATCACGCCGACAGGCGTCATGCCTTCCAAATCTGAGACGTTCACGAGCCTCTGGAGAATCCTTCGGTAGAACGCGCGGAGCACCTGAGGGATCGACGGTCGCATCTGGCGTCCAGGACCTCCGGGTTTGGGATGAGACTGGGGCGTATCGAGTCTTCTATGTGGCGAAGTTCCAAGAAGCGGTCTATGTGCTCCATGTGTTTGGGAAACGCTCACAGAAAACCGCAAGGCCGGACATCGAGCTGGGCAAGAACCGCTATGCCGATCTCCTCATGTGGAGAAGGGAGGAAGGTCTATGACACGCGCAACCGTGACGAAAGGGAGTGGAAATATCTTCAGGGATCTGGGGTTTTCGGAAGAACGATCGGCTGAACTCATTCTCAAAAGCAGTTTACTCCAAGCCCTGCAGGACACGATTCGGCGCCACGCGTCTCGGGATCGATCAGGCCAAAGTGTCCAAGCTGCTCTCGGGGCAGATGGCCGGATTCTCGGTTGAACGCTTGGTACATTTCCTCTCCTTACTCGGTCAAGATGTGGAAGTCACCGTGCGTCAGGCTCCGCGTGGACAGCGATACGGTCTGGTCCGGTCGAAGGTCGCGAGACGATCGCGCACGGTGGCGAGAGCTCGCTCGGAGAACGTGTCATGATCCACAAGGGCATGCGGCTAGTTCATCCAGGAGAACTGTTACTGGAAGAGTTCATGAAACCGTCAGATCCACCACTTAACGCCAATACCCTGGCCAAAGCTCTTGATGTATCGGCAAATCGGATCACGGCGATCATCAAAGGACAACGGGGGATCACCGGCGATACAGCCGTACGGCTCGCGACCTTCTTCAACACCACCGCCGAGTTTTGGATGAACCTGCAGAAGACCTACGAGCTACGGCTCGCTGAACGAGCTCTGCCTGACAAGGTGAGAAAGCACATCGAGCAGATGTAGAGAAGTCCTGGCCACCGCCTCATGCTGACCATCATTTTTGCACAGGTATCGTAGGAAAACTCCTTCAGGCTTCCCCAAAACAGCACTCTATAACCTATTGATGTTTCGCCTATATGTTTGTATTTCGACGCAGGAGAAGGCGGCATGCATTATGCTATCTCTGCAAGCAATGCCACACGAGTGGCAGTCATTCGCTTCTAACTATTTAACGGAGGTAGCATGAAACACATGTTGATGGCAGTAATGGCCGTGGCAGTCGCTGTGACCTTCAGCGCCCCAGCCTTCGCCAACGAGGATAAAAAGGAAGACAAGAAGGGCGGCCATGTGTTGTACAGCGATGAGAAGAAGGGCGGTCATATGACCTATAGTGATGACAAGAAAGAGGAGGAGAAGAAGGGAGGCCACTGAGAGGTTGACGACGGCAAGGGTCTCCTGATCCGTTGCCTCGCTGATGTTCAGACTGAACTTAGGAGCCCTCAACACTGTGGGGGCTCCTAACTCCCCTACGTTCTATTCGGGAAGCCGCCAACGACCCCCACGGCCTCACGCTCTATCGCGACGCCTCAGCCGATGTCGTCCTTACGGATATCCTCATGCCGGAGCGCGTTGGCTGGGAAGTGACGCTGGCGCTCATACAAGAATTTCTCGACGCCCGAGTCATTGTCATCACCGGCGCGACCGACGATCCAGAACGATCTGAACGTCGCCAGACGGTTTGACGCAGGCCGTCTGATTCAGAAACCTTTCACCTCGGACGAAATTCGTCGAGCGGTCTGGTCTAGCCTGGTTCCCTAGCTCGGACCTCCCCATCCTGCGGCGTGGCCTTGTCCGATTCTTGCGCCTTGCCTGCCATCATCTCCCACGACACCGCTCAGGTGACCGTATCCGTGCGAGAGCCCATGGCCTATCCAGCCTGACATGACCTCGTCGGTTCTGCGCGCTCCCCCCTTCGGAAGTACCGAGTTCGGGGAAGGCACAGAGCGGACCGTCAGGCTACGCTTTCTGTAGTGCGCGCGCCATCAATGGAAGGAGTGACCCATGCAGAACAGACAGCGACCCGTGCGAGGGGCGAGTCGGGTTCCGGTCAGGTGGCCCATGCGCTATGGCAATGCTACCTTTCTGGCCGAAGGGACCGCTTTAGATCTGACCGATCGGGGCTGGCGCATGGCGGGGACGATGCCCGTGGTTCCCGGTATGCGGGTGACCGTGCAGGTCGCCGTCCCCGCACGAGCCACCTTGCTGTGTATTCACCGAGCGACCGTTCTGTGGGTCAACGATCAGGAATTTGCC
The DNA here is from genome assembly GCA_018242725.1 of Nitrospira sp. GTDB lineage: Bacteria > Nitrospirota > Nitrospiria > Nitrospirales > Nitrospiraceae > Nitrospira_D. The sequence goes on along the minus strand of JAFEBI010000026.1, from coordinate 55,727 downwards.
ATTGAAGCACAGGTCATGGACCCGATGGATCAGGCATGGGTCACCGAATTCTTGCAGCAAAAGCTCGGGCGCCAGTTGATGCCACGCACCACTCAACCAGAGATTTCACCTCCAGCGGTGTCGCCGAACACCCACTCTGTACAGCCAGCCCCTTGCATCCCATCGCTTGAGGACGTGTTCCGACGTGTGTTTGCTCTTCAGGGCGACTCGACCGATCGTCTCGTCGACACGCGAGGGAATCATGCTGACCCAGATTCTGAGGAACGTACGTCCGATGGTCTGATTGATGACGTACAGGACAAGACGCTGAGACAGGCCCATCGCATCCTTCGCATGATGCGCACCATCCACCAGCTGCATGCACGGACCGGTCGAGATGTGAGGGTGGAGAACTAGGCGGGGTCGGACAACGGCTCAGAGCACATGCACTCGACGGCTCGATCTCGTGTGAGAGAACGGCCGTTCAGCACACGATCCGGGACTGGCTCGGTGACCGCCCCTGACGCGGTTCATGCTCCGTCAGACCGGCAGGTCCGTCAGGTCCTGGATAACCTGCTCCAACCGCTGTCGCTCGGCTTCCTTCATCCGAAAGAACGCCAACCCAAACGTCTGTCCGCTGACCCATTGCACGGTCGCGGCCTCCACCATTAACGGCCATTCCAAGCCTTCCGCATAGATGCGGAGTTCCAGCGAGAGCCCTGGCGTGAGCGACACGCTGCTTTCAATCCGGCACCCACCGGCAGAGAGATCCAGGATCATCCCAGTACCGTCCAGTGTCGGAGCGGAGGAAAACGTGGTGCGAAATTGGACTCGGAAGCGGGGGGTGATCCGACGGTCCTGAGACTTGAGATCCCAGACGGTCTTGCCCTCCACCTTTCCATCAATGACACGCTGTCCAAAGGCCAGCCCATGGAGATCGGCTTCGTCCTCCGTGGCGTAGAGACCATCCGCGGCGAACTCACGCGTCTGTACGCCGCGGGGATGGTCGACCGAGATATAGATCCGAAGTCGCCACTTCTCTCCCTGTGTATCCGGTTGTGGAGCGGATTCAATCGTGTACCCCTGGTACTCGGCAATTTTCTTCATAGTCCTCCCGCTCATTCATCCCATTGACTGCGACGGGATGCCGAAGAATACCATATCGAGTCTGCGCAGCAAGCGTTTCACGGTTTCTCGAGCCTGACCGCTTCTGGACCGGGAGACTGATCCACTGGTCGGTCAGGCCTGCGCCCAGACGCGCACTCCCGAAGAAACACGAGCGTCAATCTCGACGCGGGTGAGAGTACGCACACGTCGCGGCGGTTGCGAAACGGAGGCAGCCGTTTCGGGTTCCGGTCGGGTCACTGGCGTTGCGGACGCGAACGTGGCTACCAGCGGAAGCGGAGGATGGGTGTCGGATCCGGCTTCACGCCGTCACTCCCGAGGATCGGACCCCCTGAGTGTGCTGTGTCATGGCCGGATCCTCTTTGTACAAAAGGAAAGGAAGCCCCCAGACAAGCTGGAGGCTTCCCAGGAAACCGCTCAGCGCTTCAGAGCATGAGCGGCGATCCACTCCTTGGCCTCAAAGGCGACATTCATGAGCGCCTCGAGGTCGTTGAGACCAAATGAAGTGCCGTTGTGCCAGGTACCGGCCTGATCCTTGAATGGGCGAGGAAAGGTTATTGAGAAGAACGGGCCCTTCTCGCTGACGTTCTGCCAGATCGTGGCCTTGATGTTGCCACATCGCAGCGTGGTCGCTGGTCGTTTGGATGAGTGGTTGGTCGCCATGGTGTTTCCTCCTTGGTTGAACTGCAGGTGACTCTCGCGCGAGAGGAGGAGAGGCACCGTACAGTTCACAGAGGAAACGGCAGGCAGAGGCCGGAACCGGCATGCCGGAGAGGGACACTTATTGGTTTTATTCTCTTGGTCACGCATAAGGTTCCTTGTTTCGTCTGGTCAACAAGACAAATTATCAATGGTCGCGGTGTTGTATTCTTGTAGCATCTGGCATGACCCACGCTGGAACAGGACGATATCGCAAACCCTGTAATCGCCGCCAGAGCATATAGAGCACCGGAATCACAACCAGCGTTAACACTGTAGAGCTGACCATGCCGCCGATCATCGGCGCGGCAATCCGCTTCATCACATCGGCCCCGGTGCCGGTCGTCCACATAATGGGGAGGAGGCCACCCATGATCGCAGCCACCGTCATCATCTTCGGCCGTACTCGTTGGACCGCTCCTTCCATGATGGCGTCACGGAGATCCTGGGCCGTCGCCATGCGACCTTCCCGCACCCGTCGCTCATACGCTTCATCGAGATAGACGAGCATCACCACGCCCGTCTCCGCCGCCACACCGGCCAGCGCGATGATCCCGACCCACACCGCCACGCTGAGGTTGTAGCCCAGGAAATGGAGGTACCAGATGGCTCCGATTGCGGCGAAGGGGACAGACAAGAGCACGATCAGCGATTTCGCCAGCGAACCGAAGTTGAGATAGAGCAGCAAGAGAATGATCCCAATGGTCAATGGGACGACCAGCTTTAACCGCTCTTCGGCCCGCACCAGATGCTCGTATTGACCGGTCCAGATCAGCCGGTAGCCGGAAGGTAATGTCACCCGGTCTCGCACCGTGCGTTGGGCGTCTTCGACATAGCCGCGCAGGTCTCGTCCACTGACCGCGACCGAGACCAAACCGGCCAGCGTTCCCGCTTCATCCGCGATTGATGGCGGCCCCTGGGTTATGACGAGATCGGCAATTTGCCCAAGCGGGATCTGCGCGCCGCTCGGAGTGGGAATCAGCACCCTCTTGAGCCGGTCGGGATCATCGCGCAGTTCGCGCTTGTAGCGGACATTGACCGGATACCGCTCGCGCCCCTCGACCGTGGTCGTGACTGCCTCGCCGCCGATAGCCGAGGCAATGACAGATTGCACATCCCCCACAGTCAAGCCATAGCGGGCTGCTTCACGCCGGTTCACCGTCAGATCCAGATAGTAGCCTTCGTTGAGCCGTTCGGCAAAGGCGCTCGTGGTGCCCGGCACAGTAGCCAAGACTTGCTCGATCTCTAAGCCGATTTTCTCAATGGTCTTCAGATCCGGCCCCAGGACTTTAATACCGACCGGGCTTCGCACACCGGTCGTGATCATTTCAGTGCGGGTTTGAATCGGCATCCACCAGATGTTCGGAAAGCCGGGAATGCGCAGCTTGGCATCCATCTCATCCAGCAGCCGGTCCCAGGTCATGCCGGGCCGCCATTGTGCTTCCGGCTTGAGAGTGATCGTGATTTCTGCCATGCCGACAAAGGCCGGATCAGTGGCAGTCGGGGCCTTTCCCATCTTGCCGAACACTCGCTCCACTTCTTGGAAGGTCGTGAGCAACTGATCCTGGACTTGCAACACCTTGGCCGATTCGGGAATTGAGAGACCGGGCACAGTGGTTGGCATATAGAGGATGGTCCCCTCGTTCAGTGGTGGCATGAATTCCGCGCCAAGACGGGAAAAGATCGGCGCCGTGAGTCCCACGACCACCACAGCTAATCCGAGCGTCAACCATCGGATGCGCAATGCGCCGGAAAGGATGGGTCGATACATCGCGATCAGCAGGCGGTTCAGGGGATTCTTCGCCTCTGCTCGGATGCGCCCCCGGATGAGGAGGACCATCAGTACAGGTGCCAAGGTCACTGAAAGCGCTGTGGCAAAGAGCATCGAAAAGGTTTTGGTATAAGCCAAGGGTGTGAACAACCGTCCTTCCTGGGCTTCCAATGCGAAGATCGGCAGGAACGACACGGCGATCACCAGCAGCGAGAAGAACAAGGGGCGGCCGACTTCTTTGGCCGCCGCGATGATGGTTTCTGTCCGGTCCACATGAGGATTCTGCTCCAAACGCTTGTGCGCGTTCTCCACCATCACGATGGCTGCATCCACCATTGCGCCGATGGCAATGGCGATTCCTCCGAGCGACATGATGCTGGAGGTGATGTTCAGGTAAGCCATCGGGATAAAAGCGAGCAGCACTGCTATGGGCAGGATGAGAATCGCCACCAGGGCGCTGCGCAGGTGAAACAGAAAGCCGACCGCGACCAGGCTGACGATAATACTCTCCTCCATGAGTTTCTCGCGAAGCACGTCAATGGCTCGATGAATGAGATCGGACCGGTCGTAGGTGGGAACGATGTGGACGCCCTTCGGCAGAGCCGGCGTGATCTCTGCCAGCCTGGCTTTAACCCGCTCGATCACGGCGAGCGCGTTCTCACCGGCCCGCATGATCACGATCCCGCCGACTGTCTGGCCCTTGCCATCCAACTCGGCAATACCACGACGCTGGTCCGGTCCGATTTGGACATGGGCAATATCCCGAATCAAGATAGGTGTGCCTCGCCCATCCGTCCCGACAGGGATTAGCTCGATATCATCAATAGAACGCAGGTAGCCGCGCCCTCGAATCACATATTCCGTGCTGGCCATCTCCAACACTCGGCCACTCACCTCATCATTGCTGTTTCGAACCGCCTCAATAATCGTCTTAATCGGCAACCGGTAGGCAGCCAACGTGTTCGGGTCCACTTCGATTTGATACTGCTTGACGAATCCGCCAATGGCCGACACTTCCGCCACGCCAGGCACGCTCTCGAGTTGATACCGTAGATACCAATCCTGAAGACTGCGGAGCTGCGCGAGATCGTGCGTCCCCGACTCGTCCACCAACGCGTACTGATAGACCCACCCGACACCGGTCGCGTCAGGACCGAGAGTCGGTGCGACTCCGGCTGGTAACTTCCCGGTCAGCTTCTGCAGGTATTCCAGCACACGACTGCGTGCCCAGTACAAGTCCGTCCGGTCTTCGAAGATCACGTAGACGTAGGAGACCCCATATTCCGAAACTCCCCGCACCCGTTTGACTTTCGGCCCAGCCAGCAGGGAGGTGACGATGGGATAGGTGACCTGATCTTCAATCAACGTTGGGCTGCGCCCCTGCCACTCGGTATAGATGGTCACCTGGACATCGGACAGGTCCGGCACCGCATCCAGCGGAACCTTAAAACCCGCCCACAGGCCCCAGCCTGCCAGCAGCACCACACAGAGGATGACGAGGACAGGATTGCGTGCACTCCCTTCGATGAGTCGTGCGATCATTGTTTTTCACCCCTCTCATCCCGCGGGTGCCGAGACGCCCGTTTTTCCCAGCTACAGGCCTCCCTCTGCGACTGAAAACTGAAACTTCTCAACAATGGGCGACCGTCCTGGCACTATCACATTGACCGTTGCTATCCATGTTCCTCCCATGCCGAACATCACCGTGCTTTCATAGAGTCCGTCTTTGGTATGGTGCGCCCTCACCTTGGAATCAGTCATGCCTGGCATCGGCATGGTATAGACGAACAAGACGTGCGCAGTGGTCACCGGCTTGCCGGTCTGATCTATGACCTTGAGTCTGAGGAGGACCTCACCGGCCTTGGGTGTTTCGGGAAGCGTCGTGAAGGTCAGAACATATCCTGCTACCTTGCGAGCTTCGGAGGTGGCTTTGGCTGAGTCCGAAGCCATGCCAGACATTCCGCTCATACCTTTCATGCCCTCCATCTCTTTCATGCCTTGCATTCCTTCCATCGCTTGCATCTTGCCTTCATGGGCACCGCGCATTTGCCAGTCGGCCATCCCGATCCGGCCCATCATGCCCTGCATGCTCGAAGCCGATACCAATTTACTTTCCGCATCCAATAAGAAATTGGCCGAGGTGACGATCTGATCTCCTTCTTTGAGTCCTTCCATTACTTCCACTGCATCTTGGCTCCGGCGACCAAGCTTGACGGACATAGGCTCATACCGGCCTTCTCCCCGATCCATAAACACAAGTTGACGAAGGCCGGTTTCGATAACGGCTTCCTTTGGCACAACTAAAGTCCTGACCGCATCAGTCTGCAAAGTCACGTTCCCATACATGCCGGGCTTCAACTTCAGTTCAGGGTTCGGCAATTCGAGACGTACCCTCACAGTGCGGGCTTCAGCGTTCAGTGTTGGATACACATAGGCCACCTTGCCGCTGAATGTTTTTCCCGGATAAGCGGCAAACGTGATCAAGGCCGGCTGACCGACTTTCATGGCCGCCATTTCCGATTCGTAAATATCGGCTGAGATCCAGACGATGGAGAGATCCGCGATCTCGTACAAGGTCGTCCCCGGCTCGACATACTTCCCCGGCACAGCCTCTCGCTTCAGCACGATCCCGGAGGAAGGGGCATAGATTGTCAGCACCGGTTCGGCTTGGCCGCGATGCTCCAGAGCCGCGATTTGCGCATGGGTCACATCCCAAAGTCGTAAACGATCCCGTGCACTCCGCACGAACGCATCGGCGTTGGCTTTCGCGTCGTCGAGCGGGCTTTCGGCCAGTTGTCGCTGCATTTTCACGGCGAGGAGATACTCGTCTTGAGTAGCCAGGAGATCCGGTGAGTAAAGGGTAAAGAGCGGTTCTCCTTTGCGGACCGGTCGACCGATCGAATCGACGAAGACATTTCGAACCCAGCCGGAGGTTTTTAGCGTTACTTGCGTGAAACCCCGTTCATCGTAGCCGACCGTGCCGACCGTCCGGATCTCTTCCTCGAGCGTTGCGTGGACAACCGGGGCACTGCGGATGCCGATCATCTGTCTCGCCACAGCCGGAACCGCCACAGCTCCCGATAGAGCGTCGGACATGCCTGACATCGATTCCATGCCTTTCATAGGCTTGGCGCCTTCCATCGGCATCCCTTTCATGCCAGGCTCTTTCATGGACATACCTTCCATCTCATGGCCCTTCATGTCTTCACTGATTTGCATCCTCGACATATCGCTCATCATCCGATGCGCGGTGAAGAACCCGGCGATGACTCCGACGAACAGACCGGCTGCTGCGACACCGACAACAAGAGCTATTCTGCGCCTGTCCTGGCTCATGGCCATTCCTCCGTTTTTAGCTGTTTCCATTCAGATCAGTTCCGATCACTTGTTCGAGTTCCGCGAGGCGGTGCTCCCGCTCGACCAGCGCTCGGTAGTACTCATGCTGAAATCCTCGCCAGGCCCGCTGCGTATCAATAAGATCCAGAAACCCTCCCTTTCCCGTACGATACCCCACTCGCGCTGCTTCAAGGTTCTGCACGGCCTGGGGCAGGATCGTCGTGTGATACAATGTCGCCACCTGTTCACTCGCCCGTACCTTGGCTAAGAGATCGTTGATTTGAAAACGAGTCAGGTTTTCTACCGTATGCTGTTGTGCCCGTGCAGCTGCAACGGACGCCGCGGCTTCTTGGACGCCGGCGTCATACTTTGGTTTGGTCCAGAAGGCGAACGGCACGGTCATCGCGACGTAGGCGCCAAATCCGTCATGGGCCTGAAAATTCTGGAAGCGCTGAAACGTCACATTGAAGTCCGGGTAGTACTGACGCTGGGCCAGCGCGCGAGACTGCTCGCTCTGTTGCACCGCCAGTTCAACGGCTTTTAATTCCGGTCTGGCGTTCAAGGCGAGACGATGTAGGTCGTCGATGGTGGTGTCGATCGGCAGTAGAGATGGTTTCTGAGGAATGCCCAGAGGTGATAGGGGTTCTCGGTCCAGAAGCGTATTCAGCAGTGCCGCAGTGGTCTCGCGACGTTGTTCCAGAACGGGAAGTTGCTGGTGCAACACAGACAGCTCGACCTGAGCCTTGAGCACATCAGCCTGCGATCCCTTTCCAGTCCGGAACTTCGCGTTCGCAATCTCGACGAACTGCCTGAGCAATTCGACCTGTGCATGATGAATCTGGATCGCCTTGTGCGCGAGAAACAGCTCGTAGTAGGCCTGTTTGAGACGGGCCACCAGTTCCCGTTCCTTGGCGCGCAGCGCCTGTTCGGTCATCTCGGCTGACCGCCGCGCGATTTCGCCTTTCAGAGCCAGCTTGCCGGGGAACGGGAAATTCTGCGAGAGACCGAAGATACTGTTGTCCGCCCTCGTGACATTGAAGGTCTGCGGGAAATTCCACAAGTGGACTGACAGGGTGGGATCGTCCAGCGACCGGGCCTGGACAATCCGATTCGTGGCAGCTTCCCATTGCTTGCGCGCCGCGACAAGCTCTGGATTTCTGGCCAAGGCTTCTGGGATCAAATCCGGTAACACCAACGCCGGTTGTGTAGTCTGATCGATGGCATAGGCGACATGACTTGCACCTATCCAGAAAGTTGCGCTCACGACTGCTATGGCAAACAACACCCGAATTGAACGAGTCATGGGATGGTCCTCCCCAAATGCTTTCCTGCCCACGACTGTCGCTGGCCTCGTCTGCTACAGAAGAAGCGATTGAATGAGCCGGGACCGAGCGCTGGGCAGATCACGCGATGATGAAACGGGATAAGGACGAACCGGAGAGATCAGATACGAAGCACTGTGCTTGGAAGAGACTGATGCGGAGGAGAACTCGATTCAAAATTGCGATATAGACTGAAAATTCGTACGAGCCGAGGGCTCACCGTTGGAAGCGTAGGTAACGCATGGTCTGCCGACCAATGATGGTCCACGAGCAACGATGACGACTGAGCCTGGGATTCGACTCCCAAGATCTTGAAGGCGTCACATAATTGCCGACTCGGTTGTTCGACAGGAGTTGAACAACCGTTGGCCATTGAGGCATCGGTAGTCCCCGCCAACGGCAGGAGACAGGCGTAGGCATTGAAACTGAATGCCAACAGGAACACTGCGATACTCGCGGCGAGAAAAGATCGGGAGTGATGGGAACCTAATCGCATGGTGTTAGTCTATCCCTCGTCCACCTCAACCGTCAACGGCATTTCTAATACACAATCACTCGATCAGCGGCACCGCACAAATCTACTGTTCCTCTGGGAGAGGAGAAGAAATCTACCGGCATACCTATTCATGATCACCTTCCGTATCTGTCTGTCTCCTATGGTCATTCTTACAACAAGTTGACGCCTCTGAACCCATCTGACCGTCCATACAGTCCTTATAGGCCGCATAGGCCTTGAGAGCCCATTCCTCACCGGGGCAACCTTGCATCGTCATCGCGACTTCGAGGAATTCAATCAGTTCTTCTTGCGTGATTCCTTTGTCAACTGCCATCCGGACGTAGGCGCGAATACAAGGTTCACACCGGATCGCAATCGAGATGGCCATGGCGGTAAGTAATTTGTACTTGGCGGCCACAGTTGCATCTCGATAGGCCGCCTGTCGCATACGCAGAAGACCGCCCGTGACCTTGGGACTCAACTTTCTGAGTTCGGCGAATAGTCCTGTTTCAACATTGGTTGTTTGATCCATAACGGCTTTACTCCTTCCTCTCGCCTAAAGTGCCTCCGGTAAGTAGCGAAGAGCCGGGGGTGAACTGTTCGCTGTTAGCTGCCGGCTATGGCTGCACCAGCCGAGCCTTGTACGCCGACAGCGGGCTGCTGGCCCCTTCGATGGCCCTGACCAACGCCTCCGTACCCACTTTGTTCGCATCGAACGTCACCGACGCGCGCGCGTCTGAATAATCGGAAAAGAAGATCCACTTCTTTCCCACTCTGAACTCGACCGTGCTGACGCCCAGGACCTTGGCGAGCGCTGTCTTGACGTCCTTGACGCAAGCCCCGCACGTCATACCGTCGATCTGCAAGGTCATCGTCTGAACCCCCTGGTTCTCAGCCGCAAGACCATAGAACTCAGTCAGCGGAAGCATCGCCACTCCGACAAGAAGACATGTCCGAATCACTTGCCACATACCTGATCTCCTCCCTTTTCAAGGGATAACTCAGAGCGAATAGTCGTGCCAGCCACATCAGGCTGAACGCTCATTCTTCACGCGTCACTCCCATTCTCACAGAGCTAACCAATAAGGCGCCAAGACCACCAGCAATGCCAGGACCGCTATCAGCCATAGCCACTTCCGGTTCAGCCCTCTCGCTGATCGAGCAGCGCATCCGGCCTCTTCCGCGCACACGGACTTCGGCTGCCTGTAGGCCAGATAAAAGCTGAGGCCCATCAGAAGGAGCGTCAGGCCGATGAAGACCGGACGATAGGGCAAGAACGCCTTCAGAAATTCAGCCGTGCCGGCCAGAAAGCCTGTGGCTCCAACACCCACGCCGAGAGCTGCGAATACCACCGGCCCGATGCAACAGACCGAGGCGAAGAACGCAGCCACCAGCCCGCCGACCATAGTGGGCGTCCCACCTTTGGTCAAATGACCAGGCTGTCGATCCACGTCCATACTCGGCTCACCACCATAAAATACACAGAACCGCAAACCGTTTTTCATGCGGACATCTTGGACTCGCTTGGTCCCGAAAACCGTCATTGGCCTGCCTGCCGACTGCCTCTGCCCTGGCAGACAGGCGTCGTCCGCGACGCAGGCAGGTCATTCGCCAACCATCAATCGCGGCCTTCGCTCATTTGCTCTGCCGCATTTTTCCTGGCAACTTGTGCTCATTTTCCAGACTCGCCAGAATCGGGCAGTGATCGCTGGGCCGGCCGGCTCGACACGTCCGGATCAAGCCTCGAAGCGCTCGGGCCAGCGCCTGCAAGTCACTCACCTTGGCTTCCACGTGTTTCAACTTTGTCTCTGCCTTTCGTTGGATATCCCCGCACCGAGCCTTTGAGCTGGCCCTAAGATCGAGAAGTTCCTCGATCTCATGGAGCGTGAAGCCCAACGCCTGGGCGTTCTTGATGAACCGCAGCCGCCGTTGGGAATCTCTATTGTAGAGCCTGTAGCCGGATGGAAGTCGTGACATAGGAGCAAGCAAGTTCAATCGCTCGTAATAGCGGATCGTCTCGATATTCACGCCCACCTGTTTCGCGAGCTGCCCAATCTTGAGTTCTATCGTCATATGGACCTCGGCTTCGACGATACACCCTGTACCAGGGTACGGAGTCAAGCGGCCATAGGAACCGGGTTCCTGAGCTGAAGCGCCGTACGATAGAAGCACTGTTAGCGAAACGATGAGGTGTAGGTGGTCTGCAACGCTGGGAGCGGTTCCCGATTGACAATCACAAGTTGCTTACAACGCGATTCTCCGCAGCCGAAGCACATCTGAAATCGGGAGGCGCTCGCTTCCCATCAGAATGCTAATATCCTGCGCGGTGGCTTTGCTCGCTGGTGCCAGAAAATGGCCATGACAGACGAAACGCGGGTCGATGCACATCAGAAGGCTGCGTAGCCCCAATTGGAATGGTCTCCTTCTCTGAATTACGCGGACTTTACGCGTGAATTTGGCGCACTGGCATGAAGTGAGAGCACTGAGGTAATAGCATTCGTGTGCGCTGGCCTCATTGCTCTCGGATTATTTTAGGGGAACACGGTAGATCGGCGAAGGACCTTGGAGACTTGCTCGCGCAGGGCAGGCAGAAGTTCGTCCTCAAACCACGGGTTTCGTCGAAGCCAAATGTTGTTTCTCGGGCTTGGGTGAGGAAGCGGAACGGCATCGGGCCAATAAGTACGCCAGGATTGAACTGTCTCGGTGAGTGACGACTTTGAGCGACCGAGGTGGTATGCCTGCGCGTACTGGCCGACGATCAACGTAAGCCTCAGGTGACGGAGGTGACTGAGCAGTTGTTCCCGCCAGGCAGGTGCACACTCGGACCGCGGCGGAAGATCGCCAGACTTGCCAGTGCCAGGAAAACAGAACCCCATCGGAAGAATTGCAATCTGTTCCGGGTCGTAAAAGACTTCGCGTGTGACTCCCATCCACTCACGTAAACGATCACCGCTGGGATCATCGAAGGGTATGCCTGATTCGTGAACCCTTCTCCCTGGCGCTTGACCAGCAATGAGGATGCGAGCGTTCGGGTGCAACTGGAGGATTGGCCTGGGGCCATGCAACAGATGTTCCGCACAGAGGGCACAGGAGCGGACTTCAGTCAGTAATGATGTAAAGGATCGCATGGAAGAGGATCTCCTGTCACAAGCCAATGCGCTACCTCACCGTGTTCTCCACTTCTCCCTTGGCTTGATCCGACTAAACCGATCGATGATCACGCGGAAGTGATGGCCTTGGGACTTCCTACCTGGCTAGCCAGTCGAGAATCGAGCGGGGTCTTGGCCACCTGATTTACATAATTACTCATGATCTTGAGAGCCAAGAACGTGATGACCTCTAAGACATGCCGTTCGGTGTACCCCGCCTTGGCAAACTGTTCTAGGTCCTCATTCGGCACCCATCCTCGATGGTTCATAACTGAGAGCACGAGGGTTCGTAACGCATTCAGTTTCTTATCCGACAAGGGTTTCTGCGCCCGTAACTCCGAGAGAACCTTCTCTGTAACACCCACCTTCTGAGCTAGAATCGAGTGGTCCGCTACACAGTAGGCACAGTCGGTCGTGACACTGATGGTCAAGGCGACGATCTGCTGTTCCACTGGCGTAAGCATGCAGTGCTGAAGGGCATCACTCACGGCTGTGTAGGATTGGACGGCTGCCGGCGACTCAGCCAGGACGCCGAAGAAGTTCGGCAAGAAGCCGTATTTCCCTTCGATCTCTTCCAAGATTCGCCGTGAGTCCTGGGGCGCAGTGAAACTCGTATGTATTTTGAACCTCATGTCGATTCCCCTTCCCAGACAGAAAACTGAACATCAGCATTGAGAGCTAGCTGACCGATCAGGAACAAATACCGTTCGCTCTGTTTCCTGGATGGGGACATCGTTGATGCTGGCATACCGCCGTGTCATGAGACCCTCCTCATCGAACTCCCACATCTCATTTCCGTACGAGCGATACCACTGGCCTTCCATATCGTGCCATTCGTACTCGAAGCGAACTGCAATCCTGTTTCCACCAAATGTCCACAATTCCTTCTTTAGGCGATAGTCCAATTCGTGTTCCCACTTCCTGGTAAGAAAGGCACGAATAGCCTCCCGACCTCGGAAGAATTCCGAGCGATTTCTCCACTCCGAGTCTTCAGTATAAGCGAGCGCGACCCGCTCCGGATCACGACTATTCCACGCATCCTCCGCAGCCTGGACCTTAGCCAGGGCGGTGTCGTTGGTGAAGGGTGGACGGATCGTGGTGCTCATGTTCGTAGCCTTTCAGTCGGAACACACGGTCATTGCATTGAGACTGTTGAAGCGATGACTTGAGAAGCTTCCTAATGATCCGACAAATTTGTACATATTGCTTGTTTGCTTCCACCGCATAGGGTGGGAGGTCCTGACTCTGGTCATGAGTGTTGTCCTTTCTTTTCCTGCAGCGCAGAAACAACCAATTCTTCCGGCCGTCACAGGGTCACGGATTGTGATAAAACCGTTCGTGGACGATCTTGCTGTCCCGCCACCTGGCAACGACGACCTGTTCGACGTGAACCGGTGTCCCGTCCATCGCAATCCAGTCCATCACAGTCTCGTAAAACGTCACATTATCACCTGCACCTTGGGCTGTGACTTCGAAACGCTTCCATTCCTTCACGCTGCTGAGGAACTGGCGTTCCCTATTCAGGTTGGCCTGCCGTCCGACCGTCGGCAGTTCGTTGTTCTCCTGCATGACCGCGTCCTCGGCATAGAATTCATTGATGGCGTCGAGGATGCGTCCGGACCGGATGTAGCCAAAAAGCTCTTGAAGCCTGTTATGAACACTGCTGTCGATAATGGATGAACTGGCCATGCTGTCACCTCCGTTTGGGTGGAATTGAGTTCTACTCTAAGGCTTACTCAAATTACGTGCCAAGGATGCCCAATTCAGAAGCCATTGCAATACGAGGACTTTCTTAGTTCATCGATTATGGGTCCTGCAACGAGCTTTCGTTCGCCACGAATGGTCGTTGCATCGTGCTACGGGATTAATCTATCTTCTCAGAATGGACACGGCCGCCGAGTACGAAGTGGAGTTTGAGTCTCTGAAGAGCCTCCTGCTTGATATGGCGCAGGAGCGGACCTTGGGCACGCTTTTATCCCTCGTCGTTCGACGACTGGCCGAACGGCCACACATCGCCCTTGCTCGTGTTTGGCTCATCAAGCCAGGTGATATCTGCGCATCCTGTCCGATGCGTGAGGAATGTCCCGACCGGACGTCCTGCCTGCACCTGGTCGCGAGTGCCGGACGTTCCACGGCCGATTCGTCACAAGATTGGTCCCACTTGCAAGGGCGTTTCCGTCGTTTCCCGCTCGGGGTCCGAAAGGTCGGGCAGATTGCCAGAAGCGGTCAATCCATTGTGGTCCGGGAGATTGCTGAGGACCGACACTGGATTGCTCGCCCCGAGTGGGCACAGCTCGAAGGGATACGAGGCTTTGAGGGACAGCCGATTACTTACAAGGGAGAGGTGTTGGGTGTTCTCGGGGTATTCACGCGAGTCGAGATCCCTCGGGGGGAACCCGACTGGCTTCGCATGATCGCCGACCATGCCGGAACGGCCATCGCGAACGCCAGAGCCTTCGAAGAGATCGAGCGGCTGAGTGCTCAGTTGGCCGCCGAAAACACCTACTTGCGGGAAGAACTGTCCGAATCGGAGTCGTTTGGAGACATTGTCGGCCAGAGTCCGACCATCGCACAGGTCGTGAAACTCATCGAGGTCGTGGCACCAACCGAGGCGACCGTGATGATCACAGGAGAGTCAGGGACCGGAAAGGAACTCGTCAGTCGAGCTATCCATGAACGAAGCCGGCGAAAAGGTCGGCCGCTGATTCGCGTCAATTGCGCCTCGGTACCACGAGAGTTGTACGAAAGTGAATTCTTCGGCCATGTTAAGGGTTCCTTCACCGGGGCCTTGAAGGACCGCGCCGGCCGATTCGAAGCGGCCGACGGCGGTACCCTCTTCCTGGACGAAGTCGGAGAGATCCCATTAGAGTTGCAAAGCAAGTTGCTGCGAGTGCTGCAGGAAGGGGAATACGAGCGCGTCGGCGACGACCGCACACGAAAGATAAACGTACGAATCATCGCCGCAACCAATCGCAACCTTCTGCAAGAAGTGGAACAAGGCCGTTTTAGGCAGGACCTCTATTTTCGTTTGAACGTCTTTCCGATCGAGGTCCCTCCGCTTCGTGATCGCAGGGAGGACATTCCTTTGATCGCGGCCAAATGTCTGCAGCAGGTCAGGAGAAAACTGGGGTGTGAAGGGCCGGGACTGACGGAATCCGACGGACGACGGCTCCAAGAATATGATTGGCCTGGGAATGTCCGCGAGTTGCAGAATATCATCGAACGGGCGGTGATTGCCGCGCGCTGCGGAAAGGTCCGGTTTGAACTCCCGATCCATTCAGGCTCTGTAGAGAACGCTGCGTCCACATCCCCGATCTTGGCCCCACGGAGCGGCGATGACGACGTGCTGGCCGAGTCAGACCTCCGCCAGATGGAGCGCGCGAATATTGTCGCCGCACTCGAGCAATCGGGCTGGAGGGTCTACGGGGCCGGCGGCGCCGCCGAACGCCTGGGACTCAAGCCCACGACGCTTGCCTCACGTATGAAAAAGATGGGGATCAAGAAATCCAGCGGGTCACCGATCCAAGGGTAGGTCTCCTTCTTCGAAGAACGATCAGGATGCGGACGAATCGGTCAGAGCGTATCCAGCCTGAATTTTCGAAATGTGGCGCCGCCGTACTCAATCTCGCCGACCCACGTTGCTCCGAGTCTTTCAAGTGCACCAAGGTGCTTTCGTGAGAGAGGCACAAGGAACGTCACCGAGGGAATACGGTCATCACTCCTTGCAAACTCCATTGCCTTCTTTGCGATAGTAGGTCCAAGCCCAAACGCGTCCGTCTTGAGCACTAACCCAAAATCCCACTCGTCACCTTCCTTCTGAAACCCACCCCAGCCCACATAGCGGCCGTCACACAGGATGGCCCAATGCCCAAGACCATCGCGGCGCCAGGCCTCCTCCTTGTCTGCAACGAACCGTGTCACAGCCTCATGGTCCCATTGGAACGTGAGCAACGGCATGTGCGCGGCCAGGCGTGGGTTGGACATGTGCTCGAGAAGGGAGTCTTTTGAGACTTCGGACAGGCGTACGAAAGTAATGGCGCGTGCCGGCGTGGTGATCATGTCACGATTGCGACCGACACATGTTTATCGAGGCACTCCTCATCGCAGATCTCCTTGAAGCAAGTTGTTGGGACAACTATCCAAGATCGTGGTATTCCCTGCCGGGTCAGTCGATCTCAAGCCGGTTTTGGAACGAGCTCGGACGAATGGGTGCTCCCATCAGATTACGATTGAAACCCACATACAGCCGATAGAGCCCATCCCCCCGTTTCGATTCTCGAACAGAGCTGTCGACGACCACGTAGTAGGTCCCCGGTTCGATCTCTGCGGGAAGCAACGCCGTTACGCCCGCTCGAAACACGTAGCCTTGTTGCAGTTGGGTTCCGTCCGACGCGATGAGCGATAAAGCCGGCTGCCAGGCTGATTGGACGAGACCGACGACGCCGGACCAGAGGGCACGGTTAGCCGCCGCGGCCACTTCGATTCTCGTCCGTTCACTGATCGTGATCCGATACCAGCGATCCGGTCCGTCCAATCCATCCGGGCCGGGATAGTCGTTGGTTGCATCGGCCAGGGATCCGGTCACCACATCGGTGTGATTCAGTCTGTATGCGTTAGGGGGATCATTTCCACCTCTCAGTTCACCTTCGTCCAAGTTCCGCGTTCCGCAGCTCGCCCAGGTAAGGGGCCGATCATGTCGGCTGACAACGGAACAGGCGCCGCCTGTTCCAGAACACCTGTCTGAATCTTGGGGGGAATTCGATCCACGCTCGTACCCGAATCTCGGTGAAACCGGCGCAACGACTCTGCGCATCGGCAACTGGCCTTGGTCCTGCTCTTCAGTGATCTCCAGCACATTGGCTCCCGCCAGCAGGCAATTGACGAGAGCCGAGAATTCTGCCTCCCTTTCCGAACGTTTCCAAGAACAGTGATCGGATCCTTCCCGACAAGACGAGATCGAGTCATATTCGACAGTATGAAGGAAGGGTTTCGGCCTGATCTCGCAGCCCATGACTCCGAGACAGCCAAGAAGCAGTCCGGTGGCAACCAGTCTGGCGGTAAAGACTTTGGTGGATGAGCTGGTTTGTCCTTGCATGATTATGCTCCTTCGACGACTACGTTCTCTTTTCAGCCGACGCCACGGTACCATGCTTGCCAGCACCGTGTGGTTCAGCTCTCGCGATCAAGCCCTGAGAGCTGGAATCGCTTCGCTTTGGGATCACATCGGAGATAGACAATCGACTTCGGGCTCCATTGCTTCCCTTCGTCATAACTTGTCTGAATCTCTACAGCCAGGGTGACATCATCGGAAGTTACCGCTGGTTCGACGACTTCAGATCCATGGGGAATCGTGAGTGTCGGTTGATGCACGACCTGTTGCGGAAGAATTACCGAGTCAATGCCGAATTTCACTAAACGCTTCACACGATACCGATAGGCAGGCCTATCGTTCGGGGCATATCCTCGCAAGACGGCGAGATTCTCAAACCTCAACACCAGATTGGTCCCGTTGCGTTCCTTCACTTCGAAGTGATCGAGGGGGTTGACCAAGCTGAAGTAGTGACGACCGATCTTGTCCCGGCGCGCCTTCACGACATCAGCCACATATTGCTCGGCTCGGGGATCGGTGAATCCTCCTGTATGGACGATCGTGTCGATATCCTGATCCGTGAAGGAGGTTACGATCTTGGCTCCCCAATAGGCGTCTCGGAGCGTCGTTCGGAGAAACGCCGGGTTGGGGTAGGTCGGGCGCCATCGCTCTGGATTGAAATAGTCCGACTCAAAGTACCCCACTGCCGGGAACTCCATTCGGAGGGGAACCTCCCATGGCTTCACGTACAGACCTGCTCCGGCCATCGACCGACCGATGGTGGCGAAGTCGAGGAAGTATTCGTTGCCGAACCGGGGCAGTTGGGGATCGGCATTGTCCGCGCCCAATGTCGACGAGAAGTCGATGAGATAATGGGTCACGTAGCGGGCTTGAGGATCATACATGTCCAGCGCGTTGGCCGCCTTGGTGTCGGTGTGGTTGAGAAAGGCAGCCATCACGCGAAATCCCCGCAGTTCCCGGCGATTTTCGTGGCGAATGCGATCGTGGGGATCGTCGGAACGTTGACCGGCGTAGAGGAACGGCCCTTTCGGAACTCCCGGCAAGAATTTACTGGCCATTGCCCGAAGGGTGCCATCCGGCTGATGGGGAACCCGTTCCAAGATCGCCCGAATATCGTCCTGTGTCAGAGGCCTTGGCACGTGGTATCGGCCTCGAAACGTCGCCTTTTCGCCGATCGTGATGCGTGACGGATCGACTTCGACCAGGTAATGCTCCGGTACGTTGTACCCAGCTGCATGGAGAAACCGTGAGGAGATGACCTCCGATGCCGTCGTCATCTCCGGATGGAGCGGCGGGTCGAACTTGAGGAGATACAGATCGTTCTTCCGGTCTCGAATCACAAACCCGGGTGTGGATCCCAAGCTCTCCTTTCCACTGATAGCCTCCCAGGGGCCTGTCATATCAGGTGCACCCTGTTCCTTTGTGGCCCCACGAGCCAGCGTGTCCTGAGACAGACGGTTGACGTGGTGCCGATTGGTAAACCAGGTCGAGTCCGGCACCTCGTCGAAGGCATTGATGTTCTGGGCTTCCAGCGGATCGGTCAACCCCACCCAGGTTCCGATTGCCCGGAAAGAGCGACCGACGTTGAGGAACTGCCCGACTCGATAGAAAATCATTTTATCAGTGCCATCCCAGAGAGCCCACTGGCCCTCGGTTTCTTCCTGTGGTTCGAGGATAGGCCGTCGGTCATCGGCGTGCCAGACAGTTGGTCGCGTGGGAGCGGGTTGGCTGTAGCATCCGCTGAATATCGAGAGTAGAAGGGCGCTCCATAGTATGTGGATGGCGATCGTGTGTGTACGCATTTTTTGGCCTCTCTCAAAACCCCAGCGTGGCGGCACGTTGCCGGGTGAACTCCAGATTGCCTCGGATCAGCGTCAACACTCCGTCTTCGCTGGCGGCGACTTGAATCCGAAAGCCGAATTTGCGATTGGACACGAATCGAAGTCCTCCTCCGGCGGAATACCGGAAACGTTTCAACCCGATATCCTGGTAGTCGTTAAATACCTGTCCCTCATCGAGGAAAATACTCCCCTCGACATCCTGCCAGACAGGAAACCGCCATTCGACATTGAAGAGTAGCGCCCCTTCATCCTGCCAACGGCCTCGGTCGAATCCCCTCAAACCGTTGTTCAAATCTAGGAGGTTCAACTCATAGAAGGGGATGGAGCCTCCGCCCACCCCGTCCTGTTTCGCCAGATAGGCACGGAACAGCAGCACGCGATCACCGCGGAAGACGGGAATATACCGCTGAGCCTCCACCCGATAACCGAGATAGCGGAACTCGTCACGATCGACCTGGTCGGTGTAGGTAAAGGCACCTTCCACGAACCAGCCGGTGGTTGGTCTGAAGGGATTGTCCCGTGAGTCGTACCGGATGCTCGGCTCGATGGCGAGCGCGGTCATGGAACTGTTGTTGCCCGTGACAAACGTCGGCGTGGTTGGAAGTCGATCAGATGGTTGGGCGTCCGCGATCAACAGTCGGCCAGTGATCGCCGCGCTCAGATCGCCGATCAACCTCCGACCCAACGTGACATCCCATGCCAACTGCGTCAGCGCGAAATTCGTTTGATCCTCTTCTCGCGAGCGACCTCCTCCGGGGAAGAAGTGTCCCTCGTCGAAGTTCAGCCAAAATCCTGATGTTTGGAGGGTCCATTGAGACCCGAAGAGGGAGGGATCTCGATAGAATAGCTCACCCACCTGATTTTCCCGCGTCGCTAAAAGATATGAGGCTCGTGCCTCTTTCCCACTCCGAAAGAGATTGTTGTCGAAGGCGGTCAGGCCGATGCCGCTGCTCAGCGTTCCGCCGATGGCAAAGCGAGGGTACACCCCACCGGTTCGCTCGTCATTGAGGAAGAGATCCAAGGCACGATTCATCAGATCATGTTGTTCGTACGCGATGGCAAACTTCTTCAGGGGATAGGTCAATCCGGTCCAGGCATATTCCGGTGCGGCAAGGAGTCGATTGACCCAGGTGTTGTCTGTGTCTTCGGGTGTGCTGCCTTGCGGCACATCGCTTGTTCTTGACGGAGTCGTCTCCTCGTGGACCTGGGTCGAATCAGGTTGTTGTGCCGCTTTCTGCAACACCGCGTCGTTGGGCGATGGTGACGCGTCAGCCCTCTCATGGATCACCCCGAACATAAGCAGTGTCCACGAGAGCAGAGAGGCGGCGGAATGGATGTGAATCTTCATCGTGACTTCTCCTGTCTTTCCCCTGATCTGATGTCACGCACCTTCCCTGTGTCCATCTTCATAATCCTTCAAAACCGACCCTGGACCGTGAGACCCAGGCCACTGCTTGCGGTCGGCACGAAGGGCACGATGTTCATCCCGTGGAGGAAATCAGGATTCTTATGCCGCCAACTCAAGGCCTTCCCGACGAAGAAGCCGAGCGCCGCGCCGGCCAGCACATCGGACGCAAAGTGTTCGTTTAACTGGATTCGCGAGAGCGCAATCAATGTGGCCGTGGTGTAAGCCAGGAACGGGACTGGCTGCGGATAGGACTCCGCGAACACCGCAGCCACGGCGAACGATCGGGCTGCATGGCTCGAAGGAAACGACGTGTCGAAGCTGTCGAACGGTGAGAAAGAATGCACCCCTTCTTCTGCAGTTGGCCGAGCACGCCCGACGCCGAACTTGGTCACCCCGACAATGCCCTCCACGAACAGTTGAGATTCAAGACTCACGAGCGCCGTCCGCATCAATCGATTACCTGCTTCGTGCTCTCGGAACAACCATCCAGCGCCGATTAGAGCGACATTGGCTCCCAAGACGGTTCTGGCGAACCCGATCGTTTCCAGAGTGCGTGCCAGGTCGTTGGTCGCGGTGGTGCGGCTCTCCTGAAAGGCTCGCTGGATCGAACGATCCCCCGCCATCAGACCGCCAATGGTGGCAGCAACCCCTCCGACGATCAGCGCGCTCTTCCCATCGATCCGAAGGGGAGAGGTCAGCAGATACTTGGCATCGCTGACGACCTCCTGACCTGCTGTGCCTAACTCGTTGACGACGCGATCTAGCCCTGTCGTTGTCTGTGTAGATGTCGGTCCCAGCGACCTCACACAGCCACACTCTATGCACCAGCAGTCATTTTCGAGTCCGTCAGCATGCACGTGAGAGGCGTAGAGCCACGACACCGTTGCTGCTACCAAACGAATCTTGAAGAAACGCATGTCGCTTCAACTCCTCCCGGAATCCCTGAATTCTTCTTCTATCGGTTAGAAAGGGCTTACGGGTTCCACGGCGTCGACGGCATCAAGGGCGCATCGTGTGCGACCGGGGTGATCACCAAGGCTGCAATGGCGCCCCGCAAGGCCGCCGTGAGTGAGTGGGTGATGATCGGATACACCCCCGGCGATTCCGAGATCAGATCAAAAGTTGCTGCGCTGCCAGGCCCTACGACGTAGGTCTGGATCCCCTTGAGGTTGTTGGCTGGATTGCCGCTCTCGTAGACGTTGTCCCAGATCTCCCCGATTGGGTGAATGGCCGCAAATTCGTTTGGGCCAGCGTTGACAAAGTAGAACCGCACCCGCTCGTTGGGCTTAGCTTCCAACGGCGCGGCCCCCATGAAGAACGGATGGTATTTCCAGATCCCGCCGTTGAACACGACGTGGTCGAACTTGCGATCGAACATCGCCTGCACGTTGTCCGGATCCTTCCAGAACTCTGATTGCACCAAGACGTACTCCCGATCAGCCTTCGGCCACGCGTTCGCGTTCTTCGGATCCACGATGATGGCTCCGAACATGCCGCGCGCAATGTGCTGCACCATCGGCGGTGCTCCGCAGTGGTAGAAGAACACCCCCGGCTTGTTCGCCACAAAGGTGTACTGAATGGTCTCACCCGGCCTGATCTCCCGATAGTTCTTCAAGAAGTCAATCTCGGCCGCATGGAAGTCCATCGAGTGCCCATAGGCGTTCGTCTTCGGGTTCTCGAGCGTGAAATTGACGGGGTCCCCCTCCGTCACTCGCACCACCGGGCCCGGCATCTGCCCGTTAAACGTCCAGGCCTTGTACTTCTTCCCTGTGCCTTCTACGACGATCTCCGTTTCCATCGCCGTGAATTCTATGTTGTGCGTCTTGGCCTGCACCTGGGCGGTCAACCCCAAGGTGTCCGTCACGGCCAGCGCGACAATGCCAACCATGGCTACCGACATGCTTACTCGTTGCCTTCCCTTCATCTTGCGCCTCCCTCTTTCATTACTGGTTGACTGTTCTCTTCCGAAATCGCACCTGCCACATCGACCCGTGGTCTGCCCTGAGCGTGGACGAGTCCACCCGAGCCTCGTTCTCTACGGACTTGTGCATTCAAGTTAGTCCCTGCTCTGTCTGTTTCACCTGCAATTCCAGGCGATCGCTTGTCACGTTGCCATCTGGCGCTCAGACATTGTTGATATTCTTTGGTGCTGCGAAAGCGATGGATCACGGGGTTTAGCGAGCCGCTCCAGGATTCCGCGCCTCGTTCTTCGATCAGCACGCCCGTCATCTGTGGATCTTGGTGCAGGGCATCCCTCACCATGTCGATTGAACGAGCAACGAGTGCGTCTTTCTGTCGCTGAGTCACAGGACATCCCGAAAGCTGTATGGTGATGATCGGCATGACGAACCTCAGTGTGAGATGTTGGGGCACAAACACCTAGTGAGCTTCCAACCAGCCTTTCATGTGGGGGTGGAACTCACAGAAGTACGCGTAGAATCCACCCGCCTCAACAGCGAATTCCCACGATTCTCCTTCCGACAAAATCCGCGGCAACCACACGCCTCCCTCCGCCGTGACCGTGTGCGGAACGATGTCGCGGTTCACCCATCTGATCCTGTCGCCTGGAGCCACAATCGTCTGTTGCGGCATGAAACGAAACGCTTGGATCTCGATGAGGTGAAGTCTGGGAGGAGAGGCCGTTGCGAGCTCCCAAGGAGCTCCGGCCTCCCCGATGACGACCAGACTCAAGACTGTGATCATGAGCGTCCGAAACATGGTCGAACCCCTTCGTTCTTAACTGACCTTCTTGTTCATTGAAGACGCATGTCCCTCGTGCGCTTTAAACGTCTGCAACGCGGCACTAAGGAGCGACTTGAGTTCCTCGTTCTTCGCATTGGGAATGAAGGCGTTCTCGACGGCGTTGTTCACGAACTTGTGGTACTCGAGTTCATTGGCCGCATATCGTTTGTCGAAGGCGTCTCCACGAAGCTGAGCCAGTTCGTTCCGGATGTCATTCGCCCGTTGTGACAACTGTTGGCTGGTCGGGTTGTCTTGCGGTGTAATCTGGAGCTTACTGACCAACGCCAATGCTTTGTTGTTCACCGCCGTATGGTCGCGCACCATCAGTTCCGCAAACTGCCGGATCTCGGGATTTTCCGAGATCGCTAAGGCCAGGTGGGCGTAGCGAATGTCGATGTTGCCCGCCGTGTAGGCGATGTGGGCGATTTCCAGATCATTTGGCCCCTTGTCTTTCTCCGCTTTTGCCGGGTCGGTGACCGTGACGCAGCCCACCAGCACGGTGCTTGCCAGAGCGAGGTAGCCTAATGACTTCGTGATCGTGTTCATGATGAAACTCCTTTCCGGAATGAAATGAATGAGTTGCCCTCGGCCGTCACCATCGACGACCGAGAGAGTCCTGGTGCGCGACGGCACCGTTTCACGGGGTGGACTAGGCCCACTGAGTCACAGGTCGCTGTTGGGAACTCATGACCGCCCCAGCCAACATGGCGATCGCCAACCCTAGATGAAGCCATCTGTCGGCTTCGTTGATATGGACCAAGCCCAAGAGCATGTCGCCGTTCGTCACGAACCCGAGCAGCGCCACACCGAAGTACACAGCCGTAATAACCTTCAGCGCAGAGCCTTCTCTCCCTTCCATAGCCAACCCACCGAACAGGAATGCAGAACCGGTCAGCACGTGCACCAGGTTGTGCAGTGCGTTCGTCTCAAAGAAGCCTTCTGCTGAGACGATCGGGTTTGGAACCAACCCGAGGAATCCAACCAGAACAAAGACCGAACCGAATGCGAGACAGATGTTCTTGCTCGTCAACATGGATCTCACCTCCTTCCATTTCAACTTGGGATACAGGTCATTATTTCTGCAGTACAGGATAGCCAAACGAGTAAATCCACTTGTCGGCGTCCACCGCCTTCTCCGGGGCCAGTTGGCGTGCCGGCAGGTGGCAGGGCACACATTCCGTCTTGTAGTCTTTGGAGACTGTGTGCGTGGGGTCGTCGGCATTAAAGAGCGACCAGGCCCAGCCATCTCCCCACAATCGAGAATCCTTGAAACGACCTTCGGTGTCCCTCACGAGCACGAACCAGCCCTTGATGGTGGTCCCGTGTCCCACGGCCGGTCCGGTTGTCATGGCCATGGTCTTGGCATTCGAGAGTTCTTTGACCAACACGGCTCCATCGGGAAAACGCCGATGCTGTTGGTAGTAGGCGAGGGTCTCCGGCTGCGTGTAGACCACGTGGTACTCGTGGATGCCGGGACCCATCTTGTCCAACTTCTCGTCCGTGTGTGCATGGGTCCAGGTTCCGAGTGTGGGCCACTCGGTATAGTTGTCAGGGACTCGAATCGCTCCAGTCGTCATGTCGACGTTCGGAGCAAAGGGGTGTTTGTCTTCGCTCATCATCGCCCCTGTGACAAGGATGGCGACTACTGCCAACAAGGCGATTGAGATCATCCGCTGTCTCATGTCGTGCTTCCTTTCCTCTGCACCGGTCCTGGGAGGAGGCTTGTCATCCAAATGACACGCCTCTCTCCCGCAAGGCTCACAGGTCTCCCGGAGCTTTGTCCTTGATGGCGGTCCAGTTTTTGTCCGCCTTCTTGATGTTTCCGGGGACATCTTTTTCCCACTTGACCTGGATCCCCTTATCCAAGTTCAAGTAGAGCGTGCCATCGACGATCTTCCACACCTCCGGATCGGCTACGAACTTCTTCGCCACCGACGCACCATACGCACAGTAGCCACCGTAGGCGGGCAAGTACTTCGTCGGATTCGCCACGAACAGCTTCTTGTGTTCCTCTGAGGCGAAAGCATAGGTCACGCCGTGGTGATCAGCGACGTGATAGCCTGAGCCCCTCATCGCCTTCCCGTCAGTGAAATAGGCCACCACGTCATAGCCGCCGGCACCCGGCGTGCTATGGGTATAGTCCGCTGCGAACACAGGTGTCGCAACGGCTGCGGCCATTAACATCGTGAACCCCAGGACAGCTTGCTTCATCGAACGCATGGGAACCTCCTTGTGAGATAACAGTGTGAAACATCGAAACCACTACGCGGCGCGGGGTGGGCCCACGTCGACGACCGGAAAATCTACCTCCGTGCCTGCCACCAGGTTGAAGTAGTTCGTGAAGACGTTGAGCGCAATGTTGGCAATGATCTCCACGATCTCTCCATCCGACAGTCCCGCAGCTCGTACCTGTGCCAGATCCGTGTCTGTCACATTGCCACGTGACGTCACGACGCGGTTGACGAACGTCAGTACCGCTTGCGTGTGCGGATCCTCAGACTTCCCATTGAGATTACGCCCTAACTCCTCCGGCCTGAGTCCCGCCTGTTGCGCCATGGCGGTATGGGCCGACGCGCAGTATCCGCAGCGGTTGGCCCCAGCAACGGCGAGGGCGATTTGCTCTCGCAACGCCAAGGACAGCTTCCCCGACCCAAGCGACTTGGTGAAGGTGAGGTACCCCCCGAGCACTGACGGGGCATGGGCCAAGGTCCTGAAGAGGTTGGGTGTCACCCCGAGTTGACATTGAATAGCGGTCAGCAATTCAGCAGCCTTCGGCTGTGCGGCTTCCGGATCAAGCGGTTGAATACGTGGCATGTCGGTCCTCCTACGAGTTAAGGGTTATGTCGTCATCGAGTCCGTCGATCGCTGGAAGCGTGCCTCCAGTGAATTCTCGAACGGCATGCTTGTGTCGTCACTATGTCAAGCTGCGTGCCACACGGACATTTGCTGCGAACACGTTGAAATTGCGACCAACAGCCTCGGGCGGACATCCACGTGAGCGATCACGAGGATTCGTCATCACCAAGGAGTCGTTGTATCGCCACGAGATCTCGTTTAAGGTGAGGGCGATTGGTCAGTATTCGATCGAGCCACTGTGGTCGCATCACACGAGTTCGAGATCCTTGATGAGTCTGCACGATCATTCGTCACCTCATATCTGTGCGGAGCTATCAGAAGGCGACTGGCGACGGCACTGCCCCTCGCTCGCCGTGCTCAAGCTGAGCGACAAGACGGTCATTCATCACCAGGGGGATGCATGCGACGACGTCTTTGTCGTGGTGAAGGGACGTGTGAAACTATTGCGGCTCAATCACAACGGGGATCAATTTGTGATGGCGGTGCTGACGGAAGGACAGTGGTTTGGGGCCGCGTTAACCGATCGCTCGTCTACGACGATCACTGATACCGCTGAGGCGAAAGGCCGTACCGTCCTCTATAGAATTCCGCTCAAAGAAATGCGCACGCTGCTGACAAGCGACGGAGATTTTGCATGGCACGCACTCGACGCGCAGGCCACTGAGATCCATGCGCTCCGGCGCAAGCTAGAACTGATGCGGTTCCACGACGTTCGTTCCAGACTCACCGAAACCCTGCGCGACTTGGCTGGTAGCCACGGCGGGCATTGTCGGCACGGGTTCGAGCTGGACATCAAACTGACTCAACAGGAGCTCGCGGACCTCGTCGGCGCAAGTAGGCCGGTTGTCAGCACCCTGCTCAACGACCTCAAGAGCCACGGCGTCCTTGACTATCACCGTACCTTGATCTGTATTCAAGACCTCGCCGCGCTCAAATAGAACTCCATCCCTTGCTTGTCCATCCCAAGCCAAAGCAGCGGTGGCTGGAGGCATGCCTTGATCATTCCGTGCTGGCATCGCACACCTAGGGAGAGTGCGACCGACTGTTCTCTAGCTAACAGACTTCTAAATGGACATAGAGAATAATCTCCTCCGTGACGTGTCGATGGGCTTTCTGTCTGCATCGAACTTGAGCGCGGGAGAGAGGTATGGCTCCGGTGATAACCGTGGTCGAAAGAACGGTTCGGCCCGATGGTCCGATTGGCCAGATGGATCCGCACCTTGCCCCGATAGAAAAGTCGGAGCAAGAGGTTCGGGAACTGGTCGGACAGAGTCGGACTCTCCGTGTGATTCTTCGTCAGATCGAGCTTGTCGCACCCACGGATGCCACCGTCCTCATTCTCGGCGAATCTGGAACGGGCAAAGAGTTGGTGGCTCGTGAAATTCACAAACTGAGTCGGCGTCGGCACCAGCCATTGGTTCGAGTCAATTGTGCATCGATTCCGAGAGAGCTCTATGAAAGCGAATTCTTCGGGCACGTGAAGGGCGCCTTTACCGGTGCGATGAAGGATCGAGCTGGCCGATTTGAGTCGGCCGATGGCGGCACCTTGTTTCTGGACGAAGTCGGAGAGATCCCGCCGGAACTCCAGAGCAAGTTGCTCCGCGTGTTACAGGAAGGCGAATATGAGCGAGTGGGGGAGGAAACCATTCGAAGAGTCGATGTCCGGATCATTGCCGCGACCAATCGCGACTTGATGGGGGAAGTGGAAGCAGGACGATTCCGGCAGGATCTGTACTATCGCTTGAACGTCTATCCCATCGAAGTGGCGCCATTGCGCCATCGAAAGGAGGATGTGCCGTTACTCGCGATGTATTTCATCGATCAAGCTTCCCGCAATCTGCATTCTCCCAGACCCGCCTTGCCGGATGATCAATTGGCGATCTTGCAGCAATATGATTGGCCGGGAAACGTGCGGGAACTCCAGAATGTGATCAACCGAGCTGTCATCGTTTCACAAGGTCGTCCGCTTCACTTTGATCTGCCTCGTCATGGAGGCTTGTCACTTGCTTCGATGAGGCTCGGTCGGCGCAATATGTCGGTGCGCCAGATCGGCATCATGACCGACGAAGTTATGCGGGAACGAGAACGGAACAATCTAATGGCTGCTTTGGAACGCAGTCATGGGAGAATTTACGGTCCTGGTGGTGCCGCTGAACAGCTCGGAGTAAAGCCCACAACCTTGGTGTCCCGCATCAAGAAGCTCGGCCTCACGAAGCCGAAATGACCCTCGCACATATTCTCTCCACGGCACCTCTCCCCGTCGTTCCGCTGTTCCGTTCAAGCTGCCACGAGATCCAGATGGCGTTTGCTCCGCTTCGAGAGTCGGACAGCCTGTTGATATCGCTTCCTGTTGGATACAATGACCGGATCGACAAGATGGCCGCACGAAACACAGCGCCAAGCCCTGCCGCCGGTCGGAGAGACATGCAAATCGACGACAAACTCTCGTACCATCAACCCCTGACAACGTGAACAACTCATGGTGGACTCCTTTCTCAGTATGGTGGAACGATCTCTGGTGATATCTGAACTCGCTTGTTTCAGACACAGTCGCTGAAGAAGACTGCGTCGCGGTTTCTTGCAGGGGACCGAGTCGCTCTTGATCTCCTGATCTAGGTCATGCAGCTGCAGCCAATGGCTGACGAGCCGGCCTTGGCGAAACCGTTGCCAGATCGCCCTGTGTTGGTGCCGATGCGGCATTCCGGCTTGTCACCAAAGCATAGTGTCGCCCTGCGTTGATGCTCAGCAGGATCATCACGCCCATGATCCCAATCGTCAGGAGACTCAAGTACTGTGCGGCCACTCCTGCCATCCCCAGCAGAATGACAGCGAGAATGCTCACGCCTTTGGCGGTCCGCTGCACAAACATAGAAATGAATGCTCGCCCCTTATACTTTTCGTCTGGTCCGGTGGCGAGGTAGAGCGACTCCCGTCCGGTCTGCTGAATGGAATAACTTAGGCCGTTATCGAAAATGACCAGAAGGCTGACTGCCACCAACGAGGGCATGGCCAGAAACCCTAACGAGCCGGCGATAATAGCCGCTGGCAGGACAAGCAGAGTTGCGCCAAGACCAAACCGCCTCATCACGGCACCAACCAGAAAGAACTGGGTGATCACTGCCAACAGACTGGCGTACAAGTACACGTCCGTTATGAAGGCCTGAGTTGCTTGGATACCGGACATGCCCTCGGCTGCTAACTTGAATTGGTAATCCATCAGCTGTGACGCCACCTCGTACAAACCCATAATGCCCGCAATGCTCGCGAGATAGCGTGAGCGAAAGACCAATCTGGCTCCTTCAAAGGCCTCCAACAATGACCCTCTGGAGAACGATTCAACTTTCGACCGTGCATCGGGCCAAACCGTTGGCGTGAATATCCGTGATCTCCGGAGTAGTGTTTCTGTTGATCCAACGATCAGAATCACTCCGCCCATAAAAAAAGCGGATAGACACAAGAGTCCCGGGGTTCCGATGGTGGGAAGCAAAACCTTTGCGACCGAAATTCCGGCCCAACCGCCCAACACACCGCCGGCTCCAATCGGACCGAAAAGCTGGTTCGCGTCCGGTCCATGGGAAAGATCAGTCACGTATGCCCAAAACGCTGCGACCATCATCGTGGCTTCGAGGTCACCCAACAGATAGAAGGTCCAGATGAGGAACGGATCCGGTTCATCTCCGAGCACGAACGCAAGGCTGAGGAAGCTCAAGAGAAAGAACCCACTCAGCGTGTAGATGAATCGTTGCCGGTGCAGCTTGTTGTAGAGCAAGGTAAACGTTCCCACGCCAATGGATGCGATCAGGATATTCGCGAGCTTGGCGTAGAGCTCCATGTGAGCCCCGTACTGCTCCACGAACAGCCCGCTCTTAAGGGGTTTCAGCACTTGGAAGACGGCGATCACAAGAAAGAAGAATGCAAAGAGCAATCCTGTGATTGCGATATCTTCTCTTGATCTCCGATTAAGCATTGATTTCATGGCTGCTCCATCTCGGTGTGTGTTCACTTGTGAAAGTCGACTCTTGCTGCTAGGAGGCATTCCAAACTTGGTGCCACGATCGTGAATGCTACAAGGTGCTGATTCTGTGGGGATTGGCGACTTCTTCGTTTTTCCGATTCACAGCGAAGCTTCGTGATACGACGAAACCTCGCTGTACGTCGTAGGTGGCTCAGCCCACCGAGGGCTTCATAAAGGGGCAGATGCATCCATCTTGTTAGGAGACTCATGTCGTTGGCGGCACTGCGTGACAATACTCTGAGGCCTCTCCCTCTGAAGAGAACTGGCCCAATGGCTTGATGACAGGTTTGAGATGGGTGGCGCTCAGGCGTGATGAGCGTCCCGATGTGGTTAACTTTATTCGAAACGGTGCAGATATGTGTGAGGGCGGCGGCGGGAGCTTCTCTAGATCTGCGTCACCGAGTCTTCCGCCCCTTCAAGAAGGCGTTGCACTTCCTCCACATAAATCTCGGTGGTGGCATAGTGCTGATGGCGCATCATCTTCTGCACCCGCGTGGGATTGGCCTCATTGAGGAGCGCAAAGGTCGGGGTCGAGTGGCGCAGACTATGGACCACAATGCCGGGTTTTTTCACACCCGCTAAGAGTAGTCCTTCCGTGATGATCCGGTGAATGGCACGTGTGGAGAGTCGCTTCCCGGCGGGCGTCACCACATTCCCGCCGCGATCGTAACAGGCCGTCGTCGCAAACAACGGCTCACTCCCCTGCAGCGAACCCGGTCGCAGTGCCAGATACGCCTGAATCCGCTCATAGACTTCCTTCAGCACCTGCACCGACTCATCGGCGGACGCTCTCCCCTTCCCATGCACCCACAAGCGCCACTTCTCACCCGGCACGAGTTCCTGGAGATGCTCGATCCGTGCGCGACTGACCTCAATCGTGCGCAATCCGGTCTTGAGCATGAGATACGCCATCGCGACGTTGCGCGCACGCTGCAGCTCCGTCTTCCGGGGATCGGATTCCAACACCGCGAGCAACGCCTTCGCATCCTCCACCGGCAGATGCCGTCGCGTGTGCTGCCGACTGCAGCTCCAACCTTGCACAAAGTCAGCAGGGTTCACTAATCCTGGATGGAATGGCACAAGCCAGCTCAAAAACTGCCGCACCGCCGTCAGATAGCCGTTCTTCGTGCGGAGGTTGGAAAAGCGGTGGTCGAGAAATGCACGGTAGGCTTCGAGACAGGTGCGATCGAGACGACGCAGCTGGTGATCTCGCCCCTGCTCGAGCCAGGCGATGAACGACCGGCCACGTTTGAGATAGGTGCGAGCGGTGGTCGACAGTGGCTTCTTCGCCGCGAGCTGCCGTGCGAACTCGTCGAGATAGACGCGAAGCCCAATGAACGTCGAGGAGGAGAGCTGGAGACAGACCGGTGGGAGTTCTCCGCCTGTTCGTCGGAGCGCCGTCGTGGCCAAGGGGACCAGCGCCGTGGAGGCGCTCTGATCGGGCGGCGCGTGCTCAGGGGTCAGCAGTACGAGGTCTATGATCTCCGTCCCTTCTCTCTCCCCGCTCCATCCCTCTCTCTTATCTATATATATGGAGTGCTCGCTGAAGACTGGGTCTCACTCCCCGTCCGGCCCGGGACTCCTCTTTCTAAAAGGTTAGAGGTGGACCGTGCACCGCGTCGGGGTGTCCCGCTCAATGATCCCTGCCTAAAACACCAGGAGGCGATTGCCTTCCGAGCCGATGTTCCAGTCTTTCCCCTACCCGTCCCCACCCTACCCCATCCGATCCGAAATCGCAAGGCCTCCGAGAAGGTGTCCATCCCGGATGCTATAACGATTCCGTGATGATATTTTCTTGACTGACTACCCCACTAAGAGTAGACCTCTAATCCATCATGCCAAATCCCTTCGAGGTGCCGCCGTCCCAACCGTTTGATGAAGAAGCGGAAGTCGCCGACTTCCTGCCTCCCGACCTGGCCCTCGAAGGGCGCGCGACGCTCTCATCGGACTGGCGCCTCGCGTACATCGACCAGCTCCATTTGACGATGGAGGATCCGCGGTTTCTCGTGCTCTCCCCCACCGCGCAGCTTCTCTATCTCCATCTGCTCAAGCACACCCATGGCCGGGGCGAACGCGAAGTGCGGATGTCGATTGACCGATTCGTGGCGGAGACGAAGCTCGCCTGGATGACCGTGCAGAAACAACTCAAGACGCTGATCCGTGTGGGGCTCGTGACGATCGGCCACCCGGCTCGGCAACGGGTGGCCCCCACCTATCTGGTGCATTGGCTGCCGCAGCTGGCACAGCGAGAGGTATTGAAGGACATTGTGACCCGCTACGATCAGCTTGATCAGGAAGATCTCGCTGAGCTGAAGCGCCTGGCTCCCCTCTTATCTCCGAGTCAGCGGGAGGAGATGGCATCTGAGATTCACCTGAGTCTGCGAGCGGACGGCCTGCTGCCGAGCCAGGAGCTCGTAACAAAGATCCTCTCCTATCGCCTCCTTCACCTCTTCCCGTATAAGCACGAGCTCATGAAAAAGCATCCAGGCTGGTATGACCTTCCTTCGCAGAGATAACCGGGCACTCGGCGCACGTTAGGACTACTGATTATCAACTACCAGTGTGGGCATTCTGTCAGAATACTTTATGCTTTCGCCAAACCAACCGTACACTCGTGTGAATAGGTCTCGTTTTGTTCGTCAGTCTAAAGTCGGTTAATACTATTCTGACTGTTTCAGTATTCTCTCAGTGCGTTACTTCTCGCTGTATATATATTCTGACTGTTTAGCTTTTCCCACTGTGTTAATATTCTTATAGTATAACAATATAATATGTATAACAATATGTTATGAGTAATTACTATAAGAGTGTTTATTCTTATAGTAAGATCATATCGGGATATAACATATGGTCGTCATTAATTACCACTCTGTCAGTATTAATACACTGTGTGTGTGTATTATCTGATAGTAAAGATGGCCCAATGACTTACGTTACTCTCATACATTTGAGGACATCTTACGAATACTACTCAGACAGAATATGTACACTGATAGTGTTATCTCTCGCGCTCATATCCGCTTCACATGAACACTGACTCCATCGCAGTGGCGCTACAACGTCGTACATGCTGACTATCAGAATTATAGTTCTGTCAGTGTAACTATCATGTCTCCTGTGATATTCACTGTGAGGTATGTGATTAGGCTAACATGACTACAAGACCCAGCGTATCTCCACTCAATGTGTCCTTGACTACCACATCATTTTCATCTGACAACGACTATCTACACCTATGTATCGAGATCATGTATACCCGCAACACGTCCTCACATGTAGGCACATAAAATAGTTCTTTATTGGGATGTTCTATTGTATCCACCCATCATATGCACTTGACTTGGCATAACTCATTTCATATATATGTTGACAGGCTCCAGTCGTTTTGTTATTCCTGCGCAATAGTAGCTCTGTATTTTACCGTCTACAATCCAATGGTTCGCACCCAGGTGCAAGATCGAGTACGGCCATCTCTACTGGTCACCATCGTCGGAGCACGCGTTTAAATGGAGAAAGTGCGCGGCGCTGAGAGTAAAGAGAAGAGCTTCTTAAAGGGCGTGGTTGGAAAACGTCTTGAAGAACTTGCCTCCTCGCAACCTCGAGTCGATCCCCTCGAATTACTGGGTCTCTCTTCTCCAGTAAGCGCCGTTCCTTCCGCGCCCACGTTCTCTATTGCCACTCCTGTCGAGATTCCCGCTCAAGAGGAGGCGGCAGTTTCGCCGCTGCACTCCGAACCCCCTCGAATGACTACATCCACTGCCGCAGAAATATCCGGCCGATCGAACTCATCGCAACGTACGCCAGATGGGGACAGCACCATACTGTCAGAGCATTCTGACAGTGTCTACGCCTATTCTGACAGTACAAAACTACGTCCGTTACATCCTGAGAGTGGCACTGTCAGAGACTCTGTCAGTGCCACTGACTCCTTTCCGAGACCTCGTGTTTCATCTGACATCCATCAGCCTCCAGCGCCACTCCCTCTCCAGTCGGCGAGCCCGGCAGACATCCCCGTTTCTCTTCTCAAACCCCCATCACATTGGGTCCGCTTTGCCTGGGCACTTCATAGCTGTCGCGACCACTCCGCCCCGAACCAGACTCGCCCTGTCTCCTATGCAGAGATTGGTGCTCTGGTCGATCGAACTGAAGATGCCGTACGACGGTCACTTCTCCAACTAATGAGCGCCGGGCTCATTGTGCGAAAGGCACTCCTGCAGCATGCGAATGGGGGCTCGATTTATCTCTTTGGCCAAGCCTTCCCGGCGCTTCTTACTCCGTTACCGACGGGCAAGAAAAAAGGCCCACGCCCTCGTCCGCCTGGTTTTCTACACTCTCAGAGCGACTCCCGGAATTCCTCTCAGAATACCCCCAGTAGTAGTAGTTCTTTCTCTTTAAGTAACTCTGAACTACTACAAGAATGGGGAGTGCATAATCTTATTCTGTCAGAATGGTTCACCGGCATTGAGCCTCGCTCCGTCGAGCCGTTTCTTCGTGTGATGCCATCACCCGAGTACGCACAGGATTTTTTCGATAAGGTGACCGCTGTCATTGAACACAAGAAGACGACGGCCAAACCGATTGCGGATGCGCTCGGTTTTCTCTTTGCTTGCTTAAAGAAAATGGAAGTGAACCCGCCTCCCGGGTGGAAAAGCCGACGTGTACGTTTGTTGGAGGAAGAAGCGCGGCGCCTGCAAGAAGAAGCGGCAGCAATTAGAGCTGCCCGCGATCGTGTAGAAGCACAGCGCTGTGAACTCTATTTCTTAGGATTACCGCCAGAAACAGAGGCCCAGTTGAGGGCGAAGGCGGCCGAGGCAGCGGCTGACAGTGAGCTCCCCGTTGTGCGAGATACGAAGCGGGAGCGGAAGCTGCAAGAACTCATACGCGAGCATATGCGACACAACGAAGGACCAAAGACCCTGTAACCGCACCTGATGGGCGCGAAGGAAGGTGAGATATGGCGATTCGAATCAGTATTGCAAATCAGAAGGGTGGGTGTGGAAAAACGTCCACAGCGATCAATCTCTCTGATGCCTTGCGGCGATCGAATTATAAGGTACTATTTTTTGATTGTGACCCGCAGGCAAATGCGACGAAGCTCTTACAGATGGCTCCCGAGGCAAACCCGGGAGTGACAGAACTCTTGTTGAACCCTGATATGAAGGTCGAAGAGTGCATGACGGCCACGAAGCTCCCCAATGTGTCTTTGGTGCGGGGAAATATTCGCCTGGCCTCTGTTGAAAACCGCCTTCGCGATCCAGCGGTGTATCCTATTCCGATTGGGGTTTTGAAGAATAAAGTACGTAAGGATCTTCCGTTTGATTTTGTGATATTTGATACGCCTCCGTCGCTATCGTTGATCACGATGAATGCCCTGTCTGCGAGTGACCACGTAATCGTGCCCATGGAAAGTGGATCGGGATTTTCATTTGATGGCCTCGATGACTTACTGAACATTATTTCCACTGTGCAAGGGAGCGTCCAGGCTGACCTGTCGATACTCGGTGTGTTACTCACTAAACACGACGCGCGTCGCAACGTCTGTCAGGCGGTATTTCAAATGGTGAAGGATCGCTTTAAAGAAGATTTTCTCGACACCACAATTTCCATGTCGACGTCGGCGCAAAAGGCTGAGTTACAGCGAGATACTGTGTTGCAATTTGATCGGAAGTGCTCGGCGAGTCGCGATTACTTGATGCTCGCGCAGGAACTGGTAACGCGATTGAAAGTCAAGCCAATCACAAAGACGAAAGGGGAGGGAGCGCGGGTGGTGGGTGAGAGTGTCAGTGAAGTGCCAGCGGCCGTCGGGTGATAATAAGTGGTGAAAACAACTTCTGTGATTCTAAAGATATCAGAGCACATAGGAAATACATTGTTAGAAATCGATAGAGTGCTACTAAAGCATGGCTCTTAGGGAAGGGGAGTGTATGACAAATTGTGTCGTTTACAGAACTAGGAGGAGTTAATAATTACTTCTTAGATGCCTGTTGCTCGTTCCGTTGTTCATCTCGCCCAATTAAGAAATCTTTACTGTAAATTCCCACATAGGAAAATGTGTTACTGGAACCTTCTCTTGAGTTGAGCAGCTTCACCAGAATAGGGCTGATCATGATGTGCCGACACGAGACACCTGAGTGTTAGTCTTTCTGGACGACTCGGGTGATCCTGGGTTCAAGATTAAAAAGGGGTCATCGCCGTGCTTTGTGATCGCACTGGTAATCTTCGACGATCATCTTGAGGCAGAAACCTGTGCCGTTGAGATAAAAAAACTTAGGCGCGAGTTGCATCTCAGTGATCAGTTTGAGTTCAAATTCAGTAAGTGCTCAGCCGTATTTCGAAAAGCATTCTTGACGCGAGTCGTCTCGTACAAATTCAGAGTCAGAGCCATCGTGATGAGAAAAGATGCGATTTATAGTGCAGAGCTGCGCGAATCGAAAGAATCGTTTTATCGGTATGCGATTCGTATGGTGTTACAACACAGTTTTGGCACAATCAAGAAGGCACGATTGAAAATGGACGGGCACGAAGACAGGGAATTTCGACGAGAACTCCAGGCGTATCTGCGCAGGCAGCTGCAAGTCAGTAGAGAAGGAGAGCCCATTCTTGAGGATGTGCGAATCGTGGACTCGAAAAATAACGTTCTTATTCAGCTGGCGGATATGGTGGCGGGTACGTTGCGTCGTCATGCGGAAGAGGAAAAGAAGGATGCGATTGAGTACCGAACGATTCTCCAAAAGCGAATCGAGGATGTGTGGAATTTTGGATAGGCAGAAGGGTGCAGAATAGTTCGACCCAGCTCCTATCCCGAGGATCCTCGGGCACGCGCACCATACGGTGACAGTTCGGAAGCTGGGTCTTTGTAAAGGATAAGGTATCGTACCTCAGGATAGCTGTCAAACCCTTTGATATGGGCCCTCATGTAGCTTCTGGGTATCCAGATGTCGATAATGGTGAAGTTCAGTGGGTGGGGGAGAACTGCGTAGGAGTACAGCGGACTCGGACCACAAGAGTAGGGGTACGTGGTGAGGCGACGCATTCGAACGACGAGAGCCCGTGCGTTGGTTGCGGCATTTCAACGAGAAGGGAAAAAACATAAACTTGATGGCTGGGTAGGACAACCGAAGCAGGTCCTGCCGGACTCTTCGAGATGCGCACCGTCATCAAAGGGCCGGTTCCCAAATATAATGTAGTCGTTGGCATCCGATCTCACAAACAGTGTCAGATACCTTGAAGGCGGACGCTCGCGGAAGGTCGGGCACACTGTCTCAGTTCGATCCAAAGCAGAAGTCCACGACCGACGGCTATCCAGTGGTTCACTGTAATGTCGGCACCATCGGGATCCAAGGGTGTAAACTTCCCGACAATCCCCAATACACCCCTGTCAAAATCCCCATCTGAAATGCCGCCCAAAGTTGGTCGATTTCTCAAGGAATTTGACTTATGCTGATGCTGGTCCAAAAGTAAAACATTATGGGAAGACAAGAGAGAGAAAGTCGTCTAGTCAATCCGAAGAGCGGATCGTGGGGCTCCTTCTCTACTGACCTTTTGCTAACAGCCAAGCTCATGCTTGAAGCCTCTATAGAGGATCGAAAAGGTAATTCTAACCCGCCGCCAAAGAATCATATGAGTAAGCATGTAGTTGGCAGTACCGTGTTGTTATTTGCAGGACTCGAATCTTGGTTACACGAAACCATTGCCCATCTGTCAATGCACGATCCCGCCTTGCTCCAGCTTGTTAAAGCTTCTTCACTTATTAAGAAATATAAATCACTTTGCGCTTGGAATGGCGTAAGCCCAACACCGCTCACCGATATTGGAATATTAGCTCAAGAGCAGGGGTTAGATTTCAAGAAAGCCACTGACAACCTCAGACTTGCAATCGAAGTGCGCAATGAAATTGTGCATCCTGTACCCCTACCACCAGGCACGCAGAACAATGTCCCAACTGATCTTCTCCCACTGCATGAAATGGGGCTCCTAATGTCAACAGAGGCACCAAACCACGACTTTACTTTCGGAGATAAATTGCGTTCCTATGCTCTTGGCTATTGGTGTTGGGAGGTAGTTAATACCTGCGTACATCTTCTTGTTGAGCATTTGAAGCCTGATCAGCAGGTTGCCTGGACGGCACAAAACTTTTCCAGTTACAAAGATCTTTGTTCTCCGAAAGATCTGTCGTCCATCCACTAAACCTTCTGAGGCAAAGTTCTCCTGTTGAGGCAGTTAGTATCAGAATCAGTTGTATACGAACCAGTCGTTACAAGAAGCGTAAACAGAAGGAACATGCGGACCTTGCATGGCCATATATGCAGAGGGCTTAGATCGCGGGGCTGTTACATCTCGTGGCCCGCATGCCCTGTACAGACTGAGGTTCCGACGCATCACGGCCACCGGGTATAACGCAATTGGGCTGGCCTGTGTAGCACACCGCTGCGATGACAGGATGACCCTTGACAGGCGAATAACTAACCGCAAGAAACTCAAACCTGTGCCCATTCCGTAAGTGCATACTATGTCGGTCAGCATGCTCAATAGTTAGGCCTTGTGAAAAATGAAGAAGCACTATGCAGGTCTCTCAACACGGATGCTATCGGAAATCGATACGATTTCAGCCAGCATTTCTCATGCAGGCGAGAAAGGAAGAAATAACGAGCATGTTTTGAGCGCTTTCCTGAATGCATCTCTTCCCAAACGCTACTCCGTATCTACAGGGAAGGTTGTCGCTGCCGGTGGGCAGGAAAGTGGGCAAGTCGATCTGATAGTCCACGATCGGGTGAATACACCGTCATTAGTTGAAGCGTGTGTCTGGAGTCTAGTACCCATAGAGAGTGTTTTGCAGTTATATTTATGAAAACGACTCTCAACAGAAACGAACTGCGTGTCTCTCTGTCATCAATCGCCAGCGTCCGGGCCCTCCCTCGCAAAGCCGCCATAAGATATGAGGCAAATCACAAGGTCACATTGCGCGAAGAAGACACACTTCGCCCTCGTGGATTTGTATTTGCTTTCAAAACTTCTTGGGTGAGCCCAGAGAGTGCTGAAAAAGTCTTTCAAGAACTGCTGCTAGAGCTTGATGATTCGCTTCGTCCAAATGCTGTATGCGTTCTTGACCAGTGCCTAGTGATCAGAAGGGCACATAAGACTGAGACCATTCTATT
Source organism: Nitrospira sp. (assembly GCA_018242725.1). Taxonomy (GTDB): domain Bacteria; phylum Nitrospirota; class Nitrospiria; order Nitrospirales; family Nitrospiraceae; genus Nitrospira_D. The sequence goes on along the minus strand of JAFEBI010000026.1, from coordinate 16,723 downwards.
CAAAGAACATGCACTCCTGCACTTCATCATGTTTCTAGTTCAGACAATGGATACCTTCCCGAGATACCAGGCCGATTTGAAAAGATACTTTGAGGAAGACTATGGCGATGCTTAAGACTATACGGCCTGACAACCGGCTTGCGGGGGCGCCGGGGACAACGCACCGTGTTTCCGATGCTTTTGGGGCCGACACCACATAGCCGGAACGTTATAGCTGCCGCTGTGACCCAAGCGACGAACAATTACACAATTATGCTCGTTTTGTGCTCAAGCCCACATCATTCCAGCTCACTCAGGCCTATTCCAGCCAAGCGTAGTTCGAAGCGAGCACCATCTATCATGAACGGCAGCTTTCCGGCGTGGAGCTTGCCCTAGCAGCTGTCGCAAAGTGGCCGCTAACGGACAGTGGGTGCGGGTGACGACATTCAACACCCAACATGATTCTTGGTGGTCGTTCATGCCCCACACCAAGGCGCACGGCATCAACGTCGAGGAACTCTTCTGCCGCAGTTTTTTCATCATTGGTCCATGATCGTCGTGATCGTACGCGGCGCGGTCCCCTCACGTTGGTACCACTCAGATCGGTTTGGCGTCTCGCCTGCGGCGACCGCGCGGCTCCTGGTTCGCTTGCGCTCATCCCGCCAGACGGCGGGACTCACGCCCTGCACATGACCGCAATCACACAGACCAATGGACGGCACCGCGCACGCGCCGTGCCGCACCCGTATTCGATTGGCACCGTCCATCGGCGCCGCGCGGATGGACCGTGCGAAGACGCCTCCTCAATCCGGTCTCGTCACTCGCATCGGTGGGGAAGACAGTCCGCGGACAGACAGGAGGGGAGGGGGCGTGCGTGCCTGTGTGTCGTGAGGCTATCACACCGGTCTTGGTGTCAAGGCCTCCGCGCGCGGCTGCGCCTCGTGCTCGCAAGCGTGTGTCACACGGCCCTGACTCCTGCGCGTGCGGTGTGCTGGAGACCCTCCACCCAGGCAATTCCGCCTGGGACAATTCGGAGGGAATGACATGAAACCATTCAACAGCGAACAACCAGCGATCGTGGCGACCGTGGTGCCGGAAGAGGACCGGCTCGAGTTTCTGCCGCGCCACTTTGGCACGCACATGCTCACGGTGGAGAATTGTCTCTACACACAGTTCGCCAAGCTGTGTCCCACCTACACCGGAGGGTATTGGCACTTCTATGACTTGAGCAACGGCGGGTGTTATTTCGCCCCGAGTCATGAACGCTGTGCACTCGTGCATGCGGGCAATTACTTTGACGCCACGGTCTCGGGCGATGCCGCCGGGATCATCGTGTCCCTCTACACGTTCAGCCACCTATCCTTCCTGTTGGAGGACGATCCACGTGGTCCTCGGATCGCCCAGTACTTTCATCTGTTGCGTGATTTCGCAGGCGAGCATCCCGAGGCCGGCCTGATCGTTCGCGCGATCGACTGATTCGCTCCACAGGGCCGGCGGGCCTCGCTCGCTCGTCGGCCTTGTCTGATCAGACTCGTTTTCCCTTCCTTTTCCATAATTGATCTCTCCGATCCTGATCCACGAGTGTGTTGGCACGTTCCACCAGTATGGTGGCACCGCGCCAGCGCCGTGCCTCTCATTAAGCACCGTCGTGTCGCCTGCGGCGGCTCGACCGTGCTGACTCTTTTTCCATTCCATCCAATTCCCTCGCCCCCCACGGTGTGTGGCACTCCCGACAGCAACCGCGCCAGCCAACGGCCCGGAGGGCTGTCACGCTCGCACGCGTCCGTGGCCACAGATTCGGAGATGGTGTTGCGCCTCCTGCTGTGCGTGAGAGGCGCAACACATGTTCGTGAAAGAGACCGGTGGGCCGGTCGACGCGATGTGGCCGTTGGTCTCGTGGGTGGCTGTTCTCATGGGGAGACAGTCCAACAGAAAGGACACGAGGATGAACACAACAACGATGTATCGGGCGAATGTTCGAAAGGTGAAGCGGCATCCGAATGCGATTCGGGCGGATCGAGCCGCGCAGGCGTTGGCCTACTATCGCGTGGCCGCCTTACGGGAGCCAGGCGCCTCGGTCGATACCGTGCTGTCCGATTTTCTCACGGATCTCCGTCATTTCTGCGAGCGGGTGAACCTCGATCTCGCGCAGCTCGATCGGATGGCCCATCGCAAGTATCTCACCGAGAAATATCCACGGTAGGCCGACAAGCGGGAGTCGGAACGACCGCACTCGTTCCGGCTCCCTGACCACGCATCGCACAGAAGCGAAAGGCGAGAAGATGGCGAAGAAGATCGTACCAGCAAACCAGGGCCAGCAGGGCACCACGTCAGTTTGTATCCCCCTCTATCGGCTGCAGGTGGTGAAAGAACCTCATTCGGCCCTGTATGGCGCACCTAAGATTGCGGATTCATCCGATGTGTCGAGATTGCTCCGCGCCCACTTCGAGGGGCGACCACACGAGGAATTCGTCGTGGTGTTCCTCGACGCGAAGAACACCCCCATCGGCTATCAGGTCGTGTCGGTCGGAAGCCTCACGCTCTCGATCGTCCATCCACGTGAGGCATTTAAAGCCGCCGTGTGCATGAGCGCGGCAGCCGTGATTTTTTCGCACAATCACCCCTCCGGTGATCCCACACCGAGCCTGGAGGACCGCACCTTAACGAAACGACTCGTCAGCGCGGGCGAGTTACTGGGCATTCGTGTCCTCGATCATATCGTGATGGGGGAGGGGCGACACGTCTCCTTCGCTGATGAAGGGTGGCTGGACGGGGAGGGGTGAACCCTCCTTCACACCAATGACGATGTAGGGAACGAACGCAGCATAACAACAGTCGGAGTCGAGGAAGAAAGGACATCATCATGACAGCAAACAGGATCGATGAATCAGCGAATACGAATGGTGGCAAGGGTTGGCACTGTCCAGACTGCCAGCGACAACCCCCCGTGTCTTCTTTTCGACATGCAGGAGTGATCATGGACGAGACCGAACGACACGCACGGGCCTACTGGACACAACAAGGCGTCGATAGAGCCGTGCAAGACTAGATCATGGCCGACCTCACCGCAAAGGCGCACTCAGGCCCCTGGGTCGGCCCGTTTCAGATTCCAGACGAGAGTCCGATCGTGGGAACAGAAAGGACGCCAGCATGACGACCCAAGCGGAGACCATCTTTGTGAGCCCGGACGGTGACGCAGGACAAGAAAATGAACTGATCCCGAGTCTCAGCATCGCCAATCTGTTGCAGCAACGGGAGGCGGTCCTGATCTTGTTTCAAGAGGCATTGGAAAAATTAGAGCAGGCCCACGCCCTGGCGACTGCGGCACGGCTCGGATTTCCTGATCTCTCCATGGCCCGCGGGTGGCGAGGTCACGGTCTCCGTATGACTGGGGAATGTTCGAATAGAACGACGCTGTTGGAGACATTTCAAGCCTGTCTCGATGCCGGCGGATGGACGACACTCTTACAGGATTCTGGCCTGCGGTCCATGATGTCCGCGTCGAAGAGAAAGGAGGTGGATGAGCAAATCGGAGCAGAGAAGGTGCCGGAACTCACGCGCGAGGCGATTCACGCCACTTTTGCCACGCTCCATGATTCACGGGTGGACATGTTCGAGCAGGGGGTGATTGAGTGCTTTCGCCGTCTCTCGTGGGATTACAAAACAAATCTCCCACAGAAATTTGGGAAGCGCATCGTGATGACGTATTTGACTTCCTACGGAAGCGCCAATATGCAGCAGACCGATCATCTGGACGATCTGCTCCGCGTCTTTCATCTCTGTGATGGCAAGCCAGAGGCCGATCACCGGAGAGGAGCCTATCGGCTCATTGCCGATGCGATGCAGAGCACCGCAGCGTGGCCGAAGCATGCCGAGAATGACTATCTCTCCATTCGGCTCTTTAAGAACCACAATGGGCATGTGACGTTTAAAAGACCGGATCTGATTCAACGGCTGAACCGGATCCTCGCCAAGCACTATCCTCACGCGTTATCCGCGCCGAAAGGCTGAGGAGGAATGGAGCTGGTGCGATGGGGCAGCAGGTGGGAGGGGAGGGAATCATGGCTCCCGTTCCTTCTTTCTCTTGCGTGTCCCGCCCCACTGTCCCCATCTGTTGGGGATAACCGTGTGAACAAGTGGAGCGAGTTCTCGGTGTGACCACAACTCATCGCCTCTTTAGCAGGTTGCCTTTTATTTAGGCATCCGTCATGCGCGGATGTTGCCCCTATCTGTTGGGGTGGTCTCGCGGGTTAGGGGCGGAGCGTCCAATAGAGCACGACGGCTGCAAGAACGGTCACCAGTGCCGCGAGGAGATTCAGATACCCCACGGTGGTGGCCCAGCGCATCCTTGTCTCAGTCTGTTCCAGCACCGCGGTGACTTCTGTCCGAATGGCGTTGGTCACCTCGGTTGTGTACGTCGCCATCTGCGCTTTCATGGTCTCGGTGCTCGCGGTCAGCGACGCCGTCACAATCCGCTCCGCTTTGGCTGTGGTCTCCGCACTCCATCGTTCCAACAACCCTTCGAGCGTGGTGCGATAGTCTTCCAGCATGGCCTGTTGCGCGGACCGGCTCTCGGCCAACAACCGTTCGTGCATCGTCTGCACGATCAAAATCGGATCTTCCCGGTCCAGCGCCACGCCATGCTTCGAGGCAATTTCCTTGAGCAAGTCGTCGGTG
>JAFEBI010000026.1:4994-12023 GCA_018242725.1 Nitrospira sp. | reverse complement strand
GAGGGCCATGGCCTCCTCAAAGGTGAGATGGGCTTGCAGCATGTCGCTGAGATCGCGCCCAAACGTTTCCTTTTTCAAATCCGGGAGCGGGATGATGGCCGAGATCCGATCTTTGTGCTCCCGATAGGCCTTCATCTGCTCAAAGGATTTGCCCTCCAACTCAATCGGACCCCAGTACGGATTCAACCAGACGACGAAGGGGACGTCAGCCGGGAACTGACGGATGAGCTGCGTCAGACCGGTGAGCGTGTCGAGCAAGGCTTGTCCACCCGTGACGACGGTGTGCACGATCAACTGATGGCCCATATCGCACAATAAGGTCGGCACGTGATTCGACAGCACATAGGCCGAGAGCGGCACGAAGGAACTTGCGCCATTATCGATCACCACATCCGCTTTGGTCTTTGCGACGAGTTCCACGAGGTGATCGAACCGGCGCGGATCGATCTCATCCCCCTGCATGATCGCGAGCCGCTGGACGTTGAGCTTCTTGTAGGCTTCGAACGACGCATTGACCGGATCGGTATCGATGCAGAGCGGGAGTTTGCCTTTGCCCAGTTTGTACTGAGCGATGAACGCCGCAATCATGGATTTGCCGACACCACCCTTGCCTTGCACGATCAGATGAATGGCTGCCATTAGATGAGTTCCTCCTTGTTGGGAACGGGATTAAACGTAAAGCCTGAGGTTCCTTTCGCGGAGCCTGGCTCGCGCGGCAGGGATGGGGAGGTCGGTCTGGCTTTTGCGGGCGTCGGGATCAACTTGTTGACGTACAGCCGAAACGCCTGATAGCTGAAGGTCACCTTCTGTTCCGCGTGCAACGTTCGCCAAATCGTGATCACGGACCACCCCTCATCCAAGGCCTGGCGAATCTCCGGGAGCAACGCGAGAAAGACGGCCCGATTGCGTTCGCGGGGTGACGCCGGGTGCTGCTTGACGCGCTCCGCAATCCGCGCCGACAACCGCGGTTCCATGAGTCTCCTTCACGACAGTCAGAACGTACCGGGTGAAACAACGCACAAACAAGCTGTAAGAACTACTTATACAATAAAAAACACGTTCAATCTAGAGAAAACAACTGTTGCCAGACATCTATGAGTCCTGTTACATAGAAGAAGAATGTCGAACAGCGGGGCAGGATAGGTGAAGGGGGCCCACCAGCAGCACTGGTGAGCCATCCTTCACCATTCCCTTCTTCGCGCCTGCGCGCTCAACGGGGTGTCTCTCGTTCGAGGCATTGGAAGGTTGCAGACCACCATATAGGCGGGGCATGAAGCCACGACAGAAGACCAATCGCAAAGACTCCCCACCGATCAAAGTCTATTGTTTCCCGGACGAGCGGGAGACCATCGAACAGCAAGCCCGCTCGACCGGCTTGAGCAAGTCGTCCTATCTCTTGCGCGTCGGCATGGGCTATCCCATTCGCAGCATCGTGGACCACCATCAAGTAGAGGAGTTGGTCAAGATCAATGGGGATCTTGGGCGACTCGGCGGACTCTTAAAATTGTGGCTCTCGAACGGGAAGCCCGCCCCGGGGATCGATGCCCGCACCATCCGTGAGACGTTGACGAAGATCGACCGCACGCAGGATCAGATGGTGGCGCTGATGCACCGAGTCCTTCGGCCACAAGCCGACCCCATTTCAAGTCCAGGCACGAACCCACGCACGAGTTCACAGAAGGACGACGGCCCATGATCATCAAACATGTGCCGATGCGATCCCTGCGGAAGAGCAATGTCGTGTCTCTCGTGGACTATCTCACCAACACTCAAGGGAGACAGGAACGGGTCGGGGAGATCACGCTGACGAACTGTCAGAGCGATCGGCACGAAGCTGTTTCCCTCGAAATGCTCAATACCCAATCGCTCAACACCCGAGCGCAGTCGGACAAGACCTATCATCTCATCATCAGTTTCCGGCCTGGTGAGTTCCCCTCGGCACAGACTCTGCGAGCGATCGAAGATCGCGTCTGTCACCGGCTGGGGTTCGGAGCACATCAGCGGGTGAGTGTGTTGCACCATGACACCAACAATGTCCATCTGCATCTGGCCATCAACAAAATCCATCCGACGCGTTACACCCTCCATGATCCGTACAAGGCCTATCGGGCCTTTGGCGAACTCTGTGACAGTTTGGAAGAATCCTTTCATCTCGAACGGGACCATCACCAGGTCCGGAAAACCAGTGGGGAGAATCGGGCCTCCGATATGGAGCGGCAGGCGGGCACCGAAAGCCTGATCGGTTGGATGCAACGAGGCTGTCTTGACGAGCTTCGGTCGGCACACACCTGGTCTGCATTGCATCAGGTGCTGCGTCAGCATGGCTTGGCCATCCAACCGCGCGGCCAAGGGTTGGTCATCACAGACGGGCAGGGGACCTTTGTGCGGGCCAGCTCGGTGGCGCGGGATCTCTCCATGATGTCACTTGAACGCCGTCTTGGTCGGTTTGAGCCTCCTGGCATCGTCGAGACCACGAAGGCGACCAGACGCTATGCTGCGACACCGGTTCGGAGCCACATGAATACGACGGCGCTCTATGAACGGTATCAGCAAGACCGGCTCACGCGCGCTCAGGGACGAGCGGTTGCGATGCAGGAGGCGCGGACCCGCAAGGCACACGCCATGGACGCCGCGAAGCGAGCGGCACAGATCAAACGGGACACGATCAAATTGACCATGCGCGGACGGATTACGAAGAAACTGCTCTACGCGACGGTGTCGCAGACGCTTCGATCCGATCTCCGTCAGATTGTCGATCGCCATCGACGAGACTGTGCCGCCATCACGGCACGCTACACCAGACTGACCTGGGCTGATTGGTTGCGTCAGCAAGCGCTCGCCGGCGATCAGGAGGCGCTGCGTGCGTTACGGGCTCGAGACGTCTCCCGTGGTCTGACTGGCGACACGATCACGGCGGTTGGAACGAGACTCGTGGATGCCGTTGTGGGCGCGAATCAGGACCACATCACCAAACAGGGCACGATCATTTATCGTGTCGGGCTCTCGGCTGTCCGCGATGACGGGACCCGCCTCCAGGTCTCGCGTGAAGTGACGAATGACGGAATCGACGCGGCGCTCCGGCTCGCGATCCAGAAATACGGCACCACGATCGCGGTGTCAGGCTCCGATGCCTTCAAAACTCGTGTGGCACAGGTCGCGGGGCGCTCCCATCTTACCATTCGCTTCGATGATGCCAGACTAGAAGCACAGCGCCAACGTCACGTGCGGGACTTGCCACGCCCATCTACCGCAGAGACTCTATCGGCCACCGCTCCGATGCAGACAGCACCACCGCTCACGCCACCGAGTGATGCGATGCTCCGGCGTCTTGCAGAACAGGAACGAAAGCGATTGCAGGTCATACGCACACCGACCATCAGACGGTTTGAGGCACGAGACGAGGGGAGGGTGCGATTCGGGGCGGTGGAGATGATCGAGGGTAGGCACTTCGCATTGGTTCACCGTCAGGATGACAGGTTGGTACTCGCCATTGATGCATCCACCTATGAACGACTCAAAGCATTCACGAGAGGACGCACGCTTCATCTGAATGCGTCAGGATCGATCAGGCTTGGGAGAGGACACAGGCGATGAGCACCACGCAGGAGGCTCGCGCGGAGGATGTGACCGAGGCCCCGTCTCAGGCGGTGGAGTCGCGCCGGTTGCGTACGTTCTTCTTGTTGTGAAATGGGGACTGGGGGTAAGATACCGTGATGCTGACCGAAGCCGACATTCAGCGCAATCTCGATGCGGTGGACGATGCCGTCGCGCAGCAGGAGCTCGAAGGATTGACGGTGCCCGCCGAGACCGTGGAGGACATGCGCAAGATCGCGCGGGGTGAAATGTCGAACGACGACCTCATTAAGAAACTCTACAGTCGTTTTCCGAATGTCCCGATATTCAAGCCACGATGACGATACCGACCCCACAACGGGGGTGCTCAAGAATCGTTTGGGCATTACTGACGAAGCCACGCTAGAAACAACTGAGGCGCAATTCGTCGCGCAGCGTTCACACGAATTGGTGCAAGACCCCATTCCGGGCGCGTTCGATCTTCCTCATCTGCAAGCGATTCATCGTCATCTGTTCGGGGATCTCTACGAGTGGGCTGGACAATTACGGAGGGTGGATGTCATCAAGGGCACGAGCCGTTTTGCGCACCATGCCTATCTTGAACGTGCCGCTGGGACGATCTTTCGGGAACTGGCACAGGAACACCATCTCCGCGGACTTGAGCCGGCAGCATTTAGTGAGCGTGCGGCGCACTATCTGGCCGAGTTGAATGCGCTGCATCCCTTCCGGGACGGGAATGGACGGGCGCTCCGGGCCTTGTTCAGCCAGGTGGCGCACAACAGTGGCTATACCATTGTCTGGAAGAACATGACCCAAGCGGACATGCTGGAGGCCTCGCGGCGGTCGTTCTCTGGCGACCTTACCCCTCTGACGACACTGATTCAGCGCAATCTACATCGAGGCGTTCCCATCCACTCGCACCCGTCGGCGCAGGCGTCACAATCCACGCAGACCGCCCCGGCACTCACCGTACCGAGTGATGCCGTCCTCCGCGACCTTGCCGAACAGGAACGAACACGGTTGCAGGTCATTCGCACCCCGACCGTCAGACGGTTCGAGGCACGAGACAAAGGGATGGTGCAGTTCGGTTCCGTGAACAAGATCGAAAGCAGGCATTTCGCGTTGGTCCATCGGCAGGACGAGACTTTGGTGCTTCCCGTTGATGAAGCCACGTACGAACGGCTTCAATCGTTCACACGAGGGCGCACGCTTCATCTGAACGCGTCAGGATCGATCAGACTTGGAAGAGGACGACGCCGATGAGCACGACCTACAACAATGCGGTGGGTCCCCAGGTTCGGGCTCCACACCCAAAACCAGGCCTGGTCATTCCCTTCCTCGCCTGTGCCTCCCTCGTCTTTGGCTTGCAGGCGGCCACCCAATTCTTTGCCGCTACGTTCAACTATCAAGACGTGTTGGGTGACCATTTCGGTGGACTGTATCAGCCCTGGGCCATTCTTGAATGGGCCTCCCGTTGGAGGAGCGACTATCCACTGCAACTCCGACAATCCGGAGGATTCGGCATGATCGTGGCAGCGAGTGGCTTGTTGTGTCTCACCATCGCGCGTACGGTCCAGGCCTCACGGCCTCGCTCCAATCCCTTTCTCCACGGCTCGGCACGATGGGCCAACCGAGACGACATCGAAGCCGCCGCGTTGCTGCCTCGCACACGAACCGTTCTTGATTGGTTCAACGACTCGCCGCACCAACCAGCCGATGGCGTGTATGTCGGGGGTTGGGTGGATGCGAATGGCACACTGCACTACTTGCGCCACAGTGGGCCGGAGCATGTGTTGACCTATGCGCCGACCCGATCCGGTAAAGGAGTGGGCTTGGTGATTCCGACGCTGTTGTCCTGGCCGCATAGCGCCCTTATTGCCGATTTGAAAGGGGAGTTGTGGGAGCTCACCGCCGGATGGCGACAGCACCACGCGAAGAATCAAGTGTTGCGTTTTGAACCGGCTGCGGCACAGGGCACGGTGCGGTGGAATCCGCTGGATGAAGTGCGGCTCGGCACCGAACACGAAGTGGCCGACGTCCAGAATCTGGCCACGATCCTGGTCGATCCAGACGGACGTGGGCTGGAATCTCATTGGCAGAAGACGAGCCAAGCGTTGCTGGTGGGCGTCATGCTGCACGCGCTCTACCAAGCCCGACAGGACGGCACGACCACCTCCTTACCCGCTGTCGATCGGATGTTGGCCGATCCCCAACGGCCCATCGCCGAGCTGTGGAAAGAGATGACGACCTATGGTCACGTGAACGGGCAGGTGCATCCGGTGGTGGGCGCCGCCGCTCGAGACATGCTGGATCGACCGGAGGAGGAAGCGGGCTCGGTCCTCTCGTCCGCGAAATCCTACCTGGCGCTCTATCGCGACCCCCTCGTCGCCCACAACGTCAGCGCCTCAGAATTCAAGATTCGAGATCTCATGCACCATCCAAATCCGGTGAGTCTCTATCTCGTCACCAAGCCGAACGACAAAGCTCGGTTGCGCCCGTTAATTCGCGTCTTCGTGGCCATGGCCATGCGTTTACTCACCGACACGAGTGCCGTTCATCGCGAGACGGTTCGACCATCCGGGTTCCTGGGCCTGCTTGCGCGTCTCGGGATACGATCCACAGCGTCACACCTGACGACCAAGCCCGCCTATGCCCATCGCTTGCTGGGCATGCTCGATGAGTTTCCGAGCCTCGGCAAACTCGAAATCTTCCAAGAATCCCTCGCGTTCATGGCGGGATATGGCCTGAAGTTCTATTTGATCTGTCAGGACATCAACCAACTGCGGAGCCGTGAGACCGGGTACGGTGCGGATGAAGCCATTAGCTCCAACTGCCATATCCAAAATGCGTTTCCGCCGAATCGCCTCGAAACGGCCGAACATCTGTCCCGGCTCACCGGACAAACGACTGTCATCCAAGACAAACTGACCGTCAGCCGACGCCGTATGAGCGCCATCCAAGCGCAGGAATCCCGCTCGCAGCACGAGGTCCAACGGCCGTTGCTGACCCCCGACGAATGCCTCCGGATGCCGGGGCCGAAGAAAGACGCGCAGGGACAGATCCTTGAAGCCGGGGATATGGTGATCTACGTCGCGGGATTTCCGGCCATCTACGGCCGGCAGCCGCTCTTCTTCCAGGATCCTATCTTTGCGGCACGGGCCGCCATTGCACCGCCAGCGGTGAGTGACAGGCTCTGTGAGCCGCAGGTTCCACACCCTATTAAGATTGAACTATGACGATAGGGTGGAGTCGCCTGGGACACCCGATTGTGATTGTGGGTCTCTGTTTCGCACTAGGCCTCGTCCTGGCTCATCAATCCGGTCTTCGTCTCAACACCACGCGCAGCATTCCCCTCGGCCTCTATACGATGTCACACGATCCGATTGAGAAAGGGGCCTATGTGCTGTTCTGTCCCCCGGAGCGTCCGGAGTTTGATCTGGCGAAGGAGCGGGGCTA
>JAFEBI010000026.1:0-4889 GCA_018242725.1 Nitrospira sp. | reverse complement strand
ACCGATCATGTGCTGGCCTCATCGGACCTCTTGTTGATGTCGGACGCGAATAGCCGTTCCTTCGATGCGCGCTACTTTGGGCCCGTGCACCGAGCGCACATCCAAAGCCGCATTCATCCGATCTGGACGTGGGAGTGAAGACGGCCGCCGCCGGCTCGAGGGCCGACGGCGTTCGAGCACCGGTTAGTAGCCACTCGATACCGAAGAACTACTCTTGGTGAGGGTATAGAAATCCGGCATTCTGGTGCATAGTCTCTGCCATTCCACTCCGACCTTTGCCCTCCTCAATGATGCCAACCCGACGCGGATGCAAAAGATGATGCGGCATCAGCATTATGCGACGACGGAGATTTATGTGGAGGAAGTGCAGCGACTGCTCGAGGGAGCGGAAGAAGCCATCACACAATTTTAGGATTTCTATACCATCGTCCTTCAACGCCTCGTCCATAGAGCTATATGGCCCGCCACCCCCTCTCATGGCTAAGGCCATCTTCTGGTATTGCGCTCGAACAGAGATAAGTAGACCATTACATGAAAAGAGGGTGTCCTAGGTAAATAACCTGCTGCTGCACAAAACGCGACCGATCGGAGTTCTGATGAACGTGACTCTGTTCTTCCTTGGGTGGTGGAGCACGAGCCACATCGCGGTCTTCTCGCTCGCCATCGCACTGGCGCTCCTCCTGGTCTTCCCGAGCCTCGCTGCCGATACCAGCTACGTCTACGATAACGCGAGCCGCCCGCGCGCTGTCATCGATCCCGCGAGTGACCACGCGATCAATGCCTATGGCAGCGTGGGGAATCTGACTGGGATCACTCTGCGACCGTCCTCCACACTTGCAGTCCTGCCGTTCACCCTGTCAGCAAGTCCCATTGGAACGACGGTTACTATCTACGGCACAGGGTTCAGTGCGCCCCTCCGCCTCCAATATTGTGAAGTTCAACACCGCGACCGTGCCACAGCGTCGACGACCGCTATGACCGCCACGGTGCCGAGTGGAGCCCCGACCGGTCCGGTGAGCGTCACGCAACGGGTAGAAGACTTGGTTGATCAGAGAATTTCTTTTCGAAAGGAGGTTGCGGCGAAGCAGATACTCAGGACGTCAGTCGAGCCGTTCGAATGAGTGTTCACTACACAGGAGGTGTCGCATGCGTCGGTACTATTTGTTGTGGGCTGCGATGGTTTTCGTGTTGTTTGGGGGCGGTTCTTTTGCATTGGCAGGGAATAACTTAATTGCAGGGGGGGGGCACTACAGCGGGGTCCTGGGAGAGGCGTAGTGCCAGCGGAGGGTTCCTCAACTCAGGCACCTTGTGGGCGACACGAATAAGTCATTGCGCAGTCCTACTCCCTAACGGAAACACGTTTCTTGCTGGAGGATCTGCATCTGGAGGGACGTGGGAAATTCGAAATGCAACAGGAGGCCATGTCAGTAACGGAACATTATGGACAACGAGAGATTGGGCTTTTACTTGTTCCTTGCTCGGTAATGGCAATGTGCTCATCGTAGGAGGAGGCGCTTCTCCTGCAACCTGGGAAATCCGTAACGGCGCCGGTGGCTTCGTCAGCCAGGGAACGCTTTGGACAAGCAGATACGGTCACAGTGCCTCGGTGCTTTCTAACGGAAACGTCCTGATTACTGGTGGTTATGGCTCATCAGGAACGTGGGAAATTCGAGGTACAAACGGGAGTCTTGTATCCGGCACTAGCACTACGGGTATTTATCTGTGGTCTGGCCGCTCCGGTCACTGTTCCGTTCAATTGAATAATGGCAATATGCTCTTAGTTGGTGGTGGTCCAGGGTATATCAGCTGGGAACTTCGAAATAGCAGCATGACTTTGATTAGTGCCAATTATACTTGGGCCTCTCGAGATGGTTCCACGTGCACCAAACTCCTGAACGGGAACGTCCTTATCGTTGGCGGATCGTGGAGCCCTGGGACATGGGAGATCCGAAGTAGCACGGGGGCTCTTGTTTCCAATGGGAACCTGTGGGTTGGCCGTGACGGACATCAAGCCGAATTACAAACGAATACCGGTAATGTCTTGATAACGGGAGGAACCGTGAGTCCTGGGACATGGGAACTTCGTTCAGCTACTGGTGCACTCATCGGCAGTGGTAATCTGAACGCATCGCGTTATGGACACACCCAAAATGAGCAGTAGATCTGCCTGAAACTGTAGACGGAAAGCGGGGCAGTCGTTTGTGGACTGCCAAGAATAAGTAGTTATACGAGACCGAATAAGGAGAGTTTATGCAACCACTCGGTCTTTCAATAAGGTCAGTGGCCTGGTGTATGGTGCTCTGCTTGTCGTTCATCCAAGCCGCGTGCATCCAGGATCCGCAGTCCTCATTGGAGTCTCCCGCCGTCACTGCAATCTCATCTGCTTCAACCAATGACGCAACGTTGCCAAATCCTCGTACTGATACAAACGATCTCACCGACCTCCTTGTAGCCAATCAGACGCCTCCAGCGTTTTCTTTGTTCATCGGAGAAACAAACGATGACGGTCTGCAAGAAGAGATATCCATTTGTGAGTTCAACAAGATTTGCGTTACGACGCTTGATACGAGGGACAAACGCGTCTACCAGCATAGCGCTTGGTACAACGTGGAACTCATTGCGGTACAAGATACTGACGGCGAGCCCGGGTCGGAGATCGTTGTGTTAGCCCATACGCATGAAGGGTTGCTTGCGTGCGTTTGTGTCGTTCATGACAAAACCACATCGATCGCATTCTACCGTGGTCTTGGGTGGAGTTCGGTTGACGGCACAACTCTGGCGAATACGGACGCGATAGATGGAGATGAGATTCTTGTCCAGGTACAAACTGAGGAGGGAACATTACGCTGTTTATGTCTCATCCGTGATCGTGATCGGACGGTGAGGGAATATGCGGATCAGTCCTGGGCAACCATACAGATCAAAGAAGTTGTCGATACAGATGGAGCGCTTGGGAAGGAAGTCATTTTTGAAAGTCGGGACGCGAACGATCAGCTCATATGCGTCTGTATCCTCCGAGACCGCGAAAACGAATTGACAACCTACAGCGATTCCAGATGGAGAATGGGGGAAATCCATCTGTTCGCCGATACGGATGGCCAACCAGGCCTAGAAATCGTGGTTGCTTTTAGGAATGGTACGGGCAGTGGAATCACGATCATCCATGATGTTTCACAGACATCCAAAACCTATCTCTTCGAAGAAGAGCATACGATTCAACAAGTCCGGAATTATGATCGATTCTCAGGGGATGAAATATGTGTGCTCTTGCCAAGCCGTGAGAAGTTCGTATTGATCACCGACCGTGAGGAAGTAGAGGAGGCCATAGACTCATGTGGAGATATCGGAAAGTCAGGGGGTCGTGCCTGAAGAGGCATCACTTAGGGGAGGCATTCGCCCAACCCACCGGAGTGCTCCCTGTACGGTATGGAGGGCAAAATCAGGAGAGTAGCTGACGGAGACATAAACAACGACTTCAACACTGTCGCCCACAGCAAAGTCCGTCATCCGAGGTTTCCCTGCGCGAAACCTCGGTCGACCAGGACCGTGACAGGTCACAAGGTCAAAAATGGAGAGTTCACCGGTGGGGTCGGTGAGGATGAACGCATACCCAGCGTATTGCCCGTGTACGCGACAAGTATCCCCACCTGGAAACACTTGTAACGTTTTAATGATTCCTTGGAGTCGTACTGCCCGCATATTGAAGGTTTGAGGGTTCGTGATAATCGTTTGGATGGGGATTGGTTCTTCGCGCACCAAATCAGTAGCCGATATGGTCGGCACGTGCAGAAACATGACTACACAATAGGCCATCACTACAGTGATATGGTGTCTAAGTTTCATATTAAAAAAGTATACCGCCAAGCCTTGGCAAGTCCAGGCCACAATGATGCCGCTTCCCATTTTGCTGGGACACTCTGGGCCCCCGCCGAAAATCCATGGCGGTCAACCAGCCAGTGCTCGTTGTACGTGACGAGCCAAGCCGGGAGCGCGTCCCACCGTTTGTCGACCGTAGGGAGCGCTGTGACCCACAACAGTTGCTCCTTGAGCGTGTGGATAAATCACCCCGTGATTCCATTGTCTTCCATGGTTCGAACGGAAGCCCGACTTAGACGTGATTCCGACGAGGTCAATAAAGCATGGCTCGTTTGGCTAAAGGTTGTTGCGGTGGTACATTTGAGCCAGGAGGACCATCCATCATGACAAGAATTATGCTCCTACTTCTCGCATCGCCGATGAGTGTGCTTCTTGCCGGATGCCCGAATGGAGGAGGGGGAGGAGGAGGGTTCGAGGGAACAGGATCGACTTCCGCCATCCTCTATACAGCCAATGATGGTTCGAACACTCTCTCAGGTTTCAGAATAGGGGCCGGCGGGGCCCTGACAGCAACAACTCCTGCAAGTTTTTCTACCGGAGGGACAAACACTGAATGGGTAGCCATTTCCCCCAGCGGTCAATTCCTCTATTCGTCAAACCAGAGTTCCGCCAATGTCTCGGCTTTCACGATCAACGCAACCACCGGAAACCTCACTCCGACTGCACCAGCAACGTTTTCCACCGGTGTAGGATCCTCTCCGCGTGGGATAGCGATCACGCCAAACGGAGCATTTGTCTATGTCGCCAATAGCGCCTCGAACACCGTTGCTGGTTTTTCGATCGGATCGGGTGGTGTACTGGCTGCGACGTCTCCAGCAACGTTTCCAACGAGTGGGACATTAGCGCGAGGTCTGGCTGTATCACCGAATGGACAATTTCTCTACATCGCAAACTCCGGTACGCACAACGTATCGGGTTTCACCATCGGAGCCAATGGCGTGTTGACCGCGACCAGTCCGGCGACCTTTTCAACTGGTGCCGGCTCTCCGAGCCCCGAGGGGCTTGCCATTTCG
>JAFEBI010000025.1 GCA_018242725.1 Nitrospira sp. | reverse complement strand
TGAACCGGCGCACCGGTGTACAGCTATGTTTTGCGGCTTCACAATGAAGCGCGCAGGAGCACCCTCTCACATGGAAAAGAAGGTGGGGGAACAGTCAATTATTGGAATTGTTGTACCCCCTCCCCCGATGAGGAGAGGAGGAGTGGCCAGGGGAGCCTGATGGGCCAATGCCGCTATGGGTTGGGGACTTTAAGGAATTCCTTCAAGTCTTTGTCAATATTGGCCTGTAATTTCTCTCCTCGGAAAATGTCAGAGTACCTTTTGTAAAGGTTCTTAACTGATTGCTTGTTTTGGAGTCCGACCGCGTCGCAGATATGCCCCCAAGGCTTTCCGGCGTCTCTCAACCTCACTATTGTGCGACCTCGCTCACGTTCTTTCATGCGAGACTTAAAATTACCAGGATTGCCAGGCGGGTTAACGAGACCGAGATTGTGTGGAAGAGGACGTGTCTCAGGATCTTGGAGGTACTGATTGATCGCATCGGCCACAAAGAGAAACGGGGGGCCTGCGTTCGGGAAGTTGGAAAGATGGTCCGCTACGCGTTGGAGCCATTCCCGCGCCTGCTTAGGATCGGCTGGTTGCTCAATGGAGAAGAGGGGGATTCTCCGGTGACAGAAGCACGCTGAAGGCGTTTCTGTTGGTCCTTTTTCTGTTGCGGCATGTCCCCTCCTGCAGGGGCTCCTGAGTGAATGGGCGAGGGCACAGCGTGTCAGGACACGCTGCCGACCAGGTGATCAAGCCCAATCGTTGCCCTCGTGTGTGTGATCTTGGCTACATTGTTAGTTTGCGGTTGGGTCCCATCTTCACCGGGGTTCCTTTTCTGAGATGTTTTCATTTCTGGCCCCCCCCCCCCGGCCTTTCGCCACAGGTCAATGTGCTGCATGAGATGTGCGGCGGTACACCTAGGATGCCTTAATCGCTAGGGAAGTTAATCCGGTTGATACCGGGGGGCCTCCTCTGTAGCCACAGCGTCCCCAAAAATATTCAGTCACGGTTCCAGTCACGGTTCGAACAAAAAAGGTCACGGTTGCCCGTACTCGAGTAGATCACACCGGAACACGGGAAACAACGAAACCCCTTGATGGGCGTGGACTTGCTGGTGTATGGTGTTCTCCATTGTGTCGCGGCGTAGAATAAGTAAACATACCTAATGATCTTACCAAGCAAGTTGTCGTGGGTTCAAATCCCATCGCCCGCTCCAATACTGCAGCACTCACGTGAAGTTCCCTTCTCGCCGTGTTGTTCCTTCGTAGTAATTGCAGAAAAGGAGCAGCGATGACTCACAAACAGATACTATTGTTGTGTGTGGTCTCATTTATTGGTGGAATGGTTGGTAGTGGGGTGAGCTATCAATTGTTCTCGCCGGCGTGGGTTCAGGCCCAAAGCTCGAATGGGATCAATGCGGAAGAGTTTTTATTACTGGATGCCAAGGGCAAAGCACGAGCCGGTCTCGGCTTGGATGCAAACGGGGAGGTAGGGTTTGTGCTTCGGAGTAAAGATGGAAACCGGACCCTCACTCTGTCGCCTGACGACCCATTGGTCATCAAGTTGGTTGAGCGAGGAGGCCGGATTCTGTGGAGCGCACCCTAGGGGATGTGAACCGTGAGGAAAAAACTAGACGGCTTTCTTGATCAATCCTGAACGCAAGCAGCGCGTGCAGACCCGGATCCGCTTGTGGCTCTTCCCAACGACGGCTCGCACTGTTTGAATGTTGGGGTTGAACACCCGCCGGGTCTTGTTATTCGCATGGCTGACGTTATTCCCGGAAACCGGCTTCTTGAGGCACACTTCACACATAAATGCCACGATCGTACTCCTTCTCGATGAAGTGAAATTCGGTTGAATGTTGGGATAGTACCATAGCTGGACGAACGCTCACAAGCATCTGATTCTTCTCATGATGTATTGGGCGATGGAGACGCAAGCTTGCCGATCTTGACAACTTCTCCACCCCTCTCCTATTGTGCTCTGCGTGGGAGCCTTCGAGCAAGGGAAGAGGGTCGAAGCCCTCGCGGTCCCGCCGCTGTAAATGGGGACGAAACCCGTTGATGCCACTGTCTTGCACGTGAAACGCATCTCGTGATGAGTGTTTCGTGAAAGTTTTGATTGTAACGCTTCACGAACAACGAGTGACGCTTCGCGTGGTAGATGGGAAGGCACGGGGAGTAGGGAGAACCATGAGCCAGAAGACCTGCTCGAAGAGATGACCGTGGTTCCCTCGAGGCTGGGGAACGGGTGAGGATGAAGAAGCGGGTGCAATCCTCAGGGTCTGTTCAGGCCTTGAGGATTTTTTCTATTGATGCGATGGAGCCAACCGTATCTGATTCTGGCGGCTTTGATTCTAGCCGGACTCACTGTACTTGATTCACGGTCTGCCGAATGTGGTGAAGGAGATCTTGGTGTGATGAAACGACGACAACAGGGCATCTTGACCGGCATGCCGTTCATGGCCCACGTCTCATCACGGGCGTTTGTCGATGATGTCGGGCGACGCATCTATCTGGCCAAGCCGCCGGCCCGTGTGGTGTCGTTGGCCCCGAGCATCACAGAGATGCTGTTCGCACTTGGCTTGGAGGACCGGATCGTCGGAGTCACGGAGTTTTGTGATTATCCGGCCGGTGCGCAAACGAAGGCCAAGGTGGGCTATGCGAATCCTAATGTGGAAACCATCATTGCTTTGCGGTCAGACATGGTGCTCGCACCCAAAGACTTTCTCCGCCCTGACGTCCAGGCAAAACTCGAGCAGTTAAAAATTCCTTTATTTGTCCTTGATGCCAAAACCTTAGAGGACATCCCCCTTCAGATCCACACCTTGGGAACAATGTTTGAGAAAACCTCGGCTGCGAATGACGTCACACAGCGCATGCGTCAACGAATGACCGAGCTCAAGCTCAAAGTGGAGACTCTCCCTGCGAAACGAGTCCTGTATGTTTTGAACAGCCAGCCGTTGATTAGTGTCGGGCCGGGAAGCTTTATCCACCAGATGATCGGCCTTGCAGGAGGAGTCAACGTCGCTGCTCAGGCGGGTGTCGCCTATCCACGGCTGAGCATGGAAACTGTGCTCAAAGAAGATCCGGAGGTGCTGATTTTCCCGAGCGGTGAGGTCGAAACGGTGCCGCGAAGCGAACAGCAGCAGTGGCGGCGTTGGGATTCCCTCTCAGCAGTCAAACAGCAGAGATTTCACGAAGTCTCGTCGAATATTCTGAATCGTCCCGGGCCTCGCGTCATTGAGGGACTAGAGCAGCTCGTCCGGGCGATTCATCCGGAATTGTTTGGTCCCGGTTCCTCCGTACCCCATCCATGAGGCTCATGTGAGGCAGCCGTCAGCCACAGGGTCTCCACGTTCCTGTGCCGACCGGTTGTCTAACGGACAAGGCTTTGCGGTCTCAGCTCGCGGCAGCGTTGTCCAAGGGGCCATCCTTACCCGTTCTCGCTTGATCCTGATACTTGGAGCGTTGAGTCTGACGACGGTCGCCGTGAGCTTGGTCTGTCTTCACTTCGGAGCTCAACCGATTGCCTACGGCGAGATGCTCCGCCTGTTGATAAGTGCGATGACAAACGACCAGTCCGGAACGGACGACGCTGCAGCCGATATCACACGCACGATCTTGCTCCAGATTCGACTTCCGCGGGTGTTGTTGGGATTCTTGGTGGGGTGCTCGTTAGCGTCGGTGGGTGTCGTGTTACAGGCCTTGTTACGAAATCCCTTGGCAGATCCCTATGTGCTTGGTGTCTCCAGCGGGGCGGCGCTTGGTGCTGCACTGGGTGTGTTGTGTGGAGCCGGGACTACGTTTCTTGCGGAGGCTGCCTTGCCGGCCTGTGGATTTGCCGGAGGGATCATGGCGTTGGTGATTGTCTATCGAACGGCGACCAGTGCTGAACGCTTACCGATTCATAGCTTACTGTTGACCGGAGTGATTTTGAACGCCATCTTCTCCGCCTTGATTATGTTCATTACGTCGATCCTCGATCCAAATCGTTCGTATGGCATGATGGCCTGGTTGATGGGGACACTCACGTCTCCTACCTACAGTGGGCTCGTTGGGGTGCTGGTCTATCTTTCGATCAGTCTGATTCTCCTCTTCAGACAGATGCGTGCTTTGAATATCTTGGCACTCGGAGAAGATACGGCTCGCACGCTTGGTATCGATACAGAACAGGCAAAGCGCTCCATCTTCATCTTGACGGCGTTGGTCACCGGTGCGGTGGTGTCCGTCAGCGGCATGATCGGGTTTATCGGGATGGTGGTGCCTCATGCCGTGCGGCTGGCCATCGGCGCCGATCATCGTCTGCTCCTTCCTGCGTCGGCGCTGGTTGGCGGCACCTTTCTTATGGGTGCCGATACGATGGCGCGGACATTGATCGCGCCCACGGAAATTCCGGTCGGCATCATCACCGCACTGGC
The DNA here is from genome assembly GCA_018242725.1 of Nitrospira sp. GTDB lineage: Bacteria > Nitrospirota > Nitrospiria > Nitrospirales > Nitrospiraceae > Nitrospira_D. The sequence goes on along the minus strand of JAFEBI010000025.1, from coordinate 41,509 downwards.
CGGCGGGCCATTCTTCGTCTATCTCCTGCTTTGGCGCAAGGATCGTTTGGCATGAGTGGGGTGCGTGACGGTCAATCTGATGGGCTTGACCAGTGTTGTGCGACGAGCGTGGTCAAACCATGTTACGCTTATGAAGTGCAGTCTCTTCGGTTTCGGTATCAGTCAACGGAATCCATGAATAATAAGTGGATTCTCGATGACCTGTCCTTTCAGGTTGCCGAAGGGGAAGTGCTGGGTATCGTGGGGCCTAATGGGTCGGGAAAGACCTCCTTGCTGAAACTATTGGCGCGACTTGCCAGTCCACAGCAAGGCGGCGTTACATTGTTCGGCCGAGATCTGACGGGAATGCGGCAAGACGAAATCGCTCGTGTCGTCGGAGTGGTACCACAAGATACACAGCAGCTCTTTCCCTTTACGGTTGCGGAAACGGTCTTAATGGGGCGATTTCCTCATCGTCCTCGAGATCGATGGGGAACTGCATGCGGATGGGAAAGTGGAGAGGATGTGGCCATTGCCGAGGAAGTCATGCTGACGATGGATGTCGTCCACTTGGCACAGCGTGCGGTGACGGATCTTTCCGGAGGGGAACGGCAGCGGACGCTGATTGCGCGAGCCTTGGCTCAGACACCACGAGTTCTGTTGCTTGATGAGCCGACTGCCTTTCTCGATCTCCAACATCAGGTTGAAATCGGTTCGGTGCTCTGCCGATTGAAGGCAGAGGGCGGCTTGACGGTGATCCTTATCTCGCATGACTTGAATCTTGTCAGCCAATATTGCGACCGGATCCTCTTATTGGATCAAGGACGAGTCGTACGGCTGGGTTGTCCTGAGCAAGTGATTGAACAAGGGACGTTGGAATCGGTGTATCGATGCCGGGTGTTGGTAGACCGACATCCGGGGACCGGGCTGCCGCGGGTGACGCTTCCTGGACGGTGTATGCCCGATGGAGCATGATATGAGGACAGGCAAAATCGCGCTGCTTCATCTTGAGACGGTTCCCGGGGCCATTGATCGGAACCGATACGTCATCGTCGAGGCGATCAAACATGCCGCCGCAGTCGGCGCTCGCTGGATCGTGACGCCGGAGCTTGCGGTGTGTGGACTGCAGTTTGCCCACGTCGTCGGCTCCGATTGGATCCAACCGCAACCCGACTCGTGGATGCAACAGGTCTGCAAGCTGGCCGGAACGTTGAAACGAACCGTGTTTCTCGGTTGTCCGGAGCGAGAAGGCAGGCGGTTCTATAACTCGGTTTTTGTCATCGGCCCGACGGGTGAGATTGTAGGGCGACATCGCAAGATCAATGTCGTGAGTGATTCACGCTCATGGTCGAGCCCAGGTGACCGTGCCGATCCGATCGAGTGCGACGGGATCAGGGTCGGTCTTCTCGTGTGCAGCGACGCCTATACGTCTGATATTGCGCGAGCGCTGAAATTTGAAGGCGCACAAATGTTCGTGTCGCCCGCGTCATGGGGGCCAGGCCTTCACGGTCCGAACGGGGAATGGGAGCAGCGAAGTCATGAAACAGGACTTCCGTTGATCGTCTGCAATCGAACGGGTGCAGAGGAGACACTCGACTTTTGGAAGGCGCCGAGTTTAGTCGTGAAGAACGGTGAACGGTTGTTGTCTCATACATCGGACCGATCGGCAGTCCTCACGTTTGACTGGGACTTCTCCGGTATGGTACCAAGCTCATCCCACCTTCGTGCCGACTACTTACGCGGCTAGCTCGGTTCAGCAACTAAGGTGTAGGGGAGAGTTTGTGCCAGATTGGAAAAGGCGCAGTTCATTTTTCTGTCGCATCCGGTGGATGCAACGTAAAGGAGGCTAGCGTTTAGAACAAGATAGGCCGTCAGTGCCGGGGAAGATGGTGCAATTCCATCACGGTGCCGCCACTGTAAGCGGGGAGTGACTCTGCTCTATGCCGCTGTGCGTTTCAACGCATGGGAAGGCGCAGGGAAACGATGATCCGCAAGTCAGGAGACCCAACGGACGGGAAACATTCACACCCTTCGAGTCAAAGGGAGGTTGTCATGCATCGCGTGTGTCGCTATGTCGTACGTGTTTGTGCTGTCGGTGTCTTTTCTGCGTGTTTGAGTGCTCCCCCCCCTTCCGTATGTGCTCAGGACATTGCCATGGCTGATCAGCAGGAAACCGTTGAGGCTCCTGATGTTGTGGTGAGTGCGACAAAAACTCCCATTCCAACCAAACAAGTCACAAGCGCCGTAGAAGTCATCACCGGCGAAGAGATGCAACAGCGGAAAGTTAAAACCGTTGCGGAAGCGTTACGTTGGGCACAGGGTCTGTCCGTCAACCAGAGCGGAGGGTTTGGCACCAGTGTGGACGTACGGATGCGCGGAGGAACACCTGAGCAGACGCTTGTATTGATAGACGGTGCGATTGTCAATAGTGCTACCATCGGCAACTATGACTTTGCCAACTTGACATCGGACAATATAGAACGGATTGAGGTTCTACGAGGAAACCAAAGCATGCTGTGGGGCTCGGATGCCATGGGTGGCGTCATCAATATCACCACCAAGCGCGGCCGTGACAAACCCAATGTGTCCGCATTTGCCGAGTACGGATCATTCAACACGATTCGAGAAGGGGGAAGTCTGGCCGGCAAGAAGGGGCCCATCGATTTTTCCGCTTCGATCACTCGGTTGGATACGGCCGGTTTTTCAGCGATCAATTATCGGCGAGGCGCAACGGAGCGTGATGGTTATCATAACTGGCAAGGATCGGTTCGGCTTGGAGCCGATCTTCCTAAAGACGGACGCCTGGAGTTTAGTTTTCGATGGTTGCGTGGCGGTGTGAATTTCGACGGATTTACATTCAACCCCGTTACATTCGCCTCTGACCCGGCCGATGTATTGGGGGCACGATCACGAAGCTCGCAATATGTCTTCTCGGGCAACTATTCACAACCGATCACGACGTGGTGGTCGCAACAGCTCACCTTATCGAGAGCGACCGAATCGCTCGTCAGTTATGGGGGAACCATCGAACAAAATGTGGTGACTGGAGCGACGGGACCACTCGGTTCCCCGTTCAATTCGCGGATCGAGACAACCAGTAATCGGTTGGAATGGCAGCACAACATTCAAGTTGGTAAACCCTTGTTACTGACTGGAGGGTATCAATTTCGTGAGCAGAAAGGCGATAACACCGATCTGTTGCTTCAGACACCTACATTTTCAAATAAGACTCTCAGCAGCCATGCAGGATTTGGCGAAGCGCAATTAAATCTTTGGGATCGTCTGTTTGCAACGGCAGGCGTTCGGCAGGACGAATACAATGTTTTCGGGAGCGCAACGACCTATCGAGTGACCGGCGGGTATTTGGTCAAGGAAACTGGCACGAAGTTGCGCGGGAGCTATTCAACCGGCTTTCGTGCTCCGACGATCAACCAGCTGTTTTTCCCGAATTTCGGCAACCCCAACTTGAAGCCGGAGAGAAGTCAGGGATTGGATGCGGCCATCGAACAGACGCTGCCGAATGATCGAGGGACCGTCAGTGTGGGATATTTCTGGACCCGATATCGGGATCTCATTCTTTCTGCTCAAGATCCTATCGCTTGCGGAACAGGAGCGTTTGGAGCAAACTTCTGTGCGCTGAACGTCGGTCTTGCAACCGCAAGAGGCTTCGAGGCAACCGTCAAATTGCATTTGTATCGGGACCAGCCTTGGGCCAAAAATCTGGATTTGCTGATTCACTATACGTACACGGATACAGAAAATTTCAAGAATGGCCAGAGCACTCGCGTTCCGAAATGGCCGCTTAACCAATGGTCAGCCATTCTCAGCTATCAACCGATCGAGGCATTACGAGCCAATCTGGAAGGGCGATATGTCGGGGAACGGTTTAACAATGTGGGGAACAGCAATCCAATTCCATCATTCCTCGTCTGGAATTTGTCCGCCAGCTATGACGTGACGAAGTATATGCAGGCCTACATTCGTTTCGACAACATCTTCAATGAGAAATACGAAGAAATTTTGTTCTTCGGTACTCCAATCCGATCCATCTTCGGCGGCGTACGAATTAATTATGACCTTCCGATCTGAAGACGCATGAACGCATTTCCACGATTGGTGATTGCGGGAACAGCAAGCGGTGTCGGCAAGACAACGGCGACGTTGGCGATTCTGGCGGCCTTGCGTGAGCGGGGTCGCCGTGTCCAGCCATTTAAAGGAGGACCGGATTTCATCGATGCCGGCCACCATACGGCAGCTGCCGGTGTGCCGTCACGGAATTTGGATGGATGGATACTGGGGGCGGATCTGAACCGACAGATTTTTATGCGGGCAGCTGCCGATGCAGATCTCTCGATTATCGAAGGAATGATGGGCCTCTTCGATGGGAGCTCGCCAGTGAATGACATCGGCAGCACAGCGGAATTAGCCAAGCAGTTGGAGGCGCCGGTTCTGCTGATTGTCGACGGCAGCGCGATGGCTCGTTCTGCTGCAGCCATGGTGGTGGGTTACGCACAGTTCGATCCGGCTGTACGTGTGGCCGGTGTGCTGTTCAATCGTGTCAGGAATGACGGGCATTACAAGCTGCTCAAGGCCGCCATCGAGCAAGAGACGGATGTCACTCCTCTCGGCTATCTGCGTCCTGATCCCTCTGTGACGATTGCCGATCGGCACTTGGGTCTCGTGATGCCAGATGACGAACAAGTTCCTGGTCTGTACCAGCGGCTTGCCAGGCTGGTGCAGGACACTGTTGATCTGGAGGGTCTTGAAGAGCTCGCGAAGTCGTGTGCGCCGTTCCCCTTCACCGTCGATCCTGTTGCTCAACCAGCTACGAAAACGGTACGGATCGGTGTGGCGCAGGATGCAGCCTTTTGTTTCTACTATCCTGACAATCTCGAACTGCTTGAAGCCAACGGGGGCGAATTGGTCTCATTTTCTCCGCTCCATGACGCGGTGCTTCCAGATGATCTTGGACTATTGTATTTCGGCGGAGGGTATCCTGAACTGCATGGTGCGGCGTTAGCGGCCAATAGGCCGATGAAACAGGCGATCCGTCGATTCGCTGAGAGTGGCGGGAGTATCTACGCGGAGTGTGGCGGGATGATGTATCTCACAGAGGGCATCATGGATTCCAATGGCATCCTGCATGAGATGGTTGGGTTGTTCTCGGCGGAAGCGACCATGCAGAGCAAGCGGATGACCCTGGGGTACCGCGCGATCGAATTGACACAACCTTGTGTGATTGGACCAACAGGCCTCGCTGCGCGGGGGCATGAATTTCATTATTCTTCGTTGATCCCGAAAGGCTCCCTCACCTATGCTGCGACGGTGAGAGGTGCAGAGGGGGAGTGTCAGGGGTCTGACGGACTCATGGTCAATAATGTATTGGGGCTCTATGCGCATCTGCATTTTGCCAGTCAGCCGCGTATGGCCGGAGCATTGATCTCCAGTGCGTATAACACGATTTGCCAACGGTGAGCGATGAGAGGGCCGGTACAGAAGACTTGTGAAGCTTGCGGGAATCCCTTTCAGTGTGAGGGATACCAGTGCTGGTGTGGGAAGTTGGGAATTACAGAACAGCAGATGGACTGGATTGCCGCTCGATATCAGGATTGTCTCTGTCCGGTCTGCTTAGGAAAAATTGCAACGGGTGAGCGAGGGCCGCAATCGCTGCCGGAAGGTCAATGAATAAGCTGAGTAGTTAGAGGAATGAGTCGAGCACAAGGACGATTTTCAGATTCTGAGCGAGCGGCCGTCTATCGGGCGATTTTCGAACGCCGTGACGTGCGTCGAAACTTTCTGCCGACGCCCATCCCTGAACCGGTGATCAGGCGGTTATTGACGGCAGCGCATCATGCTGGATCGGTCGGCTTTATGCAGCCGTGGGATTTTGTGGTGATTCGCAAGTCCACAACCAAACAAGCAGTGAAGCGGCTATTCGTTGAAGCCAATACGGAAGCTGCGCGCCGTTATACAGGTCAGAAGGGCGATCTCTACCGACGCTTGAAACTGGAGGGGATCGAAGAAGCGTCGATCAATCTGTGTGTGACCTGTAGTCGGAGGCGTGGCGGTCGTGATGTGCTTGGTCGTTCCACGGTGCGCGCCATGGATTTATACAGTACCTGTTGTGCCGTTCAAAATCTTTGGCTTGCGGCCAGAGCTGAAGGAATCGGTGTCGGTTGGGTCAGTATTCTTGATCATGAGGCGTTGAAGCGAGTGATAGGTGTTCCAAAATCAGTAACGATTCTGGCCTATCTATGCTTGGGCTATGTCTCAAAGTTTGAGCAGGCTCCTGATTTGGAGACGGCGGGGTGGCGAGAGCGGATTTCAGTGGATCGGCTGATTCATTACGATACGTGGGGCAAGCACGCCCATGAAGAGGAGCGGGACGAGCATGAGAATCACAAAAGTGTACACCAGAACGGGAGACGCGGGAAAAACCAGACTCGCCGGCGGGCAACAGGTGTGGAAGGACAGTCTTCGAGTCGAGGCCTACGGCACCGTCGATGAATTGAATTCTTCAATCGGGATCGTCCGTGTGCTCAACAGCGAAACGAGGGAGCACAACAAACAGACCAGCCAGTTGGAGAATGAGTTGCGATGGGTGCAGAACAAGCTCTTTGATGTTGGGAGCATTCTCGCGACGGCACCAGGGCAGACATTTAGGAACATGCCACAGGTGTTCGCAAACGATGTCACACGACTCGAAAAAATGATCGATCGCTGCCAGAAGACTTTGGAGCCGTTGAAAGAGTTCATTCTCCCCGGTGGCGGGAAAGTCTCGAGCTTTCTGCACCAGGCGAGGACTATTTGTCGTCGCGCCGAGCGCTTGTGCGTGGCGCTCTCTAAGAGCGAGCCGGTTGACCCGCAGATCATCAAGTTTATCAATCGCCTGAGTGATACCTTGTTTGTCCTCGCTCGATGGGTGGCCAAGACGCAGGGTGAACCTGAATTTTTATGGGAACGGAATGTCGGCAAGAAATCCAAGTAAACGTCGGACTGCAGGGCGACCCAAGGGCCGTATTATTCTTGTGTTGGGTGGAGCCTCGTCCGGGAAAAGCGAGATTGCGCTTCAGTTCGGCGGCTCGCGTGGGCCACGTGCATTCGTGGCGACTGGGCAGGGGCTTGATGATGAGATGGTGGAACGAATTGCTCGGCATCAAGCGACTCGATCAGCCGAATGGCGAACGGTTGAAGAGCCTCTCGATGTAGAAGCCTGGTTTGCCAAGCAGGGGCCAGAGTACAGGACCATTGTGTTCGATTGTGTGACGCTCTGGCTAAGTAATCTGATCGGAAGTGGTCTGGTGGAGTCAGTCATTCTTGCTCGGATCGAAAACCTTCTTGAGGCGATACGGTTGACTGGAGCCAATGTCATCATCGTCAGTAATGAGTTAGGATGCGGCCTTGTTCCCGCTGAACCATCGGTGCGAGCCTTTCGCGATCTTTCCGGGCGCGTGAATCAATGTCTTGCGGCAGGGGCGGATGAAGTTTATCTGGCAGTGAGTGGACTACCGCTTCGCTTGAAGTGAGAAAAGGAGCCTTATGTCGATTAAAGATGTCTGTGGTCAGATTCAAGCGCCGGACCCGGCCCTGCAAACGATAGCACGAACTCATTTGGATCGACTGACCAAACCGCTCGGCAGCCTCGGCAAGCTCGAGGAGTTGGCCACAGCTTATGTCACCATGACCGGTGAGTTGAAGCCCAATATCCCGAGGGGAATAGTCTTCACCTTCGCCGCGGATCATGGTGTCACCGCAGAAGGCGTGAGTGCCTATCCCCGTGAGGTGACACCGCAAATGGTGCTGAATTTCATTCGTGGCGGAGCCGGTATCAACGTCCTCGCTCGGCATGCAGGCGTGGTCGTTCGTGTGGTCGACATCGGAGTTGATTATGACTTTAAGGCCGTCCCTGGGTTGATTCACCGAAAAGTCATGAATGGGACGGGCAACGTGATGCGTGAGCCGGCAATGACGAGAGAACAGGCAGAGCAAGCGGTCATGGTCGGGATCGAATTGGCGAAAGAAGCTGTGCGGGAAGGCATCGGCCTTATTGGGACCGGAGAGATGGGGATCGGAAATACGACTTCCAGTGCGGCCATTACTGCGGTGATGACCGGTCGACCTGTGGAAGAGGTGACGGGGCATGGAACCGGCATTGAAGAGTCCAACCGTTTGCACAAAGTGAAGGTGATTCAACGGGCTCTTGATCTTCATCGTCCGAAGCAGACCGATCCGATCGGTGTATTGGCAAAGATCGGAGGACTGGAAATCGCAGGGCTGGCCGGGCTTATGCTCGGGGCCGCGTCTTCCCGCGTGCCTGTGGTGTTGGATGGATTCATCGCCGGTGCCGCGGCGTTGATTGCCGTAGGACTTCAGCCGTTGTGTCGAGAGTATCTCATTGCCGCACATCGATCAGTTGAGAAGGGGCATCGTGCGATTTTGAATCATTTGGGATTGACTCCGCTGTTTGATCTCGATTTTCGACTTGGCGAAGGGACCGGAGCCTGTTTAGGAATGGATCTCGTCTGTGCGGCTGTCAAAGTCTATACGGAGATGGCAACCTTCGAAGAAGCCGGTGTTGCAAACAAGCTGTGACGCTTATGGGAGCTGTCGCCCGTCCATTCATCTTTGCCTGGCATTTTCTCACGACTATTCCCCTGAGCAGAGTTCATCATGAACCGACGGGGTCGGAGCTCGCGGCGTCGATGGCGTGGTATCCCGTCGTTGGCTTGCTGATAGGCGGTGGTTTGGCTGTCGCTGATTTGGTATTGCGCGTGGTCTTTGACGGTATCGTCGTGAACGCACTGTTGATGATGCTCTTGGTGATGCTGACCCGCGGACTTCATCAGGATGGATTGGCTGATACCTTGGATGGACTGGCCGGAGGCGGTACATTGAGCGAACGACTGTCGATCATGCGCGATCCTCACATCGGTGCGCTCGGGGCAACCGGGCTTTTCCTCTCGCTGATTCTCCGGTATGCCGGCTTGATGGCGTTGCCCCAGGAATTGCGGTTACCTGCACTCTGCTGCATGCCGGCGGTTGGCCGTTGGGCCATGGTGACCTCAGCGTGGATTTCTCCCTATGCCAGGAAAGAAGGAGGGTTGGCCGCGCCGTTTCTTACCCATCTGTCCTGGAGGCATGTTGTCATGGCGACACTGGTTGTGACGATTGGACTTGGCGTGGGTTTTGGCATCGTCGGATCGTTCGTTGTCGTGATGAGTGGGGCATTTGTCGTAGTGATGGGCTGGTGGGGGTGCCGCAGCTGGTTCGGTGGGATCACCGGGGATACCCTCGGGGCCATAAACGAAGTGATCGAGATTCTCTTTCTTCTGTCCATGCCCCTCTTGTTTCGGTTGTCATGACCGGTGGCGAACTTCTTGTGGCCGCTGTGGTAGATGCCGTGGTTGGCGATCCTCACTGGTTGCCGCATCCCGTTCGTGTGATGGGACGATGTATTACATGGGTTGATCATGGAATTCGGAAGATTTGCCGGAGCGCGAGCAGCCTTCGTCTCGCAGGAATCTGCCTTGCTGTCGCATTGCCGACCGTGACCTTTGTGCTTGCCACAGCTCTCATCGAGGAAGCCGAACGGCTTGCGGGATGGCTGGGGTCTGCGCTCTCGATCATCTTGGCATCGATGACGTTGGCCGCGAGGGACCTGTGGGACCATGCCCATGCAGTGGATGGTCCGCTCCAGGCCGGAAATCTCTCAGCTGCACGACGAGCGGTGGGGATGATCGTCGGGCGAGATACGGCCGGACTGTCGCCATCGGAGGTTGCTCGTGCGACGGTCGAAACAATTGCAGAAAGTGTGGCCGATGGTGTGGTTGCGCCTCTTGTGTATTTGGCAATCGGTGGTGCCCCCTTAGCGTTGGCGTACAAGGCGATCAACACGCTCGATTCCATGATTGGTCACCGCGATACCCGCTATGTTGATTTTGGATGGGCATCAGCTCGGCTAGATGATCTGGTCAACTGGATCCCGGCTCGACTTGCGGCAATGGCGTTGGTTCTTGGCGCAGGTTTGATCACCAGACAACTTGAACCAGTTCGCCGGGGGTGGCGTCTGTTCAGCCGGGACGGAGGGAAGCACCCAAGTCCCAACAGTGGGAGGCCTGAGGCAGCGATGGCCGGCGTGCTGGGCGTGAGACTCGGTGGCATCAATTTCTATGACGGTGTTCCACAGGAGCGTCCAATCCTTGGAGCAGAAGGGCGTCTTGTCGAGCCAGGCGACATTGTGTCGGCAGCGAAGCTGATGGCGATGACCACGGTGCTGGTTGTGCTCCTGGCTGTTGGAATCAGATGGCTCGTGTGAAAAAGTCCACGCATGGTGGGAATATCTATCGTCTCGCGCGAGAGTTGGATCGTGATCCAGACGATATCCTCGATTTTAGTGCGAGCATCAATCCACTGGGCCCTTCGCCTCATGTGTGGAAAGCCATCGTCTCTTCCAGGCATCTCTTAGGCCATTATCCAGATCCAGACTGTTGGGATCTTCGCCGTGCGCTGGCCGCATTCTGGAGGATTGATCCAGTTCAGATTGTGGTTGGGAATGGCTCCACGGAGCTGATTGATGCGTTGCCCCGTGCGTTAAAGATTCAACGGCTCCTTGTCGTCCAGCCTACCTTTTCCGAATATGCTGCGGCGATGGGGCGAGCGGAGGGGTCCACCACAACACTCTATGCGCATCGACGCAACCACTATGCGATCCCCATCGATCGTATTAAGCAGGTCTTGGAAACAGGACGGAGTGATGGAAGATCTATCGATGGAATGGTCCTCTGCAATCCGAATAGTCCGACAGGTCAAGCCTGTACAGTGGAAGATCTTGTGCAACTTGCAAAGGTTGCTCACCGACGCGGTCTCTGGCTGATTATCGACGAATCATTTGCCGATTATTGTCCTGACCGATCCATCCTGGGGCAAGTGGAATTGCAGGCGCATGTAATTGTCCTGCGCAGCATGACCAAGTTCTATGCATTGCCCGGACTGCGTGTAGGGTACGCCGTGTCGGCATCGGCAACTGCCGGGCGACTCCAGCGACAGCTACCGCCTTGGTCGGTGAGTGCGATGGGACAAGTTGCGGCGGTGGCGGCCTTGGACGATGAGGTTCATACGAGAAGGAGCTTGCAGTTTATGACAGAGGAGCGTGAGCGTTTTCGCATGAAGCTTGCGGCGCTACCTGGCTGTACGGTAATGCCGACCTATGCGAACTATTACCTTGTCGAGTTACCGCGTGGTCGGACGGCGCGTGATATTACTGGACGCTTACGCAGGAGAGGGGTGTTGATTCGAGATTGTTCTTCAGTGCCCGGTGCCAACTCACGGTCCGTTCGGCTTGCCGTTCGAACAAGGATCGAGAATGACCGGCTTATCCGAGAAATTTCTCCATTGCTCCTCAACCGGGGTCCGCGATGAAGAAGACTCCTGGACGAGTCCATACTCGGTATCGCGTCATAGGGCAGACTCTGGTGATTGAGCTTGAGGGGCGAAAGCGCGTGCTGTCATCGGCTCCACAAGGGGGAGGGCTCACGGTGGCTTCCTACATCCTCAATCATCAAGTAGAGGCCAATCCTTTGAGGGCAGGGAACCAGTCCCTGCCTTTTCGAGAACCAGGACGCTGTTTGCGGGAGTTGGCCGCTTGGATGGGAATCCGTGCACCGACTGTTGGGTTGATGACTGCGGTTCCAATGACCCAAGTCGTGATGGCACGAGCTGCGTCGGATGGGTTATGGGTGGAGTGTTTTGCCACGGTTGGTGTTACGAATGCTGTTCGAGCCGGAGAATGGCCACCTCAAGGCCCTGGCGGCAAGGGATTGGACGGATCCGGGACGATCAACCTCATCCTCATCACAAACGGTAGCCTTTCTCAGGCTGCAATGGTCGGGGCCGTACAAGTGGCCACAGAGGCCAAGAGCGGTTCGCTACGCGATCATGATGTACTGAGTAGCCGGAGCGGCGCCGCAGCTACGGGAACCGGGACTGATGCGGTGGTGATTGCCTGTTCGCTACGCGGACAGGGGCCGTTGCATGTCTATAGTGGGACGCACACCGTCATGGGGGCATTGATAGGACGAGTCGTGACCGACTGTGTCACGCATGGTTTGACGAAGGCCAAAGCCTGGCAAGAGTCACATCGATGACGGCACGGGCACTTGCTGTGCTTGGAACAGGGTCGGATGTTGGGAAAAGCCTCATCACGGCTGGCATCTGCCGAGCATTGTCTCGTGCAGGCATGCGCGTGGCGCCATTCAAGGCACAGAACATGTCGCTGAATTCATTCGTGACCCCGGAGGGTGGGGAAATCGGTCGAGCGCAAGCGCTCCAAGCAGAGGCCTGTGGAATTGTCCCGCACGTCGATATGAATCCGATTTTGCTCAAGCCAGAGTCTGACAACCGTTCGCAAGTTGTCGTACAGGGATCCGTATGGTCTGCGCAAGAAGCGTCGACCTATTATGAGCAGAGACCGCGGCTATGGTCAATCGTGAAAGAAAGCTACAGTCGGCTGGCCAGCCGGTACGAGGTGGTCATGATCGAAGGGGCTGGGAGTGCGGCAGAGGTGAATCTTCGAGATCGGGATTTGGTCAATTGGCCGGTCGTCAAGCTGGCTGACGCCCGCGTGCTGTTGGTGGCTGATATCGATCGAGGTGGTGTCTTTGCGCAACTGCTTGGAACGTTGGACTTATTGGAGTCGGACGAGCGGGCCATGGTTTGTGGTGTGGTCATCAATAAGTTTCGAGGGGATGCGAAGCTCTTTGCCGATGGAGTAACCTTCTTGGAGTCTCGGAGCGGGATTCCCGTCTTGGGTGTTGTGCCGTTCCTTCGAGATCTCAGGTTGGATCAAGAAGACAGTTTGGATCGAGAAGGGTATCGACAGATGGAGTTTTCACCGGAGCGGATCAACATTGCCGTCATTCTGTTGCCCCACATGAGCAACTTTACCGACTTTAACACATTAGCGGCCGAAGGTGATGTCGCCTTGAAATATGTTGCTGTTCCGACAGCGCTCGACGGGGCTGATATCGTGATCATTCCAGGAAGCAAGACCACACAAGCAGATCTCTCCTTCGTCTTGGCGCAGGGCTATGCTCCTGCACTCATGCAGCACGTTGGTCACCATCGAGAGTTAGTGGGGATCTGCGGTGGCTATCAAATGCTTGGTCGAACCATTTCAGATCCATACACGGTCGAACAAGGTGGGGTAAGCGTTGGTCTCGGCTACTTAGATATCAAGACTGAGCTGAGAAAGAGAAAGTGCACCACGCAGGTCGAAGGCCATGCGGCTGAGATCCTAGTGCAAGAACGGAATCTGGTTCGTGGCTATCAAGTCCATATGGGGTATACCGTACGCATGCAGGAACAACCATGTTTCAGCATGCACCATGGTGGTACTTCGGTGGGAAGAGGCCATCCGCTGACGACTACAACAACGGATATAGGTGATGGGGCGATTCGAGGCGATGGCCTGGTTTGGGGCACCTACATTCATGGAGTATTTGATGAGCCGCAATTTCGTCGAGCCTGGCTCAATCGTGCGCGTGTGAGGAAGGGGCTTCCACCACTCGGGACTCACACATCACTAGCAGTTACCGCTCGCTTGCATGGGGAACTTGATCGCTGGACAGATCATCTGAGTCAATCTCTTGATATGTCAAGGCTCCTCTCCTGGCTACCTCATCGTCGCACGATCCCCGAGTAATTTGTGTTTCTTCAGTCTGTCCTCTTCCGGTCGCCGGTCTCCTTGATTTTGTATGAGGGGTTTCTCCTGAGCATAAGCTGCTGATATTCAGCGATTTCTTGCCAACTGTCTACAAGGCGATACACTGCATGGAAACAGTAGCAATCGACCATAGTGAGAGGTCGAGCGACGCCGGTGTAAGCGGTATCTGTGACGGCCAGGAGCCCTCGGTGCTGTTGAGGTGAGGAGAACGTCGAGGGTTGAGGCAGCCGCTTCTCAATGCCCCATCCTAAAGGTGAGAAAGGTTTCACCGATAAGTTCCTCATCAGCCAAGTGATTCACACGCGTAACCCACAGGGCAATGGATCCTGAGTATGCCGGTTGAACCTGTCTCTCTTGCCGTGATGGGGCCAAAGGAGAGCAGGATATCATCAATTCCAAGACGGAAGAATAAACGGATCCAGACCTCTTGGGCGGTATGAACAAGGTCTGCCGTTGCGCCAGGTGACCTCTTCCGCAGAGAGGAACAGTTTCATGAGCAAGATCGTGGTTGTTGATGATTCACAGGCCGAGCTTCAACTCATTGAGTCATACCTCAAGACCGCTCATCATACCGTCGTGACGTTTCCGAACACGGAAAACCTTGAGGAGAAAATTTTCACGGAAATGCCGGATCTGATCGTCATGGATGTGGTCATGCCCGGCCGAAATGGGTTTCAAGCCTGTCGAGATTTGAAGGGCGATGCCCGTCTTACTCGTATTCCGATCCTCCTCTGTACGTCCAAAGGGCAGGCAAGCGACAAGTTCTGGGGGCAACAGCAAGGGGCGAACGGGTATGTGGTCAAACCGTTCAAGCCCGAAGAGCTTCTTCTGGCCGTGAAGCGTGCACTGAGTTGACTCGCTGATGGGGAAAAAGGCTCAACGAGATGCAATTACCATGTGAATTACCTCGGCTTACCTCCGACGGTGAATCCGAGCACGCAACCCCGACGGGTTCGTGGAAAGCCTGTTTGGTCACTCTAGGAGGAGAACTGTTTGCGATCGATCTGCGTCAAGTCCTGGAGGTATTCGAGTTAGACACGATTACACCTGTTCCTGGGATGCCGCCGTCATTGGTCGGCGTCGCCAATGTTCGAGGAACGGTTGTCCCTCTCGCGGATTTGAGACGCTCGTTAGGAGTCTCGCCGTCAACGACCTCACGATATGCGGTCGTCGTGCGGCATGATGCTCATCAGATCGGTCTGCTGATTGATGAAGTCCCAGAAATTCGATGGATGTTGCCCGAGGACCTGCTCGAGCATTCAGGAACAAGCCGTACCGGAGAGCCGTCTCTCTTGTCTGGTCTGATACGGGTGGAGAATCGTGTGAGTAGAATGTTGGAGATCCCGGCACTGGTCGCGTCCGTAGAAGCGGCAACCACGGACGTGAGCCAGTCCGTGAACCCGTGAACCGTTACCCTGAATCAGGTTGCCGAGCAGGATTGAGCGTGTGGAGGAGGATGTAGGGTATGGCCAGGAATAGCAAATCGACGGCTCGACCGTCGCCTTCATGGTTCCAAAACCTCAAGACTCTGCCGAAATTGATTCTTGGTTTTTCGGCTGTCAGTCTCATCATGATCTCTGTTGGTTTTGTCGGCCTGATGGGACTTCATACGGTTAAGGGCGAGTTACAGTCGATCTACAACGGATCGACCTTGGCACTATCAAATGTGGGAATCGTCAGTACGAACCTTGGGCTCTATCATAGTGGGTTATTAAACATAGGACGGCAGGTTGGGAAACCTGAGTTTGATCAGACGGTCGCTGCGTTGGCCGAGCTCAAGAAACAGACACTGGTTCCCCTGAATGCGTATCAAGCATCCCCGTTGCATGACTCAGCTAGTGGTCGAAGTGAGAGTAAAGATCTTGCCAGTCTTCATCAAGCGTTGCGTGAATATTTCTCGGCAACGGAGGGCGCGGTGGGTGCATTCGCGGAGAGCTTCAAATCATCACTCGCCGAAGAGCAAAAACAGAGCATGCGCGAACTTGGACAGTCGGCATTGTCTGCTGATGTGGCCAACAAGTACAACGCAGCCACGCTACGGGTTCGGGAACTCATGACGACGATTCTCGAAGTGGCGAGAGAAATGAACGACAACGGGCAAGCTGAGGCCTCCCATCGGACGAACGTCGTCCTGGCCGGATCGTTGTTGGCGCTTCTGCTGGCGGCCGCGATTGGATTTTACCTAGCCGGATCGATCGCGCGGAATATCACACATGTCGCCGACGTCGCTCAACAAGCTGCCGCAGGGAATCTTCAAGCTCGAGCCAGACTTGAGAGCAATGACGAGATCGGCCATCTGGCTAAAGCGTTCAACATCATGCTTGACCGTCTCACGAGCCTGGTCTCGACCGAAGAAGAGCGGGATACCATGCAGAAACGATTGGTGCAGTTTCTGGTCCTCGTCTCCGATGTGGGAAAGGGAGACCTGACCAAGCGCGGTGAAGTCACTGCCGACATGTTCGGAAATCTGGCGGATGGTTTTAACCTCATGATCCAACGGTTCGCACAATTGATGAAACAGGTCAGAGAATCGGCCGAACGGGTCAATCGATCAGCCGGCGCCTTGCGGGAGAATTCCGGTCAAATGGCCGGTACGGCCAAGCATCAAGCCGACGAATCAATGAAGACGCTCAGTGCGGTGGAACAACTTGCGGTTTCCATGAGGCAAGTTGCGGAAACGGCCGGAGCCTCTTCTGACTCAGCTCGCCAGGTCTTGAAGGCCACGGAAGATGGCCGGGTTGCGGTACAGGAAACCGTGCAGGATATGCAGCGGATTCGGTCGGCGGTTCAGCGGATGTCAAAGCAGGTCAAGGCCCTCGGTGATCGTTCGTTGGAAATTTCGCAGATCGTTTCCACGATTCGTGAAATCGCCAATCAAACCAACTTGTTGGCGCTGAATGCTGCGATCGAAGCCGCGGGGGCAGGTGAAGCTGGCGCTCGATTTGGTGTCGTGGCCGACCAGGTTCGAAAGCTTGCCGAAAGCTCGACGAACGCGACGCGTGAAATTGCGGATCTCGTGAAGGTGATTCAGAGCGAGACACAGCACGCCGTCGTGGCGATGGAACATGAAACGCAAGCGGTAGAGGCAGGATCAGCCTCAGCCTTGCGGACCGGTGATGTGTTCAAGGAGATTTCAACAATCGCGCAACGGTCTGCAGAGCTTGCCCAGAGCATTGCGGCTTCCGCCACAACCCAGACTGTATCCACGGATCAAGTCGGACGATCGATCAAAGATTTCACGGGAGGCGCCATTGCCACGCAAAAGGCAACCGACTCGGCGCGGGCGACGGTCGAAGATATGGTGAAGTTGGCGGAAGGGCTCACGGCTTCGGTGTCGCAATTTAAATTGACCTAATGGATCAGGATCGGTCACGTACCTCCTGGTCGACATAGATGTACACCAATGGGAGCGGAGTCTCATCAATCTGACCTGATTCGAGTCTTCGTCTCCGAGGCATCGGATGGAGCCAGGATGTTGGCAGAAGCGTTGCGCGCCAACGGCGAGCCGATCCCTCCCCCGCACGAATTACACGAACACTACATTGTCGCCCATCGCCTTCGGGGAGCCTCGGCCCTCTATGGCTATGGGGGAATCTCTCAACTCTCTGCTGAGCTTGAACTTATTCTTGAGCGCGCGGACGATATTGCGCCAGACGACTGGCCGACGGTTGTAAGTGCCATGCGGGAAGTCGTCGGTGGGTTGGCGGTCTTGATCCAAGGGATTGGTCAGGACGGCAGTGAAGATGCGAATGTCGTGACACGCTGTCTTGGATTGCTGGAGCGGCTTCAGGTTCTCCAGCCTGCAGCATCAGTCAGTCTCGACTATGTTCATCCTACTATCGATGTTGAGATCCTATCCTATTTTACTCCCGAAGCAGAGGAGTATCTCCGGACGATCGATGACTTGGTTCGAATGCTTCGCGCAACACGCGATCACGACGATGCCATCCATCGCCTCTTTCGCGCCATCCACACGTTGAAAGGGTCGGCCTATACCGTTGGGTTCGAGGTCATTGGAGATATTGTCCGGCCGATGGAAGACGGCATGATTGCGGTAAAAGAAAAGCGTCTGAAGTTGACCGACCATATGTTTGAGGTATTTGAGAACGCAACTCGAACAGTTCAGCTCCTCTTACGACGTGATCCTCAAGTAGGATATCAACTTCAGCGTGATGTTCCGGTTCTGATCCATCAACTGCGGCAGATATGTGAGGGGACGGTCTCAACCGGTCCAGCGATCGGAGGACCAACGGGACCTGATGTCCTCCAAACCGGTCCCGCGATCCCCGAGCCAGTCGTCAGTGTAGAAGTGCCTCCTGCAGACTTATCCGACGCCTATTTGCTTCCCGAACTCGATCCTGAAGTCCTCTCGTATTTTGTTCCAGAGGCTCAAGATTATCTTGAACTCTTGGAATCGAACCTTCTCCGTTTGGACAAAGATCCACAGAATCGCGAACTGATCAATCAACTCTTTCGCACCGCTCATACCTTGAAAGGTTCCGCCTATACCGTTGGATTTCAATCGATCGGCGATCTTGTGCATCATGTTGAAGACTTTATGGGAGCGGTGCGCGATGGTCGACTCGTTGTACGGTCTGGCCACACGGACCTCATCCTTCGTTCGGTTGATGTGGTGCGGGTATTGATGCGAAGAGATCTCGGCGCAGTATCGGGCACCAGGCAACGGTTCAGTACGACGCGATCTGATCTCAAACGGCTTGATCAAGAGGCTTCTGGCGACGTACCCCCGTCGGGTCTGTTTGCGGAGACCTCACGGGACTCTGTTCCGGCAGCGATCTCGACGGCGAAGACCGTCGATAAAGATAAGCCGACAGAGGCAAAGTCTTTGGAAGACCGTGAGGTCATTCGTGTCAGTTATGGACGGCTCGAACGACTCATGAATCTCGTGGGAGAATTGGTGATCGGGCGAGGTCGGTTGGAACAACGACTGCGAGTTCTCGAACAACTGTCACAACAAGTCTTGGTTTTTAAGTCTCGATTGGTCGATTCCGTTCAATCCTTTTCCGATAAGCATACGTTTACTTATCAAGAGACGCCCAACGCCGCAACGGCGGTTCCGATGCAGGGACCTGCGGCATTCGGTGATTTTGGTAGCCTCGAACTTGATAAATATGACGACTTTAATATCTTGGCACGACGTATTAGTGAAGTGACCGCCGATATCAGTGAGTCATTGGCGCAGCTCAATGGCTCGATTCACCGAGCGCACGACGATATGAGCCAGTTGCAGCAATTGACTCTCCTGATGCGGGACGAAATTGCGCATGCTCGCATGGTTCCGATTGGGACTCCATTTACTCGATTTCGTCGTGCCGTCCGAGAGATTGCGCGTGCCTCCAATAAGGAAGTGACCTTAGTGACGTCAGGTGAGCAGACGGAAGTTGATACGGGCGTTGTGGAGCGGTTGGTGGATCCTCTCGTCCATCTGGTGCGGAACGCCGTTTATCATGGCATCGAGCCGGCCGCCGATCGACTGGCCAAAGGCAAACCGCCGGTCGGAACCATCCACTTGCACGCCGCGCATCGTGGCAATTCAATGATCGTTGAGGTAGAAGACGATGGAGCGGGCTTGGACTTAGTCAAAATACGGGCCAAGGTCGTCAAGATGGGATTGGTCGATGCACAGCAGATCGACACCATCTCGGATGCCGAGATCCTACAATCAATTTTCCTTCCAGGATTTTCAACGGCTGAGAAAGTCGGCGATCAGGCCGGACGTGGAGTGGGGCTCGACGTCGTGAAGCGAGCCATCGAGGGAATGAACGGCCATATTGCCGTGGAGTCCGAACCCGGTGTCGGAACAAAATTTACCTTGAGCCTTCCGGTCACGCTTCTGATAGCCACCGCCTTAATCGTACGGTCCGGCGCTGAACGTTATGCCATCCCACTGCTCCATATCCAGGAAGTGACCATGCCGACGGCATCATCATGGGGAGCAGAAGGTGAGCGTACGTTCTTACAGGTGGGTGAACAAATCATTGAGGTGCAGTCGTTACACCATATGCTCCGGAGAGAGTGCTTCGCCGTTACTGGAATGATGCCGGTTGTGATCGTGCGTACAGCCGGAGGCTTGATGGGGTTGGCCGTCGATGAGCTATTGGGCCGACAAGAAGTCGTCATTAAGTCGTTAGGTCAACTGAAGCCGTTTATGCAGTCGTTCTTCGGGGGGGCGACGATTGATCCAGAAGGGCGAGTCATTTTAGTGGTTGATCCTACCAGGCTGGTTGGGCGAAACAGCAAGGAGTCGCGTGTACAGGCCGTCGTTTCAAAAAATCAGCTTCAGCCACAACCAGTGGTTTCTGATCAAGTGAGATCTGCGGAGCAACAGGATGTCCGCCTGTTATTGGTCGACGACTCCCTGAGTATTCGGAAGTTTGTCGGGAAAATGTTGGAGTCAGCGGGATATCAGGTTGATACGGCTGTCGATGGAGAAGATGGACTCCGAAAGGCATCGACCTTCCCGTATAGCATGATTTTGACAGACCTTGAAATGCCGAAACTGAATGGTTTTGAGGTCATTCAAGCCTTGCGAAGACGCTCTGAAACTCGTGAAACACCGGTGGTTGTCATGACGACGAGGGCAGGGGATAAACACCGACAGATGGCGATCAATATTGGCGCGAACTCCTATATCGCTAAGCCGGTTGAAGAACGGATGTTGCTTCAAGAGGTCGAGCGGTGGATGGGACGAGCACGAACATTCGATAAGTAACTGTGTGGAAAGCGTTGTATTGATTGACGAAATAGGAATTATTACGGAGAATGGGTCGGAAGGCGTTGTTATGAGTGTTT
Organism: Nitrospira sp.; assembly: GCA_018242725.1. GTDB lineage: Bacteria > Nitrospirota > Nitrospiria > Nitrospirales > Nitrospiraceae > Nitrospira_D. The sequence continues at coordinate 20,997 of JAFEBI010000025.1, read as the reverse complement.
CGATGAAGAGAGAGAAGCGTGCGACATCCGCTTCTACGTCTCCGCTGTGTTTTCTCGTCACAACGATCGGCGGAAGATATTTTGGATTCGAAGCCGAATATCTTCTGGGGGTACAAACCAGCGAGAATGGGGAGTCCCTTCAAGATCCAGTTGTGCAAGGCATAACCTATCGAGTGGTCGATCTTGCTGTGCGGCTTAATTTGGCAACCGAGGGTCGATGGGATAGGACTCAAGGAGTACTCCTTGAAGATGGAAGGCGCCGAGGTTGTGTATCAGTTCAGAAGGTGCATGGCCTCCTTGATGTCCATCTGTCTCAGCTTCTTCCTCTTCCCGCTCAGTTCCGTGGCCCGGAACGAGTATGGTATCGAGGTATGATCCTCTTTGACCACAGTGTGGTACTCGTACTGAACACAGCATGGGTACTGGAAGAACAACTCGAGGGAGTGGTGTCAAAGATTGAGTCACAGGGAACAGAATCCATCGTGGCTTTGCAAGGAACGATGCAGAGCAAGGACCAAGCATGCTAAGAACGAATGGCCATGCTCAGCACCATGAAACATCTCGATCATGGAACCTCTTGGTATTCTCTGTAGGAGGAAGACGGCTGGCGGTCAGGACGTTGGAGGTCGGAGGTATCTCCCAATGGCATGAGTCGATCCCCGTATCCGGGCGAACTCCGTTCGTCTCAGGAGTTGTTCGGCTCAACCAGATCGTCCTCCCGGTCTTTGATCTGGCTGCAGCGCTTCAGCGTACGGTGCAGGGAACCAGTCTCTTGTGTCTCAGGATGAAACATTCGTTGGGCGATTTGGCGGTCTGCATCGATGAAGAGATTCCGGTTCTACAAACCCTTGATCGCTCCATGATTCAGCCCTACCGAGACCGGGATGTGCCCGCTGAAGGAAGCTACGCTCATGGTCAGGAGGAAGTTCCGATTCTCTCGGTGTCCAGGTTGGGGATGGGTGTGTGGTGATGCCCGTTGGTTGCGGGATGAAGGAAAGGTGCGAGCATGCCGAAGATCCTGATTGCAGATGACAGCATTGCAGTGCGAAAGGTGGCGGAGCGACTGCTCACGGAAGCTGGTTTTAGCGTCGCGCTTGCCGCCAATGGAGAAGAGGCCCTCGCCTATCTCGCGAAGGAACAACCGGATGTGGTGGTGTCAGATGTCATCATGCCGGACAAGAGTGGGTACGAAGTGTGTGCGTTTGTCCGCGGACAGGCCGCGATCGGGACGACACCTGTCCTTCTGATTTCCGGCATCGTGAATGACGAAGTGACGAAACAGGCGGAGTCGTGTCGAGCCGATGGGGTCTTGAAGAAGCCGTTTCAAGGCACGTCTCTCAAAGATCGAGTCTTCGAGCTTCTGGCACGTAAACAGGAGTCGGCATCAGCTGCCGTTAGTCCATCACTTTCCATTACCGGGACCGCGGCAGAGAGCATCCTCTCTGTGTCGGGACAGCCGTCGCAGAGTGAGCTCCAGGAGGCGAATCATGTCAAAGAGTTGGAACGCCAACTCCAGGCTGAGCGTACTCGTTCGGAGGAGCTTACCGACCGAATAGCCGTCTCTACTGCACAGCTTGCTCAGGCGAAAGAAGTTGAATCGCAGCTCACGATGGAACGTCAGCGAGTGAGCGATTTGCAGCAGAAGGTGACGCTCCTTGAGCGGCAGGCTGCGAGAATCCCGGAGCTGGAAGCAGCGGTCAGGTCCGAACAGGATGTCGTCAACTCACTCAAACAGGCCATGTTGAATTCACAGGCGACCTCGAACCGGGTGGCAGAATTGGAATCGTCTTTGAACGCTGAACGGGCTGCAGCCGAACAACTTGTTCAGCAACTTGCCGATTTAGAAGTAATCTCGGCAAAGGTGAAGGATACGGAAGTGCGGCTGGCGAACGACCAGCAGCAGATCGTGGATCTTCAGCATGTCCGTGCGTCGCTTGAAGCCGAGCTCTTGACCCATCGGAAGCACGAGGCCGAAACAGTCGAGCGAACTCAGGAATTGGAACAAGCGGCTGCCAGAATCCCGGAGTTGGAGGGACAGCTTGCCGCGGAACGTGAGCGCAATGGGGTACTGACGCAACGAGTGCAGGAAGCGGAGCAATCTGCCGAGAGCGCGACCAAGCGATTTGAGGAACTCGTGAGAAAGTTAGGTGAAATCGCCGGGTTGGCGTCTCAACTTGGAAGTGGAAAAGGATAGTCGTAGGCTTGATCTCTGGAGTTCGCTTGTGGCCGGGATCGTCGTGCTGAAGGACCGACTCGCATGCCTGTTGAAACGGAAGACGGGTTTCAGAAGGAACTAGTTGAGCTCTTCGTGCAAGAGGCCCACGAATGGCTTCAGCAGATTCACGTTGCACTTGATGAACTTCAACAGGCACCGGAATCCGGGAGGCATCGGTCATTAGCTCAGACGATTAAGGTCGGTATCAGCAATCTTGGTGGATCGGCGGCCACCGTCAACCTCACAGATGTCGAACGAGCGAGTTTTACCGCACTTCCGTTTGTCGAAGCGCTGCAGGATCCGTCCGCTCACATTTCGTCCGACGATTTCCTTGCCCTGTGTAAGCAGTTGGGGCATATCCATGGAGCCCTGAATCGGGCGACCGGAGTGACGTTTGAAGCAGCGCCTTCGCAGACTTCTGAGAACGGTATTCCCGCGACAATCCAGCCCGAGAAGCTGTTGACTCTACTCCATGAGCTTCAGATGAAATTCAGCCCATCGGGCGCAATCCCGCGGAATCTTATCCAGACCATTAAGGCTCAAGCCGAAGCGTTCATCCAATGTGATACCGGACAGTACCAGCTTGCTTCAGTTCGAGAATTTCTCGAGCGTTCAGCTGAGGGAGATCAAGGGTTCCTCACGCTTGTTCAACAACACGAGGGCCATCTGACAGGTACTCTCCAGGCACTCACATCGGACGGTACTGCGACGGGGATGTCTTCGACCGACCTCCTCATGGCCGTGGAGCGCGTCGCTCAGTTGTGGTCGGCTGCGCAACAGGTGAATGCTTCACAGGCCATGACATTCTTCATGGGGCTGCATGGTTTTCTCACCATTGTGTCGCAACAACGCGTTGTCATCTCACCGCAGAGCGTTGCGGCTGTTCAGTTGCGTTTGGCCCAGTGTATGAAAGCCATCGAAGAATGGGTGGAAAGTGGGAAAGTGGAACGGTTAGCCATCCAAGGCGTTCTATTCCACTGAACTGGACCTTCTGCGATCCTTTTGGTTGTGTACCCTGACGGCGGTTTGAAGTTTCGTCAATTCGTGCAGGATCAGGTGGTGATCCGGAAAACTGTTTGAGTGCGGACATCGGCTTTTTCCGTTCAACCTTGTTTCGGACTCTCAACTCTATGTTTCTTCAGCGTGGCAACGAATGGCTGTGCCTGGCAAGGAAGTATTGTGCTCACCGAGGCCATTTATAACGGGAACACATGACTAAACCGTACGGCGATCGTGCAATACGCATAGATCCGGCCTGACAGTGAGTATGCAGCAACCTAAGAGAGCACGCAAATGTTGGTAGAGCCGGGTACACGCAGCCGTTGTCGAGAAACGTGCTCCCACGTTGCAGAGGTGTTCTCGTGAAGACGTGGTATGAAAAGGCGATGCAGACCTTAGACGAAGCGACGGTCGCCGTTCGGAGACAGCGCAATATTCCTTTGCGAGACCTTGAAGGGCTTGCTTCGGATATCGTTGCGTCGCTCCATGAGACGGATGAGCTTGTGGTCGAAGCACTGTCCGGGCCAGCAGGCTCGCCACTGCTGACCAACCTCTTGAATGTTTCCATTCTAGGGACACGAGTCGGAATTGGATTGGGGTACTATGGGGACGAGCTGCATCGACTCGCACTTGCCGGACTTGTTCATGATATCGGGTTATTTACGGTACCTGCGGGATTACTGACGAAGAGCGGCAGGCTCACTCCAGAGGAACGGACGCTGATCGAACAACACCCGGAACGCGGAGCCGAGATTATTCTCTCGTGTAATCCCACCTTGGAGTGGTTGGCACAAGTGACTTGTCAGGCACATGAGCGATGGAACGGACAGGGATATCCCCATCGCCTCAAGGGAAGACAGATCCATGAAATGGCGCAGATCTGCGGAGTGGTCGATGTATTTGATGCCTTAGTCAGTGAGCGTCCATATCGCCCCAGGCTGTTTCCGCATGAAGCCGTGAAGGAACTGCTTGTAGCTGAACGGGCCACCTTCCCACGAGAGATTCTTAAGGCCCTGGTTGAGCAGTTGTCGGTGTATCCGCTTGGAACCACGGTTCGGCTCACCACTGGAGCTGTGGGAGTCGTGGTGAAAATCAACAGTCGCTATCCTCTTCGTCCAGTCGTGACGGTGACTGAAGAAGAACGAGGAGATGACATGCGATCTTACGAGTTGGATTTGAGCCGCACTCCGTTGATTGCGGTTGTTGAAACCTTAAAGCCGCCTGTCGCAGGTCATGTTCAGGTGGGAACGGTGTTGTCGAGGCCGGCCATGCCTTCTTCAACGATTGGGGTCTCGGATCATTTCACTTCGTTGCTCGAGAGTCTTGATGCTATCGCATCAAGTCTTCAAGCGGTTGTTGAAATTAAAAAACATCGGTCTTGATCAAGCTGCAATCAGCTCCTTCCTCAGTGCTGTTGATCCCGCTCTCTGTCCAAGCTTGGCCGTCCTATAACGTTCCGTTCCTCTACGGAATGCGAAATCCGTCATGGCGTGGGTTTCCTCTCAGAGCGGTATGCAGTTGCATTATGTGCTACCAGCTCTGAATTGAGAAAAGTGGATAGACACAACCGTAGGAATCTCAATGACATAGATCGATTTCGTCGTAATATCAGACAAGAAAAAGAATAGTCATAGTGGAATGAAGGGAGAGATCTCTGCTTTTCTGGGAAGCAGGACATCGTTATAATGCTCCTCCACGGATCAGTTCTCTCGTGAACTAGAAAGGGTCTTGCGTGCCAAAACTTATTACCGTTCATCATCCGCAGCAAACGATGCAGCAGGCGCTTGAGTATGTGAAGACGTACATTCTGTTTCCATCCGGCTTTCTCGGTCTGGTCTGTTTAGTCGGGAGTGTCGGGGGACTTGGCTACCAGTTGCTCGGGACTGATAGTTACACCTGGGATACCTTTTATCAAAGCTCAGGTCTATTTTTATCCGGAATAGGTCTAGGAGCGGCGCAAACGCTGTATCAGCGATACCTTCTCCGTGAGTTCCCAGAAGTCCTGGCCGCACGGATGAAGGATGGTTTGAACAGACAGAAGGGGAAGCTCAAGAAACAATCCGTCGCCCCTGAGATTGAACATTCAGGACGTCACCTGATTCCACTGGCCTACGGTCTTGGTATCCTGCTGCTTGTGGGAAGTGCCGTTGCCGCCTTCTCTTACGGCCATGTGAACATGATTCCAGCCATCCTGATGCCATGGGCTGGATTTTATTGGGCCAAGATGTTCCTCTGGCGGCGCGTGATCGCAGTGGCAAAGTGATGAGGGACGGATCGTCAAGGACGACGCTTCTTTGTTCCGGACGCTCGTCGTGATGCTGTTTGGGCTTGGCGTTCCAGAGTTGCGACACGCTCTTCTAGTTTACGGACCATCTCTCGGGTTTCAGGAAGCTGAAAGATCCCCCCCTGAATCCTGAGGGCCTTTTCGCGTGGCATCGCAGGGATGCCCCCGACGATTTGATTCGACTCGATACTGCGATTGACTCCCGACTTGGCCGCGATCATCACCTGATCACCAATCGTGAGATGATCGGCAAGCCCGGCCTGACCACCGATCATGACGTACCGACCGATGGTCGTGCTCCCAGCGATGCCGACTTGCGCGACGAGGATGCAGTGCTCGCCCACCGTAACATTGTGGGCAATTTGGACCAGATTATCGACTTTGGTCCCCTGTTTGACCAGAGTATGGCCGAACGTCGCACGATCGATCGTCACATTCGCGCCGAGTTCCACATCGTCTTCAATGACGACGTCGCCGAGTTGGGGGATCTTATGGTGTCGGCCTTGATGCTGAACATAGCCGAATCCATCAGCCCCGATGATTGTGCCGCTATGGACGATCACGCGAGCGCCTAGGGAACACCCTTCGCGAACCACGACATTGGGATGGAGGACGCAGTCATCCCCGATCGTTGAATCTGGCCCGACAAAGACTCCCGGGTAGAGGGTCACCCGATTCCCAATCGTGACGCGGTCACCGAGCGTCACAAACGGCCAAATGGATGGGTCGGATCCTATCCGTACATCGGTCCCTTGCATGACGTGGTCGGCAATGCCTCGGGGGGGGGTGGTCAACACGAAAAACTTCTGCGCGACACGCGCAAATGCCAGCATGGGATTGTCGACCACGATTTGTGGAATGGCCAGGTCCGGCTGATGCCGATGGATCAGAAGGGCTGCCACCTGCACGTTGACAGCAGCCTTTGCCATTTTGTCATTGGTCACGAAGGACAGGGCACAGGAGTCGGCTTGGCTGAGGCTGGTCAGTGTAGAGACCTGCGTCTGGAGGTCGCCGTGAACGGTACCGCCAACGACTTCATGGATTTGGGCGAGCGTGAGTGGTGTGGGGAGTTGAGGCTTGCTCATCGGGTTGCACCCTTCTTCTTGGTCTTCGAGACCACTGACGACGTCGCCTTGGGCTTCTTTGAGGAAGCAGGTTTTGATTTTGGAGGCGAGGGCTTCTTTGAAACCGATCGCGACGAGAGTGCCTTCTTCGAGGCGGGTTTCCTTGAGGTTGCCTTGGAGGGTGTTGCTGGCTTGAGTGATTCCGATTTAGCGTTCGACGGCTGCGCAGCGAGCTGTCGTTGGACGTAGGCGGCCACGGATCCGACGGTACTGAGCCCAGGAAGATCTTGATCAGGAATCTGAAGTTTAAATCGTTCTTCGATCTCGAACAGCAATTCGATGACGGCGACTGAGTCGAGTCCGAGATCATCGCGGAGATGGTGGCTCTCCGTAATTGACGCAGGGTCTCGCTTCAGGTAGGTGGCCAAGGCATGCACGATTTTCTCGGTGATCGCAGGGTCGATCCGCTCAGTCATTATGCGTACTCCTTCAGTGGAATGAGGCCCGTCGCGGTCGCATCCGCGAGAAGGCGCCTCATGATCAATCATTCAGTACTTACGCCACAAACTTCTTGAAGACCACGGTGGCATTGTTGCTGCCAAATCCAAATGCATTTAAGAGGGCATACCGAATCTTTCGTTCTTGCACCGTCCGACGAATGCCGTCCAACCGACAGTCCGGGTCAGGCTCTTCATAGTTGGCGGTCGGATGAATCTGTCCGGTATGGATCGCCATTGTGGTCGCAACGGCCCCGATCGCGCCAGCTGCGCCAAGCGTATGGCCGACGAGGGACTTTGTGGCATTGATGGCAATCTTGTCGGCGCGATTCTTGAACAGGTTCCGAATCGCCTTTGTCTCGACGGCATCCCCGATCGTTGTTGAGGTTGCATGGGCATTAATGTAGTCGATCTGTTCGGAGCCGATTCCGGCGGATTCCAGTCCGATTTTCATGGTCATGCTGATTTCTTGTCCGTCTTCCTGAGGAATCACCATGTGGTAGGCCTCACTCGTCGCTGCATAGCCTGCGAGCTCGGCATACACTCTGGCTTTCCGTTTCTTGGCATGTGCCAGGGATTCTACGATGAGCGCAGCTGCTCCCTCACCCATGACGAAGCCGTCCCGACGTCGGTCGAAGGGGCGCGACGCGTGTTCAGGAGCATTGTTAAACTCACTGGATAGGGCGCGCAAGGAGCAAAACCCTGCAAAGACCAGCGGGGTAATGCTGGCATCGGCACCCACGGCAATGACGACATCGGCCTGACCGGTGCGAATGCAGTGGAACGCCTGGCCGAGGGCATGCGCACTGGACGAACAGGCCGTTGAGATCGTGAGGTTCGGGCCTTTGGCTCCATGCGCCATGGCAACAATCCCCGAGGCGGAATTGAGGGTAATGGTCGGAATAAAATTGGGATGGACACGATGGGGGCGTTGGGTTTTAAAGAGTTGCGTAATCTCACGCTCACCCATGACCATTCCGCCCATGCCCGCTCCGACGATGACTCCCACGCGATGTGGGCGTTCTTTTGTCATATTGAGGTCGGCGTCGGCCAACGCTTCCTTCGAAGCAACCAAGGCAAACTGTGCGTACCGATCGACACGACTGGCTTGAGTAGCGGTCAGGTATTGTTCTGGCGAGAAATTATGGACTTGGCCGGCTACTTGAGAACGGTAGTCCGACATGGGGACCCACCCGAGGGAGGGAATGGCGGTTACTCCTGAACGACCGGTCAGGGCTGATTTCCAGAATTCGCTCACACCGATTCCGATCGGAGATATCACCCCAAGACCTGTGATCACAACACGTGAGGCCATGCTTCTCCCTCCTTATAGTGGCGCCACGGCGCCTTTCTTACCGGAAGACCGGTAGACAGTCAACTAAGAAACGGGTGTCTAATGGCGAACTTTTAGCAATAAATACAGACCGAAGCTCAAGAACAGAGCATTCGCCATCCACCCGGCTAGCACCGGTGCCAACGCTCCTCCTCTTCCCAGCGCGATGGCAACGGAATGCGTGGTCCAATAGCAAAACCCCACAATGAAGGCTTGCCCGATTCCCACAGTCATACTGCCTCCACGAACCCCGCTTCGCCGGAGACTCAATGCAATGCCGACGAGGACCATCACGATCGTGACCAAGGGCAACGCCATACGATCGTAGTAGTCCGTCAGCAGGCGGGAAAAGGTAAATCCTTCCTCGCGAAAGCGTTCAAGGTAATCGTGAATTTCCCTGAAGGTCATCGTTTCTGAGTTGCCTACGAGGGAACTCGAGAAATCGTCAGGAATCAGCGGAAGACTGATGGTCTGTTCGGAAAATCGAGTGAGTTCTACGGTCTCATTCGCGTGAAATTGGCGGTGGTGTCCATTTCGAAGGACCCAGCTGTTCGTCGCGTAGCGGGCTTCCTCAGCCTCTGTAATTCGGTCGAGCTGGAAGGGTGGGCGGAAATAAAAAATGCGTATCCCTCGCAAAGTCTTACCTTCCGCATCGATTTCGGCGACCTTCATGAGACTATTCGTGCTGATCCGAGCCCAAGGTTGAACGGCTTTGACCGTGACCGGCACCGGTTTCTGCTCGATTTGGACCGCACGGACTTCCTCTGCCTTTTCAGAGGCGAGAGGAATGATCGTTGAGCTGAAGCTGAAGAGGATCAACGAGAGGCCACCGGCGAAGAGAAGAAAAGGAGACGACATCCAAAGCAAACTCACTCCACAGCTTCGCATCGCCGTGATCTCGTTGCTGCGTGAGAGAAGGCCGAGCGTCAGCAGGGTGGCGACGAGAACGGCGAATGGCGCGACTTGGAAGGAAATGGAGGGGATCTTCAGCGCAAAGTACAGAAGAATCGGCAGGATGCCTGATTCATAGCGAAGAAATCGACGGACTTTTTCAAAAAAATCGATGACCAAATAGATCGTTACCAGACCGGAAAAGCACATGCCGAATATTTTTGAATATTCGCGAAGGATATATCGGAATAGAATCGTCATCGTGCTAGTGCTTGCTCACGCGGTAGAACAGAACCAAGGTGATGATCATAAAAATAACGTTGGGCAGCCACGCGCCCCAGAATGGATGAAGGATCAGGGCCGTCACCAGAAAGTCACATCCCACGTTCAAGATGTAGAAGGCGATGATGATGCCGACACCAACGGCGAAGCCACCGACACGGCCGGACCGTTTGGATACGATTCCAACCGGTACGCCAAGAAGGCAAAACACGAGAGAGGCCGTTGGAAAGGCCAAGTCTCGATAATATTCCATCATCCGCCGAAGCGCCCCGGCATCTTTCCCGTCGGTTTCAGCAAGGCGAGCTGTGATTTGGTCGTACGAAGGGCGTTCTTCGGTCGCTGAGTAACTACTAAGGTTCAAGTTGATCTTGATGTCATAACTGGCAAACGCAATCTGTTGCGACTGGTCGACCTGAGGGGGACGGCTATGAATCATGCCGTTCTCCAACTGGAGTGCCACGTTGTCATGCTGAGCATCCATGAATATGCGATAGTGTTCCGCCACAATGACACGCGGCTCATTGGGAAGACGTTCATCAGAGATGAAGATGCCGGGAGCCGGGCGATCCGGCTCGGATTCCGGAACATAAATCATCATATGTGGGATCGGTTCGTTAAAGGTGCCGCGTTCCAGAGCGAGGGCGAGCTGGTCCTTCAAGAGATTGAGCGCCACCTTCTTCAGATTGAGTGAACTCCAAGGCTGTCCCCATTGTGACAAGACCAGCGTCAAGGTGAAGACGCAGACGGAAAACAAGAACACCGGTTGCGAAAGGCGAATGAGGCTGAGTCCGGCAGCTCGCATGGCGACCAGTTCTTTGTCAAAGGACAATCGGCCAAAGGCGGTGACCGAGGCGATCAGTCCGGCGATGGGAAGCGTGAGGACGAGACCCGAGGGAAGCAGCATGGCAATCACTTTGAGGACGGCCCAGATCCCAACTCCTTTGGAGACCAGCAGTTCCACGAGACGCAACAGTTCTCTTGTCAGCATGACAAAACAAAGAGCCCCGAGACTGAGCCCGAACGGAGTAAGAAGCTCGGTGAAGATGTAGCGATCGAGTAGTGTACGTAAGATCACAGAGTTTTTAAGAGCGGAGAAATTGTGGACACTATAGGAGAGTCCATCTCCCTTGTAAACACAGGAGAAAATCTTGTCAGTAAAGATTCCCTTGACAGAGAGTATTCCCTATGTTACATGCTGCGCGAATTTCATTCTCATATGATGATGGGTTCTGTGAGCGATTCATCACTCCTTCAGGTGCCCGTCCCTCTCCGCCAGCCAAGTGTGTGTCTGTTCTATTCCCGAGTTTCCATCGAACAAAATGTGGGTGCAGGCGCTACGCAACCAGTCATCGTTGTTGACAAAAGGAGGAGTCCGTGAAGACAAAAGGTACGGTCAAGTGGTTCAATGATCGAAAAGGATTTGGGTTTATTCGGCTGGATAGTGGGGACGATGTCTTCGTTCACTACTCTGCCTTACAAGGAGACGGATTCAAGACGCTCAAAGAGGGTGAAAACGTTGAGTTTGATATCGTGCAAGGAGCGAAGGGCCCACAAGCGGCCAACGTGCTGAAGGCGGTCATTGCCGCTTCCTAACCATTCATTCGTAGCTCTTGTTCTGCGGGGAGACCGTTTCTCCTGGTCACAAACAGGAGAAACGGTCTCTTCTTGCCGGCGTGAGATTCCTGCCTGATTCCCTCAATTTCTAGACAAAACTCATTGAGACTGTTAGCGTTTGTCTGTTCCGTTCATGGAGGGCATCCTTGTGCCACCGGATCGCAGTCGAATCCTTCAACAGGCTCAGCTGCTGGCCTCTCGTGGACAGTATGACGCCGCGATTGCTGAGTGGAAAAAGCTTGCGATCGACAGCCCTGCCGACGGCAGTATCCACAATACAATCGGTGACTTGCACATAAAGCGGAACGTGCCAGGCGAAGCGGCTTCGGCCTATCTGCAGGCGGCTTCGGCCTTTCGAGCGGAAGGAGCCACTCTCAAAGCTATTGCCGCATTCAAGAAGGTCCTCAAGTGTGATCCGACGCGATATGAGGTCTACTGCTACCTTGGTGATTTGAATGTGGAACGAGGCCTCATCAGCAGTGCCGTGCAGGATTATCTGACGCTGGGGAAATATTATCTCAAGGAGCGTCGTGGAAAGGATGCGCTCGAAGTCTACAAAAAGATCATTGCGCATGATCCATCGAATCTCAATGCGCAGCAACGCGTCGCAGAACTTTGTATCCAGGAAAATCGGCAAGATGAAGCGACAAAGGTCTATCTTCAGCTGGGTCGAGAGAAATCAGCGCAAGGGCGATATGAGGAGGCCAAGGACGCCTATCTTGCCGTCCTGAAGATTGACCCACAGAACAGCGAGGCGGCCCAATTCGTTGAAAGCCTTAAAAACGGTGGAACCGGATCGGTGAACGCGGTGAAACCGACCTCTTCTACATCGGCGCTGAAATCCACGCCGGTGCAGAAACCCACGGAACCCCTTGATTTGCTGGCCGAAGCCGTTCGTCGCATTGCTGAAAAACAGTACAGCGGCGCAGAAGCCATCCTGAACCAATTGTTGACGCGAGAACCGGGTAACCCACAGGTCTGCCAACTTCTGGCTCGGTTGCATTTACAACGTGGTGATGTGCAAGTCGCAGTCGGAGAATATCGCTTTTTGGCCGGCGCTGCGCTGCGCGCTCATGACCTGAATCTTGCAGAATCACTGATTCAGGAGGTGTTGGCTGTGGAGCCCAACTCCGTGCCCTTGTTAGAGTTGAACGGCGAACTGTACGAAGAAAAAGGCGACCACGCAGTGGCGGCGCTTCAATATGCCAAGGCGGTCGAAGTGCTATTAGCGCATCCAGAGCCTGGGATGGAAAGCCTCCACGAGGAACTGTTTGAGAAAGTGATGACCCTCTCGCCTGATGCCGACTTCGTAAAGAAATTAGCCGAGAGGGTGAAGAAGGGGGCAACGGGAGCCACGAACGGGGAACAAGAAGAGGTTCGGATCGGAGAGCCGACTGCAGATCGTCATGAGGACATAGTAGAGGAAGAGCCGGCTGCACAAGAGGCTGAAGAGATCATGATCGTAGGAGCTGAACCAGATGCCGTTTCGAATTCGGCAAATATCTTTGTGAAAGATGATGAGTCACAGGTAATGAGCATGACACAAGGCCCAGAGACTCAATCACAGGTTGAGCACATCCCTTTCGCCTCAACGGTCCAACCGTCAGTCCCTCATTCGAGCCAGGCGTCGATTCATCAGCGACCGGATAGTACATCAATTGTCGGTATATTCACTGAGACGCAGAGGGAACAGGTGAGGGAACCAGCCGGGCCACCACCCGACTACGAGACACACTATGCGCTGGGAGTTGCCTACAAGAACATGGGGTTGCACGAAGAAGCCCATGCCTCGTTCCAGGTCTCCATGGGCAGTGATTCATTTTATCTGGATTCGGCCTTGATGACAGCCGTCTGCCTGAAGGAAGAGCAACAACGCCCCCAGGCAATTAAGGGGCTTGAAACCGTCTTAACCGATCCTCGGTGTCAAGGAGCGAAGGGGCAAGCCATTCGCTATGAGTTAGGGCTTCTCTATGAAGCAGAGGAACAGTGGGAGAAGGCGGCGCTTGCGTTTCAAGCGATTCCTTTGTTCCATGATGTCCCGCAGCGCTTGGCGGCGCTGAAGGGAAAACAACGGGGAGGGGACGTCAGTTTTCGCTACGCTTCGTAGAAGCGTAGCGCTATTCTTTCAGTGCATGTCTGTTCACTTGATTGAGTGCTGGTCGACCTTCCAAGACAGCGACAATATTTCTCAGACAGATGAGCCCCATGTGCACGCGAGTATCGAGCGTGGCTGATCCAAGGTGGGGAAGGAGTATGACGTTCGAGAGGGATGTCAATGCAGCAGGGACGTGTGGTTCCTGGGCGTAGACATCTAAGGCGGCACCGGCAATCGATCCAGTCTGGAGTGCAGTGATCAGGGCGGACTCATCGATCACCGCTCCTCGTGAGGTGTTGATAAGAAAGGCCGTCGGTTTCATCAAACTGAATTCACGTTCTCCGATCAGGTGATGGGTTGTTTCGTTAAGTGGGACGTGGAGTGAAAGAAAGTCAGATTGTGTGAGGACCGTATCAAGAGGATGGTGAGCCCACGCGAATCCTTGTTGGGGAGCAACAGCATGACGGCCGGCATACATGACCGCCATCCGAAACCCGTTCGCTCGCATGGCTACGGCCTGTCCGATACGCCCCATGCCGATAATGCCCAGTGTTTTTCCTGAGACATCGGCACCCAACAGTTGTGTCGGGCTCCATCCGGGCCATCCACCTCTTCGGACCCATGTGTCGCCTTCCACGATTCGCCGAGCAATGCTGAGCAATAAACTCCAGGTTAAGTCTGCGGTTGCATCGGTCAGCACGTCAGGAGTATTGGTCACGATGACACCGCGCCGAGTTGCGGCGGGCACATCAATGTTATTATAGCCGACGGCATAGTTGGCGAGGATTTTCAGTTTTGCCGCCGCGGACAATAGCGAGGCATCAACGAAGTCACTCAATGTGCAGATGACCGCGTCAGCTTGCGCGAAACCACGACGGAGCTCATCAGCCGTGGGAGACTGATCCGTCGTTCCCGCGAGGACGCGGTAGTCTTTGGGGATCGCATCCAAGACTGGTTGAGGTAACAGGCGCGTGATATATACGGTTGGACGATCCATCGCGCGACCTATTGTAGGAGAAATGACTGTGCAGGGACAACGAGGCCGAATGTCCCTGAACAGTATCGGCTAGGAGGCGTACGACTTGATGGCTACCTCTTCCCCCTTGATCCAACCGACGAAATCCAACGCTGTCGCCAATGATCTTCGCGCCCTCCTGGGCTCCACAAAAGTCAAAAACGATCTGCCGACCATTACTGCGTATGCAGTGGATGCCAGCATCTACCGTATTCCTCCTCAGGCCGTCGTCCTCGTGGAGTCGGAAGACGATATTGCTGTGACAATTGATTATGCCGTCTCGCGAGGTATTCCCCTCACTCCTCGGGCCGCCGGCACGAATCTCACCGGGTCTGCGATCGGCTCCGGGATCATCCTCGATGTCTCACGTCTGAATCGGATTCTGGAAGTCAATCGCGAGGAACAATGGGCGCGAGTGCAGCCTGGAATGGTCTTGGCAGAACTCAATCGGCAACTCAACTCCCAGGGGCTGATGTTCGGACCGGACCCGTCGAGTGGGGACATGTGCAAGCTGGGTGGGATGATCGCAAATAACTCTTCCGGCCCACATACGCTCCGCTATGGCTCCGTTAAAGACAATATCATCCGTCTCCGTATCTGTCTCGCTTCCTCGACCTGGACAGATGCGCAATCCTATGCCCTCACGGATCCATCCCTCGAACGTGTCTTGACCATGGTGCCGGCCTTGCGGGACGTCTTGATTCTGGTCCAGTCTCACGCGGACCTCATTGCGGAGAAACAGCCGACTGTGAGTAAGAATAGTTGTGGGTACAACCTGTTTGGGATTGCGGACGGGCTTGCGCGAGGCATGTTCGATATCCCCAAGCTGTTTGTCGGCAGTGAAGGCACGCTCGGTGTCGTCAGTGAAGCCAGGCTGACCTTGGTGAAGAAGCCTTCCTCAACGCTGACCGCCCTGATCCACTTTACACATCTTGAGGAAGTCGGTGATGCCGTCCCACAGCTCCTGACGCTCCGACCAAGTGCGTTGGAGGTGATGGATGCCAACACGTTGAACCTCATTGGACGGGCGGCACATGGCATTCCGGAAGAAGCCGCTGCGACGCTGCTGCTTGAGTTGGATGCCGACTCTCTAGAGGTTGACCTCCATGAGCGGGCTGAAGCCTTGGGTACGATCTGTCGTCCGTACCGGCTGGCTTCAGCACCGACGCTCGCCTTCGATGCTGAACGGCGGGAGCAGCTCTGGAAAGCACGGAAAGCGCTCTATCCGACGCTCTACCGGTTCGATCCAAAAAAGAAGCCGATCAACTTTGTCGATGATGTCGTCGTACCCGCCGGTCGCATCAGCGAGCTGATTCGTTATTTAGGAGAATTTTTTGAAGGACAACAGGTTCCAGTGGCCATCTTTGGCCACATCGGTAACGGCAATGCGCACATCGTCCCATTGTTGGATGTGAACGATCATGGCGATTTCGAGAAAATGGTGCAGGCCCATCAAGAGATCCATGCGGCCGTGTTGAATCGTTTCGGCGGATCGATTTGCGGTGAACACGGAGACGGTCGTATTCGGGCAGAGTTGGTGAAGCGCATGTTTGGTGATGAACTCTATGATCTGTTTAAACAGGTCAAGAACGCGTTTGACCCTGGTCATGTGTTGAATCCAGGGATCAAGCTCAGCGACGCGCCCTTTACCGAGCATATCGATTACACCAGGCTCTCTAAATCCTGCGCGACCTGCGCGAAATGTAACTCGGTCTGTCCGGTGTACGACGTGTTTCAATCGGAAGACATGAGTGCCCGCGGCTGGTTCGAGATTGTGACAGCGAAGGATTACAGCTACCTGAACTCCAAGCGCGTCGTCGAGGCTTGTCTCAATTGCAAATCCTGTCGCACGATCTGTCCAGCCGGCGTGGATGTCTCGGATCTGATTCTGAAGAAGCGGGCTGAACATCCGAACCGGTTAGCCGGTTGGATCTTTCGGAGCCAGGCGAAGGGGATCAATTTTGAGGCGCTGCTCCATATGCTGGCTGCCACGCAGGCCCTGTGGGATCGTCCGTTCTTCCGAAAGATGCTGGAATGGATCATGGCGCCACTCATGAAGCAGTTGGCTCCAACCGCTCGGTTTCCGCATGATCTCGTGTTACCGACCCTCGCACGACGGCACTTGCGTGAACGGTATGCACATTTGACGACGAGCGACGTTGACCCCTCGCCGTCACGGACCGTCGCCTATTTTCATGGTTGTGCGGCCAACTATTTTGACGATGGGGTGGGCGACGCGGTCATCGAGGTCTTGAACAAGCATGGTGTTGAGCCGGCCCTGCCTCCTCAGCGCTGCTCGGGAACACCAATTCAGACGTATGGACATGTTGATCTCGCGCGCGACGGCGCTCGATTCAACATGCGGTCGTTTGCGGCCTATGAAACGATCGTGACCGGCTGCGCGTCCTGCACGCTCATGTTGAAGGATTATCCCACGCTGTTCGCCGAAGGCCCTGAGCGGTTGCAAGCAGAGTCGCTGGCCAAGAAGGTCGTCCATATTTCAGAATTTGTCGCCCGCTCGCAGCAGCATCCTCCCATGGCTCAAGCCGACGTGAAGACAACACGCGTCACCTATCACTCATCCTGCCATCTGCGGGCAGCCGGAGTGACGAAAGAACCACGACAAATTCTGTCGTCCATGCCTGGAGTCAGTTTCGTCGAAATGCCGGCTGCCGACCGTTGCGCCGGTGGTGCCGGGACCTATGTGGTCAAGGATTATGACACCTCGCAGAAGATCTTTGACCGAAAAGCCCGTGCAATCACGCAGAGTGAGGCCGATGTGGTTGCGACAAGTTGTCCGGCCTGCATGATCCAGCTCAAGAATGGGTTGCGCGAATCCGTTCAAGTGAAACATGTCGCGCAACTGCTTCAGGATGCCTATCGGGCAGGAGAGGCTGAGCGGAGGTGAGTCCGGCCGCCTATTCGTGTATAGTAACCGCGCACACCGATCAGAATCCTGTGGATGATGGGCCAGGTGAATCGCTGATGGTATCGGTACAGATCTTTGGTCAGACGCTACAAGCCGCTGTTGATGAGAGTGAGATCGAAGTAACCGTCTCAGGTACGACCACTGTAAAACAACTCATTGAAACCAACTCTGCACAGCTTGGCGGGCTGCGTTCGTTCATTCAGAACCGTGAAGCACTCATCACCATCAATAAAAGGATTGGTTCGGAAGACTCGCCAGTCAGAGACGGCGACGTCATCAAATTCTCCTTTCAATCCCGCGTGTCCTACGACGGCACCCGCGATATTCCCAGCTAATCCATACGATCGGCCTTTCGTGAGCAGCTCAGGACTGTGTATGTCCTCTTCGAGGGGGAGGACGGTAGTTTCTGACGGTCAAACCGGGTAAGCTGCGGCGGCCCGAGAGACCACCATGCACGAGACGTCACGTTGGATTCCGATCCCTCTGTATCTCCAAGTCCTGATCGCCGTGATCAGCGGGACGACCCTTGGTGTCCTATTTGGACAAGAACCCTATTTGAACGGCCTGCGCAACGAACAACTCGGCCGACTCGGTCTTTGGGTGGTGTGGGCGCTCAAAACGCTCGCGATTCCACTCATCTTTTTTGCAATCCTCGATGCGCTGCTCCGCACTACTATCCCTTTGAGTCAGGGGACCAAGCTGCTGGTCATTTGTCTCGTGAACGTCTCCGTCGCCATGGTCATCGGCTTGGCTATCATGAATCTCTGGCAGCCGGGCTTGGCCTGGTTGGGGCATGTGGATGAGCTGCTCCACCTTGTGCCGGGCACCACGCTTTCGTCCTCCGCGCTGGCCAACGTACAGGCCGGATCACGAAGTCCGATTGAGTATCTCGCGTCCTATATTCCCCGTACCCTCACCAATCCATTTTCCAGTAACAATATCATCGGTGTCGTCCTTCTCGCACTGTTCCTTGGTTGTACCCTGCGATACCTGTATGGCAAATCAGACCAGACGAGTGGCCTGGTTGTAATGGTCGCGCGTGGTATTGAACGCATCTATGGGTGGCTCGTGCTGATCCTTGAGTGGATTATTCTTGCGGTCCCCCTGGCCGTCTTCGGTGTCGTCGCGCAGGTCGTCGGCAAGTCCGGGGTCGGTGTCTTTTCCGTTCTCTGGATCTTCCTCTTGGCGATGCTGGCAGGTCTTACGGTTCACTCCCTTCTCTATTATCCGCTGGTGGCGTGGCTGGTGGGGAAAAAATCTCCGAGGCAGTATGTGGGACAGGGAGCCGATGCCATCATGACGGCGGTCTCGTGTAATAGCAGCTTGGCCACCGTGCCGGTCACTCTGCGCTGTCTCGAACGAATGCGGGTATCGGCACAATCGGCGCGCCTTGCAGCCTGTGTCGGAACGAATCTCAATAACGACGGCATCACGCTGTACGAAGCGATGGCCGCGCTGTTTCTCGCGCAAGCATTGGGCTATGATCTCCCCATGGCGAAGCAGGTCTTGATTGTCTTTGCCTCTATCATCGCCGGAGCCGGTGTCGCCGGCATACCGGAAGCTGGGCTGATTGTTTTGCCTCTGGTTTTGGCCGCCGCCGGGTTGCCGGATCACGTCATCTTGGCCGCAATTCCCCTCATCATGACGGTGGATTGGATCATCGCCCGCGCCCGCTCCGGGGTGAACGTCATGAGCGACATGCTCGTCGCCATCCTCCTCGACGTAGGAAAACCGGCAGTGGTAACGAAGCCACCTGCTTAAGACAACCGCTGACCCGGTTCAGGATTGTCGTGGAGCGCTCAACAGGCCTGCGCCATCGGCCTCACCGTTTTCATTGGGTTGCTAGCAGATACTTTTTTTCGAGGCCATACCATCCGTTCTCCATCTCCAAGAAAAGCGGCGTCAGGCTTCACGAGCCGGCTTTGGCGAGACAACAGTGTTTATATTTCTTGCTGCTGCCGCAGGGACAGAGGGCATTGCGGCCGAGGCCGCCGGCTGGACGGGGAGCCAGGCCAAGCAGTGCTTGCGGGTCCTGGTGAAACAGATCTCGCATGAGCGCATAGAGCGCCGGATCTCGTCGTTCAAGGGATGCGGGTGAGGTAAAGAAATATTCGGCCAACACTGCGAAGAATTCATGCTCGTTCGTGTACGCATAGGCGTTCAGTCTGGCCCGTTGCCGCGACGGATGGGCAAGTTCTTGTGCCACAAACCGCATCCATTGCCGCACCGCCATCCAGGGCACTTCCGGCGGGATTCCATACTCGTGTGTCTCTCTCTCGACCAGATGTGCGAACTCATGCACCCCCACGTGGTGATGTCCGGACGGATGATCAAATCCCGCGAGCAACGCCGGTTTTGAGAGAATCATCACCCCGCTCAAATGGCGCAGCCCGACCATGCCCAAGATGGTCTCCTCTTTCCCTCCGGTCGTCCGGTAGGCGTCGTCGAAGGCGTCCGGGTAGATCAGCACCTCGTGCAGCCGGTGGTAGGACCAATCGTGAAAGCCAAACGTTGGAATCACGGCGCTCGCCGCGACCAGCACCCGGATCGTATCGTCCACCTCGGTGCGGATCCCCGTGATGCGGACCTCACTCAGGAAGATCTGCACCAGGCGGCGAAACCGCGCCTGGCCCGTCTCGTCCAGGGCCCGGAAGAACGCCACGTGGGTGTCCAGAATCGCTTCCCACACAGCCGGAAAGGGTTGCTGCATCACCGCTAGCCGCCGGAGACAACGTCGGCGCACCCACCAGTAAGCAAGAGGACTCAGCCATACGAGGAGCCAGAGCACGGGGAAAAGCCAACCCAGCCATGCCGCTGCAAGCGCCGCTAGTCCAGCGGCCGCCAGCGCCTCCCATCGATTACGTGTATTCATCTCCGGTGTCACCAACATCGGCCCGTCCTCCTGAGTAAAGTCTTGCGTGTGCGACGATTCTACTCCGATTTGGGTTCCTGCTCAGCTCTCAGTTCCATGCACATCCATCTGGTGCGTGATTTCTTAAAGGGAAAGAGGTATCCTTCGGCGGAAAACTCCAGTGTCCGTGGAGATTTCATAGATGGCAGACTTCGATAAGAAATCTCTCAGCGAGCGCGATATCTGTACGAAGTTCATCACGCCGGCGGTGAAGAAGGCAGGATGAGATGAGCTGTTGCAGATTCGCGAAAAGGTCAGCTTTACCAAGGGCAGAATCATTGTCAGAGGCAAACTCGTCACCCGCGGAAAAGCCAAGCGCGCCGACTACATCCTGTACTACAAGCCGAATCTTCCTATCGCCCTCATCGAGGCAAAAGACAACAACTATCCTATCGGGAGTGGGATGCAGCAGGGGCTGGAATATGCGGCGATACTCGACATCCCTTTTGTCTTTTCGTCCAACGGGGACGGCTTCGTCTTTCATGATCGAACAGGTCAGAGCGAGAAAAGAGAAACGGAGCTGTCGCTGAATGCCTTTCCGACACCCGAAACGCTCTGGAAGAAATACTCTGCATGGAGGGAATTGACACCAGCACAAGAGCAGATTGTTCTTCAGAACTATCACGACGATGTGAGCGGCAAGAAGCCGCGTTACTACCAGCGTATCGCCATCAACAAGACCATCGAAGCCATCGCGAAGGGCCAGAATCGCCTGCTCCTCGTCATGGCCACCGGAACCGGCAAAACCTATACGGCGTTCCAGATCATCTGGCGCCTCTGGAAAGCCGGACGCAAGAAACGCATTCTCTACCTCGCGGATCGTAACGTCTTGATCGATCTGGTCTTCCCCCAGTTTCACGGACGGGTT
>JAFEBI010000024.1 GCA_018242725.1 Nitrospira sp. | reverse complement strand
CACATACGTAAGGAGATGACTCCGTGTCCGTAATTAAAGGGATTAAAGGCGTCAAAGATCTGTTGCCGGAAGAAACCCCTCGCTGGCGATTCATCGAAGACTCCGCCAGGCGATGGGCGACCCGATATGGGTTTCACGAAATCCGGATTCCAATCTTTGAAGTGACCACCCTATTTGCACGGAGTATCGGCGCATCCACGGATATCGTCGAGAAAGAGATGTATACATTCCAAGACCGGGACGGCACCTCCTTGACTCTTCGACCGGAGGGAACTGCCGGTACTGTCCGTGCTTATATCGAGCACAATCGCGCCGCAATCCCGGTGCCTCAAAAGTATTTCTATACCGGGCCGATGTTCCGCCACGAGCGNNCCAATTCGGTGTGGAATCGTACGGAATGGCGGATCCTCGGGCTGATGTTGAAGTCATTGCGCTCTTATGGCGTATTCTCCACGACCTCGGCCTTCCTAGTCTTACTCTGGAAATCAATAACCTAGGCCAGGCTGCGGATCGAGAGGCCTATCGTCCGCTACTCGTCGAGTATCTGAAAGAATACGATGCCGGTTTGTGCGGGAATTGCAAACACCGCATCATGGCCAACCCGCTACGCGTCCTCGATTGCAAAGTTCCTGAATGCCGCGCGATTACGGAGCCGGCCCCTCGTCTCTCCGAATCCCTTTCGGAGACCGCTCGCTCGTACTTCGCTCAAGTTCTCGCCGGGCTCGATCTCATCAACATACCGTATTCCTTGAATCACCGGCTGGTTCGAGGCCTCGATTATTACAATCTCACAACCTTCGAGGTCACTGCGACAAACCTTGGGGCCCAGAATGCTGTTGGAGCAGGAGGACGATACGACGGACTCGTGGAAACACTTGGAGGTGCTTCGACTCCTGCGGTCGGTTTTGCTGTTGGGCTTGAACGTATAGTCATGTTGTTGCCGGACTCTCAGAAATCCCTATCGCCGCAGGATAGGAGTGTCTATGTCGCGGGCTTTGGTGCTCAAGGATCTGTCGCCGGGGTTACCGCCCTCGAGGAACTTCGCCTCTCTGGGATATCAGCGGTCTCTGACTTTCGCTCAATAACTTTAAAAGCCCACCTTCGCCAAGCTGACCGACTCGGTTGTCGCTTCACCCTTATACTCGGCGACGATGAGGTGACAAAAGGAGTGGCTCTGCTCCGGAATATGGAGTCCAAGAGTCAATATGACGTTCTCTTATCATCTCTTCCTAATCAGATACAGCCTCTCCTTTTGCCATCTTGAGTTCGATTTTTAAGCATTGACTTTCCCCTCAAAACCACTTAGTCTCATAATTGGTTGATAACTTATCGAATACACTGAATATTCACATAAATTCCTGTGAATTAACCTGTGAAGAGAAAAGTTGGGTTCCTTCTAGCCCTCCCTCCGGCACATCAAAGTTCTGAGACGGTTACTGGACTCGCGCACGCGGCTTTAGATGCCGGACATGAGGTGTATCTCTACCTCATTGATGAGGGGGTTAAAAATATGAACTCTCAAGCATATCAAGATCTTGCTCGGGCAGGAGTCCGAATGTTTGTTTGTGCGTATGGCTGCCAACAACATCACGTTTCAACTGTGAATGTTGAAAAAGAATTCACGTTGTGTGGGTTAGTTGTTCTCTCCGGACTTATTGATGCTTGTAAGCCATTTATTTCCTTTACGTAAGGTGATTTGAATCTCGCGTGGCAAAAAACGTCGCTGTTGTCATTCAAGAAGACCCTCGGATTACGCATAGGCCGGTTGAGGCATTACGGATTGCTCTCGGCCTTGTCGCTGGATCTCATATGGCGACCGTTATTTTGCTGGGGGAGGCTGTCCGTTTATTGACTAACGATACCGATGACATTGTTGATCTTGAGATTCTTGAGAAGTATCTCCCCTCGATTGAGCAACTTGATATCCCTTTTATAGTTCCAAAAGTATTTGATATATCAGCATTAAGTGGGAAGTTCTCTGTTCGGTGTGAGACAGAGGATGGAGTGGCTGCTGTTATTCAGTCCATGGACTGTACACTCGTTTTTTGACTGAGAGGATTCTCGTGGATTCAGTTGTGTATTTAATTCGATCACCACGAGAGATGATCTCGCCATTTTTGTATCCAAAGACACAAGACGTTACAGTTATTGCGGTTGAAAAGAGTCCGTTGGCAGGAAGGGTAATGGGTAGTACGTCTGGTTGTTCGAAGGAAAGCGGAGCAACATTGTCATATAGCGAATTACTCGAGTTCATTATAGAAAAGCAGCGGGTTATTACTCTGTAACTCCGATGTTCTGTAATAAAGAAAATTCGTCGTCGTCGGATTAGGAGTAATGAAGTGTATAGAGTGGATAGCGTGAAAGTATTTGATAATATTTAGAAATTTATCAATTTATCTTCTGTGTAACCTTGGGGAAAGCCTCTGTGGAGAGACGGAAGAATGTGTGAGTAGCTGGTTGATAGATTTTTAAGATGGGGCATCAACTCGACAGGATATGGCTAGCCATGCTAATCAACACACCTTTTAGATATAAAAAAATGAGCAAAATAAGCACTTATCCACAAGTGTGAGTAATCCTGTGTATAGAGAGTGAATCTGACCTATGAGTATAGAAATTGAGTGGGATGAGGCGCTTGAGTACATTCAGCAGAAAGTGCCTAAACAGGTTTTCGATACCTGGTTTCTGCCGGTACAATTCGATAGAGCTGAGAATTCAACCGTTTACATCGCAGTGCCCAATAAGTTCTTTGGGGAGTGGCTGGAGACGCACTATGGAGCCCTCCTTGCTGAAGCTGTGGCGATAGCAAGTGGGGGTGAACCCCTGACGGTTGCATTTATTGTGCGTGAAAAGACAACGGCATCTCCGACCGAGCCACTATCTTCGGTACAAACGGGGAAGAGTCAGGCACCACCGAAACCACGGCGTGGTATTCTCCTGAACCCGAAATATACGTTCCGGAATTTTGTGGTCGGGGCCGGAAATCAGTTTGCCCACGCGGCTTGCATGGCGGTAGCAGAGCAACCAGGCCAAACCTACAATCCCTTATTTATCTATGGTGGTGTCGGTCTCGGAAAAACTCATCTCCTCAACGCCATCGGCAATCATGTGGCGGAACAGAGAGACCTCAGAATTGCGTACTTAACGACCGAACAGTTCACAAATGAGGTCATTAACTCGATCCGTTACGATAAAATGATGGATCTCCGAAAGCGCTACCGACATATCGACATGCTGATGATCGATGATATTCAATTTCTCGTCGGCAAGGAGCGGACACAGGAAGAGTTTTTCCATACGTTCAACGCGCTGTATGAAGGCCATAAACAAATTGTGTTGTCGAGCGATCGCTTTCCGAAGGACATGCCTGATATCGAAGAGCGGTTACGCTCCCGATTTGAGTGGGGCCTGATCGCGGACTTGCAGCCCCCGGATGTCGAGACACGGATCGCGATTTTGAGGAAGAAATCCGAGGATGAAGGGGTCAAACTTCCCGAGGATGTGATCCAGTTTCTTTCCACCACCATGAAGAGCAATATTCGGGAATTAGAGGGAAGCCTCGTTCGGCTAGGGGCCTATGCTTCGCTCACCGGACAAGTCATTAGTCTCGACCTGGCAAAAACTGTTCTGCGGGACCTCATTGGAGATAAGAAAAAGGTTGTGGCGATGGATGACATCCAGGAGGCCGTCTGCGCTCAATTTCATGTCAAGATTGCGGAACTGAAATCTCGGCGCCGAAGCAAAACATTGGTGCATCCTCGGCAGATCGCGATGTACCTCTGTCGGGAGCTGACGGACGCTTCATACCCTGAAATTGGACGGCAATTCGGTGGAAAAGACCATACGACCATTATTCACGCCTGCCGCCAGGTGACGAAGGCCAAGGAGACCGATACAGGATTGCAGACGACGATCGAATCATTAAAAGAGCAGATTCTTCGCAGTTAGCGACGTCGATGGGGGAGCATTCCATGAAAGTACGGATCGGGCGCGATGAGTTATTGACGGGCCTTCAGCGTGTGCAGGGCGTCGTGGAAAAACGCAATACCATGCCCATTTTGTCGAATATTCTGTTGGAAGCCAAGCAGGACGGAGTAGAGATCGTGGCGACAGACCTTGAGCTTGGCATGAGAGGTCTGTACAAGGGGACGGTGCTGTCGACAGGAGGGGTCACCATCTCCGCCAGGAAGCTCTTTGAAATCGTGAAGGAGTTACCGGCTGGTGACATCGAGTTGACGGCGACGGACAATCACTGGACGACGATTCAGGCTGGGAGAAGCCAGTTCAAAATCGTGGGCCTCCCCAGCTCCGATTATCCGGCGTTACCGGCGATCGAGCGAGAGGGCCTAATGCCGTTGGCCGGAGACGGGCTGCTCGAATTGATTCGAAAGACACTGTTTGCCGCCGGAGACAATGACGCCCGGTACATCCTGAACGGACTCCTGGTCACGTTGATGGTTACTGATAAGAAGACAACTCTCCGATTAGTCGGCACGGACGGTCACCGTCTGGCTGTCGCAGAACAGGAGGTCGGCAAAGCGGGGGCCAAGGCGACGGGCGTTCCCCAGGAAATGAAAGCGATTATTCCCAAGAAAGCTGCTCACGAGATTCGCCATCTCTTGGAAGAAGGCGGAGATGGTGAACCGCTCATCGGGTTTACGAAAAATCTCATGATTTTTCGAAAGAGCGGCCTGCTCCTGACGTCACGGCTGATGGAGGGCAGCTATCCGAACTACCAACAGGTCATCCCAAAAGATGGAGGCAAGACGATCAGCGTCAATCGAGCGGATTTGGAGAGCGCCCTGCGTCGTGTGTCGGTCCTGTCGAAAGACAAAGCCAGCGCGGTAAAGCTTTCCTTCGGACCCGGCAAGATGACGCTATTTTCTGCCAGCCCTGATTTCGGCGAAGCGACGGAAGAATTGCCCGCCCGCTATGAGGGGGAAAGCCTGACGACCGGATTCAACGCTCGGTACCTGCTGGATGTCTTTAGTGTGATGGAGGGTGAAACGATTTCTCTCCAAATGGAGACTCCGCTGAGTCCCTGTCTGGTGCAGGAACCGGAGAGCCCCGGTTTCAAGTGCGTCGTCATGCCGGTGAAGATTTAGCGGAATGCTGCACGCGCTCACGATCATCGTTCCTCTATTTCTGGATGGCTCCACAGATCGAATCCTAGGTGTGACCCCATGGGCGAAAGCCTTGTCCCAAACTGACATAAGTCCTCTGATCACGAGGATGGAATAGGTAGCGGATGGCCACGGAAGAACAATCTCCAACGAAGTCTGATAGCTATAGTGCCGATCAAATTAAAGTCCTTGAAGGGCTCGATGCCGTCCGGAAACGACCGGCCATGTACATCGGGAGCACCGGAGTCGATGGATTGCACCATCTCGTCTACGAAGTCGTCGACAACAGTGTCGATGAACATATGGCGGGATTCGGGGAAGCCATCGAGGTGACCATCCACATCGACGGAAGCGTGACGGTGACCGACAACGGGCGCGGGATCCCTACCGGGATGCACCCAACGCAGAAGAAGTCTGCGGCAGAAGTCGCTCTGACCGTTCTCCATGCGGGAGGCAAGTTCGAACAGGGTGCGTATACCGTCTCCGGCGGTTTACATGGAGTCGGGATCTCCGTCGTGAATGCCCTGTCCGAGTGGCTGGAGCTGGAGATCTGGCAGGACGCCCAAGTATTCGAACAGCGATACGAACGGGGGAAACCCAACGCACCCCTCACGGCGACAGGCAAGACCAAACGCCGAGGAACCAAGGTTCGGTTCAAGCCGGACGGCCAAGTCTTTGAAACGCTGGAGTTCAGTTTCGACGTATTGGCTCAACGGTTGCGGGAACTGGCTTTCTTGAACAAGGGTCTCGCCATCACGCTCCGAGATGAGCGGAAAGAACCGGCGAAAGAACAAGTCTTCTTGTACAAGGGCGGTATCGTGTCCTTTGTCGAGCACCTCAATGAAGCCAAAACACCCCTGCACAAGCCCATCTACGTCAAAGTCGAGAAGCCGGAAATGATTCTGGAAGTAGCGCTCCAGTACAACGACAGCTATGCGGAGAATCTCTTTTCCTTCGCGAACAACATCAATACCAAGGAAGGCGGCACGCACTTGGTCGGGTTCAAAGCCGCCCTCACCAGGACGATCAATAATTACGCGAATGCCAACGACCTGCTTAAGAAAGAAACGGAATCGCTTACCGGAGACGATGTACGGGAAGGACTGACCTCGGTGGTCAGTGTCAAGGTTCGCAATCCACAGTTCGAAGGCCAGACGAAAGCCAAGCTCGGGAATAGCGAAGTCAAAGGTGTTGTCGAGGCAGCGGTCAACGAGGCCTTGGGCAATTATTTTGAGGAAAATCCTCCGGTCGCCAGAAAGATCATCGGCAAGGCGGTGGACGCAGCGCGCGCGCGCGAAGCAGCGCGGAAAGCCAAGGATCTGATCCGGCGCAAGAGCGCCCTCGATGGTGGTTCGCTGCCCGGAAAATTGGCGGATTGCTCCGAGAAAGATCCCGCCTTGAGCGAACTCTACATTGTGGAGGGCGATTCAGCCGGTGGATCCGCGAAACAGGGACGTGACCGCAAGTTTCAGGCGATCTTGCCGCTCAAGGGCAAAATCCTGAATGTGGAGAAAGCGCGGTTTGACAAGATGCTGTCCAGCGATGAGATCAGAACACTCATCATGGCGCTCGGCACCGGGATCGGTCGCAAGCGGGAAGAAGGGGACAAGGCGGAGAAAGACGCTTTCGATATTGCCAAGGCACGGTACCACAAGATCATTCTCATGACCGACGCCGATGTGGACGGCAGCCATATCCGCACGTTGCTGCTGACGTTCTTCTTCCGGCAGATGCCCGAGCTGATCGAACGGGGGTATATCTATATCGCGCAACCTCCGCTGTTCAAAGTCAAGAAAGGTAAGTCGGAACGGTACCTCAAAGACGAAGGGTTATTGAACGAATACCTCGCCGACTTGGCAGTCGAGGATGTTGAACTGTACATGGAAGGAGCTCAGGCGTACGTGACCGGGCGCCGACTCCTGCCGATTTTGAAGAAAATGATTACCTTCGAAACCTTGCTCGGTCGGCTCAATAAGAAATCACACGAGGCGGCCATACTTCGCGCCTTCGTCGATGAACCGGGGCTCGATCGTGAGCGACTCAAAGATCGTGCGGCACTGCAACGATCAGTCGAGAACGCCATGCAATCGCTGGCCGTGGTGTTTCCGAACGTGACTCCGACGTTTGATGTCCTCGTTGATGAGGAGCACCAGTCCAACAAGGTCGCCTGCCGGCTGCACACGAGTGGGGTCACTCACGAGTTGGAAGTGACGCATGACCTGGTCGGGTCCGCCGACTTCCGGGAACTCCAGAAACTGACGCCCTCCGCGATCGGACTAGGACGAGCTCCGTACAAGCTGAAGGCCAAGGGCCAAGAAAAGCCGATCCTATCTACCGATGAGTTGGTCAAGGCCATTCTGGATATGGGAAAACAAGGCCTCAGCATTCAGCGCTATAAAGGTCTCGGGGAAATGAACCCAGGACAGCTCTGGGAGACGACGATGAACCCTGAAATACGAACGCTCCTGAGGGTGACCCTTGAGGACCTCACCGGCGTGGATGAAATCTTCACCATCTTGATGGGCGATGAGGTCGAGCCCCGGCGAAACTTCATTCAAACCCACGCTCTGGAAGTGCGGAATTTGGACGTGTAAGACGTAGCTGCGGATGTCCTTTGACTATTAGGTTGCTCAAAATGATCATCCGGCAAGGCCGCAGGCAAGAGAAGATCGGAGGCGTACCCTCTGGGGTACGTTGAGGATCTTTTCCAGCCGAGAACGAAGCCGGTGACCATTTTCAGCATCCGTGGAGAACTAGATGCCCCCTGATGAACGGTTAGGTCATATCGCGATTGAAGACGAGATGAAGTCCTCCTATCTCGATTACGCCATGAGCGTGATCGTGGGGCGGGCATTGCCGGATGTCCGTGACGGGTTGAAGCCGGTGCATCGGCGGATCCTCTTCGGCATGAGTGAAATGGGCTTGGCCTCCAATCGAGCCTACCGTAAATCAGCCAAAATTGTCGGCGAAATTATGGGGAACTATCACCCCCATGGGGATTCGGCCATCTATGACACCCTTGTGCGGATGGCGCAGGACTTCAATATGCGCTATCCCCTCGTGGACGGCCAAGGCAACTATGGGTCGATGGACGGAGACTCACCGGCGGCCATGCGGTACACCGAAGCCCGCATGACGAAGCTGGCTGAGGAGATGTTGGCCGATATCGACAAAGAAACCGTTGATTTCGGACCGAACTATGACGAATCACGGCAAGAACCACTGGTTCTTCCGACGAGAGTGCCGAACCTCTTGATCAATGGGGCGGGGGGCATTGCAGTCGGTTATGCGACCAACATTCCCACACACAATATACGTGAAATCATCGATGGATTGCTTCTCCTATTGGAGAGTCCCGATGTGACGATCGCCCAGCTGATGCAGAAGATCCCTGGGCCTGATTTTCCTACGGCTGGGTTCATCTATGGCATGGGTGGAATCAGGGAGGCCTATGAGACCGGACGCGGGCTTCTGACGCTGCGGGCAAAAGTCGTGGTCGAGACCGATGCACGCACGGAGCGAGAACGGCTTATCGTCACGGAAATCCCCTATCAAGTCAACAAAGCCAAATTGATCGAAAAAATTGCGGACTTGATCCAGGACGATCGTATCAAGGGCATCTCCGATCTCCGAGACGAATCGTCTGATCGCGAAGGGGTGCGTGTTGTGATCGAGCTCAAACGGAACGAAATACCCCTGGTGGTCTTGAATAATCTGTATAAGCATACCCAACTCGAAACGACCTTCGGCGTCATCATGTTGGCGCTGGTGAACAATCGCCCTGAGATACTCACGCTCAAACAGATCCTTCATCATTTCCTGGAGCATCGACGCGAAGTCGTCGTGCGGCGGACCGCTTTCGAACTCAGGAAGGCGGAGGAACGCGCGCATATACTCGAAGGACTCAAGATCGCACTCGATCATCTGGATGCCGTCATCGCGCTCATCAGACGATCACAATCGCCCGACGAAGCCCGTGCAGGGTTGATGCGGGAATTCGGCCTGACCGAGATCCAAGCCACGGCGATTCTCGATATGCGGCTGCAGCGCTTGACGCAACTGGAGCGGGCCAAACTCGTCGAAGAGTATCAGGAGGTCCTTAAGCAGATTGAATATCTAAGATCCGTGCTGGCCAGCGAGTCGTTGGTGCGCACCATCATCAGGAACGAGCTTACGGAGATTCGTGAAACGTACAAAGATGACCGCCGGACCCAGATCGTCAAGGAAGAAGCCGAGATCAGTCTCGAAGATCTAATTGCCGCGGAAGAAGTGATCGTCACGATTTCTCATTCCGGGTACATCAAGCGGAATGCCGTGTCCCTCTACCGGGCTCAGCGACGTGGAGGGAAGGGCAAGATTGGCATGGGTATCAAAGATGAGGATTTCGTCGAGACGCTTTTTTCCGCCTCCACACACGATTCGTTGCTCTTTTTTACCGATGCGGGGAAGGTATATTGGCTGAAAGTCCATGAAATTCCTGAGGCCAGTCGGTCCGCGAAAGGAAAAGCCCTCGTCAATCTCCTTGCGTTGGCCGGGAGTGAAAAAGTGACCGCGACCTTGCCGGTCAAAGAGTTTCGTGATGACCGCTATATCGTGATGGCGACGAAAAAAGGAATCATCAAGAAGACGGAATTGTCTGCGTTCAGCAACCCCAGGCAGGGCGGAATCATTGCGTTAGGACTCGAAGGTGGTGATAAGTTGATCGGAGTTCAGCTGACCGACGGCCAGCGCGAAATTTTATTGGGGACGAGACAAGGCATTACGATTCGATTCAAAGAAGAGGAAGTGCGGCCGATGGGGCGGATGGCGCATGGTGTGAAGGGAATCACGCTCGAAGAGGGCAACGAAGTCATCGGGATGGAAACCATGACACCGGATTCAACCACCTCGATTTTGACTGTGACGGAAGGCGGTTACGGTAAGCGGACACCGGTGGGCGAATATCGGGTACAGGGGCGCGGCGGAAAGGGCATTATCAGCGTCAAGACCACTGAGCGAAACGGATTGGCCGTGGGGTTTCTTCAAGTACGAGATGACGATCAGATCATGCTGATGGCCGCGCAGGGGAAAGTGTTGCGCTGCAAGGTTGATGATATCCGAGAAATCGGACGGAACACTCAGGGTGTTCGCATTCTCGATCTCGATGAGGAAGGAGACCGAGTCGTCGCAGTGGCCAGATTGGCGGACGCCGCCGAGCGAGAGGATGCGACGTCGGAGGATACCTCCGAGAACTAATCGGATCGCGTCCACCGATTGTTCCATGCCCAAGTCGTGCTCTGCTATGCCTCCGAGTGATCCAAAAACGAAGAAACCCCTCGACATCGTCGTCAAATTCGCGCTCAGTGTCTTTATCGGGTCGTTCGCCTTAATCTGGGGGGGCATGTATTTGAGCCGCCCGGATCGATCGATTCCTCCCTATACCGTCGGCGCACAATCGGGCATTCTCGTCGCGACGGATGTTCCTCGTGGGACGACCGATGAAGAGGTGGAGGCGCTTGTGAAGCGCTTTCGAAAAGTCGGTCATCACACGCATGATTTTGCTCGAATGAAGATCTATCCGACAACGCCGGGCGATTCTGGTGGGCCGTACAAGCAGATCATGATTTACGTCTTTGATGATCATGGCTGGACCGATCCGGATGTCCTCGCCAAGTATCTAGCCGGAGACGCGTCTGTGGTAAAAGACTATGAAAAGTCCATGCGCGGATACTATCGCTTGCTGGATCAAGAGGAAGACGGCGGTCTAGGCCCAATACCAGAGGGCGGACGAATTCCCAGCGAAACACGGATCCTATTCAAGGGGCGCGTGACGGACCCTTTGCCCGTCGAGGCGGAACCTGAGCGGGGTATCGCGATATCACCTCTCTAAAGCGCTCACGAAGAGAGGGATCTTGAATGGTCGTGGTATGGGTGACAACCTCAGTCCATGCGCTCTCGGACTGCACCGATCGGATATCGGGAGTGAGATCAACGGGAGGTTCCTCCCGATCGTTCGGAAGCTCTCCGACCCGACCGACAATGTCCGTCACGAGTTCCGGACCGGTATCGGCCTGTAGTTTTGTCAGGAGAGCCGGTTTGAGAAAGATTAATTGTTGAAGCCAGACGGAGTTCCTGACCGTCAGATACAGCTTTTTAAAGCGAATGTTGGACGGCCAGGTGTGGGACGCCATAGGCTCACCGACGATCTCACGCCACTGATGTTGCAAGCGCAGTTCCACCAGCCTCGATTCAAGGCCAAGCCGTTTGGATAGACCGGACAGAATCGTGCCGAAAGAATCGAGAGTGCCGGGGCGAGCCATCTAATATCATAGGCGCGAGCGGAGACCGAGATCAAGGTAGGTTCTGGGTATGACGAAAGACAAAGAGGATCAGCAGAAGGTGGTGGCTACCAATCGGAAGGCCTACCATGACTATTTTATCGAAGAAAAATTCGAAGCCGGGATTGTGCTCAAAGGCACCGAGGTGAAATCGCTTCGGGACAGACGCGTGAATCTCCAAGACAGTTATGCGGGTGTCAAAGACGGCGAGGCCTTTCTCTACCATTGCCACATCAGTCCTTATAGTCACGGCAATATGATGAACCATGACCCGGTCAGAACCCGCAAATTACTCCTTCACCGAAAGGAGATCAATAAGCTCCTCGGAAAGACGCAGCAGAAGGGGCTCACGCTGATCCCCCTCCGGATCTATTTCTCAGAACGAGGCCAGGCGAAGGTCGAACTCGGATTGGCGAAGGGAAAGAAACAACATGATCGCCGTGATTCCATCAAGGCTCGTGAAGCAGGGCGAGAAGTTGAACGGGCGATCAAGGAAAGAAAGTAATAGGGAGAGCGACAATCGTTTAATCGGGGGACGGTTTTATGGTCAGAGTGCAGAGAGCGTTTCGGTCATTGTGGAGTCAATCCCCCACGTTTCCTCTAACCGAGTCTAGAAGACGCCGCCGGATGTAATCGAATCACATCTCTCTCCGCCGACAGCACCCCCCTTTCACCGCTGCCCTCTGCATGCCCAGCATAATCCTATGGGAAGGTCCGAAAGAATCCGATTCCTACGTCGCTCATCCTCTCCCCAGAGAAATCTTGATAGGTTTCTGCTGGGACCTCCAAGGGAGGTAGACCTTCCCACTTCAATACCGCGCTCTGCCGTTCAGGCAGGGGCACTACCCAACAACCAGGCGACTCCGATTATCCGCGCGAGAGCTGCAACATCGCGTACAACACTCCAAAGATGCTGACCAATATGATTACTTCAATAAATGACACCATGATCGTTCCTCACCCCCTTTCCTTTCCTACAAAGATATCCCTTCAAGATGAAGCCACCGTGAGGAGATCATGAAGAGTTCTTCATATACTCAGGGACCGGCTATGTCGAGGGAGCATATTGATAACGCGAAGAATTCTGTGCATTCAAGTTTACCCCGTGGCCAAGGGGACAGCCAAACGACCAAAGAGCAAGCTCGAAACGGCCACCATCTTTGTTCTCAGATTACATGTAGGTCCACTACAGGCTAGGCTTCATCCCTTCACGCGCTGCACCAGCGTCGGCCAGCTCAGTCATGTCTGACCACGCGTTCTGTTAGGTGGGAATGGTGAGCTGAGCAAGCGCCGGTAACCGCAGCGTAAAGATGGATCCCTTGTTGACTTCGCTGATGACGGAAATGCTCCCGCCGTGGGTTTCCATGATTTCCTTCACAATGGGGAGCCCAAGACCTGTCCCGGCGGCATCTTTCGCCCGCGCCCAATCGGTTCGGTAGAAGCGTTCAAAGAGATGTGGAATATTCTCTGGTTCGATGCCATGGCCCGTATCTTCGACGGCGATGGCGACTTCTCGCCCAACTGTGTGCAGACGAACGGTTACGGACCCGCCCGAGGGTGTATATCGTAGCGCGTTATCCAGCAGGTTGATCAGGGCTTGTTTGAGCCATTGGACGTCGCCGAGCACCGAAGGTACCGGTTCAGGCTCGAACGTCAACGTGATCTGACGGTCGTCCGCCAAGAGCATCAATTCATCCATGAGCTCTTGAATCAACGGCTCCAAGGCGAGCGGGACGAGGTTGACGGGCGGCTTGCTGCTGGTGAACTTTGCCAAGGTCAATAAGGGGCGGGTTAAGGCGATGAGTCGGTCGACCTGCTGGAGGTTGTTGAGCAGCACCTCATGATACTCTTCGGTGGTCCGGGCTTTCATGAGGGCCACCTCCAGATTCCCCTGAAGGATGGTCAGAGGCGTTTTCATTTCGTGGGCGGCGATTTCACAAAAGTTTCGCTGAACTTCGCTTCCGCGCTGAAATTCATCCAATACGGAATTGACCGCCTGGGTAAGTCGCCGAAATTCTCGATAGGGCGAATCGAGCGCCAAGCGTTTCCCAAGGTCAGCCTCCGACATGGTCTCGGCTCCTTTGCACAGCGTTTCGATAGGAGACAGCACTTTTTTGGCCAACCAGAGGCTTCCTACCCAAGCCATAAACAATGTGGCGCCGGATCCAAGGCTGAGTAAAAACACAAGTCCACGGAGCGTTTCTTGATGGTGTCGCAAGGATGTTTCCGCCTGCAGCACGTACCGGAGGCGACCACCCTGTACGACAAGAGGTAGGAAGAGATGTCGAGCAGGGGTGCCGTCCGGCGCGGTCAGTGTGTCGAAGACGAGGGTTGAAATCCGAACTCGCTCCAGCACGCGAGGCGACAGGGAATCTTGCGGGGAAGCATGGGGGCTGCTCCACAGGAGTCG
This sequence comes from Nitrospira sp., assembly GCA_018242725.1. Taxonomy (GTDB): domain Bacteria; phylum Nitrospirota; class Nitrospiria; order Nitrospirales; family Nitrospiraceae; genus Nitrospira_D. The sequence goes on along the minus strand of JAFEBI010000024.1, from coordinate 18,086 downwards.
GCCGTCAGTCGAAAAGATTCGAAGGGCGTGCGTGACATCGGGCAGCACATGCTGTTCCGTCGGGCTTTGGGTTAATTCATTCGTGGGGGCAATGGTACGGTCATGCCGTTCGAGGATATCCGGATATTGCTCCACAAACTCGGCCAGAGTCTCCGCCAGGACCAGCAGACGTCCGTCGACGAACCGTTGCAACAGCGTTTCACTGGCGGCATACACGAGTCCGGAAAACAGGAGAAGTCCGGCCATCAGGACGAAGGCGGACCAACTGATCAGACTGCGCAACGATTTCATGCGGAGGCGTCCGGCTCTTCGAGCATGTACCCGGCGCCGCGAACCGTGGAGATCAGGGGAGGGGAATAATCTCGATCGATCTTGGCGCGGAGAGCGCGGATATGGGCGTCGACGATATTCGTCATCGGGTCATAACTGATATCCCACACATGCTCGATGATGGCCGTTCGAGTGAGCACGCGATTCTTGTTCCGCAGCAGAAACTCGAGAAGCGCGTACTCCTTATTGGTGAGGGCAATTTCATGACCGGCTCGCCAGACACGGTGCGCAGCCGGATCTAATCGAAGATCGGCTGCCTGAAGATGGGCAAGCTGTTGAGAGCTGCCCCGTCGCAAAAGGGCTCGGACCCGGGCGAGCAATTCCACGAATGCGAACGGCTTCTCCAAAAATTGATCCGCACCCGTATCATAGGCAGAAACTTTCGTTTCAACCGTATTACGCGCCGTCAATAGGAGCACCGGGGTGGAGATGCCCTTGTCGCGGACACGGCGGCAAACAGTGAGGCCGTCCAGCTTGGGCAGCATGATGTCGAGAATCACGAGATCGTAAGGGTTGTCCAACGCCAGGGCTAAACCCGATTCGCCGTCATTGGTCACATCGACCGCGTACTGCTCTTCTTTCAACCCTTTTCGGATGAACTGAGCCAGATCCGCATCGTCTTCGATCAGCAGAATTCTCATCGCCTACCTCAAGCGGGCATTATTCATGAGCACTTCTGGTTCAAACGCTGCCATGACAACAACCGTCGTTCGACAATTGGTGTAACACAGCAAGAACTCGGATGGTCCGTACCCACGATATGTGGACGGCGCTCCACGAAGTGTGCAGCCCAGAAGGTGGTCGCTCAGCAGAGACTGCTTTTGCAATCGGTGACCACCAGGTTTGTCGCCTTTTCATCGGCATCAAGCTCAAGGGTCAACCAGGCGATTCCCACCGCTCGCTCATCTTGATGAGCTCCACCACTTCCTTCCTGCAGGCTGACTACGTAATAGCGACCTGCGGGAACTTTCGTGAACCAAAAGTGACCGGTCGGGTTGGCTCGTGTCACACGCAGATAGGGAAGCAGGCGCTTATCGGTCAGCAAATGGTCCATGACCGTCCGAAGGCACTCGACGACCGAGCTCTGAGCCGTGGTTGCCTCAGTGGACGACGATCCACTCTTTGAGAGGCAAGCGCTTTCCCTTACCTGCTTGTCGAACCACACGCGAGTATAGGATGAGATGGGAATCAAAAATATCGATGCGCCGGCTTGAGTGACGGCTTTGCCTGAAACGGCCCGCAAAAATACCTGTCCTGCCGCGCTCCCATGGCCTTTGGCTTTGTAGGCGAACAGTTCTTTCTCATTGAAGGCCGATGGATTCGGAGGGCTCGGCACAGCGGCCTGTGCTGAGGTCACGAGAGAGCAGCTCAGCAGCAAAAAGCCAACGAGCCAGAACCTGGAATCACAACCATGCCGTATCATGTTGAAGACGCCGACGCCGTAGCTGATTCGTCCTGGGCGGTGAGGACCGAGAGAGCCTTGTGTTTGAGGGCGCGACCTTTGTCGGGAGTGGGATCGGTGATCAGCCCGTACACCTCACGACCTTCGTGACCATCCGGTAAATATTCCGTAATCGGCATTCCATCTTCCCGTACAAACAGGAGGCAGTGACAGTATTTGTAGATCTGCATTTCGTCGCATGCGCAGATCCAGCGTCGGAGCTTGGCTTCCGCTTCTTTGTCCTTGTAAAAGTTGCATGGACAGAGTGGTTTCCCAAGTTCATCGATATGGGACGCCAATCCCTTGACGACCGCGTCCGTCACGGCGGCATTCGGATGCATCGCCGTTCCGCTTTTCTCAGCAAAACCCGCGATGAACTTCTTGATTTTTTCGAGACTTTCCTCTGTCGGTTCGGCCATGGATCTCCTCCTCAGCGCCACAAGGGACAGAACCGCTAGTTTACAAGGAAAATTCGCTCCTTTACAATCCGTCACTTCACGCTGATTCTGGTAGTCGATCATGACGGACATGGCGAGTCGACAGATGTTGCGAGACCGGTTGGCGTCGGAGTTGGGTCCGACGGTCGCGGAGACCCTTGTGACGCGCTTGGCTCAGGAGACAGGCAAACCAGACGTATTCGTACAGGTCCTCATGTTATTGGACGAACTCTCTGAACTCTCTGAGAAAGCCGCCTGTGCGGCAGTGGAAGCACTTTCGGAACTGGACCGAAGGGGCGGGTTTTCGCATCTCATATCGTGGCTGGACCTTGGCATTGCATTAGCGGAATCATCCGGCGCATCCGCGCTCAAGTATTTCAAGGAAAGCCCGTTGGTCCTTGGGCTGATTGAACAGCCTGATGCCCGCTCCGAAGTCTTGAAGATCGGCCTTGACGTTGCTGAACAGGATGTCAATGTGGCGCTGGAGTGCATGCGTCAGGCCCCGCAGATTGTCGCCACGGTTCCTTCCGATCAACTGAGATCGTGGCTCGACATTGGGATTGAGCTGACGCAAGCCAATGTCGTCGTCGGACTTGAGTTTATCCGTCACATTTCCACCTTGGTGTCCGTGCTTCCGCTCGAGTATGTGCGCAGTTGGGCGATGCTGGGAATGAAGCTTGTGGGCACCAATAGTCTGGGAAAACCTGACTATATGGCGACGATGGAATTTCTCAGGACCAGCCCGATGATCCTCAGAGACATTGAGGACGAGGCTGTTCGCGGACGAGTCATATCCCTGTGTCTCGCGCTCGCAGACCATTCACCGGAGTCGAGTCTCACGTGGCTTGCCGCATCGCCGAAGGCGATGCGGGTGCTGCCGTCGCTGGAGTGGCGGATCAAGGTTTTGCAATACGGGGTGTTGCTAGCCGAGAAGGACGCGGAGGCGACCGTCCAGTATCTTCGTCAAGCTCCGGAACTCGTGGGGCTCATCGGGGGCGGGCCCGAAACGGTCGCGCGATTTGAGAATTGGTTCAAAGCCGGCATGGAAGTGCTCGCGTATAGTCCGGACGGGGCCCGAGCCTATTTTGCGGCGGAGTCACGGAAGGCTCTCGGCTCAGTTGAAGTCGCATTGAGCGGTGTTCCCTTTCGACAGGTTGCACGACGGGTGAAGTTGTTTGTTCAAGGACTCTGCGGAACCGAGGTTGCCGTCACGGCATTGCCCGATTCGGCGGTGTCCCAAGCCAAAGCCACGGTCAGTGCCGACGGTCGGACCATTTCATTACCGGCTCTGCTTCGTCGCTATCCAACGGCTGCGGAGAACGAGCGCTTGTATGTCGTGATGGCGGCTCATGAGGCCGGGCACTTGGAGTTTGGCACCTACGGACTGAAGCTTGAATCGCTGGCGGATCTCGTCGAAACGGTTCAGCACCGGTATGGCCAGTCAAAGAGGGGAAGACCCGATACCCTCGCAGTCCTCTTTGAGTGCTATCCGCATCCGGCCCTTGTCCGCGACCTCTGGGCCGTCTTGGAAGACGCGCGCGTCGAGTATCTGTTGCAAACTGAATATCCAGGCTTTCGACCTGATCTCGTGCGGCTGGCCGGAGACTCCATCACGCCTCGTGATCCGGCCAAGGGAGTAACCGCGAAAGAACTGATGGTTGATTGCTTTTTACGGCTCTCAACCGGTGAAGCGGAAGAGGCCGCTGTGCCCAAGGCGGTGAGGGAAGACGTATCCATACTGTGGGGCATGTGCCAGACGATTCTGAAGATCACAGCGACGGCGGAAGACACAGTGCGTCTGGTTGATGCCGTCTACGTTCGCATGGAAGAGCTGTTGGCGGCTCGTGGCGAGATGATGGCCGTAGAGCAACAGCGGGAAGACGCGAAGGAGTTGGACGCTATAGAGGCACGACCTGAGCAAACGGGTGAGACCTACCAAGCTACAGCGGAAGTGGCTTATCGTGGTGCGATGCATCCGGAGTTCGTCACATGGAGTGAGGAGCGTATTGAAGGACAAGCGGTGGACCCGAACCGACTTCCGAAGCAGGAAAGACCCGGCAGCGAAGAACGTCGGGAATCCGGGATCATGGGTGGTGGGCGTTCATTGCAGTCGGTCGTGGAGGAGTGTCTCGCGGTTGACGGTGAGCAGCAACCCCAGCGGGGCGTGACCTCTCAGGACGAGCGGGTGATTTTGTATCCGGAGTGGGACTATCGAATCGACGACTATCGGCCGAATTGGTGCCGTGTCGTGGAAGGGTCGGTGGAACATGGATCTGATGAGTTCGTAACCACAACACTTACCGCTCATCAGAGTACGGTCAAATCTCTCCGCCGATTTTTTGAGCAGTTACGTCCTGCTGCGTTCCGCCGTATCGCGGGACAAATGGATGGGGAAGACGTGGATCTCGATGCCATCGTCCGACGGACCGCAGAACAACGAGTTGGGGTCGAGGGAGACGACCATGTGTATATCAGACGAGAGAAGCATGAGCGTGATGTGGCGGTCGCCTTCTTAATCGATATCAGCGGCTCAACAAGCCGCGCGCTCGACAACGGGCGGAGAGTGATCGATATCGAAAAGGAAGGACTCGTGCTGCTTTGCGAAGCCCTTGAAGCGGTCGGCGATCAATACGGCCTCTATGCCTACTCCAGTCAAGGGCGCGCGCAAGTCGAGTTTCTGACGATCAAGGACTTTGATGATCGGCTGGGCGCGGCGACGGCTCGTCGGTTGGGAAGCGTGGCCCCTCGCCACCAGAACCGAGATGGGGCAGCCATCCGTCATGCCACGGCCAAATTATTGGCGCGGGAAGTGAAAACCCGCATCTTGATTCTGTTGAGTGACGGACGGCCGTTGGATGAGCAGTACAAAGACGACTACGCCTTGGAGGATACGAAGGTGGCGCTCCGGGAATCCAGGCAACGGGGAGTCGAGACGTTCTGCGTGACGGTTGACAAGGAAGCCGACAGCTATCTGCGCCGTATGTACGGGGAGGTGCATTACCGTGTCATCGACAGCATCGATGCCCTTCCCACCAAACTGCCCAGGATCTACCGGCAATTGACGGCATAACGGATCACGAGCATGACAAATTCAATCGACAGGCCCACAGTCCCTCCATGGCTCTATAAGCTGTTCACGGGCCATCAATATCCCTATGTGCGCCGACTTGCCAAGTTCGGACAGACCGTGAAACCGGGTGAAGATCGTCCGGAGCCGACGAAAGACCTGATCGAGGCCAAATTCTGGGAGGTCTATCCACGTTGTCGAGCGAAAGTATTACAAGAGGTGAAAGAAGGAATGATCGTGGTCTTTCATGATCTCGGTGAGTATCCCCCTGGTAGCTTTCAGGCTCTTGTGGACAATCCCGAGGAGTTTCTGGCAAACACCTACGGGAAAAAGAAGATCAAGGTCAATTTCTACGACGACGAGAATTTCGTGTGTACGATCAACTTCAAAGTTGCAGGCTGGACAGAACATGAACACGCGTGAAAAGTCAGAAGTGAGGGGTAAGGGGACGTTACGCTTCACGCCTCACGTTTCACGTTTTACGAGGTGGGAATGATGACACGACCGAAAATTACAGTAGTGGGGGCAGGAAACGTCGGTGGGACGACAGCGCAACGATTGGCCGAAAAGAATCTCTACGACGTCGTGCTCGTCGATATTGCCCAAGGGGTTCCCCAAGGGAAGGCGCTCGATATTTCCCAGGCGGGGCCGGTTTGTGGGTACAGTACCCAAGTCGTCGGCACCAACGGGTACGCGGAGACAGCGGGTTCATCGATCGCCGTGATCACGTCCGGCATGCCGAGAAAACCCGGCATGAGCCGCGACGAGCTGTTGGCGACGAACGCAAAGATCGTGAAATCCGTAGTCACGGAGCTGGTATCTCGGTCGCCAAACATTATCCTGATCCTTGTGACCAATCCCTTGGATGCCATGGTGCATGTGGCACGTGCTGTCAGTGGGCTCCCCAAATCAAAAATCATCGGGATGGCCGGCGTATTGGACTCGGCCAGAATGCGTACGTTTATCGCCCAAGAACTGAACGTACCGTCGACCGAGGTCGAGGCGATGGTCTTAGGGGGACATGGGGATACGATGGTTCCGCTGCCGCGCTATACGACCGTGAAGGGAAAACCGGTATCTGAACTCATGTCGAAAGACAAGCTGGAGGCCATTGTCAAACGAACACGGGACGGTGGAGCCGAGATCGTGGGCCTACTGAAAACCGGTAGCGCCTTCTATGCACCATCCGCTTCAGCCGTCGCGATGGTGGAAGCCATTCACAAAGATGAAAAACGGGTGATGCCCTGTGCGGTGCTCTGCGAGGGTGAATATGGTCTCAAGAACGTCGTCGTCGGGGTGCCGACGAAAATTGGACGGGGCGGAGCCGAACAGATTATGGAATACGAACTGACCAGTGAGGAACGGGCCGCGTTGGACACATCAGCTGATGCCGTTCGAGAGCTCTGTAGCACGGTCGATCGATTGATGGCCTAGCAGCGTGTTGACAAATCAGATGCTGACATCAAAACAGTGTCGTGATCGTGGTGTTTTGCAGGTTGGTCAAACGGTTGGCTTGACATTCGGAGAAAAGCTGTCGTACAGACATCGCATAGACCAGTCAACAGTTTTAACGAGAGGGAGCTATGAAATTTCTTGAAGATCCGATGCAGACGATGGGCGTGGGCTTTGCCATGACCGTCGTGTTGATCATGATATATCTGGGGATGACAGGTATTGGCGCGGGCGAGGCCGAGTGGGGCCAGATTATCCTTCGCTGGGTGCACTTTCTGGCCGGGATTACATGGATCGGGCTCTTGTATTTCTTCAACCTGATCAATGCGTCCTTCTTGAAGAGCTTGGACGGGCCGACGAAGAACATCGTGATACCGAAGTTGATGCCGGCTGCGCTCAATTGGTTCCGGCATGGAGCCACCGTGACCGTGCTGGCTGGGGTGTTGCTATATGGCCACATGTACCACAAGGGTGGAACAGGAGCGGTGGCCCTGGCCATCGGTGGGTTGCTCGGCATCATCATGATGGGCAATGTCCACGGCATTATCTGGCCGAACCAGAAGAAGATTATTGCCGCCGTCACTGCAGCTGCGCAGGGCACTCCAGCGCCGCCGGAGATGGCGCAATGGGGGCGGACTGCCTTGCTCGCGTCCCGCGTGAACTTCATGCTCTCGATTCCCATGCTGTTCTTCATGGGAGCCGGAAGCCACTTCCGATAAAATCTCCAAATCTTTGTGCCGGTGAGGATATCCTCACCGGCACAGGGTTCCCATCACCTCTTTTTCCTGTCTTCTGCCCCTCCATACCTAGGTTTTGACTAGGCCTCCTAGGCCTAACTGGTTGAGATTCAGGCCCATTTACAATTGGTTGCCTTGACGGAAGAAGAGGCGGAACCGTATAGTACCCTCTCAACCTTGAAGAGTTCGGATCCTATAGGTATGCCTACACTTGCAGAACCACGCCTTGTTCAACAGATCGAGGGAGCTCCTTGGGAGATCGAGGGGTATCTCAAAGTCGGTGGCTATGAAGCATGGAAGCGGTGCGTGAAAGAATTGAAAGCTGCGCAGGTCATTGATGAGCTCAAAAAATCAGGGCTGCGTGGGCGAGGTGGAGCGGGGTTCCCAACTGGAATCAAGTGGGACAAAGTCCTTAATCACCGGGTAAAGGAACGCTATTTCGTATGCAATGCTGGCGAGCACGAGCCCGGCACGTTTAAGGACCGTCATTTGTTGAAAACGTTGCCGCACCAATTGATCGAAGGCTGTCTGATCGCCTCCTTCACGGTGCAAGCAAAAGCTTCCTTCATCTACGTGAATCACGAGTATCATGAAGAACAGCAGAATCTAAAGAAAGCCCTGGCCCAGGCAAAAGACCGGGGCTTTCTTGGAAAAAATGTCATGGGGAGTGGAATTGATATCGAATTGGAGATCTTTGACGGCCACGGGAGCTATGTCGCTGGCGAAGAAACGGCGATGTTGGAATCGATGCAGGGTCGTCCCGCGATGCCGCGACAGAAACCTCCGTTCTATCCAACCGACTTCGGCCTCTATGGCAAACCGACCCTCGTCAATAACGTTGAGACCTTGTGCAACATTCCACGGATTCTCCACAAAGGCGCCGGGTGGTTCACCGAGGTCGGAACGGAGAAATGTCCAGGAACCATGATGTTTTCGTTGAGCGGATCAATCAATCGGCCTGGTGTGTATGAAATGCCGATGGGAGTGACGATCCGCGAGTTGGTTGAGCGATGCGGTGGTGGAGTGCTTGGAGGGCGCAAGATCAAGGCGGTATTTCCAGGTGGTCCGGCGTTTTCCATGGTGACAGCAGACCAACTTGATCTTGCCATGGACTTCGATTCGTTGAAGAAAGCCGGAACGGGGTTAGGCTCGGCCGGCACGATCGTCGTGGACGATGCGACCTGTATGGTGGCGAAGACGCTGCACTTTTCAAATTTTTTCAAAGGTGAGAGCTGTGGGCAGTGTCCTCCCTGTCGTATGGGCACGATGAACCTGGCCGCACTCATGACAAAAATCGAAGAGGGACAGGGGACTCAGAAGGATCTTGACAGTATGTTGCAGCTTTGTGGATTCGTAAAAGGGACGGGATATTGTACCCTCGTGACCGGTGCGTCGGTCCTGGTGCAAAGCAGCCTGAAATTGTTCCGGCACGAATATGAAGAGCATATTCGGCTGCAGCGCTGTCCCTATCGAGCAGCATCAGCCGGTGCCGCTGGTCATTCCTAGGTGGATCGATGCCACGAGTGACGTTTCTTCACACGGACGGGCGAAGCGGAGAGGTTGATGAGAACATTTCGCTGCTTGATGCCGCCAAGGAATTGGGGTTTCGTCTGAATCATGATTGTGGTGGGAACGCGTCCTGTACGACGTGCCGGGTCGAGGTGCAGATGGGGCAGGAACATCTCTCTGAGATCGATTTCGACGAGCAAGATCTGCTGGATCGCGAAGCATTGACGGAACCATGGCATCGTTTGGCTTGTCAGGCTCGGGTGTTGGGGGATGTCGTTGTGCGTGTGCCCGAGGCCAAATGGGAGCAACCACAGCGAGCCGCATCATCAGAGGCAAGGGGTTGATATTGGAAGAAGAGGTGTTAGACTAACATTCAAGCCAGCCGAGTAGGCTGGAACGATCCATAGAGGAGGATGACAATGGTTAACATTACGCCGGTGGCGGAACAAAAGATTAAGGAATTGATGGCCGAGGAAAAGGATATCGTCGGGTTGCGGGTCTATGTACGCGGCGGTGGATGCCATGGCTATCAATATGGGATGGCCTTTGAATCCAAGATGGCCGAGGATGACACCATCGTCGAAAAGGGTGAGGTGAAACTCATCATGGATTCACAGAGTGCTCCCTTGCTGCAGGGCGCGGAAGTGGACTACGTCGACAGTGTGCAGGGCTCGGGCTTTTCGATCAAGAACCCCCAGGCCAAAACGACGTGCGGCTGCGGCAGCTCCTTTAGCGCCTAAGCGTGGCTACGGGATAACCGTAGGAATGCCGATCATGAGCTCTCCTGTCTAAGACTGCTCGATGTTCGAGCAGTCTTAGCTTTTTCACCCACACCACGAGTCACCGGATTGAATGTCACAGCTATTTGTGACCAGACGCTATCGCTTTTGCGCCGCCCATCGGCTGCATACCGATCTCCTCTCACCTGAAGAAAACTGGGCTGCCTTCGGCAAATGTAATAATGCGAATGGTCACGGGCATAACTATGTGGTCCTAGTGACGATTCGTCCCGGAACGTCAGAGAGCATGAGCAGTCCGGATGCTCTTGACCGCCTCGTCACCGACACGATCATTGAACGGTTTGATCATCAGGATCTGAACAGTGACCCGGCGTTCTCTGCATTAACCACGACGGGAGAGAATCTCGTTATGGTGATCTGGGACATTCTCAACCCGCTGCTGCCTCCCGGTCGTTTGCAGAAAGTCGGGGTTATTGAAACCAGAGACAACTATTTTGAATATACGGGCGCCGTCTAAGGCGAAGGGAAACATCGTGAAAAAGTCACCAAAACGAGCGAAAAGACCGGCATCGGTGGAAGACACAAACGGAAGCGGACAGGCTCCGGACTTACCGGTCCTTCAATCGCTGGTCACGGAGATGCTGCTCGCCCTCGGCGAGAAGCCCAGCCGGAATGGGCTGCTCAAGACCCCTGAGCGAGTGGCCAAAGCCCTGGCCTTTATGACGCAGGGATATCAGCGTGATATCGATCATCTTTTGAACGGTGCGCTTTTTCCGATCGAATATGACGAAATGGTCATCGTCAAAGACATCGATTTCTTCAGCATGTGCGAACATCATCTCCTGCCGTTTTTCGGCCGAGTCCATGTCGGCTATTTGCCCAATAAGAAGGTGGTCGGTCTCAGCAAGATCCCGCGGATCGTCGATATGTTCGCGAGACGGCTACAAGTACAGGAACGGTTGACCGTGCAGATCGCGGAAACGTTGAGTACGAAGCTGAATGCCCATGGTGTCGGTGTCGTCGTGGAAGCCAGACATCTCTGCATGATGATGCGGGGAGTGGAAAAACAAAACACCGTTGCCGTCACCAGCTCGATGCTGGGAGCGTTCCGCAGTCAATCGCAGACGCGCGAGGAATTTTTGAAATTGATTCGACGGGGCAGCGTCGGCGATCCGGAGTGATCCCTCGCAGGGTGTTGAAAGGGCCCGTCAGCTTTGTTCTCGCATCGCTCAGAAGCTCAATGTGCGGGAAGAGCACGATTTGCCTCTTTGCTCGCCGCGGCCTTGCTCATGAAACGGCGTGTCTTGGCGCGCTGGGGTTGGGTGAGTAAGAAACAAGGCATTTTTGAACGCCCTGTTGACCCGGTTACCTCGTGACAGTCGAAACGAAAGCGCGGACGGTTTCGTTGAACCGGTCAGGTTGTTCCAGGTTCGAGAGATGGCCTGCTCCTGGAATGACGGACAGAGAGGCATAGGGAATCCTATCCGCCATGAGCCGGGCGTCGACAGGTGGAGTCGGGACGTCCAGTTCACCGACGATGATTTGAGTCGGACAGCGTATCTGTTGTAGGAACGGGACGGAATCCGGCCGTTCTGCCATCGCCATGAGATCTCCAGCAATGCCACTGACTTGGTTTCCCTCGATCATCCTGCGTACCCGTTGAACCAGCTCCGGCCTGGTCTGGATCGTTCCGGGAGTCAATAATTTCGGGATCATGATGTCCGCGATCGCGCTTGCCCCCTGTTTGTAGGCAATTTGAGCCATCTCAAATCGTGCCCGTTTTCCATCTTCCGTATCTGCCTGGGCTCTTGTGTCGGCTAAAATCATGCCTTTCACGCGCTCAGAATACTTTCGATAGAACGCTAAGAGGATATAGCCCCCCATAGAAAGTCCGACAAAGACGGCCTGCTTGATCGACAGATGATCGAGCAAGCCACGGATGTCATCCACTGCTTGATCGAGAGAATAGTGCCAAAGCGGCGCATCGGATTCACCGTGCCCACGCAGGTCAATCGCCAGCACACGAAACTGTGGGGAAAGGGTTTTCTCTTGGTCGCCCCACATGGTGCGATTGAGCGGAAAGGCATGGAGAAAGACGAGGGGAAATCCGGTCCCCTGATCGTTGAAGGCGAGGGTAATGCCATTGACTTGAGCGAGCATCATCAATCCGTCTCTGTCGAACGTCGTACCATCGGTTGCCTGCATGGTCAAGAGGTCATTTGCGCTCATTTGGCCCGGCGTATACAATTCCCGGCAGATGTGTGAGGAGTGAGATGACCCGCGCTCGCGATCAGGCTCCGGATCTATTCACCGCACAACAGCCTGTGCGTACCGCTGAGGCTCCGCTCGCGGAACGGATGCGGCCACGTGCGTTTGAAGATTTCGTGGGGCAAGAGGACATCACAGCAACAGATCGACCGCTACGACGGGCCATTGAAACCGATCAGCTCTCCTCCGTTATCTTCTGGGGGCCACCCGGATCGGGGAAGACGACGCTTGCCCATCTCATCGCCCGGTATACGAAGGCCCAGTTTGTATCATTCTCGGCCGTGACCGGTGGCGTGCCCGAGTTGCGCACGATCATCAAGGCGGCCGAGCATCGTTGGTCGATCAACGGTCAACGCACCATCCTGTTTGTGGATGAGATTCACCGATTCAACAAGGCGCAACAGGATGCCTTTCTTCCTCACGTCGAACGAGGCACTATCATTTTAGTCGGGGCAACCACGGAAAATCCCTCGTTCGAAATCATCAGCCCCTTGTTGTCGCGCTCAATTTTAGTGGTGCTGAAACCTCTGAGTGATGAAGCTCTCGGTCGGATTCTGGATCGGGCGCTGAAGGATTCAGAGATGGGTCTTGGACAACTCAGGGCTGCGGTGTCATCACAAGCTCGTCAGCGCTTGGTCGCCTGTGGCAACGGCGATGCGAGGGCCATGCTGACGGCATTGGAGTTTGTCGTGAGACAGGCACCCATAGGAGCTGACGGCACACGTGCGATCGATGCGGAGATGTTGGAAGCCGCACTGAATGCGAAGGCCCTGCGATACGACAAATCCGGTGAAGAACACTACAACACCATCTCGGCCTACATCAAAAGTCTTCGAGATTCCGATGCAGATGGGGCGCTCTACTGGTTGGCACGGATGTTGGAGGCTGGAGAGGATCCCGTGTTCATTGCCCGCCGGATGGTGATCTTTGCATCGGAAGATATCGGCAATGCCGACCCGCTCGCTCTTGGCGTGGCCGTCTCAGTGGCACAAGCCGTCCAGCTTGTCGGGCTCCCAGAGGCCCAGATCAATCTGGCACATGGCACGACGTACCTCGCTTCACGGCCAAAGGACAACGCCTCCTATATCGGTCTTCTCGAAGCACGCAAGGATGCACAAGCCCTTGGAAATTTGGGAGTTCCGCTCCATCTCCGAAATGCGGTGACTTCTGTCATGAAGGACTTGGGGTATGGAAACGACTACCGCTACGTGCATGATGACCCACAAGCACGAACAGCGCAAACCCACCTCCCGTCGGTACTCAAGGGCCGACGGTACTACCGCCCAAAGCCTTTCTCATAGGGCCAATTGCAGGGGTTTACATTCTCGTCCTATCGATTATACTTAGAATGATGAGGCGAGGAGAAGGAAAACTGTCGGCCCATGCCACCGCGTTGAGTGAACGGCGGAAATTCGTCCGTGCCGAACTGGTCGGATCCGCCTTGGTCTCACCGAAGAGCGGCAGGCGCGCCTGTACGGCGGTTCTCGATAATGTGAACAAGATCGGGGCGGGGTTTCACACTAAAGAACAGTTCCCATCGAACGAACGAGTCACCGTCTCGCTCGCCTTTCTGGATTCCGATCGAGTCGAGCAGCAGGAAAAGCTCGATGGAATGGTCGCCTGGGTGAGGCCATGGGAAAAGAAGGGATTCCTCATCGGAGTCGTGTGGGATGAATTAGTAACGAAAGAAAAGCACCGCTGGCTGTACTACTATCTTGAAGAAACCCTCAAAGCCTCCGTCTAGTCAGGCATTGAAAGCCCCATCAGCTTCGTTCCTGCTTCGCTCAGATTCCTCGATGTAATTCCAGCCGTACGACTCGTCTCCTCGTTCACGGCGAGCCTTGTGAATGCCCGCAAACGCTAGCCCATCGACACCAACTGTTGCTTGATGTTCTCCAGCTCAGCCGAGAGCGATTCCCAGCGAGAGGTCAGTCGTTCAAGATCCCGCTTCCACCCCTCCTGTTCCTGATGCAACAGATTCCAACGATCGAACTCGGCGTAGAGTTTCGGATCGGACAGCTCAGACTCTCGCCCTTTGATTTTGGTCTCCGTCTCGGCAATTTCCGTTTCCGCTCTGGACACCTGCTTCTCAAGCCGTGCCTGGGTCTTGGTCAAATCTCGTCGTTCGCCGCCACGTCCCTTTGGCGCGACTTGATGCTCCATCGCACGGGTCGGACCGGAAGACGTGGGTGCTGAATCGCCCTCAAGTTCCTCGCTCGTTTCCTTGATCGATTCAAACTCCTGAGCTTTTTTCCAAAGATAATACTCGTAGTCTCCGATGAAGTTCCGGGCCTTCCCGTCTTCAATCTCGACAACGCGGGTGGCGATGCGAGCCAAAAATGTCGGATCATGCGAAATGAAGATGATCGTTCCTGGGAATTCAGCCAACGCGTCCGTGAGCACGTCGACGGAGGCCGGATCCAAGTGGTTCGTCGGCTCATCGAGCAAGAGTGTGTTGGCCGGTTCCACCAGCATACGGGCGAGGGCGACCCGGTTTCGTTCGCCGCCGCTCAACGCCTTGATGAGTTTCTTCTGATCCTGGCCGGAAAACAAGAACGCACCCGCGATCCCCCGGAGGAAATTCATCTCCGCATGTTTGGTAACCTCTTCGAGCGACTCCAGAACCGAGTGTTCGGGATTGAGCGTCTCCGCCTGATGCTGGGCAAAGTAGTGCACGGTCACCCCATGACCGACCGTTCTGGTGCCGGTATCAGGCGCCAATACACCGGAGAGCATCTTCAAGAGCGTGCTCTTGCCGGCTCCGTTTTCACCGACCAGCGCGACCCGTTGCCCACGCTCCACCGAAAAATCGAGCGTTTTGTAGACGACCTTTTCACCGTAGCGCTTGCTCGCTCCGACGAGATCCAAGACCTGACGGCCGCTGGTGGAGGGAAGAGGAAATCGGAACTTGACGCGTTTCGGGTCCCGCTGGATTTCAATCCGCTTGACCTTGTCCAGCTGCTTCAATCGTGATTGCACCTGGCTGGCCTTATTGGCCTGATATCGGAAACGATCGACGAACTTCTGAACACGGGCGATCTCCTTGGACTGCCGGGTTGCCGAGGCTTGTAGCTGAGCATCTCGC
Organism: Nitrospira sp.; assembly: GCA_018242725.1. Classification (GTDB taxonomy): domain Bacteria; phylum Nitrospirota; class Nitrospiria; order Nitrospirales; family Nitrospiraceae; genus Nitrospira_D. The sequence continues at coordinate 3,020 of JAFEBI010000024.1, read as the reverse complement.
TCCTCTTTCAGCTTGGTGAAGAGCGAATAGTTGCCTCGGTATTCCTCGATTTTATGATGGCGGAGTTCCCAGATATGGGTGACCACGCGGTCCAGAAACGCGGTATCGTGGCTGATAATCAAGAGTGTCATGCCGGACTGGATCAAAAATTGTTCGAACCAACGCTGCGTCGGCTTATCCAAATGGTTCGTCGGCTCGTCGAGCATCAACACATCGGGGTTCGAGAGGAGCAGATGGGCCAGTGCCACCCGCATCCGGTAGCCCCCTGAGAGTTTCTCAACGGGACGGTCGAAATCCGATTCGGTAAATCCCAGACCCATTAAGATTCGTTTGGCTTCATGTTCAGGGTATTCGTCACGATGAGCGGCGTCGAGCGCAGTCTTTCCCGTGATGGTTTCCAATTCTTGCGGAAGATAGCCGATGCGGAGGCGGGGTCGCTTGCGGATCGAGCCTTTATCCGGTGACTCTTCACCGAGGACCATGCGAAAGAGCGTCGTCTTCCCGGCCCCGTTCGGTCCCACGAGGCCCACTCGCGAGTTCGGGCGCAGATGCGCGGAAGCCTGCGTCAGGAGCACCTTCGTGGAATATTGTTTGCTGATCGATTCGATTTGGAGCATCGGCACACACCTTCCGTGTGAAGTGAAATCATCGGGTCATCTGAGATGGACTCAAACGAACGAGAAAAGTCAGCAGGTTGGGAGGCGAGGCAGCTTGAAGTTGATAAACAGCGTCAATGGTACAAGTGAGACTAGCATGTAAAACCCTGCAACGCTTATGGTGTTTATCCGACCGCGTTCATTACGATAAACCTCAAAAATAGCGGCCAGCACACGCAAGCGAGGTTTGGTGGAGCTGGCCGGGATTGAACCGGCGACCTCGTGAATGCCATTCACGCGCGCTCCCAACTGCGCTACAGCCCCACTCTCACGCGAAGACGAAGGGAAATTAATTCGAAAAATGAAGATGTTGAGAACGAATCGGCATGCTAACACGCGGATCCTGGCCAGTCAAGAAACCACCGGTGGGATCTTTTTTAAGAAATGATGAATACAAACAGTTCTCGATACCACGAGCTGCGACGAATGGCTTGACAAAGCAGTAGGTGATACCTACCATGAGCCCCCTGTGGCTCTGATCTCTCAATCAGGTCGGAGCCATTTTTTCGTGCCTCAATCGAAACCTGGACATCGTTGATCTATGGGAAATCTTGTCATTATCGGTGCGCAGTGGGGCGATGAAGGGAAGGGGAAAATCGTCGATATCTTAGCCCGTGATACCGACATCGTGGTGCGCTATCAAGGCGGGTCCAATGCCGGGCATACCGTGATCAACGAACGGGGGACCTACATCTTCCATCTCATCCCGTCGGGGATCTTGTACCGGGGAATAACCTGTGTCATCGGCAATGGGGTGGTGGTCGATCCCGGCTCCTTGATCGAGGAGATGGATCAACTGCAGGCCAAAGGCATTACGGTCGGCAAGAACTTCGCCATCAGCCAGCGGGCGCACTTGATCCTCCCGTATCATAAGGCCATCGACCGCGCATCAGAACAGTCGAAAGGATCCCGGAAGATCGGCACGACCGGACGAGGGATCGGCCCGTCCTATGCCGACAAGATGGCACGGATCGGCATCCTCATGGGGGATTTGCTGAATCCAACCCTGTTCAAGAGAAAACTCGAAGAGAATCTCGTCGAGATGAACTGGTTCTTGGAACGGCTCTACAAAGTCGAAACCTTTCAGGTGGACAAAGTGTTCGATCAATATATGGGCTATGCCGATCGACTCAGGAACCATATCGTCGACACCACCATGTTGCTGAATCGGGCCATTGAGAAGGACAAAACGGTGTTGTTCGAGGGCGCACAGGGGACGCATCTGGATGTGGACTTCGGCACCTATCCCTACGTGACCTCCTCGAGCGCCGCGGCCGGGGGAGCCTGTACCGGGACCGGTGTCGGGCCGACGATGATCGACGCCGTAATGGGCATCGCAAAGGCCTATACCACCAGGGTCGGGAGCGGGCCGTTTCCGAGCGAACTGACGGATGAGGTCGGACGAGGACTGCAGGAACGAGGGAAGGAGTTCGGCTCAACCACGGGACGTGCCAGACGCTGCGGCTGGTTTGATGCCGTGGTGGTTCGCCATGCGACGGTGGTGAACGGGCTGACGTCGCTGGCACTGACCAAGTTGGATGTGCTGGATGGCTGTAAGGAGTTGAAACTGTGTACCGGCTATCGACATGGCGGCACCATCCATAAGACCATGCCGGCCGATCTGGATGTATTGGCCAACTGCGAGCCGATATATCAGCGAATGAAGGGGTGGAGCACGGCAACAACGGGAACCACGAGTTATAAGCAGCTTCCTGCCGAAGCGAAACGCTATTTGGCACGCATCGAAGAGCTGGTGGAGTGCCGCATCGATATGATTTCGACCGGGTCCAAGCGTGCGGAAACAATTATGTTGCGAAATCCGCTGGATTGCTCCCGCCGCCGCCCCAAGCGCCTCAGAAAATAGTCCATAGTCACCGGTCAGCCGGGAATGTTAGGATAAGCGGATTGTTGCCTCGTCATTCGTTGAGAACATAGAATGGTGGGGTGATTTGAGATGCAGGGTGTTCGATACGTTGAGGAGCTTGAACCAGAACACAGGCATCAATTTTGTGTTTCTTTCGAGGACGCTCAAATCGGTCGCCAGCAAGGCCGCAGCGAGCGAAAACCTGAGGCGTACAGCAGCTGGTACGTCGCAAGGTTCGAGCGACGCGAGAACGCAGGTGACGACAGATTTCAGCGTCTGATTGTGAGCCGGTAGCTCAGTCGGTAGAGCATCGCCCTTTTAAGGCGAGGGCCCTGGGTTCGAGTCCCAGCCGGCTCACCACTAAATCAACGACTTCGAAGATCCCGCCTTCATCGACCTGCCCGATTGTGACAAATTTGTGTCAATCGGCGGCCGGTGTTCCAGCACATTGACCCCATCACGCAAGCTTTCAGGGCAGTGATGCGCATAGCGCTGCGTCA
>JAFEBI010000023.1 GCA_018242725.1 Nitrospira sp. | reverse complement strand
ACTATTGACAACCGGGGTCACGTCTCATGTCCTTTCCATCACAGTGCGTCGGAACACCAGGATCGTCCTCCGTCATGGCGAGTATGCAGGAATCGATATCGGGCTGGAACCATTTGACGATTTATGCCAGGAATCCTCCGCTCCACGATTTCCTTGGACAGTCAATTGGGGCATACTGCCCCTCAGTGATGGAGGTGTTCATGGCGAAATCGTAGGCAGAGCGAGGCCGGTTTTCCTCGCGCAAGAAGATGGATGTGGTGCTGCGTGGCGACGATCTCGATCTGGTCTCCCGTGAAGCGGGGATCACTGCTGCGATGGTCTCGGCGTGGCGGGAGCAGTTCGTGGCTAGTGGTCAGGTCGGGTTGAAGAGTCGGGCCAGTGATGGCCGCGACGCATCCATCAACAACGGAGAGTTTCCGATAAATCTGTTGCAGGTAGGCTTCACGGTTTCGACTGAGCCGAACAACTGGTCCGGACTTCGCAATCGATGGGGTAACCCGTATTCTTCAGGTGTGTGGGCAGGAAGACCTTCTTTTATGACATCCTCGCCGGTGCCCGAAGACCTGCTCCTTACAGGTGTGGCCTTGTGGGGCACCGGCATAGATCTGCACTCTGCAGTTACGTCGCCATACGAAATGCCCAGCGCTCCGCATCGCGTTTCATCTGTGCCAGCACTCGCGCTTCTCGGCTCTGCGCCGCCATAGACAGCCCTGCTAGAAAGACTGTGGCAAGCAGAACACTGGCGACTATGAGATACCCCATTGGGATCTCCGGCCAGGATGCCGGGTCTGTAGAGGTCATGACGATATTTTCTGAAGGCACTGCCGGAGCTGCCGTGACCGTCGGCTGTATTGGGTGATCGGTGATACCCTCGTAGCGAGCGGCGGCCACTATCAAGCTAGCCAGCTGCTCTTGCTGTGCAGCGTGCTCTTTCCCCGCGTTCATTTGTGCGTGCACAACTTGAACCACCGCAGACCCGAGTCGCTCCTGAATGGCCCCATCCTGGAACCAGTCGTGTTGGGACGCCTCGATGATGCGCCGTCCGAGCATTGTTTGCCATGTAGAAGCGAAGTCATTGTGCAAGCGCTGCCCTTGGGCTTCAATCGCGCCGATCATCATCATGTTGTACACAGTGCCATACTGATCAGCCGACAACAGGCCGTTTCGTACGCCACGCTTTGTGAAATTGACGATCCCCCGCCCCATGACACCCTGAACACGGGCCAGATGAGCCGTTGGCACGGTCACCCCTTGGTTGAGGACGGTACTGAGCCAATTGCTCGAACCAGATTGCCGATCATGATACGCCATGGTGACGCGGTTCCATTCAGCCACCGAGTGAGCCAGAGCCTGATTGGTCTGGCGTTCCATGAGTGTTTGATCCACGATGGCTTGCCCCAACGCTGGTTGGAGGAAACCCAGACCACTATCCATACTGGACGATTGGTCCACCGCATGAGCGTTCGGCAGAACGGCTTGGTAGGTTCCATTGACGGCAAAAAACAAGAGAAGTGCTCCGAAGAGAATGGCACACATCCCGACACCCACGATGATATCGATGGTGTTGTAACGATAGGACATAGCTACCTCCTTGCCACGTTGAGCCATCGACTGAGTGGCTACGATACCGAAAGGATGTCGCCTGACTCACAAGCCCGATGGCAGAGCGCAGCGATAACTTAGCGAGATGATTGAGGAGAACCAAAGGAGAACGGAGGGAAAAATGGCCTGATTCAGCTGGTCGGGGTATTCTCTTTACCACGAACATAACCACCTCCTCCTGAAGAATGAGGCGGTATCGACAAATTACTCTACGCCTTACGGAGGACGATGGTCAAGCGTAGCCCCTGTCTGGGGTGTTTGGTGAATCAGGGGTTGGACAAAGCTTCACCTTTGGATGTTGTGCAAACACCTATGTCAGCCGTGGTAACTCGGCTTTAGGGGCTGTATCCTTCGTTTTCGGTTTATACCCCATCCGGTCCAGCACCTTCATAATCCTCGACTTCAACCGATCGTCGGCGTCGGCTAATGCGGTGGCCAGCGGTTCGACGGCTGGCTTGCCGATCTTTCGGAGAATTTCAGTTGCGGATTGGCGGATCTCGTCTTCCTCCGACACGAGGAGGGGAATCAGTGAGGGAACGGAAGGCCCTCCCAGCTTGATCAGGGAATCATAGGCGCGTTGGCGGACATCTCCCACCTCGTCGGTCAATGAGGCAACGAGCGGCTCAACGGCGCGTGGATCTTTCAGCTCACCCAACACTTCTGCCGCGTACTTCCGATTCAGCCAGTGCGAATCTTTCAGATCGAGCAACATGGCATCGGCTCGTGCGGTATTCGGATCTTTGGGGCGGATCTTGAAGCTCTTGGCGACTCGCTTGCCGCCCTCTTCCACGACGCGGATGGTGGCGCCGTCACCGGCCTTTATTTTCTTGAGGTCCTCCAGCGCTTCTTCCGCCACCTCCAACAGGACCGTCTTGCCGTCGTAGGCCAGGAGTTCGACCTCCAGCTGCCGGCTCTCTGGATTAACTGCGACAACCCGCTCTGTGACGAGGTTAAAGCCGTCTTTTTTCTCGCCGCCCTTCGGCGCAATCTGAATCAACTTTGGTGCGTCATCTGCCATGAGAATTTATCCTCTAGAGTATGGAGTAAAAGGGTTTACTGTTCAGGAGTCCACCCGAGGCTTGCCAACACGGCCTCGACGGTTTCCTGGACCATGGTATTTTCGTCCTCACGTAATGGCAATAAGGGTTGAATGGCTTCCTTTGCGCCGAGACGAGCCAGTGACTCGGCTGCATTGCGCCGGACGAGCCAATCTTCGTCGCCTAACGATTCAATCAAGGGTCCGATGCCTCGGCGATCACCGATCTTGCCCAGCGCCTCTGCCGCATGACGACGAACCATCCAATTAGTCCCGAGTAGTCCGTCGATCAGAGCTTCAACCGCTCGTACGTCGCCGACCTTCTTGAGTACGCGGGCCGCATCTTCCCGGAGGGTGCTGTCCATGAGGGCTTCAATCAATCCAGGTACGGCTCCTGAATCACCGATACGCTCAAGTGCCCAGACTGCCGCAGTCCGGACCGCCCCGTCACGATCTTTGATCGCTTTGACCAGCGGTTCCACCGCACGCCGGTCTCGTAATTTTCCGAGTGCTGAGGCCGCCTGTTCCCGAATCGCCCATGAGTCATCCTGAAGCGCCTCGATCATCGGTTCAACGACCGATGGGCCCATTCGGACGACCGCACTGGTTGCAGCCTCCCGAATGACCACGTCCTCGTCGGCCATCAAATCGATCAGCCGAGGCAGGGCATCCTGGCCGGTTTGCCCGAGGCTCGCGATCGCGTGATCGCGTAAGGCTTCGTTCTCGTCGTAGAGCGCATGAATCAATTGCTCGATGCGATTGGACGGAGATTGTTCAGACATGCTCAATACCCTTTTCATGGGTCTGGGTTTCACTGGGCAGCGGTTGCTTGATGCGATCGGATGCAAGTGGCTCAGACATTGTCACCGCTCTCTTCTCGGGTCTGGTTTTCCATGGCCATAATGGCCTCAAGTTTATCGGCAATCAATCCGGCATTATACGACACAAGGCCGTCGCGATCCGTCCGGAGTTGATCAAAGGTCTCTTTATAAGGACGCAAGACTCCCACGTCTTTGATCTTGGCCAAGGCTTCCATCGCATAGACTCGGAGCGGTCGGATGGGAATGGCGTCGAGATACAGCTGGGTCGGGCGAGAGTCCCCGATCAATCCAAGGGCTTTGATCGCCAGCTCCTTGACGCCCGTATCTTTGTCCTGCTCGAGCCGTTTCATCAACGGGATGACCGCCCGTACATCGCCGATTTTCCCAAGTAGGTCGGTCGCTGCTTCGCGCACGAGCCAATCATCGTCTTCGAGATATTCGAGAAGAATTTCCACACTCGGACGCCCGATCCCCAGGAGGTCGATGACGGTTGCCATCCGTGCCTCTTCCCGCTCACTGGCTCCTTCGACATCGCGTAGGGCGTTGAATGTCGCATCGATGCGTTCTCGAATGGCACTCAGTTTTTTTAGCGTGCCGACGGCGATGTCTCGAACGGCTGGTTGTCCCATCGCATCGATGAAGGCGTCGATGGAACGGGGATCGAGCAATTGATCAAGCATCAGTGCCGCCGTAAGTTGCGCATCGGCATTTGGGTGCTTGAGTAGGTCGCACAAGGGCAGTACGGCGGTCGGAATTGCGCCGATCAGATGAGTGAGGATTTGCCTTGTCGGACCGTCCGGTGTGGTTGGTAGCAAAGAAACTAGCGCCCGTGCAGTATCCACATCAAGCACGCCGGCCATCTGTTCAAGAGCTGTTGCTGCAGCGTTAGGGACACCGTTCTCGTCGAGTTCAAGCAGTTCGACAAGGGCGACTCCAGCTCGCGGGTCTTTGATACGAGCCAACATCGCCGCCGCTTCCTTCTTCAGTTCGGTAGGACCGGTTCGCAGCGCGTCCATCAGCGCCTGGACCGATCGTGGTCCACCGGCCACACAGGCGGCCGTTGCCCGCATGCGGCGCCAATCCTCTTCGTGGATGAGTTCTGAGACCAGTGTCTCGATCGTTTCTTTTGACATAGAGTTCAGAGGCGGTTGACGGAGATCTGGCGTGGCCTCCATCCCACAAGCATCAAGGTCTCACGAACATGGAATTGGAAGTTTTCGTCCGGTGAGTCGTTCAACAACGGAAGCAGAACGGGAACGACTTTTGGCCCGAAGTTGGCCAATGCTGCAGCCGCCTCTGCTCGGGTATGGGTCGGGTTCAGGGCCGCGACGAGCGAAGGGATCGCCCGATCGTCACCGATCAATCCCAATGCCCGCACGGCAGCGCCTTGTGTGATGAGCTCCTCATTCCACTGCTCTCCACAGCCGACTGCTGTCCTGGTCGCTTCCGGAGGGGTGCCGCCTGTGACGACATCGATCAGGGGGGGCACTGCGCAGGGATCGCCGATATGTCCAAGTGCCTCGACCGCCACTGTTCGTAAACTCGGCTCACGCATCGCCACACATAAATGACCGACTGCTCGAGCATCACCAATTTTCCCCAAGGCTCGTACGGCATCTTCGCGCACGGCGGAATCACGATCGTTAAATAAGGCTGAGAGCAGCGGTTCCACAGCATGGGGGGAACGGGATTTCCCCAGTGATTCCACGGCATGCAGGCGAACGAGCCAGTCTTCGTGTTTCAACGCCTGTACTAAATATGGAATGGCTGCATCACCAAGAGCCGCCAGGGTCGTCGCTGCTTCTTCACGAACCGACTTGACCTTATCCTGCAGCAGTGGGATCAGTGCCTCAACCGTATCGGCATTCTTCACTCGCCCCAAGGCCTGAGCGACGTGCATCCGGACGATCCAGTCGCTGCTCCTCAGTGCCGATAAGAGCGGGGTAAGCACTCGCTTGTCCGCAGTGGTCGCCAGAATAGCCGAGGCTGCTTCCTGAACTGCCAAATTACCTTCACTGAGGCAGACTCCAAGTGCTTCAACGGCCGGAGGCCCGATCACACGCAAAGCGTCCACTGCCGCTTCGCGTACGGATCGGTCTTGGTCTCGGAGGAGGGTTACGAGAGGGGCCACCGCACGCGGATCTTTGAGCTGACCGAGCAGACGTGCCGCATCTTCACGGATCGCCCAATCCCCGTCTTTCAGCGCGGCAATCTGTTCTGCAACCCTGTCAACCATACTGATCTCTGTATTTGGACTGATGGTTCTCGCCACAACGAACCTGCTAGGTGACCGTGCGCGAAGGAATAGGGCATCCGTTGGACTGGATCAGACGGTGTCGCCGGATGGTCCAAACCGTCCGGTCTGTCCCAATGGCCGATCAATGCGCAGGTTGTCGGCTTGGCTGGAACTGATTTCGACTTCCTCATCGGAGGGGGTCCATCCAAGCGTTTCCAACGTTTCGAGCGTAATCTGCTTGAGGGCATCTTTGGCCGTCAGGCGAACCGAGGCGTACGAGAGCACCCGTTCCTTTTCCGCTTCAACTTCAGAAGCTTTAGGATCATAGAGAAAGGCAATGAGGGGTTCGATCGCCGCATCACCGATGACGGTCAGGGCCGCTGCGGCTTTTTCACGCAAGACCCCGTCTTTCAATAGCATAATCAGGTCAGGAATCACGCGTGGATCGCGAAACTGCCCCAGCGCGGTCGCCGCGGCTTCCTTGATGAACGCATCCTCACTAACGATACATCCTGGTGTCGGCGAGCCTTCCTGCTTGATCCCTTTGCCCTTCAAGGCGTCCAGTACGGCGGGGAGTGCGCGTGGGTCGCCGATCATGCCGAGCGAGGCGATGGCATGGCGCTTCACGGCTCCGTCCTTCATGGCCTCGATCAGCGCATCGATTGCTCGTGGGTCGCCGATCATGCCGAGCGCAATCGTCGCATCTTCACGGACGGCTCGATCCGGGTCTTTCAATGCGGTGATGAGGGCCTCTACCACCTTGGCATCACGGACCCAGGTTCGGCCGATTTGATAGTCCGTCGTCATCCCACCCAATGCCCGGGCTGCGTGACAGCGGACCACGAAATCCTTGTCGCTGAGGCTCTCAATCAGCGGATCAACCGATGGTTGTCCGATGTACACCAGCGCGGTTCCCGCGGTTTCCCTGACGATTTTTGAAGAGTCTCGGAACAGTTTGATCAATGCCGGAACGGCTTTAGGATCCTCGATTCGGCCAAGGGCCTCCGCCACGGCGCTCTTGACGGCTCCGTCGCGGTCACGACAAGAGACAATCAGTGCTTCGACGGCACGAGAATCTTTCAATTTGCCGGCAGCTTTGGCGGCATGTTCTCGGACGCGCCAGCGCTCGTCTTTCAACGCCGTTATCACGCGATCGATGGCAGGCGAGCCTATCTTGGCCATGGCCTCGACTGCCCGGTCCCGCACTTCCATGATCGGGTCATTGAACAGACCGATCAGGGCCTCAATCGCTTTGGGGCCACCGATTTTTGAGGCGCCACAACCAGCATAGGCCCGAACAGACCAATAGTCATCGTTGCAGGCGACGAGTAATGCCTCAAGGGTTGAGGGATCACCCAGGTCGGCGAGTGTTTTCGCCGCCTCTTCACGGGTGGCGTCGTCCACGTCCTCCAGTGCGTCCAATAGGTCGTCGAGCGCGTTAGCCATTGTTTGCTTTCTGGTCGTAGTAGGGGTCGGGTTGTCCACCATGGGGGTAGGTGCGTTTGCACAGCACGACCAAGGTTTGGGTCCCACGACCTTGCACACACTGGTCCAAGGCCGGTGAGTAATCGATGGTGCCGTTCAGGCCGACGGTAAAAGGAAAATCGAAGGTGAAACTGATGAATTTGTATTTGCCGGGCCGGAGTGATAGGTCGCGACGCTCAGATGTCTTTGGGGCATCGAGCGAATCCGGGTCGGAATTCCAGATTGAGGGTGTGACGCCGGGTATCTGCCACCATGACATGGGGACTAACTTGGTCGCGTCAATGGTGATCTGGTGCTCATGAAGATGGGCAGCCGGACGGTCTCCGGCGAAGCTCTCTTGAAGAAACACGACTGCCAGCAGGCCAATGGCGGCGACGCAGAGGGGAAAAGACCGGTGTTTCATTACGGCATTGACGCTCATTGTGGTCGGCGCTTCTTGCCCCGGGGTACAATACGGGCGTCTGTGTCGGTCTGAAAAATCTCGTCGATCACCTTGCTGTCCCATTCCGTGTGAGTCTCCAGCTTGAGTATTCGCATGACTGTCGCTCCGGTGTCGATGATGGACACTGGTTGACGGATGACTCGGCCACGCGCGATACCCGCTCCGGAAATGATCCAAGGAACAGCCGGTGTCTCAGCCGGTGTCACTTCCCCACCGGCGTCATTCCCCTTGGTGCTGAGTGCTGTCACCAGGATGGCTGTTCGGTCTAAGAGATTGTAGTGCTTGAAGAGATCCAGGACGGATTTCATTGCGGCATCAACTGTCTTGAGGGCTTGCTGGTACTCTTTTGAGTTCCAACCATGAATGACCCCAGCCCGCCCTGCCTCTGGAAGATGCACCACTAACAAATGCGGGAGGGCATGGACTGCATGGCCGTACCCATGACCGCTCGCTGCCTTCTGGAAATACTGTTGGATATAAGCGACGAGCTTCTGCGCGCCGCACTCGGGTCGCAACGCGCCACAGAGTTGATAGTCGGTGTAGGGCGCAGGCTTCGCGAGTTGATAGAGGGATTCATCCATAAAAAAGACGGCGCTGTCTCGGCCTCCGCTGACATCTAAGTAGTCGAAGAGGCTAGGGGCGCGCGGATAGCCTCGGCTGAACTCAAACGAATTCCAGGTAATTCCATGTTTCTCAACCGGCAGGCCGGTGACGAGTGACGCCATCATGGGAAGCCGCAAGGCCGGCTGAACTGCGTTGGCCGACCATGTCACAGACCCTTCTTTGACGAGCTTGCTGAGCACCGGCATGGCGCCGCTCTTGAGCGAGTCCTGACTAAATCCTTCGAGGACGAACAGGATGACATGCTCTGTTACGGAGTTGAACGGAGCGGCTGCTTCGCTGGCGGGCGTCGTCGCATAAACGGGTAAGGAGGCCCCGATAGCAAGCCAACAAGCTAGAAGCGCTCCCAGCGTTATGCATATGGGCGAAGAACGATGCGTCATGACGTGACCATGATCCGTTTGTTTCGATAGACGAAAGAAGTACCCTAACATGCAAATTTTCCGGAAGGCAAGGTGGGGAACGGCATCCGCCGAATGCTGGTGGAAGCGTTGTCTCGGTGTTAAGCTGATTCCACCAGTCGTTCTATCTGTCGCGCATAAGCGAGAAGGGTACGCGATGTCCGATCGATTCCAACAACAGGCATTACCCCGCTATGTGGCAGTGTACAAGACTTGTCTTCTGGTTTCGTTCCTTTTCCTCATCGCTGCTGATTTTGCCGTCCTGCCTCTTGTATTCGCCGAACCTCGTGTCGTGAACGCCCACGGTGAGCATCGCATGGGCGACCGCGATACTCGTGAGGATGCGATCCGGCTCGCGACGGAGGCGGCGAAGCGGAATGCCTTGGAACAGGTTGCCACGTATCTGGAAAGTGTGACGATCGTGGATGGCATGGACGTGACCAAAGACGAAATCCGCACGTATACAGCCGGCTTGGTGCAGGTGCTCAATCAACAGATCTCCACGAGTCTCGACGGTGATATTGTGGTCATCAAGGCAGACCTTCTGGCGCAGATGGATACGGACGAAGTCGCGCGCGCAATTACGGCGCTCCGAGAAAACGAAGATGCTCGTGTGCAGGTGGCCGAGTTGAAACAGGAGAATGAACAGCTGCAAGAGGAACTCAAGGCAGCCAATCAGGCGCTGGGGAGTGCGTCCACACCGGATCAAGTGCAACAGGCGACGCTCAAGCGGAAAGAAATTCTGAACCGTGTGCAATCGAATGCGATGGTATCGCAGGCTTGGACCAATTGGGTGCTCGTCTCGCCGATGGGAATCCCGCAAGGCTTCTTGAACAGCGCGAGCGGTTTCTTTCCGGCCAATCCACATATCGCCATTGCCCAACAGATCATCGCCTATCGGCAACCCCATATACCACCCGCTCCCCCGCGACCAGGGAGTTACCCTAGTCGGATGCCGAGCCATGAGCTTGTCCCGCCTCCTGGTGGATCCGCAGGGTCTCGTCCGTTCAATGAATCTATTTATCGAACTCCTCATGGGTTGCCTCCAGGGGATCGTCAACCGAGTCATGGGGGTGGCGGAGCGAGGCGGGTGCCTCAGGGGCCGTCGGGACTGCAACAATCGGGTTCGCCTCATCGGGGAGCTCCATCTTTCGGGGTACCGGGTGGAAGCCGCTAAGGTGCAAATTGTGAAGAAAAGCATGGGAATCATTCTAGTAACGGTGAGCCTCTGGCTAGATGGGGGACTGGTATTGAACACGGCCTCAGCCGCTGCCGTTGACTACTCTGCAGATCAGTACTGGATCGGTAGAGGACAGGGCGATCTGGCCAAAGGGAGAGCGATCTGTCAGCGTGTGTCGGAGCTGTCGGCTCGGACGGATCTGGCCAAGCAGATTCGTGTGTTGGTCAAAGAACATCTGATCGACCGCGTCCGTGAACGATCTGGACGTGAGACCGAGCAGGATATCGAACTGACTCGTGAAGAAATCGTCCAGGAGTATTTACAGGATGTGAAGATTGTCGACCGGCGGGTTGATGAGGAGAATAAGATTTGTACGGCCACCGCTGTGATGTCGAAACGTCAAGTACTGCCGAAGCTTCTTGATCCAACGCCAAACCCCTCTGACGCCCATCACTAAAACGTATCGTTATCATATAGAGTGAGTTGCAGTCCTGAATCGAGATCGGATATGTAATCCGTCATGCCGACTGAAAATAATTTTCAACACGATGAGCTGTCCCGGAAGAACCCTGGTGAGCGTTTGCGCATTGCCGACCTGACGGACGTAGTCCCTCCGGATTCTCCCAAATGGAGCGAGGCGATGGCGCAGCATGGGACGAGCCTGTCTCAAGCCGGTGTCGCAAGCGTGGTCTTTCTCCATGGCTCGCTCCATGGGACCGATCTCTTCGGTATGCAGCGGTTGGATGAGGCCGGTGGATTGAAGCGAGGCTATTCGCGAGGTGTGTCGGGGGTCGATGCCTTACTCGCGGCGATGCGCGAAGAAAGGAATGGTATTCCGTTGCTCCCGAGTGGACTCAAGCCACCACTGCCTGACGATGGCACAATGAAGCACCTCCTGGATGAACAGATCGGGGATGCGGGTAACTTCACTGAAGCTTACGTTGAATCGTTTCGCAGAACCATCAACAAGAATCTGCCTCACCCCATCTCCTGCCAGAGGATTCTCTGGTCATGTGAACACCACCATCTGGGGCGGGCACTTGCCGCCATAGGGTTGTTGGATGAACTGCACAAACGATGCAGAGAGCAGGATCTGGGAGTAGGGCGTCGAGTTCTCGTCTATGCGCATGGCCAGGCTGGCCTAATCCTGGCTCTGGTTTCGAATATGCTCTGCCCGAGTCCTATCACCGGACGACCTAAACTGTTCAATATCCTGAGCAGTTATGCTGAACAGACGAACCAATCTGAACTCGCCGACACGGTGAAACGTATCGAATCTCTGTCGGCAACAACTACGCTCCTGAACGGTGTTGTGCTCGACATCGTCACCTTTGGCACACCGGTCCGCTACGGATGGGATACTTCTGGGATTGGGAAACTCCTACACATCGTCAATCACCGGAATTTGCGGACGGATGGGAAGAATTGGCTGGCCAAGATGGAACTGCCTCAAATTACTATGGAGATGCCCATTGCCTGGGGCGGGGACTATGTTCAAGAATTGGCTGTGGCGGGCAGCGATGCCGTGCCAATGACGGACCTAGCCAAGGCCGCGAACAAAATGGTCTGGGAGATCGTGGAGCCGTATGATGGATTTGAACGGTGGCTGGAATGTGCGAGACGGGCTGTGCGGTTCCCGAGCGAAGGCCGCTGTTTGCTCGTTGATTACAAAGACAGCACTGGTTCAACGAATCCGCGAGACCATTACTACGGTCATGCGGTGTATACGCGCCGACACGCGCTGCTCTTCAATACGGCACAAATTGACCAGGCGTTCTACAACCCTTAACGGTCTTCCGTAGTGCTGGCCGCTCCTACGGGTTCGCCGCCGGCTGTCGCATCGTGGGAGTCTGGATTGAAAGCCGCCGGCAGTACCTCTTCAATCCGTTCGGCAAGGATGAATGTCAGCTCATCGCGCACTTCCTGCGGAACATCCTTGAGGTCCTTCTCGTTCGCTTTTGGCAAGATGATCCGCTTGATTCCGGCGCGATGGGCCGCCAGCATTTTTTCCTTAATCCCACCCACGGGTAAGACGAGTCCACTCAGACTGATTTCTCCCGTCATCGCCGTGTCGCTTCGCACGGCTCTGTTCTCATAAGCGGAAGCCAACGCGGTGGCCATGGTGATGCCGGCCGACGGACCATCTTTTGGAATGGCCCCAGATGGGACATGGATATGCACTCCGTTCCGTTTAAAACGCGAGATGTCCAATCCCATGCTTTCGGCGTGAGACCAGAGATAACTTCTTGCCGCGCGCGCCGACTCCTGCATCACGTCTCCGAGTTGCCCCGTCAGGGTCAGCTCGTGGCTCCCAGGGAGCAGGGTGGTTTCAATATAGAGCACATCGCCGCCGGTCGGCGTCCAGGCGAGGCCTGTCGCAACGCCGGGAGGTAAATGTTTCCGCGCTTCTTCCGGCATAAACCGTTCGGATCCCAACCACTCGCCAAGCATACCGGTCTGTATCGTGACGGGTTGGCGATTCTGACCGTCCGGCAGATCAGCAAATGTTAAGGCGACTTTTCTGGTCAACCGTCCCAGCATCTGCTCGAGTTGTCGTACTCCGGCTTCCCGGGTGTAGCGCGAGATCACAAGATTCAGCACGTCATCTGTGAGTACCGCCTGGCTTTCTTGAATACCGGCTTCCTTGAGTCGCCTGGGCCAAAGATAGCGGCGAGCGATTTCGGCTTTCTCGCGCTCGCTATATCCTTGAAGGCGAATCACTTCCATCCGATCCAACAGGGGTTGGCTGATGGTATCGAGCGTGTTCGCCGTGGTGATGAAAAACACCTTCGAGAGATCAAAGGGGAGATCCAAATAGTGATCACGGAAGGTGTGATTCTGTGCCGGGTCCAGAACCTCGAGCAGCGCCGTTGCGGGGTCGCCTCGGAAATCGCGTCCCATCTTGTCGATTTCATCGAGCATCAAGACAGGGTTGTTGACCCCTGCCCGACGGATCGCCTGAATAATACGGCCGGGCAGTGAGCCGACATAGGTACGGCGGTGGCCTCGCAGTTCAGCCTCGTCATGGACGCCGCCCAGACTGAATCGCTCGAAGGTTCGACTCATGGCTCTGGCTATCGATTGGCCGAGGCTGGTCTTACCGACACCAGGTGGTCCGACGAGACAGAGAATCGGGGCATTGGCCTTTGGATTGAGCTTCAAGACGGCCAAATGTTCGACTATCCGTTCTTTGACTTCCTTGATGCCATAGTGATCTTCCTCCAGCACCTCACGGACGGTCGAGAGATCAAGGTGCTCCTCGGAAGATTTTCTCCAGGGAAGTTCGAGGACTAGCTCAAGGTACGTTCGAAGGACCTGATGATCCGGTGAGGTCGGCGGGACTTTGCCTAATCGGGTGACTTCTCGCTCGACTTCTTTGCGGATATGATCAGGGAGATCCGCCTCAGCGATTTGCCGCTTCAGACGAGCCGCTTCGTTCTCGTCATTCTCGCCTTCACCGAGTTCCTCCTGAATGGCTTTCAATTGCTCGCGCAGGACGTACTCACGCTGGCTTTTCCCAATTTTTGTCTGTGCATCTCGGGTGATTTTTTCGCGAAGTTGCAAGATTTGGATTTCTTTCGACAGCGCGGCGTAGAGGCTGCGCAGGAGGTCGAGGGTCGACGCAGACTCGAGCAACCGTTGTTCCTCCACCACATTAAGATTCACCAGAGAGGCGATACGGTAGGCCAGCGCGACAGAGTCGTCTTCATTACTCAATACCGCCCCTACTTCTTGAATGGCAGGGGCCTGGATCAGTCTGGGCAACTCGGACACAAGTTCTTGAATGGCTCGATGAAGGGCTTGTACCTCTGTTCCCTCGTCCGAAGGACGACCAAGAGTCCGAATGCGCACGGTGGAGTAAGGAGCGGACTGTTCCTCTTTTAAGAGAACGACGCGATCGAGGCCTTGAACGAGGGCGTGGATCGTTCCCTCTGAAGCTTGACCGATTTGTTTGATGGTGGCTTTCGTCCCGATGGAGTACAGATCAGCCAACCCAGGCTCCTCGGTCTGGGGATCTCGTTGAGCCACGACGACGATCGTCTTCTCCTCCGTCTTCATCGCGGCATTGACCGCGGCGATGGATCGTTCACGACCAATCGTCAGCGGCATCATGATTCCTGGAAACAGGACCGTGCGCTTGACGGGGAGTATCGGCAGTATCGATAAGACACTCTCTTCCATGGGTAACCATCCTTGCTGAACGTTCATGGCATTATAACAATCCAATAGGTTGCTCTGCATAGAAGTCAAGAGGGTGGGCGAGTGAGAAAATCGTAACGCATTGAAAGATAAGTATTTTTATTATTGCCTAAGTAGGATCATGAAATGTATCGGTTCAGATCTATGCGCGACGGGGTGTTTGTCTTCGGTAGCAATAGCCAATTGTCGGTGCGACGGAGGTGCGGTACCGACGTGCAAAGCCTAGGTGATTGTGTTATCCATGCACTACCAGTGCAGTCGTGTTACCTGCGCTTCGTTCTTGGTAGATATAGTTTGGGAGCCCATCGGCTATGAACCATTGCAGTCACTGTGGCGCGAGCGTGACACACAAAGTTCCAATGGGTGATAATCTTCCAAGGTACGTGTGCGATCAGTGCGAGCGCATTCATTATCATAACCCAAAGATTGTCGCGGGTTGCATTCCGGAATGGGAAGGCCAAATCCTCCTCTGTCGTCGTGCGATTGAGCCACGGATTGGACTCTGGACGTTCCCTGCGGGATTTATGGAGTTGGGCGAAAGTACCGAGCAAGCAGCGGTGCGTGAGACAATGGAGGAGGCGCAGGCTGATGTTACGATTGCCGGACTCTATGCTGTACTGAGTCTGCCCCATATCGGACAGGTCTACCTCGTGTTTCGGGGACGAATGAAGACGCTGACTTTCATGGCTGGGCCGGAAAGTTTGGACGTCAGGCTGTTTCCCCTCTCCACCATTCCCTGGGAGACGATGGCATTTCCAGTGATCAGTGAAGCCTTAAGACGCTATGTCGTCGATGCGAAGAACGGAGAGTTCCCAGTCCACCTTGTCAGCTTGCCGGATCAGCCCGTGTTTTAGTAGGTTGCAGAGAGGATATTGGATTTTCTGTCCGCTGGAATACAACAGTACCGTTTTTGTATCACCATCTCTTCTACGACAGTTCAGGTCGCGAGGTAGGAGATCCGGCGAGTCTGGCTGCTCAGTGATGTCTTGTAGGAGGAGCCGTAACCGATGCCTCGTATTCAGACGACACTGTGAGCGTCACCGCAGTCTTTGTGATGCGAAAGTTGTTCGCGAGTGTCGATGACGGAATTCTAAGGAAATAGATGCGGGGGAGATCGTCCGGTCTCACAGCACCATTATTCCAGTAGGTGCTCTAACCATTCGGGCTCTTTTTTTCGGTCGGCTCGTAACTCCACACCAAACCATCGTCCGTTTACCCAAGAAACGGTAGCCTGGGGTATGCAGAGCGGACTGTCCCGATCCGGCAATTCGAGGAACAGACCAAGCTCCATGCCGACCTTTACGTGTTGGTTCCCTTGGATTCGGAATCCATATCGGCTCAGGTCGGTGATGGTCCCGTGGCCGATGATGATGGCATTTCCGTCGGAACCGGAATATCGCACTTTAAACGTTGCTCCGAGGCGAGGCTCTCGTCGCCGTTCAGAGTCGAGACGCGCCGTCTCTTGCTTGGCTTTTGCTGAGGACTTCCACCACTTCACAGGTCTCTCCCTACCTACAGGATAATAATGAATCGGCAACCTGATGACGCAACTTGATAGAAATGAGGGTCGGTTGATTCACGCTTGTTCATCGGGAATGGGATGCGCCGCCAGGAGGCTGTCCAAGGCCGAACCTGAATCCTCAAGCCAGTCGGGTAAGGCTGGCAAAAACCTCGGCAACACACCAGTTGCGGAGAGAATGGGTGAGGAGCCTGCCGGAGAGAAGCAGTCACTCCTTCGGTAGCGCGCCCTTCGGCACGATCAGAGCCTGTCCCGCTGTGATGGAGAGTTGCTCTACGGTTTGTTTGAGGCGTTCTTGTTCAGTGGCTTCTATTACTAGAAATTCAACCCCAATGCCTTGTGAGCCGGACCATCGGACCGTTGCTTTGCTGATACGGATCGGGGTGGCGTCTGCTTCGACTTGGAGGAACAGTTCGACCTGCATGCCGGTGAATGGACGAAGGGTACTTTCTATCCGGCACCCCTTGAGTGAAAGGTCTTTGATCAGGGCGTTGTATTGCAATTTATCCCGTTGTACCAAGGTGCTGGGAGCTGAAACCGGGAATCGAGGAAACTTTCGAACAACCATCTAATATCCTCTTGATAGGGCCCGCCGTCTGTCACTGAATGACCCCTAGGAGTGCGGAGGGGCCATGAGTGGGCGAATAGAGGTTCGTCGTGATCCTGCGCTATTGAGCAGGCTATGTGGTGAAGACGCTCTTGTCAATGAAAAGCCCAATCCATGCAGTAGTGAAACGAGCAGGATCTACGGAGTGTTCTCCGGCGCGAGTGCTCTCCGATATCACCAGTTGTAGCCCCAATAGCCGAAATGTCGATGACCCCAATATGGGCGGTTATAAGGCGACGCATAGAATGCAGCGTTTCCAAAATGGAGGCCTAAGCCGAGTCCGAGTCCAAGGGCCGGTGGTAAAGCGTAACCATAGGGATAGCCATACGAGAGCGGGAGGACGCTGGTGGTGGGGCGCTCGGCGAGTTGTCGTTGCAAAGTGGTTGTTGCCGCGGATTGCTGGTCGAGTTGTTCCTTCAGTTGCCCGACGGTCGTTTGCTGTGCTTGAAGTTTCCCTTCCAGCTCGGCGATTTTCTTTTGCTGTGCTTCCATGAAGGTGTTCACACAACGGGTCTGTGCGTCTGCCGTATAGTTCGAACATTCCCAAGGTACTTGGAGGGTTTCTGCTGTAGATGAAAATGGAGTGAGGAGATAAGCCAAACTTCCAACAAGGACAGAAGCCCGCGCCCATAGATTTCGGAAGGTCTCTCGGCTCATGGCCCCTCCTGTACTCTTAGGTTAAAGAGTACCATGTGAATTTCACTTTGAACAGACGGCCTCCGTTCTATACGGCAGCAATCGAATGGTCTGTTTGATTTTTATGGAACGGGACTCCTAGAATGCCACTCCGTCATGCGAGTGAGAGCAAGTGTGAGTAGAGATTCGGCACATGTCAGGTCGACGTCCTTCCGATAAAAAAAACCCTCGCAAGGCGACGCTCCCCGATCTTTCTGCAAAGCGTCGATTTCAGCAGCGACTCTTGAAATGGTATGGGGAGCATGGTCGGGATTTGCCTTGGCGAAAAACATCGGATCCTTATCATATCCTTGTATCCGAGGTGATGTTGCAACAGACGCAGGTTGATCGGGTCATCCCCAAGTACCAGGAGTTTCTCGAACGCTATCCGAGCTTTGAAGATTTAGCGGAGGCGCCGGTGGCTGATGTGAAAAAAACGTGGTATCCACTGGGATACAACATTCGCCCCGAACGGTTGCATGGGATTGCCTGTGAAACGGTGGAACGGTATGGGGGGAAACTCCCTAGTGACGCGGAAGAGTTGCTTTCTTTCAAAGGGATCGGACGATATACCGCCGGAGCGATTCGCTCGTTTGCGTTCAACGAAGATGCCCCTATTCTGGACACAAACGTGATACGGGTCCTACACAGGGTGTTTGTTGCCGAAGGGAACCCGAAAGCGCAGAAGGCGATGCTCTGGGAATTGTCGGAAGCTCTCATTCCTCCGAAGAAGGGATACGACTTCAACCAGGCGATCATGGACTTTGGAGCGATGGTCTGTACGGCGCGCGATCCGTATTGTCTGCTCTGTCCGATGAAGTCGTTCTGCAAGACCTATCCATTCAGTCCGATGGAACGGAGACCGTAGCAGAGTGCCTATGCAGGTCATAGAGGTGGCAGCCGGCTTGATCAAACGGAGTAATCGCTACTTGATCGCTCGTCGGAAGGCTGGTGTTCATCTCGCCGGATTCTGGGAGTTTCCCGGAGGTAAGCGGGAGGCCGGTGAATCACTTGAGGACTGTTTACGGCGCGAGCTATGGGAGGAGCTTAGTGTTCGGATTGATTCTCTCATCCCGTATCAAATCGTTCGTCATGAGTATTCCGACAAGGTTGTGGAGCTTCATTTCTTTCACTGCGCGATCGAGCAGGGAGAGCCGGTACCTCTGGGATGCGAGGAGGTTCGATGGGTATTTCCTGAAGAGCTGACGCAGTTTGCGTTCCCCCCTGCTGATTACGCCGTGATTGAGTCTTTGCAGCGTGAAACCTCGGGAGTATCGCGATGAAGGTTGTACTCGATATCGAAACGGTCCAAGCGCCTCGTGAGGAGTGGGCTCGTCTTGTGGGGAAACCGGCAGAATGTGAAGGCCCTGCTTCTGGGGAACCTGGTTACGATCTCTTTACGGTGAGTGCGGCGGAGGAAGCGCGTCGCGCGGACGATGAAGCGTACGCAAAATCAGCGTTCGATGGGACGTTTAGTCGCATCGTTTGCATCGGCCTGCTGGAATTTTCTGATCAGATGGAGGCTCGCAGCGCCATTGCCTGGTATGGGGCGAATGAGCGTGAGTTGCTGCGACAATTTTGGGCCAGGTTGGCTCAAGACAGGCCGACGTTATACATCACGCACAATGGGTTGGGGTTTGATCTTCCATTTATCAAGAAGCGATCAATCATTAATCAGGTGAAGCCCAGTGTCGAAATCAATCTGGCCAAATTTCGGACCGAGCCGGTGTATGACACGATGGCCATTTGGAGCAATTGGGATATGAGAGGCTGGGTCAAGCTCGATGTGTTGGCCCGAGCATTACAAGTCGACACGAAGTCAGGGAGCGGGGAGCAGGTCGCCGAAATGTGGGAGAGGCGACAGGGGCGTGAGCTGGCTCAGTATTGCTTACAAGATACCTATGTGACGTATGCTTGTTACAGCCGTATGAATTTTCGCCAGCCGCTCTCCAAAGAAGTTATTCTGCTGCAACCGGAATTGTGCGACATCGGCTGAATCGATCGGTCCTTAGCGCGTCCGACGCGCTTCCGCCGTTTTCTTCTTCGGGGCTGACGGAGCTGAGGCCTTAGTAGCCTTCAAGGCTTTGACTTCCTCGGTCCTCTGCCGGAGTTCCTTCTTTACCAGCGTGGCTTCTTTCTTGAGCGTCGCGATCTCGGAATCTTTTCGTTTGTTCGCTTCTCTGGCCGCCTGGAGCTCGTCCAGCTTTCTATTGAGCAATTCATCGGTACTCAATTGAAGAGCGTCTGATTCGGTCCTGGCCTGGGACGAGGCCGATTGAGGATCAAGAAGGGCTTCGTCGTCCCGTAACGGGGAGGATTCTGTCACCTGGGCACTCGGCACCGATGAGGCTGTGTCTTTTGGGGTATCGGCTACGATAGCCGATTCAGGCGGCGAAGCCTTAGCAACCGCCTGGTAATCGATCACCAGGGTCATGGCTCCCTTTCCCATCGCCACAAAAGAGGGCGACTTCTCGATACGAGTGGCAGATGAAAGAGAGAATCTCTGCCCCTTGTTCGCTTGGGAAGGAGCGATGGCCAAATAGAGGGAGCCCTTGTGCGCATAGAGGGTGCCCGCTGTGGGTTCAGCGCCTGACCCTGCCGATGAAAACACCTTGAAACCGACAATCTGATCCGGTTTCGCTTCTGATAGACCTTGGGCTAGCAGGGGAGCAAGAAACTCGGTGTCTTCATCGCTGAATACTCTCATCGGCTTGCTGCCACTGGCGGGCATGTTGGATGACGGTTTGACGGTGTCTTCGGTCATGACCCCTTTCACGACTTTGCGAATGATCATCGGATCTATCGCCGCAGGATGGCTCGCTTCAAATGACCAATCGGCGATTTCTTTGAGGTAGACGGATCCTTTCGTGGTTTTCGCAACGGTTGATTCTCCGGAGAGCGTGGAGCATCCGGCCACGATAAAACTGATGGCAAGAAAGGCCCCGACATACTGGGTACCGCGAAGGCTCAACCATGCATACATAAGGAGTCTCCTTCTGCTTGTACTGTTCGCAAGAAGTATCATGACTCTGAGATGAGACCTAGGAGTTTTTGTTTTTCTGAATACCGCGCTACCAAATGCCGAGACCCATGAGCACTATTCCCATGGCTAACCAGCCGACGACTCCGACAGAAATGATTGCTTCAAGCGTGATACGAGACTCGGGTTGGCTGGAACCGGGCTTTGAGTCAGCGTCTCCGGGCTTCATGACGATTGATGACCCTCTCTGGTGAGTAAGAGGACGGACGTCAAGAATACAGCAAGGTCTGTGCCTTCTTGGCGTTTGTGGAGACGATAGGAGGTGGTTGGTGATCAGTTGAGGTCTGCGTCGAGGGGGAGATGCATTCGAGCAGGGAGAGATCGAAGAAGGTTCCTGATGGATTGCAAAGGATCCACACGGAAAGTCATGGGGTTAGACGAGGTAAACAATCAAGTCAGAAAGAGAGGGAGGAAGGACACGGAGTGAGGAAACGATTCTCAGGATTGAAAATGCGAAATAGGTTGGAGAAATGGAGGAGAAACCTTGCAGAAAACCGTCGGGAATGCTGTCTGAAAATGTTCATTATGATCGGTCGGTGTACATAATCGGACGTGTGGCGAGTCGGTAATTGGGTTGCCACTGGCCCTGTATCGTACCAGGCGTTATTCTCCGTACAACGTTGCGGCTGAGGCGTCAAAGATACGTTTAGTCATCAGGGCTCCAGGCTCAGCGTGACCGGTGTTTTTGTTCCAAACGACCGTGATGTTTCCGTCGGTTTTCCCCATGCCCTGTGTTGAGGACCTGGTTGCGTCGCCTTCGACCAAAACCTCTATGGTCTTTCCGATATAGCGACGGTTGCGCTCCGCAGTAATGGCCCGTTGAACCTCGACCAACTTGGCTACCCGCTGCCCCTTCAGCTGATCGGGCACATCGTCGACATATTTTCGTGCCGCGATCGTATTCTTCCGTTCCGAGTACTTGAAGATATAGGCGGAGTCGAGCTGGGCTTGTTCCACCAGGCGAACGGTGGACTGGAAGTCTTCATCAGCTTCGGAACAGAACCCGCAGATGATATCCGTGGTCAGGACGACATCGGGGATGATGGCTCGGATGCGTTCCGCCAAGGATAGATATTCAGCCCCGGTATAGGTGCGTCCCATCATGTCGAGGATCCGATCGCTTCCCGACTGAAGCGGGAGATGAACGTGCTTGCAGATTTTTGGATGTGCGGCGATAGCCTCGATTAAGGTCGGAGGAAAGTCTTTGGGGTGTGGCGAAGTGAACCGGACTCGCTCGATGCCGGGCTGGTCCGCGACGGCGCTGATGAGCTTGGCAAAGTCCCATTCGTCATGGCGGTAGGAATTCACGTTCTGGCCGAGCAGGGTGATCTGTTTAAACCCGCGGGTTGCGGCATCACGAGCTTCAAGTAGAATGGATTCAGGATCTCGCGATCGCTCTCGCCCTCTGGTATAGGGGACGACACAGAAGGAGCAAAAATTATCGCAGCCTCTCATGACGGTGATCCAAGCATTGATCCCATCGTCGCGGTCCGGGAGGATTCCCTCATACGTCTCATACTCGGAAAGGTCGAGCGCAAACTCCTTCCGAGCGAGCCCCTGTTCTTGGGCGTCAAGCGCCGCCGTCAACAACGACGGGAGTTGTCGGTACGAATCCGGTCCGGCTAAGACGTCAATAAGCGGTTCCTTTTGAGCCAGCTCGCTTTTAAGATTCTGAGCCATGCACCCAAGCACGCCGACGACCAACGGGCGGTGCTTTTTTACTGCCCTGAGTTCGGAAAGATGGACGTAGATCTTTTTGTGAGCATTCTCTCTGATCGCGCAGGTGTTGACTAAGACCACATCCGCTCGTTCACGGTCCTCAGTGAAGACGAACCCTTCCTGTTTGAGCAATGACCGGACGAGTTCACTATCAGACTCGTTCATCTGGCAGCCGAAGGTCTCGATGTGGATCTGAGGAGGAGTTTTGAGCATCATAGGAGTGTCAGCGCAGTTCCCATTGTTGGAGGAGATACCGGGTCACCGAATACACAGCGGTCGGTTGCGGCAGTAATCGTGACCAGCTTGATCTGGTTCTCTAAAACACCAGAATCAGAGACTGCCACTTTTGTGAAGTTTGGTGTCGTGCCGAATCGATAAACCCCGCTCGTGCCGGATTCGAAAAGGACCGACAGAGTCTGCCCGATGTATTTGTTATGAAACGTCAGTCGTTTGGCGCGATCAAGATCCAGGAGAAGGTTGGTGCGCTTCTTGACTGAGGCTGAAGGCACCTGCTGTTTCAATCGCAGCGCTGCGGTCCCTGGCCGAGGGGAGTAGGGAAAGACGTGGAGATAGGAGAAAGGGAGATCCGATGCGACGGCTACTGTATTCCGAAATGCGGCTTCATGCTCTCCCGGGAACCCCACCATCAGATCTGTTCCGAGGCCGAGGTCGGGAATCTTGGCGAGTGCCTTCTCGACCAGCACGCTGTATTCCTTGACCGTATGACGTCGATGCATGGCTTGTAAGATCTGGTCATCTCCGCTTTGCAGCGGAATATGTAGATAGGGACAGAATTTCTTGGACGAGGCAAGGAGGTCGAGCAATTCGTCGGTGACGGTTGTGGGTTCGATCGATGAAATACGAATTCGTTCAAGGTTCGAGATCTGATCGAGACGGCGAAGCAGCGCACAAAAGTCGAGGCCTTGCTGAATGTATTGGCCGATATTCACACCCGTCAGGACAACCTCCTTGTAGCCTCCGGTCGTCAGGTTCTGTACTTCGCTCAGAATATCGTCAAGGTTCCTGCTGCGCTCATGTCCTCGTGCGAATGGAATGATGCAGAAGCTGCACATGGCGCTGCAGCCGTCCTGTATTTTGAGTAAGGCGCGAGTCGAGTCAGGCTCGGCGAAGTAGGGCAGATCAAAGTCTCCGCGCGAGATCGTCTTCGTGTGGTGAACTTCTGTGACCGGCCGTTTTCGAAGCTCATGGGGAGAAGGAAGGTACGCCGGCAGGTCCAGTTTAAACTGTTGGCCGACAATGAGATCGATCCCGGTTTGTTGCGTGAGGCTCTCCATGCCTGTCTGGGCGTAGCAGCCGGTCACAGCAATGAAGGCATGGGGAGAATGTTTCAGCGTTTTCCGAATGAGGTAGCGCGAGGTCCGCTCAGCGTCTTCCGTCACGGAACAGGTATTGAGGATCAGCACATCCGTCGGTTGGCCGAACTCGACGAGCTCAAACCCCTTTCGCTTGAGTCCTTCCCCAAGGATCGCGGTTTCAGCTTGATTCAGACGGCAGCCGAGCGTATGTAGAGAGGCACGGGTTGTTCCCATAGGACCGGCATTATAGGGAGGTCATGCGTAATCCGGCAAGGTTGCCTCGCTATCGAGACCGCTTCTGCCACGGCTCTCAAATAGCTGAACAAATGAGAGAGAGTCGTCTCGTGTGGGTGTAAAGGATGGTGCGACTGCTTGCCATTCTGTCGGTTATTCTTTGGCTTCTCGCTGGCCCTCTTGCGGCAGGGTGGGGGAAAGATGCCCTTCCGACTGAACCTGATCTGAACTCTCGCATCGATGAACTTTATGACCATGAAGCCCGCCTGTTCATTCTCCTTTATTCTCTAAAAGGCAACGGGCAGATCGATTATGTGACAGGTCGACTGGTGCAGGAGTATTCGCGCAGCGTGTACGGCAATCCTGTGTACCAGACAGAAGTCCAGCCGTTGTTCTATTGGTGGAACCACACGATGTGGAGCGATCCCGAGCAAGACGGGGTGAACGGCAATGAGCGAGTCTACCAGGAAAATACCGAGTTCGATCTGTCTCGTTATAAGCCTTGTCTATTCAACGGACAGCCCTGTTGATTTCAATGCCAGCCGGATAGTGTTGCGTTTCAAAAGTTCTTAGTCGGAGTCCGTTCACCCTCAGCTCTTCGACTTGCTCAGAGCAGGCCTGTCGAAGGGCGCGTGTTTTGAGATTCTGCTAAGTCACAACGAGAGGCGATGGTATCCTGCGTTCCACTGAGGTCTGGTTGCTACTGATAGACCAATCTGATTCGATCCATTCTGGTCTGGGTACGCTCCTGTGACACAAAGTTCAGCCAATTTCGGCGCATTATTGAATCGGCGTCTCCTCGTGATGCTGCCCTTGGGGTTTCTCTCCGGGCTTCCGCTCGCGCTCACGTCTGGGACGTTACAAGCCTGGCTGACGGTCGAGGGAGTCGATCTCAAGACCATCGGCATTTTCACGTTGGTCGGCCTGCCCTATACGCTGAAATTCCTCTGGGCGCCGGTGATGGATCGAATCGTTCCTCCTTGGCTGGGGCGGCGTCGTGGCTGGATGGTCCTGACGCAACTGTGTGTGGCGGTTGCTCTCGGGCTGATGGCCATGACTAATCCAAAGATTCACCCTGGGTGGCTTGCGGCCTATGCCGTGCTCGGCGCATTCCTGGCCGCGTCGCTGGACATTGTCTTCGATGCCTATCGCACGGACACGCTCCAGCCCCACGAACGGGGATTGGGTGCCGCCGTCTGGGTGAATGGCTATCGAGTTGCCCTCCTGGCCTCCGGAGCCGGTGCACTGGCGCTTGCCGATTATGTTGGCTGGCAGATGACGTACCTGGCGATGGCAACCGTCATGGTCGTCGGGGTGATTGTTGTCTTGATCAGCCCTGATCCTACGCTGGTGGCAGCTGCTCCTAAGAGTCTGAAGGAGGCGGTTGGTGCCCCGCTGGCGGAATTCTTTTCTCGACCAACGGCGCTGGGATTCTTGGCTGTGATCGTCTTCTACAAGCTGGGAGATGCCTTTGCATCCGCACTGCAGACGGCCTTTCTAATCGGAGGATTGGGGTTTTCTGCGACTGAGGTCGGCGCCGCAAAGGGGCTTGGGATTGGTGCAACCTTGGTCGGTGCCTTTATCGGTGGACTCTTGATGACAAAGTCCGGACTGGTCCGGTCGTTGCTGATCTTCGGCGTCTTGCAGGCTGTGTCGAACCTGGGTTTTGTCCTATTGGCCTTGATGGGGAAACATGCCGGTGCGCTGACGGCGGCGGTCGTGATCGAGAACGTGACGGGCGGGATGGGTACGGCCGCGTTCGTGGCGTTAGTCATGTCGCTCTGCGACGCCCGATACACGGCGACACAGTTCGCACTGTTGTCCTCGCTCGAGGCGTTGGGCCGCGTGTTCGTCGGGCGTCCCTCTGCTGATCTCGTTGAGGTCGTGGGGTGGGCGCAATTCTATGTCCTGACGGCGGTAGCAGCCTTACCGGGCCTCTGGGCCGTCTGGCGAATCCGACGTTCCATCGAGCCGGAACAGAATATTGTGTCACAGACCGCTGTTATGGAACCCACAGCCTCACCGGTCCCTAAATAGCTATGAGGACAACCGCTTCCCTCCAAGATGGAGGCCTTTCAATGCATGATTGGACTCTTGTATCTATTTCTTTCACTTGGAAGCCTGGGACGGTCAGACTGGTATTCCGAGATCCGAGCTCTCAAGTGGTGACTCTCGTCGGAGAGGATGTGAGGTCTTTACGAATTCCACGCATTCAGGAGTGGGGCTCTAGCGAGTCCGTCAATGAAGTTCTAGGTCCTATGGATGTTGGGAATCTTAAGCAACTCTCGGTTGAGATGCAGTCGGGTGATGTTCTTGAAGTAACGGCTTGCTCTTTTCACACAGAAAAAGAAATATGGGCAAGTTGCGGAGAAGAAGGAGGAGAGTCTAGGTTCCCAATGAGCGCTGTATGTATTCTCCTGCATTGTTTACGAAGACAATCGCCGTTGGAGGAAAAGGACGAAGATTAGGAGCGTGGGTAGTGGGGCGAGAATGAACGGCACGAGCCAGAGCCAGACATTCTTGCCGCGGACGTGCGCTTGGTCGAACATCCAGACGAAGAGCCAGACCAACAGGCAGGCATAGTTCAAAATGATCCATTGGGTGGTGTGCGTCTTGAGGATGCTGGTGGTATCCGAGGAACCCTGGAAGAGGAACACACCTAATAGCAGCACGAAGATGCCTAACAGGACTCCAACGAGTTTCTTGCTCCAGACGAACATAGCTCCTCCAGACTGGATAAGACGGTGTATGCTGAATCTGGGCTAAACTAATCGGCCCGATAATTATTTGTCAAACGGAGCTGGTTTCTCAGAACGTCATGAGTCTCCTTCGCTTGAGCGTGCTCGTCGTTACCCTCGCCGGAGCCGTCGGTCTGGTATGGTCGAACCCGACCATGGAGGACTATTTGCGTTTTGTGGAACAGGAATTGGGGAAAGCGATAGACCGAATGGATCAGGGCACATCGTCTCGGGAGCAACAGTTTATTCGGCAGGTATTCCAGTCACAGAGTCGAAAGCTTCTCGAGTCAATCGTTCGGCCCAATACGGCGCGACACAACTGGGGACTCGTCAGTCAGTATGAAACACAGGTGGCGGGCACGAACATTGTGGTGATTGGGATCGGTGGTCGATTCATCCCTCTTCGGGGCGTTGAAGAGGCCACGTTAAAAATCGGACGAATGGCCTTTTAATGATAAAAAATGGCTGGGGTCATCTGCTGCGTGGCTGTTTTGAGCAAGTTTTCTGTGGATAACCTCGTTCCTACGTCATCGAAATAGGCTCTGCAACTCACGTCTCGGCTATTCACAGCCTGTCCCCTCATTTCCCAAACATCCACAATACTTGGTGTTGACAAAAAAACATGCTAGCTATATGTAGAGTCGTCGCTTGAAATTACACAAGGTCACATACCTGATGGCTCTTAACCAACGCATCGTCATAACCCTTTTCCTCTCCTAGGAGGGCTACCTGTGAGAATTGATCGGAAATTTACCCGTCGTGGAGTGAGTCCATATGAGGGATTGGCGTTCGTCAAACGGTCGTCCGAGATTCGGAACCCCGACGGATCGACCGTCTTCAAACTTGAGCATATCGATGTTCCTGAACCCTGGTCTCAGCTGGCGGTCGACATTTTGGCGCAAAAGTATTTCCGGAAGGCCGGAGTGCCGCAGTGCGATCAGAACGGCCATCCGCTGGCCGATGCCGACGGCAAGCCGGTGCTTGGCGGTGAACGGGATGCCCGACAAGTCTTTGAGCGTATGGCCGGGTGTTGGACCCATTGGGGCAGGGCCTACGGATATTTCAAAACTCCGGAAGAGGCGGAGTCCTTTCATGATGAGATGTGCTACATGCTGGCGCACCAAATGGCTGCGCCGAATTCTCCCCAGTGGTTCAACACCGGCCTGCATTACGCCTATGGATTATCGGGACCGGCCCAGGGACACTATTACGTCGATCCGAAAACGCAGGAGGTAGTGAAGGCGACGAATGCATTCGAACATCCGCAGCCTCATGCCTGTTTCATTCAATCGATCGAGGATGATCTTGTGAATGAAAACGGCATTATGGACTTGTGGGTTCGGGAAGCGCGATTGTTTAAGTACGGCTCCGGAACCGGAACAAACTTTTCGAGACTGCGCGGTGATGGCGAAGGACTGTCCGGCGGGGGGCGATCTTCCGGGCTCATGTCTTTCCTGAAGATCGGTGATCGAGCGGCCGGGGCGATCAAATCCGGCGGTACGACGCGTCGCGCCGCCAAAATGGTCTGTTTGGATTTGGACCATCCTGACATCGAAGAATTCATCGATTGGAAAGTCATTGAGGAACAAAAAGTGGCGGCGATGGTCACGGGATCGAAGATCTGCGCGCAGCGCCTCAATGCCCTCCTGAAGGCCTGTCATACCGTCGATGATACTGGTGCGCTTCGGCTGGACCTCGATCGGAAGACGAATTCGGTCCTGCGCGAGGCTCTGGCGTCAGCCCGTCGCGAAATGGTGCCGGAGGCCTATATCCAGCGGATGTTCTCCTACGCGCAGCAGGGGTTTACACATTTCGTTTTTCACGAATACGATACCAATTGGGACGGGAAGGCCTATCAAACGGTCTCCGGTCAGAATTCGAACAACAGTGTCAGGATTCCCAATGAGTTTTTTGCCGCGCTTGAAGCCGATGGTGACTGGCACCTGAAGCGACGGACCAACGGCAAAGTCTGCAAGACGATCAAGGCCAGAGAGTTGTGGGATCGAATCGCGTGGGCGGCCTGGACCTGCGCCGATCCAGGGACACAGTACGATACCACCATCAATGAATGGCACACGTGTCCGGAGGATGGGCGGATCAACGCCTCAAATCCTTGTTCGGAATACATGTTCTTGGATGACACGGCCTGTAATCTTGCGTCGCTCAATCTGACGAAGTTCTACAGCGCCGACGGGCAGTTCGAACTTGAAGAGTTCCGCCACGCTGTTCGGTTGTGGACGATCGCGTTGGAGATCAGTGTCTTGATGGCGTCTTTCCCGAGCCAATCGATCGCCGAGAAAAGCTATCAGTTCCGGACGCTGGGGTTGGGGTATGCGAATCTGGGGACGGTGCTCATGCGCCAGGGCATTCCCTACGACTCGCCCAAGGCGCTAGCGATCTGCGGTGCCATCACGTCCATCATGACGGGGGAAGCGTATAGCGCATCGGCGGAAATGGCGGCTGAACTGTCGGCTTTCCCCGGCTATGCAAATAATCGGGAACACATGTTGCGCGTCATTCGCAACCATCGACGGGCAGCCTACCAGGCGCCTCACGAGGAGTACGAACGACTGACCATTGCGCCTGGGGGAATCCGTCCTGAACATTGCCCCCCGGAATTGCTCTTAGCCGCCCGGAGAGCCTGGGACCATGCGCTTGAACTCGGGACTGCGTACGGGTATCGCAATGCTCAAGTGACGGTGATCGCTCCGACCGGGACCATCGGGTTGGTCATGGATTGCGATACCACCGGGATTGAGCCGGATTTTGCGCTGGTGAAATTCAAGAAATTGGCCGGTGGAGGGTATTTCAAGATTATCAATCAAAGTATTCCACTCGCCCTCACCAATCTCGGTTATACAGATCAACAAGTGCGGGACATCGTCCATTACTGCGTCGGGGCCCAGACCCTCAAAGGCGCCCCGTTCATCAATCACGACACGCTTCAACGGAAGGGGTTCGATGACGCCGCGCTCGATCGTTTGGAACGCAGCTTGTCGCAAGCATTCGAAATTCAATTCGCGTTCAATAAATATACGCTTGGGGAGACCTTTTGTATCGAGCAACTTGGTCTGACCGAGGTGCAGCTGAACGAGAAGAACTTCAATATGTTGAAGGCGCTCGGCTTTACGCAGGAGGAAGTCGCTGCCGCGAACGATTTCTGCTGCGGGACGATGACCGTCGAGGGCGCGCCACATGTGAAAGCCGAGCACCTGGCAGTCTTCGACTGCGCAAATCGATGTGGTCGTATCGGGCAACGCTCCATCGCCGTCGACGCCCACATCCGCATGATGGCTGCGGCGCAACCCTTCATCAGTGGTGCGATCAGCAAGACCATCAATATGCCGTCCGAAGCGACGATTGAAGACGTCAAGGCGTCGTATTTCCTCGCCTGGAAGAGCATGGTGAAGGCGGTGGCGTTGTATCGAGACGGGTCCAAGCTGAGTCAACCTTTGAGCGCCTCGTCCGATAGCGGGAAGGATTTGGAGGCGGTTCCTGGTGTGTTAGAAATGGCCGAAAAAGTGACCGAACGTGTGCTCGTTCGGTATCTCGCCAAGCGGCGTCCGCTTCCCAGTCGGCGTAACGGGTACACGCAAAAAGCCATCGTCGGGGGGCACAAACTCTATCTCCGAACAGGTGAGTACGAGGATGGGACGGTCGGAGAAATATTTTTGGACATGCACAAGGAAGGCGCGGCGTTCAGGAGCCTGATGAACTGCTTTGCCATCGCCATCTCTCTTGGACTTCAGCATGGCGTGCCGCTCGAAGAATTCGTGGAGGCCTTCGTCTTCACCAGATTTGAACCGAACGGCCCGGTGAAGCTGAATGATCGAATCAAGATGTCGACGTCGATTATCGATTACATCTTCCGTGAGTTGGCGGTCACGTATCTCGATCGATATGATCTTGCCCAGGTCAAAGAAGAAGATCTGCGCATGGATTCGATGAAAAAAGATGACATGGATCCCGAATGCTTCGAAGAAGAAGCGGACCTTGAGACACTGGCCAAGTCTTCCGTTGTCACCGAACACCTTCCGATCCGTCGGAACGGCGGAAAAGGAAATGGCCATAGTCATGGGAACGGACATGGCGTTGCCAGGCAAGTCGAAATCATGCGGGAAACGCTGACATTGACCGAAGTCCAAAACGCCAAAGATGCCAAGGTGAAGGGATACGAAGGTGATCCTTGTCCTGAGTGCAAGCAGTTCACGATGGTTCGGAACGGTACGTGCCTGAAATGCGTGAGTTGCGGCTCGACGAGCGGATGCTCATAAAGGATGTTCCACTATCATGCAAAGTAAGCGGCCTTCATCCTGTTCCGGGCATCGAAAGCGACGTGTCCTGCGGACTCGTGCTGGAGCCAAGGGACGCTCAAGCAAGCGAACCAGGGTTGGAAAGTCCTGTTGCGCCCTGTCGCCGTGGGGGACTCAGATGAATCATCATGGAGCCTGGACTCCATTACAGGCGGCTCGTTCAACAAGGCGAAGAAGGTTGTGATATCAGCTAGCTACGGGGAGTATCCATATGCCGACTACAACACAGCTCGTCATCAGCGGACAGAGTAAGCCAGGCACGCTTGCAGGAGTGACGGCAGTGCTTGGCGCAGCGGGAGTGAATATCAAGGCGTTTTCAGCTCCGGAGGTCATGGGGACAGGCAAGTTGCGGTTGCTCGTGGCTGATCTCGACGGGGCACGCGCTGCCTTGCGGGCGGCCAAAATCAAATTCCGGGAGGAGACCGCCCTTGTCTTGAGCCTTGAAAACAAGCCTGGAGCGTTGAGAAAAGTGGCGGACACGCTGATGAGGAGCCGGATCAATATCAAGTGCGGCTATTGCACACCATCACGGGAAGGGAAACGGGCCATTGTGGTCCTGACCGTTTCTAAGACCGAAAAGGCGCTCACAATCCTCCGCAATCAATCGCTCGACGAGTTCTAACCCATGAGGCTAAGGTCGCTCACAGGCCCTTGGCCTTTCCTCATCACTGCCGTTGGGCTTGGGGCTGTCCTGTCTCAAGGTTGCGCCACATCCGTTCGTCAAGTCGAGCGTTTCGTACATTATCCTGTTGGATTCGTCGAGCGAGGGGTGGCCTCGTGGTATGGCCCAGGGTTTCATGGGAATAAGACCGCCAATGGGGAGCGGTACGACATGTATGCGTTGACGGCGGCTCATCGAACGTTGCCGCTGGGATCCGTCGCGGTTATCCATTCATTAACGTCAGGCCGGCACGTCATGGTCAGAATCAATGATCGAGGACCCTTTGCCAAGGGAAGAATCTTGGACCTGTCATTGGCCGGTGCCCAAGCTCTTGGGATGATCGGCAATGGAACCGACCAGGTTGAGCTTCGAGTCGTACGCTATGAGCCTCGACCAGAAGGGATGGGGGCTCTAAGAGTTCAAGCCGGCTCCTTTGCAGATCTTCGCAATGCACAAGCTCTACTTGCACGGATCCAACGAGACTTTATCGATGGGCGTATTGTCGACACGGATCTTCCTGAAGGGCGTCGGTACCGAGTCCAGGTCGGCCGGTTCTTGGTCGAGCCAGATGCTCACAAGGCTTCCACGAGCCTTGACCGAATGTTTCGCCTCCAATCATTTGTGGTGCGAGATGATGGGTAGATGTTGAAGGGCGACAGCAGAAGGTAGCGAGGTCAGACCGTCGTTATCCGTTGGTCGATTTAGAACTGATTGATTTTTCAGCATGAATTTCTGAATTACTTGCCTGCTTGTGATCCCTGTGATAGATGTATCGGCTGTGGACCCTATATTAAGCGGTTGCGGTATTCTAATCGTACGATCCTCTGAAGGGTGGACCAAGAGGTATCCTCTGGGAGACACCCGGCTTCTCATCAGGCCAGCCAAACTGGTCCAACGTCCTTAACTAGATGATTACATGGACATCCTCATCCTTCTAGGGTTGATAGGGTTATCCGCTATTATTTCCACTGCCGAGATCGGTTTTTTCTCGGTCAACGAAACCAAGTTGAGGGCGTTGGCTCAGACTGGCAGTAAGCGAGCGGAGAAAGCCCTTCAGCTCCGCAGTGACCCTCAGAGACTCTTTTCAGCCATTCTTGTGGGAGATCGCTTGGTGAGTACGGCGATTCCGATGTTTGCCACCTTTATCACGTTGAATGCGTATGGTGAGAAGACCATTTTGGAAGAGGCCATCGCCGTCATGGTCGGGATCCTCACCTTCGTTCTGTTGGTCTGTGTGGACGTGGTGCCGAAGACCTTGGCGGCGAAATTTTCTGTGCCTGTGACTCTGAATCTGGCCTACCCGATCTATGGGGTTCAGGTGATGCTCCGGCCGCTCCTGTTTTTGATGGTGCCGCTGATCTACAGTTTGACGGGAGGAAAGGGACTCACGCATCCCCTGGTCACGGAGGAAGAACTCAAGATTATGCTCGATCAGGGAGGAAAGGCGGGCGAGATCGAATCTGAAGAAGTGAAGATGATCAAGAATGTGTTCCAACTGAAGGGAATTACAGCCGAAGATGCGATGACCCCTCGTATCTATGTGTTTGCTTTGGACGGAAATCTTTGCCTCAAGGAGGCACAAGAGCAGCTCTATAATTCGAAATACTCCCGCATTCCACTCTATGACGGTACGCTTGATAACATCACGGGCATTCTCTACAAGACCAAGGCACTGACGGAACTGGCGAAAGGGCGGACTGATTTACGGTTGCGGGATATTGCTCATTCCCCACTCTTTGTTCCAGCCGGGAAGACGGCGGATGATTTGATGAAGCAGTTTCAGCAGGAAAAACGACATATGGGCGTGGTTGTGAACGAGTTCGGCGGTGTTATGGGGCTCGTGACCCTCGAGGATCTCCTTGAAGAGGTGGTCGGTGAAATTGTCGACGAAACGGACATCACGGAAGAACTCATTAAACGTATCGGGAAGAGCCAGATCTTGGTCCATGGACGGACTGAGGTGCGGAAAGTAAATGACTTTCTCAAGGTCGAGCTCGGGGGAGATGAAGCCCTGACGATCGGAGGATTGGTTCAAGAAAATCTCGGTCGAATCCCCAAGGCGGGCGAAGAACTCCGCATCGAGAACTGCCGATTAGTCGTTCATGAGGCCGATCCTCGCTCGATACGCAGCGTCACTATTTTCAAGGATGAGAAGGTGGCGGTTCCGGTCGAAGCCTCCGTGTGAGCCTACGGCTTTTCGAATGCACTGATTAAATTCTTGAATTCGTCCTCATCAAGGATCTGCACGCCAAATTTCCGAGCCTGTTCAAGTTTGGAGCCTGCTTCAGAGCCGGCCACAACATAGGTTGTTTTCTTGCTGACGCTGGATAGGACCATCGCACCCAGTCGTTCAATCAGCGCCTTGGCCTCGTCTCTCGAGTAACTCGACAGCCCCCCGGTGAAGACGAAGCTTTTCCCTGAGAAGGGAAGCGGGGTGTGACTCTGTGGAAGGGTGGGTTCGATGATTGAGACGCCCAATTGCTGCAGTTGGTCGATGACCAGACGGTTGGACGGTTCCTGAAAGTAGGACACCAGGCTTTCTGAAATTTCAGGTCCGATCTCTCTGATGGACTGAAACCGACCGCGGTCCGCTGTCATGATGGCATGCAGCGAGCCGAATTCACGAGCCAGCACTTTGGCGATATGCCGGCCGACCTGGCGGATTCCCAACCCCATCAGGAAACGCTCAAGCGGCACCGCCCTACTTTGGGCAATGGCTTCGAGGAGAAGCGTCGAGGATCGCTCTGCAAAGCCTTCCAGCTTCAGGAGCTGCTCCTGGTTCAGTCGGTAAAGGTCAGAAAGATCATTCACGAGTCCTTGATCGACGAGTTGCCCGACGGTCTTCTTGCCGAGTCCGTCGATGTTGAGGGCTGTTTTCGATGCGAAGTGTTCAATGGCTCCTTTGAGCTGCGCGGGGCAGGCTGCTTGGCCAGTGCAGTAGACATAGGCGCCTTCTCGAGCCACAGCCGAGCCACAGACTGGACAGGAACTTGGCATCTGGAACGGCTCGTTCCTGATTTGGTCAGCGATGGGGATTCGTTCGGCGATGGCTGGGATAACGTCTCCCGCCCGCTCAATTCGCACGGTGTCACCGACGCGGATATCTTTTCTGGCCACCTCATCGGCATTGTGCAGGGTCGCGCGGCTGATGGTGACTCCGCCGACCTCAACCGGCCGCAATAAGGCGAGTGGGGTCAATGTTCCGGTACGTCCGACGGAGATGGCAATGTCCTGGACCTCTGTGACTTCCTTCCTTGGGGGGAACTTAAATGCCATGGCCCAGCGAGGGCTTCTGGACTTCATTCCCAGCCGGGTCTGCCAGTCTACACGGTTGACCTTCACTACGACTCCATCGATTTCGTAGGGGAGATTGTCTCGCTGTTCCTGAGTCTCCCGGTGAAAGGCCAAAACCTGGTCGATGGTTTCACACCGTCGGTGCAGAGAGGGAACTGGAAGTCCCCATTCGGCTAGCCGTTCCAGTTCGTCCCAATGCGTTAATGGCAGGGGGCCGGTCATCGCCATCACTTCATAACAGGTCACAACCAGCGGTCGAGCAGCCGTCATGTGCGAGTCGAGTTGACGGAGGGAACCGGCTGCGGCATTCCGTGGGTTGGCGAACGTGTCGTCTCCTCGTTCCGTCATACGACGGTTGAGGGTGTGGAAGTCGGAGAGGCGCATGTACACTTCGCCCCGCATGACGAGATGATCCGGGTAGCTGTTCGTCTGCAGCTGAAGCGGCAGGGCGCGAATCGTGCGGAGATTCGTCGTGACATCCTCGCCGACCGTTCCGTCACCACGGGTTGCCCCACGAACAAAGACTCCTCGGTCATAGACGAGTTCGACGGAGAGGCCGTCGAATTTCGGCTCGACCGTGTACTCGATCTGTTCCGTCTCAAGCTCTCGCTTCATCCGCTGGTCGAAGGCCAAGACTTCCACAGGATCCATTAAGGAGTCGAGGCTCAACATGGGCCGTTCATGCGGAACTTTCCCAAGTTCGTCCAAGGGAGGGGCACCGACGCGTTGAGTCGGAGAATCGGCGGTGACCAGGTCCGGGTATTTCAGCTCGAGATCGAGGAGTTCACGGAACAGGCGATCATACTCCCCATCGGAAATCTCGGGATGGTCCTTCACATAGTACTGATAGTCGTGGTGCCGGATTTGGTTCTTGAGTTCGGCGAGCCGATCTTCATCGGTCTGACGAATCTTGGAGGGTGTCGGTACGTCGTTGAAGAGGGAATCTTGTTGCATTGTTGTACTCAGAATGTGAGCTGGTGGAAACGACGTGAAGATGTTCTGATGGTCGTCACTCACTATGAATACGACGAAGGGTTTGGGCCGGATCTGACCGTAGCACAGGCTAGGGAAACGGTCAAAGGGGACCGGGCTGCTCTCTTTGACTTTCGCACCAGTGCCTACTATTCTAAGCGTCTCTTCGTCCCCTAAAAATAGGCGACGGCCTGGCAAAAGGAGGGTGTATGCGGAGGGATGAGCAGCCAATCTGTGTACGAACAGAAAAGACCATTCTGTTTGTAATCCTATGTTTTTGCGGGACCGTTGTGAGTGGGTGCGTGGTGTTGGAAGAAAAGTTCAACGCTGAAAAGGCGAGGAGTCTTAACTTTCAGCGCCTCTTGGTCCAGGAAGAAAAGCGGACGGCTGAACTGGATAGTGAAGTGAAACGGACGAAGGTGGAGCTGGCCGAGTTCGAGGCGAGAAACCGGGAACTGTCGACGCAGGTACAAATGGCGCGTGAACAAATGGCTCGTCTCCAGGAGGAGACTGAAGCGATCAGGGAAGCGACGGTGCTTGAGCGAAAAGCGCTTGAGGACATGCAGCGGAAAGGCCCTTCTGCCGGGGGAAAGCCGAAAAAACTTGAGCCATTCAAAGAACCGGCAAAAGTAGCCGCGACAGAATCGGGCGGAGGCGATGCCAAAAGTGCTTCGCCTCAAAGTACGACCAATGCCATTCCGAAGCTCAGTCAGACGGTCCATATCGTGAAGCCGGGTGAGACGCTCTTTGGCATTAGCCGCCGGTATGGTCTCGACATCGAGAAGGTGAAGAAGATGAACAAGTTGCCCGATGATATCATCGAAGTCGGCCAAAAAATCATGGTGGGAAGCGAGTAGCGAGACGAGATGCGGTCTGTGACCTATTCGCTCAGCCTGAATGAGTTTCGTTCCTACGCAAAACAAGGTAATCTCATTCCTCTGTTTCGCGAAATCCTGGCGGATCAGGATACCCCCGTATCGGCTTTTGCCAAGATCGACCATGGCCCCTCCGCCTATTTGCTGGAAAGCATTCAAGGAGGGGAGAAATGGGCGCGCTACTCTTTTCTCGGCAGCGGATCCCCGCTCGTCATCTACGAAGACCGGGGAGCCTTATGTGTGAAAAAAGGGGGTCGTGTTCGTCGTATTCCCAGCCGAGGTGCCCCCTTAGATCGTCTGCGGGAGATTTTGGAGGCCTATCGCCCGGTGACGGTGCCGGAGTTGCCTCGCTTTGTCGGCGGAGCTGTGGGGTTTCTCGGCTATGACATTGTGAGGACGTTTGAGGACCTTCCTTCTCGCCGAAAGGACGACCTCAACCTTCCGCAGTTCGCCTTTCTCCTGACCGAGACGCTGTTGATCTTCGACAATGTGTCGCAAAAAATAAAGGTTGTCGCCAATGCACATGTGAAGTCCGGATCGGACCGGGACATTCGCACGGCCTATCGAGAAGCGACCACCCGCATTGAAAAGATGATTGCCAGAATTCGTCGGCCACTTTGCCGAGTCAAGCCACAACGTCGGCGGTCTCCTCTCCGCTTTACCTCCAATATGAACAAGGCGGATTTTGAGAAAATGGTCTCAGGCGCGAAAGAGTATATCAAGGCCGGAGATATCTTCCAGTGCGTTCTGTCGCAACGATGGGAAGCAAATCTGCAGGCGCCGCCCTTTCAGCTCTATCGAGCGCTTCGTGTCGTGAATCCATCGCCGTACATGTATTACCTGCGTATCGGGGGGGTGGAACTGGTTGGCTCATCCCCCGAAATTCTCGTGCGTTGCGAGGACGGTCTTGTGTCGCTGAGACCGATTGCGGGGACCAGGCGGCGTGGAGCGACAGTCGAAGAAGATGTGGAACTCGAGCGACGGTTGTTGGCCGACCCCAAAGAGCGAGCGGAACACATCATGTTGGTGGATCTTGGGCGGAACGATATCGGTCGTGTTTCCGAACAAGGGTCGGTTTGTGTCGAATCCTTGATGAATGTCGAGCGGTATTCCCATGTCATGCATATCGTGTCGAACGTTACCGGAAAATTGAGCAAGGATAAGACCGTCTATGATGTGCTCAAGGCCTGTTTTCCAGCGGGCACGGTGTCTGGGGCACCGAAGATCCGGGCGATGGAAATCATCGAGGAATTGGAACCCACGAAGCGTGGTCCGTACGCCGGGGCGGTCGGATACATCAGTTTTTCGGGAAACATGGATATGTGCATCAATATTCGTACTGTTGTGGTCTCACGCCACCGGGCGTTCATCCAAGCCGGCGCCGGTATTGTGGCTGATTCCAATCCGGTCCATGAGTATGAAGAAACTTGTAACAAGGCTCGGGCAATGATGAAGGCCATCGAATTGGCGGAGCAGGGGCTGGAGTAGGAAAGTGCGTATGGTACATGGCCTATGGCCGGTAGCAAGAGGACGGATGGTCGTTGCTCTTGCTTATGCCATCAGCCATCACCCATAAGCTCACGTTGCAATTATGCTACTCGTCATCGACAACTACGATTCCTTCACCTACAACCTCGTTCAGTATTTGGGTGAGCTAGGCGAAGATGTTCAGGTCATTCGAAATGACAAGATTACCCTGGATCAGATTGACGAGTTGCGTCCGGAGCGTCTGGTCATTTCTCCTGGGCCCTGTACGCCGAAGGAAGCAGGGATATCAGTCGATGCGATCAGACGATTCGGAGGGAAGATCCCTGTTCTTGGCGTCTGTTTGGGGCATCAGTCGATGGCCGTGGCCTACGGAGGGGAAGTGATCCGTGCATCTCGGCTGATGCATGGAAAGACGTCACAGATCCAGCACGACGGCAAGACGATCTTTCGCTCGTTACCCAACCCATTCGAAGCGACTCGCTACCACTCGCTGATCGTCAACCGAGCGAATCTGCCGGACTGCTGCGAGATATCCGCGGAGACTGCCGAAGGTGAGATTATGGGGCTTCGTCATAAAACGCTGGGCGTTGAAGGCGTGCAATTCCATCCGGAATCGATTCTGACCAGGGCCGGGAAAGATCTCCTCAGCAACTTCCTCAAGCTCTAGCCGGTTCATCCGCTGTGTGACCATGATCAAAGACGTACTCGTCAAGCTAGCCGATCGAGTCGATCTCTCCGCGCAGGAGGCCGAAACGGTCATGGATGAGGTCATGAATGGAATGGCCACTTCGGCGCAGATTGCCGCCTACTTGATGGGGCTTAGGCAAAAAGGTGAAACCGTCGATGAGATCGTCGGTTCGGCCAGGGCAATGCGGTCACGGGCCGCTCGTATCAGAGTCGGGGCGTCCATCGTGGTGGATACCTGTGGCACCGGCGGCGATGGAGCGAATACGTTTAATATCTCCACGACGGCGGCATTTGTCGTGGCGGGGGCTGGCATCACTGTGGCGAAACATGGCAATCGTTCCGTATCTTCAAGGAGTGGAAGTGCCGATGTGTTAAGCGCTCTGGGAGTCAAGATCGATCTGGAACCAAGTCGCATGGTCGACTGCATCGACGAAGTCGGCATCGGATTTTTATTCGCCCCGCATTACCACAGTGCGATGAAGCATTGTGCCGGGCCGAGGCAGGAGATGGGCATCCGGACCATGTTGAATGTGCTCGGACCGTTGACGAATCCGGCCGGGGCGACGCACCAAGTGCTTGGCGTGTATGAGGCGCAGAAGACAGAAATTCTGGGACGGGTTCTAATGGAGCTGGGGGCGCAGCATTGCTTTGTGATTCACGGCATGGATGGACTGGATGAGATGACTTTGTCGGACCGGACAAAAGTCTCCGAGGGCAAAAGTGGGGTTGTCTCAAGCTACTTTATTGCGCCGGAGGAATTCGGTCTGTCTCGTGTGCACAGGAAAGAGTTTGCCGGTGGCTCGCCGGAGGACAATGCGCGAATTGTGAAAGAGATTTTGCAAGGCCGTAAGGGATCGAAGCGGGATATCGTCTGCCTGAATGCAGCACCAGCCATGGTTGCAGGCCAGCAGGCGAAAACACTCAAAGACGGATTCCGCCTTGCCCAGCAGACCATCGACTCGGGAGCCGCCGCGGAGAAACTCGATCGGCTCATCGCATTTACTACGAAAGCCTGATGGGATAATGATTCTCGACCGCATTTTGGAGCATAAAAAGGCGGAACTACGGCATAAGCAAAGCCGCGCCTATCTTGCTGATCTCAAGGCGGCAATCCGTGACGCGCCGCCCACCCTTGGGTTTGCCGTTACACTGGATGCGACGAAACCTCCGGTCAGTCCCTCGCTTATTGCTGAGGTCAAGAAGGCCTCACCGAGTCTGGGACTCTTGCGGGAAGAGTTCGCGGAGAAGTTTGATCATCTGGGGTTGGCACGGATCTATCGAGAACAAGGCGCTTCGGCTGTTTCGGTCTTGACCGACAAGGATTTTTTCCAGGGCGACCTCCGGTATCTGAAAGAGATTAAACAAGCCTTGCCTATTCCGGCACTCAATAAAGAATTCATGGTCGGGGACATCCAGTTCTATGAGGCGCGGGCTCACGGCGCCGATGCGATTCTGTTGATTGTCGCGGCATTGGAGAAGCGGCAATTGATCGATTTCCATGCCTTGGCGACAGAACTGGGGATGGATAGCCTGTTCGAAACGCACCACGAGCGGGAGCTGGACACGGTACTGGAGTGGATTCCGACTGCGCGGATGATCGGGATCAACAACCGAGATTTGAAGACGTTCACGACGGACCTCAATGTGACGTTTCGCCTGGCAAAACGGATTCCATCGGACAAACTGATCATCAGCGAGAGCGGGATTCACAAACGTGAGGATGTGCTCAAACTGAGTGAGTCTGGTATTCACGCCATGCTGATCGGAGAGTCGCTCATTCGTGCGGATAGCACGGCAGACAAGGTTCGCGAATTGCTCGGAACCACAGCGCATAGTGGCCGATCCGCGTAGATAATGATGTCGATATGGTGAAGATTAAGATTTGCGGCATTACGAATGTGGAGGATGCAAAGGTTGCAGTAGCAGCCGGTGCGGATGCCTTGGGTTTTGTGCTGTATCGAAAAAGTCCTCGTTTTGTCGAGGCGGCGATGGTGAGACGTATTGTGGCAGGACTTCCACCTTTTGTGTTGCCGGTGGGCGTGTTTGTGAATGAAGAGCCGAGCCTGGTTCGGTCGATTTTGGATGACTGTGGACTGGCATTGGCGCAGCTGCATGGAGATGAACCCGCATCGTATTGTCAGGATCTTGGACGTCCCGTACTGAAAGCCCTTCGCCTCAAAAATCGGGGGACCTTTCTTGCGTTGGCGGAATTCCAAGGGCGGGCCAATGTGCGAGGGGTGCTTATCGATGCCTTTTCTAATCAGGCCTATGGGGGCACAGGTCAAACCGTGGATTGGACGTTGGCACAAGAAGCGGCCCGATCTACACCTGTCGTTCTAGCTGGGGGACTCACTCCGGCGAATGTGGCTGAGGCCATCGCCCGTGTCCGTCCCTATGGGGTCGATG
Organism: Nitrospira sp.; assembly: GCA_018242725.1. Classification (GTDB taxonomy): domain Bacteria; phylum Nitrospirota; class Nitrospiria; order Nitrospirales; family Nitrospiraceae; genus Nitrospira_D. The sequence continues at coordinate 107,396 of JAFEBI010000023.1, read as the reverse complement.
TGAGTAGCGGGGTGGAGTTGAGCCCTGGAAAAAAGGACCACGATAAGGTAAGGACGTTTATCGAAGCCGCCAGACTTGTGCACGTTTGATGGTCATCGTTATACTCGTGCAGACGCTGCAGGATGTTCAAGAGTCCTTCCAGCTAGGCCGCCTCGAGCGAAGTGACGAAGCATACTCTGAGCCGTATGGCGAGCCACTGAGCGATGCGAGAACAGCGCTGGGAATTTTTTTCAACGTCCTGCCATTCAGGAGGAACTGATTACATGCCGACGCCGACGCTTCCCGATAACCGTGGCCGCTTTGGACCCTATGGTGGGCGGTATGTGCCAGAAACTCTCATGCCGGCCCTGCTTGAGTTGGAAGAGGAGTATGCCAAGGTCAAGAAAGACCGTCGGTTCCAGGCAGACCTGGCCTATTACCTCAAGCAGTATGTCGGGCGTCCGACCAGCCTGTATCGTGCCGATCGGCTGATCAAAAGACTGGGTGGCGCCAAGATTTATCTGAAACGGGAGGACTTGTGTCACACGGGCGCTCATAAGATTAACAATGCGATCGGACAAGCATTGCTCGCGGTACGCATGAAGAAGCCCCGAGTGATCGCTGAAACCGGAGCAGGCCAACACGGCGTCGCAACGGCAACAGCGGCAGCCATGTTCGGGCTTGAGTGTGAAATCTACATGGGTACGGAAGACATGGAACGGCAAGCATTGAACGTCTTCCGCATGCGTCTGTTGGGGGCCAAGGTGACTGGGGTGGATGCTGGAAGTCGAACACTGAAAGATGCCATCAGTGAAGCCATGCGCGATTGGACGACGAACGTGCGAACGACCCATTACATCCTTGGTTCGGTGCTTGGGGCGCATCCCTATCCGATGATGATTCGCGATTTTCAGGCGATTATCGGACGGGAAGCACGGAAGCAGATTTTGGCTGCAGAGGGCAAGTTGCCGAACTATCTTGTGGCCTGTGTCGGGGGTGGAAGCAATTCAATTGGGCTCTTCCATGCCTTTCTGAAAGACCCGAAGGTCAAGATGATCGGGGTTGAGGCCGGGGGAACCGGAATCACGAGCGGAAAACATGCAGCCCGATTTTCAGGTGGAAAGCCAGGGGTCCTACAAGGCACGATGACCTATCTGCTGCAGGACGACAATGGACAGATCAATTTGACCCATTCCGTCTCAGCGGGTCTGGATTATGCGGCGGTTGGGCCAGAGCATAGCCTCTATCACGATCTGGGCCGGATCGACTACACCTACGCGACAGATAGTGAAGCGATGGCGGCCTTTGACCTCTTGGCCCGTGAAGAGGGCATCGTCCCTGCGTTGGAGAGTGCCCATGCGATTGCCCATGTGGTCAAGCTGGCGCCCACGCTCAAGAAGTCACAACTTATTATCGCGAATCTTTCAGGGCGTGGGGATAAAGACGTTCAGCAAGTGGCTAGAATGCGAGGAGTCACACTATGAGCGGGCGATTGGACAGCACGTTTTCACGCCTTCGTCAGAACAAGGAGAAAGCCCTCATCGCCTATCTCATGGCTGGAGACCCGGGGCTGGCTGAAACCGAACAACTGGTCGTGGCGTTGGAACAAGCTGGCGCCGATATCATTGAGTTGGGCGTGCCCTTTTCCGATCCGATCGCCGACGGTCCAGTGATTCAACAGGCGGCGGAACGGGCCTTGAAGAACGGCACATCGCTTCGCCTGATCCTTGCAGCGGTCACCTCGCTGAGGCAGCGCACAGAGATCCCAATTATCCTCATGCTGTATTACAACTCCATCCATGCCATGGGCTGTGAAGAGTTTTGCAAAGCGGCAAGCGACGCTGGAGTGGATGGATTGATCGTGCCCGATATGCCGCCGGATGAAGCGGGGCCGCTCAAGGGTCCTGCGGATGCGGTGGGGCTATCGTTGATCTTCTTGCTCGCCCCGACCAGCACGACAGACCGCCGGAAACTGGTGGCCAAAGAGTCGCATGGGTTTGTCTACTATGTCTCGTTGACAGGCATCACTGGGGCGAAACTGAGCAATGCTACAGACATCCAGCAAAATATCGAGAAACTTCGAAAGGTTTCTGCGGCTCCCGTCGCCGTTGGGTTTGGTGTGGCGACACCGGAGGATGCGGCACGGGTGTCGAAAATGGCTGATGGGGTGATCGTCGGTAGTGCCATCGTGAAACAGATTGCCGCGCATCAGCAAGATCCTGGTATGGTCAAGCATGTTGCCACGTTCGTGCAATCATTGAAGGCGGCGATGGTCGTCGGCTAACCATCCATCTCCATAGATCCCTTCCCCCTCCTCTGCTGTGACGTGGCCTCATAAGTCCAAGCAGGTGCTGCTCATTACCCCCAACGCGATGATGAAAAGTGGAACACTGTGGTTAGCATTGCCCTTTAGTCTGCTTGATTTTGAAGACTATTGTGGGCCAAAAACTCGTCTTAGGAGGCGATAGTGGCGTGGGTACATTGCAATGTGTGGCGTGCCAACCAGCTATCCAATTCTAGGGCGTCCATGCATACGAACAACCGCGGTTCTTCGTATGCATGGAACTACGCGGTATCTGATTCAGAGATTACTGAACGACATCGCTCGTAACGGAGGCAGGCAACTTGCCTCATTAATCGGTATCGTTATGTGCTTTGGGATTTCTGTGGCCTACGCCTCTTGGTGGGAAAGCTGCTGAGGAGATTCTAGCCAGCGCCGCGCGATTTTGTCATAAGGCTTCTGGCTCATGAGAATAGGGGGCTCAGTTAAGATCCACACCAGGCTGGTTTCGGTCCAGCTGTTTCGTACATGCTGCGGCGAGGAACTTTCACTGGAGGTCGAACTGTGTGGGAAGCTTCGATGAATCGATGAAGAAAAAATACCCGCCGTTGTACCACATGTGCATCAAAATCGAGGGCATCGTGGAGTCGAACCGATCGCGAAGATAGCCAAATATCAGCGAGGGGAAGAATACCAGGGCGGCCCAGATTGGGCTATGGCTCCAGAAATGAAAGACTGTAAACAGGAGAGAAACCGCAATATTTGCTCCGCTCAAACCATAGACCCAGCATCGTGTCCAACCACGCGCGATGAGTTCGCCCTGCAACAATCCTCTAAACAGCAGCTCTTCCCATAGCGGATACCATAGAACCACCGAGGCAAAGCCCAGCGACCATACTTGGGCCAGGGACATTGAATGAACCGGAACGCCCCATGCCATGATGGCCCAGACCAACGGAGCAGCCCCTGCACAAAAAAGAAAGGCTTTGCTGGCATAGAATGCGCGCGGCCAGCAAAGCCCTAATCGACCAAGTGTGTGATGCCAATCGACCTTCGCCGCAGTTGTCGCCGGCACAACAGGACGATTCATAACCCTCACATGGGCAATGTGTACAGGTTCCTATGCGATCAGCGTTTATTCACACGCCGTTTCCCTCTCATGAGCAACAGGCCAACGACAGCAAGGAACAGTAATGGTAGTAAGGCATCAACTGTTCCTGATCTACTGAGCGTACAACCGCCGCCTCCGCTATTATCGCTAGGTGGCGGGGGGGAAGGAATGGGATCGGTTGTGACCTCGTAAGTGGCCGTATAGGTCGCAGCAGCAGTTGCGTTGATGTCATGCGATTGGTTGCCTCCATCAGACCAAGACACAAACTTATAGTTTGTAGCACCCAGAGCCTGAGGGGAGACAGCACTGATAGAATTACCGGACCCCTGGATGACGGTTCTTGTAAACGGTGTGGGGGATTTGCTGCTTCCTACAACAAGCTGTAACCCTGACGGCGTGGATTTAAAGTTCAGTGCGACAGTTTGTGGATCCAGAAGTACACTTTTGGTATCTATGAGCCCATCCGTATCCGTCACGGTCAGTTTGATCTCGAGATGTGACGGGTAGTCGTGATCGGGAGCTGGAAACGATTCGGTGGTAACGTTGTCGAAACTCTCCAGAGGATGGGTATGACAGTCTGATGGACAATGATGAAGGATAATCTCCCACTTAAACGCCGAAGGCGGGAGCGTGCCATCATCCGGATCGGTGGCGTGGCCAGTAAATGTAATCCGTTGGCCGACCTTCCACTGGGTCGTCGAAGCAGGCGTGTCAATAACTGCAGTGGGTTTGCTATTGCCCGGTGAAATGACGGCTGAGGCTGTGCCGGATGCACCTTTTGAGTCAGTGACGGTCAGCACCGCAGTAAATGGTCCTTTTCTTGTATAAGTATGACTTGGATTTGCATCAGTTGAGGTCCCGCCATCCCCAAAGTTCCAACCATAGGTAATTGGATCGCCGTCCGGATCCGAGGAGCCAGCCGATGAGAAGGTCACGGTCAGAGGGGCTGGCCCAGACGTGGGTGTAGGCGTCATGATTGCCTGCGGAGGCTGATTGCCGCTAGTGAAGTGAATTCGTCGGATGGTCCCGCCTACCAAGTCCACATAGAACAGGTCACCTCCTGGTCCGATCTGCAGGTAAACCGGGCTAGCAGCTCCAGCCACAAACGGGGTGCGGGTCGCTGGATCGGGCAAGCCATTCGCTCCGGCGAACATGGTCCAAATACAACCGCGGGAATAATCGGCGAAGAACAGCGCGCCCTGGTACGCGGCGGGAAAGGTACTCCCTCGGCCGAAAGCCAGTCCTGTGACAGACGAACTACCGTTGCTGGGACAGGTTTCTCCTGCCACGACTGGCGCCCCATGCTCATAAGTAAAGTAAGGAGGGGTGTGTCCCCCAGCCTGGGCGTACAGGCTCTCACAGATATTCAAGTTCAGCGAATCGTAGCCGTTCTGTCGGTTAAGGCCTTCATAGCAAGGCCAGCCAAAGTTGCGCACTGAGGATGCCAAGGGATTGGGGAGTCGGTTGATTTCCTCCCAACTATTCCATCCCACGTCCCCGACCCACAGTTCGGTGGTGCCTGGCCGAAAAGTAAACCGAAAGGGATTGCGGAACCCATACCCCACGATGCGGCGAGCGTTGGCGTCACTGCTATCATGGAGGGGATTGTCGGAGAGCCCCTCGCCAGTGACTGGATCCACCCGAATGATCGTGCCACTTAACAATGCCGGACCACTCACTCGACGTAGACTCTGTGCTCGCGTGGCTCCGCCTTCTGCCGTTGGTGGGGTCTGCGTGCCCCCGATGCCAGACGGCGGATCGCCTAACGGATTGACTGGTATCCCTTTCTGTCCATAATCAGCAAACGCAAAACCGGCCCCCTCACCACCTGAGGCGTAGAGCGCCCCGTCAGGACCGAACTGCACGGTGCCCACTGAGTGGCTGGGATACTGCATATCCCACCCTTCAATCAACACGACTTCGGAGCCGTCTGATACGTTGCTACCGGAGGTGGCTTTCAATCGTGATAGTCGGCCGCTTACCACGCACCCGTCAGTATTTGCACCCGGAGGATCCGGGCACCCTTCAGAGGTGTAGTTATTACTGGGGCTGCCCCACCGAGGGAACTGGGCATTATTGGGGTCTTTGTCATAAGTGTAGAGAACATAGACATCCGGCACCGTGGGGAAGTTGGGGTGAAGTTCCAAGCCGAGCAACCCTCGGTCCCAAAAATTATGCACGTTTTTCCGTAAATCATGAAACACCGTGGGCGAGGTGGCAGAGAGACTGGAGAAAACCTTGATGAGGCCACTTTTTTCTGCAACGAAGACCCGCCCATCCGTCGAAAAGCGGACCACGGTCGGATTCGATAACCCTGAGAAGACAACGGACTCGGAGAACCCTGGCGGCAACGTGGCGCCTTCTACGAGAGCAGGTGTGGGATTGATGAAGCATGCGAATGCTGCACAGAGCCCAGCTCCAATCCAAACAAGAATCTCTTTCTTTTTCATCTTTTCTCCCATCGATTTGCCGTAACCGTCAAAACGCACCAAATTCATAATTAAGCGTTGGGTGCTGTCCGGACCAAAACAGAAATCCAGCTTCTCCATCTCTTTTCCTCTCTTTGGAGGTTAGAGTGGCCGAAGTAGTAGGTAACTTGTCTCGGACAATAAATCAATCCCTCCTAAAGTAGACGCATTAGCTATAATATTAGGAATAAAAATTATAATGTCGTAAGGAGTCTCTTTGAATGATCATACTTCACCGGAGGTCTTCTTGTCCGGTAAAGAGATTGCACTGGGAAGGAGTAATGCCTAGGAGTCTGATTCAGGTTTAGGATGTCGTACGCGACCATATGCAGGAGTTGGCTTAGCAACCGGTCAGGACGAAAGGTGTGTCATGGTCACGTTGAAGTTCGCCATACATGTGGTCTTGGATGAGTTTGATTTCGGCATCGAGATGCTCTCTCAGCTCATCGCTCGAACCAAAACGGAGAACGGCGTTGACCTCTATCGGTCTGGTATGGATCGCCAACAAGGTGTGGCTGTCGCTACTGGCAACGCTTTGTTTTTCGCCTAATCCAAGGCCTACGCGATGGATTCACCGGTTTCCATTTAGCCATGATCGTGGTGCTGTGGCAGCTCATCTTTCGAGGCCTGGCGGTGGAATTGCGAGCGTAGGTCGATCATCTGCTGTGGAGGCAGGCTTGGGATGCAGCCTTTACCATCAGTAGCTTCCCTGGCGATGGTCTTCGGTACGAAGTTGGCAAATTGATTCGTGGAGTCTCTTTAAAATCAAGAGAAAAAATTTCTTCGTTTCGCACTCGACCTATTTTTCAGCCGGGATCGATATCAGGGATTCTCGATTGGTTTACCGTGTTGCTGGGACTGACCAGTGTGGTGCTCCTGGCGTTTCACAGAGCGAATTGCCTCGCCGTGGAAATTGAAGGTATTCTGTATCAACAGGCCGTCGAGGCTATCAAGATTCTCTGGTAAGTGTCAGCAGGGTGCACGGTGCTGACTGTCATCGTCGTGCCTATGGTTCAGTCGAGCCCGGCTCTCAACTTTTCCCGAAGTCGTACAGTATGCCATATTTCATTGATCGGTTCTATCAGACTAGGTACGGCCTGTATTTCCGGCTTCGCCATCCCAACGCCTCCGTATTTCTGCATCCAGTATGTTTATTTTTCTGATGCTTGTCAGTGTAATGTTCTGCATGTATCCGTAGATCTTATTCTCAACAAATGATCAGGCGTTCAGTCTGGCCGTGTTTAACGCGTCCATCGATTCCTATGGACTAACCGCTAGGAACGACTGGTTTGTGATCGGGTTCATACTTATACAGACAAGACTCGGTCGGATGATGCTCATTAAATGAAAGGCCTATGGAGAACGAGTTCTGCTCTCTGCACCATTCACACATAATAGTAGTTACGTGCTCTCCCATCTTCTGTAGGGACATTTATACGCCCGTGTGCCTTGAACCAACTTCGACAATTCGGTAGCTTACAAAGCGTGTAAATAGAAGATGGCTTATTAACATTATAGAGGAAAGGATCTTATGTATTTATCTATTGCGCAGCAACGTTCTCGTTTACTGGCGTCAGGGCTGTCCGTTAGCCTTTTGGTGGCAATCGGAGCCGGATGTTCCGCGAGCAATAGCACTAGTAATAATAATGCTTCCGGAAATCCTTGCGCCCCTACTTCCTCGGTTACAGCCTTTCCTGTTCCCCAGGGACCGCCGGCCATCACTGGGGGCTTTGCCTATGCGGTGCATACTCCTGGGCATAGGGTCGTTTGGTATAAGGTCGAGAGCTCGGGAGTTTTGACAAGGAGAGGGGAAATCTGCGCGGGATTTCAGCCGACGTTCATTGCGGCGAACAGCACACGGAAGTTGGCATATGTGACAAATTATAGTTCAAATACAGTATCGGCCTATACGATTGGGACGGACGGGGGGCTGGCATCGCTGGGTTCTCCAGTTTCAGCAGGGGATGGACCTGGTTCTATCACCGTGGATTGGACACGCAACTTCGTGTATGTCACGAATTTTAATTCGGATACTGTCTCGGTCTATAAGATAGTCGCAAACGGGTTGTTGGAATTGGTGGAGCACAAGCTTACAGGTGGAGGTCCTGATGCCGTCGCCATCAATAGCACGGGAACACGGGCCTATGTCGCGAATTTTAGAGCAGATACTATCTCAACTTATGGGATTAACGCGACAACGGGAAAATTGGAGGATGTGACGGTGCCAAACCTGCCTTTAACAACTGCTAAAGGTCCGAATGCGATCGCGATACACCCAACCGGATCATTCCTCTATGTCACGAATGAGGAATCGAATACTGTCTCGGCGTATAGCATTAATTCAACAGGGGGACTGGCATCATTGTTGGGTTCGCCATTTTCGACGGGTATTGGCCCGGAGGGTGTGACCGTCGATCCGTCTGGGAAGCTTGCGTATGTAGCTGATGGCCAAGCGAACACTATCTCGACTTATACGGTCGACGCGGCAACCGGCTTGTTGACAGCGGGGCCAAAGTTTTCCGCAAGCGGCGACCCAGAAGGTATCGCGGTCGATCCGACGGGGAAATTTGTCTATTCGGTGAATCGCGCTTCGAGTGATATCTCAGCCTATAGCATCAGTGATACGATCACCGGGGCGTTGACGTTTCTATCCCGTGTTCCACTATGAGTTCCCTTCTTTGAAAGGGAACAGTTGGTGCTCCTGAACAGGCTTGCAAGACTGCTCAGAAGCCAAATCTGCGGGTTCTGTAACGGTCGGCCTTGCAAGAGGCCGGCCGTTCTCGTTCAAACCCAACACGCGCATGATCAGGGACTCCCTTGTGGATATCTGATAACCCCGTTGTAGGGCGGATCACCTCAACAATTGTTCCAAGAGATACCCGGTTATTATTTCGTTCAGTTCATAGATTGTCGATCGTCACGTCATTTCGTGCGCGATGGCTTTGGGCCCAGTCTCGTGAGATACCAGACATCCGGTCAGTGACTCCAGACATACGGAGAGTCACTACTGCATCAACTTTGCTCTCCCAATGCTCGACAAGGCTCAACGCAGGTAGGAAACACGGGATGCAATGTGGAACAAGGTGGTAAGAATGAAGCTTGTGATATAGGACAAGTGTGCAATACGGATTAGGGAGACGACGAGGGAGTCTTACTTCTTGGCTGTCGGGGGCATGTATCGGATCATCTCGCTGGCGAGCTCTCGTGCAATGTCCTTGAGGCTCGGCTTGATGAACATATAACTGTCTGACCGTTCGTGACGTGCTTTCCAGACTGTCGTGCCGGTGGCGGCATCGATCAGTCGAAGGCTCAGACCCACTCGCCCGACGTTATCGCCTTCCTTGCGGACGTATTCCCATGAGTTGACTCGCACGACGAGGAATGAGTCGACGTTCAGCGCTTTCCCAAGCTTGATGGCCGAATCTTTGTCGGATTGTCCGGTCATCTCTAGGCGAGAAAAGTAGAACACCAGTGAATCAAACGCCTCTTTTGAAGCTTGAAAGATATCCGTGACATTTTCAGGCGAGACGACCCGCTCGATATTGCCTTGCCGATTTAAGGCTCCCACCAGGACATCCTGAATGTCTTCGCGAGCGCTGTCGTACTGGCTGGCCATCGGTGGCAGTACGGCGATGGTCTGGGGGCGAAACACCCTGGCGCCAGGGCCCTCCCACACCTCCTGTAACCCACCGCAGCCGTTGAGTAATACAACAAATAATGCGAGAGATAGGATGTGCGTAGATGATCGAGTCAGCATGGGTTTAGTATACCATTAGAAGGTCAAGGAAATAGAAGCGGACACGAGCGCGCCTTTTTCACGAAAGTCATATCCTCCACCGGCATCGGCTCGGAAATTAAACCACCGGATGCCTAAGCCTGCTGTCGGGACAAAGGGAGTTGATGCATCCTGCATATTTTTGAATGTTCCGATCCGAAACGAAAGGAATTCCGACAAAATTGTCTGTTCGAGTCCCAAACTCAGCAGCTGGCTCTTCACACCTGGGACAAAGGTCTTGTTCGATGTCGCGTCTACATCGGCTGTTAAGGTGAGAGTCGAATAAGGGTTCAATGCAAGACCGACTCGAACTTGAGGCTCTAACTTCAGCGTGCCTCCGCCGGCGGCATCGAACGTTGGTGTGTTGATATCCTTTGCGACGACCCCCATTCTAATCCACGAGGATGGCCGATAGATTGCTCCGACGTCAATTCCGTAGGTCGTGGAGATGTTCGGTTTACCGAAGTGATCGGTTGTGCTGACCCCACTTCCCCCGTGAAGTTCAGTGGAGCCATTGTACGACGCGCCTTGAATGACCTTTGCCGTTATTCCGATGGAAAACATCTTGTCGGCGAAGGCATAGGCATAGGAAAAAGCTAGTTGCCTGGCTTCCAGGCCGCGAAGCGCCATTTGACCAGTTGCGGTGATGGGTGATCCTGGGCTACTAGGTGGAGTGACTGTCACGGGTGTTGAAACGAATCCTCCACCGGTAGCAACGTCCGATACGTTGAATCCGAATGCATGTTCACCAATGTGTCCTTTGAAATAGAGGCCGGCCGATCCGTTGACTGAAACCGTGGCGCCTGGTCGATTGATACGGTCGGCAATCGACTGGGCTTTAGCTTGGTTGGCTAGAGATGTATCGTTACGATCGAAGTTCTCCAGGTCATGCAGGGCATCCCCGATGCCCTGCCGATCCGTCGCCTGTCCACCACCCTGAAGACGAATGTCTACGGTTTGAGTCATGGCCAGGCCGGCGGGGTTCCAGTAGGTGGCGAGCGCATTGGTTGTGACGGCAACCCCGGCTCCGCCCATGCCCATGGCACGAGGGCCTGAGATGACGAATTCCGCCGCCGCTGCGAGTGAAGGCCATGCAGACAGGGCCAACAACAGGCCTATGCGAAACGGCGATGGGCAGTGCATGTTCATCTCTAGAGCAAATGGGAATCTACGCGAGTCTAGAGAAGGATCAAATGTTCGTCAAGGAATCGCAGGTTGCTCACCGGTCAGCGTGAGGGTAGGAGGGGGGTGTCCGACGCGAGATGGCTCCCAAGATACAGAAGAAATGCGAAAGAGGTGAGCCATCTCGTCGGATGGCGAGTTACCTTCAGACGATTTGTCCGTCCTGCATGTGGATAATTCGGTCGGACTGGGCGGAGAGCTTGTCGTTATGCGTGACGATCACGAAGGTCGTGCCGCGCGTCTTGCTCAACATGCGCATCAATCCAAACAACCCGTCTCCGCTGTGGGTATCGAGGTTGCCGGTTGGTTCATCAGCCAAGACCACATTCGGTTTTTGCATGAGCGCGCGAGCCATGGCGACTCGCTGCTGTTCTCCTCCTGATAGTTCTCCGGGCTTGTGATGCAACCGATGACCCAATCCAACTTCCGTGAGGATGGTGGTGGCTTCTGCCTTAACAACGGTGGGGTCGCGACGTTGCACGAACGCCGGCATGCAGGCATTTTCCAGAGCAGTGAATTCAGCGAGTAAGTGATGGAATTGGAAGACAAACCCGATCCGTCGATTACGGAACTCCGCTTGTTGCGCCTCGGTCATGCGAAAGAGGTCTTGCCCATCGAACGTGACGGTCCCACTGCTCGGGTTATCGAGGGTGCCAATAATGTGGAGCAAGGTGCTTTTCCCGGCCCCGGAGGCGCCTACAATGGCGACCAGCTCGCCGCGCTGTATCTCAAGGTTGATTCCCTTGAGCACGGGTACTTCGTAGGATCCCATCGAGAAGGACTTATATAGATTGGTGACGTTAATCATGTTCCGCGATGAGGACTGAAGGCTGAAGCTCAAAATATTGGGATGGGTAATGACGATTCAGTCCTCGGTCCTCAATGCTGAGTCTTGTGAGTCTACTCATATCGCAACGCCGCCACTGGTTCCAGTTTTGCGGCCTGATTGGCCGGGTGGACCGTTGCGACAAAACTGATCAAAATGGCCGATCCCGCCACGAGCAACACGTCCTCTGCCAACACGTGCACGGGAATGGTTGAGATGTAATACACGCTCGGGTCGAAGGTCCAAAACGTTTGAATCAGCCAGAGAAACGCATAGCCTAACGGGATTCCGATGCCGGTTCCGGTGAATCCGATGATCAATCCGTTGAGCATGAAGATACGGCGAATGCTCTGCTTCGTCGCGCCCATTGCCTTGAGGATCGCAATTTCCTTCTGCTTCTCCGTGACGATCATGGTCAATGTGCTGACGATGTTGAAGGAGGCTACAATCGTGATCAGGACCAGGAGGAGAAACATCATCGTCTTCTCCAGCTTAAGCGCCGAAAAAAGATTGCGATTCATCTGCATCCAATCTCTCGCCCCATGACTGAATCCTAACTCCTGTTCAATAGTGCGAGCGATATCCGCGGCACGGAACACATCGGTGACTTTGACTTCCACGCCGGTCACGCTGGCGGCCATGTTGAAAAACTTCTGGGCTTCACCGAGTTCGATATAGGCCAGAGACGAATCGTACTCGTACATGCCGGAATGAAAGAGGGCGACGACGGCAAAGGTTCGAATCTTGGGAACCATGCCCATCGCGCTGATCGGTCCGACGGGAGAGACCACATTCACAGTATCGCCGATAAACACTCCCAATCTGAGAGCCAGCTCCTTGCCTAGAATGATGCCTGGTTTTTCAACGGGACGTGGTTCCCCTTGAGGGTCGTCGGCAGGAGCCTGCATCACCTTGATCGGTGTGAGGAGGTCGCCTAACTGCCCTGTCGTAATGTTTTTGGCGAGCTCTGTCACATTCGCTTCTCGTTGTGGGTCGATCCCGCGAAGGACGATCCCCTGTACGCCTGATGGTGTGGTGAGGAGCACCTGTCTCAGGACAAACGGTGTCGCGGCCACTACGTCGGGTACCGTCTGAACCGTATCGGCCAAGCGCTCATAGTCGGTCATATTCTCTTTCATGCGTTCTTGAACAATGATATGAGCGGTGGTGCCGAGAATCTTGCTCTGGATGTCCTCCCTGAATCCCGTCATGATGCCGACTGTTCCGATCAGTGCCGCGACGCCCAATGTAATGCCGGCGATCGATACGAAGGTGTTCAGCGAAATGGTCCGGTTCCGGCGCTTGGCGCGTAGATAGCGGAGCCCAACGAAGATTTCAAAGGGAAGGGTCACTCTTACGATTTCTCCGGTCGGAGCTGAGGAAAGAGGACGACGTCTCGAATAGATGCCTGGTCGGTCAACAGCATGATCAGACGGTCGATCCCGATCCCCTCTCCGGCGGTCGGGGGCATGCCGAATTCGAGGGCGCGCAAGAAATCTTCATCGACAAGATGGGCTTCCTCATCGCCCGCTTCACGCTGAGCGGCCTGGCCTTCAAACCGCTCACGTTGGTCCAGCGGATCATTCAACTCGGAGAATGCGTTCGCAATCTCTCTGCCGGCGATGTACAGCTCGAATCGATCGGTCAAGGCTGGATCAGTATCCTTCCGTCTCGCGAGCGGGGAAATTTCAATTGGGTAGTCGGTGATAAAGGTCGGCTGTTGAAGGTTCGGCTCAACGGTTTCCTCGAAGATCTCGTTGAGGATCGCGAACAAGGTGGATGTGGGGTCTACGTGAACATTCAGCTGTTTGGCTGCTGCCAAGGCCTTGTCACGATCTTGGAGTACCGACGGGTCAAGACCATTCATCTCCATGATGGCCTGGTGGTAGGACCATCGCCGCCAGGGTGGCGTGAGGATGATCTCCTTGCCCTGGTATTGAATCACCGTCGTCCCCAAGACCTGCTGAGCCAAGCCGGAGATCAATTCCTCGGTGAGGGCGATCAGATCCTGATAGTCCGCATAGGACATGTAGAATTCCAGCATCGTAAATTCTGGATTGTGAATCGTTGAGATGCCTTCATTCCTAAAGTTGCGGTTGATCTCAAAGACTCGTGGGAATCCCCCGACGATCAGCCGCTTCAGATAGAGCTCTGGTGCGATACGCAGATAGAGATCCACGCCGAGCGCATTGTGATGCGTTACGAAAGGTTTCGCGGCTGCGCCACCGGGAATGGGGTGCATCATCGGGGTCTCTACCTCCAGGAATCCTCGTTCGATGAGAAATGATCTGATTCCGGCGATGATGCGGCTTCGAGTGGCGAAGATCTGGTGGACTTGAGGATTGGCGATCAAATCCACGTAGCGCTGCCGATATCTCGTTTCGACGTCGGTCAGCCCATGCCATTTTTCTGGCAGCGGGCGAAGGGCCTTACTGAGAAACGTCAGGTGACGAACTTCAACCGTGAATTCGTCCGTCTTGGTACGAAACAACGTTCCGGTAACGCCGACCCAGTCGCCGAGATCGAGTTGCTCGACAACGGTATAGGCCTGATTCGACAGGAGATCTTTCTTGAGGTAGACCTGGAGGCGGTCGGATCCGTCCTGTAACACGGCGAATCCGGCCTTGCCGAAACGACGAAGGGCAATCACACGCCCGGCAAAGGTACAAGAGATCTTTTCCTGTTCAAGCGTGTCCTTGGTTTTCTCACCATGAGACTTGATGAGCTGTCCGGCCCGGTCTTTTACCTCGAACCGGGTCCCGTAGGGTGCGATGCCAGCCTCTCGCAGGAGGTCAAGTTTCTTTATCCGTTGCTGCCGCTGTTCGTTCAGTTCATCCATTGAGTCGCTCTAAGTCTTGAGTGTTGAACCATCAGCTCCTAGAGATCGTCGTCCAGCTCGTTGCTCGCGGACGACTGGCTGCTCCCTTTTGTGAGCTTTTTGGTCAGATAGGCCTCGATAAAGCCATCAAGATCGCCATCCATGACGGACGACACCACGCTGGTTTGGTGGCCGGTCCGGTGATCTTTCACCATTTGGTAGGGCTGGAAGACGTACGATCGAATCTGGCTGCCCCACGCGATATCTTTCTTTTCTCCGACGATGGCGTTGAATTCGGCTTCTTTCTTTTTTTGCTCCAGTTCAAAGAGACGCGCCTTTAAGATTTTCATCGCCCCGTTTCTATTCTGAAGTTGCGAACGTTCGTTCTGGCACTGCACCACGATCCCGCTTGGGAGGTGGGTGATGCGGATAGCGGTTTCCACCTTGTTGACGTTCTGGCCTCCGGCTCCTCCCGCGCGGAAGGTATCGATCCGCAGATCCTTGTCTTCGACCACGACGTCGATATCTTCGCTCAGCTCAGGATACACAAAGACGGACGCAAACGAGGTGTGCCGCCGCTTGTTGGAGTCGAACGGGGAAATACGCACCAAGCGATGGACGCCGGCTTCCGCTTTGAGGTATCCGTAGGCATAGGGCCCGGTGAGTGAGATCGTCACGCTTTTGATACCCGCCTCGTCGCCGGGCAGCAAGTCCAGCGTGTCTACTTTGAATTTTTTCTGTTCTGCCCATCGCACATACATGCGGAGGAGCATTTGTGCCCAATCCTGCGATTCAGTGCCGCCGGCACCGGGATGAATCGCCAGAATCGCGTTATTGGGGTCCAGCTCACCGGACAGGAGCAACTCGACTCGCAGCGTGGCTAAGTGTGGCTCCAACCGGTTCAATTCTGTCGTGAGCTCGGTCTCCAGGGCAGTGTCACCGCTCTCGCGTGCAAGTTCCAGCAACGCACCCACATCGTCCATCTTCGTTTCGAGCTCTCGCCACTGCTGCAGCTCCCGTTCGATCGTGGTTTTCTTTCGGCTTACCGCCGCCGCGGCACGGGCGTCATTCCAGAAGTGCGGCTGGCCCATTTGCGCTTCGAGTTCTTGCAGCTCGGAGGTCATGTGAGCGAAGTCAAAGATGCCCCCGTAATTCCGAGACCTGATCCGCCAGGACCCGAACTCGAGCGTCTACTTCTTCTAACATGCCACGATCCTCCTTCTTCGATCATGCCGGCGTAACGGCCGTCATGGCTGGTTCTTTGCCGCGAAAATACCCAAACAGACACAAAAACGCGCAGAGTATAACACAGGCGTAGGCAAACACATCGCCGTAATAACTGTAAAAGGTAGGGATTTGCCTGATCGGGATCATGGCATGGGAGGCCTGCTTCGTGAACAGAGGTGTTGCGTGGATGATGTGGCCGAAGGGGTCGATAAACCCGGAGATGCCCGTGTTGGCGGCTCGTGCGAAGGCGACATGATTTTCCACGGAGCGAAAGACGACCATGGCAAAGTGCTGGGCAGGGGCTGAGGACGGTCCGAACCATCCGTCGTTTGTGATGGTCACCAAAAACTCCGCGCCGTTTGCGGTGAACTGACGGACCAAATCCGGGAAAATCACTTCGTAACAGATTGCCACCCCGAACTTGACGGGTCTTGAACCCTGGGAACCTTCTGGTCCCCATGACTTTGGTGTAAAGGAGAGTGTGGTCGCTCCCGGGCCTGCTTCGAAGTCCCCGATTCCTTCAACGAGTTTGTCCAGGAAAAACAACAGCGACGATTTGAGCGGAATATATTCGCCGAAGGGCACAAGATGGTGTTTGTCGTATCGACCGAGGACCGTACCGTCTCGTTCCAGTAAATACGCGCTGTTCAACAGAAACGGGCGGCGATCGGGATAGAAGCGCAAGGCCGGACTCCCGAGGAGAATGGGCGCCTGGGCCCGTTCTGCCCAGGCGCCCAGTTGCAACTGATACTCTTTTTCACGCTCCAAGATGAACGGGGTCGCGGCTTCCGGCCACACGACCAAATCGGTGCCGGTACCCAGTTCGGCGGTCAGCCGATCGAAACGCTGCATTGTTTCATCACGAAAGGCCTTGTCCCACTTCACCGCTTGATCGATGTTCGGCTGGACGACTCCGATGATAACGGAGGTCTTCGGATCCTTTGTATTTCGATCGCTCAAGACCGCCGAGCTATAGACCCATGAGAGCACCATGCAGGCGGCTGCGGTTGTGAGGAGCTCCCAGGGAAGCTTGACCGGATGAACTCCCCGGAAGAAGGGCATCACCCACAGGACCAGCTCTGCTAGCGCCAGATTCACCAGCACAATGAGGAATGAAATGCCGTACACGCCTGTATGGTCTGCGATCTGGATCAATTCCAATTCGTGGTATTGTGAGTAGCCCAAGAGGCACCAGGGAAGGCCTGAGAGAAGATAGGTGCGGAGCAGTTCAAGGGCAACCCAGAAGCATGGCGCAAAGAAAATTCCGTAGCGTGGGATGAGATCGCGTAGCCAGACGACGGCCAGACTGTAGAGACCGGTGTAGAGCCCAAGGTACGTGGTCAACAATAAGAGGATGGCGTAGCTTACCGGTTCCGGGACCTTGCCGTACGTGGTCATGGCGGTGACGACCCAGGCCATGATACCGGTGAACCCGATCAGTCCGCTCAGCCAGCCGAGCCAAAATGCTCGCAACTTGGAACATTGGTCGAGCGCGAGGTGAAGCGGGATAAGGACGATCCAGGCCAGCAAACCCAGATCGAACTTGGGAAAGCAGAAGGGTAGAAATATTCCACTCGCGCAGGCAAAGATGAGTTGGCGCGAACGAGCCCCGTCCATTGTGCCGTACCTTAACGAAAGCTCCGATGACTTGCAAGAGAATGCCCGAACAATCAGCAACTTGAGCGGATATCGGGTGCTTTCCCCGGTCTGGATGGGGTATGCTCAGTTATATGGAGCGTCGTCAGCACCGTCGAGTTCCCGCTCATGTGAAAAGCCTGGTCCGGGTGAACTCGCACGAGGTGGAAGGTGAGACCAGAGATTTGTCACTGAGCGGTGCCCGGATCGAAAGCTCCATTGTGATTCAACCAGGGAGGCAAATCGCCGTCAAATTGGTTGTTCCAGGAGACGACACCCCGATCCTGATTGAACAAGCCCGTGTGCAATGGAATGTTGATCGAACGTTTGGGGTACGATTTGTCGATCTCCAACCCCAGGAGTTGAATGAATTGGAACAGCTCATCAACGACAGTATCATGTTGGATGACGAAAGGCAGTCATGAAGTCCTTGAACCATCTGAGCGAAACACAGCAGGACGATCCTCGTAACTGGATCGGTGGGGAAGCCACCGTCGGATCCCAGGCTCGCCGCTATATCCGCCGTCAAGCGGGCCCGTCGCCCTCTCTGTTCGGCGTCATCCTTGGACTGACCTTCTTTGGTGGTTTTGCGCTGGGCAGCTCTGTGGGATTACTTTGTCGGGGTAAGAACAAATAGCGTCTATCTCCAGGGAAAGTAGCTCCTTTCACCCTGTAGACTTAGGTTTATAGGACAATGTCCGTGCTTATGCTGCCTGAACTGGTGACCTTCCCCTGATTTGGTGGACACCAGATTATAGGATTACTGTCCTCGCTTCGTACTCGGTTGGGGTGTAATAGCCGAGGTTGAGTGTCGGCGCTGCCGAGTGTAGAACGCCTTGATGTATTCGAAGATGTCCCGTTTGGCTTCGTCTCGGCTAGCATAGAGCCGATGATCGACGAGCTCCCGCTTGAGCGTCTCGAAGAAACTTTCGACGTACGCGTTGTACCAACAGTTGCCTTGGCGACTTATGCATCGCCGTGATGCCATGCGTGGTCAGCAGCTCCTGGTGTGGCCCTGCAGCATACTGACCTCCGCAATCGGAACGATGCAGGACTCCCGTTTGGGTTGACGAGTGGCGAGCGCCATGTGGAGTGCCTGCTTGGTTTAGCCCCCGGTCATACGCGGGCCACTGCTCAAACGATGACGCTACGTGAGTACAGATCCAGTAGCACGGTCAGATACAACTACCGTTCTGCGGTGGGGATGTATGTGATGTCGGTCATCCGGCTGCCGTCCACTACTGTAGGAGGGAGGGGAATTGAGCCTTGAGCCCAGCAATCGTCATTTGTACCCCGATGGTGAACACAATGAAGGACATAAATTTATTGATCACGATGCTTCCCGATTGACCGATTCGATCGACAATCAAACTGGAGTAAGTAAAGCAAAAAAACGTGATGACCATAATCACAAGTAAGGCAAGAGCGATAATCGAGAGGTTGACCAGGTAGGTGTGCATGTTATCCGCATGGGCATGTGCGTTCAACAAGATAAGAGCTGAGATGCTGCCAGGCCCCATCGTGAGCGGAAACGCAATCGGATAAAAAAGTCGATCGCTCATGCTGTGCGTGCGTGGTACGTCGTGCTTATTTTCCTTCGCATTGGAGTTGAGAAGGGAAATGCCCATGATGGAAAGCAGAATTCCACCTGCGATCTGCGTAGACGGCACCGAGATGCCCATGAAGGAAAAAAACGATCGGCCAAAGGTCAGTGCCAATAGTCCCAGTACAAAGGAGTAGGTGCAGGTCATGAAACAATCACCGACGCGACTCTTCCCCGACGTAGAAAACTCATTTTGTACGATTAACGCAATGCCGATCGGGTTAATGAGAGGGAAAAGCGAACTGAGTGCCAGTGAGAATAATATGACATAGCCGTGATTGAGCATGATTCAATTCCAGGGAGAGAAAGTCCTGCAGTGAATACCTCGTGTTGCCGTTTCCGATGAAGATAACATTCACATCGACAAAGACTCCATCACTCTCTTGAATCAGGTGGTTGGGGAATTCGAGTCTTGAGTCACGCAGCGTAGCGATGCCTGCACACAGTCCGTATCCGGCCAACGTTCGAGTTTTTCTGATCCATTCGCCCTAACAATAAAGAATAGAACGAGAGGATTTGCTTTCAAATATTGTGCGTACAGCACTTGCCGTTTCAGTAAGTGGTACAGTCCTGGTTGTCTACAGGCAGACAATGACTTCGTTTTCTGGTGATTGATCCAGCAGGGGCGATGAATACGACATAAGCCTCATCTTGGTTGACTTCTTCGGCAATTGAACGAAATCTATGGTCTATCGGTGGGGCGCCTCTCGAGCGCTGACTGATTATTCGATCATGAGTCTTCTTATTCATGATGCTCACGCCGCGCATACGCCGTATTAAGGAAGTCACACCATCAAGACTTAGTCAGAGCAGGCACGTTAGCGAAAGTTGAGAGAAGTGACCCCACCGGTGAGGAGAACGTAGCCAGCATTATAGAAGACATGGAGCGCAATGGCGGGATACACGGATCCAAAGCGATCTCGTACGAAGCCGAAACAGAAAGAAGGAGCAAACACGAGCAAGGACCATGGGGTGAAATGGGTGGTGACGAGATGCGCCGACATGAATATTAGAGGCACGACGAAGTTGGACATTGAGAGGCCAGACCATATCTTCCGTTCCCACAGGGTTTATATCAAATGCTTTTGGATGATACCGCGGAACAACAATTCTTGACATCGGTTGGCAGAAGGCAACGGATAGAAAAACTGGTGACCATATGGCATGCCAAATTTCATCGACGGCATGCCTTCCGCAACAAGGCAGCTAGAGATATGAGGAACATGGTGGGCAGGACCATGTCTCCAGTGGTGCCAGGGGCAACGGTGCAGCCTCCGCCGCCACTATTGGTGGGTGGTGGGGCGATGCTGAAGGTGGCAGTGACCGTTGCATTCGGGGAAATCGAGCAGGGCCCCGTTCCTGAGCAATCTCCGCTCCACCCAGCAAATGTCGATCCTGGATCGGGTGCTGCAGAGAGATGGACTGTGCTACCCAGAGGGAACTTTCCGTTGCAGGTTGCTCGACAGTTAAGCCCAGCAGGATCGGACGTCACCGTACCGGTGCCGGCACCGGATTTGTTGACGATGATGGTGGAACTAGCCACCACGCTGGACAACGCGGCGCGGGCATTGATACGTCCGCCGCTCGACACTTTTCCATTCAGGGACGCGTTCCGATCCACGGTACTCAAGATTGCGCTCCTGAGTTCGGTGACCGAGAGATGAGGATTGGCCGAGAGTAATAACCCAGCAAGTCCTGCCACATGCGGAGTGGCCATCGAAGTGCCGTGAAAAAACTGGTAGTCCGTCGTTCCCGATGGGGCATCTGCCACGCAGGCGACGCGGACGTCGTCCAAATATGCGCCATCGAAGGTCAGACTCTCATCCGATACAAATCGGAACCGGAACTGTGAACCAGCCGAGCCATCTGCGATGTCTCCCCAGGTAATGGGATGAAATCGGCCGTTGCTGTCTCCAGAAATTCCCTGACTGACTTGCCAACTGGTTCCGTTGTTCTTTGATACATCTGCAAGAACTTCGTCGATATCAAGCTCGGTTTGGTAGCGAACGCGACTGTCTAACCGGCAACCCCGCTGTCCCACGGTTGAGAATACCGGTCCCATCGCGAAGGAATCGGTATTGTTCTGATAGTTTCCGGTCGGACTGTCTGTCAGACTGTTTGGTTGGCTGGATGATGTGGAATCGGTGAAACCCCAGGTACTCCTGGTTCCTCCAAAGACATACCCGAGTTCGATGGGGTTGGAATCAAAGTGATGCAGGAGAACCGTCGTGACGTTTGAGGTGGGGATGGTGCTGTTGATTCTGACTCCCGGGGCGGCTACTTGAACGGTCGTAGACCCGAAATTCGAAAAGGTCGCCAATTGATCAGTTTGGTCCGTTGCGGCGACCGCGATCACGTTTGTCAGTGCGGCTTTTTGTTGTCCATTACATACCGAGGGAGCGCTAAAATTTGAAGGAAAGCTTGGGGTGCTATTGTTATCGTCGCCGATCCCATCATCTCCACCGTTGCCTGCCGCTGCAATAATCAGGATCCCCGCATCATTTGCGGCACTCACGGCATCATAGAAGGCCAAGCTACACGCAGATCCAGCAAAGCTGGCATTGATGACACGCGCACCTTTGGCAATGGCATAGTGGATCGCGCTGACAAGCGCAGTGGTGGATAGGGATCGATTCACACCTCCGGCTTTCAGCGCCATCAGTTTGGCTGTCCACATGACCCCCGTGATTCCAGTTCCATTGTTTCCTGCTCCCGCGATGGTTCCGGCGACATGGGTGCCATGCCCCGGGTTACCTCCAGGATTGAGATCGACAGGGTCCATCGGGTCGCGATCGTTCATGAGGAAATCCCATCCATGCACATCGTCGACCAATCCATTCCCATCATTATCAACGCCGTCCCCCGCAATCTCTCCCGGGTTCGTCCAGATATTGGGTGTGAGATCAGGGTGATCGTAAGCGATACCCGAGTCAATAACGGCAATAATCACGTTTGGGCTTCCTGTGCTGATCTCCCAGGCTTCAGGGGCATCAATGTCGGCATCCGCTTTCCCTGCCGTTCCATCTACGGTTTGACCGGTGTTGTGGAGGCCCCATAATGTTCCGAACCGCGTATCGTTGGGAATAGCTTGCAGCTGGTAGAGGTAGTTGGGCTCGGCGTACTGAACGGCAGGATTATTTTGGTACTTCAAGACGGCTTCGTCCACCGATAAAGCACCGTCCAACTTGTACTGGTGAATTACTCCAGCCTGCACCGTAACTGGTTTGAGTTCTTTAGCTCCCGTATCGACATTCAACGAGGCGATTCCCGATAAAGACGCCTCATCTCTGAACTTGACGAGTATCTCTCCAGGAACATAGTGCGCAGGCCCACGCGCGACCCCTGATAACGCCGTTTTGCCACCGGATGTTTGTTTCTGCTTCGCGTAGACCAAGCGATCACCGGGTATGAGCCCCGACAATGTGACGACGACTGTTGTAACGCTGACGATAGCTCCGATCCCATAGAACACAATTCTTGTCATGTTACTTCTGCGTCTCGTACCGATAATTGGGCTCTGCATACTCAATCTCTCGATATGAAGTGAGCTGAGCGATCGCAAGTTCAACCGACCGATCTTCCAAAATACGGATGTGATAAAGACGTCCCCGCTGGAGTTCAGCGATCACATCGGTCTGGTTGTCTTTCAGGATCGCCGCAATTCGCTCGGATGAAACTCCGTCTTTGAACTTGACCAGCACTTCCTTTGGTGCGAATCGAGGGAGAGGGAGGGGCATAGGGAGATCCGAGGCGTGAGACGGTGTCACATGATGATCAGTGGCGTGGCAGGATGTGGAAAGCCACACAACCGACACACACGTCGTGATTGTGACAAATTGTGCTATGCGATGAGAGAGATGGGGTAAGTAAGACATTGCCTTCTTGGTGTCCAGCAGACTGGTCACGCTGGTTCATCCGACCAGGCGTTACATGTACTAGCACCGACCTTCATTCATATACCCACCTTCCGAGGGGAATAGTTGGCATAAAGTGATATATCAATCTTTGGAGTAGAAAGCACTGGGGTTGAGAACTGGCAGGTATAAGATCTGATAGAGGATGAAGGCATTGTGTTTGACCTGGAATTCAGGAAGACCGAACATGTGCGAGCGCACTGCCCTCAGATATGTACGAGTCGCGTGGCGGTAATTTCGATGGTGTGTCGGATAAGTACTCGATCAGTGTCGAGCTGTTCGGTAGAATGAACTGAGCTCTCTATACTAGGGAACGTTGCCCCGCTGGATGGTCAGTCTTTCCCAATAGTCACTCGCTCAACTTTCTGATGGACCCATTTAGTTGGAGCGGCTGCCGTGGAGACGAAAGCTTGGCCGAAGCCGAGCACGAAGTTTCCATTTTGGAGTGATCTGTGTGCAAGCCTTACGAGGGCAGGGATCGATTAGGAAGTGAACTTGCTCCCCTCTTCCAGAACTTTCCTCGATAAAGCGGTAATATCCGTACCAATAGATCCGGGGGCTACGCATTTCCTGGACGGCGTATCTGATCGGGTATCCTCGGAGAGTCATACAGTGAGGTCCTTAACGAGAACTGGGAAGGGCTGGCTCCGCCGACGAGAAGGAAGTAGCCGGTGTTATAGAAGGCATGGAGCGCAATGGCGGGATAGATGGATCCAAAGCGATCTCGTACGAAGCCGAAACAGAGAGAAGAAGCAAACACGAGCAAAGACCATGAGATGGAATGGCTAACCAGATGGGCCAATACGAACAGCAGAGACACCACGAAATTGGACATGGAGAGGCCAACCCATGTCTTCCGCCCCCACAGGGGCTTGCATCAAATGCCCTTGGATGATACTGCGGAACAACAGTTTTTCGACCATCGGTTGCCAGAGGGCAACGGATAGAAAAACCGGTGACCATATGGCATGCCAAGTTAGTGGTTGAAACGCCGCGAATCCTACCATGGCCATCCATAGTGTCGGGCCAAGGGCCAAGAGAAATACAGAATTCCGATGGAAGGAACGATGGTAGTGAAGTCCTAGTGATGCCAGGATTTGTGTAGAGTGGCTTGTCATGGGAAGTCCATTAATGGAAACAGCCTTCGCTTCAGCTAGATGTTTGGGGTGCAACTGCCATTGTGAGGACGTATCCCTACTCCCCCTCATCGGTGTTTTCTCCCTCGCAATAAGGCTGTCAGAGATAGGAGTAGTATGGTAGGTAACAACAGGTCTCCAGTTGCACCAGAGGCAAGAGTACAGCCTCCTCCGCTATTTTCGATAGGAGACGGAGGGGTTGGTGCAATGTCGAAGGTTGCGGTGACAGTTGCGTTATTGGTAAGCGAGCAGGAACCGGTTCCTGCACAATCTCCACTCCATCCGGTGAAGACAGATTGAGGATTGGGGGCTGCGGTAAGACTTACGGTGCTACCTTGGAGAAATTGGCCGGTGCATGTCGCTCCGCAGGCGATCCCGGCAGCGCTTGACGTAATTGTGCCGGCGCCGGCACCCGATTTGTTGACGGTAACGGAAAATGTTGTCACGACGCTGGCCAACGCGGCTCGGGCATTGATTCGCCCACCGGTCGAAACCTTTCCAACCAAGGACGGTTTTCGATCAACTGTGTTGAGGATTGCATTTCTGAGTTCGGATACGGTCAGGTTAGAGTTAACCGAGAGTAGAAGACCCGCAAGTCCTGTGACATGCGGAGCAGCCATCGAAGTGCCAAGCAGAAACTGATAGTCCGTTGCCTCCGAAGGCTGACCCGCAACGCAGGCGACACGGACATCGTCTAAATAGACACCGTCGAAGACCTGGCGATCATCCGATTCGAATCGAAATCGAAACTGAGAATTGGCCATACCATCCGCGATGTCTCCCAGGGTAAACGGCTCAAATTGGTCGTTGGTATTTCCTGTGATTGTACGGATTGGCTCCCAGTTAGTTCCGCTGTCTCGTGATACTTCTGTTAGAACTCCGTCAATGTCTTGCTCGGTTTGCAGGCGAATGCGACTGTCAAGGCGGCATCCCCGTCGTCCTTGAGTTGTGAACACTGGTCCGGCTGCAAAGGAATCGGTGCCATTCAGGTAGTTGCCGCTTGGACTGTCGGTGAGACTGTTTGTTGGGCTGAATGATGCGGAATTAGTGAATCCCCAGGTGTTATTAATTCCTCCGAACGTATACCCGAGTGCGATTGGGTTTGAATCGAAGTTGTGCCGAAGCACACTCGTAATGTTTGATGTGGGCTTTGTGCTGTTGATCCTGACTCCTGGCGCAGCCACGTGGACTGTTGTGGATCCGAAATTGGAGAGGCTGATCAATCGGTCGTTCGCGTCTGTGGCGGCCACCGCGATTACGTTTGGCAGTGCTGCCTTCTGTTGTCCATCACATACTGAGGGGGAACCAAAGTTTGCGGGAAAACTAGGTGCGTTGTCATTATCCGTTTCTTCATTTCCTGCTGCGGCGACAAGAAGCACGCCGGCTGCATTGGCGGCACTCACCGCATCGTACAAGGCCTGACTACATTCGGCTGCGGTAAAGCTCAGGTTGATCACGCGTGCGCCATTAGCGATGCCATAGTGAATCGCACTGACAATGGCGGCTGTGGACAGAGATCCGTTCACTCCTCCGGCTTTCAGCGCCATCAGTTTGGCTGTCCACATAACACCGGTGATTCCGCTTCCGTTGTTTCCAGCTCCTGCGATGATTCCTGCGACATGAGTACCATGTCCTGGGTTACCGCCAGGATTGAGATCGATGGGGTCCATCGGGTCATTATCATTCATGAGAAAATCCCATCCATGTACATCGTCGACTAATCCATTCCCATCATTGTCAATACCATCTCCCGCAATCTCTCTAGGGTTTGTCCAAATATTAGGTGCCAGATCCGGATGATCGTAGGCGATACCCGAGTCAATAACGGCGATGACAACGTTTGAGCTTCCCGTGCTGATGTCCCAGGCTTCCGGCGCATCAATGTCGGCATCCGGTGTGCCGGCTGTTCCGTCGACGGTTTGACCGGTGTTATGGAGACCCCATAGCGTCTCAAATTTGGCGTCGCTGGGAATGGTTTTTGTCCAGTAAAGATAGTTCGGTTCAGCATACTCAATGGCTGGATTATTTCGGTACTTCGAAACGGCTTCATCGACCGATAAGGTCCCATCCAACTTATATCGGTGGATGGCTCTACTATTCACGGAGAACGCTTTAATTTCATGGTTCTCACCATCTACATTGATGGACTTGATTCCTAATGAGGATGCCTCATCCTTGAATTTGACGAGCACCTCTCCCCGTACATACTTGCTTGGATGGTGGCGCAGATCCGATGAGCGCTGAGTCATTCCGTCGGCTGTCTGTTTCTGCTTCGCATAAACCAAGCGGTCTCCAGGCATAAGCGCTGACAATGCAACCCCCAACACTGTCAGTACTAGAATGGTGCCGCTCCACCAGAGCGTAATTGGCGTGATGCTACTTTTCCGTTTCGTACCGATAGTTGGGCTCTGCATACTCGATCTCCTGATATGAAGTGAATTGGGTGATTGCGGATTCAACCGATCGATTGTCCAAGACTCTGACGTGGTAGAGATGGCCTCTTTGGATTTCCGCAATCACCTTGATTTGGTTATGCCTTAGGATGGACGCGATACGCTCTTGTGATACTCCACTCTTGAATTTGATCAAAATTTCCTGGGGAGCGAATCGAAGCATGGGGGATTTTGCAGTGGGTTCTAAGATGCCTAGCTCTGTTGCGTCACAGGACGTCGATAGCCAGACAGTCGACAGGCAGGTAAAGATTGTGACCAGTTGGCCTATCCAGTTAGAGCGAGTGTGCAAATAGCTCATTCCATTCTCTCCATACGACAGGATTTGACAATAATGACGAATGCGATCAAACGAGTACAAGTAGCACAGTCGCTAGTACTCAGAAATCATCAAATGGTAGTGGGTGTGGAACTCGCAGGCTGTTTCGATGTCGTGCGCTGAAAATTACTGACTCCTGAGTCACTCATGTGCCTCTTCTTTCAATAAGTAGTAACCGGAATGGGTTCAAGATGTGCTTTCCGGCTGATATCCATAATGAAAAATTCTCTTCTGGGAACGCGGTTTCCTCTGGTCTGGTGCCAGTGAATACCTAGATATTATCTATAAGTGACATCGATGACAGTCGTTGAAAGCGAAGTGCGGGCTTCACTGGTTCTTGTGAGTTCCTTAAGGTTGAGTCAGTCCAGCCTGTGAAGGTGTAGTGCGGCTCTTTCGTCGTTCAGCTTTTCTGCGGCGACAGCCGATCCACTTTCTGATGCACCCATCTCAAGTGGGTGGCGGCATTTGAGATGAAGGCTTGGCCGAAGCCGAGTACGAAGTGGGCGTCGTCGAGTCGCAATTCCCAGAGAGCGAAGTCGCCAAACCCAAATATCATTTCAGCTTGCGGAAACCGTTCCAAGTACCGTGCCTTGATTCCATTATAGAGTGGTGTATCGGGCGAGAGGATGGTCGCTTCGCCCTGAAGGTTGATCCGTCGTAATGCCAGAGGGTTTTTCTCGGGCCCGTCTGGTTCGGCGATGAACAGCGACACTTGTGGATCGGCTAACAGATGTTGTGTATGGAGTGCCAGGCGGCTGAGATGGAGATACGCTCTGGTCCAGTCGGATCCGAACACATAGGGCACATGTGATCCAAATGGTCGTCCCGCTCGCATTGTGAGCAGCACGGCAGTGCGTACCTCTTCCGCCAGTGCCGACCATGCATCGTGAACATTCTCGCTGGTCAACGTGCTTGCCATGGGCAATGGTCCTTCTGGTTCTGAATACTGTAAGGCGTATCGTACAGCTGAGCGTCAATCACCATACCATCCGTCAGTAGGAATCACCACAGCGTCACTCGTATCGCGGCGAATTCCATTCGCCTCTTGACTCACCTCCGTGTGAGGCCTATGGTACCAGAGTGGGAGGAGATAACGCCCCGAGGGAATATGGTTCAAAAGGGGGTCGAGTGAAAGAGGATGGTGTGCAAGCCCAGCGTTGACTGGGAAGCCTAAAGTCCTCCCAAGATCTCCGCCGTACCTGATCGTCCTCGGTTAGGTGCGTGCTCCTCCCACCCTATGCGCTCTTCTGTGCCCTCCTCCTTCCAAGCCAGTATTTTCGTAATTGACCTCTATCCAATTACGCGAAGTTACGTGCACAACTGAAATCAGCTGCTATACTTTGTTCGGTTGATGCACCCTGTGGGTTATGCGGTCCTCCTCCATCATGAACATGTTTCTCCTGAGCATAGTGGCTGGCCTGCTCTTATCCCCGGTCGTGAGCCTTGCCGAGCTCTATAAATGGACCGATGAACAGGGGCATCTCCATATTACTGATGCACCGCCTGCCGGCACGCACAAGAAATCCAATTTGGCTGGGGGGCAGACTCCACAATCTGCCTTGCCGAAGAAGACCAGGGTTCGTCCAATCGCACCCGAGCCGCCTCGTGCGGAGGCTCACCCGCTTCCGTCCCCAAACGTGACCTCTCCAGCCAGTGAAGAACTCCCTATTCAGCTGACTATCGAAGGGCTCAACCCCTTTGAAGCCATGTTGACCAGTCCTTGGCAAGTTTTCGACAACAGTGAGAGAGATGCCAAAGCGCCAGTCCAATCGTGGAAGGATAAACAGGGGCTTGATCACTTCGTCGACGTGTTGCCGATTACGAAGGGAAGTGCAGAAGCGGGGACCAAAACGAAAGACCCGTCTCTCTCAGGCCCCACGCGCAAGGGTAAGGAGCAAGCTGCGGGCGTCTTGCGCTCCGGTCGCCAAGGAGCAGAATGAAGCCATGATGATGGATGGGTGGACAGGGCAGAAGATCAGAAATGTTGCATGGGCGACCGTTTTGTTCCTTCTCGTGTTGTCCCCGAAGAATGCGCCTGGGGCTGTCTCCAGAGCCTCTGCTGCATTCTCTGATGACGGCCGTCTCCTCGTAGTCCAGATGGAGGAGTTAGCGGTGTGGAATCTGGAGACAAAGACACTTCTGGCGAAGATCCCGGACCTTCCCTGTTTGCAGATCGTCTTGATGAAGCAAGACGGGTGGGTACTGTGCGTGGGACACAGCGTTACCCTTTACGACTGGAAGAATCGTACCGCCGTGGCTACGATCCCATCAGAATCGCGCGAACCCTATCAGTTGCTTGCCTACTCGAGTGAGACCGATCAGCTGATTCTCCGGCATGGGAACGAGGCGGTCTCGGTCTGGCAGCTGGGCAAAAAGCTCATACCGCTGAAACATATCGCGCTGGATCAGAAGAAAGATCTGTCCTCGGTCGCGGCTTCTCCCGATGCCAGGCAATTGGCCATTGCGCAAGGTCATAGCATCCATCTGTATGACCTAAGCGGGACGACCATCCGAGATGTGACCGTGGACGGCATTGTGCGAGAGCTTCTCTTTGCGCCGAACAGCGCCACTCTTGCTGTGAACATGAGTCGTGCCGTGTTCTTCATTGAGACGAACGGAGCGACGGTCTCGGCTCGTGCGACGTTGCCGAGTGCAGAGGGAACAGGGGCGCAAGTGACGCTCCGGCTCTTCTCGCGTGACAGCCAGCGGCTGGTCGCTGAGAACGGCGAATCGAGTTATGCCTTGGTCGATGTCAGCACAGGCAAGTTGGTCGCCTTGACGGAGTTTCTCTATGAGGACCATGAGAGGGGAGTGCGGATGTCGAGCCATCTGCATACGGTCGATATCTCAGCCGATGGGGAGTATCTAGTCGGACAATCCGACCATCTCTCCACGCTCCAGATCTGGGACTTGTCGACAGGAACGATGTTGCCGGATCTGTGTGGACACGATTGCCGTCACATGGGTACCCGCGCGGCATTGCTGAAATGGTCGCCGACCGGGGCCAAGGTGATAGTGGTGCTGCAGGGAGGCCTAAATCCCGACGTGGATGGGAAGGTCTCCGTTTGGGATGTCTCGTCACATTCTCCGGAGCTGGTATTGGATTCAGGCCAGCCACAGGCCAAGGTCTTGGCAAAACGAACGGCGTCACAAGACCCGGTGGCACCTCCTACACTGATTGCTGCGCCGGCGTTTGTTCATGGAATGGCGGTACGGGCAGTGGCAACTTCTCCCCATGCAAACCTGCTGGTGACGACCAGTGATGACGGACTTCTGAAAATATGGGACCCGGGACAGGGCATGCTCTTGCGTCAACTGAAGCTGCCTGTTCCGGCCAGCGCCCTCGCCTTCAGTGCCGATGGTGCCATCCTGGTGGTAGGAAGCGCCCAAGGGGAGATTCGTTTGTGGGAGACACATAGTTGGCGAGAGTTTCCCTCGTATGCAAGCGGACAAGGACAGATTAAGGCATTGCAATTTCTTCCAGGTAACCGTGTTCTGGTCATTGCAGGGGAACAGCCACACGTGTCGGTCGTGGATCTCGTCACCAGAACAGTTGTGAAAGAGCTGGTGCATAGCAGCCGGTCACCAGCCTGTGTTGGAAAGGCCTGTGCAAAGAAAAGAGCTGTGCAGGGGGAGATCGTCGAAGGGTTGAGCTTCTTGGATGGTACGGCGTGGCTCATGACAATCTCGCGAGCCGGTCGTGTCGTGTGGGACAGCGAGACCTGGCGCGAGGTAGAGAAACCGGCCGGTATTCCGGAAGTCTGGTCCAGCCTGGGATGGAATCAACCCCTTATCTGGACGACCACCCAAACCCGTGATCCGAAATCCATGATGCTTGCGATTTGGGATCCCAAACGCAACGTCGTGTGGGCAGGTCTGGATATCTTTACCAAGCGGGATGTAGAGGTTGATCACGGACCACCCGTGGCATTGGGGACATCAGTGGCCCTCGATCCACAACAGCGATGGGCTGCGACCCGCGTGGGAGAACACATCTCCGTCTGGGACCTGTCAGCGCAAGCCAAACGAACGACCTTTCATGTCATGATGCCATCCCATCTGCATTGGACGAGTGACGGGAAGCACTTAATCGTGTCGACTCTCACTCGAAAAATTCTGGTGTGGTCGCTTGAGACGATGAGACCGTCCCATTATCTGCGAGATCCTACCGTCACCCGATAGGGTAATTCGTTTCCTGCACAGGTCTATTTCTGTTTCGGTCGTTCACCATCCGGTCCCATTGTTTCCGAATAAGTTTTGTGATACCACACAATCAACGGTTGTCTTCAAGAGAGGGTGAATGACCACTAAGAAAGCATCTGCAGCAGAGACTGAATCGAAATCTTCCGTTTCTCGGTCCACTCCCGAACCAGTCGTAACCAGGAAACCTGCAGCCAAACCTGCGGAGCGGGTTACTGCGGTGGAGATGGGCGCGCGCCAGCGGGAAATTTCCGTTTCTGAATTTTTCACGAAGAACCGGCACCTACTCGGCTTCGACAATCCACGCAAAGCGCTGTTGACCTGCGTGAAAGAAGCAGTCGACAACGCGCTCGATGCCTGTGAGGAGGCGGGAATTCTCCCCGACGTGACGGTCCGGCTTGAGGTCGTCTCAAACGGGCAACCGGTTGCAGCGAGCCAAGCGAACCGATTTCGTGTGACGGTGACCGACAATGGCCCCGGCATCGTTCGCCAACAGATTCCTCGGATCTTCGCAAAGCTGCTCTACGGGTCGAAGTTCCATCGTCTACGGATGAGCCGAGGGCAACAGGGTATCGGAATTTCCGCAGCCGGCATGTATGGGCAGCTGACGACCGGCAAACCGGTCAAGATTATTTCCCGCATCGGACCGAAGGCCGCCGCGCATTTTTTCGAAGTCCAGATCGATACAAAAAAGAATGAGCCGTTGGTTCACGAAAATAAGCAGATTGATTGGGAGCAGCCACGCGGCACGCAAGTTACGTTGGAAGTGGAAGGTAAGTACCAGAAGGGGCGCGCATCGGTCGATGAGTGGCTGGAGCAGACCTCGATCGCCAATCCCCACGTCAAGCTGATCTACCATATGCCGGAAGGGGAGACGAAAGAGTACGCGCGCACCTATCACGAGCTCCCGCCGCAACCGCGCGAGATCAAGCCGCATCCCTACGGGATTGAGTTCGGTATGTTGCTCAAGATGTTGCAGGATACGAAGAGCCACACAGTTGCCGGATTTCTCGAAAGCGATTTTTGTCGGGTGCCTACGCAGATCGCCGAGGAGATTTGCAAGGCGGCGAAGGTATCACCGGAAGCCAAACCACGTGAGCTGAAGGGGCCGGTGGCTGAAATCCTCTACAAGACGCTGCAAGAGACAAAGCTCATGGCGCCGCCCACCAATTGCATTTCACCGATCGGTGAGAAGGCCATTCTTTCAGGACTCTATAAGCAAATTAAGGGTGAGTTTTATACGGCCGTCAGCCGACCGCCGGCCGTCTATCGTGGGAACCCCTTCATCATCGAGGCCGGACTGGCCTATGGCAACAGGCCCCAAGATCAGAACAAGCCACAGCAGCCGACCATGCCGAAAGCCGAGGGTGAAGGCGAGGAGGAGGATTCAGAGCTTGCTCGCGTGATTCGGTACGCGAATCGCGTGCCCCTGTTGTATCAGCAATCGGCCTGTTCCACCTTCAAGGCCGTACTGAGTACGACGTGGAAGAACTATGGGCTGACCCAGTCGCGTGGAGCTTTGCCGGGTGGGCCAATGGTGATCTTCGTGCATATGGCCTCGGTGTGGGTGCCGTTTACAAGCGAGTCCAAAGAAGCGATCGCCGACTACGATGAGATTCAAAAAGAAATCACGCTGGCGCTTCGTGAGTGTGGCCGGAGGCTCGGCCTCTTCGTGCGTCGTCGCGAGCGGGCCGCGAGCGAGTTTCGTCGCCGCAATATCTTCGAGCTGTATATCGAAGAAGTCGTTGAGGCATGCAATCGGCTCAAGGGAGGCAAGTTACCAAAAGAAAAATTGAAGGCGCAGCTTCAGAAGATCGCGTCCACCCGCACCGGCGGCCAGAAAACTGATCAGGCTTTGGGTAAGACCGGAGCTGGGCCTGAAGGGCTGCCGCACTCCATCATCGTCACAGCCGAAGGCATCGAAGGCGAGACGGCGGTGGCCAGTCAAGTCGAGGCTGATCAAGCAGGAACGGTCTCCAAGGCCACGTCCGATTTACTAGGAGAGGCACCGTCTGTCGATGAGCCGACTTCAAAAAACCAAGCGGTCGAAGCGAGACCTCCAGAGAAATCGCCGAGGAAAGTAGCCGTGAAGTCTGAGCAGACGATGCTCTTTGCGGGCAAGTCTGGTTCGAACATAAAGCCAGCCAAGCCAGGTAAATCTACCGCTCCTCGCAAACATAAATAGGACATTATGACGACCAAGACAAAGCAGCCCACCGTGGTCGAGAAAAAGTTAATCAGTCTGGCGGATATCGTCATCCAAGCGGCCGAGCGGTCGAAGGATCCAACGCTTCAGATCCCGATTCGTGCCCTCTCGAATGTGTCCTTCAACGAACGGAAGGGCCTCATCGAGATGGGGAACAAGAAGCAGGAACGGTCGTTCTTCAACGTCGGCATGGCAAAGCGATTCATGCAGACGGTGCTGGTCGCGGATGCGCTCTCCGAGTTGCAGCGCGCCGATCTCACGACGTCGCTTCGAGAAATTTACTACCGCACGAAACACACGATCAAAGATTCCCACGAGAATACCTTTGATGCCCAGGACGAATCGGATCCGGTCATTGAGGATCTCGAGGTATCGCTCGCCGCGCTTCGCGAGGAGCTCCATGTCAGTGCCGAAAATCGAGGCAGCATCGTGGGGCCGGTGATTTTCGGAGATGACGGTGACCGTGTCGATTGTTCAAAGCTCGGCAAGGGCGGTTACTCCGTCCCCTCGATCGTCGAGCCGGAGTATCTGGAGATTCGGCGCTGTACGGCGGATTTCGTGTTGCTCGTTGAGAAGGGCACGCAGTGGAACAGGCTCTCGGAGGACAAGTTCTGGCGTCGCTATAATTGCATCCTCCTGACCGGAAACGGTCAGCCTCCTCGGGGTGTGCGGCGCTTAGCCTGTCGGTTGCACGAAGAACATCGACTGCCGGTTTATGTGCTGGTCGATAACGACCCTTGGGGATACTACATCTATTCCGTGGTCAAACAGGGCTCGATCAATCTGGCCTTCGAGAGCGAACGGATGGCCATTCCCAAGGCCAAGTTCGTGGGCCTGTCGAGTGCCGATCCGGAGAACTATGAACTGCCGCGCAATGTCGGCATCAAGCTCAACGACAAGGATATAGCCCGCGCGAAGGAATTGTTGAACTACCAGTGGTTCAAGAAGCCGGCCTGGCAAGCGGAGATCAAGCGCATGCTGGCCAGTGGATTGAAGTATGAGCTCGATGCGTTGGCCAACAAAGATTTCCAGTACCTGACCAAGAAATATCTGCCGAAGAAGCTTCAGGAACGAGATTGGTTGGACTAGCCTCCTTCTTCGAACCGGCCACGATGCATCGGCCATGAAGCAATTACCTGCCTGGACCGTGCCCCTTCGTGACTGGCAGCGACGAGCGCTGTCTGCTGTCTGTGCCCATCAATCGAAAGACTTTCTGGCGATGGCCACACCAGCGGCCGGCAAGACGCGCTTTGCCCTCCGCGTCGCGCATGAGTTTATGGCCAAGCAGGCGGCGGTCCGGGTGCTGGTCGTCTGTCCGACCAACCACCTACGGACACAGTGGTCGGAGGCTGCGGGGAAGATCGGGCTGCAGCTCGATCCGACTCTGACCAACGATCAGCCGTCGGAAGCTTCCGATTACCATGGTGCGGTGGTCACCTACCAACAAGTTTGTTTGGCTCCAGAGATCTTCCAGCGGGTCAGCAAGAGCAAGAAAACCCTACTCATCTTTGATGAGTTACATCATGCCGGTGACGGGAAGAACTGGGGGAAGGCGCTCCGTTCCGCGTTTGACCCGGCAATCTTTCGATTGATTTTGTCCGGTACGCCGTTCCGGTCGGATAACAATCCGATCCCGTTCATTCGATATGAGCATGACGAAAGCCGGGCCGATTTTGCCTATGGGTATACCGAAGCGATTCGCGACAATGTCTGTCGCCCGATCGTCTTTCCGAGTTATGAAGGTGAACTGACCTGGCTGTCCGACGGCCGTGAACATCAGGCGACGTTCCAGGATGGGTTAAAGTTCAATCGACAACGTGAACGGTTGAAAACGGCGCTGCTGCAAGACACCTGGCTTGGCCCCGTCATCACCGATGCCCATGCCCAATTGACACGCCTTCGGAAGGAAGAGCAACCGGATGCCGGTGGACTGATTGTCTGTATGGATCAGGACCATGCGCGCTGGGTGGCAGAACTGGTCGCCCGCGTGACCGGGACGAAGGCAGAGGTGGCGGTGTCGGATGATCCGGCTGCCTCGCATACCATTGAAGAGTTTGCCACGCATAAGAAGCAACAATGGCTGGTAGCGGTCAACATGGTTAGTGAAGGTGTCGACATCCCAAGGCTTCGTGTCGGGGTGTATGGCACGAATGTGATCACGGAAATGTATTTCCGTCAAGTCGTGGGCCGGTTCGTTCGAATGCAGGAGGGGCTGCCCAAGCCGCAACGGGCGTGGCTCTATCTGCCGAAAGATCCTGTCTTGGTGCACTACGCCAAGCAGATCAAGGCGGAGCGCGATCATGTGTTGGAAGAGATCATGCCGGCAGGGCAGCGGGATCTCTTTGGGCGGGTGACGGTCTCGACGAATGAGTACGTTCCCTTGATGGCCGTGGCTCGGATGGATAGCCTGATCGGAGAAGAGGAGACGCGAGCGGAAGGTGATACGGCTGTCATTCCAGAACCGACCGTCTCACTCTATGAACAGAAACAAGACCTGCGAGATCTTCATCGTTTGCTTGTCAGCGCTGTGTCCAGAACCAGCGGCATCGATCATCGCCGTCTGAATGCGGAACTGATCGCCCGCACGGGAAGCCGGGTCGATCAAGCAACGGTCGAACAGCTCAAGAAGCGCATTCAATTGCTCGAGAGGTGGAAAGAGCGGGGATATGATGGGAAACGGTGAGGAGAGGTATGAGCGCAAGATGCGACTCCTGCGCGTGCCCGATTTATTCTGCAGCCTCAGAAACGCAGGCTACCCTATGTTGTATAGGGGAGCTTAATAGAAGGAATAGGTATCATAATAAAGATTTTTGAACGCACTCTGAAATTCTGAGGATGTTCGCTCATGCGCTATAGCTTAGAGCAGAGGGTTCACACGCTCGCTCATAACGATCTTGACTTTATATCGGAAGGCCAATCGGGATTTATCGCTGAAGGCGTATCTCTTTCGCCATGGCGAGTTAATGGTGGCGATGAGTGTAGAACCCATCCATATTGGTTGGCCACGTGGGAAACTGAAGCGAAGAATCGTTGGGAAGCTTGGCGGCTGTTCTGGGACAAACTCGCGGTTATTGTTCCGAGAATAGCTTTAGTAAGTCAATGTTATATTGATTACATCCATCAGCCCTTGCTGATTCATCGAAAAGGTTGCGACACAGCTTTTCTTGTATATGTTCAAGAGCACAAGGGTGTTGGGTTGACTTTTGCCGAGGAAGAGCTGAAAGCACTTCACTTCTTCTTGACGTCTTCCCAGATACCAGATGAATTCTTTTGGTATTGGAACGACGCCACCAATGCGACCGGATACACATCTAAATTGATCCTGATGCTGATTGCCGTCGAGGCGTTGGTTAACAAGCAGGCGTCTAAAGGTAGAGGCACACCTGATAAGGATTGGGACAAACTGGTTCAAATTCTTGGCCCTGAGCTGAAAAAGGAGTTTTGGGGTGAGGAGGGAAACAGTCGCGATGCTCTTCGACATAGGCTCGCACACGGTAGGTATTTGGGACCTGAGCACAGCGATAGCAACTATGTGGATCTCCTCCATAAAAGAATCGTGAGGTATCTTAATAAGGAGGTGCTTAAAAAGGACTTAATTAATGAACATGTCGTGAACCCTCAGCGCCACCCGTCTTCTGGTGAGTATGTCGGCCACTCTTTTATTCGTGCCCAGGAGTCCGCCAAGTTACAGCTTACGGATGTGATATCTGACCTGGATGAGTCCTCTGAGTTCACCAAATATGAGCGGGTGGTTAATCAAGATCTCATTGATTGCTATTGACCGTTGTGGCAACTTCTTTTGCATGCAGGCGCTTATCGAATACGAAGGGACCGAATGGGAGAAGAGAAGCCAGAAAGGCATAGAAGGAAAACGTATTGTCCCATTGATAGGCGACCCGTAACTTACCCAACTGGGCGACATAGAGCAGAAACAAGATTCCGTGGATCGCTCCCACGACAGTTACGACTTTAGGCATCCCCATCACGTACTTCATAGGCATTGCGATAAATAACAGTATGAGGAATGAACTGCCTTCAGCCAAAGCGGTCATCCTAAATCTTCGGAGTTCACTCATAAATGACGCTCTTTCGTTTCACCATTGGCAGCAGATAGCAGATGGGCATTGTCAGAGACTTCTGATCAACTCTCAATGAGGCGCCATCTTGCGCGGTCTTTTATCGAGCACTTCTGTCGGGGAGCAGACTGATCCGTGGTCGGTCGAGAGGGAGGAACTCAATCTCAGCCACCACGCCGCGGTGGTCGGATGGCCAGATGGCATCACCATTCGGGAGGAGGCCTGGTTGGTCAAAGGCCAGCGTGCTTGAGTGCACAACGGGACTGCTCCCTGTGCCTTCGTCCAGGACGAAAATAAAATCGACACGACGATCGGTGGTGGGCCAATCCACGTAAATGTTTTGCCAGACCGTTCCGCCTGATACGCCTGGATTTGCCGCCCGGAAGACGTCGATGAGCCCCGGATCCTTTTGCCATCCCATGAGGACCGGGGATTGCTCGCCCGTATTCAAGTCGCCCATGAGGATGGCGCGTCCTGCTCCTTGATGTTCACGGAATAACTCGCCGACTCGTTTGAGCTGGCAGTCATCCCCCTTTGCGGTGTGGGCGGAAAAGATCTGGACTGGTCCATCCGGCGCGGTGATCTCAGCCCGCAAGAGAATGCGAGGGTCCAGTCGACGCTGACAGCGGGGCAGGTCGTAGACCTCAGAGGTGGCGATCGGATATCGACTTAAGATCACCGATCCTTCCTTGAAGCCGATGGCTGCGGTGATGAGTTTATCGATCAGACTGAGGCCGAAAATTCGTTCGGTAGCCGGTGCGAACACCATCTGATACCCCAGTGCCTCGGCGATCCGTTGCGGCACATTGCCGTGCTTCCGACTCTCTGAAGCTTCTTGAAGCGCGATGATATCAGGCTGCAACCGCCGCAATTCTTGAATCGTCATCTCCAACCGCTCTTCGAGATGCGTGCCGCTCTCGAAAAATCCTGACCATCCTCCATCGTGCAGCAGATTGTATGTGAGGACACGCAGTCGAGACGAGGCATCTTGGCCTGGTTCAGCCATTGACTGCAACGGGAATAGGCCAAGTATGGTGGTAAGCCAGAAGAGGATATGGAAGCGGTGGCGAAACATCTCTTAGTACCATACGCCGATTCCATTAAGCTTTCCAGCGGTCAAAGATGGCGTTTGACTGCCTGAAAGATAATCGCG
Source organism: Nitrospira sp. (assembly GCA_018242725.1). Taxonomy (GTDB): domain Bacteria; phylum Nitrospirota; class Nitrospiria; order Nitrospirales; family Nitrospiraceae; genus Nitrospira_D. The sequence continues at coordinate 69,037 of JAFEBI010000023.1, read as the reverse complement.
CTGCCTCCAGAAGGTGCTTCGACAAGCCTGTTGTGAGCCAATTAGGATGACCCACCACGAGTGCATTTCCAGAATGCGACAGTGGACCGTCCTTGCGAAGACTTTTGAGCAGGTGCTAAGATCCAAGCATCAGAATAGTTTGAAATCTGTACGAGAACATCATGCCAAACATTACGTTACTTGTGTCGCCTAGTTGTGGGGCCTGCCCATCAGCGAAGAGCTTGTGGAAGCAATTGAAGGTGAAATACAGTTTTTCTTATCGGGAAGTGGATATCACCACGAAAGACGGGCAGGAGTTGGCTGATCGGCATTCTGTTCGGGCTGTGCCTGCGACGATCATTGATGGGCGGCTGACGTTCGTTGGTGTGCCGAGCCGGGAGAGTGCAGAGAAGGCCATCCAATTAAAAATCAAACAACGGGAAGAAGGGTAGAGGCGTCATGGAAGAAGAGGATTTTGAGCTGCCGGATCTTCCCAGGATTGATAAGGGACCTCCTCCCGACTGTCCAATCTGCGGCGACCCCATGTCGTTCATTGACGGCGATTGGGCCTGTGTCGATTGCAACGGAGAGCTCTTGGGCCCGGAGACTGGGTAGCGTACAATGACCCGCTATGTTGCGGGTTATCACTGGTCGCTTCCATCCATCCCTCGAGTCCTCTCTGGTTGCTCAGCTTCGTCAGACACAGACTGACGATCCATTCGCCCCGGTTGCGATTCTTGTCCCATCAAGCACCTTACTCGCTCGCCTCAAACGGCTCCTTAGTGCCGAGCAGAACTGCGCGTTGCTCAATGTGCACTTTTTTACCTTTCACCAGTTCGCGCTTCGCCTGGCGGATGAGAGCCCCGGTCAGGATCGGGCGACGAGAATTCGTCGTGTTGACGATCTGTTTTTCGAGCAGCTCGTCCGTTATCTCACAAGGAATCGCCCCTCAGGGTTAGCACCACTTCAACGGATCGGACACGCCTCCGGGACTTGGGGGGCCCTCTGGTCGAGCATTCGTGACCTGAAGGACGCCGGAGTTGATCCTGCTGCAGCCATCCAAGGTGCCAGGGAAGGGTATTTCGGCCAAGATGACTCCGATCAGCTCCACGCCCTCTTCTCCTTGTACGCGGCCGTGGAAGAGGTGGGCATGACGCTTGGAGTGGGGACGGATGATGACTTTGCTGAGTCCTTAATCTCCTTCGTTCCATCGTCTTCGTTTCTTGCGTCACTCACACACCTGTTCTATTACGGATTTTACGATCTCACGCAGGTGCAACTCTCGCTGCTTGAAGCCGTGCGTGCAACGGTCCAGACCACATTGTTCTTTCCCCTTGAGCAGGATAGCGTCTACTCGTTCGCGCAACGCTTCTTCGATCGGCATATCAACCCGCTGGTTGCAGGTCCTCATCCCCGTGTCACATTGCCGCGGCGAGATGTGGATGTTGGTGGCAGCCCTGTGAGCTTGTCGATCTCCAGCGTCATCGGGGCGGAAGAGGAATTGGCTTCCACCTGTCGTCAGATCCTCGACCTCGTCGAGACGAACGGGTACCGATTTGATGAGATCGGCGTCGTGGCCAGGACTTTGGATCCTTACAGCGGCTTGTTGAGAAATGTGTTCGATCGGCATTGTATTCCTTTTGTAACGAATGGAGGCACTCCGCTGATCCACGAGCCGCTCTCCAAGCTTCTCTTGCAGCTGGCTTCCCTACCGATCAACGATTTCTATGGCACGACGGTTCTCGACGTCATTGGTTCGCCTCTCTATCGATCGTCCGAGCTATTAGAAGGGAACCCCCACTATCGGCTTGAACAATGGAAGGCCATAGTTTCTGCTCTCCGTATCACCCATGGTCGTGGTGAATGGGAGCGGGTGAAACGGGCGAGCCAGTTCATGTTGACGCTCCAAGATGAAAGGAGTGAGGAGATCCAGGGAGGATCGCTGGATGTGGCACCGGAAGTGGCAGCGTTGTGCTGGCAAGTCGTTGAGGAATTGTTCCAATCCTGTGAAGCGCCGCCCCGGCAGGCGACGATCCGAGAACACGTCGATGCGCTTGAACAGCTGGCTGCTCGCCATCTGTCTCGTCAGGAGGCAGCGGGCTCAGAAATGGAAAGCCCTGGTGATTCGAGATTCAATTCGATTTGGCAGGCTATCGAACAGACCTGGGAGGGGCTACGGTCGCTGGATGTTCTGGGGGAAGAACTGTCCTGGGGTGAATTCGTCGAACTGCTGCAGCATGCGTTGGAGCGTGCTGCTGTACCGGTGAGTTCCGTCTCCAATCAAGGTGTGACCGTACTCGATGCGATGGCTGCCCGCGGTATTCCCTTCAAGGCGTTGTTTGTCATCGGACTGAATGAAAAACACTTTCCCCGGTATATTCGCGAGGATCCCTTTCTGCGCGATCGTCATCGTGCGGTCCTCGATAGCACGCTCGGGTTTAAGATCGATGAAAAACTAGCCGGTTACGACGAGGAGACGTTGCTGTTCACCCTGCTCTGTCAGTCCGCAACCCAGCGGTTGTCGTTGTCGTATCAACGGGCCGATGAACATGGGCGTATATCCGTGGTCTCGCCCTACGTCGAGCAAGGCTCTCGGCAGCTCGGTCAGCTTGAGTGTCCGGTAGAGACGGTTCCGCGCCGCCTAACAGATCGAGTGGCCCATCGACCTGCGATACGCCAGTATCTTCCTCCCAGAGAACTAGCGAGATGGATGGTACTGCAAGGACAGGATCCTGCTTCGTTCTTCCAGGCCATGGGAGAAGATAGTGAGTTGTGGAGTCATGCGGTAACGGCCATGGCGGCCATCGAACAGGATGTGCCGTCGCTCACGGCGTTCGATGGGCAGACCGGGCCGCTTCCATCTCACTGGTCACGGATGATGCGACGAGGGGTGGCTCCGACCCCGCTTGAACGGTATGCCCGCTGTCCTTTCCAGTATTTCGGGACGGACGTGCTACATCTTGAACCGGTTCGCTTGGCGATGGGGAAAGAACCGGATGCTCTGGTGCTCGGTATCCTGCTCCACTCGGCACTGCGTCGCGCGTATGAATCGCTGGTTGAAAAGGGTTGGCCTGCTATCACCTTGCCGGGCGACACCGTTCGTCGAGTCGCTGAGGAGGCCGTAGTACAGGCGGCTGCGGAGTGCGAGAACGAGTATCCACCCGGGCATTTTCTCTTGTGGGAATTTGCGAAGGAACAGGCCGTTGCTCTAGTGCTCTCAACAATTTCTTCCGATCAAGCGGCCTATGTGGAGCAGCCCTATCAGCCGATTGCCTTTGAGCAGGAAGCGACCGGCAGGTTGTCGCTTGTGGTCAAGGAGGAATCAGTCAGTCTGAAGATTCAAGGCCGTCTGGACCGTCTCGACCGACATCGAGACAGTGGTGCCCTGCGAATCATCGATTACAAATACAAGACCGGCAGCGCCATGAAGACGGAGGACCGGAATCTTCGCCAGTCGGCGGTTCGAGGCTATCGGTTGCAGCCGCCGTTCTATGCTCGCCTAGACCTGGGTGAGTTAGGAACAACCGAGGGAGTTCAACTGCTCTTTGTGGCCCCAAACTGGTCAAAGGCAATCGATCGCTCAATGTTCACCAAACGGGATTGGTCCGGCAACACGGGCGCGTTGCTCCAAGACACGATCGAGCGTCTGGTGGTCGGCCTTAAGGCCGGCCAGTTCTTTATCCTGCCGGGCACCTATTGCGAGGCTTGCGAGTACCGGGTGGCTTGTCGGTGTGAACATCAGTTGACCTGGTGGCGGTCGTATCGTTCGCCGGAATCCAAAGATCTTCGATCCTTGCGTACGATCAAGGTACAGGATGAGTAATCACCACGAGATTTCTGATCATGCCGCCCGCGAGGGCGCGGAGACGACGTTCGACCGGAACGTGGTGGTGATTGCCGGGGCAGGAACCGGGAAGACGACGCTTTTGGTCAATCGTCTGGTGCATCTCGTGATGAAAGATCCACGCCCAGTGCCCATCACCCAGGTCGTTGCGCTCACGTTCACGAACAAAGCGGCGATGGAAATGAAGGTGCGCTTGCGCGAGAGGCTGACGTGGCTGGCCGATCTTCAAACCGATGGGGCACGACTACAAGACGGTGGAGCCGTCTCGGCTCAGGATCTGCAAGAACGGTACGGACTCACGAGGAATGAGATCGCGGCACGAGCCCGTGCTGGGTTGGCCGATATCGAGAAGGCTCAAATTGGAACGTTGCATAGTTTTGCCGCGCACCTGCTGCGGCTGCATCCCCTAGAGAGCGGCGTTGATCCGGACTTTCAAGAGGACGACGGGTCACGATTTGACGAGCATTTTACGCAAGCGTGGGATGTATGGATCGATCAGGAGTTGAGCCGACAAGGCTCGAACCATGAGCGATGGCGTAGGCTATTGAGTGTCACGACTCTCGAAGAGGTCAGAAGCCTTGCCCATGCACTCTGTAGCGAGTTGGTCGATCTCAAGGTTGTGCGGCAACAGCTGGCCCAGGACTCTCTGAATCCGAACGTGGTTCAGTGGATTGGTGAGCGAGCAGACAAGGCGCACACGTTACTGAAGGCGTACGATCGCCCCAAGCGACGAAAGATTGAGGAAATGCTTGGAGCCGGTCTCTCGTTGCTGACTCAGGTGGCGAACGAGGGGCCGTGCGTTCTCCAACGGCTGGATGTCTCGACTCGCGACTGGCTCAGTAAAGACATCGGAAGTAAGGTCAAGGATTGGGATGAGTCGGAGTTCCAAGAAGCCAAACGACTTATTGAAGCCAGTCAGTCTTTCTTAGATGTCGATCATCTTCTGTTTGGTGATTTGCTGAAGCTTCTCGGTCCACTGGTTGAGTCGATCCGCTCTTCTTTCGTGGACAAAGGGTGGTTGTCATTTGACGGTCTGTTGGCGAGGGCGAGGGGTCTCCTGCAAGCGCATCCCAGAGTCAGGGAAGGGATCAAGCGAGAGTATCGGGCGGTGTTGGTCGATGAGTTTCAGGATACCGATCCGATTCAGTATGAAATCATTCTTGCGGTGTCGGAGCAGCTCGGCTGTCATGAGACCGCATGGCAGGATATGAAGTTGGATCCCGGGAAGCTCTTTATTGTCGGCGACCCAAAACAGTCGATCTATGCGTTTCGTCGAGCAGACATTGAAGCCTTCGATCGGGTAGTCGACAAGATCACGCAAGGCGGTGGTGTCATCCAAACGCTCACGACGAATTTTCGCAGCGCCGCAGCCGTGCTCAACCCGATCAACGACATCTTTGACCGACTCTTTGTCCACCGCCCACTCGTGCAGCCGGCCAATGTCCGGCTTGACGTGCGCCCACAACGTCGTCCTTCAACGATGGAGGCGGGAGTCCGACTCTTGGTGACGACCCCGGCAGACGAGAATGAACCGTTTGATGCGGATCTTGCTGTGCGAGCCGAAGGGGAGGTACTGGCACGGTGGTTGAAAGATGAGATCCTCTCACGCCCTCATACTGTGGCCGGCCATGTCGCGTTGCTTTTTCGAAAGCTCACCCAGGCCGATGCCTACCTCGACGCCCTGCGCCGACACAACATTTCCTATGTCATTGAAGGGGAAAAGCATTTTTACCGTCGCCAAGAAGTGATCGATCTGGTGAATGTGTTGCGAGTGCTTGACCATCCGCATGATCGCATTGCCCTGACCGGACTGCTGCGTTCCCCGTTAGGCGGTTTGACGGATCGTGAAGTGTTTGAATTCCATGAGGCCTCCCAATTGGAGTATAGGCTCTGGACAAGTCTCGACTCGTTCGATCATCCGAAGGCTGCAGCGATTCGCCGCCTCTATGAACAATTGGCGTGGCTCCATCAGGCGGTCCCCTCGGTTCCACTGGCTGACGCGATCGAATTGATCTTTGATCGGCTCCCGCTCTTGGAGGCCGCCGCTGCTTCTCTGCATGGTGAACAGGCCGTCGCTAATTTGTTGAAAGTGAAACACACAGCCGCCTCACTTGCCGAACGAGCCACGATGACGTTGAGCGCATTCATTGAGTTGATGGTGACGCGACTGGACGAACAACCAGAAGAGGCAGAGAGCCCTTTGGCTGAAGCATCTTCCGATGCAGTGCAAATCATGACGATCCACAAGGCCAAGGGACTCGAGTTCCCTATCGTGGTCTTGCCGGGAATGCACCAGGGAACAGGGCGGGACCGCACTGTACCACATGTGGCGCACGATTGGTCGAGCGGCATCTATGGATTGTCCATCGGGTCAAAACGAACGATTGGGGCGGTCCTGGCTCAGGCAAAATTTGCGGTACGAGAAGAGGCCGAACGACGGCGAGTATTCTACGTCGGGATGACGAGGGCCAAGGAGCTATTGGTGTTGTCTGGTGGGAAAGTGGCGCGGTCGGTCGGGGAAACGACATTCCAATGGCTGCAACAAATTGGCGACGGGCAGGTTGGCGAAATGGTCACACAGCAGCTCTCGATTGGGGCAAGTATCATTCCCCATCGCGTGGTGCATGCGCCGGAGCGAACCTGGCAGCGTCAGTCGTTCTCACCTGAGAATCCGGTTATCTCGATCGATGTGTCGTCAATTGCCAGACTGTGGGAGCAGCGGAAAGAACGGTGGAGTGCTGTCGAGGAGACCGAATGGCATGTGACACCGACCGCATTGATTCGACAAGAAGAACCGCGCAAACCTCTTCCCGCTCAGAACGGTCGGCTCCGTGACGTGGGACGACTGACAGGGATTGCCGCGCATCGGGTCTTGGAGCGATGGAATTTTTTGTCGCCGGCGAGTGGATTGATTGAGCAGATCGGTCCGGTCCTTCAGGCACTGCTCCAATCGGAGGAACAGTTTCTGCTGCCAGCCGTGACGGAGTCGCTTCATGATCTGTTCATGGCATTCGGCGGATCGCCCCTTTATGACAGGCTTCGGTCGTCCCAGATCGTGGGCCGTGAAGTTCCGTTTACCATGCCTTGGGGAGAACGGCAGGTCATGGAGGGGGTCATAGATCTTCTCTACCGATTCGACGGGGAGCTCTGGATCACGGACTATAAGACGGATGCCGTGTCATCTGATCAGGCGGTAGGTCGAGCCGAACAATATAGAACGCAGGGAGAAGTTTACAAAGCGGCGGTACGACAACGGTTGAAACTGGAGCCACGATTTCATTGTTTGTTCCTGCGCTGTGCGATCGCTGTAGAGTTGTAAGTTATAAATTGTGAGATGTTGAATAATGGCTAGGCATGATCATATGTCTCCCGAGGCTTTTGCCAAGCTAGTCCAACAGGCCATTGCCGATTTGCCGCCTCCCTATGCCAAGTTGATGGAATCGATCGCAGTCGTGATTGAGGATGAGCCACCGAAAGAAGTCCTCGAAGATCTGGAGCTTGAGAGTGAAGACGACTTGCTTGGGCTCTATCAAGGGCAGTCGCTGGCAGCTGATTCATTTTTTAGGCCGGGAGGGGAGGCTCCACCTCAAATTTCGATCTACCGCGGGCCAATTCTCCGTCTCTGCGAGAGTCCGGAAGAAGTGGTTCAAGAAGTGTATGACACCGTCGTTCATGAACTCGGCCACCATGTGGGGTTGGATGATGACGACATGCCATACTGAGTGCGGTGCCGAGGACTGAGGGGCGAGCGCTATGTTTGGAGCTCCGTGGCCATCTCTTTGCTCGGCACTCCGATGCCAGCGCCTTTATGAGTACGCAGGAGTCTGTCTGGTTCGGCGGTATCCCAAGATGAGCATGAGGACTCCGACCAGCACCATTGGTACCGAGAGGATCTGGCCCATGGTGATCGGTCCAAAAATGAACCCCAGGTGCTGATCCGGTTCACGGAACAGTTCGGCGATGAGCCGACTGATACCATACCCGGTAATGAAGGTCCAGAAGAGGGTACCGGGTGGGGTGGGGCGGCGGTCGATCCACCAGAGGACGGTGAAGAGCACCAGTCCTTCCAGCGTTGCCTCATACAATTGGGAGGGATGACGGCAGGCAGGTCCTCCCCCGGGAAAGACCATGCACCAATCCACCTCAGTTGCACGACCGAAGAGCTCACCATTGATGAAATTCCCAATTCGTCCACATCCCAAGCCGATCGGGGTGACGCTGGCCGCGAGGTCTGCCACGGTGTAGGCGGGAATTCCCTGCTTTCGGCTGAACCAGATCAGGGCGAGGATCGTTCCCAGGAGCCCGCCGTGAAAGGACATTCCTCCTTCCCAGACTGCGAGGAGTTTCAATGGGTTTTGGCTGTAGTACGAAAAGTTATAGAAGAGGGTATAGCCGATCCGTCCCCCAAGAAATACGCCGAAGGCGGCATAGACGACCATGTCATAGACCTGGTCAGGCCTGATGGCCAACTCCTTCCGGGCCACCTTCCGCTGAATGAGAAAATACCCGGCGGTGAGGCCGATGAGGTACATCAGCCCGTACCAGCGAAGCTGAATGGGGCCCAGGGCAACAATAACCGGATCAAGATTGGGGTACGGGAGCGAGGCCGGGGGACCCATCAAGCTATTCCCAAGAGCGTCCGTTGAAAGAGCATACTTTTATTTCTATAGGAACACGAACCAGAAGTCCTATGTCGAGCTCTCGGGGAGCTAGGCAAGACTTGCCCGTGGATAATACGGAGGCTCACGTGTCAATGCAAGTGCATCGGTGATGAGAAATTCTTCATGTGTGATAACCGGCAAATCGGCCTCCATGGCTGTCAAACATGGACAGGCACGAGACAGCTGTTGGATTTCTGAGACGGCTGTGCTCAAATTTGTTGAGAAAATGAGACCAAAAATTAGTCACTTCTCATTGACAAAAAATGCTCTCCGCGATTTTTCACGGAAATCCTTCTTTCAAACCCGCCTCTGACCATGGCACGGAGCATGCTGGTAATCCTTGCAGGATAACGGGGTGTGAAGCGATCTTCCGGCTCATTCACCATCATGAGGAGGTTCACCATGTCGGAGCAGCAGAAGCAAGTCGCCAAAGTGGCTGCATTCATCGCTGGTGGGGCGGTCATCGGAGCAGGGCTTGGGCTACTTTTTGCCCCACAGACCGGTGCCGAGACCCGTCGAACGATCAGTCGCTATGCTCGAAAGGCACAAGCACAGACGAATCGATGGGGACGGGCCGTCAAGTCAGGGATGGAAGAAGTGCTGAACTGTAAGCATGAGAAAGAGAAGAGTTGCGAGGAAGAGCGGCCACAACTCCTGGCAATGATGAACTGATTGCCCCGACGACCATCGGTAGCAGCTCGGCCTGGTGCCTCCCTCCGTCGGCGCCGGCTGCCTGCTACCGATGGTCCACGGGAATTTGAATGCTGATCGCTCCCGCCAGTTCTCCAGCCTGGGCGCCTTCTCGTGGATAGCCGGAAATGTCGAGAATTCCTTTAGGGCTTCCGTGACAGGTGAGACAATCTTCCGAATAGTAGATCGGCATCATGGTCCTGAGTAACTGTCCGCCATTGATCCATTCAACGGTTGGACTGGTCACGGCTGTCTGACGGGCAAGCTGCCTCAGGACCGCTTCCTCGTATGAATCAGGAGTGTTTTTTAGGTTTCTCGGGGTGAGGGTCGTTTGTTTGATCGTCACGTGTGATCGATTGGAAAACTTCCGTGCGGTCTGGCTGCCGAACGTTGCCGGGATGAAATTCTTATATCCGATTCCACGCTGATTGATCACGAATTGCGCGTCCCCTACAACCTCTTTACTCGCAAGAAGCAGCGCGGCCAACAGCTCCTTGGTATGAGACGTCAACGACGAGGGCGGATGTTTCAGATCGATGTGGGTTTGTTGAAAAAACTCGTCACGTAACAGATGTTCAAAGATCTCGGGCGTAAATTTCTTATCCCCTTTGCTCGGATCGTTGATCAAGGCTTGGTTTTGGTCGACGACGACACGCCCTGCATTGAGCATGGTGGTCAGAAGGTGCGCGGTATCCTCATGTTCCTTATGCGGATCCTCTGTCCAGCCGATTTGGGGACAGAGAAGCGGCAGGATCAAACCAAGCAATCGTAATCCGTTCGACAAGACGATCATAAACACCCCGACTTGTTCATTGTCTCTCCGCAACGCGGCACTGCCCCTGATCGTAATGTTGAGGAACTTGCGTGATCTCCAGGGGTAGCCCTTCGCTGGTTGCCCGCCGAGTAGGCGCGTAGGGTGCGTCCACCCACCTCCAGCGCATATGCTTCAACCGATTCGACTCTTCCAGGCGAAACAGAAGATTGTTCAGCAACCATTGTAACTGTCTATGGTCGTCGCTGGTCACGATGGAAAGATTCTCATGAGTCAGAATCATAGGGGTGCCGTCGAGTTGTGTCAGCAGCCGCCAATCTTGCCAGACTCGTTTTGTCACATATTCGAGAATGGAATGATTGGTCAGGATCACGTCGATATTCAGATCTTTGGCTTCGATCGAGGCGGGAAGCGAATCGCAGATCACCAAGCGGGCCTGCTTGAGATTAGCTTCGGCATACAGTTGAGAGGATCGTCCCTTTTGAACGGCGACGGTCAATCCTGCAAAACTTTTCCTGACTGCAGCCAGGGTATCCACATTCCCGTTCTGCTGTTGAAGTTGTTGCCATACTCGGTCCGCTACGTCGGGATTTTGGATGATGGCGGCTATGCCGTCATTATAGAAGTACGGAAGCGAAAACCATAGGCCGGTCGGCCTCGTGCCGGGTATCGTTCCGCTGACGGATGAAACAAAGAGATCAAGTTGCCCTTCATTCATCTTGATAAAAAGATCGGGAAACCGCGTGACGTGCAATGTCGGGACAATCGGATGTTGTCTGCCGCAATGAGCAGTGAGTGCGTCGGTGACCTCTCGGATCAGTTCAATATCCAGGCCCGTCACACGAATACCTTCATCCGTGTAGACGGCGGGAAAGACAAAGGGACGAAACGGCTCAACGGAGATACCAACACGCAATCGTCCACGTGTACAGATCATGGACAGTTCGTCTCGAGTCAATGGATGGACCATTGTGACGGCATCGTAGATCAGGCCGCAACCTTGTAGGAGGAGAAGGCCCAATCCAAAAAGAATGTGAGGCCAACAATGGCCGCGCGTCTCGTTGCTCAACCGGGTCGTCGTTTGTGCGATGGGGCTACTCGATTGCATAGAGAGTATCCGATTACAGGCGAATCCCGATCGTAAACAGCCATTGCTGGGAGAGATCCGACTTGCTTTTAAAGTCGATTTCAAACCGAGTGTACTGGAGTCCCATGTCAACCGAGAATCCACGAGCCACCGGGAACCGTACCCCTACCTGGCCGCCGTACAGATAGCCAGGCGAACCCTCGCTCCGTCCGGGGAGGGTGCCGCCAATCAGTGTGCCGACGTAGGGGACCGCTCGATCCTCAAGCGGTCCGAAAAGCACATGACGGATAATTCGGTTGATCGGCCTGGTTCGAGGGAAATCCAGCACATCGATAAAATTGTTCCAGCGTGGGTTCAGAAACAAGGAATGTTGATCAGTAATGTAGGTCGGTGTGTGCTGACTGTAATACTGGTACACCGTCCGTAACTCAAGCGGCCCATAGCGCAGGGCGGTGATTCCAACCTGTGCCGCGATGACCCTGGTTTGCGGAGCGAATGTGCGTTGATTGAACGAGATGTCGAAATTAAAGGGACGAAGTGGGAGAATGTCGAGCGCCGCTTCTTGGCAGGCCGCTGTCTGTGGAAGTGCTAAGGCTAGTGTGAACAAACCGGCTAACAAGCGAGAGACCAGTATACTCAACGGATCATCTCCGCCCAGTCCCCTCGTTTCTTGACGGTTGCATCGCTCATCCGCCGCATTCTACCCTATCCCGCTATGGTTTGTTGAAGACCCATATCGGTTTCTGGGCTTTCAGTCATCGGAGTGGGTGAAGGCCTAATAATGAAGGGTGCCGAGAAAGTGGCTGTGGGCCGCCCTGTGGCTATGTTAAAATCCGCCACTTTGCCGGAGTGGCGGAATAGGCAGACGCAAGGGACTTAAAATCCCTCGGGCTCAAAAGGCCCGTACCGGTTCGATCCCGGTCTCCGGCACCAGATTAATGCAACGGGCACGGTTCAATCCTATAGAGGTCGGCCGGCTCTTCGAAGTTCACCGGACTGAAAGAGGGATTCATGAGCGTCAAGACAGGAATGATAATCGTCGGTGGTGGGGTACTGCTCGTCTCGGCCTTGGTTGGAGGAGCATGGGTCGTCACCGCACCGCCGGATAACGTCGAGCCCTGGAAACAGAAGACATGTAATGAACATGTGGAACAGCTGGACATGCTGAATCGGTACAAACTGTTTTGGTCATTTGTCCAACGTCGGCAGGGATTCAACGACTGCTTGAAACGGGTCGACGAGCTCGGCATGAAGCCACCATCCGAGTGAAGACGAGTTTCTGGATTTCCTATGCGGCATGCCTGGCAGTGGCAGCTTCTTGCGCTGGTGCGGCCTTCCTTTGTGGCGCTATTCCTGCTGGTTGTGAATCCAGCGCTGAGTGACGTGTCTCTCTCTGCGGAGTGGTATCTTCTCGACGGGAACGACAAAGCCAAGGTCTATGTTGACCGAGAGACAATCAACAGAACCGGCGATGTCGTCACAGTCTGGGTACTCGACGACCTGAAAACTCCCCACACCAGAGGATTCACCAGCTTCTCCTCTGTCCGTGCTCACGAAGAACACGATTGTTCCAAGGAACGCTTTCGTCTTGTGGCTCTTGAACAGTTTGCTGGCAATATGGGGACCGGTGGCTTGATCTATAAGAAGTCAGGTGAATCAGGCTGGTCGCCGATCCCAAGAGGGACTATGGCGCAATCAGTGTGGAAATTTGTGTGCGGGAAGAATTGATGAAGCATGAGCATGGGACTATGTTGAATCATGTTGATGCGCTGGCTTGTCCGCACTTCCAACATGCAGAAAATTGACTCTCGTGATGTTCGCCACACCCGGTACATATCCAAGCACCTGGGTTTGACGGCTGCGTAATCAACTCTTCGTCGAGGACTTGTCGTGCTCGATAGGCGTCCTCGTCTTGGATGACCCACAGTTCTGGGAACACCTCAGTAAAAGGAATCTCTCCAGCCAGGCTGGATGAACGCAGGTTCTTGATCATGCACCGGATGCCAGCCTGTTCAAGACGGTCCTTGCGCATTTCAACTTCGAAGAGATGCTGAGAGACGAAGATTTGTTTCATCTTTCTGGGAGTGAAATGAGTTGAACTACCGAGAGGACGAGGCGTTCAATAACAGCGTCCGCGTACTCGGCAGGGCCTCTTGCAGCATAGTCGTACTATCAGCCCGCTGATTAAGAGTCAGCGGGCGACTATAATACACGGTTACATCGAGTCCAAAAGACGGGAAGCGTCGATCTAGGGTTTCTGCTGGCTGAGCTCCATCACCCTTCCTTCTTCACCGCTTAAAGACCAATCTGGGTTCTGTCATGCTGCCCATTGGTACCGCCACCAGCTCCCAGCCGTCTGCTCCAAACTCATTCAGCTTGATTTGCATGTTCTTGGTGTCAGGAAGCACCTCGACGATCATGTACTGATACCGTTTTGGTTCCTGCGCTTTTGCAGTGAACGGCTGTCCCATGAACAGCAGCAGTCCCAGCACACCAAAACCAATACCCACGAGCAACCATGCTGCTGATTGACGGATATTCTGCATTGGATACCTCGCTTTCTTCCGTGTTATGGATGTGCCACGCGCCAATTCTTGCCGATGCCGAGATCGACTTTGAGCGGCACTGAGAGGCCTAGCTGTTTACCGACTCCTTCCATTTCCTGCTTCACCAGCCGCTTTGTTTCTTCCAGATCGTGGTCCGGCACTTCGAAGATGAGTTCGTCATGGACTTGGAGGATCATCTTCACATGGGGCAGTTCCTGGTGCAACGTCCTATGGACGTTGATCATGGCCACTTTGATCAAGTCCGCTGCTGAACCTTGGATGGGGCTGTTCACTGCCATGCGTTCGCCAAAGCCGCGTTGTGTAGGATCGCCGCTCTGGAGCTCGGGAATCGGTCGACGGCGGCCGAGGATGGTGGTGGTGTAGCCCTTCTCTCGCCCTTCGGCGATATTCCGATCCATGAGGGCTCGTACCGCAGCGAATCGCGCAAAGAACGTCTCGATGTATTTCTTCGCCTCAGGCTGAGGTACGCCTAGATTCTGGGAAAGACCGAACGGGCTGATGCCGTAGACGATGCCGAAGACGACTGTCTTGGCCGCACGACGCATGTCTCTCGTGATCTGACTGGAGGGGAGCCCGAAGATTTCCATGGCGGTGGCCATGTGGATGTCTTCCTCCTTGGCAAAGACTGAGAGCAGACGAGGATCTTGTGACAGATGGGCGAGGATACGCGGCTCGATCTGGCTATAGTCGGCGCAGAGAAGTTCATGACCCTTCGGAACGATGAAGGCTTCACGAATGCGGAGGCCATAGTCCCCTTTGACGGGGATGTTTTGTAGATTAGGATCAGTCGACGACAGCCGTCCAGTTGCGGCAACGGTCTGGTTCAACGACGTGTGAAGGCGTTTGGTTTCTGGCCTGACCAGTTCTGGTAAGGCATCGACGTAGGTTGATTTCAACTTACTGAGGCTGCGGTAGTTCAGAATCTGTGCAGGCAAGTCATGTTGCGATGCCAGTTGCGTCAGGGTGTCTTCATCGGTGGAGTACCCGGTTTTGGTTTTCCGCAGAGGTTTTAACCCAAGCCTCTCGAATAGAACGGTCGCCAGCTGTTTGGGGGAATTGATATTGAACTCGCCTCCGGCTAGTCCGGCGATGGTTTCCATCATGCGGTCGAGTTCCCGTTCGAGCTCTTTGCCCAATGTCCGTAGCCCTTCCACATCGAGTAAGAACCCATTCCGTTCGATGTCTGCCAGGACCGGGACGAGGGGCATCTCAACATCGGTAAAGAGGGGCAGGCTTCCCTGTTCCGTCAATTGGTTCGCGAGGATGAGGTCGAGTTTTACCAAGCACGAAGCGGCTTCCGTCGCTTGATCTCGGGAACCGGTATCAACGTCAAAGAGCGACTGTGGTTGAGCGTTCTTTTCCTTGTCCGATCCGAACCGCTCTCCAAGACGTTCCATCGCGATCGTTTCGAGGCCATGGTCGCGGCGATTAGGATTGAGTAGATAGTCCGCAACCATGGTGTCGACATAGGGTGGCGCTAGGGTCACGCCTAGGCGATGTAAGGCTAATAGGGTGGCTTTGAGGTCATGCGCCACTTTGGTTCTTTGCAGATCATGAAGGAGAGGCATGATCGGTCGCATGTAGGCGTGAATGTCGATCGGGACGAAGACAGTGTGACTGCCACTCGAGAGCGCGAGACCCTTCAGATCAGCATGCACACCTGGTTGCCCGGCGAAGAGACAGTGCACGGCGAGCGGAGTATGTTTGGGTAAGCTATCAGCGAAGCGCTGTGCGGCTGCTTCATCTTCAATCACAACTGCCGCAGAGGTTTTCGCCTCTGGCTGTTTGGGCGATGGCTGAAGACTCTTCAGCAGCGACGTGAATTCAAGCTCACGCAGCAGCTCTGCGAGCTGTTCGTCGTGCGGTGGCTTGATCCGATAGGATTCAGGATGGAAATCCACCGGGCTCCGGGTGTCGATGGTCGCGAGTTTCCGGCTCAGTCGTGCATTGTCCGCCTGGTCCGTCAGGAGAGTCTTGATGCGTGTAGGTGTCACCTCGTCGAGCCGGCGAAGCAGCTCATCGATGGTCCCAAACTGAGCGATGAGTTTCATAGCGGTCTTCTCGCCGATGCCTTTCACCCCAGGAATATTGTCGCTGCTGTCGCCCATCAACCCCATGATCTCGACCACACGCGCCGGTTCAACTCCGAACTTGGCGATACATTCCGCATCGCCGGACCATTTGTCTTTCACCGGATCATAGACGCGCACGTGTGGGGTGATGAGTTGGAGCATGTCTTTATCGCCGGTGACGATGACGACATCGTGGCCGGCCTGCTCCGCTTGTCGAGCGAGGGTGCCGATCAAATCATCAGCCTCGTAGCCGACGTGCTTGACGGCGGGGATATTCAGCGCCTCCACGGCGCGATGAATGTACGGGATCTGGGCCTTCATGCCGTCGGGCATCGGCGGACGCTGCGCTTTGTATTCTTTGAATTCCTCGTGCCGGAGTGTCGGCCCCTTCTCATCGAATGCCACGACCAGGCCATCCGGTCGATGTTCACGGATGATCTTGAGGAGCGTGGTCATGAACCCATAGACGGCGTTGGTCTGGAGGCCGTTGGAATTATTGAGGGCCGGCAGGGCAAAGAAGGCGCGATAGATGTAGGCACTGCCGTCAATCAAATACAGAGTGGGGCGGGTGTTGGTCTGTGGTGATGACATGGGCGTTCGTATGACGTGCTGAGGACTGAGTGACGGTGCTTCCGGGGAAGTCTCAGCGCTGATTCATGAATCTGGCGCGATCGTGAGCGGAGGCTTCCCAAACTTCTGGCGCATGTTGTTGATAGTGCTCAGAACGGCCGGTTGGCCGATCATCTTGGCTTCGAGTTTGCGCTTGCCGGGAAAGTCCAGCATCGTGATCCCGATTAACATCGTCAGAATGCCCTGACCTGGGAGGAAGAGCATCAAGAAGCCGGCGAACAGAAAGATCGCGCCGACCACATTCTTCGCGAGATGACCGAGAAGCCGAAGTACCGGGTGATGATTCTCCATCCACTGTCTCGGCACACGCGTATCAAAAAAGTCTGTCGGCAATCGCACCAGGATGAACGGGATGGCGATTAACGATCCGACAAAAAAGACGATCGAAAGGGCCGTCAGGGTGACGAGTGTTTCGGTAGAGATGTACTGCTCAACCGTTGCAATGAGTCTGTCCATCGGGCGGCATCCTAACACGGGCTCCGACGCCTCTCAAGGCAAACGAGATTGGTATCCCCTGGTTTACGCAGTCGCCCATGCTCGCTATAATCGTTTCGTATGGAAGCTCCGTAGTGGTGTGATGTCAGGTGAGTCCAAGAGTGACCAAGCTTCTCGTCGTCATGGCGGTCGTCGTGGGGGCTATGTCGCTTGCCGGTGAGGCATGGTCTTCGACGGAAACAGACGATGGGCTTCAGATTGAGATCACCGGAAAGGGAGCCGGCAAGCAGGTGGTGCTCTCACAAGGGGCGAAGGAATGGTTTATGCTGATTGAGGTGACCTCTGAGAACGCCGTCATTGTGAAACAGGAAAAAGATCAGGGCCGGTATCTCATCGATGAAAGTCAAATACATGATCAACCGATGACGGTTGATGAAGTCGATGCCGCAATTACAGACTATGTCAACAGTGTGAAGGGCAGGGTACGGAAGAAGTAAACCATGTCGACTAAACCGAAGTTTGTCATTTTTGCTCACAATGCCACCTACGATAAGTTGCATCAGGTCGCGACGCTCGGCATGACGGCCGCCGCGATGGGCAAAGACGTGATCGTGGTGTTGTTGTTTTGGACGATCAAGAAGCTGGCCGAGGGCAAGATCGATCAAATCGACTTTCCGCCGGAGTATGCGGGATCGGCTGAAGAAGTAGCTCGACTCCTCAAGGAGAGGAACGTACCAAGGATTTCAGAAATGTTCCAAGATGCCAAGCAGGTTGGAACGCTTCGGCTAATCGCCTGCAGCGCCGGCTTGGAATATATGGGCGTGGATGCCAGCGCGGTCGAACGGAACGTCGATGAAGTCCTGGGGCTGCCCGCGATCTTGTCACTGACGGCTGAGGCGGAAACGAAGCTCTTTATTTAGCCTTCCTTACCTGTCACAATTCATTCCTACCGAGATTTTGTGACTCCCACTCGGTCGCATAGGTCCGTCAACTTGCACGTACTGCACAGGGGCGAAACAGGAAGGCAGAGGTTTTGGCCATAGGGGACGAGAAGATCGTTGTAGATGATCCAGTATGGTTTCGGCAGTTTACGGCGGAGGGCGGTTTCCGATTCTTCCGGCGTCTTGGTCTTGATGTAGCCCCAGCGATTGCTGATGCGGTGCACGTGAATATCGACACAGATTCCAGGCTTTCTAAATCCAATCGTCACGACGAGATTTGCGGTTTTCCGCCCGACCCCTGGTAAGCCGACCAGTTCATCGATGGAGTCCGGAACGGCTCCACCATAGTCGTCGATCAACCGGTGGCAGATCTCGTGGATTGATTTCGCTTTGGTCCGATAAAACCCAACCGGATAGATCGCCTGTTCGATTTTCTTCAGCGGTAGTTGCAGCATCGTGGCTGGAGTTCGAGCGAAGGCGAAGAGCCGATCACCCGCTTCCCTGGTTGTCTTATCCTTGGTTCGTAAACTGAGGACGGTAGAAATGAGGATCAGAAAGGGGTCTCGGTTGAATTCTTTGGCAACGACTCCGACAACCGGTTCTTGCCACCGACGAATCTCCCGCTTGACGATTCGAACGGCGGCATGGATCTGCTCCTGACGCATAGAGACGTGGGTGCGAACGAGGGGGAGGCTATTGGAGGGGCCGATAGAACCCTGAGGGCGTCTCTACTCAGGTTTTCTCTTTGACAACCACTTCTGCCGGCGTCGTTGAGCTTCGCGTTGCTTGGCCTTCTTCCTCACGCTTGGCTTCTCATAAAAACGGCGACGTTTGAGTTCACGAAACAGCCCTTCGCCTGCGAGCTTCTTCTTTGCAACTTTCAGTGCTTTTTCAACGTTGTTGTTGAAGACCTTGATTTCCATCCGGCTAACTACCGACTTTCTCAGGCCAATCCAGCCTGTTTGTGATGGTTCGTCACAATGCAGCCGCGGAGTCTAACACAACCTCCTCAGCTCCTCAAGACTTTCGCGTGTCTTTATGATTTTTGCTTGTGCTGATTCCATAACCAACTGATTTGTTGAATGTTTCACATTTGTCCTGGCCGTGAAAAGACCTGCTTCAGCAGTCGCAATGGCCAGGATCATACCCACAGTAAGGTCTGAATAGACTGTTGGCTTGACCACCTGTCGTAAGCCATGAAGAATCCGTGCGACCTCGCAGGCTCTTTCCGCAACTTCCAGGGGGATTTCCGTAGCCTTGAGGAGCGCGTTCGAAACTGTACCGGGACGATCTGAGTGTTCCTTGGGAATCTTGTAAGCCTCCATCAGAGCCTCATAGGCGCAAGCATCTTCTTGAACAAGTTCGTATAGTCGCCGACTCAATCGCAGAAGGGTGGTTTCTCCGTCGGATTGTTTGGCCAGGCGTGCACCCATGACTCCCAACGCAGCAGCTAAGGCGCCCACAAGAGCGGCGACGCTTCCACCTGCAGGAATGGGTTTGGTGTCAGAGACGGCGCTCAGAAAATCCAATAGAGTCTGATCGGATGTGTTCTTTGCCTCCACAGTTTCAGCAATTCTTCTTTCCAGGATATGAGATAGATCGAATCGTTCCAGCTGAAGCGACGTCACCGCAGCGTTGTCTAACGCCGCCTGCGGGAGTAATCCGATGAACTCACTTCCAGCTACTGAAATCCCGTGTTTTTCTGCTTCAGTTTTGACAGCCTGAAACGCGGACTGGACTGGCGTCACCTGATAATCAGTCAGGTTCATGGAAACCTGGACCATGCCACGGCTGGCCAGTTCAACACCGATCGCCTTCACATGGAGCAAGCCGCCATTAGATTGCCGGACGGTCTTGGCGATGGAACGGGCGATCTCCATGCTTTGAGAGCGGAGGTTGACGTTGTATGCGATGAGTGGTGGCCGGGCACCGATCACGATGGCTCCGGCACTCCGATGGAGTCGAGACGGGCCGAAATCAGGTGCCCAATGAGGATCTGACGACATTCGGAATGCCAACCCTTCAAGGCCGCCACGCCTCACAGCTTCCAAGTGGATGCGGTCGGTTCGACTTGCGGCCTGTTCATACAAGAAAACCGGAATCCTCAGTTCACGTCCGACTTCTTCTCCGAGCCGCTTTGCAAGCTGGATACAATCGTCCATCGTCGTACCCTTGATCGGAATAAATGGGACGACGTCCGTTGCTCCCACGCGCGGATGCACGCCGGTATGGCTGCGTAGGTCAATGAGGTTGGTTGCGGTACGGATGGCGCGGAAAGCCGCTACGACGACTGCTTCCGGGGTTCCGCAGAAGGTCAGAACGGCTCGATGGTGGTCTGGATCCATCGAGTGGTCCAAATAGACGACGTCGGGTGTCGAGGTTACTGCGTCGAGTATGGCTTGAACCGTGGCGTGATTTCGACCTTCACTGAAGTTAGGCACACATTCGACGATTCGGTCCATGACATTTGTCCGACGTCAAACGAAAAAGCCGGAGGACGTCGTCTGGTCCTTCCGGCTTCCGGTCTGATTGGTCTCGAAAAAAGTTCTGATTATTTCGTTTTTTTGACGAACGCTTTGTAAATCCGCCCCGACTTCGCCTGTTCTTCTTCCAGTCCCACCATTTGATGGCCGGTGGTTTCACACCAAGCCGGCATGTCCTTCTTGATGCCTTCATCATCGGAGACGACCTCCAGCACCTGGCCCAGGGCCAGCTCTTTGATCTTCTTCGACGTCAGAATGATCGGCATAGGACAAAAGTACCCTAAGGTATCGAGTTTGACATCGGCCTGCATCATGAAGATATCCCTCACGCTCAATTGAGAGCTGTCAGATTAGATGAATAGATTGACGCTACCCCGCTTCGCTTCCGCCAGATACGTCGTGACCCCTGCAAACTGATCGATTCCATCGATCAGGGTGTCCTTGGTAATGCCCATGAGCCCCATAGTCGTCGTGCACGCGATAAAATGGACGCCCAGATCCAGGGCGGTCTGCATCAATTCAGGCACATCGGGCATGCGATTTTGTTTCATCACCTTCTGCATCATCTTCGTGCCCAACCCGCCCATGTGAAAACGGGATAGCGGAAGGCTGTCGGCGCCGCCTTTGTTGAGCAGCCCAAACATCCGGCGAAGCCAGTCTTTTGCTGAACTGGTGGCGCCCCTTCTTCGGATCGCATTCAATCCCCAAAAGGTAAAGAATATCGTCACCTTCATCCCCATCGCGGCTGCGCCCGTCGCGATGATGAAGGCGGCCATTGCCCGATCGAGATCACCGCTCAACAACACGATCGTGACGCTTTCAGGCTTGGATTCTTGGAGCTGTGCCAACGTCGCTGTCGGCTCGATCTGTGTGGCAATCATCGTGTCACCTCACACCATGGGAAAAATGCCGTACGATCAGTATTTAAACAGAATAGTATGTGATCCTTTGGGGTGTCAAGGAACCGGGGTATCGGGCAGGTGTGTTCGTTGCTTGACCTCGTCTCTGCCTCCCGTTATAGTCTCAATTCGATTGTACAATACCTTCTTGTGACCCTCCTATTTCAGCCATGATCCAAGCCCCATCCCCTGAAGTCGTATCATCCAGAAGTGCACCGCTCTTCGGCTTCTGGTATCCGGCTGTGCCGAGCCGAACGCTGCGGCCAGGGATGATGAAAGGGCTACAGATGTTGGGTCTGCCGATCGTGCTATGCCGCGATCGAGATGGACGTCTGGCTGCCATGCGTGATCTCTGCCCTCACCGGGGTATGCCGTTGTCATGCGGACGGTTTGACGGGGAACGGGTGGAATGTCCCTACCATGGTTGGCAGTTTGACATGCAGGGGCGATGTCGTCGAATTCCTGCGTTACCTGACGGAAGCACGTTCCAAACCGACAAGGTCGGCGTGACTTCGTATCCCGCTGAAGAGACGGATGGGATGATTTGGTTGTATCTGGCCGATGAACGAGGAAACAGGGATTCGGTGCCACCTGCTCCGCGCATGCCTCTTCCGGCGGAGCCTCGGCAGTCATTCCACATTTCCCTGACCTATACCTGCACGCCCGATGATGGTGTCATCGGGCTTATCGATCCGGTCCATGGGCCCTACGTCCATTCTTGGTGGCGCAGTGATGCGCGGATGCATGAGAAGACGAAAATCTTTGAGCCGATCCCTTATGGTTTCCGGATGACGGCGCACCGGCCGGCGAAGAACAGCGGGCCGTTTCATTGGGTCGAGCGAATTTACGGAGGGCCGATGACGACCACGATCGACTTTATCCTCCCGAATCAGCGGGTAGAGTTGATGCAATGTGGCAGGGCGTGGGTTGCCAATCGGTTAATGGCCACACCAGTATCCGATATGGAATGTCGCATTGACTTTTCTGCGTACTGGCTTGGTCTGCATTGGCTGCCCTTCGGCAATCTGATTTTTCGTACGCTGACCAAGATGTTTCTGAGTCAGGATGAACGAGCCATGAAACATTTGGCGGTGGGCCTCCGCCACAAACCCTCATCGATGTTTCTGGGGGATGCCGATATGCCGGCTCGATGGTACTACAAGCTCAAGGCAGCCTATCTTGAATCGGTTCAGACCGGGCGTCCCTTTGACCACCCGCTCAAAGAACGAGTCACGCTTCACTGGCGAAGCTGAACCTCATAGAAACGACCAGACGATGAAGAGATTCTGAAGCTATCGGTCAGGTTGATCCGTGAGGATGAATTCCGTCGCACGACGAATCTCATCGCGTGATCCGAGTAGGACCACGATATCGCCGGCCAAGAGTTTCGTTTTGTCCGACGGGTTTGATTCCGTCACCCCGCCTCTGGTCAGGGCAATGAGCGAGGCTCCGGTTCGCAGGCGCAATGCCAACTGAGCGAGCGTTTTCCCTGCCGCCGGTGCGGTTTCCTCAATCCGGCAGGTTTCTACTTCCACGTCGGCGAGGGTGCCGCCGCGCAAGTGGTGCGCCAGCTCGGGCAGTTCGCTTCGACGGAGAAGCGCATATCCTTCTCGACGCACCTGTTCCGCCTTGCGCATGACGAAGTCTTGCGGCATCTGATAGGTGCGGAGAACGAGCGCGAAAATCTCGATCGACGTTTCAAACTCTTCCGGCACGACATCATCGGCTCCGAGCTGATGGAGTTCTTCCAATTCACGCAGATAGCGAGTCCTGACGACGATATGAATCTTCGGATTCAATCCTCGAGCGACCTGCACGGTCCGGCGCGCCATAAATGGATCAGAGATCGCCACGACCAGAACTCGAGCCTGTTCGATCTTGACGTGCCGCAACACCGTCGGATTGGTGGCATCTCCATAGTAGAGCGGTAAGCCATGTGCGGCTTCCCGGCGTACGGTTTCACCGTCCAAATCCAATGCGATATAGGGAATCTCCGTCTCGCCCAAGACGCGTGAGAGATTGCGGCCGTTCAATCCATATCCCACGATAATGACATGGTCCTTGATGCGAAGGTGCCGCCCCTCCGCTTCGAGGACATGCGCCGTGGTCTGTCCGGGAAACCAGCGGTGGAGTCGCTGGATGGCCTCGACCCGTCGGCCCAGGTGCGGCGACAGCTGGATGAGGACCGGGGTAATGATCATGGAACAGACGGAGACGGCCAAAAATATCTGATATTGCGTTCCGGACAGGAGCTGATCCTCTTGGCCGACTTGGGCTAGGATAAAACTGAACTCTCCCACTTGCGCGAGCGCGATGCCAGTCATCACGGCGGAGCGGGGTGGCATGGAGACAGCCAGCACGGCGCCCGCGCCGGCGCAGAATTTTACCAACAGGACGATCAACAAAAGACCGGTCACGACGAAGGGGTACTCCAGCAGGATATGCCAGTCCAGCAGGATGCCGATGGACACGAAGAAGAGGCTATTGAAGCTGTCACGAAAGGGCAGCACTTCGGCGATGGCTTGGTGACTGTACTCCGATTCGGAGATCACGAGGCCGGCGATGAAGGCACCGAGCGCCAGCGAGAGCCCACCGAGAGCGGTCAGCCAGGCGATACCGAGGCAGAGCACGATGATGGTCAACAAGAACAATTCTCGGCTTCGACTGCGGACGATGTGTTCGAGCAAGATCGGGACTGCATACCACGCGCCGACTAGAATGCAGGCCACTACGACCAACGATTTGCCCAAAGAGAGCAGCATCGGTACAAGTGCCCCGTCGCCAGGGCCGGCGAGAATGGGTGTGAGTAGGATCATCGGGACGACCGCGATGTCTTGGAAGACCAAGATTCCGATCGTCGCCCGTCCGTGCGCTGAATCACTGGCTTCACTAGCCGTCAAGGCTTTGAGCACAATGGCAGTGCTGCTGAGTGAGAGCAGAAACCCCCAAAAGATTGCTTGAGCGGTTGGTAATCCCGCGAGCGTGCCGCCGAGCCATGTAATGGCGATGACCCCTCCTACTTGGATCGGGGCTGCGATCAGCAGCAGGCGTTGAAGGGAGGCGAGTTGGACCAACGAGAATTCAATGCCGATGGTGAAGAGGAGGAGCACGATGCCGATTTCCGCCAAGACCTGTACGGTGGCGATATCGGAAATGAGATTGAGCCCGTGGGGACCGATCAGCGCACCGGCGACTAAGAATCCGGCGATCGAGGGAAGTCGGAACTGATGAAACAGAAACACCACCGCAATCGACACAGTGTAGATGAAGAGCAGATTTGTGAGGACATGATAATCGGTCATGCTGCGCCGGTATCGATCGTTGAATGTGTCCGGAGACGGCTGATGATGTGAGAGTACGTGTCTGCGGTGTTTTATCCAACAGCTTATCGAGAATATGACAGGCAGGATACCTGAGGTTTCTATCTCGGACAAGGCAATGCAGCGCGTGGGCCTGGCGTCAGAAAGGGGAGTCTGTAGGAGGTAACTTACTGAGTATACGTCTCCTAAACTCTTGGAACGGCCGATGGGTGATGCCAAGGCTATCGTCATTCGGCCCAAGGTTCCGCAGATGGAAGTTACCCCCCCTCCAAAGCTGCATAGACGAAAAAACGACGCATTGAGTAGGGTGTATGCGCCGACTATGAAAATGATCAGAGGTACTCACGCCCTACGTGTCTTAGCTACAGGATCTGGAGGTGTCTCATGCGACAGGTTGAAAG
Organism: Nitrospira sp.; assembly: GCA_018242725.1. Classification (GTDB taxonomy): domain Bacteria; phylum Nitrospirota; class Nitrospiria; order Nitrospirales; family Nitrospiraceae; genus Nitrospira_D. The sequence goes on along the minus strand of JAFEBI010000023.1, from coordinate 44,256 downwards.
AACGTTCCTCTCAGCGGCCATCTTGGTGGTCCTGGCCACGGGAGTAGCATGGGGGGACATAGGAACTAGTTCGACGACCTGGAAATGTCTCGAGGCGGACGGGAGCTCGCTGTACACCAATAAAGAGCGGGTCGGGTGTCAAGCGATGGATCTGAAGCCGCTCTCTATCGTACCTGATTTAGTGAATATGCCGACTATTCCTCGAACGCAGACCATGAGAGACTCCCAGTTTGATCTGTCTCCCGCTCGGGACCGCGGGCTGGTGGGTGGAGGACGGCAGGTGCCGGAATGGGCACGTGACTGGTACGCCAGCAACACGGCAACGGGGTCCGTGCAGGCTGAGGTTTGCGGTCTCTACATGGAATGGATGCAACTTGTGCAACAAACACGAGGCGGATTTTTCTTCGGGTCTGATCCGTCGTATGGGGGCGACATCACGGGAAGAAATCAGCGGGGGGGCAGCTATTCGTTCTACGACAATGCGCGCTATATCGCGTTGTCGCGGCTTTTTGGGACCGGGTTTGCGCCGGTAGGGTGTTTCTAACGCGACAAGGTCAGCTCCTCATACCTTGTAGAACTCTCGGTACCATTCCACAAAACGAGGAATCCCCATCTCAATCGGGGTGCTCGGCTTGAAACCAACATCGTTGGTGAGATCGTCGATGTCGGCATAGGTGGCAGGGACGTCGCCTGGCTGTATCGGCAACAGGTTCTTTTCCGCCTTCTTGCCCAACGCCTTTTCTAAGACCTCGATAAAGTGCAGCAGCTCCACCGGCTGATGGTTGCCGATATTGTAGATGCGGGCTGGGGCTGCGCTAGTGCCTGGATCGGGCTTCTCACCGGACCAAGCAGGGTTGGCGGTAGCCGGATGGTCTAGGGTTCGAATGATCCCTTCGACGATATCATCGACATAAGTAAAGTCGCGTTTCATTTTGCCCTGGTTGAAGACATCGATCGGTTTCCCCTCCAGGATGGCTTTGGTAAAGATGAAGAGGGCCATATCAGGACGTCCCCAGGGGCCATACACGGTAAAAAAACGCAGGCCGGTGCAAGGCAGTCGGTACAGATGGGCGTAGCAGTGCGCCATGAGCTCATTGGCTTTCTTACTGGCGGCGTAGAGCGAGACGGGGTGATCCACATTGTCATGGATGGAGAACGGCATGTGGGTATTGCCGCCGTAGACTGAGCTTGAAGATGCATAGACCAAATGCTCGATCTGGTTGTGACGGCAGCCTTCGAGGATGTTCATGAATCCTTCGATGTTGCTCTCGGTGTAGGCGTGTGGGTTGACAAGCGAATAACGAACCCCGGCTTGCGCGGCCAGATGCACCACGCGCTGTATTGATCGGTCGGCAAAGAGGTCTTTCATGCCTTGGCGATTGGCGAGGTCCAGTTTGACGAATGTGAATCGTTCACGAGGCTTGAGTTGTGCTAGGCGAGCCTCCTTCAGCCGGACGTCGTAGTAATCATTGATATTGTCGAGGCCGATGACATGATCGCCTCGGTCCAAGAGACGCATGGCGACATGGAATCCGATGAATCCCGCAGTTCCAGTGACAAGGATCGTTGATGGTCTTTCGCTCATCGCTGCTCCTCAAAAAATAATGGCCTATCGCCGCTGCGCGGCTTTCATAAACGGGGGGTCGCCGTGATCGACTCGATAGAGAGTGAGTGGGGCAAGGGGTTCTCCTGTCGGATGGATACCGATCGCTCCACCATTCGTGGGTCGATAGATGTCCAGGGCGTGGGCATGATGATAGCGACATCCCTGTGAACCAAGAAGGTCTTTTAGTTTTTCCGCCGGTTCCCAGTGCGCGGTCAAGAGTGCGGTTCTGAAGGGGTTGCGGCGGCTGAACATGAAGGACAGGTGGTCGGGGTACCAGTCCGCTCCACCAGTGGCGTACGAAACAAACAGCTGTGCGCGGGCAGCCGAGCAGAGTTCGGCCAGATAGCTGTTCGTCAGATAGCCGTTCTCCCCGACGTCAAGCCATTGGCCGGGGTGGGAGAGGGCGGCGTGGGCAGCATGAGTCCGAAGTTCGAGCAGCTGCTGTTGAGAGGCCAGTACGAGAGCAATCGGTCCATAGTTGCCGACCAACTGTTGAATGATCTTGTCGTTAAGGGCTGACCGTCCGTCGTTGGTTGGGCCACTGTCCGCATGAATCAGGACATTGTGGCCGCGATCGGATATCAGATAACAATTTCTCGGCATGTTGAGGTCGCAAGGATCCTCACCGTAGAAGGGGACCGAAACGACGGTGCCTCCCTCGAACGGCCAGCTCTCGCCATGAGCCAGCTCAATCACCTGTTCAAATCCCAGCTCTGTGAGGAGCGAGCGATAGTCAAAAAACAACTGTGCGCGATTGCGCCGGCTGGGAACAATGATGGGGATTTCTTTCGGCAGATGGAGCAAGGTGCGGGGATCCACGTGGTCATCGTGATCATGCGTGAGAAATACGGCGGCAGGTTTGGGGAGAAGCCCGCCCCACAGTGATGGCACGGGTGATTCTGCGAACCAGGGCAACAGCCATGGATCAAAGAGCAACACCGTGTCACGTTGTCTGTAGAGCAAGGCCGCATGCCCAAGGTGTACGGTATCTTGATCCTGAACGACATCGAACCAATGGCGGCGCAGGGATGTTGTGGGCGATGTGGTCAGACATCCATGACGCTGCAAGAGTTCCAGGAATGTGGTTAGCAGACTCTGGGTGTCGCGAGGCATGGACGAGACGACCGTACCGATTTCGTCGGTAGTACGGGTGCCATCGAGCAGGCCGAGCAGTTTGCCGATTGCTGGGACGAGACTGCGGTTGTTGAATCCGAACGGGAGGGCCTGATGGTTAATTGCGTGAAACACACGGAGGCCGCCGTTCGTAATGGCTGCGGATTGAGTCGGATCAGTCGGGAATTCCCACTGAAAGGTGCCGTCGGGTCGGCGGCCACAGCGAATGTGTTGCTGTAAATAAGGGCGGGTATTGATCAGTTCTGCGTAGGCATCTTCAAGCCGTCGCCGACGTTCGGGCTCGTCCAGCGGTGCCCGCTTCGAGAAGACATCGCTGATTGCGGTATCGATCGCGCTGGCCAGGAGACTATGAGCCTCCTGCAGGCTGGCCACAACATCCGGGGCAATGCCGCCGACGAAGGGAAAGGGGCCCGGGGGTTCCGCACTTTCCAATTGAGCCCAACACCAAGGGACGAGGCTCACGTACTGTTGGCGAGGCAGGGTGTCCCAGATTTTCATGAGTGTGAAACGTGAGACCTTAAACGTAAGAGATGGTAGGTTATTTCACTGCTCACGTCTTACCTTCAACCCATTCCAATTCGCTGATCGTCGGTTCATAGAGCGCCTGGATGAGATTACCGTCGGGGTCGGAAAAATAGAACGAATAGCTGCCGTCACGATGCAGTTTCGGCTCCTTGGTGATTCGTCCGCCCAGGGACTCGATCGAGAGCACGATCTCACGGTACATCTGATCCACGGCCTGCGGACTGTCCAGTATCACGCCCATGTGGTCGAGCAGTTGGGTCTTCGAGGAATCGTAGGACTCCAATTCACCCTTTGAGATCTGATGCAGTGCCAGGTTGTCGATCCCAGAGCTGAAATAGACGTTCTCTGAGTCCGGTTCCCAGACGACCTTCATGCCGAGCAGCTGCTCATAGAACCGACGCGATCGAGGAAGATCTATGACGCGAAGCGCCAGATGCCGAAGACCGCGATGCCGTGGTGCCGTCATGAGGTGTCACACACTCCTTGAACAAGCTTGCATCCGTATAGTAGGGAGAGCAACGATCAACCGTCAACGGAAAACCGGCTCTCCCTTACGTCGGCGACTGTAGTATGATTGGCCCCTGATCGTTGAGGAGTATTACGTTTATGACATTCAACGGAATGACCGTGGCCGCGTTCGAAAGCCGGATGGCGACGGAGCTGGCCAACCTGATTGAACGGTACGAAGGGAGGCCGCTGGTGGCTCCCGCGCTGCGCGAGATCCCGCTGGAGAGCAACACTGCAGCCTATGAATTCGGAACGCGCTTGATGGCAGGGCAGATCGACATGCTTGTTCTCCTGACCGGCGTCGGCACGGAGGCGCTCTTCGAAATTCTGAAACCGACGTATCCCTGGCCGTCAATCGTTGAGGCGTTACAACAGATTGTGACCATTGCCCGGGGAGCGAAGACGGTTGCCGCTCTCAAGGCCTTGGGGCTCACCCCCACGATCACGGTGCCGGAGCCCAACACCTGGATCGATCTGGTGTCTGCCCTGGATGAATACAGTCTTGATCCCGGGGTACGGATCGCGGTGCAGGAGTATGGCATTCCCAATACCGCACTGGTGAAGGCGTTAGAACAACGTGGGGCCGACGTCTTCCCCGTGCCGATCTACCAATGGGCCCTACCGGAGGATCTCGGACCGATGCGTGCCGCTTGCGAGAGTATCATCGCCGGACGGGTGGAGGTGCTGCTGATTACCAATGCCATGCAGATCGATCACGTCATGCAGGTGCTGGAGCAAGACGGACACGTCATCCCGTTTCATGACGCGGTGCAGAAACTGGTCGTGGCCTCCATCGGTCCCGCCGCCAGCGAACGGCTGCGCCACTTCGACTGGCCGGTCGATTTCGAGCCTTCACATCCGAAGATGGGAGTCTTGGTGAAAGAAGTGTCCGAGCAGGCGGCGAGTATTCTCGGTCGCAAGCGATAAAGTCGGTCACGAAGCCAGCGACCGGTGCTTCGTGCATCAGCCTTTCAATCGCCGTAACTCAATCTGGAGCGTCTGAGCCCCATCCGCGACCCAGAGATGCCCGTCTTGAATCGTCCATTGTAGTTGCATGCTGGGCCTCGCCATCTCTGCCAAGGCACGAATGCTTTCCATGGGAAGCAGCGTCACGGAGAGGTTCTTCAGCCGGTCGAGCGACTGGCGCTGGTTCGCCCACCATACCTCTGCGCTCCGGGCTCCATAGGCATAGACGATGACTTGTTTAGCGCGGCCGCAGGCCTGACGCAGAGTCTTCTCATCTGGTTGCCCGATCTCGATCCAGCGTTCGATGTTTCCGGTCGCATCTCGTTGCCAGAGGGCTGGTTCATCCTCCGTGCCGATCCCGCGACCGAAAGATAAGGCCTCGTCTGCATGGAGCGCGAAGACAAGCATCCGTACCATCAGGCGCTCCTCGGTCTCGGACGGATGGCGCGCAAGCGTGAGTGTGTGATCCTGGAAGTATTGGCGATCCAGATCGGCGATCTGCAGTACGGCCTTATAGATGGTCGCGTTCGATGCCATACATTCAGTCTGGATGTAAGCGGCGTTCCGCAAGAAACATCTGCTCGACTCGCTTGCGTGCCCACGGGGTCTTGCGCAAGAAGGTCAGACTCGAACGGATCGTCGGATGGTGGCGGAAACAGCGAATGGGCACTCGTGCACCTAGCGTCGCCCATCCGTGCTGTTCGACCAAGGTCGTGACAATGTTTTCCAATGTGATCCCGTGCAAGGGATCGCGGGGATGCGCCATAGAGTGCGGTTGGTGCATAGATGAATCAGGCATGAGGAAACGCAGCGTACCGATTGTGGACGAGTTTCACAAGGGGGCTTTGGCTGAGTGCTGCAGGAGTGGAGCGAAGGCGGTGATCGGAAAGGAGGGGTAACGACCGAGAGGGGAGATCTCATCACGCGCACGATCAAACATGGGCCTGCTGCTGAGATATTACACTCCACACACGATTAAGTGAGCCAATCACATGCTAGGATCGTAGAAACTGGACAACGCTGCGATCAAGAATGAATCGAGAGAAGCCAGTTTCTGCTCTTCGGTATCCATCAAGCACTTGGAGTCTGGCAGGAGTAAGGTTCTTGATCGTCCCATTTGCATCATCGGCGCTACCCGAGACAATCATGACCCTAAGCGGGTTCGTGATTGCGCGAGACATCTTTTGGATGAAATACCGTTCGTTGGCCATCTAGCCCACTATGAGGAGCCTTGAGATTTTGGGAAGATAACCATCTAGCTTTTGCAAATGTTCTTCCGGACACTCAAAGTGGAGTTTTTGGACAACGGGGATAGCCAATGCGGGAAAGAGCGGCACGTTTTCTGAAGCGCAAATTAACTGAGAAGTATCAATCCGAAAGTCGTTACGTGGCATGTAATACCCTGCAGAATCGATAAGCTCTTTCGTGTAGGCTGCAGGGTTAATATCTGATCTAACAGGTGGTACATTTGTCACTACGCGACCCCAGTTCACGGATCCATGCAATTTGATCAATGCGCAGTGCTGAGAAACGTAATCGCTCATCTTGGAGATTTTTACATTAACCGCAGATAGTGCAACCTCAACCATCGTGTCGTAATTGAATGTGACCAGACACACGGTTTCGTTATTTCTGGCTCGCCAAGCTTCAATTTCTCCGAGAAGTGTAAGGAAATTTGTAACGCCTCGGTGGACACTCACCCAGGCATCTTCACAATGTTTGATGATTCCTCGAATGTAGTGGCGCACTGCGGCAAGTTGCGCGTGTCGTCGTGGGTTCTCTTTCGCTTCCGCTTGTAAATCTTCAAGGACCGCTTCAATCGTCTTGTCAGCGGGTACATGCCGAAGAAAAGGGAGAATTTCTAGGCAATCGGGAAATGAGCTGACGATCTGAACAAACTCTGGTCGCTCGTCGAAAAGTTGACTGGCAAGTGGTGGATGCTTATCTCGATTAGAAGGTTCATCTGGCGGGAGCGATGGGTAGGAATCGTATGAGGCCCCGACACCAAACACAACCATCAGCATAGTTAAAGTCCTGTAGGGCTGCTCATTGTGGAATCAAGGATTGCCATCCTATATGATTGTCCGTACACATATGAAGTCCCCCCACTATCACATTGTTAGAACTGCCGTACACTGAAAGCTCCCAGCCTTCAATTTCTGTAACGCGCAGTTTGCCTGTTCGAGAGGAAATCGAATCGTATGTGGTTTGATGGGGATCGCTGCCGCTTCACGTAAGAAATCGAGTCCATCCTGTCTCGTGTTGGCGGTCACGCTGCGGATGACTCGTTCGCCGAAGACATCACGCTCTTAGTCCAACGAGGGAGTTAGCGACTGCGGAAGGTAATGCTATGTGCCGGTTTGATAGATAGCTGGGCGATAGCGTGGCTTGGGAATCGGTTTCTTTTCTGCACGTGCGGCTGCCAGCCATGCACGTTTCGCGACTTCTGCTTGCTTGAGCGCTTTAGCGGAAGTTTTTCCAAAGCCTGAACAGGCATCGAGGTCTGGAATGTCGGCGATGTATCCTACATCTGCCTCGCTGTGGAAGATATTGATATGGTAGTCCTTCATAGGCCCTCACCGTAATTCAGCACATCGTCAGCACCGCCGCGCCTTGAAAGCTCCCGGCCTTCAATTCTTGTAGTGCGCGATTGGCATCTTCCAGCGGAAAGCGAACCATATGTGGTTTGATGGGGATCGCTGCCGCTTCACGCAATAAATCGACTCCGTCTTGTCTGGTATTGGCCGTCACGCTCCGGATGACTCGCTCGCCGAAGACATCACGATTGTAGTCCAGCGAAGGGATTGGCGACATGTGGATACCAGCCAAAGCGAGAGTTCCGCCACGGTTTAGTGCTCGCAATGCAGGAGGAACCAATTCACCGGCTGGGGCAAAGATGATGGACCCATGCAGTTTGTCCGGTGGCATCTCCGTCGCTCCACCGACCCAGACTGCTCCTAGTTGTCTGGCGAGTTCCTGATGTTCTCGTTTGAGCGAGCTCACATAGACCTGACAGCCCCAGTGACGGGCAATCTGGATGGCGATGTGTGCCGAGGCCCCGAATCCATACAATCCAAGCCGCTGGCCTGGCTTGATGCCGCTGAGACGTAAGGCGCGATAGCCGATAATACCGGCACAGAGCAGAGGAGCCGCTTCTTCGTCCAAAAAGATCGGCGGAATAGGATAGGCAAATCGCGCCGGCACGACGGCATATTCCGCATAACCTCCGTCGATTTGATAGCCAGTGAATTTGGCTTGTAAGCAGAGATTCTCCTGCTCGTTTGTACAAAACTCACACTGTCCGCATGTGCCTTGTAGCCAGGCGATTCCGACGCGATCGCCTTCTGTCACCTCCGAGACCCCAGCGCCGAGTTGAATTACGGTCCCGACTGCTTGATGTCCTGGAATGATGGGCAACGCGGTATCCGGCAGTTCTCCCTCTACGACGTGAAGGTCCGTGCGGCAGACTCCGCAGACATGAATCTTAACGAGAACCTGACCAGGTTTCGGGTTTGGCGTAGGCCGATCTTGAAGCTGGAGCGGATTACGGGAAACGTCGCTCGTCTGGTCGAGCACAATCGCTTTCATAATCACTCGGGGTAAGAATTTTGAGTTGCTGGTTCCGAGGGCTCGGTCAGGAAGATCAAAGTTTCGGGTTGCGAGTCTCGGGTTTCGTGTTCGCAGGTCAGAATTTTGAAACCAAAAACCCGCAACCTCCTAAAGGTTATTGCTATTTCGCCTTGATGCATTCGATATCCAGGTGGATCTGCACTTCATCCCCGACGACCAGTCCTCCGGTATCGATGGTTTTGTTCCACACCATACCAAAGTCCTTGCGATTTAATTTACCGTCGGCGGTGAATCCGGCTCTCGTGTTCCCCCAGGGGTCCTTCGTGACGCCGTTGAAGGTTCCGATGAGCACCACTTCTTTGGTCACTCCGCGCAGGGTGAGGTTGCCGACCACTTTATGGGACTCTCCCTCTTTCTGAGAGTTCTTCATCTTGTAAGTCATCGTCGGAAATTGTTTCACGTCCAAGAAGTCGGCATTGCGCAAGTGGCCGTCACGTTTTTCGTGGTTGGTATTGATCGACTCGGTATTGATGGTCGCCTCAATCGCTTTGAAGGTTTTTGCGTCCGCATCCAGTTCGACAAATCCACGATAGTCCGTGAATCGCCCCGATGTTTTTGAGATCACCATGTGCGCCACGCGGAATTCGATCAGCGAGTGGTCCGGATCGATCTCCCAACGAGCTGTCTCGGCTTGGGCGCCCAGCGGAAGGAGCGCGAACAGGCCAGCTAGTGCAATCCCCTGAATCCAGCTTTTCCGATGTCTCATGTCATCACCTCTCGGTTGTTCTTGTCTGGCCCGTGTGGACGGTTGATGCCACATCCTACCCAGGGCTGAGAAGCGACGCAACCAGTGCGTTTCTAGAAACATGGGTGTCCAATCGAGCAAGGTGCGATAGAATACCGTCATGCAAGCTCTCGTCAAAACGATTGCGGGACCCGGCCTCACCCTCACGAATTGGGCGGATCCAACCCCTGGGCCACATGACGTGGTGGTGAAGGTGGCTGCGACCTCGCTCTGTGGAACGGATGCTCATATCTATCGTTGGGATGAATGGGCACAACGGCGGATCCATCCGCCTCGTGTCATCGGCCATGAGTTGTGCGGCCATGTGGTGGAGGTCGGATGCGAGGTGTCTCTTGTGAAAGTCGGTGACTATGTTGCGGCTGAATCGCACCTGACGTGTGGTGTCTGCTTTCAGTGCCGGACGGGACTGGCGCATGTGTGCAAGAATTACAGGATTCTCGGAATCGACCGAGACGGATCCTATGCGCAGTATGTTGCCTTACCTGAAGGCGTCCTGTGGAAAACGGATCCGAACATTCCGCCTGAGTTAGCTTGTCTCCAGGAGCCTATCGGCAACGCCGTGGATGCCGCCCTGGCTGAAGATCTGACTGGCCAGACGGTGTTGATCACCGGATGTGGCCCGACCGGTTTGTTTGCCGCGGCTGTGGCCCGAACCGCCGGTGCGGCGACGATTATTGCGTCAGATATCAGTGAGTATCGGCTTGGGTTGGCCAAGCAAGTTGGTGCCGATCATATCCTCAACGCCAAGACGGACTCTCCGGAACAACTTGCGGCAGCGATCATGGAGATCACCGCCGGTGAAGGGGTTGATGCGTCATTGGAGATGTCAGGGGATCCCACGGCGCTGCATCAAGCCTTTCGGGCTGTGAAGAACGGTGGGCGAGTGACACTGTTCGGTATTCCGACTGGTCCTGTGACCTTTGATCTTCCCAACGAAATGATCTTCAAGGGGATCCGTGTGTATGGAATTACCGGCCGACGGTTGTTTGGAACCTGGTACCGGTTGGCCGGGCTCTTTAAAGCCGGCCTCAATATTCGGCCGGTCATCACCCATACGTTCCAACTGAAAGAGTTTGCGACCGGCTTTGACTTGATTCAGTCGGGGCGATGCGGGAAAGTAGTGTTATTCCCATAGTAGGGTTGGGGTATCAGGCCTGAGAGAAACGTAGGGCCTTCCACTCACTCGGTCCTCAGTCCTCATCTCTCAGTCCTGTTCTAACCATGGCCTATTCGTCTTTCAAGCAGGTTCTCGATTCCCAACTCGCCGACATCCGTGCCAAGGGCCTGTACAAAGCCGAGCGGCGCATTCTGGGTCCACAAGGTTCGGACATTCGAGTTTCTCAAGGCTCGGTGCTGAACCTCTGTGCTAACAACTATCTTGGCCTCGCGAATCATCCGGCGATCGTCCAAGCGGCGAAAGCAGGGTTGGACACACATGGTTATGGCATGGCTTCGGTGCGGTTTATTTGCGGTACGCAAGATTTGCACAAGCAGCTGGAACAAGCCATCAGTGCGTTCCTCGGTACGGAGGACACGATCCTCTATAGTTCCTGCTTCGATGCGAATGGCGGGCTCTTTGAAGTATTGTTGGATGAGACGGATGCGGTCATCAGCGATGCATTGAATCATGCGAGTCTGATTGACGGCATCCGACTCTGTAAGGCCAAGCGGTTCCGGTATGCCCATTCCGATATGGCTGATCTCGAAGCGCGGCTCCGAGAAGCAGGTGACTGCCGCCTTCGACTTATCGTCACGGATGGCGTGTTTTCGATGGATGGTGACCTGGCCAAGCTTGATAGGATCGTGCAGCTCGCAGAACGGTATGACGCGGCGGTAATTGTCGATGACAGCCATGCCACGGGGGTGCTTGGCCCGAAGGGGAAGGGCACCCCGGCTCACTTTGGCGTGGCCGACCGCATCGAGATCGTGACGAGTACCTTGGGGAAGACGCTTGGTGGCGCGACGGGCGGATGTACCTCCGGCAAAGCCGAAATCGTTGAACTTCTTCGGCAACGGTCACGGCCCTACCTGTTTTCCAACTCCCTTCCCCCACCTATCGCAGCAGGGGCGCTCTGCGCACTCGGCCTCGTCGAGCACGGCGATCATCTCCGGCAACAGCTGCGGGCCAACGCTGTATTTTTTAGAGGTGAGTTGACCACGCTCGGCTTTCGGCTTGTTCCAGGCGAGCATCCCATCATTCCAGTGCTGCTGGGAGACGCAGCCCTTGCCACCTCAATGGCCGAGGCGCTGCTCAACGGAGGGGTCTATGTCGTCGGCTTCAGCTATCCCGTCGTACCGCAAGGCCAGGCGAGGATCAGGACGCAAATGTCGGCAGCCCATACAAAGCCGCAGCTTCAACAGGCGGTGGCGGCGTTTTCCAAAGCGGGCCGCGCACTCGGTATCATTCCATAGGTGCCCCCACCCGTATCCCTCCGAATTGACATTTCGCAGCCAGCTCAGTATTCTCTGGCACTTTATTATGTGAAGGAGTAGGGCTATGAAAGTTATTCTTCAAGAGACCCTGGAAGGGGTTGGGCATCTCGGCGATCTCATCAACGTCGCCGATGGGTTTGCGAGAAACTATTTGTTGCCGAGGCGTAAGGCCGTCGAAGCCGACAGCCGGAGCATGAAGGCGTTTGAGCATGTGAAACGGGTGGCGGCTGAGAAGGCGAAGAAAGAGAAGCTGGAGATCGAAGCTCATGCCAAGAAAGTGTCGGCGGTTTCGCTGACGATCGAGGCTCAGGTCGGCAAAGACGATAAGATGTTCGGCTCCGTTACAACGAAAGACATCGCTGAAGGATTGGCCGCGCAGGGTGTCACAGTGGATCGGCGGAAGATCCAATTGGCACACCCGATCAAGGAATTGGGCACGGTGTCGGTACCCATTAAGATGCCAAGAGATGTGGTCGCGACCGTGACGGTTCATGTGGTGAAGAAACAAGAGGCAGAAGAACCTTCCGCTTCATAAATGAAGAGGTGATGACAGCATGATGCAGGACGCGATCGGCTCATTGGATGCACTAAAAGCGGTAGATCCCGATGTCTATGCCGCGATTGAGTCGGAAGCGGTCCGGCAACGTGAAAAGTTGCTCTTGATCGCCTCGGAGAATTTCGCCAGCCCAGCGGTGCTTGCCGCCCAGGGTTCGTTGCTCACCAATAAATATGCTGAAGGCTATTCTGGTAAGCGGTATTACGGTGGTTGTCAGCATGCTGATGCCGTCGAAGACTTGGCCATTCAGCGGTGCAAGCAGATTTTCGGCGCCGAACACGTCAATGTCCAGCCGCACTCCGGGTCGCAGGCCAACATGGCGGCCTATCTATCGGTCTTAAAACCGGGCGATACGATTCTTGGGATGGATCTGGCTCAGGGCGGCCATTTGACGCATGGCAGCAAGGTCAATTTCTCAGGCATTCTCTTTCGAGTCTTCTCCTATGGCGTTGATCGCCAAACCGAAACCATCGACTATGATGCCGTACAAAAGGTTGCTGAGGAATGCCGTCCGCGCATGATCGTGGTGGGGGCAAGCGCCTATGCGCGGATCCTTGATTTCCCGAGATTCCAGCAGATTGCGAAATCCGTCGGTGCCTATTTGCTCGTCGATATCGCCCATATCGCCGGGCTTATTGCGGCGGGACTTCACCCGAACCCTGTTCCCTATGCGGACTTTGTGACCACGACGACTCATAAAACTCTGCGTGGCCCGCGTGGAGGTGTGACGATGTGCAAAGCCGAGTACGCCAAGGGGGTCGACAAGCTGGTGTTCCCTGGATTACAAGGCGGACCGCTCATGCATGTGATTGCGGCTAAAGCCGTTGCGTTTCAAGAGGCTCTCTCTCCAGGGTTCAAACGCTATCAACAGCAAGTGTTGGCCAATGCCAAGGCCTTGGCGCAGGGGTTGGTGGAGCGCGGGTATAAGATCGTTTCCGGGGGGACTGATACCCATCTGATGCTCCTCAACTTGTCGAATAAGGGTATTACGGGGAAGGATGCCGATGCGGCGCTCGATGCCGCCGGAATTATCGTCAATAAGAACGCTGTGCCGTACGATGAAAAGCCACCGGCCGTGGCCAGCGGAATTCGCCTTGGAACGCCGATTGTGTCGACGCGCGGCATGCGCGAGCCCGAGATGCAGCAGATCGTGGGATTGGTCGATCGCGTGCTGCAACATCGGCAAGAGCCGGCCGTGCTGGAAGAAGTACGGGCTGAGGCAAAGGCGTTGAACAGTCGGTTTCCCTTCATCCATCAGTACTAACCAGTTACCAGCAAGGAGACGGGGTCGCCGCCGGTGAAATGTCCGTTCTGCGATGAACTCGAAGACAAGGTGGTTGATTCCCGTATGGCTAAGGAAGGCGAGGTCATCCGTCGCCGTCGGGAGTGCCTTGGCTGTAAGCGCCGCTATACTACCTACGAGCGCGTCGAAGAGATTCTCCCGGTTGTGGTGAAAAAGGACGGGCGACGAGAATCGTTCGATCGCAATAAAATTCTTGTGGGCCTCAAAAAAGCCTGCGAAAAACGGCCAATCAGCATCAGTACCATTGAGGCCGTGACCGACCGCATTGAAAAACACATTCAAGAGATGGGCGAGACGGAGATCGAAAGCCGGATCGTCGGGGAAGAAGTGATGAAAGAACTGCATCACTTGGACCAGGTCGCCTATGTCCGATTTGCGTCCGTGTATCGGGAGTTCAAGGATATCGACCAATTCTTGGATGAGTTGAAAACATTGGCCCAAGAACGTATCGCGCCTTGAGTTTTGACCGTTGTCGCTGACCTCTCTTCCCAACGTGGTTCTGTCTCGGCCGTTTACGATATGGCGTGGAGTCCACCTCGCCGCTTCGCCGGTTGGGGACCGGCGGGAGACTCTGTTGAACATCCTGTAGAGCATGCGGATTGCACACGGGATCATGCAGTCGCGCGTCTCTGAGCAGTGCCCACACGGCTTTGTTACAACCTGCTAGAGAATCTCCATGCCGACGATCAAGCCTCTATCTCAGCGTGGGAAACGAAACGCATCGGCTGCTGCGGCAACCAGCGTCGCCATCATCGGTGCGGGTCGCGGAGGCACCGCGCTGATCGAGATCTTTGCGAATGACCCGTTAGTGCAGATCGTCGGTGTTGCGGAGATCAATCCGGATGCGCCGGGACTTGAGTTGGCCAAGCAATTGAAGATTCCGGTCACTCACGACTATCAACAGCTGCTCACGATGGAGCGTGTCGACCTGATCATCGATGTGTCGGGAGACCCGGACGTTTGGCAATTTCTTGAAGATTTTCATCGAATGGGCGTTACCGTCATCGGAGGAGCCAGCGCGAAATTCATGTGGGAATTGATCGGAGCCAGAATTCGCGCGACGGCGGAGATCGAGAAAACATTGAACAAGTATCAATCTCTGTACCGATTGTACGTGAAGGAAACCGGCGCAGCGGTGACGGATGAACGGACCAGAATCGCCTGCGAGATTCATGATGGGTTCGTGCAGATCTTGGCGGGGGTCAACTTCAAGCTGGATCTGTGCCAGCAACTCCTCCGGAAGAATCCACGGGCGAGTTTGGCTACGCTCAAGGAGAGTAAGGCTCAGCTGAAATTGGCGATTCAAGAAGCCCGGCAGGTCATCTTCAATTTACGTCCTCTGCATTATGACAAGATGGAATTGATCCCGGCATTGACTAACTATTTCAAGTCCTATCAGACTCAGACACACATCATCACCAAGTTTACCTTCTCCGGCGACGAACAGATTCTATTTCCTCGAACGAAGATGTTTCTCTTTCGCATCATTCAAGAGGCCTTAGGGAATGTCCACAAACATGCCAAAGCGGATCGAGTGACGATTAAGCTGGATATCGACATTGATCTCTTGCGGGTCACGATCGCCGACAACGGGATTGGATTCGATATGGAGACCGTGCTGCGAGACCCTGAAAAATGGGACCATTTTGGAATTAAAGGTATCTTGGAACGGTCTCGATTAGTCGGAGGAGAGGGACGAGTCGAATCCAAACCGGGAAAAGGCACCAGGATCATCGTTGAAGTGCCATTGGGCCAGAAGGAGGAACAGCAGCATGGAGAAGATTAAGGTCCTCATCGCCGACGACCATCGGGTCGTCCGAGAAGGGTTAGCCGCAATCCTCAAGACGAAGGAAGACATTCATGTTCTCGGCGAGGCGCAGGATGGGATGGAAGCGGTGGAGAAAGCGCGCGCGTTGCTTCCGGACGTGATCCTGATGGATGTCAGTATGCCGCGGATGGGTGGCGTTGAAGCGACCAGACAGATCAAGCGTGAGTTCCCGCACATCGGCGTGGTCGCGTTGACCATGTATGAGGAGCAGCAATACATCTTCGATCTGGTCCGTGCAGGTGCAACCGGGTACTTGTTGAAAGATTCTGAATCGTCGCAGATTGTGGCGGCTATCCGCGCGATCTACCGCGGAGAATCATTGATCCACCCGTCGGTCGCCAGCAAAATTCTGGCCGAGTTTTCACTCATGGCGCAGAAAAAAGGGAAGAAACCGGCATGGGCCGAACATGACTTGACGGAACGGGAAATTACCGTGCTGCGATTGGTCGCGGATGGAAAGACCAATAAAGAAATCGCCAATAGTTTGGATCTCAGTGAAAAGACGGTCAAGAATCACGTGAGGAATATTTTTCACAAGCTACAAGTCTACGATCGCACACAGGCGGCCATTCTTGCCATCCGCAAAGGACTGATCGAGCTGGACCCAAAGCGATAGATTTCTTCTGCGGAGATTTGATCGCGTACCTGCACTTTGACCGGCGGCACGTGTGCTTCCGATGAAATTTATGAACGGGGGGCATGCGCCGCAATCAAGCTCGGAGTAAGGAACTAAAAGCGCGTACCAAAATGACCTCAGCGGTTCCGATGGCAGATGAGGCAAGCCGCTCGTTTGACCAGCACTTCGTAGTGCTCGGCTCGCTGCTCGGTACGGATCCTAATTTTCCCATAGCGCTTGAACCAGGCCAGGGTTCGCTCGACAGACCAGCGTGTCTTGCCAAGCCCAGAGCCATGCTCGGTCCGCCGTTTCACGAGTTGGGGCGCGATCCCGCGGCGTCGGAGCTGATCCCGGAGCGGCTCGGGGTCATAGCTGCGGTCTCCTTGCACCCGGTCCGGTCGCTGTCGTGGCCGGCCTTTTTTCCCCCGCACCTTCGGCACTCCATCCACCAGCGGGATCACTTGGGTGACATCGTGAGTATTGGCGCCGGTCACTTGGATCGCCCATGGAATGCCCTTGGCATCAACCAAGACGTGGACCTTTGAGCCTAACTTGCGACGATCCGTGGGATTCGGCCCTGTTTTCGCCCCGCCGCTCGACGCCTTCGTGGTCGCACTGTCAACCAGCGCGCGGGACCAATCGATCTTGTCGGCGCCGTTGAGCTCTGCCAACAACACCTCGTAGAGCTTCTGAAACACCCCGCTCTGGTGCCACCGCTTGAGCCGACGGAGACAGGTCATGCCGGACCCGCATCACAACTCGGCCGGCAGCTCCCGCCATGGAATGCCCGTGCGCAGTACGAAGCTGATGCCAGTGAGAACCTTGCGGTCGTTCAGGGGCTTGCGCCACGAATGTGTGCGCCGATGACGGGGCTGAGGCAGGAACGGGCTCACTCGCCCCCAGAGGTCATCGGGAAGCCATTTTTGGCATTCGTTCCTCCATGAATGCCGGTATGCTCCCTCATTTCCCCGAATATCGACAGCCCCCAGACAGTCATTTTGTTACGCGCTCTAAGAATTTCGCAGGCTAGAAGAGCCCTCGAGTTACAGTGACGTTGTACGTCGTGCTGCTCACTCCATCTTGTGCGATCACGGTTATTCCAACTGGTGGGTTTGGCCCCAGTCCCGGCGTAATGGTTACCTGGCCGGTTGAGGTTCCTGCTGTGGCAATTACGGATCCTAACGTCGACATTGTGGCATTCGGATCGGATTTCGTCGCCTTGATGGTGACAACGGTGACGAGGAGGCCCACATTCACTGTATAGCTCACTGTGCCTGGAGTAAAGACCGGATCTAGGGGGACGGTAGTGACGCCAGCATTCGCACTCATGGCCGACAGATTGCTGTTATTTGAGAAAAGTCGGTTGATGGTGAGGGAGTAGGTCTTAGGAAGTCCACTGGGTGCTGTGATACTAATCGACACGGGTGTGCCGGTCCCAGGCCCACTCAGCGGAATGGTGGCTTGGCCGCTCGCTTGCCCGGGTCCGGCGAGCACGGAACCGGACATGACCGCATCTGGATCGGATTTGGTCGCGGAAAGAGTGACTTCGGTGACGTCGGTGGCCACGTTCACTGTATACGTCGTTATTCCGGGAGCAAAGGTCGGATTGAAGGAGCCTGTGTTGATGCGTAAGGAGGACAGATCGTTGTCGCTCGATAAGAGTCTGGTCACGGTGATGGTATAGACACTCTCAAGCCCGTTTTGTGAGGAAGTGACCACGTCGATGGGAGTGGTTGATCCAGGTTGGCCGAGTTGCACAGGGTGGCCTTGCCCTGCAGGGGTGATCGCCCCCTTGATCATAATCGTGGTCGTACTATTTTTGGGACTGGCTGTCACTGTCACACTGGTCACGGCAGTGGGTACGCTAGCGGTATAGCTGGTGGTATTGCTGGAAAACGACGGTTGGAGCGCACCGGGGGGGGTGATCGTTAGACTGGCAAGAGGTACTTCTACTGAGCGTTCAGAAATTGACGCACTGTCTTTGCAGCCAGAGGCACTGAAGCAGAGGGTGATAAGAAGAACAGCGGTGTGGCAGCTCGTAGAAATGAGCGTGTGTTTCATGGACATGTAGTGAACTTCTTAGGACTCGGGAAGGTATCCTGCTCTGCTCCGGGGAACATTGTAAGGGGCGGTCATGCGAACAGCTGGTTTAGGGTCTGCATCCCAAGCCTGAGAACAGCATGCCAACATATGGTACGTATAGCGAATCTGCTCGGCCGGGTCAATGGATAGAGTTCAGAGATAGGACGTTCTCACCATGGCCGTCAATTTCTAGAAGAGGCCTCGAGTCACGGTAACTCTATACGTTGTCCTGTTGATCCCGTCTTGGGCGATCAGGGACAAGTCTACCGTTGTCCCAACGCCTAATACTGGAGAGACGGTCACGTGACCGATTGGAATTCCGGAGGAGGCGATCAACGAGTTTAGTGAGGACATAATGGCATTCGGATCGGTCTTAGTCGCTGTGATGGTGACGCTGCCGACGAGGAGGCCGACCTGCACGGTATAGTCCATGATATTGGGGGCGAAAGGGGGATCCAATGTGCCGGCACTCATCGTCAAGGCTGACAATGTACTGTCGTTGGATGCACGCCGATTGATGGTGATGGAGTAGGTTTTGAAGGTTCCATCGGGAGCCGTGACGGTGATGGACACAGATGCGGCGGTCCCAGGGGCGCCGAGTGTAACAGTCGCTTGACCACTGGCTTGGCCTGCCCCGCCGGAGACCGATCCGGACATGACGGCATCCGGGTCAGCTTTTGTTGAAGAAACGTCCACGCTGGTAATGTCGGTTGGCACATCCACGGTATAGTTCAACTGATCAGCCGTGAAGCTGGGATTCAGAGTCCCTGATGTCACGCTGAGGGCCGACAAGTTGTTATTGCTCGAAGGGGCGGCTCGTTTGACGGTGATGGTATAAGTTTTTACGCTGCCATCTTGAGCGGCCACATGAATGGAGACGTCTTTTTGTGTCCCCGGCCCGTCTAGTTGGATGGTGGCCCGTCCTTCATTGGGAACGTCACCAGAAATCACCGCGCGGGGATCAGCCTTGGTTGCCACGACGGTGACGGTAGAAACCTTCGTTTCCACATCCACTCTATAGCCGGTTTCTCCAGAGGAAAACGCAGGAGACAAGGTTTGATCTGCCGTGCCGATTTGCACGCGTAAGTCTGACAGATTGTTGTTACTGGATGCTGCGCGATTGATGGTGATGCGATAGGTCTTGCTGGTTTGATTCGGAGCGGTCACGGTGATTGAAACCGTTTTTTTTGTGCCCGGTCTATCGAGTTGGATGGTCTGTTGTCCTTCGTTAGGGACATCGCCGGAAACTACGGCCCCCGGATCGGACTTGGTTGCGGTGACCGTGACCGTGGAGATGTCGGTGGCCACGTTCATAGTATAGGCGGGAGTCTCGGCAGCAAAGGCAGGGATCAAGAGGCCTGGCGTGACGGTCAAGGCCTTCAGATTGTTGTCACTCGAGAGCAGTCGTGTCACACGGACAGCATAGGTACTATCCGTACCGGTCTGTGTTGTCAACACGATGGGGATTATTATGGTCGCTCCCGGGTGCACGAGGTCGAAGGAACGCTGTGTGCCGACAGTCCCGTCGATCGATACCGTCACCGTGCTGTCCTTGGGGGTGGCTGTGACGGTGACACTGGTAGCGACCGTCGGGGCTGCGGCCGTATAGCTCGTGGTATCACTGGAAAAGGCTGGCTGAAGGGTGGCCGGCATGACGCTCAGGCTGGCCAGTGGGACATCGGGTTTATCCGAAACGGACGCCGAGTCCTTACAGCCGTAAGATGTCACACAGAAAGCAACGAGGCAAAGGGTAACCCAATCTGCTCTTGTGATGATCAACAGGCGTTTCATGACGGTACCGCAGATGTTCTTTTGTTGTACGACGTAACTGGTCCATCTGTTCTACTGGATCCAAACCGTCGGCAACGAAATGTCTCAGGGGGTTCAGATCGCGGTTTTCACGATGTTCGCAAATTGAGCAGCGACTGATAATTGATATAGCTGATCTGACTAGTCGGGTCAACGGACAGAAGTACGCGCGATGGAGAGATCGCTGTGTGAAAATGTCAGCGCAGCGACTCGGGAGAGTTGTTGGACATAAGCAAGCCGTGGAAGACCTGTGTCCATGTCAGTTGAAGCTTGGCTCCATACCTATCTGCGAGACCGGATGATAGTAACGGCATAATCCTGTGTCGTCACGCCGTCCTGTGCGGTGACGGTGAGGGCTACCTCGGTGCGTCTTCCCTGCAGGGAGACGGAGATTTGTCCTGTCGGTGTCCCTGCCGCCGCGATCACGGAACTGGGTGTGCTCACCACGGCATTGGGATCGGATTTCGTCGCGGAGATAGCCACGCTGTTTATATCATTGGCTACGGTCACTCGGTAGCCGAGGATTCCCGCTGCAAATTCAGGATCCAAGAAACCAGGAGTAACCGTCAAGTCGGCGAGCGCATCGTCGCTCGAGGGGCGCGCTCGTTTGACGGTGATGGTATAGGTCCTTGAAGTTCCATTCGGTGCCGTGACTATCGTCGAGACAATCCTGATCGTCCCTGGCCCGTCGAGCTTGAGTGTCGCGCGCCCCTCGTTAGGCACATCACCCGAGATCACGGCATTGGGGTCAGATTTAATTGCCACGACGGTCACTTCGGTGACAGTGCTGGTGACGTTCACGGCGTAGTCCTGAGTACCTGCTGAAAAGGCAGGAGACAAGGTGCCCGGCGATATCGTCAAGCTCTTAAGAGTGTTGTCTCCAGCAAGGGTGATCGCCCGAAGGGTAATGGTGTAGATCTTCGCCCTTCCATCGGACGATGAGACGGTCAAGGAGACATCCTTCGTTGATTCTGGTCCAGGGGCTTGAATCGTAGCTTGACCAGTGACTTGCCCTGCTGGAGCGGTGACGGTACCAGATAATATGTCCTTGGGTTCAGACTTTGTTGCTGAAATAGTGACGTCCTGCTGGTTGCCGGGCAGATCAACACTATAGCTGGTTGTGTCGCTGGCGAATGACGGTTGGAGCGATGTGCCGGAGACGGAGAGGCTAACCAGTTGGGGGCCAGGATCAATTGATCCAGTGTTCGAACAGCCATAAATGCCAAAGCCAGTGGTTCCGATGAGAAGAGCGAGGGCAAGGTACTGTGCGGTGATAGTAAAGCGGTGTTTCATATGGATTCAGGACATTCGTCTTGCTGGAAACTCTGTTGGGCTCAGCAACCCGGTAAACCAAAACGGGAGGTGCAGATCTTACGAAAGGGATTCCTGATCAGTCTATCCCTACTTGTGTATGGATCAGCAGTGAGTGCGAGAAGAGGCGAGCTCTAGAGGGCAAGGGCAACAGTTCAGATTAGGATGAGGTGACGGATCAGCTGTGGGAAATAATGCTGTGGAAGGAAGACGTTCACACTGAATACGTGTAATGACGGAGTACAGTCGAGGGAAAGAAAAATACTAGGGAAATAGAGGGGGTGATTGGTTGACGGTGATGGTGTAGGTCTTGAAGGTGGTTGTATTTTGTGCGGTCACGATAATCGATATCTGTGGGGGAGGGAGGAATATGTAAGAAATGGTTGCTTGGCCGGTTGCGATTCCTATTCCGGGGTCAGGGACTGAGCCAGAGAGCACGGCATTGGGATCAGATTTGGTTGCAGTAACGGTCACTTCAAAGATGCCGAACGGTACTTCCACCGTGTAGTCGAAGTGGTTCTGGTCAAAAGCCGGCGTTAAGTTAACAGGTACGGTGGCGGCTGTTAGGCTTAAGGCGAGGAGGTTACTGTCGTCTGAAGCCGTGCGATGGACCGTGATGGTGTAAGTTTTGCTGTCGACTCCATTCTGTGCGGTGACTAGGACTGAGATCAGTGTGTCTGAGCCTGGCCCTCCAAGAGGAAGGTTGAGGGCCGAGCCGGATGCCGTTCCTGCGGGGATGGTTACGCTGCCAATTGCCATCACGGCATTTGGGTCGGATTTCGTCGCCGAGACATCCACGCTAGTGACGTTCGTGGGCACATTGATCGTGTAGGGGGGAGGAGCGTTGAGATCGATCGGATGGGCCACGGCGTTCGCTGTCACAACCAATGTCGACAAATTACTATCGTCTGATGCCGCACGATGTACCGTGACGGTGTAGGTTTTGCTGTCGACTCCATTCTGTGCGGTCACAATGATTGATACGGGTGTGTCGGAACCTGGGGCGCCGAGCGGAAGATTGGGCGCGGAACCAGAGGCGGTTCCTGCAGGGACGGTGACGCTTTCAATCGCCATGACGGCATTCGGGTCGGATTTTGTCGCCGAAACATTCACGCTGGTGACGTTGGTACCCACGGCTATCGTGTAGAGTGTGGTGCCTGCGGCAAAAGCAGGAATCAAGGCACCGAGTGAAACGTTCAATGCTGACAGGTTATTGTCTCCGGAGAGTC
Source organism: Nitrospira sp. (assembly GCA_018242725.1). Taxonomy (GTDB): domain Bacteria; phylum Nitrospirota; class Nitrospiria; order Nitrospirales; family Nitrospiraceae; genus Nitrospira_D. The sequence goes on along the minus strand of JAFEBI010000023.1, from coordinate 21,976 downwards.
GTTTTATGGACAGGTTGTAAGTCTTCTTGATGCCGTTCAGAGCGGTTACTTCGATTGCCACCGGTGTAGTTGTCCCGGGGCTGCCTAGTGTAATGAGAGCTTGCCCAGGATTCGTTCCTGCTGGGACAGTGGTAGGCCCGATCAGCATTGCGGCATTCGGATCTGACTTGGTGGCAGTGATAGTCACGGAGGCGACGTTTGTCTGGACATCTACTTTGTAGTCCAAAGTATTTGCATCAAAGTCAGGAACCAAGGGCTGAGCCGCGTTATTGGCTTTGACGCTCAATGCCGAAAGATTGTTATCGTTCGATAAGAGTCTTGTCACCGTGACGGTATAGGTACTCGTGAGCCCATTCTGTGACTCTAGGACGATAGGAATTATTTTGATCGACCCTGGAGGCCCGAGGGATATGGAGCGTTGTGTGCCGATCGCGCCATCAATTGTTACCAGCGTTGTGCTGCTTTTCGGGGTAGCGACCAAGGTGACCGTTGTAGCGCCTGTCGGAGCGTCGACAGCATAGCTCGTGGTATTGCTCGAAAACGAGGGCTGGAGCGTTCCGGGAGTGATTGTGAGGCTGGAGAGGGGAACTTCGACGGTCTGTGCTGAGATCGAGACGCTGTCCGAGCATCCGTAGTTCCCTAGGCCGATTGCAGCGACAAGGATGGCGACCCAAGGGGTCTTGGTGAAGGTCAAAAGGTGTTTCATAATGGTCCCGTTTACTTTCTCTGAATACAGGAGGCTTCGGTCTGTTTGGAGCTTACTAACTTAGGACAATGGAGTCCTGATGCTAGGAGAGGATGAGGAAACGGTCTAGGACTACAAAGGTAAGGGAAGTCTAGACGAAAGTGGGACCTTGTCTTCTAGGATGGCTAACAGGTCAGGTTGAAGATGTAGAGAAAAGGTATGTGGGTCAGTACCTAGCGAGAGAGGGCATACAGGTTCTTTGTACTTTTTGGCTTGGGCCGCGAATGAGTTAGAGCCCTCTTATTCGGTATGGAGTCAAACGGAACAGTCCAGCCTCAAAGTTGGATAGGAGCACCTCCATGAGTTATGCTGTCAGCCAACGATTAAGACCCTCCACTTGGCGGTTGACCTGCTGACTTGTTGATGGTCACAGACAAAGCTGGACTTGGCTCAGACTCACCTCCTGCATTAGTCAACGTGTAGGTAATCGCGTAAGTCCCCTCATCCAGGTCTACAGTCGGCCTGAGCGTCGTGGTCCCAGGAGGAAACGTATACTTGGTTGTACCCACATAGAGACTCGGGGTTTCTTCCGATTTATGCTGGGGTATCGTGAATCCTGGCTTTGTGACGCTGGTAATGTTGTCCTCTCTGGTGCCAAAGGGGAGTGGATTAGGGTCCGCTACAGTTGGCTCGGGTCTGGCGCAATCATCATCAGTGCCGGTCTCGTGGCCTATACTCAGAGGCTTAAGGGGACAGGCGTCCTCCGCTGTGATCAGATCCGGGGCAGTCGCCGGTTTATCTGGCTTTGCCGCAGGCGCTGCGCGGTTCAGTATGACGGTATAGGTCTTTTTCGTTTCATCTGGGGCCATGACGATGATTGAGATGGTTTTAGATGACGGAGCTCCATCGAGTGAGATGGTGGCTAGACCTTCGTTGGGTAAACTGCCTGAGATGACAGCATTAGGATCGGCTTTAGTTGCCGTGACGGTCACACTAGTGACCTCGGTTGCTACATTCACTACGTACTCATTTGTAGGGCTCTGACCAAAGCTTGGGGTCAAGGCTTGCTCGGAGGAGCTTGCGCTGACTTTCAATGCCGACAGATTGTTATTACTGGATGGTGCCTTGCGAGTAACAGTGATGAAATACGACTTCGGAGATCCATTCTGGGCCGTTACCTCAATTTCTATTTCTGTCGTGGATGGACCCGCTGGGAGCGGGATGGGATTTGTCTTCTGAACATTCCCAACAAGGAGACTTACGCTTGCACGATTGTCCTGAGAAGCAGCATTTACAGTAATGCTGCCAACGCTGTTATCGACTTCCAGCGTATATCGTGTCGTAGATTGGCTAAACGTGGGGGATAGAGCTTGACCGGTGACGGTCAAGCTCTGTAGGTTAAAGTTCCCTCCAAGGGCGGCACGATCGAAGGTAACATTGTAGGTTCTTGTGTCATTGTTTTGGGCAGTCACAATAATAGAAGTAGTGATCTGTGTTCGTGGTCCAGGGGCCCCAAGATCAATGTCGGTTGGGCTGGATTTTCCATTGATGGTCACCCTTGCCGTGCCATCCTGTGGATTCGCGGTAATCCGCACACTGGTGACGGAGCTCAATAGGCTTACATTGTACTGCTGGTCATTCGGATCGAAGCCAGTGTCCAAGCTACCTTGCGACACGACCAAACTCTTCAGATGATTGTTCCCGTTCAGGGCGGCCTGCTTCACTCTGATAACGTAGTTCTGCTTGGATTGTCCGTCCTGTGCGGTTACACCGACTGTGATTGAGGTGGTCTGGCCAGGACCGAGCAAGTTGATGGTTTGGGAATTGGGTTGCACAGTCGCGTTCGCATCTTGCGGCTTTCCTGTGACCGTGACTTTATCGACGCCACTTGGGACGCTGACCTCATAAGGGCTGTCGTTGCGGCCAGGCGTGAAGTTTAGATTCCCCTGCGAAATAGACAAGCTTCCCAAAAAGGCGTTGACCGATGCACCACGTTTGATTGTCACCTGATAGGTGGTCTTGCCCCCTTTCGGCCCAGTAATGATGATGGGCACCGTTGTGGCGGACCCTGGTCCGCCGAGCTGGACGGTCGCGTTTCCCGAGGGGATTCCAGCTGGGACGGTGATTACAGTGACTGGAGTAGTTGGCAGTTGAATTTCCATCACGGTATTGGGGTCGGACTTGGTCGCGGTGAGCGTGATGCTTGTGACGCCGTTACCGACACCACTAATCGAAGGTGCCAGCTCGGTCTTAACAAATGGGGATGGGGCCAGAGTTCCATCCGGAGAGGACAGATCCTTTAACGTGGTATCCTCCTCCTCTCTGCTTACCAGAACGCTGTAGGACTTCGACGTGCCTCCTGCCCCTGTCTCTGTCACGACGATGCTCAGTTCAGCGCTAGTATTTATTGAGGTGAGGGTGACGGTCTGACTCGATATCTGTTGGTTGTTGATTCGTATGGTATCGCCGGCAACTCGAGGGCTTGCAGTAATCGTCGTACTCGATTCAGTGCCGAACAGCTTCACGGTGTAAGCAGTTGTTGCAGAGTTGAATTTTGGTTCCAGTAGGCCAGCGGTGGCGGATAGGCCTCCGAGTTCCGCCGGTTGGGTCGACGTTCCTGTGTCCCCGCAGCCGTAGGTGCTCAAACCCAATAGGACCAGGGCCAGTCCAACGAGAGATCGTCCGGTACGGGTGCATGGATGTGTCATAGTGGAACCGCTCACTTTCTGTTGGGCGAGATCGTTAAGGATGTGTTTGGTCACGGGTTGTGAATCCAAACCGTAGAGATCCGGGATGATGAGGCCACGTGACCTTGGTTGAGCACTGCCAGGTGTCTCAATGGGTACGAATTGAACGTATAGCGGAATCATACTAGTCAGGTCAAGTACCTGACCCAGGTACTTAAATAGCATATCTAATAGATAGGGTCTATCTTAATGCCCTGATGGTGTTCCGCTCGGCATTTTGCCAAGGAGTTCGGTCTTGGAGGGGATCTGGGTCAGGAGATCCGGGCGTACTTGAAACAAACCAGGAATCCGCTGGCCGGTCGCATAGAGGAGATTTCCCGACTGGCTGCCCAACGTCAGTTTCCCTGTGGCCTTCCCGTCCTTAGCTGTGGCGACAAATTCTGCGGCTGGGGACAAGAGCCCATAGGGGGCGAGCGGTGCGGATTGTTTCATGACCCGTTCTTCCGCCGGTAGATTGGCCACCCGACTGACGAAGAGGTCTGTCACCTCTTGGCTGACCTTCTCCATAGGCTGGTCCTCCAGGACCCACTCACCGTTCTGATTGATCAACACGTACTCCTGATCCCTGGTCTTGACTGATAACATGGCCACATCCGTGTAGTCGAGGCCGAAGAGTCGCTTGTCTTGAAGAAGAAAGAGGTCCTTCGTCAGGTCCTTGATCAGTCCAGGGTTGATGCGATAGAGCGGTGCGTCCGGTCCAGTCTCCGCGATAGCTTCGCCCTTCTGCGGGTCCGGTCGATAGAGCCGAACCGATTGGTCCCCGGCGGCGGTATGCAGCGTGACTTTTACTTTCGGGGTGGTCAAGGTCTTGGCCATGCTGTCTCGTTCGGGACCCGGATCGATGATGCCGAGCGCCTTGAGGTCTTCCAGGCGAAACATCAACGACCGAACTTCGTTTTGATCCGCTTCGGCTTCGATCGGATATCGGATTTTCCACAAAGGTTTAGGTTTATCCTTTGCCATGTTGTAGATCACGATTTCGGTCGTCGGATAGGTCAGGCGAACCCGTTCGATATCATTCTGAACAAACTTCAACAGCTCCTTCCGCCGAAAGGTCATCAAGGACTTATTGACAAAATCCTTCGGCGCCAGACTGGTTAAGAGAATGCGATGATCCGATTTTCTCAAGACATAGAGGGTATTGGATAGGGGACCACTATCGCCGATGGAAATGGTGTCCTGTCGCGTGCCGGCGGTCACCGTGAGGGTGGTCACCGGCGATTCGAGGCCGAACGGCCCCAGCTGTGTCGTCTGGTCCTCCAGGGTTCTTGTCACGGTTCCTGTGACCAGGGCGCGAACGAGGGCCTGGACCTCGCGTGTATCCGCCTCGGTCCGAAGCGGAGCGACGATGGACCATTTCCCCGGTTCGGTCAGTCTGATCTCAATCAACCCTTGAGCGGTCGTGATGGAGAGGCCCGTGATGGCGGTTTCTGGAAACGGTAAGAGTTGCTTCTGTGCTGTCTCCTGTTTTTCCTCCCGTTGTTTGACGGGAAATTCGACCAGGTAGAGATAGCCACCCAGTCCCGCGAGCACCACCAGCAGTGAGATTGTCGGCCAGTACCGTGACATAGGCTAGAGACGTCGGCGTTTTCTCCACACGATGAGCCCGGTCAGGAAGGTCATGAGCGGTAGTAGGACGACCTGGATGTAAATCAACGCGCGCTCCTGCGTGGGATTGGGCGTGAAGGGGTGCAGCGCCGGCTCCCGTGGGGCGATCGAGATCAAGTCCCGTTCCTCGGCCAACCACCCGGTTGTATGGAGGAAAAAGTCGCTGTTCCCTGGAAAATTGAAAAATGCGTTGGAGGCGAAGGTGGAGTTGCCGATCACCACAATGGCTGGATGAGGTTTGCCTTCCTCCTGGGCCTTCTTGGGCGACAGCGCGGCGGCCATCGGAAGCGGTCCCTTGACGTCTTCCTTTTCGCTGAGGCTCACCACGCGGCCTTGCATGTTCGTTTCGGCCCAGCTGTTGGGCGACGTTCTGGCGAGGGGGACGAAGTCCCAGTCTTTGCCGGTCTGCTCGTCGAAGGTGATGTGTCGTGACAGGGGCAACAGCACAGCTGAGGTGAGGTCCTGCGTGATCTCATGTTCCGTAAACGTTCTCACCAGCAGCGCGGTGAGGTCTCCCTGCGCTAACCGATCTTGGAGGTCCACCAGGACGCCGGAGCCCAGACCCAGTCCCCAGCGGGCCAGCAGGGTCTCGAGCCCCGTCTGGGTATCGGGATCCGCCAACAGCAACAGATGGCCACCCTTCTCAACGTATGCGTGAATGCGATCCTGCTCCTCTTTCATGACGGAACGACGTGGGCCGGCGAGGACCAATACAGACGTACTGTCCGGCACGGCAGACTCCTTCAGGAGCGAGACTGTCCCAACGTCGTACCCTTGGCGAATCAGGGCTTCCTTTGCAATGGACAGACCAGTTCGGTCTTTATCTTCGACGTTCAGCTCGCTGTGGCCTTCAACGAAGACAACCCGTTTCTTCGAGTCCTTGGAGATCCGGATCAATGCACCTGTCAGTTCGATTTCTGAGGAAGATGTCACGCGGATCGTCTGGCCGTTGCTCTCGAAGATAGCCGTGTCGGTCCGAAAGATACCGTAGGTCTGGGCCATCTTCGGTTGCTTTTCCGGATCAATGAATTCCACGCTCAGCTTGGTCGAGGCTTGCCGATAACTCTCCAAGCGCTCTTTGAAGGCTTGATAGCCGGGGTCCTTTTCGCGCGTGAAGACCGTGATCTTGACGTCTCGTGGGAGGGTCCGAAGCACCCGATAGGTTTGGGGCGCGAGGGTGAAGTTCTGGTTTTCTGAGAGATCCCATCGGATGGAATGCCGTGCCGCCAAAAAATTCAGGATCACGAGAATGCTCGTAAAGAGCACGATCAGTAGAGCGCTGTTGAACCCCATCTTCGTTGAGCGCCGACCGGAGAAAGCCTTGACTGTTTCAAAATGGAGCACAAGGAACGAGATCAGGCAGGCCAGCGCCAAGCCTTCTGAGATGGTCACGGCCCATAACCAGTCCGGTCGGAGGCTGTAGGCGACCATGCCACCGATGCCGAGCAGGATTCCCAAAATGCCGAGGGGAAAGGATTGGAGTTTCATTTCCAGCGCGTTGATTCTACAACTCGGTGCGTGAGAAACAGCATGAGCACGAGGCCGCTTCCGAAGTACACCAGATCGCTCGTGTCGATCAGTCCCCGAACGAGGCGTTCGTAGTGCTCCATGTAGGATACGTACGAGATGAGATGACCTGCGGCGGTGTCTCCGAAGAGACTGCCCAGTCCGGCGATCAACCAGATCGTGAGCAACATGCCAAAGCTGACGAAGGCGGCGACGATTTGGTTTTCGGTGACTGCCGACGCGAACAGGCCCACGGAAAGAAACAAGGCTCCCAGCAGCACCATGCCGAGATAGCCGGTCCAGATGGGATTCCAGTCGAAGTCGCTGAAGAGCATCAGCACGGTCGGGACCAATGTGGTGAGTCCGACCAGACCAAGATAGATGACAAATACGCTGATAAATTTACCGACGACGATGTCATTGACTCTCAGCGGCGAGGTCAGCAAAAACTCGAACGTCCGCAACTTGCGCTCCTCTGCGAACAAGCGCATGGTCAAGATAGGCAAGATGATCAGAAGCACGATTCGCATGCTCGCAAAGAGATTCCGAAAAACCAAATCATTCAGATTGATCTGCGCCGACCCGCCTTGCATTTGCATCAGCTGGATGGCCTGCGCGCCAGCGAATCCGACGTAGAGATAGGACAGCAGCCCAAAAATCAGCAGAAAAACCGCGCCGACCACATAGACAATGGGCGAGACGAAGTAGACGCGCAGTTCCTTGGCGATGACGGCTTGTACCGGGGCCATATGCTTCCTATCCGTTCTTGCTGTCAGTGGAGGCCAGGCTCACCGTTGCCTCTGTGGTTTCGGTAGCGTGGTCTTCGTGACGGGTCAGCTGGAGGAACACGTCTTCCAAGGTCATGGAGACCGTCCGGAGTTCGAGCAGCCCCCATTGGTTCATCACGGCGACATGTGCAAGTTCGTCGCGCAGGTCACGACCCAACTCACATTCGATAAGGAAGGTACCTCCTCCCTGTCCAGGGAGTACATGCAGCACGCCTGGGATTGCCCGTAGTTTCGTCTCACAGTCTGCTGGGCAGGACCTCAGCGTTAGCGAGACCTTTTCCGATTGACGTAGGCGTGCCGATAATTGCTCAGGGGTATCTTCCGCGACGATTCGACCTTTGTTGATGATGACCACGCGCTGGCAGACGGCCGTCGCCTCGGGAAGGATATGGGTGCTGAGAATGACAGAATGCGAGCCGGCGAGGCTCTTGATGAGTTCGCGGATCTCAATGATCTGTTTCGGGTCGAGGCCCACGGTCGGCTCGTCGAGAATCAGGACCGGAGGATCATGCAACAAGGCTTGTGCCAATCCTACGCGCTGACGATAGCCGCGGGAGAGGTTCCCGATCAGTCGGTACCGCACAGTACCCAACTCAAGTCGTCCGATGGATTGGTCGAGCGCCGAGGTAAGTTTTGGTCCTGTCATGCCACGAAGTTGTCCGACGAAGGTCAGATATTCCGTGACGGTCAGTTCCTGGTAGACCGGTGGTGTTTCCGGTAGATACCCGATCTGCCGCTTCACCTCCAAGGGTTGATCGGTACAGTCGAACCCTGCTACGCGTGCCGTGCCTTCCGTCGCGGGCATGAAACAAGTCAGAATCCGCATCGTCGTCGTCTTGCCAGCTCCGTTGGGGCCAAGAAAAGCCAGCACCTCTCCCTTGGCGACAGAAAAGGTGACGCGATCGATGGCCGTGTGATGGCCGTACCGTTTTGTAATGTTGTGAACGTCAATCACGAAAGTGATATCGGTGCGAACAGCTGTGAAGAATATGGAGCAGTACTGCTCTCAGAATAACGGTCCTTACTTTTGAGGGATCTTACTCACTCCGTCCGCCCCAGTCAATGGTGGTGGAATACAGTCTGCCAGGTTTTCCTGTAGAACTAGAGTAAGAACGCACGAAGCAGACAGCTGTCTCTCGGAATACATCCAGAAATAGTGAGTTTGCTGAGGTAGCACGGGCTCCACTTCTCCTGTTTTGCTACTCGTCGCGAACACTATAAGGTGTTGAACTTATACTGTGTCTCGGTTATATAGAAGCTTCGTTCGATAGCCCATGCAGGTACTTTGTTGAACGGAGATTAGCTATACGGAGGTGGGGGAGACGGGTACTCCCGTCGGTGTTGTCGAAGTGCCGGACCTTTCATACTCTGAGTCACTCGAACATCAGAGTACGTCAGCATTCAGAGGGAGGTAGATCCAGTATGCACACGGATGGTCCTTACAATCGGCTCTTCTCGAAGAGTTCTTTTGCCTTGGCCTTGTGTCTGTCCATGGGTGCTTGCTCCTGGGTCCCCAAAGGGGAGGTACAGCTGGATGTCGGGATCAAGGATCGCGGGGTTGCCTCCTGGTATGGCGGACAGTTTCATGGAAGGCAGGCCGCGAACGGCGAGACCTTCGATATGGAAGGGCTGACGGCTGCGCATCGGACGATCCCGCTCGGGAGTGTGGTTCGCGTCGTCAATTTGTCGAACGGCAAACATCTCCATGTGCGAGTGACCGACCGGGGGCCGTATGAAAAGGGACGGATTCTCGATCTTTCCCATGGGGCGGCCGTTCTTCTGGGAATGGAACGCGAAGGGGTTGCGCATGTGCAGGTGGAGGTGGTCGGCGAGCGCCGTCCGGAGCTGCTGTTGATGGCGGAACAATTTGCTGGCACGGCGTCATGGGTTCTTACCGGCCGAATGCTTCCGGTTGATCGGACCTCGCAGGGGATGACGTCTCACGAGAGAAATTTCCCGGGCGATCTCTGGATTGCGAGGAGGAACCGGTGGGTCCTTGCCATGTTGTCCGTGGTAGATCCAATCCAGATTCCGGTTGCTTCGTTAGTTCTTAGCTGAAATCTCTGAGATTGACCCCCTTCAGGATGACTTCTCCTTGTCTCACTATTGTGGAATGTTAGCAGGTGCTCATGAAGAGGTGGAACTTGTGGGAGACCTTCTCCAAATAGCGTAGGCTCATTTCGGGAACGTGGTACGGGCCCATTCAGGTTGACAGTGTGTAAAGTTCTCCACTAGACTACACTCTTTCCATCAGCCTAAGACCATCATACGAGTGAATATTAAGGGGAGGCATGATTAGATGGCCAAGAAGCGCGCACAAGAATCTGATGAAGTGAAATTAAAGAAGAAGATTGCCACGAAGACGACCAATCACAGTAATCCGAAAGGGGATACTGCCGTCCGCTCTTTGAAAAAACGATTGAAGCGGGAGCAGCGCAAACGGCGGGCCCTCGCGCAGCGGAAAAAGCAGGCAGCCGGCAGCAAAGCCGCCGCTCCTGCAGCGGCATAATCTCTCTCCAAGCAAGGTATCCTAGTCAGAGGCTGACTGATTCTATGGACTCCAAGATCAACCACTCTTCTGCAGAGATCAATCCCCTCGACCAGAAAACTGGAGACGAGCCATCCGGTGAGGCCATGGCGGAACACGTACCGGCTGCGTCTGTGACCATCGAGCCGCAAACGGCTGGTTCAGGCATGGTTGCGCTCGAAGAAGAGCAGGTCAAAGACGAGATCGATATCCAGATCGATCTATTGGCTGATACTGATTGGGTGGTCCGACGAGAAGCCGTTATCACTCTAGGAGAGATGGGGGACGAGCGGTGTGTTGAACCGTTGGCCCGCGCGTTGCGCGATGGTGATTGGCAGGTTCGTGAAGTCGCCATCGAAGCGATGGGCCAGGTGGGGCCTCCTGCGGTTGAGACGCTGCTCAAGCTCCTCCGTGACTGGGAGGTTCGTAAATACGCCATCGCAGCCCTCGGGAAAATACGCGACGAGCGGGTGCTGGATCCTTTGGTGCTTCAGTTGCGGAACGATGAGTTTAAAGATGATGCGATCGATGCCTTGGTCGCATTGGGTCCGCCCTCTGTCGAGAAGCTCATCTCTGCGCTTCGTGATAAGGATGAGAATGTTCGGAAGTGTGCCGTTCTCGCACTGGGACGGATCAAAAGCAGCGAGGCTATCGATCCTCTCATCCGAATGCTTGGTGACAAGGACTGGTTTACGCGCTTGACGGCAGCTGCGGCGTTGGAGTCAATCGGTGACGATCGTGGTCGTGAGGCGATCAAGCCGTTGCTCAAAGACTCCGATATGGTCGTAAAAATGCGGGTCGAGCGGATTTTGGCGAAGTGGAAGAAGCAGCCGACCTCTGAACCCGCCAACGCCTGAGCTATTTGTTCAACTGTTGATCCATCCGTTGTTGCAGTTCATCCAATTTCTTGAACGAGACCTGTTTCCCCGTCGTCAGTTCCAATTGAATGTCCCGCAGCGAATCGATTATGTGATGCAGCGCCGCTGTTGTGTCATCGATCTTTGCGCCCTTCGTCGCGGCCTCTATCGCCGAGATCACTGCCGCGAGTTCCTTCGCTGCCTCGCTATGCTTTTGGTCGATCACGTGCACTTTGGCTTGTATGAAGCGAGACTTGGCTTCGACAAGTCCCTGACGGCGACGGAGATCCCGCTCGATTCCGAGCGTGGTATCCATCACGTTTTTTGACACCTCTTTCAGCGAGTGCTGGAGGTCGGAGACGGACTGCTGCAATGTGCCGACGGGCCGTTGTCCAACGTAATAGCCCGCCCCAAACGCGCCGGCCAGAAGCAACAAGACTGTGAAAAATTTGGCCATAGTGGTCCTGCGTTAACGGCGTCGTTTTGATGCAGGGTGCTTCGCTAATTGCTGGAGGAGGCTGTTCGCCGCCGCAATGCGTACCGCCTCGTCGGTGTCACGTAACCCTTGTACCAAAATAGGGATGGCTCTGTCGTTGCTTTTTCGCAATGCCTTGGCCGCCGACAGTCGAGGGAGCGGCTGTTGGTCTGATAGAAGCGATCGCAATAGTGTGAGCGCTTGCTCATTCGGTGAGGCACTCAAGGCTTGGGCTGCTGCGCCACGAATGGATGGATCGGGGTGTCGGGCCAGCTCAGCCGCCAAGGCGATGGCTGAGTTATCACCGAGGCGAAGTAATCCTTCTGCGGCATTCGCACGGACACGTGCATCGGGGTCTCGAGTCAGTGCCAAGAGCAGCGGTCGGGTATCCTTGATACCGAGCCTTCCTAGGCTTGCGGCCGCGACCGCGCGAATCATTGCGCTCTCGTCTCCAATGGCATGTGTCAACGGGGCTGCACCATCAGGAGATCCAAATTCCCCCAGCGCACCGGCAGCAAAGGCACGGACTGATGGATCAGGATCATAGACGGCTTGCGCAAGGACGGCGAGGCTAGACGAGCGTTTGAGGCGTCCCAAGACACCCAATGCCGCCATCCGAGATTCAGCGTCCGGTAACGTGGCGGCGTTGGTAATCTCAGCCAGCTGTTCTGAATGGCCCAACTTCACCAAGGCTGCGGAAGCAAAAATGGACTCAGGGCCATCTTCAGTTCGAGCTACGTCAATCAATCGTTGTCGAACATCAGTCGCGACTGCTTCGCCGAGGGCGGTCATGGCGGCAATGCGGACGGTCGGCATGGCATCTCGTAACGCACGGCGCAAGGCGCCAGATGTCACTCCGAGGCCGGCTTTTCCAATCGCCTCGGCGGCTCGCGCGCGCACGACGACGGATGAATCCAGCAATCCATCTTCTAGAATGGCGGCGGTCTCCGGTAGCCCCAACTCCGCGAGGGCTGAGTACGCGGCGATCCGAACATGCTCGTTGCGGTCTCGTACGTGGCTGGTGATCATGCCGAGAGCCAAGGGGCGAAGAAACGCCGCATCGTGAGATTGCCCCGGCTGAGTCAGTTTGGAATAAATGGAGAGAGCTTCGTCTGTTTGTCCAAGGCGGATGTAGCTCTGCAAGGCGAGACGGAGAAATTCTTTGGAAGGCATCGCCTCTGGCGGAAGACTTCGGTAGAGCGCTGTAACTTCCGAATAATCCCCCGCCTTGAAGAGGGCAGTGGCCTTTGATTCAACCGGAGAAGATGTTCCTGCGGCGGCAACAACGACAGGCGGTCCAAAAAGAAATGCAATCAGTCCAACAATCGCAACGGTCGCTAGGTGAGGGGACCGCACGCACGGCAGACTCCGGTTCGATCGCTCGAACCCACTTACCATGTCGCAGGCATGCGCACAGTGGCGGCGCGATACATCAGACTGACGTAGTCCTTCAACATGCGCGTGGTGCAGAACTGGGGCGCAGTGCTGCGAATACATTCCTTCACCATTTGCAGCCAGCCACGAGGGATTCCGTCACGATCTCGCTGATAGAACAGTGGAACGACTTCTTGTTCCAGCAGGCGATAGAGCTGTTCACCATCGTGACGATCTTGAGCCTGCGTATCTGCCTGTTCGCTCAACGGTTGGATGCCCCATCCATTGGCTCCGTTGTACCCTTCAACCCACCATCCATCTAAGACACTCAGGTTCAACACGCCGTTCAGAGCGGCTTTCATGCCGCTGGTGCCGCTGGCTTCCAACGGAAAACGAGGCGTATTCAACCAAATGTCGACGCCTTGAACGAGGTACTTTGCCATATGCATTTCGTAATCTTCAAGGAATGCGACGCGACCGCCGAGCTTATGATCGTGGCAGAACGACAGCACCTCATGGATGAAGTATCGGCCCGGCTCATCGGCTGGGTGGGCCTTGCCGGCGAAAATCAGTTGGACCGGCCGCCATCGGTCTTGGAGCAGGGCTTTGAGCCGTTCCAGATCACGGAACAGCAGGGTGGCTCGCTTGTAGGTTGCGAACCGTCTGGCAAATCCAATTGTCAGGGCTTCAGGGTCCATGAGCGTTCCGCGTGTGAGCACTTGTGAGGGTTGGAGATGTCCCTGCATCCAGCCGGCTCTGGCCCGCTCCCGGATAAAGCCCATCAGTTTCCGCTTCATCGCTTGGCGAACCGCCCACAGCTCATGGTCGGGAACATCCATCACCCGTTGCCACATGGCGGGGTCATCGCAGGTCTGTGTCCAGGTCGGGCTGAGTGATTTACTGTAGAGATGGTGGAGTTCCGGAGAGATCCATGTCGGCGCATGGATGCCGTTTGTGACGCTCCGGATGGGGATCTGATCGATCGGCAATCCAGGCCAGAAGTGTTGCCACATCTCGCGCGTGACGCGACCATGCTCCCGGCTGACGCCGTTGACATGGGCGGAGAGGCGCATGACCAATGCGGTCATATTGAATCCACCATGTGATTCCGGAGTGTCACCCAGGTGGAGAAATTCGCCACGTGACAGACCGAGCTGGTCCCAGTATCCGGCAAAGTAGCGGTCCATCAAATGGTGTGGGAAGACATCATGCCCGGCAGGGACAGGTGTGTGCGTGGTGAAGACGGTACTCTGACGGACCAGCTCGCAGGCTTCCGCATGAGACGAACCCTTCTGAACGAACTCGCGTACCCGCTCCAAGGTCAGAAAGGCCGAATGCCCTTCATTGGCATGCCACACGGACGGCGAGATTCCGAGCGAGCGCAACATGCGCACGCCGCCGATTCCCAGTAAGATTTCCTGGCAGATCCGCATTTCTTGATCGCCGCCATAGAGACGAGCGGAGAGGGCGCGGTCTTCCGGGCTGTTTTCAGGCACGTCTGTATCGATGAGAAACAGCGTGATCCTACCGACCAACAGCTTCCAGACCGCAGCCGTCACGCGTCGGCTCCCCATGTCGACGGTAAACCGACAGGGTTCTCCGGACGGAGTCAGGGCTAAATGTATCGGCGACTCATCGCGGTTAAAGGGTGAATAGGCAGCTTCTTGCCAGCCTTCAGGTGTAATGCGCTGACGGAAATAGCCCTGGGGGTACATGAAACCAACGCCGACAAATGGCAGCCCAAGATCGCTCGCTTCTTTACAGTGGTCTCCGGCTAAGATCCCTAACCCGCCGCTATAAATCGGCACGGAGGTGTGCAGCCCAAACTCAGCCGAGAAGTAGGCGATCGTCTTCTTTGCGAGGTCGGCATGGTGCGTGCCGGCCCAGCTTTTCTTATTTGCCAGATATTCATCGAACAGGCGGAAGACGGCTGAATATTGGCGAAGGAACGAGGGATCCTGAGCCAGGCGCGTCAACCGGTCCGGCTGGATATCGGCAAGGAGTTTGACGGGATTATGGTTGGTCAGGAACCACAAGGTTGGATCGATGGTTTCAAACAGTTGGCGAGCTTCCAGGGTCCAGCTCCACCAGAGATTTCGTGCCAGTTCAGGAAGACGATTCAGGTTCTGGGGGAGAGAGCTCTTCGACGAATTTGGAGAATCCACAAACACTCCTTTGGTCAAGGGCGAGCAATGCCTATAAGCGAATGATGGGCGACTGCCGATAGGAGTTAGGCGTGTCCGGCCTTATGCCACGTGGCCCACTCTTTAGAGAATGCCACGGCGGCATACCTTTCGCCAAGGATTTTTGCGACACGGTTCAAGAGTTTGGTGAGTTGTTGAAGCTCGGACAGCGTGAGATCGTCACGAAACCGGGGGTGGAGTCCCCAGCGGGTCTCGACTTCTTCGCCGGATACACTCGACATCAAGCTGACGAGCTTGATCTCCTGGCCGGTTGATTGCTTCTGTTCGGTCGAGCCCCCAGTTGCCGGGGATTGCAGTTGTACAGCATCCTGAGAAGGCGGAGTCTGTCCTTGAAGCACGGCGCTGAGTGCCGGGACAACGGCACTGGCGCAGAGCGACGCGGCGGCGCCGAGCTGCGCGTTGCGTGGCGCGCCGAGTGCGTCGGCCACTTTCTCGCCGAAGTCGCGGAACATCTCGGTCTTGGTCTTGGAGTCTTCGGTGATTAGAAATTTGTAGCGTTCGTAGGTCTGGCGACTCTCGGCCACGGTCGTGCCGATCGTCATCACGATTTCCATCTGATCGGCGTTGTTGCCGAAGGCCGGTTCCAGCGCCTGCTTCAATTGTTGCGTCACCGCATCTTCCAGCCCGTTCATGAATTCCAGCTGATCCTTCAGCGGAATGTGAAGAGCTACCAGACGGTCTGTGAGATTGAACATGATCTTGAGAAATTCCAGATAGATGCCCCACTCATCCTGGCGCTTGAGCTTCAGCGCCTGTTCCGGGGCATTGCGCTTCATCATCGTGACCGATTCACCTGACACAGCGAGCATCAGTTCGGCCAGCTGGCGAAGGCGTTCCTTGTATTCAGTGGTAGCGGTAGCCATGGGTCTTTGTTGCAGGGGGATTATAACGGAGACATGTGTGGGGAGCAAAGAGGATGATTCTACAAGTTCTTGCTCAGATCTAAAGAGAAGCATACCATCGTGTCATCGCGATGATCTACATAGTTGTTTAGATCAAGGCTCGAATTGTTTGTGTGGGGCTGGTACGAGACGCGTGGCTGTGTAATTTGTACAACTCAAAAGATACTTGCACAATGAAAGTGATCGAACGGGGATGCTGTGAGTAAAATGGGTTGCAGCCTCGTTAGCGGAGTAGTGGTCGCAGTCAGTGCCTATAGTGTGCTTCAGTGGGGCGCACTAAGCCTTCTCCAGTATTTTGGAATTTCCGACGCCGCGCAAGGTGCTGCTTCGTTTCTTCTCCTCTTTGTCTTTCTAGTTTGTGCCTTAGGTGGTTCCGTGATTGGTTTATTTTTGTATCCTCTGGTCCTTCGTGCTGTGCTATCGCCCATTGAGTATTGGGAGTGGATGGATGGAGAACAAAAGATAAGTGTCCCAGGTTTAAGTCATATTTTGGAACGATGGTCGGTATTCGTGTATGGGCCGAAGGAAAACAAGGATATGGGACACTGAGGCGAAGAGCTGGTTTACTGAGTTCATATGCTTACTCAAAAACTTTAGTACCTTCATTCATTCCCGCATGCATTGCCGCTCTCCAATCCTTTCCGATAGAGTGGCTCTTATATAATCAAATGGCCTGTCACATGGAATTCAGCTCGATGCAGAATGCAAGGTCGGTGTTTCGCGTGCGCGTGAAACGGCGACCGTGTGAGGAAATTCAGTCGGGAGAATTTACGGTTGGTGCAGCTTGAGTGCGGCGGCGACGATCGGTTTGGCCCAGTTCGGTGTGGAGGTCAAATCCGGTGGGCCCAGAATTCTGCCGCGCTCTACGTGAAGTACCAGTTTCAGTTGTGGTGTTTGTTCGGCAGCAGGGTCTGCATCTATGCTGTTGTCGTACATACGGAGGGTGGTAAGGCGCGGAAGCAGTACAATGAGGTTGAGACGGCTATGTTCGTAGCGCCGATGGATATCGAGGGCAGGGATGTCATGTCCGCCTCGACTCACGCGAGCTTGTACCCTTGCGATGTTCAATGCCGGGCTGGACAGTCCCACGTACCAAACGTGTAGCTCAATCCCTTGTTCCGCGGCCTTTGCAAGAAGGCCGGTGATGGTATTCCCGCCGAGGGTGGTCTCAAAGGCAAAATCCTGGCGCGTTTCGATCGCCCGCTTGAGCAGCCTCACTCCCTGGCGCCAGGCTGTGCTATTGGCGTCTTTTTGTGTGAGGCGTGGATCTTTTTCTCTGAAGGCGCGAGCGGCTTCGTCCGGATTGAAATACTTGCCTCCGTGTTGACGGATGGCTGCCCCGCCGATGCTGCTCTTTCCTGCTCCATTAACGCCAGCGAGCACATGGATGCGCGGCAGTCTGGGGCCGCTCATGCCCGTTTGCGCACCGGTGCGGGATGCTTTTTGAAGGCCTTAACAGCGGTGCGTCCCAATTCTACCGGAGAAGCGTGAAAGGCTGCTTCGACGCCCTTTCGTGCTGATGGCGTCTGCATCTGGCTCAGTAATTCTTCGAATTCCGCATGTAGATTGTCTAGCGAGCGGCTGCGTTCGTTGATGAGCGATTCGAATTCGGTGAACGAGAGAAGCACAGCCTTGGGTGTGTCATGACGGGTAATGGCGACTGCGCCGCTGTGCATCGTTTGCTCTAAGATTGCACCGAACTCGTTCTTGACTTTTGTGGCCGCGACGGTGGAGATATCAACAAGCTGCCCACGGCTGTTTCTGAACGTGAGCTTCGGCATGATGTCCTCACTAGAAGTTCTTAATAGTAACCAATACGGGCTAATTATACAAATTAGCCATTTTATGGTCAAGCATGTGCCTCTGTGTCGCCTCTTGACCTAAAATCTCTTAGAATTGTGACGGGCTGGTAGGCGTATCCCCATCCCATGGCTTCTCATCGTCAATCCACATCGAAGATTGAGGTCTTGCCGTCGAGTGATGCGGCGCGGGAGCGTCTGCTCACTATTTCGGACATTCTGGCCAAGGTGCTGGATACGTCGATCAGAATTCCTGGGACATCATGGTCGATTGGATTGGATCCGTTGCTTGGACTGATTCCAGGGATCGGTGACGTCATTGCCAATCTGATCGGTACGATTATCCTTGGTATCGGGACGCGGCTCCAGATTCCACGCATCGTGCTGACTCGCATGAGTCTCAATCTGCTGATCAATGGGACAGTCGGGGCCGTTCCGGTTATCGGAGATCTCTTCTCTGTCTGGTTTCGGAGCCATGCCAGAAATGCTGCACTGCTGCGTGAGGCTGCTCAGAAGCCAGATCGTGAAACTCATGCCGATTGGTTCTATGTCGGCGGGATCATTGGTGGAACAGTCGCGCTACTGTTGCTGACAATCGCCTTCATGATCTGGCTGGTCTACAGGCTTTGGACCGTTGTGTCTGTATAAAAGACAAGTGGAGTTATGGTATAGGACCAGTTCCTCCTGAAGACGTGAATTGCTGAAGCAGCCCTTTTCTTATTTCCATGGAACGAGAAGTGAAAACCTATGTGCTGAAACGACCCACCGAAGAGGTCGTGCCGCGCACGTTGTCCATCGACTATGCGGCTGCGTTGAATGCGCAACAGTTGGCCGCAGTGATGGCGGGTGATGGCCCTTCTCTGGTCATTGCAGGCGCAGGGAGCGGCAAGACCCGCACGCTCGTCTATCGTGTGGCATATTTGATCGACTCCGGTGTGGATCCCTCGAATATCTTGTTATTGACGTTCACTCGCAAGTCAGCACAGGAAATGCTCGACAGGGCGGGCGATCTGATCGGAATGAGTAGTCGCCGAGTCTGTGGGGGGACCTTTCACTCCGTGGCGAATCTACTGCTACGGCGGTACGGTCGATCGATCGGAGTCGAACCGGGGTTCACGATTCTAGATCGCGGTGATGCGGAGGATCTGATTGCCCTGGTTCGATCGCAGCTGGGGTTGAACGAAAAAGACAAACGTTTTCCCCGCAAGGGGACGATCATGGAGATGATCAGTAAGAGTGCAAACACGTTGCGCAGTCTCGACGAGGTCATCCTGGAAGAGTTCGCTCACTTCGCGGATCACTCAGAGGATCTGGGTCGGCTCCAGAAGGCCTATGAAGCGGCGAAGCGGCAGAAGCAACTGTTAGACTACGATGATCTGCTGGTCATGCTGCGACAGCTGCTCTTATTCGATGAGGCCGCGCGTACGAACATTTCACGTCAATATCGCCATATTCTTGTGGATGAATATCAGGACACGAATCGGTTGCAAGCTGAAGTCATCCGTCAGTTGGCGACGGCACATCAGAATGTCATGGTGGTCGGTGACGATTCGCAGTCCATCTATGCCTTCCGTGGCGCGACCTTCAAGAACATCATGGAGTTCCCTGAGCTGTTTCCCGGTACGACGGTCTATAAACTCGAAGAAAATTACCGAAGCACGCAGCCAATTTTGAATCTGGCCAACTGCATTATCGAAGAGGCGACCGAGAAATACACGAAGCGCCTCTTCACCAGAAAGATCGATGGGCCGTTGCCGTCACTTGTAGAAGCGGCGGGAGAGAATGCGCAATCGCGATTCATCGCCCAGAAGATTCTCGAGCTTCGGGAAGAGGGGGTGTCGCTGAGTGAGGTCGCCGTCCTGTTTCGTTCAAGCTTCCATTCCTTCGACTTGGAAATCGAGCTCTCCCGCAAGGGATTGCCGTTCATTAAACGTGGTGGCGTGAAGTTTATCGAGACGGCCCATGTCAAAGATTTGCTGGCACATGTGCGAGTCGTGGCGAACCCGCTCGATACCGTCAGCTGGCATCGTGTGCTGATGTTGGTGGAAGGCGTCGGGCCAAAGAAGGCTCAGGATGTACTTGCGGCGATCGTGAAGGCCGAACGGCCGTTTGACGTGCTACGCGGAGTGAGTGGTCGTTCCGGGCAGGGACTGAAGGCGTTGGCCAATACACTGGAGAGCCTGGCAGGATTGGACGACCCGAAGCCGGCTGAGCAAGTTAACCATATCTACGAGTACTATCTTCCCATCCTGAAGGACCAATACGACGATTATCCGAAGCGCACGCGAGATCTGGATCATCTTCACACAATTGCCGAAGGCTATCAGGGTATCGATGAGTTTTTAGCCGATCTGGCGCTGGAGCCCCCCGACGGCAGTGCCGTGGATGTGGACGCGCCTGATCGCGATGATGAACGGCTCGTTCTTTCGACGATCCACTCCGCGAAAGGGCTGGAATGGCAGTGTGTCTTTGTGATTTGGGCGGTCGATGGTCGATTCCCATCCGCCTATTCTTTTGTAGCTGATGACGAATTGGAAGAGGAGCGGCGCCTGTTCTATGTCGCTGTCACGCGAGCCAAACGGTATTTGTTTTTGACATACCCCATTAACGTGTACGATCGGACGAGTGGGATGTTGCTCTCGAAACCGTCGCGATTTCTCGATCATGTGTCTTCCGACCTTCTCGACATGCTCGCCCTTGTTGAAGAAGGTGGAGGAGATTGGGGAATGGCGCAGGATCCCTATTGATGTGACGACTCTCTGTTGCCGGTTGTCCCTTCCGTGCGTATGAAATGCTTCACGATTCGATGCTTCCTGCTGTGGTGTTGTTGGTGGGTGCCGGCTGCCGTGGTAGAGGCAGAAATCAGATCTCAGGATGAGGAGGAGCATGCGAACCAATCCTGGGCGCGTCTCTTGGTGGAGGCGGAACGCGTACAGGTACCGACGAAGTTTCTTCGTATGGTCCCGCCCGATTTTATCCATTTTGAGTTTGATGAGCTTCGGACCTACGCCGCTGAGTACCATCCCGATGGGCACCGGATGCTTCTCAATCGAACCCTGTCACTCAATGCTGCGGGGAGAGTGCTTAAGCCGCTTGGGAGGATGACGCGCAAGGAGTTGGAGGTGTTGTATCACGAACTGTTTCATGCCTATATGGATTATCTCACGGTCGGAGGCGTTCAGATTGGGGGGGGCGAGCGTAGCTCAGAAACACTCCTGCGCTTTGCGAAAGAACAGCAGGCTTGTCGCTATGGAGAGGTGATGATTACTCCAATTGTTCAGCGACCGGACGAAGTGGAGTCGCGCTATTTGACGGAGGTGGAATCATGGGAGGCCTTGAATGAAACGTGGGCGGTCTTCGTCGGCTGGGTCGTGTGGAATCAGCTGGAATTGCGCCAGCAGAGGGGGAAATCCACGTTTCGTGGTAGGCAGGATGTAAATCAATGGGTTCCGCGGTTCAAAAGGGCCTTTGAAAACGGTGAGTTTCGTGGATATTATGTCCCTGAAGAGCCGGAAGAACGACGTCTTGCACAGAAACGATACTTAGCCAAACCCTCACAGCTGTCCTTGGAAGAAGCCCTTGTTATTATGGAGCAAGCATTTGGTTTTTCGAGTGATTTTGTTAAGATTGTCGATGCATCGTTCGGTCCAACCTGGCGAGCCACCTGTGCGATCGGGAAGGATAGAGTGAACTAAAAAGGCCCGAGGCCAAATTCTCCTCTTGACATCGTGTAAGTTCATCAATAGAATCCGGCATTTCGTAACCTAGCCTGTCCGAGCACTTCGAGGAATCAATCTGCATTGAGGATTGAGGAAGAGGATTGTGCACGGATAGGCCTATGTGTCTTTGTTGGGCGGGTTGTTATTCGCGCTACGGCGGTTGGTGTGAATCAATCAATGAAACATTGCGGGCAGGTACCCAAGTGGCCAAAGGGGGCAGACTGTAAATCTGCTGGCTTATGTCTTCCAAGGTTCGAATCCTTGCCTGCCCACCATGCAGCGCTGAGTTGATGGGTATTGTGGAGTGCGGGCATGTAGTCGGTTGGGTGTTTCCAGGTGGGCGTCGTCATAATTGTGAAGCGGGTAGTCGTGAGTGCTGAGTTCTGAGTGTTCACGGTATCAGATGTACGACTCAGCGTTGAGCACTCGGGACTGTAGAAGAAGAGGCGGGCGTAGCTCAGTGGTAGAGTTCCAGCCTTCCAAGCTGGCTGTCGTGGGTTCAAATCCCATCGCCCGCTCCAGAGAAGCCGTCAAGCGCGAAGAGTGTCGGATAGCGGAGGAATGCGCTTCGCGAATAACGGACGACGCGAGACGAAGTCGAGGGGGCCCACGTAGCTCAGTTGGCAGAGCACGTCCTTGGTAAGGACGAGGTCACGCGTTCGATCCGCGTCGTGGGCTCCAGGCCAAGCTTGCTCGTCTTGCCGCGTTTCGATGTGCGGCGGATCGGCATCTTTGAGTGGTTTTAGATAAAAAGGGGTGATGTATGGCGAAGGCGAAATACGAGC
>JAFEBI010000022.1 GCA_018242725.1 Nitrospira sp. | reverse complement strand
GCCCCCTTCGCCACCGCTGTGAAGTACCTCCTCGGCGAGACGGTCGACGTCGCCAAACGCAACGAACTCCACACCTTCACGGTCATCCCCAACCGCTGGGTGGTCGAACGCTCGTTTGCCTAGCTCGACACATACCGCCGACTCTGGAAAAACTGCGAACGCAAGCTCGCTACCAGCCTCAATATGATTGTCCTTGCCTTCCTCGTCCTCTGCCTGAACAGATTATAAACAGGCTCTAAGTATCTTCAGGTCTCCCTATAACTTAATCATAGGTGGTCTTCAAAGTCTTACACTGTAAAATTTACTTACACATATATTGACTTAGTACTCCGTTGTTTTAATTGCAATACTTTCCCATCTCCTTCAAAGAACTGTTAAGAAATTTTACAGTCGCATAGCTACAGCATGGTTGAAGTAGAAAATGGAGACTGTATAGGTTTTGTATAACTGCTTGTGGAATGAGGTGATTATGTCTACTTTCTTGGATTTAAGCCTATTGGGGAATGGTACTTGCTAGCTCTCCGGCTCGGAGTTTCTAATTTAGCAATACAAAATTGGGGGTCACTATGAGGTGGAAGCAAGTTTGTTCGGAGTTAAGTACATTCAGAATTGTTCTGCTGGGATGCAGTCTCGCGCTTCTATTGAATCCGACCGCAGGGCTAGCAGATTCGATCGCTCCCTCGTCATTTTCCACGACGCTTGGCCTCGGTGAGAGTACCACTATCAGTAAGACCGTCACAGTTACCCAGGGGAGACCAACCTCGGCGTTGGTCGACATCATATTTATGGCGGATACGACTGGCAGTATGGCGGGACAGATTTCGTCGGCACAGATCGGAGCAGGGTCCATCCTATCAACCCTGTCGTCGCTTGGTAGTGTAAAATTTGGTGTGGGATTTTATGGTGATCCGAGCGGTGGACTTACTCAGAATCTTACCAGTAACACTCTGGCCGTGACCTCTGCTATCAATGGGTGGGCAGCGGGAGTGCCGGAGGGCGGGGGAGATTTTCCGGAGGCCAATCTGATCGGATGGACAAATGTGGCAAACGATGCATCATGGACGGACGGATCCCGTCGGTTCATCGTGACATTCGGTGATGCACCGGGACATGTCGGCGGTGTGTATGGAACGGAAGCCCAGGCAATCTCTGCGCTGAATGCCGAGGGTATTCAGATGGAGATCATCAATACCGGAACGGCGACCAGCGGGATGAATTCTCCGGTGGATGGTGAACCTGACGGTCAGGCAAATCGGTTTGCCGATGCGACTGGTGGTGAGGTTTTTAATGGATTTAATTCCGACGGCACGGCGGCGGCGATCATCAATGCAGTCACATCGGCGTTTCAGACATACAACACCGTGTCTCTGGATGTCGTTGGCAACCTTCCTGGTGTGGGTGTGAGTGTCTCCGGTCCGATTACTGGAGCCTTCGATCGGTCGATCACCCGCACGTTTGATTATACAGTCACCTTTACAGGTCTTACCGGAGGCACACACAACTTCTCGATCAATGCATTGGTCGATGGCGGGATTGTGGCCACAGAGTCCGACAGAATTACCGTGGCTGGAGGTGGTGGAGGGAGTCCCGTGCCAGAGCCGAGTACCTTGCTTCTTTTTGGGGCGGGCCTTGTTGGCCTCGGGTTTGCCCGCTACCGTCAACACAGCTAATCGCACATTACGTTGCGAGATTCTGGAGAATGCGGGAAGGCGTGTTCTTAGCCTTTCCGCGTTTTTCCTTCCCTCTACCTTACTCCAATTGATTTCAGTGCGTGGGCCTCGTATCATTGCCTGGTGTTGCCCATGTGTGTCGATCCTGAGCTAGAAAACAAATAAGACCTATGCTTTGGGCGGCCGTATTCTTGTTCGTTTTAGCGTCACACGACATCGCCTTCGGGATTCCCGTCCGGCCATTGTCCGGGGTCACTCTACCCGAGATGGGCGATGTTCCCATACCTCCAACCGTTCTGACTGACAAGAGACTGACTGAAGCCTTGCAATTGGTGCGTGGGAATAAACTGGATGAAGCGATTCCGATAGTCAGGGCATTCTTGAAGGACGTGCCTGCTTCAGCGCCTGGCCAAGAGCTGTTAGGTGCTACGCTTGTTCTCAAAGGTCGGATCGACGAGGGTATGCAAGAATTGCAGAAAGCTATAAAGATCGATCCGAGGCAGAGTTCAGCCTATACAAAAATCGGTGATGTCTATCTCATGAAAGGAAAGACAGCAGAGGCAATGGTAGCCTTCCAGAAGGCGATAGACATTACACCGCAGGATCGCCGAGCACATCAGAGGATCGGGTCCCTGCTCGATCAAAGACACAAAGTCAAGGAGGCGATCAAACACTACGAGCTGGGATTGGAAGGAACACCCTTGGAATATATCGGTATTAAAGTCAACCTTGCGAGGCTCTATGTGCAAACGGGGCAAAGCCAGAAGGCGATCACCTTGCTAGGTAAGCTTGTGGATGATTCTTCTCGAAACGGAGGGGCACACCTGATTCTTGGCCATGCCTATCTTCAAGAGCGAGCGCTGCAGGAAGCAATGCATCAGTACGAATTAGCAGCACAATTTGATCCCAAGATGACGGATGCATTATTGGCGCTTGGTGGAATCTATCGAGAAAATGGACGGCACAAGGAATCTCTTGAGGTCTTAAATCGGTTCGTGGCGGCGCAACCTAATCTGTCGACAGGCTACTATCAGTTAGGCGAGACCTATCTGTCGTTGAATGAGTATGACAGATCGTTGGTGCACTTTGAGAAGGCTAAATCGAGGAGTAAGAATCTTTCCTTGATCGTGCAGCGGATTGCTGATGTATACATGCTCAAGAATCAAACAGATAAAGCGATTCTCCTGTACAAATCTGTTGTAGATTCGAAGGATGCAACGGTAAGGCACTATGACCTGCTAGGGACTGCGTACCAGCAGAATATGCAGCTGAAAGAAGCGGAACAAATCTTCCAGCGGATGGTGAAGCTGTTCCAACAGGATGCATTCGCGCACTACCGATTGGGATTGTTTTACGGATATGTGAAGAAGTTGGATCAAGCGATCAGCGAGTTGGAAAAGGCTCATTCATTAAAGCCTGATGAGCCAGCAACGCTGAAGGCGCTCAGCAATGCCTATTATAAGAAGGGGCTGGTTCACAAGGCGATGGAAACGGCGGGCCGGGTCGTCGCCCTCCTGCCAGAAGATCTCGATCAGAAGGCTCATTTAGCCATGATGTACGAAGCAAATCACCAGGCAGATGAAGCCGAACAACTTTACCGGGAAGTTTTGGCCAAAGATCCAAAACATCTTGTGGCGTTAAACAATCTCGCTGCACTGATGACCGAGGTAGGCGACCTAAGCCAAGCTGTATCGCTGGGAAAACAGGCTGTTGCGATTGCACCAAACGAACCGCATATTCTGGACACATTGGCCTGGGCTCGTCACAAGCAACGCCAGCATGCTGATGCATTGAAGTTGTTAGAGCAGGCGAGGACACTCTCTGTTATAGATCCTACCATTCTGTATCACCTGGGTTCAGTACATGCCGCGATGGAACATCGAGGTGAAGCACGACGGTTCATCAAACAGGCGCTGAGCCTCTCCACATCCTTCCCTGGCGTTGATGATGCGAAAACGTTAGAAAAGTCGTTGCGGGATGTCTCAGTCGCTCCTTGAGGTCTGGTGAAACAGCCGTCGATAATCATCAAGCTTCAGATGGCATTGCGTTATCTCTGGGTGCCCAGGTTTGAAAGGAGTCTTGATCTCGCTGATATCCATTCTCACACGGAAAGATACGAGCAAGATTGATATGGCGGAGAGGGTGGGATTCGAACCCACGGTCGAGTTACCCCGACAGCAGTTTTCGAGACTGCCCGATTCGGCCGCTCTCGCACCTCTCCGTTATGGTAGAACGTAGGCTGGTTTGAGTATCGAGCAGGTAAGGACAACGTGCTCAATAGGTGTGCCGAGCTTACCGTGCGGCGTGATGATTTGCAATGGCTTCATGGGGCTCTGTTTTCCTCGACTCTCCATAGAAATAGCTGAGTGATCACCTACCTGAGGAGGGAAACGACAACTCAGTCAACTCCGCATTATCCAGCCCTCGCTTGACCAGCGAGGAAATATCCAGCATGCGCTCAATTCTCAGCACATCATCCAGGCGTGTCTTCGTGCTGGGGTGGGGCGGCACAAAGAGTTTGCAGCAGTCCTGGTCCGGCTCGATCGAGGTTTCGTAGGTGCCGAGCCGCCTGGCTTCGTCGATGATCTCGCGTTTGTCCATCCCGATCAGTGGGCGGAGGATCGGCAGTTCGGCCGCGTCTTCAATCGCACAGATATTCTGAGGGGTTTGCGAGGCGACTTGCCCAAGGCTGTCGCCGGTCACCAGCGCCCAACATTGTTCCCTCCTGGCCAGCTCTTCCGTAATCCTGACCATCATTCGGCGATACAGCACGACACGGAAGGGCGCTGGCGCATTGAGGACAATCTCACGCTGAATTTCTCCGAAGGGGACGACATAGAGAGGTGAGTGATATTGAAACTGGGTCAGGGTCTGCACAAGGTCACGAACTTTGTCTTCCGAAGCTCGGCTGACCAACGGTCGGCCAGAAAAGTGAATGAATGAGGCTTGGCAACCTCGTTTGATCAGACGGTAGGCGGCGACCGGCGAGTCGATCCCACCAGAGATGAGGCAGGCCACCTTCCCGCTGACACCGACGGGCATACCGCCGGGTCCTTCGACTTTTTCTGCCGAACAAAAGGCCTCCTTTGATAAGAGCTCAACGTAGACTGTCAAGTCGGGATTCTTCAAACTGACTTTTTTGCCGGTCTTGTCACAAATTGCTGCCCCTAGGACTCTTTCGATATCCATGGACGTCAACGTCAGGCGTTTGTCGGCTCGCTTGGCGGTGACTCGAAAGGTATGGAACGACTTGGAATTGAGCTCGTCAACCGCAGTTGCGGAGAGCGCGTCAAGATCCGGGTCTCCTAACTGCAACGGAATCACGCGACCTAGCGAGACGTTCGCAATGCCGCACACGCGAACAAGCCGATTTCGAACGATATCCATATCCACTTCCGTCGGAAGCTCGATGCGAATACGGCTGTGGAGGTTTTGAACGTGCCGAATGCCCAAATCCTTCAGAGCTGTGCGAATGTTTGTGATGAGGCTTTGCTCGAAGTAGTCTCGATTGTGACCCTTTAAGGCAAGCTCATGATAGTGGGCAATTGCACAGCGCATGTCGGAGATAGGTCAAAGGTAAGAGGGTAAGGTTTTCTTGCCGTGATAGGTCCGCCTTAGTCTGAGGCTTCAAGGAACCGTTCGGCATCCATTGCCGCCATGCATCCTGAGCCTGCGGCTGTAATGGCTTGACGATATATGGAGTCCTGGACGTCTCCTGCCGCAAAGACTCCCCGAACATTCGTGGTGGTGCCAGTGAGCGTGCGAATGTAACCTTTCTCATCCATGTCGATCTGGCCAGTGAACAACGCCGTGTTAGGCCGATGACCGATTGCGACAAAGACGCCGGCACAAGCCAACTCTGATGTTTTGTCTGTCACCGTATTCTTGATCCGGACTCCGGTTACGATATCTTGCCCGAGTACATCTTCGATCACGCTATTCCAAACGAACGTGATTTTTTCGTTCTTCATCGCCCGATCCTGCATGATCTTGGAGGCACGAAGTTTGTCGCGTCGATGGACAATGGAAACCTTTGTGGCGAATTTGGTGAGGAAAGTGGCTTCTTCCATCGCACTATCGCCCCCGCCCACCACGACCAGGTCTTTCCCTCTGAAGAAAAACCCATCGCAGGTTGCACAGGTTGATACACCATGGCCTGTCAGTCGCTTCTCGTTCGGCAGTCCGATCTGAATGGCCGATGCACCGGTGGCAATGATGACGGTTTTGGTCTGAATCGTGCGCTCGCCATCAATTGTGATGTTGAAGGGATGTTGGGCGAAATCGACTGCGGTGACATCGCCGGTCACAAACTCCGAGCCGAACCGCTCGGCTTGCGCGCGCATTTCTTTCATCAGCTCAGGGCCCATGATACCCGTGGCGAATCCGGGGTAGTTCTCGACGTCCGTCGTTGTCGTGAGTTGGCCGCCAGATTGCCAACCTTCGATGAGCAGGGGAGATAGGTTTGCTCGCGCAGTATAGATCGCAGCGGTTAACCCGGCTGGTCCTGAACCGATGATCGTGACGCTTTGCATGAGAGCGACTCTATCACAGCGGGAGAAGCGAGCGGTAGACGGTTGTTGCGGATAAGCAGAAATCGGCAGGTACTGCAGCTCGCTCTGCAGCCCAAGGCGGTCGGCCCAGGGCCAGAGGAACATCGATCGCAGGACGTAGGAGTTACGTAATCAGGAGTGGGGACTTAGGCGAAGCGAGTTGAGAGAGCACCGTAAAAACATCTTGCACCCGCTTCCTTCCAACTGCACGAGGCAATGTTCCGTCAATGACCATATCGGCTTCGCGAATCTTTTTTGACAGAGGCATCTGACTACGAATACGTCGGAGTGCCTCAGCCCGGCTGAGGTCATTTCGTCTCTTGAGGCGGGCGATTTGAGTCTGTTGATCTGCAGTGACCACGATAATCTTCTGCACTCGCTTATCGATGCCGGCTTCGAAGAGAAGGGGAACATCATAGAGCACCACCGCGTTCGGATCCTTTTGTGCAGCTTCTTTGGTCAACCGTTGTTGCTCACGGGCGACGCGAGGATGGACGATTCGTTCAAGTTGCCGTCGTTTCGCGGGCGATTTGAAGACGATCGACCCGAGGGCTTGTCGGTTGATCGTCCGGTCTGGACTCAAGACCTCTTTGCCGAATATGCGGACAATGTCCCTCCAGGCTGGTTCGTCCGGCTGGACGACTTTTCGTGCCAATTCATCGGCATCAATGATAATGGCCCCGCATTGCTTGAACATCTGTGCCACGGTGCTTTTCCCGGTGGCCACTCCACCTGTGAGCCCTATGAGGATCATCGCGGCGGAGCTTATCATGCGTTAGGCCTGACAACAAACTGAGATTGACATTCTCCGTTCTCCGCTTGTATGAATTTTGCCATGCCTCGTTTTCTGCTGATCGTCGGTGTGTGGTCATTTCTCGGTGCAGGGGTTGCCGTGGCCGGGACCGGGACAGAGGGCGTGGTCCCTAGTCCACGGACGATCACCGTCGCTCTGGACGGTTCAGGCGAGTTCTCATCGATACAAGAGGCTGTGGACAGTGCCGGGAAGGGTGACACGGTATTAATTAAGGCTGGCGTCTATCCCCAGGACCTGACCATCCATAGTAAGGAAAAGATCAAGATTATCGGCGCTGAAGGCGAGAAGGTTGTGCTGCAAGGGCAAGGGCGGATGGTAGGCGTGCTCCATGTGGGGAAATGGCCCTATGGAGCCACGGATATTGAGATCAGCGGTCTGACGATCAATGAATACGGCGGACATGCCCTGGGTATTTTTAATGGCAACCGTATCGTACTCCGTCAACTTCATGTCAAGGGCATGGTCTTCAGTCAGCAGGTCCAAGACGTTCGAATAGAAGATTGCGTCATCGGGGGAAGCGAGACGACAGGCGTGCATTTTTCTGACTCCGAAGCCGTCCTGGTTGGAAATTTTATCCATGATAACGACTATGGTATCAACGTCACCGGCAAGTCGTCGATTCGATTTGAGCACAATGTCATTACGAGAAGTCTCTTTGAAGCCGTTGTCATCGGTGATCAGGCTGCAGCGGTATTAGTAAACAATACATTGGTGAAGAACGGCGGCGGCGCGACATTTCTCGGCGCCTCGAGGATTGAAGCCATGGGGAACATTGTGAGTTTCAATAAGATCGGCTTTCTGATCGCCCCATCAAGTCAGACGAGGGTTGGGTATAACCTTCTCTTCAATGATGAGGCCGATTATATGAGAGCTGATTCGCCGAACCGTCCCGCCCCGGAGCTGAAGGCCAACTCTGATATCTTTGTGGATCCCCGGTTTGTTGACGCTGAGCGTGATGACTTTCATCTACGGCCAGACACCGATCTTCTCAATGTGGGAGGATTTCGCTACCTCGGAGCGCTTCCTCCTCGTCGACCTGTCTCAACTCAGTAGAAATTCTATTGAAAGCAATGGGATAGCGGGGTGTGCTCCTCGCGGGGATAGGTCTGCTATCATGTGAGGCGAGTGCGATGCCTTCCCGTGTACTTTCCGGCTCAAGTAACGGATCAAGCATGCCGAGAAAGATTCAACCAGGAGGTCGTCCATTGGCTAGCTTCCGAAGCAACCTCGAAAAACTCTCCGGCGAGGCGATTCCCTCACTCATGGACATGGAGTCGGGGAAACTAGTCGGTGCGGTGCTCCCCATGTCCGAACAGGCCCAGATCCAGATGCGGAACAGTATTGAAGTGATTGAGTACCTCCTGAATCAGGAACAAGTGATCTGGAGTTGAGTTTCTGAGTATTGTCCCTACCTACGGCTCTTCGTTATATTCTCGGATCAGATAGCGTTCTTCCAGGATGATTTCTCACCCGTCGGACGTGTGGGGTAGGCTGCCCGTGGTTCATCCTGGGCAATACAGACACATGGGAGAAAGACCGAAGAGGGACTTGAGTTGAAGTGTCTCAACGGGGTGCGTGCTTGATTCCGCGGTTTAATGGGTGCATCGTAGCCGTCGTGCATCGCTGACTGATGTGAGACGTATGGGGTTCTTATGGCGAAAGCGGTTCGGAAGTCTTCTCGTTTCCAAGCTCTTCATGGAGCCGAACGGCAACGGTTGGAAGAAGATGCTCTGCGTAAACGACATTGGAAGCGCTGGGGGCCATACTTAAGCGAACGAGCCTGGGGGACGGTTCGGGAAGACTACAGTCCTTATGGGACTGCATGGGAATCGTTTCCCCACGATCATGCTCGTTCTCGTGCCTACCGCTGGAATGAAGACGGGCTTGCCGGAGTCTCGGATCGTCATCAGTACATCTGTTTCGCGATCGCGCTGTGGAATGGGCGCGATCCGATTTTAAAGGAGCGGGTGTTCGGCGTCACAGGCAATGAAGGGAATCATGGCGAAGATGTAAAGGAATATTACTTCTATTTAGATTCAACGCCAACCCATTCATACATGAAGTATCTTTATAAGTATCCGCACGCTGAATTTCCCTATGCCAGGTTGGCTGAGGAGAATCGCCGGCGTGGACGACGAGATGGAGAGTACGAGCTTAGTGATACGGGTGTGTTTGACGAGAATCGCTATTTCGATGTGGTGGTGGAGTATGCCAAGACGACTCCGGAGGAGCTCTTTATCCGGATTCATATCACGAACCGGGGGCCTGACCGTGCCGAGTTGACCCTGCTGCCGACTCTGTGGTTCAGAAATACGTGGTCGTGGGGACTCGATGCTCGTCGACCACGAATGCGCGAAGGAGCCGCAACGACCAACCTTAGTATTGTTCAGCTGGAACACGAGTACTACGGGAAGCGGTTTCTCTGGTGCGAGCGCAAGCCACCCTTGCTGTTCACGGAAAACGAGACCAATTCCAGACGATTATACGGAGATCAGGATGGTTCACGGTACGTGAAGGACAGCTTTCATGATTACATCATTCATGGGCAGGCCGATGCGGTGAATCCCGGGAAGATCGGCTCGAAAGCCGCCGCGCAGTATGCGCTGACGTTGGCGTCCGGGGAATCGGATATCGTTCGTCTTTGTCTGACGAATGAATCTGGTCCAAGAAGATTTGATGCAAAGCACATCGATGGACTCTTTGAACGACGGGTTCAAGAAGCGAATGAATTCTATGACGACCTGGCCCCGGCACATCTGTCCGAGGACGCGAAGCTCGTTCAACGACAAGCCTTCGCCGGTTTGCTGTGGAGCAAACAGTTCTACCACTACGATCTCAAACGCTGGCTCGTGGGCGATCCAGGGATGCCGGATCCGCCTCAAGAACGACTGCATGGGCGAAATTCAGACTGGACACACCTCTACAATGCCGATGTGATTTCAATGCCGGACAAGTGGGAGTATCCCTGGTACGCCGCGTGGGATTTAGCATTCCATTGCATTCCGTTGGCTCTCGTCGATTCGACGTTCGCCAAAGAGCAGCTGATTCTCATGCTCCGTGAGTGGTACATGCATCCCAATGGCCAGATTCCTGCCTATGAATGGGCGTTTGGGGACGTGAATCCTCCGGTTCACGCCTGGGCTGCCTGGCGAGTCTACAAAATCGAGAAGAAGCAGAGAGGGGTCGGAGATCGGGTCTTCCTTGAGCGCGTGTTCCACAAACTCCTGCTGAACTTTACCTGGTGGGTCAATCGAAAGGATGCTGAGGGAAAGAATATCTTTCAGGGAGGGTTTTTGGGCCTCGACAACATTGGCGTCTTTGATCGGAGCGCTCCCCTGCCGACCGGCGGCCATATCGAGCAGTCGGATGCCACCAGCTGGATGGGGAAGTATTGCCTCAATATGCTGTCGATCGCGCTGGAGCTGGCTCGGGACAATCGAGCCTACGAGGATGTGGCGAGCAAGTTTTTTGAACACTTCGTTTATATTTGCCGAGCCATAAATAACATCGGCGGGGAGAATATTGAACTCTGGAATCGAGACGATGGATTTTTTTATGACGTCCTTCACCTTCCTGACGGACGGACCTATCCGCTCAAAATCCGGTCTCTTGTCGGCTTGATCCCGCTGTTCGCGGTCGAAACCTTGGACTCCGAATTGATCGATCAGCTTCCGAGATTCAAACACCGTATGCAGTGGTTTATTGAAAATCGACCTGATTTCAGTGCTCATGTTGACACGCAATCACATGATGGCGGAGTGCGTCGATTTTTATCGCTGGTGAATCGTTCGCGGTTGAAATCAGTGCTGCGCTATCTGTTGGACGAAGAGGAATTTCTTTCTCCCTACGGCATTCGCGCCCTCTCTCGCTATCACAAGGACCACCCCTATGTGTTCTCACTCATGGGTCGCGAGTATCGAGTGGATTATGAGCCGGCTGAATCGAGCACGGGACTTTTTGGGGGGAACTCGAACTGGAGGGGCCCCGTTTGGTTTCCGGTCAACTACCTGCTCATCGAGTCGCTTCAAAAGTTCCACTACTTCCTGGGTGAGGACTTCACGGTCGAATACCCGGTTCGATCCGGACGATTCATCTCGTTGAACGAGGTCGCCTCCGAGCTCTCCCGACGACTGACACGTATTTTTCTCCGTGATAAGACGGGACGGCGTCCTGTGTATGGCGGGCTCAGGAAATTCCAAGACGATCCATGCTGGCGAGATGTCATCCTATTTTACGAGTACTTCCATGGCGACAATGGGACTGGGATTGGGGCGAGTCATCAGACAGGATGGACCGGGTTAGTCGCCAAGCTCATCCAGCAGTCGGGAGAATGAACGCATGACCGTTTCGAGTTGAACGTTTCGTATTTCGAGTTTGGACGTGTATTTCTCCGCAACTCGAAATCTCAAACTCGCAACCGGTAAGAAGCAAACCATGTTGATCGGCAAAGAAGAATGCCAGGACCCCGATCGTGCGCTGAGTCTGGAATGGTTGGAGACGAATGGGTGTGGAGGATTTGCGTCAGGCACGGTGGCTGGTGCCAATACGCGCCGCTATCATGGGTTATTGGTTGTGGCGACACCCTCTGAGAACCATCGCTACGTGCTGGTCAATCACTTGGAGGAATGGCTTCATCTGGATGGCTGCACAATTTCAATTTCGGCGAATCTGTACCCCGGTGTGATCCATCCTCAAGGGTATCGCCACTGCATCTCCTTTTCATCGACTCCTTGGCCAACCTGGACGTTTATGTTCGACGATCGAACCATCAGCAGGGAAATCTTCTGCGTGCGTGGCCAAAGCACGGTTGTGGTGCGCTGGAGACTCCTCACCCCGTCGACGGAATCAATCGAATTACGGGTACGTCCGAAGCTCACGAGCCGAGATTATCATGCCCTCCATCATGAAAACGGATCGCTTTCTCCTAAAGCGATGGTCACAGCACAGAGGGTGACCTGGCAGCCTTACCCTAGTCTTCCGGCCGTGCATTGCAGACACTCCGGACGCTACCACCATCTTCCCGATTGGTATCGGCAGGTGCAGTTCCCCCTTGAACAGGAGCGTGGGCTCGATTTTCAAGAAGACTGGTGGTCTCCAGGGGAATTGCTGTTCCACTTGGAGCCTGGTAGGGAGCAGGCTCTCGCTCTGACCAGCGAGGTGGTAGATGATGTTGACGATATTGAGTTCGGAGAACTCATTCGCAAGGAACGTGTCAGGCGGGTGAAGCGTCATAAGCCTGCAAAGGATCCAGACCGCTTTGCTGCAACACTCCGGCGAGGTGCCGATACATTCTTGGTTCGCCAAGGTTCGAAGCAGACGGTGATCGCCGGATATCCTTGGTTCGCAGATTGGGGGCGAGACACCTTCATCTCATTGCCTGGCCTCTTTCTTGTGACCGGACAGTACGAGGTCGCCTGGGACATCATTGAATCCTTCGTTCCCTTTGTGTCGTATGGCATGATACCGAATCGCTTCCCTGATCACGGCCACGACCCTGAATACAATGCCCTTGATGCGTCCCTCTGGTTTATCCACGCCGTCGATCGCTATCTGGCGTACAGCAAGGATACGGAGCGAATTCGAGCCGGTGTATGGCCGGCCATCAGACAGATTCTCGACGGTTATCGCCAGGGCACAAGATACAACATCAAAATGGATATCGACGGGCTGATTTCGGGGGGGATGCCCGGGATACAACTGACATGGATGGATGCCAAAATCGGGGATTGGGTCGTCACTCCACGACATGGAAAGCCGGTAGAGATTCAAGCCTTGTGGATTCGGGCGTTGCAAGTTGGCGCTCGCATGGCTGCGCGGTTTGGTGAGCGAGACTATGCCGCAGGTTGTCGGAACGATAGAATACGAGCCCTCACATCGTTCCGTACACGATTCTGGTACCAACGCGGACAGTATCTGTACGATACCATCGATGGACCAGAGGGGGACGATCCTTCGATCCGCCCAAATCAAGTATATGCTATTTCCCTGTGCGATGATCTGCTGACGAATGAGCAGGCCACACGTGTTCTTCAACTCGTCAACGAACAGCTCCTGACTCCAGTGGGACTTCGAACCCTGTCACCGCATGATGGTCGGTATCGGCCACGCTATGAAGGAGGGCCGAGAGAACGTGATAGCGCGTACCATCAGGGAACTGTTTGGCCGTTTCTGTTAGGATCCTTTGTGACCGCCTGGGTGCGCACGTTTGGACGCACCTCCAAGGCCAAACGTGAGGCGCGGTCCTTTCTGAAAGGAATAGAGGCGAGCCTACGGGAGACTTGCCTTGATCACGTATCGGAGATTTTCGATGGGGACCATCCCCATACTCCACGCGGCTGTCCTGCGCAGGCCTGGTCGCTTGCAGAGCCTCTTCGCGCCATGGTCGAAGATCTTGGATTGCGGATCACACCTGATCCAACCAACTCAGTTCGACGCAAACGTCCCGCTGTGTCATAAGATCGCGGATCTTACGGATCCTGACTACCTTTTCCCTCTCTTGACAGGATCGAGGGTGCATCCGTAGTCTGCATACAAGGCATAGTGTGGAGGCTCGGATATTCTGATGAAGGTGTTATCAAGCCGAACGTATCAAATTGTCATTGCCGGTGTGTCGTTGTGTCTTCTCTTTGGCCTCGTAGATTCTTCTGTCACGTTGGCGGATGACTTGCCAAAAGAGTCCGTATTACCCTTGGGAATCGCGAACAAGGCGATACAAGCCGCATTAGATGCCTGTAAAAAGGATGGGTACCGAGTGAGTGTTTCGGTGGTAGACCGTGATGGTGTTCTTCGTGCCATGGGACGCGCCGACGGCGCTGGGCCTCATACAGTAGACAGCAGCCGGAAAAAAGCCTACACGGCTGCCAGCTTACGGCGTCCCACGAGTGAGCTAGCCGATCTCATTGTCAAGGTTCCCACGCTTCAGGCTCTTCGCGATATCAATGGTGAGGTTCTGATTCTAGGTGGAGGGCTCCCCATCGAAATCGGAGCAGACGTCGTTGGTGGAATCGGAGTCGGTGGAGCGCCGGGTGCCCATCTGGATGACGCTTGTGCGCAGGGAGGTCTGGATGCCATCGGTGCGACCGCTAAGGTATCGCCGGCCAAGTGAGAGCCCCAGTATGGTTGGTGATCTGTATTGCCTTGTCGCCGATCGCAGTGGGATGCAATAGTAATATTCCCGAGACCGCATCGTTCGAGCTCACGACGTTCCAGCTTCGATTGGCTATTGTGAGAACGGCAACGGATCCATTTCTTCAGCGATTCACTCTTACGATGAATGTTCAAGGACGAGGAGGCTGTCGGTCTTCAACGGAATTATTCCCCGATACGGGCTATGCCGGGCGGCGGAACGTCTATATGGCAGCGAAGGGTCGAGTATATGTTGTCGGACAGTACGATGCTCGCGTCGTCGATACCCAAAACTGTCAGACCAGCCTTTCGGAATTTCGCCATCTCGATCGAGATGTAATCTTTCTTGGGAGTTTCGATCAGGACCAGGGAAAGCACTGGACCTATGTGTCCGCGCTTCAGCGACCGGAATTGCCGTTTGAAAAACGATAAGCACGACAAGTACGACTGAATGGTTTCTAGCGATGGTTACTATGATGCTGTTCAGTCTCCCTCTCTCGTTGACATGATCTCACTGTGAGCGATCGCACCACATGCAGCAATCGATCATTGGTTATCACCAAGACGAGCATGGCGACTGGGTAGCCGATCTGGCCTGTGGTCATGGACAGCATGTTCGACATCACCCACCGTTCTTCAACCGCCCCTGGGTCCTGACGGATCAAGGACGTGAGCAGCATCTTGGCACGCTGCTGAACTGTAAGAAATGCGAAGAGCCCCCTGTCGCTGCCTCTCCTACGTCATCGTAAGCTGCACAAAGCCAGGGCCTTTCCCAACGTCGACTCCAGCCCAATCCTGACCATCTCCAATCTCCGCAACTATTCATTTTCTTGGTGGATGGTGGCCTTGGTGGTACTGTGGATATGGACAATTTCCTCGATGGTACATCGAGAGAAAAGGAAGATATGAGCATGGTCACTGCTACACACACGCCGATGTCGACGGGCGATCCTCGATCCAGATTCTTCGTGCATCGAATCCAAAAGGGCTACGCCGCGTGGATCGGATTGTTGCTGTTTCTGTACTCGGCCTTGTTTTTTACGATGGCCTTCTACGGGGCTCATCTGAAGCCCGTCGTCGCGCTCTACACGAGCGATTCATTGGAGGAGCGACAGACAGCAGCTGAAGAGATGTTGGTCCTGAGTAAGACGGTATGGGTTGCGGCTCCGGTACTCTTTTTCGGTTCTGTGATTTTCAGTCTCGTCGTGACACGTCGTGTGGCAGGTCCGCTCTCGCGCCTGGACGAAAGTCTTCAGCAGTGGGGAAAGGGAAATCTTCGTTGGCGCATGCGCTTTCGTCCCAGCGATCGGTTGGATGAGTTGGCTGATCACGCGAACTGTGCCTTGGAAAACATTGAGCGGTCATTCGACCAGATTCATCATCAGGTGCGAGCCTTGCATGTGGCGCTTCAGAAGATTGAGAAGGTTGACCCTATGGGTGTGGAAGACGCACGAGCAGCGCTGGGTGAGATCACTGAGACGTTACAGCAATTTGATTTTCAAGCGGTGGTCAATAGACGATGAAGGATGTCATGGCATGTGTAGAAGAGGAAATTGGTGGATTCACCTTGCTCGAAGTGTTGGTCGTTCTGGCCATACTGAGCGTGCTTGCCGCAGCGGCGATGGTATCGCACAGTCATTTTGTCGACCATGCCAAAACGGTGGAGGCCGAGGTGGCCCTCGCGGAGATTAAGCGGTTGGAAATGCTTTACTACGCCAATCATGGGACCTATTCCGGTGATGTTACAGCCATCGGCCTTACGCTCGTGTCCACGCTCAAGTATTACAAGGTCGAGGTGTGGCTTGATGACGGAGGAGGGTCATTCCAAGCGGCTGCCATACCTCTTTTTGGAAAACAGACACAGCCAGCTCTGGTGTTGACGCATACAAGGGATGGGACAACGCTCCAGAAGCAGGAGGTCGGAACACTGGCCCGCCAAAGTCAGCCTATATCTCTGCCGATCGGGATGTCTTCGAGTCCCAAGGGACAGATGGAGATGAGCACGGGAATATCGAGAAAATCGCCACAGGAGGACTGTCGAAAAGGAGGTGAAGCAACGGTGGCTGCGGATGGATTGCTCGATATGAATTTCTGCTTGAAATGATTCTGCTACGCTACTGCTGATGGTTACATCTGGTCTATCATTCGTAGAATGGGTTCGCGGTAGCCTCTTCTGAGATTTCACAATGAGAAAAAGAGTACATGGTGGAACAGGCCTCAAGCTCCCACCGCTTCCAGCCTTTGCAGGGAGGTGTTGTCGTGCTGTGAGCGCAAGAGAGGCGAGAGGGGAGGGAGCTGCTTGCGGCCCATCAGCCTCTATATTGATGTAGAGCTACTCGGACATCTTGACAAAGCCGATGAGTTTGGTTGACAACCGTGGCCATACGGTTCCTATCACGCGGATCACTGGCTATCCATGTTAACGCAACGCTATCACGTTACCGTGCTGTTGGTTGTTGTTGTGCTGGGTGGATGCTACCTCTTGGTGCCATTGGGCGCTTCATATGTCTTAGCCAACCAGTTACGTGCGCATGGGTACAGTCAAGTCATCCTTCAGCTCGGGTATCCCGGCTGGACCCATATGACCATACCCGTTGTGTCATTCCAACAGGATTTGGGAGAAGAACGACTCATGATCTCCCTGACCGATGCGGAGGTTCAGTATGACATGGGGCTACTGTTTCAAGGTCGTGCGAATCGGATCCTGCTCAGCGATGTGGCCATCCATGTGTTGACCGTGCACTCGACCGAAGCCAACACTGGAGGCAAACTTGAAAAAGGGAACAATGATGAAGAATCGTCACCGTGGAGGCTCCTGACGGCTGGTGATCTTCTGCGCACTCTTCCCATTCTTCCCTTCGGCGAACTGCAGATTGAGCGCCTGACCCTGTTCCGAGAGCAAGCGACGGGGCCGCTCCGTAAAGTCACGATTGATGGGGAACTGACTTCGATCGGCAACGAGGTAGGAGGGCATCTCTCATTTCAAGGGCGAGATACCGGCTCCTATAGCCTCGTGGTGGCTGGGAAGTCGGCCAGTACCTGGTCGGCCACATTGTCTTCGAAACGGCCACATGCAGCACCGATTGTCTCCTGGCAGTCCCGATCGCGTCCAACCGGTAGTTCAGACATTCAAGTCGATGGGCAACTTCGAATGGATGTTCAGGAGCTGGCTCCATTCATTGCTCTCCTCGTACCGATTGGACCAGAACTGGAAAAGGTGACGGGACAGGTTGCACTTGATTGGGCGGGGGTTGCTGCGACAGAGACTGTGCTCGGGTCCCTCTGGGAAGATGAGCATACTCGTGTAGACGGGCAAGTCCGTTTCAATGTCACCCTCCCTGCATTGAAAGGCGTGGCGAAGGACATTGCACTGGCCTATGTGGGAAGGTTTGTAGGCAATGCCACTCAGGCGGAGTGGATGATGAGCCCAGGGGTTTTTCTTACGGCTACGCTCAATGCCCAACCTCGGCTTATTCCGGACGCTGTTCGAGTGCTCCTTCCTCATGGGGATCAGCCGGTGCGGATTGAGAACAAGAACACCGTACATGGAACGTTCTATTGGAAAGATACTCCTATCCGTACAGTGGCCCAAGGCCCGCTGCAGGTGACCTACGGGCGGTCATCAGGGCCGGTGGTCGCCACGTTCGAAACCACCAGGGCTGAAGGACGTGGAAATGAGTTGATCTTGGTCGAAGGGGCCTATCAATTAGAAGGAGTGCTCCCCAGGGCACTGATGGAACGGCTCACTGTAAAAGAAGCGGCCGGAAAAGTTCGGGGGACCGTACGGCTAGAACAAGCACATATCGCAGGGGTGTTATTGCCACCGTCCTCGGTCACGGTAAAACAGATCGGTCACGGCGCGGTCTTTGTCCCGGGAGCGACGCTGCATCTCTCCGAACCCTTGTCGGTGGAATGTGATCTGATTCCGAGGCACTGCGTTGCTGGACCGTTGACCGCCACGATTCTGGCTCCTACCGTCAGAATAGGCAGTCAAATCGTTACTAGTACACAGGGGCTGCTCAGCGTTCAGGAGATGGAGACGAGAGGGACGAATTGGACAGCCGGTGGGATATTAGTGATTGATGGGGTCAGTGGGGGTGCTGAAAGGGAGATTCCAGCCCCTAGCCATTGGGTGACAAGGTTCTCGGCTGATCACACGCGCATTGGGGCGGATCTACAGATCGACCTTCCGTCTTATGAAGGGATGGTGACCGCCAGGGTTGAGCAATCGTTACAGACTCCTTACGGTATGCTGCATGGCACGATCGGTCCAGTGAAGTTTGATGGAGCCGAGCGGCGGCTCAGTAGGCTCACAAGAGCCCTCGGCCCATCGAGCGATCTTCTTGATGGGACCATCAGCGCCACAGTTGACGTAATCTGGGGTGAGACGGTTGGGAGTCAATCCAGCACCGGTACAAGGGTGACCTCAGCGTCGGCCCGACTGATGGCGGAGAATGTTTCTGGGTACTATCATGATTACGGCCTGAGGGGAGTGAGCACCTCCCTGGTTCTTCGTGCAGAGGGAACGGATTCCATCACGATGGTTCAACCGGCCGCTCTCTTTGTAGCGGCCATCCAGAGTGGTGTGGATGTGAACAACGTCAGGACTTCCTATCAGGCACGGTGGAAATTAGCTGATCCATTCCCGATCGTTGAGCTAAAAGACTTTCAGTGTGAAATGTTCGGAGGGACGATCACCAGTCCTGACCTTGTCATAGACTTGGCATCGCCTTCATCCTCGACAATCGTTTCTTTACGGAATCTTGATCTCGCAAAGATTCTCAGTGTGGAACAACAACGGGGACTGGAGGGAACCGGCACGCTCAATGGGATACTCCCGGTCACGATGACCTCAAGGGGCATGGTGGTGGATGATGGAGTCATTGAAGCGCAGCCTCCAGGCGGAGTGATACGACATCTCTCAACCGTAGAGTCGTTGAAAGCTCTTTCAGATTCCGATCCGTCTCTCCAGTTCGTGGCGCAGGCACTGAATAACTTTCACTATAAGGTGTTGCGCGTGGGGGTCAAGTACGGAGAAACCGGCATGTTAAATTTAAGTGCCCGATTGGAGGGCCGGAATCCAGATCTTACTCGGATCCCACCCATCCACTTTAATCTCACGGTGCAAGAACACATCCCGACACTCTTGAAAAGTCTCCGGTTGATCGAAGACATTCACGGGATGATTGAGCGTCAATATAGCCGTCCATGACCGTTATGAGGTTGACCATGCTGACGAGACCGATGATACTGAAATGTGCGGGAGCGCTACTCTGGGCTGTTGTGCCGCTCATCATGATCGCATGCACCCCTCGAGTGGAGGTGGCAGCCCCGGAGAAGCCGATTACGATCAATCTCAATGTCAAGATTGATCATGAAATACGACTGAAAGTCGACAAGGACCTGGATCAGGTGTTGTCGAAGGACAGCGGACTGTTCTAGATATCGGAGGGGACCATGACGATGGTACGACGGCTCACAATTGCGATGTGTACGACGGTCTTAGGAACTGCGGTTGCTTTTTCAGCGTTTGCCCTGTCGTTGGATGACGCGAAGGCAAAAGGGCTGGTCGGCGAAAGACCCAACGGCTATCTAGGATCGGTGAATCCTTCTAATGCTGAAGCGCAAAGCTTGATCGCGGAGGTGAATCAGAAACGGCGACAGGCGTATGAGGATATCGCGAAACGAAATCGCACGGATCTTCGTTCAGTTGAGACCCTGGCCGGAGAAAAAGCGATTCAGAACACCAAACCGGGAAACTTTGTTGAGGGGGCAGCTGGATGGGTCAAGAAATAACGATCAGGCATAACGGTCATTGTTCCATGGGAGTGCGGTGTTTGAATATCCACGAACCTCCCAGAACCCCTTCTCGTCTTTATCGGAAAACGTAATTTCTTTGACCCACTTCGCTCCCTTCCAGGCATATCGTTTTGGGATGATTACACGCACCGGCCCACCGTGGTCCCGGGAAAGGGGGCTGCCATTCCAGTTACGGGCAATGATGACATCATCGTCATCGCAGGCCTCGAGCGGGAGATTGGTTGTGTAGTCGTCGTAGGACTTGAAGAGGACAAACCGAGCCAGCGACAGGGGTTTTACGACGGACATGATGTGCTTAAACGTCACGCCTTCCCAGTCATTGTCATATCGGCTCCATGACGTGACACAGTGGAAGTCCGACCGATGTATGTGTTGGGGTTGAGCCATGAATTGTTCCCATGCCCAGGTGACGGGGGCCGTGACAAATCCTCCGATACTGAGACGCCAGTCGCTTAACGGAATTTCCGGCTTGAAGCCGAGGTCCAACACAGGAAAGTTCTCAACGAGGTGCTGGCCTGGCGGCAAGCGCTCATCTCCTTCATAAAAGACTTCACGTTCCTCTCCTCCTCGCCTGGCCCGAGCCCATTGTTCTTTGGTTTTCGTGAGCCGACTCTCTTCCATAGACCGATCCTCCTGAGATGAGAGTAGTCCAGCATAGCTGAATCTTACAAGAGGGGCTACTCCGAGCCGGAGTTCTTGAGAAGCGGGTCGATGATGGCTTGAAACTCCGCAAGAGGTTGTGACCCGACGAGGGGGCGTCCGTTAATAAAGAACGTTGGAGTACTTGTCACTCCGAGGTTTAGCCCATCCTGCAGATCTTTCAATACCTCGCCTCGATAGCGGGTCTCCTGCATGCATGTGTTAAATGATGACATCGATAGGCCGAGT
The DNA here is from genome assembly GCA_018242725.1 of Nitrospira sp. GTDB lineage: Bacteria > Nitrospirota > Nitrospiria > Nitrospirales > Nitrospiraceae > Nitrospira_D. The sequence goes on along the minus strand of JAFEBI010000022.1, from coordinate 179,931 downwards.
GTTTCAGCGAGGCCTGGAAAATTCCACGCACCATCCGACGGTCGGCGGTTGAATAGCGCATCATGATAGTCCCAGAACCGATGTTGCTCGGCAGCACATTGTGCCGCTTCGGCGGCCGCCACGGCCTGCTGGTGATTCGGTCCTGGGAGATCACGATAAACTAGTTTCAATTTTTCTGGATATTGTTTCAGGAGCTCCTTCAGCGTGGATACTGCTAGTTGGCAGTATGGACATTCAAAGTCAGAGAACTCGATGATCGTGATAGGAGCATGGTCTGTGCCGGTCCAGGGATCATCGTCAACGCTGACATTCAGAACAGGGAGGTCCGGCTTGGGGAGATTCACCTGGATATTTGCCCGTCGTCGTAGTTGGACCAAGAGCGCTTGACGAATTCTTGAGGCCTCGTCTGTGTGCTGCAATGGGGATAAGGAAAGCTGCTGTTGAGAGGGGTGTGTGGCCCGACGGACTGGACCAGGGAGACCGGCGAGTTTGGCGACAGCTTCAGATTCACTCGCTTTTTCGATGAGAGAAGGAACAGTGATCCCTAGTCTCGTTGCTTCAGTCGTAAGGAGTTCCTCATCGACAAGCCGGTGGACTGATTCGTTCAACAGCTTCACCCGCTGCTCATCTGCCTGATATAGGGGGAGAGCGATAGCCTGTTCAACTTCCGCCAGCGTGATGGAGCGTGATCCAACTATAGCGATCACTCGAGATTTGATTTCCGAGGCGGAGGACTGCTGAGGGATGGTGAGAGTGAAAGGACCTGTCACGAACAAGAATATGGATAGACCAACGAGGCCGCCAACTATTCCAGCGATCAATGGAATTCTCACGACTGTCTCACAAATGATCTCTTGAAGGTAGCAAGACGGGAATAGAAATCCAGCAATTCCTGAGAACCTGAGCCGGGAATGTAGCTGTTCGGTTCCATCCACATGACGGAGCGGGGAGAAAGGAGGTGACTCCTCCCAAAGTACTAACCAGTCTGTAGGCCGATTCCCCATCCAGGTTGGTATGGGCAGAAGGCCGGATCCGTTCTAGTTTTAGATCGAAGAAGTTGCACCCAGCAGAAGGTTCTTGCGGCGAAGTATCCGCGTGGGACGAACGCCTCACTCGAACGATACCAATGGGTTGTAGAAGCGACCTCCATAACCACTCCGGATCAGAAGCTGTAGCAGGGGAGAAGGAGATACGAGCATGCCGCATTGGGAAGATACGTTGATCGGGACCAGCCGGAGTTTTTTGCAGGTGAAGGGCAAGATCCCGCTACTCAGCAGGTCCAGAGCGACGGTGCTGATTTCCGGTGAGACTGGGACGGGCAAGGAACTATTCGCACGAGCGATTCATTATTCGAGTGAGCGGTGTGGGAAACCGTTCGTACCTGTGAATTGCGCGGCCTTACCAGATCATTTAGTGGAAAATGAATTGTTCGGCCACAGCAAGGGGGCGTTCACCGGCGCACTTGTTGAAAAGCATGGGCTGTTTCACGAGGCAGACGGCGGGACTTTATTTCTTGATGAAATCAATAGTCTCAGTCTGGCGGCACAGAGTAAACTCCTGCGTGATCCTGCAAGATCAAGAGTTTAGGCCACTGGGTTCCACGAAGAGTCGTGCCGTCGATGTGAAGATCGTCGCCGCGACGAATACCGATTTACGTGATTTGGTCAAAAGCCGCCAATTTCGAGAAGATCTGTTCTATCGGTTGAATGTGTTGTCGGTCGAGCTTCCTCCGTTGCGGGATCGGCAGGAAGATATCCCAGGGTTGGCGCGGCATTTTACCAATCGTGTTGCCGAAGAGTATGGGAAGGATGTAATCCAGCTATCGCCCGACGCGATGATGAAGCTGGTGAACTATGCCTGGCCTGGAAATGTAAGGGAGTTACAGGGGGTGTTGCAGCGTGCGGTTGCACTGGCGATGAATAATGTACTTCATGCGTCGGATCTTGACGTGGCTGATCAGAGTTTAATGAGATCAGTGGTGTCGGGTATGCCTGAAATGAATCTGGCCGAGCCTGGGGGATTTCAGGCAATGAAAACGAAGATGATCGATGAATTTGAGCGGACATATCTGAGCAAGCTTCTCTCCTCACATCAAGGCAATGTTTCCCAAGCAGCCCGCGCTGCACATAAAGAGCGCCGGACCTTTCAGCGATTACTGCACAAGCATGGTCTCGACCGACGTGAGTTCTCTGCGGCGTGAGAGGTACCCGGACAGCCTGGTGTCTGAGGGAGAACTGCCGCAGGGGAACGAATAGACTCAAGAACGCTCAATATTCTAATGGATTAGAGGATGGTACAGTTTGGCATTGAATGTGCTGGTGTCCGGTTACTGTGGAAAGGCCGGATCAGTTTTTAACCAGCAAGAGAGTGGTATGGCTGCTACTTGGCTATCTCTATAGCCATCCTGATGCGAAAGATACAGCTGAGGGAATCACGAATTGGTGGCTTCGCGCGCATGGGGTGATGGTTAATGAAACAGGCGTGGAAGAGGCTCTCAACGAATTGGTTATGAGCGGATGGCTCACAGCGATAGGCCGTAGCGCAAGCCACCCGATTTATGGTCTCAATCGAGCCAAGGTTCTAGACCTGCAGCAGCTGTTTGAATCCATGAAGTAGGATTGCAATTGTCCCTCCGCCATTCAGTCCGGTTGCTTCCTGCACTACGGGCAGGAGCTGGCTTCAGCCGTATGTGATGCGGTAGTTCCACCAGGAGTATTGGGGATGGCTTGGCGGGCGATTCGAAGGTTCTCCGAAGCCTTTTCATAATACTGTGGATTGAGTTCGATGGCTTTCTCGAAGCAGATCACCGCTTTCTTGGCATTGTTGATGCCAAGAAGCGCGACACCAAGGTTGTTATAGGCGCGTGGTTCATCCATCGCTTTCTTAAAGGTGTTCAGCGCATCGACATAACGTCGACGCTGCACATAGGCGATACCGAGGTTGTTATAGAGTTTGGAACTGTTCGAGCCAGCTGAAACGGCCTGTTCGTAAGAATCGATCGCGGCGTCGTAGTTGCCGCTCAGTGCGTAGGCGAGGCCGAGATTGTTCAGGACGTTCGGTTCTCGCGAACGGTGGGTCAGGGCCGTGTGGTAGGACGAAATGGCCTCGGCATGGCGTTTCTGTTGGTCGTACAGGAGCCCCATCAAATTATGTGATTGCCAGCTTGCTGGGTTGAGCGTGATGGCTTTCGTTAGAGCCTTTTCAGCTTCCTGGTGCTTGCCTTGCATCAGGTAGATCTGTCCAAGGCCTTCATGGACCGACGCGGATTCTGACTCTCTGGTTTGGAGGTCTAGAAAGTGCGCCAGGGCTTGATCGAGAAGCCCCTGCTGTAAGAACACCTGACCGAGCTTGAGACGAACCGGGTTGCGGGAGGGATCGGCTTTCAAGGCCTTGTCATAATGCAGGCTTGCCAACGGATAGTTCTTCGCTTGTGCATCGAGGTCGCCCTTTCGTTCATGTTCTTCGGCCGTGAGTTCAGGAGCGGAGGAGGTAGCCGCTTCAAGGCGTTCTTGTTGTTTCTTCTGTTCATCCATCATCTTCCGATATTCTGCCAGGTCCGCTGACGATGCCGCCTGATCCTTGGATCCCCAGCATCCAGTGAGTGTGGCTGCTTCAACAGCAAGCCACACAGTCAAAAGAAATCTCAGAGTTTGTAACCATCTCATCACAGCAGCTCCCTTGGTTATGACCGGCACTTCTATCAGATCAGCATGCCGCGAGGCTGGCTAACGGTCAAACAAAACCCTATTTCTCAATTATGGCCAAAGAGACATGCCACTCGCCTGCGGCTTTGGAACCGCATATGGGGATTGTTTGGTAGCTCTCGCCTGAGGCCTCACGCCCGCAGTGCATGGCGAAGAAACTGACTAACGCTGAAAGAACAGTCGGTTGGAGCGAGTCAATATCTGGCCGATAGTTTGCAGTGCCATGATGGCAATGCGGAAATTGACCTCTAGCACGACGCCCGGGGGCCAGGATGTGAGGGGCAATCCCACACACTTGCGCTGTACGTGAATAGAGGGCACAAAACGCAGAGGTATTTTTGATGTTTTTATCAACCACAATTCTTACTAAATGAAAGGTCTAAAACATGTTGAACGCGATTCGTCAGTTTGCGAAGGAAGAAGAGGGTGCGTCTGCGGTTGAGTATGCGATCCTTCTGGGGATCATGGGCGTGGCTGTCGCCGCACTTGTGATTCCACTTGGCACTGCCGTTGGCACGTCTCTCACGAACGCGACCAATTCTATTACCACGTCTCAGGGTTCTTAATGATGGCGTTGGCGAAAGCCGAATGGCGAGTGAACCTACGCTGACACGAATTCGGTTGGCCCTGCCAGTTAGGGCCAACCGAATCCTGCATGTGATGTGAAGCGAATGTGAGCAATTATGATGTTACCCATGATGATCATAATGCTGACCGTGCTGTTGATAATCGCCACTTATACAGATCTTCGATGGTCCCGGATTCCCAACTGGCTCACCTTTCCAGCAATGGGTCTTGGCATACTTACTCACATTTGGATCGGTGGACTAGGTGACGCATTGTTTAGTTTGGCCGGGCTTGGAGTGGGGATGGGGCTATTTGTACTTCCTTATGTTTGTAAGGCAATTGGGGCAGGAGATGTGAAGTTGATGGCGGCCATCGGTTCGATGGTCGGTCCATCCGGCGCGCTCTCGATTGCGCTACTTTCAGTCTTGGCTGGGGGTGTCTATGCCCTTAGTGCCATGACCTATCAGTGGGGGCTCGCTGGCACATCAAAAAAATTGACGTTCTCAGCATACGGCGCATTTGTCACTGGAGGATTGGCTTGGTCGGGGGACATACAGTTGCCGTTCAAGTTGCGGTATGGGTTGGCAATTGCTGCCGGCACCCTACTGTTTCTAGGAGGAATCCAACCCTTCGGGGGGTAGGCATCATTGAGAACTCAGCTATGGTTGATCAAACGGGGATGAGGATGATGAACCTAGGGAAGATTACAAATCAGAGCGCATCGATTGAAGAGGAGGGCGGGCAATGAAGCGGTTGAGACCTCTCGTGTTTTTTGGATCGGCGTTGGTGCTGGGTGTTATCACCAGTGTCCTCGTGTTTTCCTGGCTCCAGAATGAGAAGAATCGATTGATGGCGGCTCCATTGCCCACGAGTCAGAACGTGCAGGTGGTGGTGGCGAATGCGGATATTCCCTGGGGGAGCAAACTCACGTCGGAGATGGTGCTGATGCAGGAGGTTCCGCCCGGTGCCATTCCGGAAGGACATTTTAAGACAGTAGATGAGATCAAGGATCGGGTCCTACTGGTTGATGTCAAACGGAATGAGATGCTTCTGGAATCAAAGCTGGCGCCGCTTGGGACGACCGGTGGAGGAGTTGCGGCTGTCACCGATGTGAACAAACGGGCCATGTCGGTGAAAGTCGATGATGTGATCGGAGTAGCGGGGTTTATCAAGCCGGCTGACCGGGTGGATGTCATGGTGACGATCGAAGCAACTCCTGGAAAGCCTGAACATGCTGTTTCTAAAACCATCTTAGAGCATGTGAAAGTGCTGGCGGCTGGTACTCAGATGGAGCGGAAGGGGAAGGATGAGGAACCGACGCAGGTTCAAGTCATCACGGTCGAGGTTGATGTGGATGAGGCGGAGAAGCTGGCGTTGGCCTCTAATCAAGGGAAGCTCCGGTTGGCTCTGCGTAATCCGTTGAACAGTGAGCGGGTCTTGACCAAAGGCGCCAACCTTGGAGCCTTGCTCAATTCATTTCAGGCGAAGAAGGTTCACGAGGGGGATGGTGCGATTCGAGTCGAAGTGATCAAAGGCGATGTCCGTAAAGAAATTAAGTTCTAAGAGTCAGGGAGGCACGGCAATGTTGTTCACACAGCATCGATCTCGGGTTCATGGGCAATGGATAGTCACGCTGGTCTGTGGTGGGATTCTTTGGGCTGGTCCCTCGACCGTTATGGCAAAGAATAAAGACCTCCAATTAGTGTCACTCTCCAAGGACCCTCAGCAGCTCAGCTTGGTCGTGGGAAAGTCGACTGTCGTCAATATGCCCGTGGCTATCAAGCGGGCGTCTCTGGCCGATCCGCAAATTGCCGATGCCATGGTGCTGAGCCCGAAACAGATTTATGTGACTGGCAAGGGCTATGGCACGACAAACCTGACCCTCTGGGGGCAGGATGACCAGGTGTTGGCCATCCTTGATCTTGATGTCGGTGTGGACTTGGTCCGGTTGAAGCAACAGTTGGCCGAGTTGTTGCCGGATGAGAGCAACATTCGACTGAGGGGAACCCATGACCATGTCACGCTGTTCGGAACTGTGTCCAGCGAGGCACGTCTGAGTCAGATCCTGGCCGTGGCGGAAGCCTATGCGCCGAAGAAAGTCCTCAACTTTCTGAAGATCTATCCTGAACCACCAGGAGGAAAAGTTCCACATGATATGCAGACGTTTACCGTTGAAGTGATCAAGGGGACCTCAGTGAATGCGGTGAAGTTCTAACCAAGCGAACGTTGGCAGGAAGGCTGGAGGAATAACGCGATGAAACTACGTCATGCGATTACGATCATGGGCTGCACCCTCACAATCTTGGCGGGAGCGCAGGCGTTCGGACAGGATCCGGTTATGGGAGCTGGAGAACAGCGAGAGATCCAGAAGCTGGAATTGACCGTCGGCAAGTCGAAGGTGTTGGACCTGCCCGTGGCGATCAAGCGGGCCTCTTTGGCCAATCCAGATGTCGCCGATACGGTCGTGCTCTCGCCCACACAGATTTATGTGACGGGAAAAACAACAGGTGTGACGAATGTGACGCTCTGGAATGAGAGCGGCAAGATGATGGGCATGTATGACGTGGTGGTGACTCCGGATGTGACTCGTCTCAAGGAGAATCTCCATAAGACCATGCCGGAGGAGAGTGGCATCATGGTCACCTCAGACCATGATCATATTACGCTTTCCGGTACCGCTTCGAATGCCGGCAATATGAACCGTGCCTTGAGTATGGCTGAGGCCTATGCACCGAAGAAGATCGTGAACGCCATGCAGGTCGGCGGAGTCCAGCAAGTTATGTTAGAAGTCCGTGTGGCTGAGATGAACCGTGAGTTGATCAAACGGTTGGGATTGAATTTTACCGGAATCGGTAATGACTACTTCGGCGTATCGCTTTTAGCAAACTTGACGAGGCTCGCCAGTCTGAGTCATCCGATCGGTCAGACGGCGACGATAGCCACAGAAGCGACGCAAGTGATCCAAGGTGCGTTTGGATTTAATGCGGGGAGTACCTCTTGGACGGGGTTTGTCGATGCGCTGAAGGAAGAAAATGCTTTAAAAATATTAGCGAAGCCGACCCTGATGGCGTTGAACGGCCAGGAAGCAGCCTTTCTCGCCGGTGGTGAATTTCCCATCCCAGTGCCTCAAGCGTTTGGCCTCGTCACCGTTCAATTTAAAAAATTCGGCGTCGGGTTGGTCTTTACGCCCAACATCTTGAATAGCAAGCACATCAGCTTGAATGTCGCGCCAGAAGTGTCAGAGCTGGATTTCACCAATGCATTACGACTGCAAGGATTTGTGGTACCGGCCATTACGACGAGGAGAGCGGCCACGACGATTGAGTTAGCCGATGGACAGAGTTTTGCCATCGGTGGATTGCTGCGCGATAACGTCAGAGAGTCGGTGAAAAAGGTTCCATTTCTCGGTGAGGTACCGATTCTCGGTGCTCTGTTCCGGAGCAGTTCGTTCCAAAAGAGCGAAACAGAATTGGTGATCATTGTGACCCCACACTTGGTCAAGCCGCTCGATATGAACGCGCAGACGTTACCCACAGACTACTTTGTGGAGCCGAACGACTTTGAGTACTACTTGATGGGGTTTGGCGAGAAAAGCGGTCATGGTGGCAAGGCTGGGCAACGGTCCCCTGCAGCAGAGGTCTTGTCGAACCGGGTCAATACAGGCAGCGCGATAGAGGGACGTGTCGGTCACCTGATGCCCTAAATCAATGACTCATCCTCAATACACTGGAAGGAAGAAGGAGACAATTATGACACGCTTCATATGGACCTTAACGGTAACAGTCGGTTTGATGGTCGGGGCCTGTGCCCCGACAACGATCAGTCCGAATTGGGGAACGGCCTATCAACAGATGAGGGTAGGGCAAACCTTGAATCCGACGGCTGGCGAGCAGCTGGAACCGGTCGAAGGGCAGGATGGCATGGCCAACGCCACAGCGATGAAAACCTACCGGAAGAATTTTGAAAAGTCAGAAGTAGATTTTCAGCGATCGATGGTGTCAAGCGGTGTGCAAACGAAATAACCAGACGGTCACCTTGGAATGGGTGCAGACATGCGGAAGCTGAATGAGCGTGGTGCGGCGGCGACGGAATTTGCATTGCTGCTGCCGGTCTTTCTGATGATCTTGTTCGGTATCATCGAGTTCGGCATGATCATGTACGGCCGCGAAGTGGTGACGAATGCGGCCCGCGAAGGGGCGAGGGCCGGCATCGTACAGGGGCCACCAAAACGAACGAGCGGTCAAATTACCACGATTGCAAACAGCTACCTCACGGGAACTGGTATCAATCAAGCGGATGTGACCTTTACGCCCGCAGGGGTTGGACTCGCTAATCCTAATACACTGACCGTGACGGCTGTCTACAACTATAGGTTTCTGATTCCCTATATTCCAAATGTCCTGGGAATTTCCAATCCACTGGTGATTACAACGCAGGCGGTGATGCGGCATGAGTAGCGAAAGTAGAAATAGACTGATTGATCAGATCTGCGACGACCATGGGACCGTGGCCGTGATGAGCGCCGTTTTCCTCTTAGTCCTTCTGGCGATGGGAGCGGCAGCGATTGACATTGGTCATGCGCTGGTGGCGAGGACGGAATTGCAGACTGCTGCAGATGCTGGAGCCTTGGCCGGAACCCGCGCGTTGGGGAAGATTTATGAGGGAATGACGCCGGCAGCGCAGCAGACCTATACATTGACTGGTGGAGGTAGAGCGACAATTGTCGCTGCCGTCCAAGCCACGGCAGTGGCAAACAAGGCGGCTGGTGTCCCCGTTACCATCAATACGACTGATGTTGCAGTGGGAACGTGGAATGCGACGACCAGGGTTCATACTCCCACCGTCAATCAGCCCAAAGCTGTTCGAGTATGGGCGAGGCGTGATGGAGCTGCTAACGGTCCGATCAGCACATTTCTTGCGAGCGTGATTGGGTTAACGAGTGTCAATGTGAGTGCAGTAGCGACTGCCGACATGACCGCAGTTGGTCAGACCGCGCCTGGCCAGTTAGACGTGCCGTTTGGTATTTCCACATTCTATTTCACGCAATTTGGTTGCGGGGACGCCATCAAGTTTTACCCCAATGATGGAACGCCGCAGGCCTGTTCTGCCTGGCACACATTCGATCAGAGTCCCGCTAATGCCAATACATTGAAAAATATCATTGATGGATTGCGTACCGGTACCTATCAGTCACCTGGAACCGCTCCAGGGGATATGCTTAATTTTACAAACGGAAATGTGTCCAGTGCCTTTCCGAAGTTGATTCAACTTTATAATGCAAGGAAAGATGTGAATGGTTATTGGGATGTCTTCGTTCCAGTATATAACTCCCCAAGCTGTGCGTCGAACCAGAATCAGGGTGCGCTTCCAATCGTGGGGTATGCGGAGGCTCGGATTACAAATGTCCAAGGGGCTCCGAACCATCTGATCACGGCAACCGTTCTATGTAAGGTCTTCGAAGGCAACACGACGGGAGGCGGCACTCCGTACGGAGTCTTCTCGACGATTCCCGGTCTCGTTGAATAGTTCTTACTGAGGAGTACATTTCACATGGCGCGATTGATTGCAGTCTCGATAGATTGTCGGAGCGAAGAGGTTCGGCAGGCATTTGAAGAGATCGCCTCCTGTCGGCAGCACTATCTCATTGCCAAGGGCCAAGCGACTGGTGCGGTCGATATGCTGTTGCTGGAGCTGGACTCATTTAGACCTCAGCATACGTTCGAGCGTGTGCGTCAATTATTAAGCACAGCACCTGATCTCGAAGTCTTTCTCACTGCCTCGCACATGGACCCGCAACTGTTGCTCGAAGCTTTCCGATCTGGGGTTAAGGAGTTCCTGCCTCAACCGCTTACAAGACAGGATGTCGAACCGGCTCTCACCCGATTCGAAGAACGATTCGCCTGTAAGACGTCAGGGATGGAGCTGCAGGCCGGTAAGGTGGTGGCCGTGTTCGGTGTCCGAGGAGGAGTTGGGACCAGTACGGTCGCGACTAATTTGGCCGTCTCTGTACAACAAGCTCGACGTCAGGAACCGATTGCCTTGATGGATTTGGACCTCTACGGAGGGGATCTCGGTCTGTTTCTGGACCTGCCGGTCTCACAAGGATTGACACATCTGACAAGAGATATTTCACGGCTGGATGACACTATTCTTCGTAGTACGTTGGTGCGGCATTCATCCGGTTTGCAATTTCTCGCCTCAGGCTGTGATGCCTACGATGATTGGAAGCTTGCTCCTGGAAGCATGATGCGTATTCTGGCGCTTCTCCGATCCTTCCATCGGCACGTGTTTGTCGATTGCGGCCATATCCTCGAAGCGTCTGTCAGAGAGGTACTCGACAGTGCCGATCAGATCATTGTAGTGACGACTCTCTCTCTCCCGGTAATTCGAAGAACCAAGCGGCTATTAGACGTTCTCGCTGAGGCACGTTATCCAGTCGGTAAGGTTGCTCTGGTAGTGAATCGTTATGAACAGGAGCAGCAGGATCTCCTTCAGGAAACGGAAACCTTGATGAATTGCAAAATTTCCGGACTGATTCCAAACGACTATGGTTCGGCTAGTGAAGCGATTCAGCATGGAAAGCCGCTGACTATGCTGGCGGCAAAGACTTCCATCGGACAATGGTACCTGCGAGAGGTCGGCAGATTCATCGGGGAGCCTGTGCAGGATATCGCCTCATACGCGAATGGACAAGTGAGGAGTCAGTCGTTTTTAGGACGATGCTTTGCGAACTTTGGGATGGAAGTCGGCCGCAAACCTTCAGCAGTGTGAGAGCGGTTGTGTAAGCCGGATCAAGACGCGAAGGGGTAGAGAATCAGGAGGTATCATGCTCGCGACAAGACCGATGAACGGGGCTGAACAGGGCACCCACTATCAGGAACTGAAAGAGCGTCTCCATCAGCGCGTCATCGACTTACTCGATATGACTGCGATCGGCACGATGTCGCAGGAAGTCGTGACCGATCAGTTGACGAAGCTGATCGACCAGCTCTTGCAACAGGAATCGGTGCCGCTGAATCAGCGGGAACGGGCGCAGATCACGCAGGACGTACTTCATGAAGTATTGGGGTTGGGACCATTGGAACCGCTTCTAGCGGATTCAACTATCAACGATATTTTGGTCAATGGACACAAACAGGTCTTTGTCGAACGATTCGGCCGACTCGAACTCACATCGGTTCAATTCAAAGATGATGCGCATCTGAAGAAGATCATCGAAAAAATCGTCTCTCGTATCGGGCGTCGCATTGATGAATCTGTACCGATGGTCGATGCTCGGTTGGCCGATGGATCACGCGTGAACGCGATCATTCCTCCGCTGGCTATCGATGGCCCATCTCTCTCGATCCGGAAATTCAGTAAGGATCCTCTGCAGCTGCACCACTTGACTGAGAAGCGGTCGCTGACACCGGAGATTGGCGAACTGATGAAAGCAATCGTTCAAGCCAGACTCAATGTGTTGATTTCTGGTGGAACCGGGACTGGAAAGACCACGATGTTGAACATCCTGTCCGGATTCATTCCTAACAATGAACGGATCGTGACGATCGAAGATGCGGCTGAGTTACAGTTGCGTCAGGAGCATGTTGTCCGATTGGAAACCAGGCCTGCGAACATCGAAGGAAAGGGTGAGATCGCGCAACGCGAACTTGTCAAGAATGCCCTGCGTATGCGTCCGGACCGGATCATCGTCGGTGAGGTGCGGGGTGCCGAGAGTTTGGACATGTTACAGGCGATGAATACCGGCCATGATGGCTCACTGACGACCGTCCATGCCAATTCTTGCCGCGATGCCCTTACCCGTATTGAAACGTTGGTGTCCATGGCTGGGTTCAACCTGGCACCCAAGGCGATGCGGCATTATATTTCATCCGCGTTGGACGTCATTATTCAGATTGCCCGTTTATCGGACGGGACGAGGAAGGTGGTCAGCATTCAGGAGGTTGTTGGAATGGAAGGTGATCTTATCACCCTCCAGGAGTTGTTCGTCTTCCAACAAACGGGTCTTGATGAGAACCGAAAGGTCAAGGGTCGGTTTAAAGCGACGGGTGTACGACCAAAGTTCGCGGAACGATTAGGGGCAAAAGGCATTGTGCTTCCGCCAACTCTCTTTGATCCCATGAAGGTGTACGAATGTTAACGGCACTGATCGGGCTCGGCATTTTTGGAACAGTCCTCCTGCTTATGTATGCCTGTAGCACAGCGTACCGTGTCATGGCGCCACGCGGAACCGATCGTGCCATCGAGCGGGTACAAAGCTGGTCTTCATCAGTTGAGGCGGCGCCATTCGAAATCGTACGCAAAGACTCGTTGAGCGATATCCCTTGGTTGAATGATTTACTCAAACGGGTCAAAAGACTGCAAGTACTGAAAGAGCTTCATCAACAGGCCGACTGTCGGACACCGCTGGGAGTGTTCATATTAGTAGCAGTACTGCTTGCTCTGATCGGGTTGTCGCTGATCTTGTCGATGAGGCAGACATTCATCTTCGCAGTACTACTGGGAACGCTGTTGGGCGCTATTCCATATTGCTATCTCCTTTGGCGGAAAAGTCAGCGACTTGCAATGTTCGAGCGACAGCTCCCTGAGGCGTTGGAACTAGTGGCGCGGGCGTTACGGGCCGGTCATGCTTTTTCTGTTGGTCTTAAAATGGTTGGGGAAGAGGCATCGGATCCAATCGGGAAAGAGTTCAGAAGAGTCTTCGATGAGGTGTCGATGGGTGTGGCTCTGCAACAAGCGCTTGATAACATGACGCATCGGGTTGACAGTGTTGATTTACGATTCTTTACGACGTCGGTTCTGGTTCAGCGAGAGACCGGCGGAAATCTGGCGGAGATCATCGATTCGTTAGCGGGACTGATCCGCCAGCGGTTTGAGTTGCAGCTAAAAGTCAAGGCGCTGTCTGCGGAGGGACGAATATCGGCTGTTATTCTTTTGGGGCTTCCATTTGTGGTTGGCGCGCTCTTGTTCAAAACTAGTCCCGACTATATGGGCCTCCTATTTACGGATCCCATCGGCCGGAACTTTGCGACCATCGGGAGCATTATGATGGTTGTCGGAGCGGTGATGATGAAGCGCATGGTGAACATCAAGGTCTAAGGAGCAACACATGGAACTCCCTCTGATTGCAGCGTCATGCACATTTTTAACGGTGATCATGTTGGGGACGGCATTGTATTTGTATGTGGAGCGTCGAGAGGTTTTACAAGTCTGGCGCCGTCGCGTAGAAGGTCAGAAGGAAAGCGTTGTAGAAGGGCAGGCTTCTGAAAACCTCCGTGACGCTGCGCAAGTGCAATTACAGACTGTGCTGGAGTGGTTTGCTAAGTGGAATCAACCATCTAATGCGGAAGAGGCAAAAGCCACTCGTCGCCTGTTAGTCACGGCCGGCTATCGGAGTAGAAAGGCGCCAATACTCTATATCGGGTCACGGCTGCTTCTGGCTGTTGTGCTAGTTGTCTTGTTTTCGATGATTCCCGTAAAGCTACTCGGGTTCCCTAGTGCTACAACCTTGGTGTTCTATTATTTCTTCCTTGCAGCATGTGGGTATTACGCTCCTTCCATGTGGCTGAAGCACGCGATTGCCGAGCGGCAGGAAGCATTGCAACGGGCTATTCCCGATGCATTGGATCTGATGGTGGTTTGTGTGGAGGCCGGATTAGGGTTGGATCAAGCGATCGCTCGAGTAGGGCAGGAGGTCAGCCAGGGGCACCCTGCTCTTGGGGATGAGCTCAATATCCTGTCGCAAGAACTGAGGACCGGAGTACAGCGACAGACGGCACTTCGAAATCTTGCCCACAGGACCGACCTTGACGAAGTCAGGAATCTTGTGGCCCTTCTGGTGCAAACGGATCGGTTTGGAACCAGCATCGGTCAGGCTCTCCGAGTCCATTCGGATTCCATGAGAACTAAGCGTCGTCTGAAGGCAGAAGAGTTGGCGGCGAAGCTACCCGTGAAGCTCCTTTTCCCCCTCATGTTCTTCATTTTCCCAAGCATGTTTATCGTGACGGTTGGGCCAGCCTGTATTAAGATAGTGAAGATACTGTTCCCGGCGATGACCGGCCGGTAGCTACTCACACGCATCTTGGAGGCACAATGGCTTCTTCGTCGCTGAAAATGGTCAGCGAAGCGTTACTGATGCGCCGTGCCCTACCAGACGGTGGTTTTGTAGGAAAGACCGGCTGGCAGTTACAGGTGGACTTAACCGCATGGGGAATCCTTGCACTTGCTGTCTGTGATGGGTCTGCAGAGCTTATTGATCAATCACGGTACGTGTTGATTCGTGAGCAACTTCAAGATGGCCGTCTCTGTGTGAACAAAACCCATCCCGATTCCTTTTGGCCGACGTCCCTCGCAATTCTGGCCTGGGGGGATTCGGAGTTCTGTCGTGAGGCACAAGAGCGAGCCATCCGTTTCCTACTTGAGACGACAGGCTTCCACTTCCCAAGGACATCTGATGTACCCTCGGCGCATGATACCTTGCTCAAAGGTTGGCCTTGGGTTGGTGACACCCATTCCTGGGTCGAACCGACGGCGATGGGCATCATGGCGCTCAAAACCACGGGACATGAGCATCATGATCGTGTCAAGGAAGCCGTTCGCATGATCCTCGATCGTCAATTGCCCCATGGCGGATGGAACTATGGCAATACGCATGTGTTTGGGAGGGAACTGCACTCCATGCCAGAGAGTACCGGTGCCGCATTGGCTGGTTTGGCTGGCCTGGTCGAACGAGATGCTGTTATGCCCAGCCTTACTTATCTTCAACAGGAAGTGACCACCTTGCGGACACCGATCTCGCTCGGATGGAGTCTGATCGGACTGGCTGCTTGGAACCAATCACTATCCAACTCCGCAGCTCTCGTAGAACGATGTCTGGCAAATCAGAAACGTTATGGAGAGTATGAGACATCGGCACTTTGCTTACTTATTCTTGGAGCACTTGCGATGGAATCAGGTGGTCAGAGCCCCCTGTTCTCAGCTGCTGTGGACTCCGGACTTCCTGTAGCTCTCGCTCACGAATAGGAGACTCGTGGAGACTCAAGCAGATCAAGGAACGCATGGAGGCCTGACTCGCCGAGACGTCTTGCGGGCTGTAACGACTGGCCTTGTTATCGGAACTGGACTGCTGATGGTACCCAAGCGGTATTTTCGTCTACCTCAACGGGCTCAGACCTTTGTGGCCAAAGCGGATCACTATCAACTCGATATTGCCGCCATTCTTTCTCTTGGGATGCTGGAGCTGGGCGTCGGTAAAACAGAAATCCAAGGGAAGCGGATTCTGCTCAAGCCCAACCTGGTTGAGACAGCCTTAGAGGCTCCTCATATCAACACGCATCCACTGGTCCTCCGTGGAGCAATTGAGGCATTTCTTCGTTTAGGCGCTGCCGTTGTAATGGTAGCTGAGGGACCAGGCCATCGGCGAGATACGTTGGCTGTGTACGAAGAATCCGGTCTGGCCGACGTGCTGACCGAAGACCGAATCAAGTTCCATGATCTCAACTACATTACCGGATATGAATTACCGAATGTCGGCGCGAAGACCACGATGAAGACCCTGACCTTTCCCGCTCTGTTTCAAGAGGTCGATTGGATCGTATCGATGGCAAAAATGAAGACCCATCATTGGACCGGAGCGACGCTCTCCATGAAAAATCTCTTTGGTGTGATGCCAGGGAGATATTATGGCTGGCCGAAGAACGTGCTACATAAAGCCGGTATCCAAAATTCAATTCTTGACATTAACGCGACATTGAAGCCGCACTTTGCGATCGTCGATGGAGTTATTGGGATGGAAGGCGACGGGCCAATCATGGGAGATCCCAAGCAAGCTGGTGTCCTCGTGATGGGACGAAATTTTCCCGCTGTGGACGCGACCTGTTGCCGCATTATGGGCATTGATCCTTATAAGGTTTCCTACTTAGAGCAAGCCGACAATTGGCTGGGGCCCATCGGCGAAAGTTCCATTGAACAACGGGGAGAAACTATTGCGTCCGTGCAGACACATTTTAAATTGATCGATACGATACCGGCCCAACAGGGGATTCGACTCACGTGATGAGGAGTACCATGCATAGACTCATCGTACTTGTCCTCTTGCTATGTCCAGTCGTCCTCCATGCCGCGGAGCCAGAAACGCCATCAACGCAACAGGAACCTCGGCTCTATGATCATTATATGACCTTACAACGTATGCAGGAGAGTATGGCCGGTCGTACTTTGGAAGAGCAGACCCGTTTGCAACCGTACCTCAATCGTGCGGAACAGAAGGCTTGCGAACAAGTACGGCGTGAACGACAAGAAGGGGTGCCGAAAGAAGACTATCGCCGACAGGGCGGAGACCAGTTTCTCGTGTTTGCTCAGCAGTTGGAGCAATATTGCCTCACATTGCATTAGATCTAGCGTCGGCCTATGGATTCTGCCTGTCATGTTCGGCCTCCTCAGTAGTCACTGGTCCTTCCACTCTGAACTGTTCATAGCCCACAGGCCTCCTTACCGACAGTGATCCCAAAATTGTATCTCAACTGCCGCTATCACTTTCCGCAAGAAAGTGGACCACCTCACGACCCTGCCAATAGAAAGTGACATTGACAGTCAGCGGAGGAGGTCCCATGATACGCCAGGATGCCGTTATGACCACACAGGTGACCAATCAGGCCGGAACCGGCAATACCTATATAGGCAAGGCTCTCATTGTCCTTGTTCTGGTTGTTGCCATCGGCGCCTTCTTCTATTTTGATCTCGGGCGATTCCTGTCGCTCACGGCATTGAAAGAGAACCGAGATAGCCTGCTGGCCTTCACGGATGCCAACTTTGGCATAGCGGTCGAAATCTTTATCCTGACCTATGTGCTAGTAGCGGGCTTATCATTGCCGGGTGCCGTGATTCTGACGTTGGCCGGCGGATTCTTGTTCGGAGGAGTCTTGGCGACTCTGTTCATCAATATCGGAGCGACGACCGGAGCGACGCTCGCTTTTCTCACCGCGCGGTACTTATTGAGGGATACGGTCGAGCAGAAGTTCGGGAAGTGGCTGGGACCATTTCAAGAAGGGTTTGCGAAGAATGCGTTCAGTTATCTCTTGACTCTACGTTTGATTCCACTCTTTCCCTTCTTTGTCGTCAATCTGGTATCGGGACTTACACGCGTCAATGTCGGAACGTATGTTCTTGCTACGGCGATCGGCATCATCCCAGGATCGTTTGTATATTCGTACGCGGGCCGTCAGCTGGGAGCGATCAACTCGTTAAAAGAAATCGCGTCTCCCAATGTCCTCGGCGCTTTTGCTCTCTTGGGCTTGCTGGCACTGGTGCCGGTTGTGTATAAGCGGGTTTCTGAAAAGTCAAAGCGAGGAACCGCCTCTTGATAGACCAGGCACAATGAAGGATACCGAGCTATAACGGCAGAATCTCTATACGGAACGTGTGCACATGAGTGATCAGGACCAGTCTTTAATCCTTCCATACGACGAGTACAATCAACAACTCGTCGCCAATGTGCATCCAGCCGATTGGCTCAATCCTGAACCGATAGGTCGGTATAACATGGTGGTGGTTGGAGCAGGAACCGCCGGGCTGATTACAGCCGTGGTCGCCGCAAGTCTCGGCGCCAAAGTGGCACTGATTGAAAAACATCTGATGGGTGGGGATTGTCTGAATGTCGGATGTGTGCCTTCAAAAGCCGTGATTCGCGCCGCCAGGGCTTGGGCGGATCTGAGTAAAGCGACAGAATTTGGCCTCTATATTCCCACGGGGGTGACATACGATTTTGAGGCCGTGATGGCGCGTATGCGGAAACTACGGGCCCGCATCAGCCAGAACGATTCTGCTCAGCGCTACACAAAGCTTGGGGTCGATGTGTACATCGGGAGCGGATGTTTTCTGGGTTTTGATACGATCAAAGTGGAAGGTTCAGCCGGTGATCGGGTTCTCACTTTTGCAAGAGCTGCTGTCTGTACGGGAGCCCGAGCGGCGATTCCCACCACGCCTGGCTTGCAGGGGGTCGACTATCTGACGAATGACAGTGTGTTTTCCCTGACGCAGCTCCCACAGCGCCTGGGAGTCATCGGGGCGGGTCCGATCGGATGCGAGCTGGCGCAGGCCTTCGCACGGTTTGGAAGTCAAGTCTATTTGGTCGAAACAACGCACGGTATTCTACCCAATGAGGATCGAGATGCCGCGGAGATTGTCGAACACCAGATGCTTCGTGATGGAGTTCAGCTCCTTTGCTGCGGGAAAGATCTGCGGGTAGAGAAGATTGAAGGGGGGAAACGACTGACCGTTGAGTCGCATACCCAACAGCATGCGGTGATTGTCGACGAGATTTTGCTCGGTGTCGGGCGGACCCCGAATGTGGAGCGGATCGGATTGGAGGCAGCGGGAGTCGAATATGATCGGAATGGAATCGTGGTGAATAGTCGGTTGCAAACGACAAATCCCAAGATTTTTGCAGCGGGTGATGTCTGCTCGCGCTATAAGTTTACCCACGCCGCTGATGCCATGGCGCAGATCGTCATTCAGAACGCCTTGTTCCCGCATCCGCTGGGTTTAGGCTATGCCAATGTGGAGTCATTGAACATGCCCTGGTGCACCTTCACTGAGCCGGAAATCGCTCATGTCGGGCTGTATGAAAAAGATGCCAAAGAGAAGGGATTCGAGGTTGAAACCTATACGTACAAACTCAACGAAGTGGATCGGGCGATCCTGGACGGCGAAGAGGAAGGGTTTGCCCGTGTGCACATTCGAAAAGGGACCGACAAAATTTTAGGAGCCACAATCGTAGCTGCCCATGCCGGCGATCTGATCAGTGAATTTTCTGTGGCGATGAAGGCTGGAGGCGGGGCTAAAACAATCGCTAGCACAATTCATCCTTATCCCACGCAGGCCGAGGCAAATAAAAAAGTGATCAATCTTTGGAGAAAGGCCCATTTCACGGAGAGAACGAAAACATTTCTCACAAAGTTGTTTGCATGGATGAGACGATAAGGACGGATGGATTGGAAGCATGAGGCGGAGAGTCATCATCGGTGGTGTTCTCACAATGTGCACGACGCTGTCGGTTCCATTGGTACATGCGCAAGGTTCAAATATATTGGAAATCGCGCGATTTTCCGCGAGCGAACCGGGAATGAGTTTGCCCGACGGCTGGAAACCGTTGACCTTCAAGAAAATCCCGAAGCTGACGAAATATGAATTAGTGAAAGACGGTGAGCACGTTGTTGTCAAGGCCATGAGCGACTCCTCGGCATCAGGTTTGACCAAAGAGGTCAGGATCGATCCGAAGGAATTTCCAATCGTGCGATGGAGATGGAAGGCCGAGAATTTGCTTCAGAAGAGCGATGCCACCAGAAAAGACGGCGACGATTATCCGGCCAGGCTCTACATTACTTTTGAATACGACCCAGACAAGGTGAGTATAGGAAGGAAATTAAAGTATAAAGCGGGGCAAGTCGTGTTTGGAGATCTTCCTATCGGCGCGATCAACTATGTGTGGGAGAGGCAAGCGCCTATCGATACGATTATCGATAACGCCTACACGGATTTCGTCAAAATGGTGGTGGTTGAGAGCGGGCCGGAAAAACTCGGTGCCTGGATCGATGAGTCCCGTAACATCTACGACGACTATAGAAAAGCTTTTGGCGAAGAACCGCCGATGATCAACGGCGTGGCCATCATGACAGATACCGACAATACGAAAGAGCGAGCCGTGGCCTATTACGGGGATATTGTTTTCCTTAAAACTTCCGATACTCGTGTGAAAAGCTCAGACAAATAATCAGGGCCAACCGAGCATCCCAGCTATTGAATCGAGTTCACGAAGCCGTCTCTGGTGATTTCGGCACGTACCCGGTCGCCGACTTTCTTTTGACCGCGTAGGTGTTTGGTTTCCCGACTGACGTACAGGTGCACCTGATTTCCCTCATAATCTTCAACCATATAGATATCACCCTTGATGTGCTTGATCGTTCCCCCGATGGTCTTCCAGGCCGGACCAGGTCGAGGAGTCGATTGATTGGGACCTGAGAAGGTATCGACATTCGTCAAGGAATCATGTGAGTCTGAGGAAACCAATCCCGAGGAGGAAGCAACGGAGTTCTTCTTGTCTTGTGAGGCTGCAACAGTAATAGATGGGACAATCATCGGAAGTATGATCAGACTTCTCAGGAGAGTTAAACGAATTATCGTATGAGGTGTTCGCATCGAGTACCTCCTCGTCAATGCCATGTATGAATAGGGTCATTGTGCAACAACAAAGGCGCATGTCGAGAGAAAATAAAAATGCTGTGTGACCTGGATGAGCCATGATGACAAGCCGATGCTGACGTCAAATGTCCTTACAGCGAACAGCACTCATTACAATTTTTGCCAAGAACCGCATCGAAGCGATTCGCCAGACAGGCAATTCCCCGGTTGCGACCGGGATGACGCCGGATTCAACGAAAGCCTACGTGGCCAGTCTTCTCAAAAGCACGATCACGACCATGGATACCGCGACGCAATTGCCGATGGGGACGATCAATCTGTTGGCAACCTCCACGGTCGTGAAAATGTTCGACTGTGATTCAGGTTGCCATGGTGTGCAGTACGGGGCCAAGCAGAGCGGAGGATACTACGCTTATGTCTCGAGCAAGTTCCAAACAGTCTCATTATCGTTGACCCAGATCGTGACAATAACGGCAATCTGGGCAATGCGACCATTGCCGGCGGTATTCTGCTCACTGCGACCGGCGCTAGCGCTACTGACGATACCATCACGAGCAATCGCGGCATGAGGGGGACAGGGGATGCCCACGATTCAGGTCGTCCACAATGGATGGGTGCAGAACCTTCCGGACTCACGGAAGAATCAGCTGACGCCTGCTCAACGCAATCCGATCCAGTAATACATGAATCCGTCCAGTCTGAGGTATGCTCTGGCTGGACGGCTCTCTTTCCTGAAATTTGCGTCGACCCAACTCTCCCGAACATACGTTGATTTTTTCTCTTCGTCCCCTGAACGATTTCATTGAAATAGAAGGTTCTCCAGATTGGCAGCGATCCTTTATGAATCTTTTTGGATACTGAATCTGATCGGATACAGTTGTGGTTGTTCTGCTGTCCGAGGAGCAGATTGTCATGAGAGCGCTGTTGCAAGAATCGAAAAAGTGAGCAATTTGTAACATAGCGCATGCATCAATTTCGTGCGACATCATTGTGTCAATCTTGGAACAGTATTTGCGTAATTCTTTTTGAAGGACTCATGGATAAGAAGTTGGGTGTGTCTGCGGGTGGCTCTTACCGGCTGAATGATGAGTCGGACGGTCAGTTGATATAAGTTAAATTGTTTGCATTTTGGAGTATTGACAGATGCTCAGTGCAGAACCTCGCCTGTAAGGGCGGAATTCTTCATCCGGCAAGTTTCAATGTGACAGACCCATTCGTATACGATCTTGGGGAAATGGTTCGTGTGCATGGCATATCTTGCATCGGGCGACGATTGGACCGGAAGCATGAGGAAGATAGTGTTTCGCATTGCAGAAGTAGATGGAAAGTTATCACACGAGGGAGAGGTATCATGGTGAAAGATGTATCAAGTAATTTCGAGAAAGTCATGAACGTCCTCAGTTGGACAACGTGCCTCGTTGCTGCCGTGACGCTCATGTTGGGTTTGTTCGGTAGTGAATCAGCACAGGCCACAACCGGAGGCAGTCCCTATGAGGTGCCCCAGGTCGTTGATGTCAATCCTGCTGGCAACATCGTCGAGACCTATCTGGTGGCAGATGAGGCAACCGTCAATATCGACAATGGGGTAAGTATTACGAACGCGCTCACGTTTAAGAGTTGCGCCAGTTTTGATGTGTGTGAAGGTGTGGTCGGTACCATACCGGGGCCGGAATTTCGGCTCAAGGTGGGAGACACGGTTCTTGTGCATTTTCAGAACAAACTGAACAAAGAGGTCACGGGAATTCACTGGCATGGCGTCGAGTTGAACAATGCCAGCGACGGGACACCACTGACCCAGGCACAACTGAAGCCGGGACAAAAATTCGATTATAAGTTCACCGTGACGCGACCGGGGATCTTCTGGTATCACCCCCATCACCATTCGTCGACTAACCAAGTGTTCCAAGGGCTCTATGGGTCGTTGATTGTGACCGAAACCCTTGATGCAAACCTTCAGGGGACGGTGCTCCCTTCTGCAGCACAAACCAAGACGCTGGTGCTGAGCGACATCACGGTCTGCAAAGCGCCGGGGACCAACGATGCGGCGACCTATGACACTTCCACACTGCCGCACGTCAGTGGTTCGTGGAGTGGTACCTGGGCCGGCAAAACTCCAAAGGTTCTCTGTGATGAGTTCCCCGTTGATGAAGAAGGAAATCTTCGATCTGTATTCAAGGCCGGAGAGGTGCCGAACATTATGACCGGCCCCCCGGTCGGCGAAGGACAGACGGTTCTTACCAATGGTGTCAATGTCGGTGCGAGGACTGGGACTCCTGAGAGTCCAGGCGTGCTTGCGTCCGGTGCGCGGACGCTTGCTGTGACGGCAGGTCAGGGACTTCGGTTACAGGTCATTAATTCATCGGCGACCCGCTACGTTCGTCTTCATTTGACTGACGGCACGGGGCAGCAGGTCAATCTTGTTCGAATCGGAGGACAAGGTGGACTGCTCGACCAAGCTCGTCTTGAGGGAGATACGAGTACTTCAGTGTTTAAATTCAACTATAAAGAAGGCCAGATTCTGATTCCGCCTGGAAGCCGTCAGGATGTAGTGGCGGTGATTCCGAGTGGATTGGCGATTGATCACATTCTGACTCTCTGGACAGAAGACTTCCAACGAGCTGGTGGTTTAAATAGCTATGCGTGGATTCCGACTGTTCCCGCTATGCATCTGAAGGTGGCAGGTCAAGGGGGAACGTATACGATTGCTAATGGCACGCCGTTGCGTCCGGCTGGGGATTTGGTGAAGGAGTTGTTGCCTCTCCAAGGGAGTCTCCTTGCACAGGGGATGGGTTCTCCCATTACGTTCACGAACTCAGGAGGTCAGCTCGGAGTGAACGATATCCAGGGGGATCATGACCACAGTACTCTTCCAGCTTCGGCCCGGTTTGCACAGATTGGAGACACGCTAGAACTCACGGTGACGAATGAGACAGGAGCGCATCATCCGTTTCATTTGCATGGATTTTCCATTCAACCGGTCAGCTTGAGCAAGCCAGGAGCGTTGCCATATAGCTACGGGTATCATGAGTTTGTGGACGAGCTTGATATCCCTTCAAAACACACTTTGACGTTCAGGGTCCGATTGGACGACCGTCCAAATTTTTATAATGCCAAAGGGAAGGTGCTGGAGAATGCAACGCCCACTGGGGGAGGACTGGGGCGGTGGCTCTTTCATTGTCACATCCTCTTTCATGCCACTCTGGGTATGATTTCTGAACTTGATGTCGTTGCTGCCCCTACACCCTAATTTAGTGGAGCCTGCTCCGCTCTGAGGCGGGGGAGGCTCCACATAAAATGCTATAGGTGCACAAGGCAAAGATTAAGCCGTAAAGGAAAGCGCTATGAAAAAACAACGCCTCTTAGTGGCCTTACTCAGTATGGTGGTAGGATGGGGCACAGCTGGCATGGTCCAGGCTGCTGAACCGACCGTGTCATTTCTAGCCGGAGACCAACCAGGAAATTGGTTCGAATGTGCGAATACAGGCACCTCGGCGTCTGGGCTCGGGTGTGTTCCTGAAGCAGCGGCGCTGGGTACGGTCGGACAGAAATCCCTCGCGATCATTAACCCAGGAGAGACGGTTGGGTTTCCATCCCGCGGTGGAAGGACCAGAACAGTCCACACGGCGACGAGTTTGATCTATCCTTTTCAGGCTCCTGGCATGCCGTTCATCAAAGACGTGAATTTTAACGATCCGAAGCCTATAGAAGATCAGACCGTGACGCTGACGAAGCCGGGGCTGTACGTCATAGCCTGCAGCGTCCATCCCTACATGTTTGCTGCCGTAATTGTGAACGACCTGAGCACACCCGGACCTCTCCCACTGGACCTTGGGGATTTTATCACGATTGCAAACGGCGAATTTTTCGAACCGCTTAAGCAGGTCCCAACCAGCAGTGATTTAGCCACGCGTTTGCTCAGAACATTCTTTATTGCTACAAATCCTGGTAATTGGCAGAACTATGCCGCCGGCTCCTGGACGCCCATTTATCCGGAAGTGGAAGTCTATACGAATCTTAAGGACAACCATGGGGCCCCCATCGCTCTCAACGTGGCGGCTGTATTGCGTGATCGCTATCAGAATGCTAACCGTACTGTCACCTTGAATCCCCTAGGCAATCCTGCCACTCCTGGTGTAGGGCAAGTGTGGGTGGATACCCAGTTTGAGAAAGTCTTCGATAAGAATAAGCCCGGTACTGCCACTGCTGTGAACGCGGAGACCTGGAAAGTTGAGCGAAAGGTCGCACTCCCGCAGATCAATATGAATAATCCCCACAATATGTGGACGAATCGGGATCAGACTCTGATCTACCAGACCCAGTGGTTTGACAACAGACTGGCTGTCTTTGATCGGGCGACCGGTTCCCTCATTCGAGATCTCGTGGTCGGAGATGCCCCGGCTCACGTGATGACTCGGGCGACCGCAGACGATCCACTTCGCAAAGACGAACTTCACATCACTCTCAACGGTGACCCGACTCCGAATTCCATCCGGGTAGTCGCTCCCTTAGGCACAGCGGTAACAGGGCAGATCAGTATCGGTGCCGGTCAAAGTAATCCCCATGCCCATTGGATGAGCGCTGACGGCAGTAAAATGGTGACTCCGAATGTGCTGACAGGGAGTACCAGTCGAGTAGATTTCTCCAATAACAATCTGGCATCAGTTCTGCCAGCCAGTAGCCGCTTGACCCATCCCATTGCCACTGGAATGATGCCGGATGCAAGTAAGTATTACGTGGCTAATTTCCTCGACAGCAAAATATCGATCTATAGTGTGAATCCCCACGAGTTTAAGGGGGAGATTAATTTGCTGAACACGTACGATCCAGTCGGAGGTTGTAAGAAGCCCACGGATCAAGGATATGTGCTGGGTGTTAATGACTGTTCATTAGTTGGTGCCTTACCCATTCAGACGCCTGTTAGTCCAGGGGGAACCAATATGGTGACGGCCAATACCTTGACCGGTACCATTACAATTGTTGATACCAGACCTGGCTTGCCGACAACCGATAAGGTCGTGAAGATGTTGAGCTGTGATCCTGGTTGTCACGGTGTGCAATACGGCGCTAAGAAAGGTGGTGGCTATTACGCCTATGTCTCCAGCAAATTCTCCAACCGGATGCTCGTTGTGGACCCGGATCCCAATGGCGACGGCAATCCAGCTGATGCTACAGTGGTTGGAACAATTTTGTTGATGGCAACCAACAAGACGGCAAAAGATGGCACAATCTCAGAGTATGCCGGCATGGGTGGACAGGGCATCATGACGATTCCGAACGTCTATAATGGTTGGGTGCAGGAATGGGTCAAAGATTGCCAGACCAACGATTGTAAAGCCTGGAAGCGGCAGCTGACAGACAAGCAGAAGAATCCTGGGCCGACTGGGCAGTAATCAGTCTGTAGAAAAAACTGATTGAATAACCTTGCAGTCGAATAGGGTCTGATCAAGGCCTGGTGATGATGACAAATTGCTATCGTCACCAGGCCTTTTTTAACCATCTGGTGGTTTGTTAAATAGCCAGCCACTCTTGGCCTAGACCAGGTAGGTAAAAGATCTTCCCCGGCACTGGAAATATCTATTGTATTCGCCATGCTTATTGAGAACGAAGACTTCTCATGATTGATCAAAATGGCAATCTAGCTCGTGAAGCATAAGCTGTATGCTTCCAACTTCAGGCTTCCGCCTGTGACCGACGTCCTAGGGTCTGACGGCAATCGGAGAACGGCGTGCCCGAAATTTTGCCAAGATGGGAGCGAGAATTTCATGTGATTCGGGCGATGTGAGCGACTCTTGCAGCCTCATCAGTTTCTCTTCCGTCATTGACTCTAGGCTCACCAAGGCTTCTCCCGCTCGATAGCGAACCCACCAATGGTCGTCGGTGAATAAGTCGATCAACTGTTCTTCATCATCGACGGTTCCTAATTTCCCCAACGCGGTCGCAGCCTGAACCCGGACGTACCAGGCCTCATGTGTCAGATGATGACGGACAATCGGGAGATCAGCTGGATCACGAAATTCTCCGAATACGAAGAGGCAGGCGGCCAACATGTTTGGGGAGAGGGAAGCATCATGGAGTAACTGTCGGAGGATTGGCAGGCCTCGTCGGCTTTTCGTCACAGGCAAGTAGCGAATCAGTCGTGGACCGATATCCGGATCTCCCTGAATGGCGGCCTGTGCAAGGATTTCGGATGCCAGATCCCCTCCTGCTGTTTGCAGCATGGAGACAAGTTTGAGCGGAGACCAGTCTGTTCGTCGGCCAAGCACGGGTAAGAGTAGGGGGAGAGCGGCCTTCGGATCGATACGAAGCAGGGCCTGTGCCGCATTGAACGCCAAGAATGAATTGTGATGTGTCACTAAGGTGTGAATTGGTGTCCATGCCGAGTGATCCTGTAATCGACCCAACGTGACCACAGCGAGCATTCGGTGACCCAGGTGGTGCGAATGCAACAGTTCTTTCGTCAAATCGGGAGTTCCGACTCTCTGGGCGAGATGGACCAGCGGTGCGGTCGGCGCGTCTCGCACGGATTCATAGTGCTCGTTCCAGAGATAGAGAAAGACTACATGATCACGACGTGTCAGGGCGGGGAGTGTTGGAAAGGTTTTCACAGCGTACTGTTCCAGCAACGGTTTCCAGATAGCGATGACGCGCTGTCGTCTGTGTTGGTCCGCCAGGCGGCTTCGACGGAACAGGAGAATAGATGCAAGGAGCAAGGCAATGATGCAGCTCAGCAGGATTGCGCTGATATACCAGAGGTCGAGCGGAAGATCTGTATGAGTGAAGGCAAGCACGCGCTCCTCGCTCACATCGTTTGCCCTTACCAGTGGTAAATGACGCTGAAACTGGCTCCGCGTCTGGTATACAGCGCTCCTCGGTCTTCGTCATAGCCGGTGACTTCCAGAGAGACTCGATCGGCCACAGGCAGGACAATTCCTCCTTGGATGGTTCGACTGCTCACGCGTGTCACATCTTGCGTGGCGACGATCCGTTCGCCGGATGTTCCGAAGGAGCCAGATGCGAAGATTTGAAGGCGGTCGGTGGGGCGCCAGTTCAGCCGTGATGAAAGCGTGATAGCGCCGGTCTCCGGGACGTAATACAGCCGTTCTGTGAGCCAGAAGTTAAACGGAAGGAAGATCGTGAATCCCGGACTGAGTAAGTGAATATTGTCCGTTTTGTAGGACAGGTAGCGATAGCCGAGAGAGGCCTCTAGTCTGGCGAGCAGAGGATGCACAAGTCCCAGTCCCTGGGAAATCTCCCCCGCAAACGAGTGCTTGGGCGAAAAATCTGGATTGATCGTCCCTTGGGCAGCGAGATAGCCCCAGGCTCGGCTCCATAAAGGGCTGTAACCTTCAGCCGACAACACCGTGTCATGAAAGCCGAATCGATTGATCGGTTCGATCCGTGCAATGAGGGTTTGCGCGCCAATGGATTTTGATACTTCAAGTACGATATCCCGTTCGTCCTGAATCCCGCGTGAGTAGGAGTATTGACCGTACCCGACCTTGAGATAGTCCCGGAAGGGCAAACGAATCGTCGCATCTCGCACGCCTAGCGGGGCCTGCGGTGAGGCTTCGAGTGCTCTGGTGATGTCTCGTATGCGTGCAGCCACCGCTTCATCGCCGGTCAACTGATAGAGACGCTTATACTGTTGAATGGCTTCCGGAGCAGCCCCGTTCCAGAACAAGGTATCAGCCAATCCCTGCAAGGCCTCTCGATTCGTACTGTCCTGTCGGAGCACCTGTTGATACTGCTGGATTGCCGACTCATACTGCTTGTGCCACGACAGCACACGTGCAAGGCCGATCTGGACATCGAGATCCGAGGGATGACGAGCTAAAATGTCGCGATACAGCGAGGCCGCCTGATCGAACTGTCCATCTTGTCCCAGAACGCGTGCGAGGCGCCCACGGGTTTCATCGTCCGCCGGAGCATCATTCAAGATCTGTTGATAGGCGGTGATTGCTTGCCTGTATGAGGCACTTCGCTCCCATGCCTGTGCCTGTGCGAGCCGCTCTGCTTTCTCCTGTGTTGTGAAACGAGAAGCCACGGTCGGTGGAGGATTGTCTGACGGAGCATTCCCATGTTTGATCGATGCGATCCGCTCAGCGAGCGCCGAATCGTGACCAATGGCATAAGCTTTTTCGTAGTATGGGAGGGCCTCAATGGCGCGTTGTTCCCAGAATAAGAGATCTCCCAATCCTTGGAGTGCGTCCGCATGCCGTGGATCTTCCTGCAATACCTGTTCGTAGAGTTGCTGAGCTTCTTTCCTATCTCCTTGCCATGAGAGTACCCGTGCCAAGGCGGTTCGTACGTCAAGATCCGTCGGATGATGCTGAATAATTTCGCGGTACAGACTTGTGGCCTCCGCGTGAGACCCCTGCCACGACAATAGTCTGGCGAGTGTGGCTCGAATGTCGTCATTCTCAGGGTCTTGTCGAAGTAGAGCGCGGTAGATGTCAATAGCAGCAGCGTACTGTTGAGCTTGTTCAAGCTGTTTGGCTTGCTCGAGCAACGCGCGTGAGGATACTCCATCAGTCGCATGAACCGGCTGATATCCGACCGCGCAGAGCATCGAGGCAAGGATCCAGATGGTCGGCAGAGGAGGACGATTCGGAGTTGATCGCCTTAAGGCTGGGTTGGTCGTCATATCATCGTGTGAGCGACAGGTAGCCGGGCAGATCATGAATTACGAGTCCTGAAAAGCTTGATTGATGAATCCGAGCGAACAGATCCGTAATCGTGTGCCGTACCTCATGTTCAGCGCGACCTGAAAATGAAATGCGCTCGGGCCGAACCGTCGTCTGATGATGAATGCGAAACCACATGCGGTCTTGCTCTGCTTGTTCCCGTTGTGTCGGTGCCTCCAATCGCAGTATTCGTCGGATCGGATCGAGCACGCCGTCAGCCAGAGCGGTTCGGTGCTCTCGTTTCAAGATGACATGTCGCTCGGGAAGCAGCTTCGTGGTTTCCAGGGCAAGCCAGACCGGTACACGTGCCAACGCCCCGTAGCGGAGAATGTCGTCGCTGATCGTCATCAGCTCATCCACATCAGTCCGATAACTCATGACGGCCACTTCGTCCACCCGATCCATCACCGAAAACGCCAGAGGCCGCTGTCTGTGAATGGTGGAAGAAAACCAAAAGGGAATCACTACGGAGAGTTTTGCTTGACCCCGCAAGACGGTCGCGACTCGATCAATAGTGTCTACGTAACGATCAAAGATCGTTTCGTCTTCGGGGAAGCCCTCCAATAGATACGGTTCGATGTCCAACTGCACAGCAGGAAGCTCATGCCTTTCTATCAGCCCCAGCAACCGGTTCAATTTTCCGACCAATGGCACCGCGTGGTCGATCATGTCCGGTGCTCCATCAAGCGCGAGGAGCTCAATGTCTGCCGACTTCGTCATCTTGAAGAGTTGGGCATAAGCCGTCCAGATTTGGTCTGCGTCGCGCATATCGGGTAGTTGCAGCAAGATCCGTCGGCAGTGCTGTTTGCGACAGGCCGCTACCATGCTTTCAGGGTCTCGTATCGCTGCACGATAGTCCCAATACCAAAATCCGATGACTGGAGTTGGATGAGGTTCAGACGATGGTCCTATAAGCGCAAGTTCGTCGATAACCACATCCGCATCAGCTTCGGTCAGGAGTCGAACCTGAGCAAGCTGTCGAAGGTCAACCTGTCTCGCGAGTGAAGCCAACGGCACCTCGAGAGAGAAGTGCCCAGTCAGCTGTTCGGTGACAGCGTGAGCCCGTTCTGGTTCGGTCAACGCATCGACCAATGCAATCTTCACAGGGCTTGAGGTCATTCCACGTACATGGAGCGTGCGAAACGATAGCGCGTCCAGATTCTTGCCGGCTGCTTTCAGCGACCACATCATTCCGCAAGGAGTGGTTCCCCGGTGATCAATCCGTACATGGAGCGAAGGGGCCAGACTCATTTCGGTTGCCTGACAAGCGGCAATGGGGTGCCAAGCTTCAGCGTGAGGTAACAGATCTACTCGGTCATCTGATGGCCGATGGGAAGAAAGAACAAATGAATTGGCCGTCTGCCGCCCGCGCACTATAATTTTGGGAGTAGGCTGGGAACCGGCATAGACCAATTCGATCTCCTCGACATCGGTCAGTGAACGCTGCCCGGGAATGGCCAAGTCATGGGTGTGGGCCATGGGAGGCCAGAGCCACCCTGCGAAAAGGATCACGCAAGCGACTACTCGTCGATGCAGCCGACTCGACGGCAAGAACTCAGGGAGCGAGCCAACATGCATTGCGATTCTGCCTCGAATCACGCATGACATTCGAAGCGATTTATGGTGTATCTCAGGCATTATTTCTGCTGTACTTGGTTGCCCTGACGGGTGGGTACTTACTCCTCAATGCTATTTCCATCTTTTCGTTGCGGCAGTACTTCGAAGAGCGGATGGGCGAGCATTTTCCGCAAGCCTTCACCGGGTATGAACCGCAAATTAGCATCATTGTGCCAGCATATAACGAAGCCGCCACAATCGCGAGTTCTATTCAATCTTTGTTACAGCTCCGATATCCGGAATACGAAATCATCGTCGTCAACGACGGCTCGAAGGACGATACCATCGATGTACTGCGGCGAGCGTTCGAACTGAAGCCTTTCCCTGAAGCGTACGGCCGCGATCTGCCGACGCAACCGATTCGAGCGACGTACCACTCCTCGATCTACGCCAATGTCCGTGTGATCGACAAGGAAAACGGCGGGAAGGCCGATTCACTGAACGCCGGAATCAATCTGTCGGTCTATCCATTGTTTTGCTGTATCGACGCGGATTCGGTCTTGGCTCAGGATAGTCTTTATCGCGTGGTGCAGCCGTTCTTGCTCGACCACCGTACCGTCGCTTGCGGCGGCACCGTTCGTGTCGCCAATGGCTGCTCTGTTGAAGCAGGGTACCTGAAACAGGTGGGGCTGCCGTCGAGCCTGTTGGCCCTTCTCCAAACCGTCGAATACCTCCGCGCGTTTTTGTCCGGTCGACAGGGCTGGTCCCCCATGAATGCGATGTTGATCATCTCAGGTGCCTTTGGACTATTTCGGAAGGAGGCCGTATTGAAAGTCGGAGGGTACCGAACGGCTACGATCGGCGAAGATATGGAACTGGTGGTGCGCCTCCATCACCACTATCGGGTTAATGATCTTCCCTATCGGATTACCTATGTGCCGGATCCTGTCTGTTGGACCGAAGTACCGGAGGATTATCGCACGCTCAGGAATCAACGTATCCGCTGGCAACGTGGACTCTGTGACAGCCTCGCAGGGCACTTCGAACTCTGTTGCCATCCAAAAGGCGGCACGGTTGGATGGCTCGCCTTTCCGTTTATGGCAGTGTTTGAGTGGTTCGGACCGGCTTTTGAGATTTTCGGTTATGGGTTGTTGCTGATCGGGCTGGGGTTAGGCTTGGTCTCCATACAGGTCTGGCTTGTCTGTGTAGGGGTTGCCATTGGACTTGGGATCACCCTGTCTCTGAGTGCCTTGCTGATGGAAGAGATGACGTTTCATCTGTACCAACGGCCGTCGGATCTTCTTAAGCTAGTTCTCGTGTCGGTCGTGGAGAACTTTGGGTATCGGCAACTCAATTCCTACTGGAAACTGATCGGGCTGATCCGGTGGATCCGAGGCACGAAAGCGGAATGGGGCAGCATGATTCGATCAGCCTCATGGCAATCCCAGCAAGCCCGTCCTGGAAAGAATTAACCAAGGTGCTGACCCACGTACACCGGGACATGGGTTGACCGTTCAGCACAACCCGATTTTGCGTGGCTCCTTTGGATTCGGTTTACAGAATGCGGTGCTTGATGTGGCTGTCTAGTCTCCAACGCCTATCTCTTGCAACCGAGCTGAACCTCGATTACTCTTTCGGCCATGTAAGGAGAAAACAGCTGTCGAGTCGAGGCTGTAGGAGTTGTGCTGCTGAGCCTCGTCGGTACTCTCAATGGTGTGTGGAATTGTGTCTAGATGGTTGGATTGGAGCATTCGGTGCCGCCGCAACCGATCGCATTGAGCGACCGGATAGACCCGATCGATTCGAGCGCTCTGATCGTTCCGGCAGTGGGCGAGATCATTGAGTGCTCTGTGTTCTCTTCCTCGCAGGAAACCCTGAAAGAGTAGACGTTTCTCGCCTGGCTTGATACACCAAGCCGGGGATGGCTCCGCGCTATCATAGGTGCCTGAGCGCTATGAGAAGGTATGGCCGCTCGAGGAGGGACAAATGAAGGGCATACTCATCGCGATCAGCGGGACGATCATATTAATGAGCAGTATGGTCCATGGTCAGTCTGATACGCAGGTGACTGATCCACGGCAGATGAATCAAGAGGACTGGATTGAGCGCAGCTTCGATAGAGGACAATTCAACCATCGAGAAACGGTTCAGCTCGATCGACAACAAGGTTCCACTGATCGTCTGGAGAATCAGAATAAAACGGACGAGGCGATGACCAAGAAAAAGGCTAAAAGGATCGGTGCGAAACAGAAGCGCGCGCCACGGCCTATTGTCCGAGAGCGGCATGCTCGCCAGGGCGTACAGCATCGGTGATTGAGGAACAATTCAACTAAATTCATGGGCGGTAACGAAATTGCTCGCGACGCCCTTTTCTTTTCATCTCGCATCCGGTCGATCTGCTTTCCGCTTCGGCGTTAGGTATCGTATCTAGTCCCTGCTACAATGCCTACATGGATGTGATTGCTACGCACAGCAACGCTGATTTTGACGGCCTCGCGTCGATGGTTGCCGCGCGGAAGCTCTATCCGGGAGCCAAGCTGGTCTTGCCGGCTGGATCGCAGGAAGCGGTTCGTAACTTCCTCTCCGTTCACGACCTTGACCTCAACAAACTAAAAGACCTCGATCTCGCGCAGATCACGAAACTGATCCTAGTCGATACCCAGGAACCGAGCCGGATCGGAGCGCTCGCATCCTGCTTGGAGAGCCCCGCAGTCGAAGTGGTGGTCTTCGATCACCATATCGAATCAGACTCGACCTGTGCCGGACGTTCGAAACAGTCGGTGGTGGACTCGGTCGGAGCCACGACGACGCTGCTTATCGAGCAGCTCCAGCGGCGGCATATCCCGGTGACTCCGTTTGAGGCGACGGTGATGGCCCTCGGACTCTATGAAGAGACCGGGTCGTTTACCTTTGCCTCTACAACCGGCCGGGAATTCAAAGCCGGGGCGTTCCTCGTCGAAGCCGGGGCGGATCTGAATCTGGTGTCGGCCACTCTCTACACGCCACTTGATCCGGATGCCGTGGCGCTACTGAATGATCTGTTGGAACAGGGTGAGGTGTTGTATCTGGAAGGTCGCAAGGTGCTGGTGTCCACGAGTACGATTGATCGTTGCCGGGGCGAGGCGGCCGGCGTGGTGCATCGCCTCGCCGAATTGCAAGGTGTCGATGCCGTCCTTGTGGCGGTGATGATGGCGGACCGTGTGGAAGTGATCGGAAGGAGTCGTCGACCTGAGATAGACGTCGGTTGGATCGCTCGGGAATTCCAAGGAGGAGGCCATGCCGTCGCAGCATCCGCCACTGTGAAAGGGCAGACGCTCTCAGAAGTCAAAGAGAAGGTCGTTCAGCTGCTGACCACACACTATCGCCCGACGCTGCTGGCCCAGGATGTCATGACCCGCCCGGTGAAGGCGATCGAAATCGACACGACCGTCGCTGAAGCCGGGCAGCGGATGACGGCCTACGGTCTGAATGTTTTTCCCCTCTTAGATGAGAAGGACCGTTACGCAGGGATCGTCAGCCGGGAGTCGATTCAGAAGGCGTTGTTTCATCGGCTGGGTAAGATGGCCGTGCGTGACATCATGCAGACCGACGCCTATATCGCGCAGCCGGAGACGTCGTTTCATGAAATCGAAACCGCCATGATCGAGCGTAGCCAGCGATGTGTTCCGATCGTCAAAGAGGCGAAAGTCGTCGGTGTCATTACTCGAACGGATTTGCTGCGAACGCTTCATGACGATGTACTGAAGACCGCCAGAACACGTCTCATTCAATCAAGCGACGCTGAGACTGAGACCGGAAGGCCACATCGCAATGTGAAGGGATTATTGCGGAGCCGCTTGCCGCATCGCCTGGTGACATTGCTGGAAGAGGCCGGACACATAGCGGACCGCTGCGAGGTCTCACTGTTTGTCGTCGGCGGCTGTGTCAGGGATCTGTTGCTGGGCATTCACAATCTCGACTTGGATCTCGTGGTCGAAGGTGACGGGATCGCGTTCGCACGCAAGCTCGGTGACGTCTTTGAGGCTCGGGTTAAGGTGCATGAGCGATTCGGAACCGCGATGGTGCTGCTGCCGGATGGCTTCAAGCTCGACGTGGCCACGGCGCGAACGGAGTACTACGAGTATCCAACTGCCTTGCCGACGGTGGAACATGGTTCGATCAAGAAGGATCTCTATCGTCGTGACTTCACGATCAATGCCTTGGCCGTTCGACTGAACGGGAAGGGGGTTGGCGATGTACAGGACTTCTACGGTGGACAACGAGATCTCAACGATAAAGTGATCCGCGTTTTGCACGGCCTCAGCTTTGTCGAAGACCCGACTCGCGTGCTCCGAGCGATACGATTTGAAACGCGGTTCGGCTTTCATTTGGGCAAAGACACCACCGCGTTGATTGCAGGCGCGGTCAAGATGAATCTGTTTCATCGGTTATCCGGCCACCGTCTGCTGGAAGAACTGAAATTGATTTTTTCTGAACGCGAGCCTCGGCAGAGCATCAAGCGGATGGCGGATTTGGGATTGTTGCGTTTTATCCATCCCAAGCTGAGCTGGTCCGATCGGTTGGACCGGTTGCTGGCTGCGCTCGAAGAAGCTGTCGATTGGTACCGATTGCTCTACTTGGATCGAACGATGGATGTTTGGTTGGTCTATCTGATGGCACTGGTCGAGGTGTTGCCCGAGAGAGCGGTGAGAGATGTGTTGAAGCGATTTCCCTTGTCCGAGCAGGAAGCCACCAAGCTCAAACTGGGTCGTGTGGGCTGTCATAATATGATCCGCCAACTCGCCTCGAAGCGGTCGCTCAAGCCGGCAGAGGTGTATCGCCTCTTGTCCGGACTATCCGATGAAACGCTGCTGCTCTTGATGGCGAAAAGCAAAGGAGAGATGGCCAAACGTCAGGTTTCAGCCTTCCTCACGACCTATCAGCATGTGAAGCCCAGTATTACAGGCAGTGATCTCAAAGCCATGGGACTCAAGCCTGGACCGCAATTTAAACGGATACTTGAACAATTGCTTGGGGCGCGTTTGAATGGGGAGCTCAAGACGGAAGCAGAGGAGAGACAATTGGTTGAGCGCTTGATTCAACCTGGATTCCACAGTTGAAATCCGAGGTGCGATGGTAAGTGACGGTCAATCCTAATGAATTCCTGTATCGCCGCCACGACGGTTTTCATCATATTCAACTGCGGCGCAGTTCAAAATTGACGGTGTAAGACATTGACTATACGGCATATTGGGAAAGTGGGCCTCGGCCTGTCTCGTCTACTGTGGAATCCTGGTTCAATGACGGTGCGTGAAGGTGGGTGAGACCAGCTGCTTCGTGCTGCGATTGCGCCAGCCTCCTGCGTGAGGACCCTGATCGATTCCAGCCCACCCGATGACCAGTCCATGTCTGAGGACCTGTATGGCCTCTCTATAGCCAAGTTGTACGGTTCTCAATTGTTGGATGACGCCACGCCTGTCGTTACTTCGGAAGTTCTGATTTATTCTCCTCGCTCAATCTGCTAGAGGTAGTGCCTCATTTATGAGGAGGCACTACCATGTGCTGCCATAGTTCTCTCGCAATCGAAGCGGTCGGAATACACTCGAATCCATTTATCCGTCTCAGATTCCACAGATGAGAAGAAGCTCGACGTGACCGCTTTTCAGAAATCATATAAGCAGGCGCAAATGACTAGTTTATGTGTTTCTGTGATGTCTATCTGCCTTTTGGTATTGACTGCATGTGAGCAAAACATCGCGCCTGATGTGGTACGGCCGGTACGTAGTCTGGTGATCGAGACTCATCTCTCCGGCGATCTCATCGCGCTGACCGGGCAGCTCCATGCGCGAGACGAAACCAAATTAGCCTTCCGTCTGTCCGGCAAGCTCATTCAAGACTCAGTGAACGTCGGCGATAGGGTGAAGGCCAGTCAAATCCTTGCGCAGTTGGACGCGGCAACGGAGCGACATACCAGGAATGCCGCACAAGCCGATCATGCTGCGGCGCTGGCCCTGTTGGATCAAACTACCGCGGCTGAAAAGCGATTCGGCACGCTGCTGAAAGAAAAGGCCGTGTCCCAAGCAGAGTATGAAGAGGCCGTCCGGCAGCTCAAAGCTGCGCAAGCCCAAGTGAACGCGACCCGAGCTAAGCTTAACTCAGCGGAAGTGCAGCTCAGCTATGCGGAGCTCAAAGCGGATGCTACCGGGGTCATTACTGCGAAGGGTGCGGAGCTCGGCGAGGTCGTTCAAGCTGGGCAAATGGTCTTTGTCTTGGCGCACCAGGAGGGGCGAGATGCGGTCTTCGATATGCCGGCGCAGATTATCCGTGATGGGATGTCGCTGCGCCAGGAAATCGACGTATGGCTGGCCGACAATCCAGCCATCAAGACGGTCGGTTATGTCCGCGAGATCTCTCCGCAGGCAAATCCATCGACCCGAACGTATCCGGTGAAGGTCAGTCTTGAGTCACTTCCGTCCGGGATGTTTCTAGGGTCGACCGTTGTGGGCAGAATGAAACTCCGGGCTGGGACGCAAATTGAAATTCCCTCCTCTGCGCTCATGGTGCGTGAGACACGCTCTGCCGTGTGGGTGATTGATCCAAACACCCATACCGTTCAGAAACGCGATGTTGAAGTCTCTCGCTTCCATCAGAACGGGGTGGTGATCGCCTCCGGATTAGAGTCCGGGGAGCGAATCGTCACGGCCGGTGCACAGTCCCTCCATCCAGGGCAACGCGTCACATTGCTGGAGGAAGTGAATGGCCGGCGTTAACCTGTCCGAATGGGCTATCCGCCACAAGTCCCTGACGATCTATCTCATGGTCGTGACGCTCATCGCGGGTGCCTACGCGTATGTGAATCTCGGACGGAACGAAGATCCGCCCTTCACGATCAGAGTGATGGTGGTGCAAACTCTCTGGCCTGGAGCGACACAAGACGAAACCATGCAGCAGGTCACGGATCGCATTGAGAAGAAACTGCAAGAGATTCCGCATCTGGATTTTCTGAAAAGTTACACGACCGCAGGGAAGTCCACGATCTTTGTGTCGCTCCTGGATAGCTCGCCCAAAGAAGAGGTTCCTTCCGTTTGGTATCAGGTTCGAAAGAAAGTGGGGGATATCGCGCATCGCCTCCCTCCAGGGGTGAACGGGCCGTTCTTCAATGATGAGTTCAGCGACACCTTCGGCATTATTTACGGCTTCACCGCTGATGGATTTTCCCATCGTGAATTGCGGGACTATGTCGAGCTGGCACGGTCGCGACTCTTAGAAGTCGAGGACATCGCCAAAGTGGACACCATCGGGGCGCAGGATGAGCGGATCTACGTCGAGTTTTCCACGCAGCGCATGGCTGAGCTCGAACTTGACCGATTTGCACTTATCAAGGCTCTCCAACAACAGAACGCGGTCAATCCATCCGGCATCATCCAAACCCATGATGAACGGGTCCTTGTCGAGGTCTCCGGGAAATTCCTGTCCGAACAGGATTTTCTGCAGATCAATTTTGCCATCGGCAATCGCATGTTGCGGTTGGGCGATCTCGCGACCGTGTCCCGTGGGTACACCGATCCTCCGCAGCCTCTCTTTCGAGTCAACGGACGAGACGCGATCGGCCTCGCCATCTCGATGCGATCGGCCGGCGATATGCTCGCACTGGAACGCAATCTCCGACACGCGATGCGGCAACTGACGGCTGCTCTGCCCATCGGCATCGATATCCACCTTGTCGCGGATCAACCCAAGGTTGTGCACGATGCCGTTCATGATTTTATGAAGGCCCTGTGGGAAGCGATTGCCATCGTCCTCGGGATCAGTTTTCTCAGCCTCGGCGTTCGGGCTGGACTCGTCGTGGCTTGTTCAATCCCGCTGGTGCTGGCCTGTGTCTTTGTGATGATGCAGATGTGGGGAGTGGATTTCCAACGAATTTCGCTTGGTGCGCTGATTATCGCGCTCGGATTGCTGGTCGATGATGCCATGATCACGGTGGAGAGCATGATCACCAAGCTCGAGCAAGGCTGGGACGCCTTCCGTTCGGCCACCTACGCGTATACGACGACGGCGTTTCCGATGTTGACCGGCACATTGGTGACGATGATCGGCTTTGTGCCGGTTGGTTTTGCGAAGAGCGGGGCCGGAGAGTATACCTTTTCGCTCTTCCTTGTGGTGGCGGGAGCCTTGCTTGCCTCATGGTTTGTCGCGGTGCTGTTCTCGCCCTTGATCGGTACGCTCGTGCTGTCGACGTCACATCACTCTACTCAGACGGAGAAGGGGAGGACTGTCCGATTGTTCCACCGGTTGCTGGTATGGTGTATGCGTCATTCCAAGACTACCATCGCGACGACACTCGTCCTCTTTTGTGGTTCTCTGGCGCTGCTGCCCTTGGTACCCAATCAGTTTTTCCCGTCCTCAGACCGTCCTGAGCTCGTCGTCGATTTGCGCCTCCGGCAAGATGCCTCGATGTACATGACCGACAAGATCTCGCAACGACTCGATGCGATCCTCCGAGATGAGAACGAGATCGATCATTGGAGTTCCTATGTCGGCCGCGGCGCCGTCCGTTTTTATTTGCCCCTTGATGTTCAATTGGACAATGAGTTTTTTGCCGAGACCGTCATAGTCACGAAGAGTCTTGAGGCGCGGGAACGTGTCCGGAAACGTCTCGAAGACGCGTTGGCGCAGAAATTTCCTGAAGTCGTTGGTCGCATTTACCCCCTTGAATTGGGTCCTCCTGTCGGATGGCCGGTTCAGTATCGCGTCAGCGGGACGGACCCTATCAAGGTCCGTGAGATCGCCGAAAACGTGGCGAGTGTGATGGCAGCGGTGCCGGAGTTACGGAACATTAACTTCAACTGGATGGAGCCCATCCAGAAGTTAACCATTCAGGTCTATCAGGACAAAGCCAGGCTGTTGGGATTGAGCTCATCGGATGTCGCCCAGGCGATCAACCTGGTGGTGTCCGGCGAGACGGCTACGCAGATCCGTGACCATATTTACTTGATCGACGTCGTGATTCGGGCCAAAGAAACAGAACGCATATCCTTGGACAGAATGAGGGCACTGGAAATTCCGCTGCTCAACGGGAAGACCGTGCCGCTGACAGAACTGGCGAGCGTCAAGTACGAGCAGGATGCCCCCCTGATCTGGCGCAGAGGGCGATTACCCACTCTGACGGTGCAGGCAGATGTGAAAACCGGCATCATGCCGGCCACCGCCGTCGATCATCTCCAAGGACCGATATCGTCGTTGCGCGAGCAGCTTCCTGCAGGATATGCCATTGCCGTGGGTGGCAGTGTAGAGGACAGCACAAAGTCTCAGGCGTCCGTGGCTGCCGTCTTTCCGATCACAGTCGTCTTGATGATGACCGTACTCATGGTGCAAATGCAGAATTTCAGCCGCCTTGCACTGGTGCTCAGCGTCACACCGCTTGGCGTCATCGGCGTCGTCCTTGCATTATTGGCCGTGCAAAAGCCCATGGGGTTCGTGGCGTTGTTGGGCGTCATTGCGTTGGTCGGCATGATTATCCGCAATTCCGTCATCCTCGTCCATCAGATCCAAGTCGAGAAAGAGGCAGGGCATTCAGATTGGAATGCCGTTGTCGAAGCGACACAGTTGCGTTTCCGTCCCATCATGTTGACCGCCGTGGCGGCGATTCTTGGCATGTCGCCCATTGCTCCGACTGTTTTCTGGGGGCCTATGGCCAACGCAATCATGGGTGGTCTGGCGGTCGCGACGATGTTGACGTTACTATTTCTGCCATCCTTGTATGTCGTGTGGTTTCGAGTCCGGGAAGATGGCGAGAACACCGTGGGCGCTACTTCGCCATGATCCGAAAAAGATGGCGGTAGCTTTTCGATACAAGAACTTTCTGGAATTGTGTTGTGTAAATCGGGATGATGGGCGCTGCCACTTGGTCTGCTTGATCTAACGAGCGACATCGGTTTTCTCCTGCTCTGCCGCTTCAAATCAGTTTCTCCAGTCAGAATTGCAATATTTTCATTTTTTGGAGCCAAACCTCACTCGGCATGATATCCAAGGATGAGCAAAAGAACGTGTGTCACAATTACATACATAATTGTTGCCATGGTAGATGACGCTATTTGGCAGATTTGCGTATACGGACTCTGTGTCGGCGTGGTCATTGCCGTCATGTTGGGGCTCCCGCCATTGCTTGGCGAGCGGCATTGGCGGAAATCTGAACGCCGATCTGAGAGCGCGACCGCCGTTCCCTATGAGTGTGGAATTCGTCCGACCGGTAGCGCTCAAGTTCGCCCGCCGGTTCAATACTACTTGATCGCCATGTTTTTCGTCATTTTCGACGTCGAGGCAGCGTACCTCTATGCCTGGGCAGTGGCGGTTCCGGAGACCGGCTGGCTGGGCTTTATCGAAGTGACGATCTTCGTATCCATTCTATTGGCTTCTCTCGCGTATCTATGGCTTACCGGAGCGCTTGATTGGCATGCGCGCTCTCAGCGTTCGCAAGTCCGTCACCGGCAGCAACCGCAAATGAACACGGCAACGGAGCTCTACAATGACCGAGTGGCGTAACGGACGGCTGGAAGGTGTGCGGATCACTGAGGGCGGTGATGGTTCGTTAGCCTCTGTCGTCGGGCAATCAGTCCTTTTTGCGAAGCTGCAAGATCTCTTGGCCTGGGGACGGAAAAATTCCCTCTGGCCGTTGAATTTCGGTTTGTCCTGCTGTTTTGTCGAAATGGCGACCAGTTTCACGAGTGTCTACGACGTGGCGCGGTTTGGGGCGGAAGTCGCGCGCGGTTCACCGCGACAGGCCGATGTGTTGGTCGTCTCGGGAACGGTGTTTTTGAAAGTCGCCCCCGTGATTAAGCAGCTGTACGAGCAGATGCTCGAGCCGCGTTGGGTGATTTCGATGGGGGCCTGCTCGAATTCCGGCGGAATGTTCGATGCCTATTCGGTTGTGCAAGGGGTCGACAAGTTCATTCCTGTGGACGTGTATATGCCGGGATGTCCCCCGCCGCCGCACGCCTTTATGGAATGCCTGCTGCTCCTCCAGAGTATGGTGGGGTCCGAGCGTCGTCCGTTGGGGTGGTGGTTCGGTCCGCAAGAAGTTCAGAAACCCATTATGCCTTCGATGCGAGATGCGAAACGGGTGGAGCGGATGAGCCAGCGTGAATACCCTGGCATCGATGTGCTCCCTCGGACCGATCTCCTCTCCCCCAATTTTGCGGGGCAGCCTGGCGGGCGCTCACAAGGCAAGTCATGACGCTGCGAGCCTCGGCCATGAGCGGTGTCTCCATCGGTGAACAAACCGGGTCGGTCTCAGAGCTCATCGCTCACTTTGGCTCGAAAGAATCTCTGGTTGCGGTCCAGTCCACTAAGGATGGGATTCCAACGCTTTGGATCAAGAGGCAGCAGCTTCGCGAGGCGCTCCGCTATGTCAAATCTGGACTTCCTCGGCCGTTTTCCATGTTGTTCGACCTGAGTGCGACCGACGAAAGGCTCCGCCGGAATCATGAGGGATTACCGATCGGAACCTTTACGGTGTTTTATCACCTCTTTTCGTTTGATCGGAATCAGTCACTTCGCATCAAGGTGGCGCTTGATGCGGAGGCGCTCTCTCTGCCATCGAGCATCGATCTGTGGCCCAACGCCGATTGGTATGAACGAGAAATCTTCGACATGTTCGGAATTCAGTTCGAGGGGCATCCATTTCTTCGCCGTCTTCTGATGCCCTCATGGTGGGAGGGGTATCCGCTTCGTAAAGATCATCCGTCGCGTGCGACGGAAGTCGGGCTCTTCCAATTACCACCAGAAAAGCTGGCCATGACGCAGGATGCGCTGCAATTCAAGCCTGAGGACTGGGGCTTGGCGCGCACTTATCACGATCGCGACTCGGACTTCGACTATATGTTCATCAACCTTGGTCCGGCCCATACCGGCACGCATGGGGTGCTCCGGTTGGTAGCGCAGCTTGCAGGCGAAGAAATCGTCAACATCGTTCCGGATATCGGTTTCCATCATCGTTCACAGGAGAAGATCGCTGAGCGGCAAACGTGGCATACCTTTATTCCCTATACGGACCGTATCGACTATCTCCAGGGCGTGCTGAATGAAATGCCGTATTGTCTCGCGGTCGAACGATTGGCAGGCATTACGGTTCCACCGCGAGCCCAAGTTATCCGTGTCATGATGTCCGAGCTTTACCGAATCGCCAGTCATCTCGTCTGGTACGGGACTTTTGCCGGGGATGTGGGTGCGTTGTCGCCAGTGTTTTACATGTTCAATGATCGAGAGCGCATCCTCTCGATTGTCGAAGCCGTCTGTGGCGGTCGGATGCATCCG
Organism: Nitrospira sp.; assembly: GCA_018242725.1. Taxonomy (GTDB): domain Bacteria; phylum Nitrospirota; class Nitrospiria; order Nitrospirales; family Nitrospiraceae; genus Nitrospira_D. The sequence goes on along the minus strand of JAFEBI010000022.1, from coordinate 136,931 downwards.
AATTGGCTCAGAATCGGTGGGGTTGCGCGAGACCTTCCGGTTGGGTGGGACCAACTGGTTCGTCAGTTCATCGAATGGTTCCCGGACCGACTCGACGACTATGAGCGCCTGGTTATGGACAATCCCATCCTGAAACAACGAACCGTCGGGATCGGAGTCTTATCGCTGGAGGACGCCATTGCATGGGGAGCCACCGGCCCGATGCTGCGGGCCTGCGGTTTGCCATGGGATTTGCGAAAAGTCCGTCCTTATTCCGGCTATGAGCAGTTCGACTTTGAGATTCCAACCGCGTCGAACGGTGATTGCTACGACCGAGCGGTGGTGCACATGTTGGAATTGCGCCAATCGCTGAGGATCATTCGTCAGTGTCTGGATTCCATGCCATCCGGCCCTTATACGTCACTCGATCCTCTCGCCACTCCGCCGTTGAAACAACACACGATGCAGGACATTGAAACGCTCATCAATCACTTTGTCGGAGTAAGTTGGGGACCGGTTCTGCCGCCCGGGGAAGCGGAAGTTGCGACAGAATCGTCCAAAGGCCAGACTAGTTATTATCTGACGAGTGATGGGTCGCAGTTCTCATACCGGACGAGAATCCGCACTCCCTCGTTCGCCCATATTCAGATGGTGCCACTCATGGCGCGTGGTGAATTGCTCTCGGATCTCTTGGCTGTGCTTGGAAGCGTCGACTATGTGTTGTCTGATGTGGATCGATGAACAGTCATGTTTCGAGATGCCGGTTGCGAAATGCCATGAAACCTTAAGCTCGAAATATTGGACTCACAAGAGACAGGGGACTTCAAATGCTGTCAGATACTGAACACCGGGAGCTGGAAGAGGCTATAAAGCACTACCCTGATAAACGGGGTGCGGCCATCGATGCCCTGCTGACTATCCAGCGACACCGTGGATGGATTTCAGATGATTCGCTCCTCGATATTGCGCAGTTTCTCGAGATCACGGCTGAGGATCTAGACAGTATTGCCACGTTTTATAACCTTGTGTTTCGGAAACCCGTCGGCCGGCATGTCGCTTTCGTGTGCGACAGTATTAGTTGTTGGATTAAGGGGTGCGATCAAGTGCAAGAGCAGATCAAGGACCTCTATGACGTGGATCTTGGACAAACGACCGCTGATGGGCGCCTGACAGTCTTGCCGATCGCATGTTTGGGACATTGTGAGCGGGCACCCGCCATGATGATCGATCACGACGTGTACGGCGAAGTCACTCCTGACAAGATTGATGTCCTGATGGATAAATATAAATAAAATAAATTATGAAGCTATTATTAGCAATGTATAATACTTGAATAAATTATAGTACAAAATATAACTTTAATATTAAATATTATGGATTATCCACTTACAAAATATATTCACCACGATGGTGCCTCGCGCATGTTGCGAGAGTATGTCAAGGGCGGTGGGTATCGCAGTCTCCAACGGCTTACGGCTGGGATGGCGCCCAAGGATGTGCAACGGCTGGTCGGCGAAGCCGGTTTGCGAGGCCGAGGTGGAGGAGGATTTCCGACAGGGGCCAAATGGAGTTTTGTGCCGATGGGATCCAATGCGCCGAAGCCGAAGTATATCGTCGCCAATGGCGATGAAATGGAGCCGGGCACATTCAAGGATCGCATCCTAATGGAGGGAGATCCTCACGGGCTGGTTGAGGGCATGATCATGGCCGGTTATGCCTTGGATGCCGAGGTCGGTTACATTTTCTTGCGCGGTGAATATCACCTGTCCGCTCAGCGACTGAATCAGGCCATCGCGGAGGCCTATGCCGCCGGGTATCTCGGCAAGCCTCTTCCCGGGACGACATTTCGCTTCGACCTTCATCTCCATTCCAGTGCCGGTCGGTATATCTGTGGAGAGGAAACGGCACTGATCAACGCATTGGAAGGTAAGCGTGCGGTTCCACGGGCAAAACCTCCCTTCCCACAGACGGTTGGTTTATGGGGGCAGCCGACCATCGTCCAGAACGTTGAGACTCTCTACAACATTCCTCACATCATAAATAACGGTGCCGATTGGTATCGCCGGTTGAGTCGCACTCAGGATGGTGGCACCAAGATGTACGGCATCAGTGGGCGAGTCAGGAATCCTGGGTGGTGGGAATTGCCGCTCGGCACCACTGCGCGCGAACTCTTGGAACAGCACGCTGGGGGGATGGCCGAGGGCGTGCGCTTTCGTGGCCTGTTGCCGGGCGGAATCTCGACTGCCTTTATGATCGAGGAACATCTGGACCTCCCGCTGGACTTTTCTTCATTTCCGCCTGAAGTAGGCCGTCTTGGCACGGGAACCATGATCATCCTGGATGACCAAACTTGTCCCGTTGGATTCGTGCTGAACCTTGAAAAGTTCTTTGCTCGTGAGTCTTGTGGCTGGTGCACGCCTTGCCGTGAAGGGTTGCCGTGGGTGGCAAAGCTTTTGTCGGCGCTCGAAGAAGGACGCGCAACCAGCGATGATTTGTCGCTGCTTGAAATGCACACCAAATGGCTGGCGCCAGGGCACACTTTCTGCGGTCTTGCACCAGGCGCGATGGCTCCGTTGCAGTCGGCCTTGAAATATTTTCGCGAGGACTTCGAGCGACACATCACCACCGGTGGATGTCCTTGGAGCAAGAAATCGGCGCAGCAGAGGGTTTTGGCCTAGGTCTATGGCGATCATCATCGTCGACAATCAGTCCTATCCCGTGGATGAGAAGCAGAATCTCCTTGCCGCTTGTCTTGGGCATGGACTGAACGTGCCCTACTTCTGCTGGCACCCGGCGATGGGATCGGTCGGGGCGTGCCGGCAATGTGCCGTCAAGCAATTCAAAGACGACAAGGATCAGAGTGGCCGACTCGTGATGTCCTGCATGACGCCGGCGACCAATGGCACGCGTATCTCCATAGATGATCCCGAAGCCAAAGCCTTTCGCGCTTCCGTCATTGAATGGTTGATGGTGAACCATCCGCACGACTGTCCGGTATGCGACGAAGGAGGGGAGTGCCATTTGCAAGACATGACGGTCATGACCGGACATGTGTATCGGCGCTCTCGCTTCCCGAAACGGACGCATCGCAATCAGGCGCTCGGTCCCTTCATTCGGCATGAGATGAACCGGTGTATTCAATGCTACCGCTGCGTACGGTTTTATCGAGACTATGCGGGTGGACGGGACCTCAATGTCTTCGGGGCGCATGACGCCCTGTACTTTGGCCGTGAGCAGGACGGGACCTTAGAAAATGAATTCAGCGGTAATTTGGTTGAGGTCTGTCCGACCGGTGTGTTCACCGACAAGACGTTCTTCAAGCACTATACAAGGAAGTGGGACTTGCAATCGGCCCAGTCGATTTGTCCACATTGCAGTCTTGGGTGTAATACCACCGTCAGTGAACGGTCCGGGACGCTGCGTCGAATCACGAATCGGTTTAACAGCCAGGTTAACGGCTACTTTTTGTGCGACCGTGGACGGTTCGGCTACGAGTATGTCACCAGCGACCATCGCATCAAACGTCCTCGTGTGAGATCGGGGTCTGACCGCACTAAGCCGGGAACGCCTGAGGGCGTGCCAAAGACTCTGGAATTCGCAGCGGATCGGTTACGACAGGCCCGTGGAATTGTGGGTATTGGTTCACCTCGTGCGTCGCTTGAGGCCAATGCGGCGCTTCAAGCTTTAGTCGGGCCGCAGCAATTTTATCAGGGGATTGATGAGTCGGAACGCCGGCTGCTCTCCACGATCCTGAACGTACTTCGGACCGGATCGGTACCGTCCGCGTCTCTTCACGATGCAGAACAAGCTGATGCGGTTCTCGTGCTTGGACCTGATCTCCTGAATGAGGCGCCACGCCTTGCTCTGGCTCTTCTGCAGTCTATCCGCCAACAGCCGATGGAACGAGTGGATGAATTGAAGATTCCGCAGTGGGATGAGGCGGCCGTGCGCAATGCGGTGCAGAATCGACGAGGCCCTCTCTTCATGGCCGGGCACCGGCAGACGTGGTTGCACGAGTATGCGACCGATAGGTATTTCGCCGCACCGGATGATGTCGCAAGGCTGGGGCTCGCGGTGGCTGGCATCATTGGACCTGATGCGCCGACCATATCAGATATCGGCAGTGACGTACGAGACCTCGCTCAGCGCATTGCTGAGGCTCTGACCCATGCGCAACGCCCGTTGATCATTGCCGGAACGGGTAGTGGCTCTCAGGCGACGATTGAGGCGGCTGCCAATGTGGCATGGGCGCTGCACCGACAAGGGAAACAAACTCGGCTCAGCTTTGTGCTTCCGGAAGCAAATAGTGCGGGTCTTGCACTGCTCGGTGGCGGGAGCCTAAACGACGCCTTCGATGCCATCAGTGAGAAAAAAGCTGATACGGTGATCGTGCTGGAGAACGACCTGTATCGCCGGGCGGATCGGGCGAAAGTCGATGCTTTCTTTGATAAGGCACACACGGTGATGGTCCTCGATTCTCTTGAGCATCGCACAACGGCCTATGCCGACGTACTCTTTCCGGCAGCTACAGGTCCGGAATCGAATGGGACCTTTGTGAATCAAGAAGGACGAGCTCAGCGGTTTTACCAAGTCTTTGCTCAGAGTGGTGATATCAAAGAAAGTTGGCGGTGGCTGAGTGACCTGGCCCGTGCCATCTCACAAGATGGTGAGAGTGGATCGGGAGTGGCGACCTGGCGCAACTTCGATGATGCGGTCTCCGCAACGGCGATGGTTGCTCCTGAGCTGGCACGCATAAGAGAGGTTGCACCATCGGCGAGTTTTCGTCTGGTTGGTCAAAAATTCCCCAGACAGTCTGAACGATGTAGCGGGCGTACCTCGCTGCTCTCTCATTTGACTATGCATGAACCGCCTCCTCCAGTCGATCAAGACTCACCCATGGGATTTACGATGGAGGGATATCGGGGACCGGTGCCCGCGCCACTGATTCCCCAATTTTGGGCTCCCGGCTGGAATTCTATTCAGGCGGTGAATACCTATCAGGATGAGGTCGGAGGGCCGTTGCGTGACGAAATGCCGGGGGTTCGGCTTATCGAACCGGTTGCAACGAACGCACCTGCCTGGTTCACCTCCATTCCGCGGGTGTTTCAGCCTGCCTCTCGGCAATGGTTGTTGCTTCCACTATCCGCCGTGTTTGGAAGCGACGAACTCAGCAACCGATCTCCGGCGATTGCGGAACGGATTGCCAAGCCTTTCTTGTCCTTGCATCCATCCGATGGAGCACGGTTGAATCTTGAGAACCACAGCACGATTGATTTGGTGTTGCAGGGGACGACGTACTCTCTTGCGGTTCACTTCGAACCGTCCACTCCCGTGGGTACGGGAGGTCTTTCTCTTGTGCCTGAGGTATCCGGCGTCAGAGTACCGGCATGGATCGATCTGTTTGAGGCGATCAAGACCGAACGAAAGCGAAGGGCTGCATGATCGATTGGAGCCACACCGCAGTTACCATCGCCGTCATTCTTGGAAGCTGCCTGACCTTGGCTGGGATGCTCATCTGGCTCGAACGGCGACTGCTTGGTGTCTGGCAGGAACGCTACGGTCCGAATCGCCTCGGGCCAGGCGGATGCCTGCAATCGTTGGCGGATATGATCAAGATCTTCACAAAAGAAGACTGGGTCCCGCCATTCGCCGATAAAGCGGTGTTTGTGATCACACCGGCCATCGTCGTGATCACCTCACTCATGTCGTTTGCCGTGGTGCCGGTTGCGCCTGATTTCGTGGTCGCTGATCTTAATGTGGGAGTCCTGTTCTTCTTGGCCATGTCGAGTCTCGCTGCCTACAGTGTCATCATCGGAGGCTGGGCTTCCAATAACAAATTTGCGTTTCTCGGCAGCCTTCGAGCGATCGCGCAGCTGTTGAGTTACGAAGTCTTTATGGGGCTGTCGCTGATGGGTGCGGTGCTCTTGGCTGGGTCATTCAACCTGAGCGACATTGTCGAAGCCCAACGGCACCAATGGTTTGTGATTCCTCAATTTTTCGGCTTTCTCTGTTTTTTTATGGCAGGACTGGCGGAAGCTCATCGCACCCCGTTCGACATGCCTGAGGCGGAAGCCGAGCTTGTTGCCGGTTACCACTCGGAGTACAGCGGGATGAAGTTCGGGATGTTTTTCGTAGGCGAATATCTCAGCATCCTTCTTCTCTCGGCCATGACCGTCATTCTCTTCTTCGGCGGGTGGCACGGACCCTGGTTGCCGCCTGCCGTGTGGTTTGCCTTGAAGATGTTCGGGTTCATCGTCCTGATCATTCTCATTCGGGCGACCTGGCCACGGTTTCGCTTTGACCAGCTGCTGACGTTCGGCTGGAAGGTTGTGATGCCGCTGGCGTTGATCAATCTCTTACTGACTGGCGGGATCGTGTTGTGGAAAGCCGGATCGCCGGAACTCCTCACCATGGTGCCGTGAGTCCGGATCGGATGCTGTGAGAAGGGGAGTGATGCTGATGGAACGGCCGTACGTATGATGAGCATATGGATCTATGCCCGTAATCTGGTTGTCGGGTTATGGGTCGTCTTCAAACGGACCTTTACGAAACCGGTCACGGTTCAGTATCCGGAAGAGCGCCCCTATTTACCTCCGCGCTGGCGTGGACGAATCGTCTTGACCAGAGATCCTGACGGTGAAGAGCGTTGTGTGGCGTGCTACCTCTGCTCGGCGGCTTGTCCGGTTGATTGCATCGCGCTTCAGGCCGCAGACAATCCAGAGGCTCATGAACGCCGCTATCCGGAATTTTTCAGGATTAACTTTTCGCGATGCATCTATTGTGGCATGTGTGAGGAAGCCTGTCCGACCAACGCGATCCAGCTGATTCCTGATTTCGAACAGAGCGAATACGCGCGCCGGAACTTGGTCTACGAGAAGGAGGATCTCCTCATCAGCGGGACCGGCAAGTATCACGACTATAATTTTTATCGAGTGGCTGGCGTGAGGACTTGCGACAAAGATAAGGGACAAGGTGCGAACGAGTTTCCACCGGTGGATGTGAGGAGTTTGATGCCATGAAGATGTGCTGTGTAGAACGTGCGGAGTACTGAGCAAGAGGCAGAGATTGTGACTCAGTACTGAAGGGACCATCATGGAAATCTTATTCTACATCGCGGCCGCCGTGACTTTCTTAGCGACCTTGCGCGTTATCACGCATGTGCATCCCGTCCACGCGCTGCTCTACTTGGTCGTGGCATTGATCGCGCTGGCTCTGATTTTCTATCTCTTGGGCGCTCAATTTGCCGCCGCGCTCGAGATCATTATTTACGGCGGTGCCATCATGGTGCTCTTCATCTTTGTCGTGATGCTCCTAGGGCCGCTTGCTGTTGAACGGGAACGGGCTTGGTTGACGCCCCACGCATGGGTCGGGCCCAGTATCCTGGCGCTGGTGCTCTTGGGTGAAGTGGGATACCTCATTGCGGTCGGAGATCATACGGCGAGCGTTGTTGCGGAAACCAGACAGAAGGGAATCTCCATCGCCCTTTATGGACCCTATATCATCGGGGTGGAATTGGCTTCCATGCTGTTGCTGCCTGGTTTGATCGGTGCCTATCACTTGGGGCGTCGTCTCTCGAGAGAGGAGCGTTGATGCTGAGCACACCCGCATTGGTGTTGGCCATCATGCTGTTTGGTCTCGGATTGATCGGCTTATTGAGTCGACGGAACATTCTCTACATGCTGTTGTCTCTTGAAATCATGCTGAATGCCGCCGCGCTCGCATTTATTGCCGGAGGGGCTCGTTGGGGACAAGTCGATGGGGAGATCATGTTCTTGTTCATCCTCACCCTGGCCGCAGCTGAAGTGTCTGTGGCACTGGGAATTGTGCTGCAGTTGTCGCATCGGTTTCGAACATTGGACGCGGATGCCTTCTGCGAGCTGAGAGGGTAAGAGGGAGTGAGGGTAAGGGGGCCTGACGCCTCACACATCGCCATACAACTATGATTAGCTTACTGTGGCTCATTCCAGTTCTTCCGCTCACCGGCTTTCTGTTGTTGGCCTTCTTCGGGGGGCGATTGTCTCGTCGGCAGATTGCATCAGTCGGATGCGGCTCGGTGGGGACGGCCGCCGTGACCACTGCGCTGGTCGCCACAGATTTCCTTCGCACTTTTCCTGATCAAGCGTCTTATCGTCAAACGCTATGGAATTGGATCGACACGTCCGGCATGACGGTTGGGATCTCCTGGTACCTGGATGCGCTCTCACTCTTGATGGTGACCGTGATCACCGGTGTCGGGTTCTTAATCCATCTCTATTCTGCAGAATACATGGCCCACGATGATGGATATGCCAGATTTTTTGCTTATATGAATCTGTTCGTGTCGGCCATGCTGACGCTGGTGTTGGCCGATAATCTCCTTCTGCTCTACCTGGGATGGGAAGGGGTGGGACTTTGCAGCTATCTGTTGATCGGATTTTGGTATCGGGAACCGGAATACGGCAGTGCCGCGCAGAAGGCTTTTATCGTCACTCGCATTGGGGATACGGCGTTTGCCATTGGGCTCTTCATCTTGTTCACGCAATTTTCGAGCTTGTCGATTCAACAGGTCCAGGGCCTTGCCGTAGAGGCCTGGCCGGTGGGATCGAACCTGGCCATGATCGTCGCAGTGCTCTTCTTGATCGGCGCGGTTGGAAAGTCGGCACAGTTGCCGCTTCAGGTGTGGCTGCCGGACGCGATGGCTGGCCCCACGCCGGTCAGTGCCCTCATCCATGCGGCCACCATGGTGACGGCGGGGGTCTACCTCATCGCCAGGATGCATCATCTATTCGTCCTGGCGCCGATGGTGCAAGAGGTGATCGCGGTGCTTGGCCTGGTGACGTTACTGCTGGCTGCCTCCAGTGCGCTGGTTCAGCATGACATTAAGCGGGTGCTTGCCTATTCGACGATGAGTCAGATCGGTTATATGTTTCTGGCGCTCGGCGTCGGAGCCTGGTCTGCCGCGCTGTTTCATTTTTTGACCCATTCGTGCTTTAAGGCGTTGCTCTTCCTGGCGGCTGGATCCGTCATCCACAGCCTCCACCATGAACAGGACATTTTCAAGATGGGTGGTCTCCGGCGGCATCTGCCGTGGACTTTCTGGACGTTCCTGATCGGGGCTGCGGCCATGTCCGGTGTCCCCCTCATTACATCCGGGTTTTACAGTAAAGATTGGATCCTCTGGTCGGTCTGGTCCTCACCCATCAGCCATCGGTGGATCTGGTTCGGTGCCCTGTTCGGAGCCATGCTGACCGGCCTCTACAGTTTCCGGCTGATATTTCGAGTCTTTTTTGGAGAGGTTCGTACACAACCGACCGGTGAACCAGGTTTGGCCATGCGTGGGCCGCTGGTGGTGCTGGCGTTCTTGGCGATCACCGTCGGTTTTCTCGAAATGCCCCACACACTCGGGCACGTGACCCTGTTCAGTGACTACTTGTCGCATGCGCTCCCCACGACGGAATTGCTGTCAGGAATAGATGAGTCGAGTGAGGCTCGTGAACAGCTGGCCGTCACAGTCGCGGCCCTACTCGGGATCGGCCTTGCTGCGCTGCTGTTCCTACCCGGCTCCCTGTTCACAGCGCGATGGACAGATCAATCCACAGATCATCCTTCCATGACCTTGCTGCAAGGAGGCTGGGGATTCGATCGACTGTATGATCGCCTGTTCGTGCGGCCTTGGTTCACCCTGATACGACATCCTCATGACATGCTTGATCGTGGATATGAATGGCTTGCGGTGTGTGCCGAGTCCTGCCATGGCTGGATGAGTCACACGCAGACGGGGCATGTCCGGTGGTATGCCGCCACCATTGCGGTCGGAACACTGGTGTTACTCGGTTTATTCGCGCTATGAGTCTCTGGCTGCTCATACTTATCCCGATTCTCGCAGCGCCCTTCGCATGGATGGGACAGCAATGGTCTCGCTCGGTTCCGCGTTGGATCGCACTTGGTGCCTTGTCTGTTGATAGTCTTCTCGCATTTCTTCTCGTGAGCAGAGATCAGGCAGCGCAGGCCTCAGGTCATGGAGTCTGGCTCGTAGAAAGTCATATCAGTTGGATTCCTCGCTGGGGCATTAGTCTGCATCTGGGTCTCGATGGCCTCAGCCTGATCCTGATCATCTTAACGGCCTTCATCGGCGTCATCGCCATTATGGCCTCCTGGACAGAAATCCAGAGTCGCGTCGGATTGTTTCACTGTCATGTCCTGCTCACGTTGAGCGGCGTGATCGGAGTGTTCTTAGCAATCGATCTGTTTCTGTTTTTCTTTTTTTGGGAACTCATGCTTGTTCCCATGTATCTTCTGATCGTCATCTGGGGCCATGCACAGCGTCGGCACGCCTCATTCAAGTTTTTTCTCTTTACCCAGGCGGGGAGCTTGGTGTTGCTGGTTGCCATCGTGGCCCTTGCGCTCCTCCATCAACAGGCAACAGGACAGCCAAGTTTCGACTATGGCGATCTGATGGGATTGACCCTGAGCAGCGAGATGGCCCGATGGTTGATGCTGGCATTTCTCATCGGATTTCTTGTGAAGCTGCCGGCTCCTCCCTTTCATACATGGCTGCCGGACACCTACACAGAGGCCCCTACCGGGGCCACGATCATTCTGGCCGGGATTTTAGCGAAAACCGGTGCCTATGGCCTATTACGGTTCACGATTCCGTTGTTTCCCGAGGCGATGAGCGACTTCACGCCCCTCGTGATGGGGCTTGGTGTCGTCGGTATTCTCTATGCAGCGCTGTTGGCCTGTGCGCAAACGGATATCAAACGACTGGTGGCCTACAGCAGCATCAGCCACATGGGGTTCATCCTGCTCGGCGCCTTCGCCGGGACGGAGCTGGCCCTGCAAGGAGTCGTGATGCAGATGGTGGCTCATGGGCTGAGTACCGGCGGCCTCTTCCTGTTGGCCGGTGCACTTGAGGAACGTTACCAAACGAGGGAGATGGACCACATGGGAGGACTGTGGAGTGTGATGCCACGTCTTGCCACGATGGCGCTTTTCTTTTCCTGCGCCTCATTAGGGTTGCCGGGCATGGCCAATTTCGTCGGTGAGTTTCTCGTCCTGTTTGGATCCTATGCGACTCAACCGATCATGATCATCCTCGCATCGCTTGGGATGGTCATGGCAGCCATTTACTCACTGGGGATGATGCAACGCACCTTTTTTGGACGGCAGCAGGAGACCCGTTCAGTTCCGGACCTGTCGAATGTCGCATTTGGAACTGTCCTGTGCATCGCAGTTCTGCAGATCTGGCTTGGGTTGTATCCGAAAATCGTGTTGAACACGGCGCAACCGGTCATGGAACAGCTTGTACAAGCTGCAGGGGCAGCGCCCAATACAAGTCATCCGCCTTCCGAATCCTTGCTGTCATCTCATATCACAACCTCGCAGGGGAGCACCCCATGATGCTCCAAGATTTTATAGCCCTATCACCCATCCTTGATCTTGGGGCCTTTTCCCTTGTGACGATGCTCGCGATTGCCTTTCAGCGACACCATGCCCGCATCGTGGTCTTCGCGTTTCTGTCCTGTCTCTTCACGTTGGCAACCTTACCCTGGGCGGACACGGTTGCTCCACGAGCCGTGACGACCTTGCTGGTCGTGGATAGACATGCGTTGTTGTACATGGGACTCATCTTGACTGCTACGATGGTCATTATCGCATTGTCGTACCGATACTTGAATGTCCAGTTTCGTGAGGAGGAAGGTGTGGAGGAGTACTACCTGCTCCTCCTGTTGGCCACATTCGGGGGATTGGTCCTCACCACGGCTGAGCATTTCGTCTCGTTTTTCCTTGGGTTTGAACTCCTCGGTTTGTCTCTCTGTAGTCTGATCGGGTACTTACGGACAAGACGCCATCCGCTCGAAGCCGCAGTGAAATACCTGCTGTTGTCCATCACCGCGTCAGCACTGCTCCTCTTTGGCCTGGCTCTGCTGTATTTCGAAAGCGGCGCCATGACCTTTCATGCGGTGGGAGCCATTCCGAAACAGGCGCAGTCCGTTTCTGCCCTGTGGCTGGGAGGATTGATCTTGGTTCTGATTGGGATCGCCTTGAAGCTCGGGCTCGCACCGTTTCATATGTGGGTTCCCGATGTCTACCAGGGAGCGCCGACTCCCATCACGACCTATATCGCCACCGTCTCCAAAGCAGCGTTAGTGGCCCTGCTCCTCCGATTCGCCACCGAGGTTGGGGTGTTGGAACTGCCTCCCGTTGTCCATCTATTCAGCCTTCTGGCTGTGGTGTCCATGGTCACAGGGAATATTCTTGCGCTGCTGCAACAGAACGTGAAACGGCTCCTGGCCTATTCCTCAATCGCACACTTTGGCTATGTGTTGGTTGCGCTGCTGGCCGGTGGTCCTCCCGCTGCCGAAGCCGTCACCTTTTATGTCATCGTCTACTGTGCAATGTCGCTGGGTGCATTTGGCGTAGTGACGGTGTATTCGAGTGAGAAAGGGGACAAGAATCTTTTCGAGGATTATCAAGGTTTGTTTTGGACACGTCCCTGGCTTGCCGCCATGCTGGCACTGAGCCTGTTGTCGTTGGCGGGGATTCCGGTGACGGCGGGATTCATCGGAAAGTTTTATGCGATCGCGGTTGGTGTTGATGCTGGTTTGTGGTGGCTTGTCTTTGCGCTGATCGGAAATAGCGTCGTCAGTCTGTACTATTATCTCCGATTGATCGTGACGCTGTTCAGTGAAGCACCAGAACCAGCCGTTGCTTCTCTAGCACAGGTTGAGCCGTCTGCACCGAGGGTAGGGTGGACCACAGCATTCTCCCTTGGGTTCGTCGCTTCGCTCATTCTCATGCTCGGGGTCTATCCCAATCCACTGATGGAATTGATCCGAGATTCTGTCAATAACCTCCTCATGGTCGCCGAGCAGAAACCATGATCCAGTGCTTGCGCGATGTGTGAGGGCTCATGAGTGGAGCGACAGTGTAGAGGCGCCCGCATAGGGAAGTATTATCTTTAGGTGTGGGAATAGGATGAAGGCGGCGTACCCCTTCGATTGGATATCAACAGCACCTGGAGGAGGACGTCACGACGTTCCTCTGACGAGTCGACGGCCTGTATATGAAGGCGGGCATCGCGCGTGCGCTCCTCACCATCGTGGGGGCTCTCAGCACGAGCGAGAAGATGGTGCCAGCCTGTGAGAGTGTTGAGCGAGAGAGCAAGGAGTGCTGGCTGAAGATCTTGCCTCTGTGCAGCTTCGGACGGACGCGTCCCGCCGCTACAGAATTGTGGCGTCAAGGACAATCTGATCATTCTGCTGCGCCGGTGACAGGATACCTATGATTCAATTTCGCCATCTTCTTCATCCTGTCCGCTCAATGAAAGCGCTGTGCCTCCGATTCCATTCTGGAGCGATTCCAGAGTCAGGCAATTCTACCCAACAGCCTCTCGAATCACTCCCTCATGTGCCGGACCTCTTTCACATGTACCGAATCTTGCTTGATCACCCCGACCTCATGCGTAGACCTGGTGGATGGATCTATCAGAACACATTTTACCCGGACTATCTCACCATAGGAGGTGCGGGGCATGCCATTTTCCCAGAAGCGATGAAGCATTGCCAGGGAAAGGGCATTGATGTTGGCGCTGGCTTGTGGCCACTGCCAGGCGCCATTCCTGTCGATCTGTGGCGAGGAGCGGGCACGAATAAATGCGTGGCAGACTTCGAGAAAGATTCCCTGGACTACATGTTTAGTTCACATTGCCTTGAACACATTGAGGCCTGGCAAGAGAGCCTTAACGAATGGATAGATCGCGTACGAATCGGTGGAACGATATTCCTGTACCTCCCGCATCCCGATTGCGCCATATGGCATCCTGGTTCGCCATTTGTCGGTGATGGTCACAAATGGATCCCAACGCCGCATGTGATTCAGCAGGCCCTAGAGCAGATGGGATGCCACATCAACCGCATTAACAAAGGTCCGGATGCCATGCACAGCTTCTTCATTTGTGCACAGAAGGGTACCGACGAATCAACCGGCACCGGATGTAACAAGGGTACATGAGACACGGAAGGGCGCACCGTCTGATTTGGGCGAGGACATTATGGAGCCAACCGAGTGGTAGAGAGCAGAGCTGAATGATGGGGAACACAAATCCATTTGCTGCAACAGTGGACAGTCATGAAACTCAAAGTTCTCAGATAAGTCCGAGAAACTCGGCATCGGCGGCCGTGAGCATCGTACTTGGCACGTACAACCGTAAGACGTTTCTCCAGGAGGCGATTCAAAGCATTCGCCGGAATGATATCACAGCACCCTACGAGATCATCGTTGTCGATGGCGGATCCACCGACGGCTCCAAAGAATGGCTTGTCGATCAACCGGACATTATTACGATCATTCAGCACAACCGTACCGCCTCTGGCAGCCAAGTGCGCACACGAAGAAGTTGGGGCTACTTCATGAATCTGGGCTTCAAGTGTGCAGCGGGCCAATACATCGTCATGATCAGTGATGATTCCCTGCTCGTTCCAGGCGCTGTGATGAACGGTATTCAACATTGTGAAACACTACGGAAAAATGGGCGCAATATTGGTGCGGTCGCGTTCTATTGGAGGAATTGGCCGGAGCAGCAAGAGTATTGGGTTGGGTTGACACATGGCGAAAAGATGTTCGTGAATCACGGCCTCTACGTACGTGCAGCACTCCAACAAGTGGCGTGGATTGACGAAGATCGGTATCAATTCTACTGCGCCGATGGCGATGTCTGCCTCAAACTGTGGCAACAAGGATATGAAGTCGTAGATTGTCCCACGTCATTCGTTGAGCATTTTTCGCATGCCAATCTAGCGGTCAGGACCTCCAACCTTGAGAGTGAACAGATGGATCGTATCGCCTATCAGGAAAGATGGCGCGGGATTTTCTTCGACCCAAACAGACCGAATCGTCGTGATTGGATCTACTTGGCCTATGAAGATTTGACGAAGACAGCCGAGGGGTTCACACGCGCGAATGGCGGCATACCGGCCCCGACAGAGCTGCAACATGACAGGCACTCCCGGTTCACATTGAGAAATCTATGGCGTGCGTAAGCGTCATTATCCCAACCTTTAATCGGTTTCCCTTTTTATGCTGTGCGGTGGATTCTGTGTTGAAACAGACCCATGGTGATGTTGAAATCATCGTGATCGACGATGGCTCCACGGATGACACGCCGGCCTTATTTTCTCAGCAGTTTCCATCTATTCAGTATGTAAATGTTGAACATTCAGGACTGCCCGCCGTCGCACGAAACGCTGGTATCAAGCTCGCAACAGGAGAATTTATTGCGTTCCTGGATTCCGATGACGAGTGGCTTCCAGATAAGCTTGCTCAGCAGCTAGACGCACTGGGCAGAAGCCCTAGAGCAAGTCTGGTCTGCTCAAATGCCTTTGTCATACACCAGGATAATGAAAATCCACGTATCCCGTACTTACGGGTAGGACAAGGCAAGAGCGGACTCGTCCTGCAGGCATTGGCGGAAGAGAACTTTGTCATCACATCAACCGTCGTTGTTCGGCGATCTCTTCTAAACCAAGTCGGGCTGTTCTGCGAAGAACCCGCATTAGTATTCGGTGAGGATTACGATTTGTGGCTAAGGATTGCGACCGCTTCAGAGATTATCTATCTCCCGCAAACCCTCGCTATTTATCGCGATGTTCCCTCGGCTAGCATCAGGGGCCGATCATCTGAAGCCAGGCAGTGGGAGTCTCGGCTACTGATTCTCAAACGATTGCGCCAGTCCTTGCGATCCCACCTGGCCAACGTCGGCAAAACTGAAGCTATTGTGCAAGACCAGTCATCTCAGTTTCGTGAATATTGCGTCAAGGCCTACTGGTCAGAACGTCAGTATCTGCGTGCTATTCCTCATCTTCTTGTCATGTGTCATCATCACCCTGTTCGTGTCATACGGGCTGTATATCGACGAATTAAAAAACATGCTGGTCGCGTTCTCTCTGAATCAGCCACTCTACCTCTATCTTCCCCAACTGATATAAGAGGAGACGGACGTCTTAAGTTACATCTCGGCTGTGGTGAGGTATATCTGCCCGGTTATGTCAACGTTGATTTTCCTCCAACCCAGCATTCCGTCCAGAGACAATCAAAAGCCGACTTGTTTGCCGACCTCTCTCAGCTTCACTATTCTCCAGGAACAGTAGACGAAATTCGGTTGCACCATGTCTTTGAGCACTTTGAGAGACCTGTCGCCTTGCGACTGTTGATTGACTGGTATGGCTGGCTCAGGGAGGGCGGGCAACTCATTATCGAGACGCCGGACTTTCATCGTTGTGTACAGGCATATCTGAGTAGTTCGGATCTAAATGATCAGATGAAGATTGTGAGACATCTTTTCGGATCGCATGAAGCCGGTTGGGCCGTCCACTACGACGGCTGGTATCGTGAACGGTTTACTCATACTCTTACCGCGTTGGGATATCAAAAACTAGAATTCATAACCGGAGAATGGAAAGGAACGTATAACATTACTGTCATTGGCACAAAGGGGAGTCCGGCTGTATCGAAGGCAGGACAGGTTCACTGCGGGAGAGAGCTTTTGAAATTGAGTCT
Organism: Nitrospira sp.; assembly: GCA_018242725.1. Lineage (GTDB taxonomy): Bacteria > Nitrospirota > Nitrospiria > Nitrospirales > Nitrospiraceae > Nitrospira_D. The sequence continues at coordinate 120,416 of JAFEBI010000022.1, read as the reverse complement.
GGTGGATGAGTCCCCAACTGAAATGCGAATGCTTCAAGCGTGGGTGGAGCAATTCGAAGCAACCGGCGTTCGAACACATGCCGCCTAGCGGCAGAACCGCTCGACGATTGCATCGTCAATTCAACGTCGACACTGACCCGACACTCGCAGGAATAACACGAGACCTAGGCGGCTAAGATTGTGAAAATCCTGTTCTGCTGCGAATTTTACGCACCCAGCGTCGGGGGCATTCAAGAAGTCATGCGGCAGGTCGCTGAACGGCTCGTATCACGCGGGCACAACGTCACAGTGGCAACCTCACACCTTCCGGCCCGCACATTCAGGGAGCTCAACGGAGTACGGATCGTGGGATTCGACGTGTCTGGTAACTTCGTGAAGGGAGTGGAGGGTGAGGTGGCACAGTACCAGCGATTTGTCTCTACCGGCGATTTTGATGTCGTGCTGATCAACATGGCCCAACAGTGGACTCTTGATGCATTGATTCCTGTCCTGTCCGAGATCCCTTCTCGAAAAATACTCATACCCTGTGGGTTTTCATGTTTCTACGAGCCATCCTATGCGGCCTATTTCCGTCAGATGCCGAACGTCTTGCGGCGATTTGACCATCTGATCTTTCATGCATCCGATTATCGAGACATCTGCTTCGCAAAGAAGCATGGAGTGAAACAGTTCTCCATCATTCCAAACGGGGCAAGTGAAACGGAGTTTGCCGTTGAGAAAGACCATGCGTTTCGAACGCGGTTGGGTATTTCGAATCAGGAATGGCTATTCCTCACCGTGGGTGCCTTGACCGTTGACAAAGGACATATCGACCTCCTGAAATCCTACATGGACTGTAATTTCAATGGGCAAGCCTCTGTATTGCTGTTGAACGCCAATACCTACATTGCCGAAGCGAACGAGAAACATTCCAAGGTTTCAACGGTTTCATCAGGGACGGGTGTGCACCATCAGAACAGGGCCACCTGTGATACTCGTTGGGACAAGAAAACAGGAAGAGAAGTATTGTCCAAGGCGTACCGAACACTGTCCCATTTCATTACCGGCAATAAACCTGATCGCGATCCTCTACCGTTTCGAGATGAGATACAGTCCCTCTTGGAACAACTCAACCAGCCAGGGACTACCAAGCGGGTCATGATTATGGATATGCCTCGGCCGGAACTTGTACAAGCGTACATGAATGCCGATCTGTTTGTCTTCGCCTCACATATCGAGTACTCCCCTCTGGTTCTCTTTGAAGCAGCGGCAGCCGGCACCGCGTTTCTCTCTGCGCAAGTAGGCAATGCGGAGGAAATCGTAGAGTGGACGGGAGCCGGCGTGATCGGTCCCTCCGTCATCGATAAGAGAGGGTATACCCGAATCGATTCCAAGCAATTCACTGCACGATGGATTCAACTCATGCACGACGAAGAGGGAAGGCGCAAGCGTGGACGACATGGGAAACGGAATTGGGCTGCTCGGTTCACATGGGAACACATCGCCCAACAGTATGAAACGGTGCTTCAACAGGTTTGTACTGCTCCAGCCATCATAGGCCGAGCATCCAGAAGGTGTTAGGCAGGTTCCCCGGTATGCGCATTTTATACGTCGCGATGAAATACGACTATGGCCGTCGTAACCAGGGGCCTAGCTTTGAGCATTACAATTTTTATGACTGCTTGCGACAGATGGGGCATGACATCGTGTACTTCGATTTCATGACCTTGATGCAAGAACATGGACGGTCTTGGATGAATACCCGACTGATGGAAGTGGCCAAGCTTGAGAAGCCGGACTTGATGTTTACGGTACTCTTCACCGATGAATTTGATGCACCGGTCCTGCGCGGCGTGACGGAAGACCTCGGGGTCATTTCCGTCAACTGGTTTTGTGACGATCATTGGCGATTCGAACGGTATTCCCGCCTGTGGGCGCCATGCTTCCAATGGGTTGTGACAACAGCAGAAAGCGCACTTCCCAAGTATGCACAGATCGGTTATCGCAATGTCATCAAGAGTCAATGGGCGTGTAACACATTCTTGTATCGCCGAATGAACCTTCCCCTTGAGTATGATGTAACCTTTGTCGGGCAACCCTATGGACAACGCCGAAAAGTCATTGAGCAACTGAGGCATGCAGGTATTACTGTCAGTACTTGGGGACAGGGGTGGGACGAAGGACGAGCTTCTCAGGATGAGATGATCAAGATCTTCAACACAAGCCGCATCAACCTTAATCTGACTGCTTCATACGGTGCGAACGCTGATGGCGTCCAAGAAGCTGCTTCGCGCAAGAAGCACCCTCTTCGGCGGCTACTCGAGCGCATTCCCCTCGCGACTGCTTGGAGAGGAGGTACGATTGGATGCGAGCAAAGCTCGCCGGCATCCGAACCCGATCACCCGACAGTGCGTGAACGAGCCGGAGACAGCACCGAACAAATCAAGGGGCGTAACTTTGAGGTCCCAGGCACCGGTGGATTTCTCCTGACGCAGCATGCGGCACATCTCGAAGACTATTATGAACCCGGCAGGGAAGTCGTCAGCTTCCACTCCACCGAGGAGATGATCGAGAAGGTCCACTACTACCTGGCACATGACGCTGAGCGCACTGCCATTGCAGAGGCTGGATACCAGCGGACGCTGAGCAACCATACCTACCAACAGCGATTCAATGACATCTTTTCACAGATCGGTCTGGGTGAGCAGACAGCCTCAGCCCAGGGTGACAAACCCTTCGTCGCTGGGCAGACTCAAGAGGTGAGATAAGTCTATAGATTTTACATTATATATCCAAATGTTATGACTGAAACATGAGATATCGATGAAACAACGGCTGAAACTGGCATTCACCGATTTTTGGGAAGGGTTTGATTGTAATCCGACGGGTAAATCTCAGTTCGACAACGTGTTGTATCGAATACTAGCGGAACGCTTCGACATTGAAATCTCGGACAATCCCGAGTTCCTGATCTATAGCGTCTTTGGATCCGATCACAAACGCTATACATGCGCCAAAGTGTTTTACACGGGAGAAAACGTCAGACCAAACTTTCGTGAATGTCAGTACGCAATCACGTTTGACTATCTGAATGATGATCGCCACCTACGATTTCCGTTATCGGCGGTTACCTTGTACGAATGGGGCATTCTGGATGACTTCGACAAACCCATCGATTGTGAGCAGATCAAGCGTGAGAAAACCAAATTCTGCAATTTCCTCTTTTCCAATCCGAACGCTCGGGAAAGAAACACATTGTTTCAGAAACTCTCGAAGTACAAGCCGATAGACTCGGGAGGAAGAGCCCACAACAATCTCGGTTACTATGTCGAGGACAAGATGCGGTTCTTAAGCCAGTATAAATTCACTATCGCATTTGAGAACAGTGAATATCCCGGCTATACCACAGAGAAACTGGTCCATCCCAAGTTGGTCAACAGCATTCCCATCTATTGGGGCAACCCCGATGTTCACAAAGACTGGAATACGAACGCGTTCATCAATGCCTATGAATTTCCAAACAGCAAACAGCTCATTGAATATATCAAGGAAGTTGATCGGAACGATGACTTATACTTCGCCATCTTGAAACAACAACACTTTACTATTCCAAAGTCCCGCCACCTCGATCGACAGGCCCTCATTACATTCTTTGAACGGATCACACATTCTTGACAGCTGATGAGGCGTACCATGAGTTCCGGCCTGATGTCTGTCGCGACAAGACTCAATAAAATACTGAAGCGATTTGACATTGTCATCACACGACACAGTCGTCTTGAAGCATTAAGACAACGACTGAACGCAGCCAACGACGGCGATATCGAACTTCTTATCAATGCCTCTCCCGAACACAGCCTCGATATCATCAGGTGCTTTTCACAGTCCACAGCTCAAAGCAGGCAGGATGTGTTCGTGTTGTCACAGCTCAATTTTAAGCGAGGCGGGTTTTTTGTCGAGTTTGGCGCGACCAATGGCATCGATCACTCGAATACGTATCTACTAGAGAAGGAGTTCGGTTGGACGGGTATTTTGGCGGAACCAGCTCGCTGTTGGCACGAAGCCTTGAGAAGAAACCGAATGGTGGTTGTCGAGACACGGTGTGTGTGGAAAGAGTCGAACCAGACCTTACCATTTCATGAAACCGCTGCCGCTGATCTTTCTACGATCGACAGCTATAGAGGGAAAGACCTCCACGGAGGTATGCGCGTACAGGGGATACAGTACGACGTGACGACGATTTCCCTCCAGGATTTGCTCATGCGGCACCGCGCACCAGCAGTCATTGATTATCTGTCGATCGATACTGAAGGTAGCGAGTTTGACATATTAAACACGTTCGATTTTGGACGGCATCGGTTTCGTGTCATCACATGTGAACATAACTTCACCTCGTCCCGTGACAAGATTTTCAGTTTACTTTCACGAAACGGCTACAAGCGAACCCTTGAACGCTTGTCGAAACAAGATGATTGGTATGTCTCAATCCAATGACCGACCGAGGTTGTCAATATCCACACAGCCGGCGGATAGGGTTTATCGGCTCATACTCTGACCGCACAGTATTCACGTAGGCTCGCAAGACTGTGCTCAAAGGTCACCACGTGCTCAATTCACCGAGAATCAGTTGTGTCTTAGCGGTATGGAATGGAGAGACCTATCTTCCCGAGTCTATTCGAAGTATCCAGGCCCAGACTTTCCACGACTGGGAGCTGATCGTAGTGGACGATGGGTCTACCGATCGCACGTCTCAGATTCTCGATCACTTTCAACGAGAAGATACACGCATACGGGTCTATCACCAGTCGAAACAAGGCCTCGTTGCGTCATTGAATCAAGGCATCCTGGTGGCCAGAGGTGAGTATATCGCACGGATGGATGCCGACGATGTCAGTATGCCGGATCGACTCACCACACAAGTCGAGTACTTGAATCGACATCAGGACATCGGAATCTGCGGGTCCTGGATTGAAACGTTTGGCGTGGACACGTCCAAAGTTGTGGAATACCCATGCGACGACGATGCCATTCGTTGCCAGTTATTGTTCGCCTCATCGTTGGCTCACCCCTCAACCATGTTTCGGCGAAAGCTGATCCTCCATCATCAGCTCTTCTACGATGAGCGGGCAGTCCATGCCGAAGACTACGATCTATGGGTGCGAGCGTCTCAACACACCCGTTTCGCCAATATACCGGCAATCCTGCTTCGCTATCGGGTCCATCCGCAGCAAGTTGGCCGACGTCATGAATCGACAATGGAAGAGTCATCACAAGCGATCCGCTTGAGTCAGCTTACTCGCCTAGGCATCAGCCCTGCACCTGAGGAAGCACAACTGCATCACTATCTCAGTCGATGGCAGCTTGAGTCGTCAACGACATTTCTCTCGGCGACTCGCGCATGGTTTGATAAGCTGAGAGATGCGAATAGACTGCATAGGGTCTACCCGGATCATGAGTTTGTGACGGCCTTGGGTCGACGATGGAGCGAGATCTGTTCGTCGGCATCTCAGGAAGGAGTTCAAACAGCGCTCGAATTTTGGCGCGCTCCACGCTTGGCAACCTCTGCCTGGAGTTTGAGCCAACACTTGAAGTTTGTCGTGAAATGCATTCTTCGGAAAGATCCCCACAAGAAATTCATGAGGATGGGTCGTGGCACGGACTGAGTCGCTACTGATGAGTGTAGTGCTCTGCACCTACAATCGTTGCGACCTCATGGCGGCTGCACTAAAAAGTCTCTATGAGCAGACCCTCGCACCATCGCTGCATGAAATCATCGTCGTTGACAATAATTCGACTGATGGAACGAGGCAACACGTCGCCGAGATAAGCCGACAGTATCCGCATGTTCGGTATTGTTTTGAGGCACAACAAGGACTCTCCCATGGACGAAACACCGGCTTCCAATCGGCTCGAGGCCAGTACGTTGCCTATGTCGACGACGACTGTACGGTACCACGAGAATGGTTGGAGATCGCTCAAGATGTGATTGTGCACGTTGCGCCCGCGCTCTTCGGAGGACCGTACCAACCATTTTATGCTTCACTGAAACCGAAGTGGTATCTGGATCGATATGGAACGTATGATGACGGACCCGTCGCTCGCATACTCGACCACAACGAATATCTGTCCGGCACAAATCTCTTCATTCGACGTTCCCTCTTAGAGCAACTCGGTGGCTTTCATACCGGGGTAGGGATGGCAGGAACCCGACTAGGATATGGTGAAGAAACCGCGTTTCAGCGGCACGTTCGCCGCGAACGTCAGGATGAGATGATCTACTACGAGCCGCGCTTGGTAGTCTTCCATCTTGTACGATCGGAAAAAATGCAACTGAGTTGGTGTGCCAAACAAATGTTCATATCCGGGCGAGATTGGCAACGTGTGTTGTATGAGACGGCGACAGAGCGAGCCCATGCTATTCGTGCCTGCCTTTACGGCATACGCGCGTTGCTCGCATTGGTCAAAGACATGGCAATCGGAATCTTGGCGAGAGACCGCATCCGATATCCTTTCATAGAGAACTATCTCTATGAAGTGGTCTTTGTTCACCTCCAAGCACTCGGCAGCACGTACGAACAGGTCACTCATCGCACTGAATAACCGCATGCGCCTAACCTGATATGTGTGGAATAGCTGGAATAATCGCCGCAGAACCACTGACACCAGACCATCTCTCCCGTGTCGTGGATATGAGTGCCGCGATGGTCCATCGAGGACCTGACGGACAAGGCAGTTTTCATGATGGACCGGTCGCGTTGACCATGCGCCGATTGAGCATCATCGATCTTCATGGAGGGCAACAACCGCTCTTCAATGAAGACGGCTCCTTGGCGCTGATCGCCAACGGAGAGATCTACAATCATGTCGAACTCCGCGATCAGCTCAGATCCAAAGGGCATCGATTCAAGTCCGGCAGTGACTGCGAAGTGATCATCCATCTCTACGAGCAATATGGTCTGGATTGCGTGAAACACCTCAGAGGCATGTTTGCCTTCGCTTTGTGGGACGCCCGTTTTCAACGGTTAATGTTGGCGCGTGATCGAATGGGGGAGAAGCCGCTCTATCTCTACATCGGACCACGTGAGATCTATTTTGCGTCCGAGCTTAAAGGACTCCTGGCTGCCGGCTGTGTCCCCTTTGCTCTGGATCCGACAGCGGTGAACCTTTACTTTCACTATGGATATGTCCCGGAACCGATGACGCCAATACGATCAGTGCGTAAGCTGCCGGCAGCTCACATCCTGACAATCGATGCTCACAGCTGGGAACAGAACCAGTGGTGCTATTGGCGCATGGAGGATATTCCGGCCAGGACTGACAATCCTGTCGAAGCCGTCCGACATGAATTGGAGACGATCAGTTCACTCATCGTCCGCTCAGACGTTCCAATTGGAATTGCCTTGAGTGGTGGACTCGATTCGAGTGCCATTGCTGCGATGACCTCTCGCCAATATCCCGGCGTGATGCAGGCACTCACCGTCGGCTATCGGGAGGAGAGCCCCTTCGATGAGCGAGAGGCCGCAAAGGCTCTTGCAAAACATCTCAACATGCCCATTCACGAAGTTGAGTTGTGTGCCGATGATGTCGCAACGTTCTTCCCTGAATTGATGTATTGGCTCGATGATCCGATCGCAGATATTTCCGCATGTGGCTACTACTCCGTCATGAAAGCGGCCAAAGCTCACGGAGTGTCCGTGATGCTTCAAGGACATGGAGGCGATGAACTCTTTTGGGGGTATCCTTGGGTGTGTGAGGCGGTGACGCAGACGACGCGAAAGGTGAGGGGACAGGCGTCAGGCTCCTTCAACTTCCATGACTACTTGGCACTGAAGCCTCCCGACTATTGGTCATTATGGGGGGTGACGGAATGGCTGAAATCTGGTGCAGGACTGCGCCCTGCATGGGAAGCCTATTCGCGCGACCGGTCCACTCCGAACGACCAGGTCGTGTTCTATGACCTCACTCCCGATTTTCAATTGGCCCGCAAGGGAGTCGGTAGCCTGTATACCCAAACGTTTCTTCACCAGTTGCAAGAGACAGCGGTGTACGATGTGTTTAGAATCCCGTTTCCTCGGCCATCGGTTGACATTGTCCTAACCCAACTCATCTGCAGAACATACTTGCAAGAAAATGGCATTGCTCAGGGAGACCGGCTCAGCATGGCCTCCTCTGTCGAACTGCGACTTCCATTTGTCGATTACCGGCTAGTGGAAACCGTCATCGGATTGCGAAAGGCTTCGCATGATCACACCCTGCCGCCAAAGACGTGGCTTCGTCAGGCATTGAGTACCATGGTGCCTGAATGGGTATTGAATCGTCCCAAGAGAGGGTTTACGCCTCCCCTGCAGGAATGGCACAAGGCAATCTTCGCTGCTCACGGGGCGACGCTTGACGGCGGGTTTCTTGTCGACACCGGCATACTCAAACCGTCGAGCGCACAAGAACTCTCCAACGGAATCTATCCGGCGGGAGCCGGAGCACCGCTTTCATTCAAAGCCCTGACGCTTGAGCTCTGGAGCAGGAAGCTGATCGCAGTGACAACACAGGCTCGACGGTCTGGCCCATGCCCACAGCTCAAGCTAGGGCAGGCTGCGTAGGCCTCCAAGATAGTAGCATTGCGAGAAGCGTACGGTATTGATCCAAGAGGACCTCGCACCATGGTTTATGCGCCTATTGCTCTGTTTGTCTACAATCGACCGACTCACCTCGCTCGAACACTCCAAGCATTACGAGATAATCCGTTGGCTCACCAGAGCAGGCTCTATATCTATAGCGACGGTCCGAAGACTCCGCGTGACGAAACCGCTGTCACCCAGGTCCGACAAGTGATCAAGGAAGCCGACGGGTTTGCGGAGGTCATCATTCATGAACAGACAGCCAATATCGGGTTGGCACGTTCGATCATTGCCGGTGTCACTGAGTTGTCCGCACGGTATGGATCCGTCATCGTCCTTGAAGATGATCTCGTCGTGGCACCTGGATTTCTGACCTTTATGAATCAGGCGCTTGAACACTATCAACATGCTTCACGAGTCATGACGGTATCAGGGTATCTCTTCCCTGTTGAGTATCCTGAGCACCTAGCCTCAACATTCTTTTTTCCTGTTCCGACCAGTTGGGGATGGGGCACCTGGCATCGAGCATGGAAACAGTTCGAGCCTGACTCGACTCAACTACTGGCTGGGTTGAGCGCGAAAGCAGACCAGGACAGTTTCGATGTGGAAGGAGCCTATCCCTATTACACACAGCTGAAGCTCCATGCTGCTGGAAAACTGGATGTGTGGGGAGTTCGCTGGTATGCCAGCATGTTTGCGGCACAGGGACTCTGCCTCTACCCAGGTCAATCGCTGGTGCAGAATATTGGGATGGATGGAAGCGGGATGCATTGCAACCCATCATCACAGTTTGACGTTAGCCTGAGCAGATCTTCGGCATGGCACTTTTCAGATCATATCGAAGAATCGCCCGTGGCGAGGAATAAAATTCGCTCGTTTTTTATCAAGTTAGGTGCTCAAAGACAGAAAAGCAGGATAGCTGAAATGGCTTCGCGACTCCGCATGTGGCGAGTAGAATGAAGCGGATAGTCTCTTCTGCCATCAGGCAGGAGAAACTAGAAGGGATAATTGCTCGCCCATGCCAACGCGTAGTTGGTTACAACAAGAATTTAGTTACGGTTACAACAGCGGCAACGTACTGGCCTGGATACCAGGAAGAGTCAGGTTTTCCGAAGAACGGAGAAGCGGGGGATCGTATAGACAGGTCTTCAATAAGGCATTACGACCGTATCTAAATCAGAGTTCACGGGTATTTGAATTGGGGCCCGGCAAGGGCTCATGGTCACGTGCGATTCTCAGGTTTATCCCTGATGGCGAACTACACACCGTCGACTTCCAGGATGTCACTCAATGGTTGAGTCCGGATGACTATGCCGGGCGACTGACCTGTCACCGCGTCCAGGACAACAGTTTTAGAGAGCTAGCCAACGAGTACTTTGACCTCTTCTGGTCATTCGGAGTGCTCTGTCATAACGAATCCGCTTCGATTCTTAACATTCTTCGCTCCGCTCGACGCACCATGAAGCGGGGTGCGGTCTCGATCCATCAATATGGGGATTGGATTAAATTGGAGCGCTTTGGCTGGAATCGTGGGGGCGTTCCACTGGCGTTCAAATCACAAAACGACGGGGATATTTGGTGGCCGCGCAATGATCAACAAGCCATGACGAAGCTCGCGATTGAAGCCGGTTGGGACGTGCTCTGCGCCGACCTAGGCCTTCTCAAACGGGATTCCCTCATCGTCCTGCGCAACCCATAAGCATCCGTTCCCTCTTATTGATGAGGTCACCGTGTTGGACAAGCTGGTTGAACCTCTGCGTACTCTGATCGAGCAGTGGAATTCCAATAGCCGACACAGCGCCAGCCACGAACCGTGCCCCGCGCTTCAGTACCAACAACAGAGCGACGACGAAACGGTTCAATTCGTCCAGCCCTATACCATGACGTCTCCGGAGCGCATTCGTGCGCTCTGTTCAGCAGTCCGATACATCGAACAGGCAGGGATCGAAGGCGCCGTGGTTGAATGCGGCGTCTGGCGCGGGGGAAGTATGATGGCGGTTGCGCGAACGCTCATCAACTCCGGAGGAACTGCTCGCGATCTGTATCTCTTCGACACTTTTGAAGGAATGACCGAACCAGGACCTCTCGATATCTCCCTGAAGGGAGATACCGCAGAAACACTGTTGAAGCGATCGGCTCGAACTGAAGAAGACCTGGTGTGGTGCTATGCCCCGATGGGACGAGTTATTGAGTCCCTTGCCCTGACGAAGTACTCCAAATCACATATCCATTTTGTTCCTGGACCGGTTGAACAGACATTGACAGTCTCAACACCTGAGCACATCGCGCTCTTGCGGTTAGACACGGACTGGTATGCATCGACCAAACACGAATTGGACATACTCTTTCCAAAGGTCTGTCCAGGCGGAGTGTTGATTATCGACGATTATGGTCACTGGCAGGGGGCTCGCCGGGCCGTTGACGAGTATCTGCATCAACACCAGATCAAGATGCCGCTCCACGAAATCGACTACACCGGTCGAATCGGAGTGAAGCCACTGTGAATAAGAATGGATCCGGTTCAAGACTTCCCAGGTTGGTCAATCTCGGCTGCGGTTCGGTCTGGCATCCAGCGTGGGACAACCTGGACGTTCGTCCTATGGGCTCAGAGATTCAAGCATGGGATGTGGAGAACGGGCTTCCATTCGATGACGGGTCCGTTGACGGATGCTATGCCTCGCATCTTCTGGAACATCTTACGCGCGAAGGCGCGCGAACATTGGTGCGGGAGTGTTTCCGGGTGCTTCGTTCCGGTGGGGTCATTCGATTGGCCGTTCCAGATCTTGAAACAATCGCACGGGAATACCTCCGTGCATTGGGCCAAGCGCAGGAAGGGGATCAGGCTGCGATGAAACAGTATGAATGGATCACGCTTGAGTTACTGGACCAACTGGTGCGTGTGGAGTCCGGTGGTGAGATGGAACGGTACCTCCGGAGCCGGGCCTCAGAAAATGTCGACTATGTCACATCGCGAATCGGATCCGAAGCTGCTCCTTATTTCACGCAGGAGAGCGAGCGTCAAGGTCCTTCGAGTCAGTCACACCGCAATTCATCGGATAACCCTAACAGTCACCAGTTTCAGCATGCATTCACGGCTCTCCAAGAACGGCTCGTGACAGGGGTCTGCAGCCTTCTGATCGGCCGACGTGGCCGGTCGGCTGTTCAAGAGGGATTGTTCCGGGCATCCGGTGAATGCCATCGATGGATGTACGACCAGTTCTCACTGAAGCAATTACTCGAACAGTGTGGGTTCTCCGACATCCGACGCTGCACGGCCTTTGAGAGTCGTATGGACACATTTGATTCCTACAACTTGGATGTAGTGAACGGGGATGTGCGAAAGCCTGATTCATTGTTTATGGAAGCGGTTCGGCCATGATCGACGGACACCGTCGATGGAGAGCATGCTGCCCCCAGCTTGGAACGGATAAATCATGAAGCGGTTTCTCCAAAGGTTTGCTTCCTATGACTTCCTGGGGCATCAATACCGCTTCATCGATGATGCACTGTCGCAGGTTGATGTGGTGTTCGTGAAAGAAGAAGGCCTACTCCGGCAAATCCATTCGTATGCCACCCCTGAGCAACGAAGGCGACAGAATCAGCAGTTCTGCTCTTTTCTCTTGAATGGAGCGTCAAACAAGTTCCCGTGAACACATCGCCGTTGAAAATATCGATTGTCACGCCATCCTATAATCAAGTCTCGTTTCTTCAAGAAACGATCGACTCTGTATTGTCACAGCGAGACCCCAATTGTGAGTATGTCATTATCGACGGAGGGTCGACCGACGGCAGTGTTGATCTCATCAAACAGTATGCTGGACGATTGAGGTATTGGATCAGTGAACCTGATCAGGGGCCCTATGATGCAATCAATAAAGGTTTCGCCCACACGGCAGGAGACATTATGGCCTGGATCAATAGCGATGATAAATATACCCCATGGGCCTTTTCCGTCGTACGGGACATCTTCACACAGTTTCCTGAAATACAGTGGCTCAGTACGGTGCAGGCACTCGGATGGAATGCACAAGGGCAGGCCACATCCATCAATTTCTGCGGAGGATTCAATCGAACCTCGTTCTTGAAAGGAGGCAATCTCCCAACGAAAGGATCATTACAACGACGCTTTATTCAACAGGAATCAACATTCTGGCGACGATCACTATGGGAACAGGCCGGTGGGCGATTGAACAGCACGCATCATCTGGCTGCCGACTTTGAACTATGGGCCAGATTTTACCAGCATAGTGAACTCTATGGGGTCTTGACCCCATTGGGCGGCTTTCGATCTCATGGGAATCAGCGATCGGTCTTGCATGCAACAGAATACCTCGCCGAGGCCGAGATGATTTTAGAACAGAATGGAGGCGGCCCCTGTCCCTGGCCTGAGGCCGTTCTGCGAGGAGTCGTGTGGAAAACATGCCGGCACTTGGCACTGAAGCCACTGCCGAAATGGATTCGGATGGTGGCGCATTGGTCAGGACTGACCTTCCCTAGCAAAGTAATCGTCTGGGGCGGCACAGAATGGAGAATGATTTCTGGATTCGTGGTGTAGCCGTGTAATCTAGGCGAATGCGGATACTCCAGGTCAGCACGTACGATCAGGGAGGTGGAGCCGAATCCATTGCTCGGCGGCTCTTTGAACACTATCGGCGCCGAGGACATGATTCCACTCTCGTGGTCGGCGAAAAGGTCGGCAACGATCCTCAGGTCATTCCTCTCTCCGGGACCGAATCCCATCTCGCAGATGGTCTCTCTCTTGCCCGTTTCAGCCGATGGCTTGCGGCGTATGAAGGACGTCTTCGTGGCGTCTGGCGAATGCGTCGCTGGCTTGATGCGTATGTGGCACACCCAGGTAACTGGCGGGAGTTCTGTGCAGGGAGAGACCACTTCACCTTTCCTGAAACCTGGAACCTCCTTGATCGCTTACCCGACCGCCCGGACATCCTTCATTGCCATAATCTGCACGGCGGGTGGCTCTCACGCGGCGGCTACTTCGATTTGAGAGCGCTGCCAGAACTCAGCCGGAACATTCCAACCGTCATGACGTTGCATGATACCTGGATGCTGAGCGGACATTGTGCATATACGCTTGGATGTGATCGATGGAGAATAGGGTGCGGGCATTGTCCTGATCTTTCAATCTATCCTGCAATCTCACGCGACAGCACAGCCGACAACTGGCGGCGCAAGCGAGCAATCTATGCTTCCAGCCGGTTCTACATTGCGACCCCCTCACGATGGCTGTTGCGTCAAGTGGAACACTCCATACTGGCACCCGCAATCGTTCAAGGTCGCGTCATTCCGAACGGAGTCGATCTTGCTCATTTTCGGCCAGGTTCAAAACGAGCAGCACGAGCGGCACGTGGTCTCTCACAAGAGGTCGCGATCCTGCTCTTTGTCGCCAATAAGGCCAGAAGCAATATCTTCAAAGATTATCGAACGATAGAACGCTGTGCCCTCGCAACCGCGGCCGGCTATCACCATCGCAGGGTGATCTTGCTGGTCCTAGGGGAGGAAGGGAAGCCGGTCATCTTCGAGAACGGTGAGATCCAATTTGTTGAGTTTCAGAGAGACGTGAACACTCTGGTTGAGTATTACCAATCGGCGGATGTCTATGTACATGCTGCCAAGTCCGATACGTTTCCCAATACCGTGCTGGAAGCATTGGCTTGCGGTCTTCCGGTTGTCGCGACCGCAGTCGATGGCATTCCTGAACAGATCGAAGAGAATCGTTCAGGATTTTTAGTTCAGGCCGGAGAGGCCGGCGCCATGGCTAGTCGCGTGATCCATCTGCTTTCGAGCGAGCGGTTGCGGACCTCCATAGGGACAGCCGCTGCAGAAATCGCATCACGTTCGTTCGGTATTCAGAGACAAGTGCAAACGTATTTGGATTGGTATGAGCAGATTCTTTCCTCATCACAACGAGCCGGCATAACCGCTCATGCCTGCTAAGGTCATGTTATTGGCAATTGGGCTTGGAGTAGGAGGGACGGAGACCCATATTCTGGAGTTGGCCTCGCGACTGGATCGCTCACGATTTACGGTAACGGTCTGTACCTTCAAACCTGGCGGAATACTGGCGCAGGAACTGCAAAAGAGGGGAGTCAGGGTTCTGTCCTTGGGTGGTACCGGAAAACTGGATGCCCGCATCATCATAAGATTGTTCAAGCTCCTTCGAGCCGAACAACCGGATGTCGTACAGGCATTTCTCTTTTGGGCGAATGCGGCTGCCCGTGCGTGCGGGCGAATTTTGCGGGCATTTCCAGTTATTTCGTCATATCATGATGAAATTGTCAGTGAAGGATGGTTGGTACGCTTGGTGGATCGACTCACACTCAATTGGACTGACCGCATCGTCTGCTGCTCTGGCGCAGTCAGTCGGTCGGTCGTCTCTCGGATTGGTGGAAAAATCGAACACTGTGCCATTATCCCCTTCGGCGTGAACACCGATCAGTTTGAGCCTGCCGCAGCGGCGACAAGGCGCGAACTCGGGCTTCGAGATGACGGGAAAGTGATCGGAACAGTCTGCCGTCTCGTCGAACCCAAAAAGGGGCTCAGGATCCTCCTGCAAGCAATGGCCGAGTTAGCCAGACGGTATGGGCAACCTCCTTGTCAATTGTTGATAGTCGGGGACGGGCCATCACGTCACGAATTGGAATTGCTGCGTGAACAGTTGGGTCTTTCTTCGTGGATCGTGTTCACGGGATCTAGACGCGATATCCCTCGCGTGCTGCACGCGTTGGATGTGTTCGTGCTTCCGTCGTTGTACGAAGGGTTCGGCATTGCGATTCTCGAAGCCATGGCGGCAGGAACGCCGGTGATCGCCACCGCAGTGGGAGGAATCCCTGAGTTTGTCCTGCCCGGAGAAACAGGACTGCTGGTGGAACCGGAAAATATTGAGGCGTTGGCTGACGCGATCGACCGGCTCTTGAGTCATCCACAGCAGGCACAGGCCATGGGGGCTAAGGGAAGAGTTCATGCACGAGAACGCTATCATATCTCGAAGGTCGTACGACAACATGAGCAGGTTTATACGGCGTGCCTTGCTCAGGTCTCGGGCGGCAGCTCGTGATCTCTCAGTCTCATCAGACTACGCGTATCCCAATGCCATGAAAGTAACTTCATGTACTTGTTGAGCTTAACGTTTCTCATTGCGCTCTTGCTGTCGCTGTATGGCGTTCCCATTGCCCGACAGGCCGCATTGAAATACGGCATTGTCGATGCCCCTGACGGTCGTCTCAAACACCAGAAGGAACCTGTCCCGTACTTCGGAGGACTCGCGATCTATCTGGCCTTCTTGATGAGTCTCGCATTCACGTTTGAATTCCGGCAGGACGTCCTGGGCATTATTCTCGGTGCAACCATCGTGGTCATGCTGGGACTCATCGATGATTTTGGGGTGCTCTCTCCTACGACGAAACTGATCGGGCAACTCCTCGCCGTTTTTGTGCTGATCAAGAGCGGCATCCGCATTCAGATCGCAGTACTCCCGGAATGGCTGGATCTCGCGTTGACCGTACTGTGGATGGTCGGGCTCATTAATGCCTTCAACCTTCTGGATATCATGGACGGCCTTTCCGCCGGGATCGGAGCCATCAGCGCCGTCTGTTTACTCTTCGCGGCATTGCTCCAGGGCGATCAGGTCATCGCCTTCATGCTGGCTGCCTTGATCGGAAGCCTCGTCGGCTTTCTCAAATATAATTGGCAACCGGCGCGAATATATATGGGTGATACCGGAGCCATGTTCATCGGTTTATTGCTGGGTGCCATGGCGATGATCGGACAATTTCCAAGCACGCATCCTCTTTCGCTGCTCACACCCGTGTTCATTTTGGGAATTCCGATCTTCGATACTCTCTTCGTCATGTATATCCGCTATCAACGAGGCCTCCCGATCTTCCTGGGTAGCCCTGACCATATCGCCATTCGGCTCCGGCATTGGGGGATGTCGACCAAACACATCGTGATCATCAGCTATCTTGCCACCGCCGTCATTGGGGCCGTCGGTCTCATGCTCATGATGGTCCCGTACGAGCTGGCATGGGGTCTCTGCCTCGGCACTATAGTGCTGCTCTTCGCACTGACACTGCTGTTGAAACGACTCGATGTCAGGAAAGTCACCACGGTGAAAGTTGAACCATCTCTAGAAGAAAGAAGGCGAGCGGCATGATCCTGATCGTCGGCGCCGGCCTTGCCGGGCTGAGCACCGCTTATCATCTTGAGGGAATTCCTTACCGACTCTATGAGCGCGAGTCGGAGGTTGGGGGACTATGCCGATCCTATCGCAAAGACGGGTTTACCTTCGACTACACGGGACACTTGTTGCATTTCCGCCAGCCACCGATCAAGGCTCTTGTGGAGCAGTTGCTCGCGGACAAACTCAGGAAACACGATCGCAAGTCGTTTATTTACTCACACCGAACCTACACGGAATATCCATTTCAGGTGAACATCCACGGCCTTCCGCCTGAAGTCGTGCGGGAGTGCGTGATGGGATTCATCACCACATTGCTGCATCCAGCCGCTGTGAGTGCTCCGAAAGATCACTCCTTCAAGCAATGGATCATGGAAAATCTCGGAGAGGGAATAGCCAAGCACTTCATGATCCCGTTCAACGAAAAGCTGTGGAAGGTGTCATTAGATGAGCTCACCTCAGATTGGGTCTCGTGGCTGGTGCCGAAGCCGGAGTTGAAAGATGTGATCAATGGGGCGCTGGGCATCAAGGACAAAGCATTCGGCTACAATCCGTCGTTTCTCTATCCTGCATCCGGCGGGATCAGCATCCTTCCGGAATCTTTCCTGCCTCATATCACTGGGGTCACCACCAGTATCGAACTTTTGGAGGTGGATACAAAGCGCCGGCTCGCACGTTTTCAGGATCGGCGCCGCGGTACAACCATCACTGAACACTACGAGTCCTTGGTCTCGACGATCCCGATTCCGGAACTTGTGCGTCGATGCCTTGATATGCCCACCTATCTCAAAGCAGCTGCTGAGGAACTTCGGTGGGTGTCAGTCTACAACCTCAACATGGCCGTGGCACGTGAGCAGGTGTCGGACAAGCATTGGCTCTATTTTCCTGAACCAGAATTTCCTTTTTACCGAGTCGGATTTCCCATGAATTTCTCTCCGTCGTTAGGACGACCTGGCTGTAGCTCGATGTACGTTGAGATCTCGCACCGGCCGACGGAGCATCAATCGGTCGACCAGCTTACCGCCCAAGCCAGAGCAGGATTGGAACAGGTAGGCATCCTCCGACCCAGTGACGATATTGTCGTCTCGGATGCGAAGGATTTGCACTATGCGTATGTCTACTTTGATCATCATCGCGTACGTGCGATTCCAGCCATCCTCTCCGAGCTCGAGCGGAGAGGCATCTACTCCATCGGCCGGTATGGCCGTTGGGAACATACCTCCATGGAGGATGCCATCGGACAGGGAAGGCACCTCGCGGAACGGCTCCGAATGGAACAGGATCAAGCGCTCTCGGCATAGTGGAACATGTCGTGGATACTATTTGCCATATCATCACCAAGCTTGAACTTGGAGGAGCGCAGGAAGTGGCGCTCCATGTCGTGTCACACCTGGATCCCCTAAAATATCGAGCGGTGTTGATCAGCGGACCTGGGGGACTTCTGACGGAGGAGGCCCAGCGCCTACCTCACATCGAGATGCATCTTCTTCCGGAGCTCGGTCGTCGGATCCATCCGTTGGATGATCTGGTTGCTCTGGTTCGAATGACCAAACTCCTTCGCCGGCTTCGCCCATCGATCGTCCATACACACAGTTCAAAGGCAGGCATTCTTGGCCGATGGGCCGCCTGGCTCGCCGGGGTGCCGGTCATTTTGCACACCATCCACGGTTTTGGAATCACGCCGAACCAGCCCGGGTGGCTTCGCCGGCTACTCACTCTGCTCGAGCGATTGACCGGCCTGATCACGTCACATTGGATCGCTGTTTCACAGGTCGATATTGCCAAGGGCATGGCCTGGAGGCTGTTTCGATCTGACCAGGTCTCGCTGATCCGTCCAGGTATCGATCCAACGCTATTTCTCAGGCCCCTCAATCCCCAGCAACGAACCGCTCTACGGGCGGAGCTCGGAGCAACACAAGACCAATGGCTCATCGGAACTGTTGCCTGTCTCAAACCACAAAAAGCTCCGCATGATTTTGTGGCCGTTGCGAAATACGTCTGTGCAGCCATCCCCCAAGCTCGGTTCGTTCTTGTCGGGGATGGGGCACTGCGCTCTCAAATTGATGGCCTCCTCAACCAGGAAGGACTCTCTGATCGAGTTCGACTGGCTGGCTGGCGACGTGACATCCCAAACGTGATGCAGACGCTTGATGCATTTCTCCTCACATCTCACTGGGAGGGACTGCCTCGCGTGCTATTGGAGGCTCGCGCAGCCGGCTTGCCGATCGTCGCCACACGAGTAGGAGGCGCCGGGGAAGCGGTTTCCCACGGCACCGAGGCGTATCTATGCGCGCCTGGGGATTGTGTGTCTCTTGCAGAGAAGGTTATTCACATATTGCGCAGAAAACCCGAGCAGGGGAAAGTGATGGAGAGTCACTCGCACACATTCCCGAACGAGTTTCACGTCAATGAAATGGTTGCACAATACAGTTCACTCTACGAACAATTCTGCGGGCGATTCCAGGCAAGGAGTACCGACCGATCCGCGGAGGTTCCACTATGATCACATCGATGTTAAGACGACGATAGTGAGCCCAGCCAGCATCGCACCTTGCGGAACGCTCGTAGATACTGGATCAATCGTCGCACCATGAGCTAGCTCTCATTGCAGTCGAACATGGCATTGCTCTTACGAACAGCGGTCAAACACGGCATGGGCCTATTGGGACAATTTACCTCCCTGAAGAATCTTGCCTGGCGGTTGGTATTTTCCGGCAAAACAATATTGGTCATCGGTTGTTCAACGGGAAACAATGAATGTCGACGCTTTGTAGAGTTCGGGGCCAAAGAAGTTCATGGTGTGGATATTGCCGGGAATATTGGATGTGAATTTCCCCACCCACGCGTGAAATATTGTCGGTCATCTGCTGAATCGTTGGGGATAGCAAGTGACCAGTACGATATCGTGTACTGTCAGGCAACCTTGGAACATATTTCTCGGATACGCCTGGCTCTTGCTGAAGCTGTTCGAGTCACCAAGCGCGGTGAGTATATTTATTGCGTCGCGTCACCCTTGTGGCATTCAATCCAGGGACATCTGTGGCATTCAATCCAGGGACATCTGTGGCATTCAATCCAGGGACATCACCAGGAGCACATTTTTCGACGCTTTCCATGGATCCATCTTCGCCTAAATGAAAGAGAAATCATTCAGTACTGCCGAGATCACAATCTGCGAGATTCAGATGGAAGTATTGTGGACGAGAGATCCGTCAGTTATATGCTGAGCAAGCGGCACTTTAACAAACTTCCAGCAAGGGACTATGTGGAGGCATGCAAGGGATTACGCGACGTAAGAGTTCTCTATCACCAATTGGAAATGGGACATGAAGAGGAACTGACGGTGGAAATATTATCCGAACTTACTCAACGAGGATATACAAGAGAAGAGCTGCTCGCCACGACGCACAGATTCATAGCGCGTAAAACCATTGAGTAAGAGTTTAGAGTCGTCTCACCGATGCGGCACTCAACTCGTCACTGCGCCTTCCGAAGCAGACGAGACGTGTCTGGCATACTTTCCCATGACTCCTGAAGTGTATCGCGGAGTCGGTCGTTTGACTTTTTTCAATCGAGTCACGATATCTTTTTTCGAGAGCTTCACATCAAGGCGGCGTTTGGGGATATCGAAGGTAATGATGTCGCCGTTCTTGACCGCCGCAATAGGCCCGCCCTTCACCGCCTCCGGCGAGACATGGCCCGCCATGAGCCCATGCGTGGCTCCAGAAAAACGGCCGTCGGTGAGTAGGGCAACGGAATCGCCAAGCCCCGCGCCGACGATCGCTGCCGTCACACCGAGCATCTCGCGCATCCCAGGACCGCCTGAGGGGCCTTCGTACCGAATCACGACGACGTCACCGGCCTTGATCTGCCCGGCTTTAACCGCCACGAACGCATCTTCTTCTTGATCATACACCTTCGCTGGTCCTTGAAACTTCGTCATCGAATGGCCGGCCACCTTCACCACACAACCCTCCGGCGCCAAGTTTCCTTTCAGAATGACAAGGCCGCCGGTTGGCTTGATCGGATGGGCGAGGGGACGCAACACTTGCTGCCCAGATGCTTCATGAGCCTGCGATGCCTCTTCACCGATCGTCCGCCCGGTGACCGTCGGCTGATTCCCATGGAGCAACCCGGCATCGAGCAATCGCTTGGCGACCAAGGTGGTTCCCCCTGCCGCATAAAGATCTGCTGCGGCAAAGCGACCGCCCGGCTTCAGATCGGCCAGCAAAGGGACCTTGCGGTTGATCCTATCGAAGTCGTCGATGCTCAGTTTGATCCCCGTTTCGCGGGCAATCGCGAGAAGATGCAGCACGGCATTCGTAGAGCCACCCGTCGTGGCGACAGCGGCAATCGCGTTCTCCAATGACTTGCGTGTGATAAGCTGACGCGGACGAAGATCCTGTTTTACCAGCTCCATCACCATCTTGCCGCACTCGAACGCCACATCATCTTTCCGCCCATCCATAGCGGGCACTCCGTTGCGCCCCATGGGAGAAATACCAAGAAACTCAAAGGCAATCGCCATAGTATTGGCCGTAAACTGGCCTCCACAGGCTCCTGGTCCCGGACAGGCGTGATCTTCCAGGTCCTTGAGCTCTGCATCGGTCATCTTTCCGGACGCATGTTTTCCCACGGCTTCAAAGACATCTTGAATGGTCACATCATGCCCCTGAAACTGTCCCGGCATGATCGACCCGCCATACAGCATGAGCGACGGCACGTTCAACCGCGCAAGTGCCATGACCGTTCCGGGAATCGTCTTGTCGCAACCGGACAGGGCCACGACCGCATCAAACAAGTGTCCTCGTGCGACGAGTTCAATCGAATCCGCAATGACCTCACGGCTGATAAGCGAGGCCTTCATGCCTTCGGTCCCCATGGAAATTCCGTCGGACACGGCGATGGTGTTGTATTCGATCGGAGTCCCACCGGCGGCTCGAATGCCGGCCTTCACGCGCTCGGAAAGCCGGCGCAAATGGAAATTACAGGGCATGACCTCTATCCATGTATTGGCGACACCGACAATCGGCTTCGTCAAGTCGTCGTCGGTAAAGCCGACGGCTTTCAACATCGCCCGAGCGGGCGCACGGCCGGCTCCCACCAGGAGATCGTGACTTTGAAGCTTGACGTGTTTTTTCATCGGTGGTTGATATCCTCTTTCTGGATCGTGGATCTCGCTGTTCGGATTTCGCCGCTTACAGGTGAACGACGCTTCACAGGATATGATTCACGAGTTTGGAAGCGCCGTATGCGCAACGTGAGTGAATGTCTTCGCCCTCTCGCTAATAACTGGGTGATGGCTGCGGTGCGACCTCAGGAGGATTCTTTCCGTGTGGATTGCTGCCATGTGGGTTGGCTCCATGAGGATTCGTCCCGTACGGCATCGTCCCTCCATGATGCGCCCCTGAGCCTTTGTGTTGCTCCATCACTTTGTCATGCTCTGACTTCTCCTTCGCACGCTGTTCCGGAGTCAATACAGCCATCACATCGCGGCGAGCCTTGATCGCCGCGATGCGCAATCCAATTTGGAGGTCTTCACTCTGTCTCAGTTTTGCCTCGATCGCCCCGAGATCGGACTTGTCGTCATCGTTCAGCGCTTTCACCTCACGTTCGGCAATCTGAATGTCCGCCTCCGCCTTAATTCGGACACGATCAAGGTTCAACTGTAGTTCCTTAAGCTTTGCGATCTGATCACTACTGAGTCCGATATCCTTCTCATGCTTGAGCAGATGCCGAATCAGGTGACCTGTTCCGCTATGCATCATCCCTTTGCCGTACCCATGACTGCCACCGGCACCATGTCCGCCTCCCGCATGGCCATAGCTTGGATCATTTGCCCACAGACTGGGTACACCCAAGACCAACAGACAGGCCGACAGGACCGCAACGGTTGTCGTCTTAATGACTGACTTCATGAATTTCCTCCTTGGTTTGGAAGCCCCTTGTTCGAAGCTTGCCACAGCACGCGCTGCAACGCAAGCGAGCTGTTCGACTCCACAGCGACGTCGCAAGCAGCTGACTCGTCGACTCACTGCCGTTGAGCGTGATGGAGGAGTTCCGCGCGAGGATCCGGATGCCGTTGTTTGCTCAACCGTTCGTAGAGGATCCGCTCTTCTTCCGTGGCCATCGTCGGCATCACAATTTGTAACGTCAAAAAAAGATCTCCCGCCCCACCGGCGGCTGAGGGAAGTCCTTTCCCCTTGAGTCGAAGCTTCGCATCAGCCTTACTCCCTGGAGGGACCTTGACCTTCACCGGTTCAGACAAGGTGGGAGCGGTCACGTCTGCTCCCAGAATCGCTTCCCACGGATAGATGGGGAGAGCGACATGGAGATCTGACCCCTGCCGACGAAAGACCGGATCGGTGGCGATACTCACTAGAAGATAGAGATCGCCGCGCTTTCCCCCATGACTCCCAAGCTGACCTTTTCCCGCGACCCGGACACGAGTTCCATCCTGCACACCGGCGGGAATCCTCACTTCAATCGTCTTGTGGTCGATCGTTTTTCCTGTTCCCTGGCAGGTTCCGCAGGGGCGTCCTCGCACCATGCCGTGCCCGTGACAGGTCGAACAAGTTTGTGGCTCCCTCAAATTCACTCGTTTAATGACACCGGTCAGGACTTCCCGCAAGGTCAACTGCACTTCTGTCTCTAAATCCTGCCCGGCTCGTCCGCTCGCACTTCGTCCCCCGGTCCCTTCGTTACGATTCCCAAACAAGCTCTCAAAGAAATCAGAGAAGTGTTCCCCGGAACCGCCGCGGCTATTAGGATCTTGGTCGACATCCCACGGACTGCTTTGGCCTCTCGTCCAAGCCTGCTGGCGAGCTTTTTCAAATGCTTGGGCTTGTTCCCACTCGCTCCCATACTGATCATACTTCTTTCGTTTCTCAGGATCGGTGAGGACCTCCTGCGCTTCATTGAGTTCTTTAAATTTCTTTTCCATCTCGGCCTTCTTCGAACCGGAATGAAGGTCGGGATGGTATTGGCGAGCGAGCCGACGAAACGCTTTCTTGATCTCCTCGGCAGAAGCTGTTCGAGAAACGCCGAGCGTCTGATAGTAATCTTGAGGTGCCGTTCCCATACCACACCACGTCTCTGCGAGAAGTACTGTAATGGATGCCGATGCCGATCAGCTTACGGAGTGCACGGCAGGTTTGCAAGAGCCGAATGGGTCAGCGAGCAGGTGCCGCCTTGGCTCGCGCCATGAGTTTGCAGTAGGAGCAGGTCTCGGCGGTGGTGGGTTGCCCACACGTAGGGCAGGGGTGGAGCGAGGCTTGGTCTTTCTCAGTCATACTTGTTACGGAAGGCGCCTGCTTACGTTGCTTTTCCAAAAATCCCCAATAGAAATATTGTTTCGTCCCTGGCGATTCAGTCTCCAGTCGGTTGAGCACCTCCTTATAAAGCAGAGTGCGCGCGCCCTGAGCCATGGGACATTCATCCACGATGTAATCGACCCCATTCAGCACGCAGTATGCGGCAAGTTCACGCTCCGTTAATCGATAGAGCGGCTTCACCTTTTTCGCAAAACCTTCGATTGAGGCGGGAAGATTCGGGCTCTGTTTCTCAAGGTAATCTTCCTGCCAATGGAGCACGTTTCCAAGCAGCCTGGCGGCCTCATCATCGAGGTTGTGGCCGGTCGCCATCACATCATAGTCCTGCTCGATCGCGACGCGGTTGAATTGATAACGCTTGATAGTGCCGCACGTGCTGCAGGTCGGGCGATGCACGAGCTGCGCAAGCTCTTTGATCCCGGCGCCTTCGGTCTGCTCAACGGTGTGGAGGTGCAGCGTGGCACGATAGGGTGCGGCAACTGTTTCGGCATAGCGTTGGACTTTGTCTTTCGAGCGATCCGAGTAGCCTGGGATGCCGAGATTCACATAGAGCGCATCGGCCTTGTAGCCCAGCTTCAGGAGAATATCCCAGAGCGCCAGACTGTCCTTTCCTCCCGATACGGCCACGAGAATGCGGTCATCCTTCCCGAACATCTCCTGCGACTTAATCGCTCGTATGACTTGATCATGTGCGAACGAGTTAAAGCAGTTCTTGCAGAATGCCGCGTTGTGACGCGGCAATTTCAGCACGGCCTTGGTTTTACATTTTGTACAATTCATCGCCGTGATCATACGGACGAACTAGACCGAATGCAAATTGAGACAGGTATGTTTCGAATAAGCTGGAGCGCCCTCATTCATTCTGAGGCGCTCGAATCCTGTGGTGAGTTCATTGAGTCAGACGAACAGGAAGTGTGGACACAAGGGGAGAGGGGATTTGCTCGAACTATCACCTCCGAGATCCGAGGGGATGGCGTATGTGGTCAGAACAAATGCGCCGTGGGCAAGAGATCTTTTGAGCGGGCCCCACGCCGGACGTCACCTCTCAATACGAATTAGATACACCCTGAATCATTTTCGATACAGATGCATGGCTCCGATCTATCCTCGTGCGCTTGTTCTTCAGCAAATCGGGCACGGTGGTGGTGTGAGGTGACAGGCATAATGTTTGCTGAGGAATCCTTTCGTAACGAAGGGGTAAGTGCTATCTAATGCTGCGTTTACCTACGTGTGCACGGATTTACTGACGGGATGTCGCAATGGAACTCTCGTCGTTATCACGTGATGGAGGAATCATGACACAACACAACAGGCCGGGATTATCATACCGGCGGAATCTACTCCGGAACCTCGGTGCCTCGCCACTGTGGTTGATCGGCTGTCTTCTCATGGCCATGGGCTGTGGCGCATCGGACACCAATGCACCGTCTCAGTCGTCGGCCGCGCCGCTGACGTTTTCTCCCATCTCAGGGCCGGTCGGCACGGTGGTCACGATCACGGGGGCAGATTTTTCCACTATCCACTCGGTGAGTATTGGGGGTGCAGCTGCAATTCCGTTGAGCAGATCAACTAGCGTGTTAGTGGTCATGACGATGCCGGGTTCCACCTCCGGTCCGGTGAGTGTTACGACCGACAAGGGTCCTTTGACCAGCTCAGGTCTGTTCACCGTAAGTCCCACGGGAGGGACTATCGCACAGCAAGGCCCGAAGTTGGTGGGTACGGTCACCGGCGGTGGAGTTGGTCAAGGCGTCTCGGTAGCCCTGAGCGCCGATGGCACGACCGCTGTGATTGGAGGACCATATGATGTGGGACAAATCGGAGGGGCGTGGGTGTGGACCCGCACCAGTGGCATCTGGGCGCAACAAGGTCCGAAGCTGGTTGGGACAGGCGCGGTTGATCTAGCTCTTCAAGGTTTCTCGGTGGCTGTGAGTGCCGATGGCACAACCGCTGTGATTGGAGGACCCGGCGATAACGGAGGCATCGGTGCAGCGTGGGTGTTCACGCGAACGGGGACCTCCTGGACGCAGCAAGGCCCGAAGCTGGTCGGGACGGACGCCAATGGTCAAGCTGGTCAGGGTGCCTCGGTGGCCCTGAGCGCAGATGGTGCGACCGCCGTCATCGGAGGACGAAATGAAAACCAGCAAGTCACAGCGTGGGTGTGGACCCGCACCAGTGAGATCTGGACGCAACAAGGTCCGAAGCTGATTGGAACAAACGCGGTCCCTAATACTGCTCTTCTGGAACCTTTCTCGGTGGCCGTGAGTGCTGATGGAATGACTGCCCTCATCGGAGGCCCCGAAGATAACGAACTCACCGGAGCGATCTGGGTCTTTGCCCGCATGGGGACCACCTGGGCGCAACAAGGTCAAAAACTGGTGGGGTTGGGGGCTACCGGTCAAGCTAGTCAGGGCGGCGCGGTGGCTGTGAGTGCCGATGGCACAACCGCTGTGATTGGAGGACCCGGCGATAACGGAGGCATCGGTGCAGCGTGGGTGTTCACACGAACGGGGACCACCTGGACGCAGCAAGGCCCGAAGCTGGTCGGGACGGGGGCGGCTGGTCAAGCTAGTCAGGGCTTCTCGGTGGCCGTGAGTGCCGATGGATCAACCTCTGTCATCGGAGGACCAGGTGATAACGGATTCACTGGAGCTGGATGGGTATGGACCCGCACGGGGACCACCTGGACACAGCAAGGCCCGAAGCTGGTCGGGACAGGGGCGGCCGGTCAAGCTAGTCGGGGCTTCTCGGTAGCCGTGAGTGCCAATGGGACAACCGTCGCCATCGGAGGGCCGGATGATAACAAAATTATCGGGGCAGCATGGTTGTTCGCCCGTTAATGAACGATAACTCAGAGGTCGGAGGGTCGATGAAAAAGTAATTGTAATCAGGATCAGATCTTTTGTGTGATACATGCCCATGTCACCCTTCTTACTGCCGCCTAACACAAATTCTCGCCGTAGCTCACCTCACGAAGCCGATGGTGGTCGATGATGTCCAGCGTATTCGTGCCGACCTGCTGGCGGCTTCAGTCACTTGGCGTACAGTAGCCCGGTGAGATCCCTGCGCGCTGTGGTACCGGACCGTTGCCGCTGTTAATAGTGATGATGCACGGTTCAAGATTTGACCCCTTATGTTGACGTTGGTGAGGTAGTGGAAGGTGAGAACGCGCTTCTCTGATGCATCGTCTATGCTGTTACGGCGTTTATGATGATGGCCGCGTCCGCGCGTTCTTCGAACTTGGCTGCGCCCAGTTTCACGGCCGTGATAAAGCAATCCTTGCGCGGGCAAACTACGAGCGCGCCATTGAAACCTACAGGCGGCTGATTCGCTGTTCGAAAACAGCAGCTAAGATGTTTAATAGAGTACAGCGAGAGTGTAGGACTCTGCCAAATGAGTAGATGCGACTCTTCCATAAACACTAGTTTGTGAAAAGAGGTCGTGGGTCTGGGATTTATTGCCACTCCACGGCTCCAAACCCGGTGTTACCGAGGAAGACATACATGAGGCTAATGGTATCGATGGTCTGATCGCGTACGGCGAGGTTGGGGTAGTGGGCATCACGGTGCGAGACGGCATATCGAAGCGCCACGCCATGAGGACCTATAATTCGGAAGGTGAACGAGCCTTCTCCGCGTAACATGTTTTCTTGTCCTTGCGGTTCGGGCGAAACTAACCCGCTGACATAGTATTCCCGTCCAGTGAAGTCGATCATGGCGCGGTCACCGAAGATCAATCGTAACGCGAGGAGTCCCTGTCCGGTGACTCCATAGTGATAATCACGCTCTTCTCTGCGTTGAATGTTGCCGGCCGCCCCATACCCCATGCCGGTAAGGGCTATGCCTTGAAGCGCGATCGACTGTGACAGCCAGGATTGCCAGACGGCTCCCAGGGAAAGCGCGACGCTCGAGGTTCGAAATATTTGTGGGGAAATATAGTCATAAGTGCCGAAGAGTCCCCAAGCTCCACGAGTCGCGTCTCCCAGCGTAAATGCGGTGCCTTTCAGCAGGCCTCGCGTATTGAGACTTTCCAAGGTGTTCGTGGTAACTGCCGTTACGTGAACGTCAAAATAATCAAATGGACGATCGTAACGATAGCCTGGTTTTCCCGGCAACCCGTACGTGAAGGTGATGTCGCCGATGGCCCCGTGCTCTCGAAGACCGGAAGGAACATTATGACTGCTTGATGAGACGATACCACCGACCTGGAGTCGCAAAAACGTAGCGGGGTGACGGCTTGGGAAAACTGCGTCAAAACGGTGTCCAAACACCAGACGGTTAAACCCCGTGGGGGGGGAGAGTACGGCTGCGCCCAGTTCGCGCCAGAAGCCCGGTCTCCCTTCGTCAGTTTCCAGTAACAGACTTGCCATACGAAACAGCGGTTCTCCCAAGAATGAGCCCCCAATGGGGGTTGCGATCATATCGTTGATCGAGGGAGCGGTCTTTTCGCCCCCGATTTCCCACAGGAAACTTCCGGTCGAGCTATAGAGGAATGATTCCCAGAAGGTGAGACCGGCCGAACGGGCAAGTCCGTAATACACGCTGCCTCCGTAAGGGTGTAGAAACTGGTTGACCGAGAATTGATCGTTGTCCAGGACCCACTTGGAATCGGTGAGATGTTGGTAGATGGTATCCCCGTTCGTGCGATAAATAGCCGTCGGCTGGCTAAAATGCCGGTCGTATTGATTGAGGAGGAAGAGGTAAGCGAGCACTTCCCCTGCGGGAATGAGATAACTCCGACCGGCACCGGTGTCCCAATTGAGAGCAGAGAACTGATCTTTCTGGCTGGCGTGAATGGTAGGAATCACTTCGGGGGGGAAGAACCGGGCCGATTAATTCCCTAGGCTGAGGCTCAGAGGAATCGTGTGCAGCATGGACAATAGCCTTGCCCGCCATTGGCTGGAGAAGTGTAAGGACGAGAGCGACCAACAGCGACTTAGTCATTGGTCAACGAGTGAAGCACAACTCAAGATAGAGGAGTACTCGGGAAAGTCCTAGGGCCTCTCGTCCGGGCTATCCTGTCGGCTCCAGCGCTATGCCAAGACATTCGGGTGGCCGAAGAAAGACCTAGCCGAAGTCCAAAGTAAGGGGGTGGAATGGCACCCGACCAAGGAATGGGATGTCTATGCCTATTACGGAGTCGAACACTATGCAAGGACCGCGTATGCTGCGACACCGATCGGCTACGGCTCTCCTCTGGCTGATCTCAGTGGCTGTGCCGTGGAAGATCCAGGCACGCAACCGTGCCAGGCAGCCAATGCGACAATCACTCAGGTCCAACCGGGACTCTGGTATCGGGTGATCACCCCGGACGTGGGAAGTGTCGCGTTCAGATTATCCTATATGCCTACACGCACCGTACGGTATGGTCGGGATTCAACGGGGTTCGGCCGTGAGGAGAAGAACATACGATGATGACCACGGTTCGCTATTACCTTCCCTGATGAGATCGCTGCGATGACAGGCCAAGCCAGAACGACGTCATCGTCTTTCACCCATAAATAGGGGATTCATAGCGCTCATCTTTCCTCTTGGAATGACTTTGTCCACTCGTATCAGAATCTTTATAATGTCTCGTACATGAATAGATCTGGTGGCCGTAACGTCAGTGTTCTCGCGTTGACTCAGTTCATTCATCATCACCTGCTGTGGTTTTTGATCGGCGCATACGCCGCCTCCGCTCTGTGGCCCACCGCAGGCCTCTGGATTCGGAATGTCGGCTTCGGTGATGTCAGGATCTTTCATGGACAGCTCCATGTCTCTTTACTCCTGCTTCTGCTGGCGACCTTGATGTTCAACGCCGGATTGGGCGTCAAAGCTGCACACATTACGTCTCTCGCACAGAAAACAACCGTACTCTTGGCAGGCCTCACCGCCAATCTTGTCATCCCCATGGCTTATATCTTTCTGGTCACTCTCGTCATGCGGCTCTGGCATAACCCGGAGGAATCCCAACATATTCTTGTCGGCCTGGCCTTGGTTGCTGCGATGCCGATTGCCGGAGCCTCCACCGCTTGGGCGCAGAATTCCAACGGCAATCTGGCGTTGAGCTTAGGATTAGTCCTCGCGTCGACCCTCCTGAGTCCTGTCCTGACGCCGGTCGTGTTGTCCGTGTTCGGTGAAATGGCCTCGGAGGAATATGAGCAGGTCATCCATAACCTTGCCGCCTATGGATCAGCGGCATTCCTAGGAATTTGGATCGTCGTTCCTTCCTTACTGGGCCTTGGTGTGCGTGTCCTTGTACCTGAAACCCAACTGACCGCTCTCATGCCATTCATCAAACTCATCAATTCCGTTGTCTTGCTGCTGTTGAATTACTCGAACGGTTCGGTGTCGCTTCCTCAGGCGGTCGCTGACCGCGATTACGACTTCTTAGCAGTGACGTTGGCCATTACCGCCGGTCTCTGTCTCATGGCCTTTACCTCAGGCTATGGATTGAGTCGACTGTTCAAGGTGAATGAGGCCGAGCGCGTCTCGCTCATGTACGGATTGGGCATGAATAATAACGGAACCGGGCTGGTCCTCGCGTCACTGGCCCTTTCCGCTTATCCTCGCGTCATGGTTCCGATTATCTTTTACAATCTGGTTCAGCATCTGGTGGCCGGTGCGGTGCACGAGGTGATTGGGCGAGGTATTGAGAATCAAAAAGTCAACGGGCACATGAATCAAAGACCGAATTGAAAATTTGCTCTTTCTGAATCTCGTTTGGTCTCTCGCTCGAGAAGTCGGGCGAGCTTCAGGCCGCGTCTTCCGTCGATCATGGAGATGGGAGGTCGATACGTTAGCATGGTCTTTCTGGTTATCACATGGATTGAAAACAGAACCGGAGAAATTCTCTTTACGTCGGACTTGGCAACATGAGTTCTTTGGCCATGCGTGGTTATCCATGCGGCTGCTGACGCGTATGCGGACTCCAAAATAAGTATGATTATCCTGTCACTGGTAATTGCTATTATGCTCAATGTGTTCTTGTTTTCGGTAGTTGGTTATGTGCTGTGGCGTACTTAGAACTTGCCCAGCCGCCAGCAACAGTAATCTGCCTCAACCCTAACCTCCAGATCCCGCTCCACCTAAGCCACAGGAGGTCCTGACTCCCCGACGAGGCGCACTGCTTCTTCTTTGAACGCCTCCGTATACGACCGCCGAGTCTTTTTGCTCCTGCTGTCCTTCGATTTCATCATTCTCCAACTTTATGGAGGTGTCTGTGAAATCAGGGGAGGATCACGGTGCACAACTAGGGGATCATCCAGTCTTTTTTGCAATAACCCTTCTATATATTGTTATCAATAGACAACGCTGGTGCTCTCTTCCTTCAATAAGGCCAAAGAGGCACAGTTAGTATTCTAACTATCACTGGAGGTTCATATGAACGCCGATCAATTCAAAGGCAAGTGGCAACAGTTCAAAGGAGAAGCCAAGCGTCAGTGGGGGAAGCTTACTGACGATGATCTCACGGAAGCCGAAGGCAACTACGATAAATTTGTTGGCCGTGTTCAGGAACGATACGGAGACAAAAAGGAAGACGTGCTTAAATGGGCCAATGACTGGTATGAGCGGCAGCCTGATGGCGCTGGAGCGCCAAGACGGTAGATCGCGCGTACCCGATCCAGCGCGGACGATTCGCCGCGCTGGATCGGGCGGTAAGGGTTTTATCGTCGGCCTGAGCTGTGGTGACAAAGGGAGAGCCTTTTAGCTCTTGCGTGCGGTTCTGGAAAGAGTTCGGGGTCATTGTGATGGCGGTCACACATTGTTGTTCACACGCGAAGGGAAACAGATGAAACGTGATCTTCTGCAATCCTTAGTAGGTATGTTTATTCTAAGTTGTGTCACGGTGACGCCTCAGGGGTTTGCGATGACGACATCGCCAGGGAGTTCGCTCACGACTATCGACCTCGATAGCACATATGTGCGTCTAGCGGTCAATTCCGATCAGCTCACGGGAAACTGGAAACAGTTTAAAGGAGAGTTGAAAAAGGAATGGGCGGATATTACCGATGACGATCTCCTATACATCGAAGGCCACAAAGAGAAATTGGACGGCAAGATTCTGGAACGCTACGGAGACCGTCGCGAAGAAGTGAAACAGTGGATTGATGAGTGGTTCAAGCGACATGACGCTCAGGGACGCAACCGCGCAAAGTGACACAGAGCCTCAGAGGCGTTAGGTTCGGAGAAGCATGCCGTGCATACATGCTTCTTTGAGGAGAGGGACTAGCCGGGGTCACACCGCCTAGTTCCTCTCTTACTCCCTAACAGCAGAGGAGGTGTTGTGTTCTGGTAGTCGAAAACTCATGTTCTAGTCATGAACGGGAAGGAGATCACCATGGCAAAAGGATTGCTGTTATGGATTCTCGGCGTTCCAGGAATCATAGTTGTCTTTCTATATCTCTTTGGGTTTCTTCGTTAAACTCCCGTAAACTTGGATATTCTTGCTACGGGGTTCAGCTCTGTTTCTGAGAAGCCTCCAAACCTATGTTCTATGATACCCCGCAGCTTGCTGCGGGGAGAAGCTTCATTAACTAGCAACCAACATACCCCGAGTCTGAAATCTGCGTCGATTTGGCAAATCGGTGAGTTCCGAGACTCCTCAGCGCTCGCACTAATCTTGCGTCTTGTTTGACAGAAAGTGTTTCCTCTCAATGCCAGGGATTGTGCTGATAGGAGGCCGCCCTCTGAACGTGTACATATATATGAAGCACTAATGGGACACGTCTTGTGTAAACGAAGACTCCAACTTTATGGGCATATCGCCTTATAAGCCCAGTGGAGGATGTTCACTATGACTACCGCTCAGGCCGCCACGCTACGAGTGAAATGGAAACAATTACCGGATCCTTCCAAGTGCGAGCACCTCACTCTTGAATTGGAGTAGAGTGAAGGTGGTTATCGCACTGGTAATTATAATTGCATTGTTTGCGGGGAGACTATCGCTACCATCCCAACATTATGAGCATGTATCGAGGAAGGGCAAAGCGATACGGAGATTCTCGGAGTTGCTGGAAGTCATCGGTTGGATACGGCTAAGCCTATGCATGTCTCCATCCGCATAACCTAAATGGCACCAATTTATGCAGGTGATATCAGAACCTCTTCGTGCAACTCGGAGTGACAGCCGAATGAGAGAGGCCTTGGCCTGCATGTTTCGCTCCCCGCCGGAACACGCTCTTGGAGAATCATATATTTGTGATGAGGTCGATGTCATGGAAGAGTTTGGAGAAGTGTTTTCGCTCGCGGATTACCTGCTGGAGCGAAGATGGCGACCGACAGATCGGTTGAGGTTCATCTGAAATCGGCTTAGTCATCTCAGTTCTCAGGATTGCGATTACTGTCAACCGGAAATGTGTCAAGCACGGCCAACTGCGTGATTTAAGCGTAGTGCGGTATCATTACGACTTTCTAAGCCAATTTTATCAGTTGTGGTTGGATTCTCGTATGGTCTACTCCTGTGGATACTTTAAGCATGACGATGATGAGTTAAATGAAGCGCAAGCCAATACACTCAATTATCTCTGTCGAATGCTTCTGCTAAAAGCTGGAGATCGGGTGCTCGATATAAGTTGTGGCTGGGGAGGATTTTCCCTCTATGCTGCCCATCACTATGATGTGTCTGTGGTTGGCATCACCTTAAGCATCCGCCAGCATCGAACAAAATATTCAGACAGCGATCTGCTGCCTCGGTATAGATTCTAACCGTCCCAATCTTGCTTCGATACCCTGTCTCTCACCAGACAGATCGTTGTCTCCAGGAGGGCCTAGCTTGTCACGATCTGTGCTGACCAAAAGATTCTGGGGAATCTGCTAGTACTCTACGGCAGCCAATAAGTGTAACCAAATAGAAAGAAGTGTTGTGGACAGCAGACATCGCATCGGCAATAAGATACGAAGGGGTGAGACGTGAAAAACGAACACATTAAGGTAAATGCATTGGTTCTTGTAGCGCTTGTTATGTGTGTCCAAAGTCTCCTGAGCTGCCAGGGGTTTCGGATGGAAACATACGACGGACAACGAAAACCCGACGCGCCACCTGCCAAACACTTGAAACGAGCCATGGACCATACAAAGTCCCGGTCAGATAAAGACATGGCCGACGTTCTGGAGCAGTTTCAAGGATTGCATCCCAAACCTATTGTATCGCTCTCTGCGGAGGAAGCCCGCCAACAACCGACGCCTGCCGATGCGGTGACGGCCTTACTACGGGAACGAAACCAGAGTGCTAATCCCATTACAATCGGGAAGACCGAGAATCGACTCATTCCCGGTCCCGGTGAGCCTTTGCCAATTCGCGTCTACACCCCGTTGGGAATGGGACCATTTCCAGTCATTGTGTACTACCACGGCGGCGGGTGGGTGATTGGGACGATCGATACATATGACTCATCGGCGCGGGCGCTCACGAGCACCGTCGGCGCCATTGTTGTTTCTGTCGAGTATCGCAAAGCACCGGAACACAAATTTCCTGCGGCTCACGAGGATGCCTACGCCGCATACCAATGGGTTTTGCGCAATGCGGATACCTTCGGTGGTGATCCATCAATGGTTGCCGTTGCCGGAGAAAGCGCGGGTGGTAATTTGGCAGCAGCCGTCTGCTTGATGGCTCGGGCACGTGGGGAATTGCTGCCCGTTCATCAGGTGCTGATCTATCCGGTTGCCGGATATTACTTCGATACCCCGTCCTACCAGGAAAATGCCGAAGCGAAACCTTTAGATAAACCAATGATGGTATGGTTTTTTAAAAAGTATTTACGAACACCCGATCAAGGGAGAAGTCAATGGATTGATCTGGTGAACGCCCCGAATCTCAGCGGACTACCATCGGCGACAATTATTACGGCGGAACTCGATCCCTTGCGATCCGAGGGAAAACGCTATGCCGAACGTCTGCTCGAGGCCGGCGTTCCGGTGACTCACCAAAATTTTCTGGGAGTGACGCATGAGTTCTTTGGAATGAGTGCGGTCGTTCGAGATGCAAGAAGAGCTGTGCGACTGGTGGCAAATGGAATCAATGGTGCAATTGATGACCCGGCATTCTCTCGCGATCACGGCCGTTTGGGGAAAGGCATCCAGATAGAACCGCTTCAGGAATAGATCAGTGCACCAGCTTGTTTCATGTCAAGATGCAACCAAGGAGCATCTTATGCTGCTTCCAGTACATATGTTTCGGTGGACAACAACGGTAGTGGCATTCATGTTTATGCCTTTGGCGTTTGCGGCGCCACCGAATAGTCCGCTCAAAACAGAAACGATTCTTAATAAAACCGCTGAGGAACTGGAAATTGAAATATCCCTCGGGCAATTGGCCGTTCAGCGTGCTACCAATACAGAGGTGAAAGAGTTTGGGCGGCAAATGGTGGTGGAGCACGAGAAAGTCGGTCAACAAGTCCAGGCGCTCGCGTTAAAACAACAGGTAAAACTGTCTCCTAGCACCAATCACAAACATAAACAAAAACTCGAGGAGTTGTCCCAGCTTTTTGGTCATGCTTTTGACCGTGAGTATATGAGCTACAGCATGCAAAATCATCAAACCACGATAGAAGATCTTCAAGGATTAGCGGGGACTGTACAAGACCAAGAGATTGAACAGTGGCTTACTTTACTTGTGCCTATTCTGGAGGGCCATCGAGAAAAGGCACAGCGCGTAAAATACTTGTTACAGACTAATCCGTGAAGCCCTCCTATCTTGCACTCCTTGCAATTGAGACCATCTCCTCGGTCCGCTCAAGACCGTGTCGTGACGGTGGTCACAATTTCAAGGAGTCCAAGATACTACTGGATAAGTATCTGCTTGATAGTCTGATGAAGAGCAGAGGCTAGCGATGTTTTTTCGAGCGATGCGACCGCTCCTGCAGCCAACATACGGGCATGGATATTAGGCTCAGTGTTGACTGTGATACCGATAATTTTTATTCCTGGGTTATGGGCGAGGATCTGTCTGGTCGCCTCTATTCCGTCGATCTCCGGCATATTGATATCCATCAAGACCAGATCCGGACATAACTCAACAGCCAGAGCGACCCCCTGTCGCCCATTTGAGGCCTCGCCGATGACCACCACATTCTTCAAAGAGGTTAAAAGCCGACAGACTTCATTTCGGATTAATTCATGGTCGTCGACGATCACAACACGCCAGGTTTGCGCATCCGCCGGTGCACTCGTCGTTCTGTCGTTCGTCGGCTGATCCTGCAGCAAAGATGATTCGATGAATTCCGTGAGCGGTATGGTAATTTCAACCTGAGTGCCGGTCGCACCGGAAGACTGCACTGAAAATGTTCCGGCCAGCACCTCGATGCGCTCACGAATACTAAAGAGACCAAAGCCTTTGGATGTCTCGGCTGACGCCTGTACGTCGAAACCTGGTCCACGATCCGCCACGGTAATCCGTAAAGCCTGATCGTTCGGGAGATCGAGTGCGACGGTCGCCTCTCCGGTTCCGGCATGTTTCAGCACATTAAATAACAGCTCTCGCACTGACTGAAATAACAACACGGATTGATCTTCGGGAAGTTCCACGGATGGGACGACCGACTGCACGTAGACCCGAAGTCCATACCGGGAAAAATATTCTGGCAACCAACGAAGAGCAGCCACCAACCCCTGAGTAAAGAGTATGGTTGGACTGAGTTGAGCGACGAGCGTGCGGCTGTAGGTGAGGGCCTGATCAAGCGAGGATCCCGCTTCCTCGAGCATCCGAGCAGCGTGGTCCACCGATGGATTCCGGCGAAGCTGATCGATTTTCAATTTGCCGACGACTAGAAGCTGAGCAAGATAGTCATGTAACTCCGACGCCAGTTGCTTCCGTTCTCGCTGTTCCACCAGCGTGAGTTCCGTGACGAGACGGCGCAATCGAGCATGGGACCGTTCCAGCTGCGTCGTGCGCGCCGCCACACGACGTTCGAGCGTGACCTCCTGCTGTCGGAGACAGAGTTCGATTTGCTTGCGTTCTTCCAGCTCCTGAGCCAATTGCTGGTTGACTTCTTCAAGCTTGGCGGTTCGTTCCGCGATCCTTTGTTCCAGTTCCGTATTCAACCTCACGAGGGCTTCGTGAGCTTGACGGTGCTCGGCACGCAGGAGGTGTTGGTCAAGCACGTGATGGATAGATTGTCCCAGGCGGCCGAAGCGATCTTTGAGGATGTAATCCACTGCCCCCTCACGGATCAATGAGACTGCCTCCTCTTCTCCGATTGACCCTGAAACGATGATGCAGGGAAGCTCGACTCGGTGTTCCCTGAGTAGGGCTAGCACGCGCCGTGCACTGAATTGCGGCATGACGGCGTCGGCGGTGATCAAGTCGAAGGGTTCCTGAAGCTGACGAAGGAACTCCTCCTCCGTGTCGACGCGCACCCAGGTAGGCTCAAACCCCTGCTTCTTGAGCTCGCGGACGATCAGCTCAGTATCGGTTTCGCGGTCCTCGACGATGAGGAGCCTGAGCGGCACGAGCGTCTGGGCGTCGGTTGGTGTTGGCATCAGGTACTTCTACGACGTTATGGTGCGCTCGGCGGCTCATTGAGTAGCAGCCAATAGAGACCAGCCTGTCTTACCACATCTGTGAATTGTTGGAAATCTACTGGCTTGACGATATAGCTGTTGACGCCAAGGTTGTAACAACTTTGAATATCGGGTTCTTCGCGCGAGGAGGTGAGCATAACAATGGGAACATGGCATAGGTGCGGGTCGGCCTTACACTGCCGAAGCACTTCGATTCCACTCATCAGAGGCAGTTTGACATCCAGCAGGATCACTTTCGGGAGCGCGGTGATTGATCGATCAGCATATCGACCTATCGCTCGCAGATACTCCAAAGCCTCCACTCCGTCGTGAACCACCCTTACATGATTCGTCACATTGCTTTTTGTTAATGCGCGAACCGTCAATTCGGCATCGGCCAGGTTGTCCTCAACGAGGAGTATGTCAACTGGTATGGGCATGGTCATGAAACATTCTCCAATGTGAACCAGAATGTGGCACCCTCGTTGGGCCGTGCATCAGCCCACACGCGCCCGCCATGGCGATGGACGATGCGTTGCACGATGGCAAGGCCCACGCCCGTTCCTTCGAACTCGTCCGCTCGATGCAGCCGTTGAAACACGGCATACAACTTGTCGGCATATCTCATATCGAACCCAACCCCGTTGTCTTTGACGAAGATTTGGCAATGCCCCGGGCGCTGGTTGTCGGCCTGCCATCCAATCTGGATTTTGGCAATCTCTCGTGTTCGAGAATATTTAAGCGCATTACCGAGCAGGTTGACAAGGACCAGCTTGATGGTGGTGCGATCGCCTCGACAACTCGGCAATTCGGTGACATCCCATTCAATCTTACGATCAGCTTGATCCGCCGCCAGGTCCTCTCGGACTTCCTTGACTAAGTCCCCGATCGAAAGTGTGTTCATAGCCAACGGTTGACGGGATAGTCGAGAAAAGGAAAGTAGATCATCAATCAGGCGACCCATTTGGGTTGCGCCGTTGGAAATGATCCGAAGGTAACGCGTGGCTTCCGGTTCCAGTTTATCACCATAATCCTCGAGCAAAGCTTGAGCAAACCCCGTCATGGTGCGGAGCGGTGCCCGGAGGTCATGAGAGATGGAATAGGAAAAGGCCTCCAACTCCTTGTTTGCTACTGCCAGCGCCGTGCTCTTTGATTCCAAGAGGAAATTGAATTGTTCCAGCGCCGTTTCACTCGCCTTTTGAGCTGAGATATTGGTGGTCGTGCCAAACCAGGCATAAATCTCTCCCACCTTATTTCGCTGAGAGGTGGCTCTGGCCAAGTGCCATTGGTAAGTTCCTTCCGCAGCTTTCAGTCGATACTCGGTTGTAAAGAGAGAACCGGAGGCCACGGACTCCTTCCATCGTTGGTCGACTCTCGGAGCATCATCAGGGTGTATCAAGGTGAGCCATCCATACCCTAAATTTTGCTGGAGAGTCGTACCGGTATAGGCCATCCATTGTTCGCTCAGATAGTCACAGGTTCCATCCGGCTTACAGGACCAAACCAGTTGGGGAATGTTCGTGGTCAGGGCACGGAACCGCTCTTCGCTTGCTCGAAGTGCATTCTGTGTTTTCTTGCGGAGAGTGATATCCCGTATCGTCTGTGCCGAGGCGACGACTGTCCCAAATTCATTTAGTATTGGCGACATGCTGATCGACACATCAAGTCGGCGACCAGCTTTATGCAATCGCGTGGTTTCAATGTCCTCCACTCTGGTCCCCAGCAACACGCGGTTGCGCAGCGTCAGTTCCTCATCAAGCAATTCCCCGGGGACGAGGAGATCTACTCGTCGCCCGATTATCTCTTGCTTGGTATAGCCGAATAGCGTCTCGGCACCCTGATTCCAGGTCAGGATGATTCCCTCAACAGACTTACTGATGATCGCGTCGGTGCTGCCGGTCACGATGGCAGCAAGAAAGGCTTGAGCCTCTGCCGCTGCTTTGTGCGCCGTGATGTCGACATGGACAATGACCGCGCCGCCACTGGCCGTTTTCAACGGAGCCACAGTCATCTGTAACCAGCGCCGTTCTGACGGGGAATGGCAGGGGTACGCCAATTCATACGTGGCCCGAGATCCTTCCAGAACAGCCTTGATGCCGTCCACCGCCTTGCAATCGATGGGATCAGAAGACGAGGTCTGACTACTCATGTCGAGATAATTGGTACCGACGCCGACCGTGTGAGCCCAGCTCTGCACACTATTTTCTCGAGCAAATGTGGCCCAGGCTTCATTAACCTGGAGAATTACGCCCTGTTTGTCGATGACGGCGATCGTGGCTTGCAGCGAGTTCAAAATGGAATTGGTGAAGGTTGTTTGTTCAGTGAGCGCCTGCTCAGCCTGATGCAGAGCCGTGATATCGGTGTTGGTGCCGAACCACTGAAGAATCCGTCCTTGGTCGCTGCGGATCGGAATAGCTCTTGACAGAAACCAGCGATATTGACCGTCCCGTCCACGCAATGGAAATGTGTCTTCCCAGATTTCTCCGGTTTCAAGACAGTGCGAGAGTTTCTCGACGACTCGATCTAGGTGTTCGTGATGGTGGATCTTCTTCCATCCCCACCCTTCCATCTCTGAAAGGGTCGTGCCGGTGTAGTCGAACCATCGCTTGTTGTACCAGTGGACCCATCCCTTTTCATCGGCGATCCAAGCAAACTGGGACATGTTGTCGGCTAAGAGTCTGAACCGAGCCTCACTCTCGGCCTGGGCTATCTGAGCCGCCTTTAAGTCAGAGATATCGCTATTTACTTCGACGATCGCTGTGGGCTTCCGCTTTCCCTCTTTCAAGAGCGTCCAATTAGCTGCAACGGCGATGCTCGTGCCGTCGTATCGGGTATGGGTGAGCTCACCGGACCAGTGGCCCTCAACCTCGAGACTCCTGCGAATCTCATCCGGCGGTGTCATGAACCGTGTCTGAAGTAGCTCATGGCAGATTTTTCCGACTGCCTCTTCCTCTGTCCAGCCGTACAGCTCTTCATAACCTTTGCTCCAGGAGAGGATACGTCCGTCAAGATCTCGTGTCATGATTGGTGCGAGGTTCAAGAGTCGAGTTTGCTCGATCAGTCGGTCGGCCTGTTCACGGGCGCCTGTATCCCGAACGACTCGGTAGGTGCCGGTTCCTATGAGGGCCAGCGCCAGCACCGTACTCCAGATGATAGTTTGTGTGGCCTCATCGGCTGCCGTACGCTCTTGCTGATCGGCAAGCTCCAGCCGGCTATATTGCCGGTTGAGAATGACGTTGAGCGTGTGTGTGAGTTGGTCCATCAACGCTCTGCCGGCGTTGCTTCGCACCAGATTGATGGCCGTTGCGGAATTGTCCTTGGCCATTTCCAGTGTGGTGCGGAGTTCGTCAAGTTTCTTCTCGGCCAACAGCCGCAAGGTTTCAAGGTGGCGCTTCGTCTCAGGATCGTGGTTGGTCTTCTGCTCGAGACGGGTCATTACTGAAGGCAGGCTGTCGACCGCGACATGATAGGGACTGAGATACTGTGAATCTTTAGTGAGAAGAAAGCCTCGTTGCCCGCTCTCTGCATTTGAAAGATGCGTTTGGATCAACAACACATCCTCAACGATGCCTTGGAGTTCGCGAACACTTTCTTGTTGTTCGCTCTGTTCCAATTTTCGGTTAAGAGCGTAGCTGGCCAGCCCCACGAGGACGAGTAACCCCAAACTGAGTCCGATGAGCGTGATTTTCCGTTCGGTGAATGGAGAACTCATGGACGTGTCGCCCTCAATCAATACACACAGGCCAACGATTCTGACTGAGGAAGGGAGGAAGTGCTGAACGCTGAAAGTATTGTTCTGCCCAATCACTCGCAGGAGTGTTCACTCCTGCGATGTCTGTCGGGTCAGACTACGCTCTCACCGATCCGGAATTCAACCACTCGGTTGTAACTGCTACCCACTGCGTCTAGGGGAGTACATGCATGGGACTAGGGCATCTGCCAGGATGCTCATCCTATGCGGTTCCGGGTATACATATTTCCTAGAGAATGAGAAGAGCCAGCGAATAAGGGAGACCATTGGAGAATACGCCACAGGTCTCTCATCATGAGGAGAATCATCATATGATTATTCGGAGTCGGGTAATGATATATGCCGGGGCATTGATCACAGCTGGATCCATCTGCATGACACAAGTAGGCAGCTCGAGAGCCGGAAACATCTTCGACGATGTGGATGTCGGCCTATTTTCGATCGGTGGTCGTGCAACCTATTTTAACCCGA
The DNA here is from genome assembly GCA_018242725.1 of Nitrospira sp. GTDB lineage: Bacteria > Nitrospirota > Nitrospiria > Nitrospirales > Nitrospiraceae > Nitrospira_D. The sequence goes on along the minus strand of JAFEBI010000022.1, from coordinate 78,594 downwards.
AGGAAGGTGATGATCGATGGTTTGGAGGCGCACAAGTTCGTGTTCACCCGATACGGTATCTCGCCGTGGAAGGGTCGGTTGATTATCGACGGAATGATTTTGGCAGCACAAAGGTCCATTCCTATCCAGTGCAGGGTTCGCTGATGATTTATCCGTTGGGGCTCAAGCGTATCTCACCCTTCATACTTGGTGGGGGTGGTTGGTATTTCACGACGGTCACAGGTCCAGGTGGTTTCGATGATACGCAGCAGCGATTCGGCGGACATGTTGGCGGAGGGGTGCAAGTATTCATCAGCAATCAGGTTTCTGCTGACGCTTCGTACCGGCATATCTGGCTGGAAAAAATCGAATCGAAGAGTGCGTCCCTCGACGACAAGAAGTTCAATGATAATGGCCACATGATTACGGTGGGCCTCAACTTTCACTTCTGATGTGGGTTTCCAGATGGATTCGCCACCGTATTGCTGATCGTCTAACGTGGCTCTGGAGGCTTCTTGTGCGAAAGGAAGGGATGAAAGCGTTCCGTGTGGCAGTGTTGGTACATGTCGTGATTCTCATCACGGCTCTGCCTATCGTGATTCTGAATAGTACGGGGACTGAATCCCTGGCCGCAGGGGTCTCACAACAGCAGGACAATAATCCACTCAAGCATGACAACAAATGCTGGGCGGAAATCTATATGAATGCTGAGTTCGATAAGAATGGGTCTCGGCTGTTGCTGGTGGGGCCTCACGAGCTTACGACCCTCAAGAGCCTCAATGATCAAAACTGGGACAATGATATTGAGAGCATTATCGTCGGTCCTGAGGCCTATATGGTGTTGTATGCCGACCAGGAATTCGGAGGCCGCACACTCATTTTGATAGCAAACCAGAACCTGGGTAATTTGTCAGACGCACAAATGAAAAACGACATCGAGTCGCTCCGCCTCTCTTGTAAATAGAAAGATGCGCACGGGCTGCCACAGTAGTGGGCAAGTGAACCATGAAACCAGGAGGTACGTTATGCTGAGCTGGGCTGTTACATTTCTCGTCATCGCCATCATTGCTGGAGTACTTGGCTTATCGGGGGTAGCGGGTACGGCCACAAGTATTGCGTATTCCTTATTCATCATTTTTATTCTCCTTGCGCTGATCGGATTTATCACTGGGCGAAAACCAACGGCCTAAAATAACACCGGCAGTGAGGCCGTCTGATTCGGTCAATCGACACATCACCTTGTGAGGAGCTCGCCAGGTGATGTGTTCGAAAGATTGATCAATAACCTCGTTTCTATCTCGGATCGCCGAATCGAGGTTCGGATCGCTTGACGATACCTCATAAAGAGATCATTCCTGAGAAAAATGATGGCAGGAGACTGCTGCCACGATGGTTTCGTAGAGCTGATCTCCGGCCGATTCCTTCGTTAAATATCGGCTGGCCCCAGCCTGCAGCATGGAGTTTGACACTTGCGTCACGGATTGCACGGAGAGACCAATGATGACGATATGCGGATGTTCTCGTTTGATTCGACGAGTGGCTTCAATGCCGTCAACACGAGGCATATTGATATCCATCACAATGACATCAGGCCTCAGGACGTCTGCAAGTTCACAGGCGTGTTGACCATCCCAGGCTTCACCCACTACCAGCAAGTCATCGTGCCGCTCAAGCAGTGCGCGGATCCCTTGGCGAACCATGGCATGGTCATCGGCTAAGAGGATACGAACTGCCTTCGACTCCATAAGGGTGGGGAATACGCTTACTCCAGCTTGCTTCTCCGCTTGAGATAGCACAGCGCCGGTTCGACCCCAGGTTCTGAAGGGACAGAGGAGGGTGATAGATGTGCCGTGTCCAACACGGGTGTTGATGTGCATGGATCCCCCGAGGGACTCTATTCGTTCCGTAATGCTGAACAGGCCAAAGGATGTGTTGGATCCGAAGGGCTGATCCAACTGAGAGACATCGAAGCCCCGACCGTGGTCTGTAACAACAATCACCAGAGTTTGATCCGGGGTTGTCCGTAGAACGATTTGAGCCTCAGGCGAGTCCGCGTGTTTTACGACATTGAACAGCAGTTCTCGAACAGACTGAAACAGAATCGCGGCGACATCGTCCGGCAGTTTTGGCAGAGTAGGGGGGACGTCGAATGCCGTTTCAACGACCAGTTGATGCTCCTCCATCTGCTCGGCCAGCCACTGAAGGGCAGCCGGAAGTCCAAGATGATATAACACCGGAGGGCTCAGCTTCGCGACCAACGATCGGGTATACGTCAGTGCTTCGTCCAGAATACTCTCCAGATCTTGTGCTAGCGCCCGGTCCCGATCGGTCAGTAACGGCAGAGAGCTCTGTGCCAACTTCAAATGGGCGGCAACGAGGAGCTGAGCCAGATAATCGTGGAGCTCGCCAGCGATGCGCTTCCGTTCCGCATGTTCGGCCCGCGTGAGTTGATACGTGAGCGCGCGCAATCGTTCTTGTGAATGGCTTAAGGCTGCCGTCCGATCGGCAACTTGATTTTCGAGCTCCTCAGCTGATTGTTTTAAGATGTATTCCGCTCGTTTATGATCCGTGATGTCAATAATAGATGCGATAGAACCTCCGGTGGATCCTTGGTCGTCGACCATCGAATGAATGGAACAGAGCCCCCATCGCAACTCCCCATCGTGCCTTCGCACGCGACATTCTACACGGCGGAGTTGTACGTCGTCGGGTCTATTGAGTAACCCAATTAGCGGTCCGCGATCGGCTTCGTACACGTGAGTCAACCATTTCGTGTTTTCCCCGGTCTCCATAGTTTGGCCGGTAAACTCATACCATTGCCGATTAAGGTACGTGCATAAGCCTGTTGAATCGGTGATGAACATCATGACCGGAGCGCTGTCTGCCATGTTCTTGAAACGGGCTTCTCGTTCGCGAAGGGCGGCCTCGCTTTGAAACCTCTCCGTGATATCTCGGAGAATTACCGTGCACATACTTTGTCCGGCCACATTAACTTGGGAGATGGATGCTTCAATGGGGAACTCGTGTCCGTCGGTCCGGAGAGCACTGATGAAACCAGGGGTTCCCATGGGACGCGCGGCAGCATCGCTTTGTTGAAACGTCATGATATGAGACTGATGCCGCTCCCGAGCACGCGGTGGGATGAACCGGCTGATCGGCGTTCCGAGTGCGTCATCGGCACTGCACTGGAAGAGTTGTTCGGCGGCTTTATTGAAGAGGATGATGTTTTGGTCATGATCCACCGTGATCGTGGCGTCCATCGCGGATTGCACGATGCTGTGGAGCCGCTGCTGGCTGTCCTGGAGTGCTTGTTGGGCCTGGCGTTGCTCAGTGATATCGGCCACGATGCCATGAGCTTGATAGGAAGACATCTCAGACGGATACCCCTTCACACTGATCCACTTGATATGTGTGGCGAGGTGAGGTCGACATTCGACCATAAACGATTGGTTTTCCTGCCGAGCTTGCTCAAAAGCGTGTAGAAAGTTTCTGCGATCATCCTGTTGAATGGCCTGGACGAACACGTCCAAGGGTATGGGCGAACCTGAAGAAAGGCCGAGTAGTTCCGTAGAAACCTGATCGATCTCAATGACGTTTTGCGATTGCATCCATCGCCAATACCCAATTCGAGCTGCCGCCGTAGCCAACCGTAACTTGGTCTCCTGTTCCGTCCAGGCTTGAACGAGGTTATAGCGTTCCTGGTCTATTCGGTTTCCCCACTTGGCCAGATACCATAGGCTTGCAAGAAGAATCAGCAACACGGGGCCGATCACAACCGCGACACCGAAGTCGAAGGGATACCAATTCTGTCGTTGTGCCAGAATGCGCAGCCATCCGGCAAGAATCGGCAGGCCAATGACAATCGGCATAAAACGTCGCAAGAGAGCACTCCCAATTCCCGGGGACATCAACGTGCGCATGAATCCTTCTGTCGGATATAGAGCGAGAAGACCGATACCTAAGACAATGCAGAGAATTACGCTCGACGCGTCGATGGCGCCATAACGCGGGGAATCATAAAGAAGCGGGATGCCGTAGAGGTATCCCGTACCGGCGATTGCTCCCATCAGAATGAGGGTTCCCGCGAGATATTGGGTGGGTCGATGGCCCGAGGCCGTTTTGATCGGCAAGGTCAGAATCGCAGAGCCCAAACAGAGCAGAACGGTGCAAGTAATCGGGATAGAAGGAGGAGAATTCGTAACTGGAAAACGGTTTTCGGTTTCGATTTCTAAGGGGAGGAAGTGTTGATTCTCTATTATACATCCTAAGGCCCATACCACATTCAATGCTCCGCCGATTTTGGCAGCCGTTCTGGATATACGAAAATGGCTTCCATGGAAGTAGAGGAGGAGACTTGCGCCACCCAGGAGAAATCCTACGGCGTTCATTGCACTCATCGCGAAAACCGCAGGGAAGAGGGCTTTGAACCCAACCGGCTGGATCGCTTGTCCTGCCAACGCTAACAGTGACCATACAATTGCCAGGAGGGACCCCGCTTTTGTGAACCATCCCATTGTTCTAAACGAGGGAAGAGATCTGGCCACTTCGGCGTTGTTGCCCCATGCATTCTCTGGAGTCGGAGGATGATTGCTAGGTTGTGTGTAAGTCACAGCCCCAGGATATAAAGTCTCGTTATAGGAGGTCTAACTGGTACTAACCCTTGTTGCTGGACATCAGCCTCACCTTGCTCTGCTTCTGATCGCATCCGAAACAGTAGACAGTCCCGTTCTAGGTTCGTCTCCGCATATGTCGGATTGGATGGAGTCCGCCATGTGATCACGCAGTGAGTCATGTGCTGTCACCGACCCCACCTAGGGACCGTAACCTGGCAAGTCTTCCTATGATCTGTCTGCTCTAACTTGCATTTTCTGAAACGATGGATTGATGCCCCGGAAACAGGCCAACCCTAGGAGTTGATCTGGAGGGTTTGCTAGCCTTCCCAGTGCCCTTTCAACGCTATAGTACGACCATGCCTATTGCCTATTGAGGTTTGATCTATTGAACGGCTATGGGCAGGTACGGAGTGTCGGAGGCGCATCATCATTCAGTTATCAACTATTACGGAGGTAGAGTATGAACGTAAAGCACAAGGCCAGGAAATCCGAGACAGCATGGACACTACCGCATCATGATGATCTGGATGCCACGCGACTGCTTCTGATGTTACGTGAATCACGAAACTGTACGCGCTGCGGAGGATTGCTGGTCACAGACCGCCTCGATAGCACACCCGATTCGATCTTCGAGCAACAGGTGTCTGCTTTACGATGTGTTCAATGTGGGGATATCCTAGACCGGGTGATTCTTCGTAATCGCCTGGATCCCGCTTCCGCGAAACAAACTAAGGATGCAGGCGCTATATGGGATGAACAACCGGCTGGAGCTTCTGTATTACCGGAAGTCGTCAGCGCGTGAAGGGGTTTGCGAACAAGCCATCAATCGAGGGCTCGGCCACAATCGTATGCCGCGAGGACGGACCAGAATTGACCACTGGTGCCACGATTTCGGTGCGCCATCCGATGAATGGTTGATACATTGTGCGTTATTGATCCAGATTTCAATCGGGCCAATTCCGACAGAGACACCGGTCATGACCACAAACTCAGAGCGAGACCTTGGCTGAGATCTAATTGATCGCCGGGGCATTTGGGTTACGGTTGCATTAACAAATGGTCGGAATACGGGCTGACCGGGCTTTTCTTCACTGCTCATGTCCCTAGCAATCCGAGAGAATTACAGATTGGTTCCGTCGCCCTTATCAAACCTGGGAACGCAGATGTAGTATTCTGGACGCCTCTAATGTATAGCTCCTCTCTTTCGTCCTACTTGAGCAGGGGGTGATCATGTGTAACCCTTGGCCCTGCTTCATAGTGACGGCTCCGCTCCTAACGAGCTCGTCGAGTTCCAAGATGACTTGATTCCAGCTGTAAGGTGCACAGCAAAGAATCAGATCATCCATGCTCAAGCCAGGTCGAGTCCGGACTGCGTAGCTAATGGCTTGTGTCACATCTTTATTCGCCATATCCCACCTCCATGGTGAAACATCCGAGCATGCTGATTGTATTTGTACTTATGCTAGTGCTGCTTTCTAGGAGAATGTACTGGCAAAACCTCTAGTTCAGGGGGAAGTGGTGGACGCACTTGTGCAGATCAGTTGGGATGGGCACCGTACGCGTCTAGTCATGAAGCAGGGTGTATAGGGGCGAGAGCCCTCGAAACTATGGTTACTTCCAGGCTCCTTCTGATCAGAATGAGGGGTATCGTACGGAAACAGCAACATAAATAATCTTGCTTATTCACGGAAGGAGCCATCATGCAGAACACGCAACAACCCGAGACAGCTGAAAAGGGACACCACGTGGTACTAAGGAGTCTATTGTTGGCCGGAGCCATTGTGTTTGGTTATGCTCACGCTCATGCAACGTTCTCATCAATGGGGTTTGGAACTGCGACTTGGTTGACAGTTGGATCGACAAATCGCGCTGAATCCTCTTCTCCGTTTACACAATTGATCGATACTCGTGACCACGATGACACTAATGTGGCTGGAGAGCGGATCAAGAAGGATAAGCCCGTTCAGAAGAATAAGACCGACAAGTCAGTGAAACATCCTCAACGGGCGAAAGCCCGCTCTGACGAATCTCGTGGGACTGAGGATCGGCGCGATCTTAAGGAAGACCATCACCCTCAAGGGGAGAGGGCTCAGGATAAGGGGACGACATCCTCAAAAGAACGCTCAGATGAACCTCGAGGCACTGACGATCGCCGTGATCTTAAGGACAATCAATGAACATCGGATACTACTCGGCGACAAGGAGAAGAATCGTCTGCCAATTACTAACTCGTTTCAGCGGCGCATTCAGAAATAGCAGGTACCCCATTCAGGTGCAAAGTTTATCTGGTGCGTTACCGGACGCATCTCGGGGAGATGGACCACGCGTTGAGGGGTAAAGGGTGGAATGGGTACTGAGGTGGCTCCGGTTGGTTGGACAGTTTTTCCCCGTTCATCAGTGATGCCTGGTGGGTTGCTGACGACCAACGGGAGAGTTCAGATGCAGCTCGTCAATCCGCCGCATCAACGCCAGCGTTGTTTCGGAGGTCGGCGTCAGCTGGTAATAGGCGGTCGAGCGAGCCAGCTGCGGGATTTGGCATTGCCGCACAATCGGCAAGGAATGCGTGCGATCGATCATCGCTTTGCGCTCAGCAAGCCGGCCTTGGTGAGCGCGCTTGCTAAAAAAAGCATTCTCCAAGATCAGTTGCCCAATCTTCACGTGCATGGTCTTGAGATCAGGAGCCTCCGCTGATGGCTTCGTCCCAGCAAATATGTCCGCAGCTCCCGCCAGCAACTGCTGTTTCTATTCTATGACCTGGGTGGGGTGGATGCGGAATCGTTCGGCCAATTCGGCCAGGGTCTTCTCTCCTTTGACCGCCGCCAACGTCACCTGTGCTTTAACGGTGGCTCCGTGATTCCGTCTCGTGCATCTCATTGCCTCGCTCCTTTGTGTCGCTACCTTCCGGTGGCGTTGGTGAAGCCAGGCTACCACTTATCACACTGTCTGAATTTCTGGAGCTCCCTCTTCCGGACTGCGCCGCTTCTTTTATCCATGTGCGTAGCGCAGATGTCCCAATCGCTACCAGGTCTCCTTTTACCTGCCTCAGTCCTTCGGCAATGACAGGACTAAGATAGGTGAACAACGACGCTGTCGTAGCGGAAGATGAAGGCATGGGTCGTGAAGCATCATCACTAGAGCGGGGGGGATATAACGGGTATATACCTTCCTTGCTGTCTGTGTTCGACGGCGACTGGGGCATGATGTTGGCTCCTCGTGACCCAGGAGGGTAATGGGGCATGACGCCGCTTCTACTATTTCTAAACACCTGTCTCAAGGCAAATCCCGCCATGACCGCCCCGCCGACCATCACCCAAGGGTAGTGGGAAACAACACGCGATGGATCCGTCGCTTTCCTGATGGAGTCAACCGTATTTTCGATCACCGACTGGGTACGATCAGCAAGATTCTCCGCTATCATTTTGGTCTCCTCCACGCTGGACGCAAACCGCTGCTCGAGCTTTTCGAGTTTGTCGGCGATGGCCGTACGTGTTTCAACGATATCCTTCACATCCTTGGTGATGCGATCCATTCCTTGATCCATCTGATATCCTCCTTTACGGTATGCAATGAACGGATGGGAAGAATCCGAAAGCGTTGCGTTTGAAGTCTAAGGTATAACCCTAGGATTCCGGCCAGGACCATTAGTATGAGAGCCACTACTCCACAGCTCTTCCAAAGCGAGAAGCCGCCCATCTCATGTAGTGCTGCAACCGCCGTCAAGAGCAGGAATGTCGCACAGAGTGTCACAAGAATGACGGCGCCGACCGCTGTGGTAACGATGGTTACCACGCGGTCAGCCTCCATCTGTAGCTCATGGATGGCCAGCTGGACTTGTTGGTAGGCAAGCTTCTTAAGGTCGTCCATGATTCCGGAAACCAAACGACGCACGCCGACCCGACCCGTCGGATTGGGTTGAATCTCGCGATCAGCGTCCGTTTTGTGTCGTCTTATAGTAGCCATGTCATGTGATCCTACTGGGTGCGTCCTCTCGCCAGAAGAAAGCCGATTCCTGCACCAATCAGAATGGCATGAATGGGATATCGCTTGATAAGGCTGGTCACGTCTTCCACCACTTCCTGAACGCTTGAATCCTCAAGGTACTGAGCTGAGGATCGAACCTTATCTGACACGGCCGTTACCACTTCCCCTACCTCCTTGCCGGTTTCTTTCAACTTACCCTGAAGAGTTTCCGAGGCACCCGCGATTTTGTCTCCTACGGATTCCACGGTTTCACGGGTTTTGTCGCTTGCCTTGTTGATAAAATCCATGCCCTCACGGGTCAGCTGCTCACCGGTTCTTTCAAGAGATTCCGTTCTCTGCATCGCGTACCTCCTAGTTAAAAGTGAACATATTCAGCTAGATAGTCTTGCCACGACCATTTCCACGCACCGTGTCGTGAACCACAACAACGGTAGGCGCACTCTATCGGATTCCTGTCTAGTGAGTACTCGAAAAAGCCCTAGTTCTTGGTGTGATGAGGTCACAACCGTACGAGATGGTGAAACATTCTGTACAGATAAGGGCACCTGTCTCGATTCATTACCTCACCCAATTTTATCCGTGGGGTCACACCGGGGGATAAGACATGCTCAGCTAGGGATTCAGCCAGGACCACAACATCCGGGATTCATCTAAAAGACATTCATAGCTAATGGATTATTGTTGTATTTCAATTCCTATTTAGCTCTATTCACCACGAGGAGGTCATTATGTGGATCTGTGCAGTATTGGGGATAATGTCATTGGCTTCGGCAGGCGTAGTGGGACTTCCAACCGGCAGCAGCGCAGGAGAGGTCAAGGCTCAAATGGAAAAGGCCAAAGGTGATATGAAAGGAGCCGTCGAAGAGACCAAAGGAGAAGCAAAAGCACTCAAGGAAGAGGCAAAGGGTAACGATCTGAAGGCAGGTGTGGAAAGAGCCAAAGGCAATGCCAAGGGTGCCGTTGAGCGGGGGAAAGGCAAAGCAAAAGAGTTATCAGAAAAAATCAAGGACTGAGACCAGTATGTCTTTATCGCCAATGATAAGGAGATTTTGATGTTGAAATCGATACTTTTCAGTCTTCCAACCACAGGATTGACGCTTTGTCTTCTGATCGGGCTTGCTGGGTGTGACGCCACCGTCGAACTTGTGAAAGCCCCATTCGACGCGACCACTGCGGTCTCTAATGGCACAACACAGGCCTCCTCAGAATTTACCCAGCCCAGTAAGGAGTTTACTTCAAGCACCACACCCGGGACTCGAGTGGGAAACGAGCATTTAATTCGAGCTAAGCAACGCGTGCACGCCTTCATTGCCCATAACTTCGGCAATGTGGAGCACGAAATTGCGCAAGGCCGCGGCGAGTACCTTTCCTCGTTGGCAATGCTTGCGGAGATTCCGATGGACCACCAACCTGAATTTGTTCATAATCTCCAGGGCCAGTACGCCAACATATTTGTGGCCGATCAGAAGGCCTCGGATCTCACACGCCTTGTTGATGTTGTGTGGTTAGCACCCGTTGAGGCACATACAGAGCCATGAGGAGGACTGTCACTATGTGACTGGGACGTCTTAATGAGCTTACATCCTAGAATCGGAAAGAGGGTGTTTTATGTATGCACTGCTTCCACCGAGCAATCATGAACCGAAGCCATATGATCTCGGTTCATACCTCATCCAATTCGTTCACAGTAGTTAATGTATGAGGAGGTTACATTATGCCGAATACCAACGCTTCGTTTGCAGCCTTCACTCGCAGTGATGCTTTGAAAGAACAATTGAAATGTTTGGAGCAACTGTCTTCCCAAGACCACGGAAATGTGGATCAGAAGGGCGTTCTCGCGTTTGATGCCAAAACACAATCAGTTTTAGCCCGTCTGTACGGGGAAGGGCATCAACATTTAGACTTATACAAGTATGCAACCTTGGGCGAAGCTGAAGCCTTGGTCAATTTGCCGGAGTCTGCTCAGGAGCCACTCGCAACCGATTCGGCAAAGACTGGTTTACAACAGAGGCGACAGGCATTACTTGCCATGCTCACGGAGATGGAGACATTGGAAGCTCAGGAATCGAACGTACTCACAGGGGAAGATCGAGAAGATCCTCCTAGCATTTAAGAATCAGCGATTGTCAGTCCTGATGATGTGTTCTTGGAATAGAAGCAGTTCCAATTTCTAGTCAGGTTCTACACGTCGGCACTGCTCTGCTCCTCGCCTGGGTGAGGGGCGGAGCGGATTAAGACCTCACTAATGCATCTCCCGCTTCCATGTGCGTCGGGTTCTGTGTCAATAACACGCGAACCACTTTAGGATAGCCAAGCCACCCCTGCTACCTTGTCTTGACATTTGATCCCATATCACGACAGTTAATTATTCTGGTATCAAGAACTTATCTCGAGATCACGCCACGTTATCCTCCAGCCGAAACTAGTCGTATTGCTAGGTAGTGGTGCACGATGCTCAAGGGTTTAGTCTAGGGGGGCACCGGAGGTGTTTCCGTTATGCTGTGCTTCATCTATCACGCTGGTCCACCATGATTGTGGCAGGAGGGATGAATGATACGAAACCAATGCGACATACCGACCGAGGATGTCGAGGGAGAAGCGGCGAGCTATATCTGCCTCGTCTGTGCTGGGCAACGATACCATCTTGTTTTTCGAGTCGGAGCGATTAGCCATCAAGCCTCGTTAATATTCGAGTGCGATAGTTGCCGATTTCGACAAGCTATAGCGTGTGAATAAGCACGAGTTCATGGTTCACGGTCTTCGCTATGACCGAGTGAGGAGAAATAGCTGGAACGTTCAAACGCCTAACGGAGGAGGATTGTCATGAACGGTCGTCAGATTACCGCATGGATGTGCTATCTGTCGCTTGTTGTCGCACTATTTGGCGTCGGGGGGGCGCTGAAGCGCAGAACTCTCCATCTCCATCAGACAATATGAAAACGTTCTCTGCGACGGATCAAACCGGTTTCAAAGAAGGTCGGTACAGAGGAAAGGTGCTGCATATTGATGGGAAAGAGATCGTCATTAAAGCAAAAGAAGGGGAGGTCCGGTTGCATCGAGACGATGCAACGAAGGTGGTCGGGCAAATCAGGCAGGGAGATATGATCGAAGCCCAGGCTAATGACCAACAGCATCTTCTGTCTATACGACCCCTTTCACAATCCGACGCTGAAAAAACGAACATGGAAAAAAAGAAATAGGACGGTGATTCGAGAAAAAAGCAAGGAGCCGGTTGTCAGGATTTCGGTTGGGGAGATGGGTTCCTGACGATGTTCGCGGCATATCTGCGAGCGCCAGAGTCGTTGCCCTGTGCGAGTTGCCGTTCATGGAAAGGATAGTAGCCCCAACGTGTATGCCTTGGTTAGCAGTCTTAAATTAAGCCGATTATTTTCCACATCTCTTGTTCTATTGGTCGTCTCATATGGCAATCCGGGAGACACTCTCGCTGATGTCTCTGCGGAAGATACCAGTCCCACGGAAGAGCCTACACCGCTTGCTGGAAAAGACTTTCGCACCAAACTGTTTGGAGAGGAAATCCATGTCGCCTCTCGCGACCGACGATCCGTCACAGCAGCTAGTTTCGGGGTACAGTGGATTCCGGATGGACCTTCTCAGGTCGAGGTGCTTCCCTTTGGGGCGTTATATATCTGGCGGAATTGGGATGATGATAACCGACGTTTCCGCGGGACCATTTCCGTTGCCGTAAACGATCTCGCATATTCCATCGGTCTTCGAGATTATCCCAATTGGACGCTCCTATTTTCTTTGAACAGCTTCATTGCGCCACTAGGACGATCGGAGTATGTCGAGGGACAGCGTATCCGGGAAACGGAATTGGAATGGAATTATGTGTTTGGAGGGATCGGTGTTGGTTACCGACTGCCTGTTCATCCCTTCCTCCAGGACAGCGCAGTCAATCTGTTTGTGACGTATGAACCTGGGTATCGCTGGTTTCGGGGCACCAATCATACCTCGCCGCAATACGGTGTCCCCAGTGACACCTATGAAGGTCGAGTTCATGTGAGACTTCGGACGGATTCTTTGAATCGCAATCTCATGGAGTTGCCCCACAAGGGCGTGACCATTGGGGGAGACTTCTTCTATGGACACCGAGCAAAGTGGGTCCCATGGGGAGGTCCACCGCTCGAAACGCCAGATGTTAGGAGGGAACAGACGTACTTAGCGATGAGTGGGTATATTCTGGCGGCTGCGGGTCTGCCATTTTTTAAAAGTGAGAAGCATCGGCTGATTTCAAGTCTACATGGAGGCATTGGAAAAGATCTGGACCGCTTCAGCGCGTTTCGTCTTCCTGGGCGTCCGACGGGCTATGAATGGGAGGCCGTCTCACTTCCTATGATTCACGGTGTTGCTTTTAATGAGCTTGTTCCAAGCCGGTATGCAATCGCGAATGTGCAGTACCGCTACGAAGCATTATTTTTCCTCTATCCTTATGTCGAAGCAGGATGGGCATTCATTGAGCAGGCGCATTTTACCTCTCAACGGACGATCAGACAGGTGACGGACTCCATGCCTACTGTCGGTGTCGGGTTTGTTTCCGGAGCCCCATGGAAGTCCCAGATTGAGATAAATTATACGTACAACTTCGGAATTTTTCGTGATTCGGGGGATGGGCCGTCACGAGGTGGTCATGGTCTAGTTCTTTTTTGGTCCAAAGAGCTGGGGTCTTCCACATAATATTCAGAGGCCAGAGGGCGTGAATAAGAAAGGATGACCTGCTCTCGTATGATTTCAGCAAGCGCTCGCTGAAGCGGTTCGCAGGTTCAGTTTTATGCTGCGTGAAAGATGTTCATCCTGGCGCGGACTTGATTGCAACTAACCACTAACTCTTGGAATGTACATGGCACGGCGGCAACTGTTTACGATCATCTTCCTGCTGCTCTTTTTGGTTTTACTGTGGCACCGAGAGGTCAAACTAAAAGGCAAGCCAGAGCAGTGTCGAGCCAAGGCCCAAGAAGAAACGCTGACGAGCATTTGCTTGGTAAAAACTGTCCTCGCGGAGATTTCATGAATTGCACAGGACATTTGCTACGGCAATGCGCAGTTCGTACTGGTTCCACAGAGACTACTCAGCTTATCCAATCCCTCCCCCTTGACATTAAACGTCGGTACAAATGACACTACCTAGCATAGGTTCCTATCAAATCAAGTTCTGTGCTACCGGGTAGGCTCATTTGGTGAGGGAGGGGTTCAATGAAACCGCGAGTATTACTTGCCGATGACCATCTTTTGGTTGCCGAAGGTATTCAGAAGCTTCTTGAGTCTGAAGCGGATATTGTGGGGGTATTCTCCGACGGCAGAGCACTGATAAAAGCTTTACCGGAAATGCACCCAGACTTGATCATCGTTGATATTTCTTTGCCCTTACTGAACGGATTGGATGCTGCGAGGCAAGTCAAACAGTTCGATCCTAAAGTTAAAATTTTAGTGCTGACCATGCACGCAGACCAGGTTTTTGTAGTGGAAGCTTTCCGCCTTGGGGTGACCGGATACGTGCTCAAGCAGTCGTTGTCAGGCGAACTCCTTCACGCTGTGAAGGAAGTGTTGAAAGGCAATACATACATTTCTCCGAGTGTGGCGCAAGGCCTTGTAGATCACATGAATCGACCGATCCAACAAGCAGGGCAGGGAGAGACAGGGGAAAGCGGTTTCGATCATTCCTTGAGTCCGCGGCAGCGTGAAGTTCTCCAATTGGTGGCAGAGGGGCGATCGACCAAGGAAATCGCCTCCATCCTCAACGTGTCGACAAAAACTGTGGAATTTCATCGCACGCGGATCATGAAAGAGCTCAGACTCAAAACCAGACCTGAGCTTACGAAATATGCGATTAGAAATGGTCTCATCACGCTGCAAACCGTTACACCATCAGAGCCCTCTTCATCATAGAGCCAAAACAATATCCATTTAGGATGCCAAGGCAGACGCTGCTTAATTGTAGAGCGAATGCGCTTCTTGAACTTCGGTAATTGAGGATTGTGCGGGCTCATCAACTCACCCTGGCACACTTCTTCTCGGCACGCACCTACTTCGGCCTAATACGGTGACAGCTGGCCTTCACAACTTCGCTAAGGTGAGTCCGGTGTTTGCTTGGTGGTGCTCAGCGAGGTCAGTCCTTGGGTCAGGGCAAACTTGGTGAGGTCGCTAGGTGATCGGACTCCAAGTTTTTTAAAAATGCTTGTTTTATGGAACAAAACGGTCTTTTGAGAGATATGTAAGGTTTGCGCGATCACCTTTGTGGAGTCTCCGCGAGAAAGTAACTGCAAGACCTGTTTTTGCCGTTCAGTCAGGTGACCAGTGAACCCCCCGGGTTTTGTCCAAGGATATTCCACCGACTCGCGGACCTCGCCCGTGATTCCCGGTGAGAGGTACTGTTCGTTCTGAAGTACAGCTCGTATGGCATGGACGAGGTCCGATGAGAGCGAATGTTTGAGCACGTACCCTTTGGCTCCAGTCCTAAATGCTTCACTTACGTGTGTAGGCTCATCCAGCATTGTGACAAAAATGATGCGCGAGTTTGGCACACATTCCTTGAGCCGCCGAGCCGTGCTGAATCCGTTCTGCGGTGGGATGACCGCGTCAAGTAGAATAATATCTGGGCGTAACAATTGCGCCTGTTGAATAAGCTCGTCCCCATTACTGAGTGTCCCCAAAATCTCAAAGTCTGATTCGAGTAGTTGTTTCAGTCCTTCCGCTACAAGCGGATGGTCATCGGCAATCAGCACAGTGGGGTTCAAGAGCGACATTGATATCGTTTATCTACTCAAATTCTAACTCCAAGTGCAATATAATAGCTTGCGTGTGAGCCATGACCCAATGGCGCTGAGGCCGAGCACATCTGGTATAAAGCTTTTTCGTAAAGCCCTGGTACACACAAGCGGTGTCCGTGTCGTCCATACCTGGCCACAGAGTCGCCAATAAATTCACTCCGCAGGGTTCACCTTTTATCAGACGACAGCTTGAGATGCCGTGTCGGTCAGCTTGCGTGTTGCGGGCTTAAAGATCGGATAGCCGTATAGGATGACCAGGTCTGGCAGGGCAGGGAGGCTTGGATTACTCGCACTTCATAACTTCAACAGACACTCAAACTTTATTCTCAAGCGGCCATAACCATGGGGGTTCGTATTATTACAGCCAGTTGCTACGGCGGATGGAACAGATGATCCGATCATGTGCTGCTCCTGAGGGATGAATGTGCTATAGTCCGATCAGCATCTGATGAATCGCTTTCTTGTATAGTCGAGCAGGAAGCCGGTAGGCGTTACCGATTAGGCGGAATAATCTTCAAGTTGACATAATATACGTTATCAGAACATGGCATTTGACTTGTTTGACCGAGTCCATAAGGAACTTTCAATCACCGGACATGCTTTTTACGAAGGCATCTTGTCAATCTCCGAAGTCGTCAACCGTAAAGTTGAGATTATCCGACTACATTGGCAAGCTTCCTCCTTGCTCCAACGCATCGACGATGTGACCGATCGAGTTGGGAGACTTATTGCCGTGCAGGTATCCGATCGGCTCCACTCCAGACTTCAACCGGATTCGATTGTGTACGCGGTCGATGAGGCCTTAACCGATGCCCGTGCTCGCGTGCATGAACTGAAACGTTCCTTACTGCAAGTCGATGCACAAATTCGCGAACTCAAACTTGAAGCGATACATCAAGACTTGCTCTTGCTGCATCACGACCTGACCGTCCGGTCAGCTGGGATCGAACGTCTCACGGTGATGCGCGACGCTGCTGCGGCCGGACAACCATTGAGCGCCGTTCCCACACCGCTCGCATCCTCTATCGCCACAGTACTGCGAGGGCCCTTCCTCTTGGGTCCCAGCCATGACCTCATTCTCCGTCCTGGCGACATCGTGATCACAATCGGTCCTCAAGCTGAACTCGATCAACTCACGCACTGGTTGACCGGTCAGCGACCACTCACGCTGGCGCTGACACGTTCGCCGCAGATAGTAGGCACACTGACATAAGATCAGTTACAATCCTTCTTCATGGTACTGATGAAGTCCCGTACAGTCCGAGTTCTTTCGCACGTGCTCCTATTCCTCTCCTTTTTTGTATCACTCTCGTTCGTGTCTGCGGTTGAAGCCGTTTCGCCTGAATCGACCGGCCTTCGCATGCTCGAAGAAATTCAAACCGTGATTACGGAGCTCGCCGAACAGACCAAACCATCCGTCGTGAACCTCTTTCCCATCACCACCGCAGGAAGGCTCCGCGACACATCAGGAGACAGGACGCCAAATGCCTCGGGCTCTGGTTCCGGGCTCATCGTAGATCGTGACGGACACATCGTAACCAACAATCATGTTATCGGCGATGCCACGGAGATTGAAGTTCGTTTCTCGGACAAGACCAAGCTCATTGCTCAGGTCATCGGCAAGGACCCGGATACGGATTTGGCGCTGCTCAAAGTGACCACCGATCGACCGCTTCCCAGCGCGCAGTTCGGCGATTCTTCCACGGTCAAAGTCGGTCAATGGGTACTGGCGGTCGGAAACCCCTTTGGCTTGGACCGTACTGTGACACTCGGTGTCGTCAGCGGCATCGGCCGTGAAAACATGAATCTCTCACGGTACGAAAACTTCATTCAGACCGACGCATCGATCAATCCAGGAAACTCCGGAGGCCCGCTGTTTAACCTTCGAGGTGAAGTGATCGGAATCAATACGGCGATCATCAATTTTGCCCAGGGTATTGGGTTTGCCATTCCCTCGAACATGGCCAAACACGTCATTGAGCAACTGCTGGCAAAAGGAAAGGTCATACGCGGATGGCTTGGGGTCGGCATTCAACCCCTGACGGCCGAACTCGCCAAAAAATTTGGCGTCACCGAGGGTGAAGGGGTCTTGGTGAACGAAGTGTTTGAGAATGATCCTGCCGCCGTCGCCGGAATACGACCGGGGGATGTCATTGTCCGGATCGACGGAGCAATCGTCGACTCACCGAACAAGCTCTCTCGGTTGATCGGAACACTGACTCCAGGGGCACAGGCCAAGATCGACGTGATCCGAGATCTCAAGCACGTGACGCTCACTATTCTCCTCACGGAACGCCGCGACGTGGCAGCCATCCCCACAGCCCCTCACGCGCGAGCCGAAGTGAAACTAGGAATTGAGGTTCAGGAATTAACACCAAACCTCGCTGAAAAATTCAGGCTTCGTGAAACAAAAGGTGTTGTGATTATGCGGGTCGAGTCCAACAGCTTGGCTCACGCGGAAGGACTCCGCGAGGGGGACTTGATCAAAGAAGTCAACCGTGTGGAGACCTCTTCTCTTGCCGACTATGCTGCAGCGATCTCCCGGTCACGGCGTGGCGACACGATCTTGCTACGCGTACTGCGTGAAACCCGCGCATTTTATGTCGTCTTGAAAACATCCGACTAAGAAGATGCCGGTAAAGTTCGCCGGCGACGTTCTCGCATCGCTCACAGGCCCAACGCGAACCCAAGCGTACGCTTTCCCTCTTCGTTCGCTGAGGCCTTGCGGGACAGCCTTTTTGAGCATCCTCAGGGGATTATGGCGTAAGTGCAAAGCGGAACATTCCAGCTACAACTATTGCCAATAATCAAATCGTTTCGCAACCGGCTAGTGCTCCGCGTGTGACGCAACGGCCTGTCTGTCAGCTTTCCGCTTCTCCAGAATCTTGTCCACAAGATCTCGTGGCACTTCGTCGTACTGCGCAAACTCCATGGCATAACTTCCTCGACCGGCGGTCATGGCATTCAACGCGGTGGCATACCGAAGTATTTCCGCCAACGGCACCAGCGCCGTAATCTGCTCCACCTGATCGTGGGCATTCACGGAGAGGATGCGTCCTCGACGGGCGTTTAAATCCCCTATCACGGCCCCAACCGTCTCGGTCGGTGTGTCGATCTCGATCGTCATGACCGGTTCCAACAGTACCGGATGGGCGCTCTCCATCGCTTTTCTGAATGCCATCGAGCCTGCGATTTTGAATGATATCTCTGAAGAGTCGACCACATGATAGGTCCCATCATAGACGGCGACGTGCACATCGACCACCGGGCAACCGCCCAGCGGACCTTCATGCATCGCCTCATGCACGCCTTTTTCCACCGCCGGAATGAAATTTCGAGGAATGGCCCCTCCTACGACTCGATTCTCGAAGGCATAGCCCTGTCCCCTGGGCAACGGTGCCACCTCAAGCCAACAGTCGCCGTACTGCCCGTGCCCTCCCGTCTGTTTCTTGTACTTCCCCTGCGCCTGAGATTGTGTCTTGATGGTTTCTCGATAAGGAATTTTTGGAGTATGGAGAATGACATCAACTCCGAATTTTCGATGGAGCTTTTCCAGTGCAAGATCGATATGGAATTGCCCCATCCCGCTAAATACCATCTCTTTGGTCTCATCGTTTCTGGAGAATTCCAGCGTCGGATCTTCTTCGATGAGTTTGTGCAGTCCGAGACTGACCTTATCGATATCCGCTTTCGATTTGGCCTCGATCGCGTGCGACAGAATTGGTTTCGGCAGGCCAAGTCCTGGATAGCAAATTGGATTCCCCTCGTGCGACAACGTCTCACCGGTGTGAGTGTCCTTGAGTTTTGCGATGGCCACAATGTCTCCACCTTTGACGGAATCGATCGCCACATGTCGTTTCCCTAAGACTCGATAGAAATGGCCAAGTTTCTCCCGTATGTGCTTTGAGGCATTGAGCACCGTCGAATCAGCATGGACGCTGCCTGACACCACACGACAGTAGGACAATCGACCGACAAATGGGTCGATGATCGTCTTAAAGACATAGGCGGAAAAAGGTTCTTCAACCATTCCCTTCCGCTCACACCTGTCAGTAGTCTCCGGCTGGATGCCGTTCCAGGGATGCGTCGCGCCACGCTCGGACGGCGACGGAAAGAGCCTCACCATGGCATCAAGCAGGGACCAGACTCCTACGTTCTGCGTGGCCGATCCGGCATAGACAGGAAGCAATTGCCTGGTCACAATACTCCGGCGCAGTCCTTCAAGCAGTGCGTCATCGCTCAGATCACCCTCCGCAAGATAGGTCTCCAGGAGTGCCTCTCCGCTCTCTGCCACGACTTCCAAGAGCTTGGTTCGTGCTTGACTGAGGCTCTCTTCCAGCTGTGCTGAAATCGGGAGAAAGTCGGCTTTCACGGAGCTCGGTCCGGATCGCACGAACTGTTTGAGCCGCACATCAATGACACCATCGAGTGTCCCACCGGAACGGACGGGCATCGTCATGGGAATCGGTGTACAGTCGAGTTGTTTACGACACAGTTCAAGCACATCCTCATAGGCGACACCATCCTTATCAAGGCCGTTCACGAACAACATGCAGGGAAGTTCCAAGGCTTTGATCTTTGTCCACAAGCGAGCCAGTTCGGTGCGCACGCCGATCTGCGCGGTCATCACGAGCACGACCGCATCGACGGCATGGAGCGCGGCCATCGGCTCACCGAGTAACGCCAATGCACCGGGAGTATCGATCAGAGTGAGCTGGGTGTGATTCCACGAAAACTGGAGCAGGCTGGTACTGGTCGACGTACGATGACGGAGTTCTTCAGGCTCAAAATCCGAAACGGTTGTTCCCTGCATGACCGAGCCAAGTATGGGGAGAGCTCCCCCCATGTATAACAAGGCTTCGCTGAGAGAGGTCTTCCCTGCACCGGCACTGGATACGATCGCCACATTCCTGACGGACTCTGCACAGGCTGTTTGCATGATCGGCCCTCCTTATGCGCGATGGTGTCTTACGCCATTCGTATTCTCACCTTTCTGTTCTCATGCTCAGGTTGATGAACATTCCCAAAATGTCATCTCTCATCTACTGCCCTGGCAGCCACCCCTCATCCGCAAAACTCACGTAGCGACCATCTCCAAGAATGATATGGTCCACCACACGGATCCCCAACAACCGTCCGGCCTCGACAAGTCGGCTCGTCAGTTGCCGATCCTCACCGCTTGGTGTGGGATCTCCACTGGGGTGATTATGAAGAAGAAGCACAGCCGCCGCCGATTCACGGACGGCCAGGGCGAAAACCTCCCGCGGATGCACAATGCTGAGCGTCAGGCTGCCTTCAGATACGGTTACCTCTCTGATCACGACATTCTTGGCATCAAGCAGGACCACCTTAAACAGTTCGTGCTTCACCTCGCGCAATAACGGGTGAAAGTGCTTATAGAGGTCGGCACTCGACGAAATACGCGTTCCAGTTGAGAGTGGCGCAGCAAGGGATCGTCTGCCCAGTGCCAGGGCAGCCTTGAGCTGAGCAGCCTTGGCTGGGCCGATTCCAGGGATCGCGCAGAGCTCGTCCGTCCCGCAAGCAGCAAGGCCTCCCAATCCACCCATCCGCTCAAGCAGTTCAAGTGCAACCCGGACCGCCGAGGCATCGCGACGGCCGGTTCTTAACAAGATAGCCAATAGATTGGCATCGGACAGGGCGTCCGGCCCCTTGGCAAGGAGACGCTCACGAGGTCGCTCGGCTTGGGGCCAGTGTGCAATGCCCTTTCCGCGCTCTTTTTCCGTCATGACATCCCTCGCGATGGACAAAAAATTGACGAGTCGGACTCTTTTGTACCGTCAATTTCCTGAAAAAACCTGATTCCAGTCAATTACGTAAACTGTAAATCATTGAAAACACAAGGAATGACAATTTGGTGCAGCTCTTGCTTAAATTCGCCGTCAGCTGTGAACGTAACCACCCTGGGAGGGTTCAATGGAATGTCCGAAATGCAAGGGAATGATGATGCTGGAGCGGTTCTCGGACTTCTTTCTTGTGTTTTATGCATGGAAATGCATCAACTGCGGCGCCATTATCGACCGCACCATTTCCAATAATCGCCGGAAGAGTTTGGCTACTCGCGAGTCCCAGACCGTCGGTACGCGCTAACACCATCGACCATTCGGGCTCGAATTCCACGAGCCCGCAGGCCCTCCGTGACAGTCTGAGCTGATCACAGGAGTTCGTGTACATCGCGTACGGACGGAATCATTATAGTCTTCCCATAAAAGACGGTCAAAGCGATAAAGACATCTCCCCCTCAGATCTCACGACCAATCGCTCAAATTCTTCAGATTCGTCGGTAACACGGCGACCTCCCAGCCTTCGTTTCTTGACCCCTGTAAAAACGCTATGTTAGAGTTCTGCTCATCGTATGGCGTGGTGCTGTGTGGAATGCGTGTGATTGCAGGGACCTACCGTGGGAGGCGTCTTTATGGGCCACAAACACAGAGCCTTCGTCCAACCTCTGATCGAGTTCGAGAAGCCTTGTTTTCTATTCTTGGGAATCGGTTGCCACACAGTCGTTTCTTAGACCTCTATGCAGGAACCGGCGCGGTCGGAATCGAGGCTCTCAGCCGTGGCGCGGACCATGTCACCGCCGTTGAGTCGGACAGGGACGCCGTGAATCTGCTCCAGCGGAATAAACACCTCTGTCAGATTGGCTCTGAACTGATGATACGGGCTCACGCTGTTGAACAGTTCCTTCGACGCCCGGACCATTGGAATGGTCCCTACGATGTGGTCTTTGCCGATCCTCCCTATGCAGAAACGGCGGGACTGTCCTCGTTATTGAGCGAATCAATAACCGAGGCGCTCTTTGCCGAGGATGCCTGGCTCGTCGTCGAACATGGGGGAAAGACCACAGCTCCCGTTGCGCTCGGCCCTACCAGCTTGCGCCGGCAATATCGCTACGGGGACACCACCCTGTCGCTCTACTCTTCCTGACATGTACGAAAAATGAAAACTGGCATTTACCCCGGCACATTTGACCCCATCACCCACGGGCACACTGATATCATCACCCGCAGCCTCCGGATGTTTGATCGAGTGGTGGTGGCCGTAGCGCCAAATCCCTCCAAGCATCCGTTGTTCAATGTCACGGAACGCGTCGAGATGGTCAAACTCGTCATGAAGGACCTCCATCAGATCGACGTCACGCAATTTGAAGGCTTGTTGGTTGACTACGTTGAGCGGTCGGGTGCCAACGCCATTATTCGAGGCTTACGGGCGATTTCAGACTTTGAACATGAATTCCAGATGGCGCTGATCAATCGAAAATTAGCTAAAACCGTGGAGACCGTGTTCTTAATGCCAAGCGAAGAGTACTCCTACCTTTCGTCGACCATTATCAAAGAGGTGGCACGGCATGGAGGTCCACTGACTGAGTTTCTTCACCCTGAAGTCGCGCGCCGTCTGAATGATCGTATCAGGAGTCTCAAATCATGAAACTTGCCGCTCGTGTCAGCCGTATCGCTCCATCCCCCACACTCGCCATGGCGGCGACAGCCAAGGCCATGGCGGCTCAGGGATTAGACATCGTTGACTTTTCAACCGGCGAACCGGATTTCGATACACCGGAGCCGGTCAAGGCCGCAGCAGAGGCTGCTATTCGCGCGGGGTTTACCAAATATACTCCCTCCTCAGGCATTGACGAGTTGCGCGGCGCCATCGCCGAGAAGTTACTGGCTGAACTTGGCGTCCGGTATGACAAGTCTCAGATCCTAGTGTCCTGCGGCGCCAAACATTCGCTGTATAATCTGGCGGAAGCGTTACTTGAAGCAGGAGATGAGATTATCATTCCCACTCCCTACTGGGTCTCCTACTCAGATCAAGCCCTCTTGAACGATGCGACCCCGGTCCTCATGCCGACCAGAGAGGACGAAGGGTATGCCGTTCGTCCTGCTGAACTTGATCGGCTCATTACGCCGAAAACAAAAGCCATTCTTGTCAACAGCCCGTGCAACCCGACTGGAGCCACCTATGATCGCAGCATCTTGGAACAGATCGCGGCCGTGGCGATTCGCCATGACCTCATCGTGATTTCCGATGAGATCTATGAGAAGGTTCTCTACGATGGAGCCAGTCACGTGAGCATCGCATCGTTGGGGCCTGAGATCGCTGCGCGTACAGTAGTCATCAACGGAGTCTCAAAAGCCTATGCCATGACCGGATGGCGTATCGGCTTTGCGGCAGGACCGAAAGAGCTCATCACGGCCATGGCCAATATTCAAAGCCAGAGTACCTCAAACCCTTGTTCGATCGCGCAGAAGGCAGCCGTCGCCGCATTACGTCTTGGAGAACCATTCACGCTTAAAATGGTCGAAGAATTTTCTCGTCGGCGAAAGACGATCGTCGAGGGACTCAACAACATTCCAGGCGTGACCTGTTCAATGCCACGTGGCGCCTTCTATGCCTTCCCCAATATTAAAGGAGTCTTGGGGAAACGAGGGCCTTCAGGTATGCTCAAGACACCGAACGAGTTGGCCAACTATCTTTTGAACGATGCGCACATTGCGGTAGTCCCTGGCGAGCCATTCGGCAGTCACGATCATCTCCGATTGTCATATGCCACCAGCATGACCAACATTACCAGAGGACTCGAACGACTTGGACAGGCCTTTGCCAAACTGATGTAAGAGATAAACAGCTTGTCCCATGGCATCGCAAATAGAAGACGGATGGAGGAAGGACGTACCAATGCCCACATATGAATACCAATGTGACAGTTGTTCGCATCGTTTTGAGGTGAAACAGAGCATAAAGGATGACCCG
The DNA here is from genome assembly GCA_018242725.1 of Nitrospira sp. Classification (GTDB taxonomy): domain Bacteria; phylum Nitrospirota; class Nitrospiria; order Nitrospirales; family Nitrospiraceae; genus Nitrospira_D. The sequence continues at coordinate 54,464 of JAFEBI010000022.1, read as the reverse complement.
CTCTCCGCATGTGAACGCTGCGGGAACGCGGTCCGCCGCCTCATCTCGTCACCAGGAATCATGTTTAAGGGAAGCGGGTGGTATGTGACCGACTATTCGGATAAGCTCAAACCACCATCAAGCGGAGGCAGTGAAACGACCGCGACAAAATCCCCAGACAAGAAAGAATCGGCCGCACCCGCTGCAGCCACCACATCCGCGCCGGCCTCCTCACCGGCGCCGGCGTCGGGCTCTACTGGTTCCTCAACGACCACGTCCTCTTCATGACCGTCGTCATCGAGCTATCGCACTCCGATGGATCGTGGAGATGGATGTTTGCTTCCCGACGACTTCGGTGCACCCTTGGACGTGGAGGTCCCAGATGATTTGGAAGAACCTTTGTGAGTCGATGATTTAGGACTCATGGCCTTGACCGCTTTGATACGCAATGTTTCTAACTGGCTCTGTAATCCACTAATGATGATGCTTTTCTCGCGATTTGTTCGACTCAGATCATCCATCTGTCCCTGAAGTTCCTGCTTCACTCTGGTCAAGTCAACCACTTGAGCCTGCAGTTGCACTTTCTCCATCGTCAGCGTTTGAATTTCGGCACGTAACTGTTCAATCTCATCTTGTAGTGCCGGCGGCCAGTAGTCACAGCCCATCAGGCTCACGACCCCTCCCACACAGATGAATGAGCGAACAACACGTGACAGGTGAAAGATCATACCGTTCTCCCCGTTTCTCAGCTGTGTGTGTTGATCACATCGCTGTGGCCACGGTGTGGGCTCATGCTCCAGCGATGATGAGGAGGTGGTATTCTAACAGATGGGGAACGTGGCCACCGAAAGTGATTAGCCTCTGGCTATTTGGACCTAAGAGAAACCAAGCGGACCTCTCTTGGGTATATTGAGATCGCCTGGCACGTGAAATTTCGAACTGGATGGGATGGGATCATGAGAGAAACGACGGCAGAGACCTGGTCGGCGAATCCACACTACATTCTCAGTGCGCGGTGGGCGATATCGGTTCGGAAGTGGCATCCTTCAAAAGAAATTGTGTTCACGACTCGATAGGCTTCGCGCTGCGCGTCGGAAAGTGTTGAGCCCAGACCGAGCACACCGAGCACACGGCCCCCGGCTGTAACCACGTCCTTGTCCCGTTGTGTCGTGCCGGCATGAAAAACAACGGACGCTGATGAAACGGCAGCAGTCGTTGGGAGACCGGCAATCACCTTTCCCTGCTGATACGCACCGGGATAGCCTCCGGAGGTCATCACCACGCATACCGCAGCCTCTTGAGACCATTCGACTGGTAATTGTTCGAGCCGATGGTCGATCACTGCTTCGATGACATCGAGTAGATCCGTCTTCAGCAACGGCAGCACGACCTGCGTTTCGGGGTCTCCCATCCGAGCATTGAACTCCAGAACATAGGGAATCCCCTTCACAATCATGAGGCCGGCATAGAGCACGCCTTGAAACGGCGAACCAATACGGGCCATGGCATCGACCATCGGCTGTAATACTTCATGGAACACTTGATCTCTAAGTGAAGGTGTCCCAAGCGGAGCTGGACAGTAGGCACCCATCCCGCCTGTATTCAGTCCGGTGTCTCCATTCCCCACCCGCTTATGATCTTGTGCCGGCGGCATCGGTACAATGGTCTTGCCGTCAGTAAACGCCATGATCGTCAGTTCCTCACCGTCCAGAAACTGTTCAATCAAGACCTGCTTCCCGGCCTGCCCAAAGACCTCCGTCTCCATGCAATCACGAATCGCTTGCTTCGCCTGCTCACGAGTCGTGGCAATAATGACGCCTTTCCCTTGCGCCAACCCATCCGCCTTGATGACGACCGGTACGTCGTGCTGCTCAAGATAGGCCAACGCATCCGCAGCCTTTTCGAAACTCTTGGCCTGCGGGGTGCGAATCTTGGCCTGTGCCATCACATCTTTTGAAAAGATCTTGCTGGCTTCCACTCGAGCGGCTTGTTTCGTCGGACCAAATACCCTGAGCCTGGTTTTGCGGAACTCATCCGCAATTCCCAAGGCAAGCGGGGCTTCCGGCCCAACCACAGTCACATCAATTTGTTCTCGAACGGCAAATTCTTTGAGCCCAGAAATATCATCCGCCTTGATCGGTATACAGGTCGCGAGTGATGCCATGCCTGCATTACCAGGAGCGCAATACAAGATCGGCTTCCGTGGACTCTGCGCGAGTTTCCATACCATCGCATGCTCGCGTCCTCCGCTTCCGACGACAAGGATTTTCACAGGTCGATGTCTCCTAACGTTATCGCCACATCATGAGGATGCTTCAATAGGCCATCCAACGAGGCGGCAGGCGAGAAAAAGCCGGAGGTGTAACCTTTAGGCTACGTTGAGGATTCTTTCAGGCCGAGAACGAAGTTGGAGGCCTATCTGAGCATCCGATCAGTGGCGGAAGTGACGCATGCCCGTGAGAATCATCGCCATCCCATGTTCATCCGCAGCCTTGACGACTTCCGCGTCTCGAATCGATCCACCAGGTTGAATGACGGCGGTAATCCCCACTTCAGCGGCCGCATCGAGACCATCGCGGAAAGGAAAGAATGCGTCCGAGGCCATCACACATCCCTTCACCGGCATTTGCGCTTTCATCGCGGCCAATTTCACGGAATCGACACGGCTCATCTGCCCAGCTCCAATCCCCACGGTCTGGCCTGGCTTCGCGTAGATAATGGCATTCGACTTCACGTGTTTGCACACGGTCCAGGCGAATGCGCAGGCGGCGTACTCCTCGTCCGTCGGCTTGCGGAGCGTCGGCACCGTCAGCGCGCGGAGATCCGTCAAGACTCCAAGATCGCGATCCTGCACGATGAGCCCACCGACGAGCTTCTTGAGGTCGAAGCCTTCCTGTTTCACCTTTGTGAGGGGACCGATATCCAATAACCGCAGATCCTTCTTGCGTTTCAATTCAGCGAGCGCATCGTCGGCGAACCCCGGAGCGATGACGACCTCAACAAATGTGGAGGTAATTTCCTTGGCAGCAGCCAGATCCACGACGCGGTTAAAGGCCAGCACGCCTCCAAAGGCCGAGACCGGATCGGTCTCGCGGGCTTTCACATAGGCCTCCACCGGTGTGGCTCCCAGTGCCACACCGCATGGATTGTTATGCTTAATGATTGCGACGGCAGTGTCGTGATATTCCTTCACCAGTTCAAGAGCTGAGTTGGCATCCAGGAAGTTGTTGTACGACATCGCCTTCCCATGCAGAATCTTCCCTCGCGATACGGATGGCTCATGGCTGTTGAGTTCCCGATAAAACGCACCCTGCTGATGTGGGTTTTCGCCATAGCGGAGCGTTTCGCTCAGCTCAAATTGAAGCGACAACACCTTGGGGAACTTCACCTCTCCGCCTTTTGTCTGCTTTTCCAAGTAGCCGGCGATCAACCCATCGTAGCGCGCGGTATGTTGAAAGACTTTCATCGCCAGTTCACGCCGAAGAGCAGGTGTCGCGGTATCGGTCCTCAGCGCATCCAGTACGCGAGAATAATCAGCTGGGTCGACCACCACGAGCACATCGTCATGATTCTTGGCGGCTGATCGCAACATGGAGGGGCCGCCGATGTCGATATTTTCAATGGCGTCCTCGAACCGGCAGTCAGGCTTAGCAATAGTGGCTTCAAAGGGGTAGAGATTCACGATCACGACATCGATCGGACCGATCCCATATTGACTCATCTGTTCAACATGCGCCGGGAGAGAACGCCGGCCCAGTAGGCCTCCATGGATCTTGGGATGTAATGTTTTCACCCGACCATCAAGAATCTCCGGAGAGCCGGTATAGGCAGCCACATCGGTGACGTTCACTCCAGCATCGCGCAGCGCCTTCGACGTTCCTCCGGTCGATAAAATTTGCGCCCCGAGCGCTTCCAGCCCCTTGGCCATCTCGACGACTCCGGTCTTATCTGAAACGCTGATCAACGCCCGCTTAATGCCGGCCATAATGAGTTCTCCTTAAAGATATTCTCTGCAAGATGGACGAGATCCGTCGGCTCTGAAAGGTCCAGAAGGATAGCAAATGGGTAGGGTAAGTTCAAGGCGACAGAGGCTCCTCTTCGCATGTACAAAGAAATCGCTCCCATCCGTCAATTTGGAGACGGTAACACGGAGACAGTGAACAGTGAATTGCGCGCTCTCCGCACACGGAAAGCTTTGCGGGATCACGGTGTGACGGGCAACGGCTTGCCCAATAAACCTGCTCATTGACGCGGATGTAATCATTCAAGTAATGTCTGCCGATGAATACGGCATTGCATACACAGTTTGCTTGTATTCCACTACCTAAAGAAGGAGGTACGCTATGCTGGCTGGCCGATTGGTGCGGTTGATCGAGAAGAACGCTGACAAGCTCGCTGGAGAGCTAAGCGAAAAAGTATGGAATTCTCCACGCTGTAGCGATTTACGAAAAGTCCCACCCGACGAGCTTCGGGCCCGCACCCGTGAAATCTACCAAAACCTGAGTAACTGGTTGATGGACATGACCGAGCTTGAGATTGAAATGCGCTACACGGACTTGGGCGTGCGGCGTGCAGGGCAAGGCGTGGCATTCAGCCATTTCCTGTGGGCCATCACCGCGACCAGAGAACACATGGTAACCTTTGTTCAGCGCGAAGGCTTTTCAGACGGCCCCATGGAATTGCAGGGCGAGCTTGAGCTCATGCACATCCTCAGTCAATTCTTCGATCGGGCATTATACTACGCCGCCATGGGATATGAGCGCGAGCGCACTCGCGTCGGAGAGAAACTCCGTCGCCGCAGGGACGATCATCGGGCAGCACACGCATAGGCCCGTGCCAGAGGACATTGCATGAACGCCTTACCGGCGGGCTCACAGTAAGCAGGTGGGCCCGTCTTACTTTGCTTCACAAACACCACTATTCATTTATTCATTCCGGAACGACTCGCCTAGCTCTTACTTCAGGACGGTCCCTCCTCGTAACAAGCATGGGCATGACGAGCCATGCGCTCTTCTGGTATCACCCAGGCCGAACATGAGCAAGCCCCCTCCCTATTACCCTATTCATCGACAGCCATTAAATTGGTCAAATTTCATCCTAGTACATGCCTGATCGATTATGGTACGGTCTGATGTCGAACTCCAGGCATCATCATCCACAGTGGGCATGACCTCATGAAGCACTCGGAGATTCTCACCGGCGGCATGGCGTTGATAACGCCTCCGGTGTCCGGGCCATCCCACAACCTCATTCTTCTTCACCAGAGACATGCGGCACCTTATGCCGACAAGCCGATTCAGGGATGGTTCGGTTCGATCTCTCGCTCAGCAACCCCAAAACATATCTTCAACCGCATCACTACAGTGCGGCAGTAAGGACTGATTAACTATGAGCACACTGGGTAGATGGCTACAACCTCCTCCAAAAGGCTCCTTGGAGCAACAATACCAAGAGCTTGTCAATCTGCTACGAACCAAGGAACGGACACTGGAAACGACGTCCCACGATTTGAAAGTAAAGACTGCGGCGATGCAGATTCTCGAGCAGAAAATCATGTCATCGGAAACGCAGTTCAACTCAGCCCAACGAGAGCTCGTCTCTCGCGGCGAGCAGATCAAGGCGCTCGAAGCAGAATTGGCCCTCCGATCGAAGCGAGTGACGGAGATAGAGACCGATGGAGTCGCAGCACAACAACAGGTAGGTGAGCTGAAGTCAACCATTGCGGCTCAGACAGAAGAGCTTCGGGGAGCTCAGCAAGCTCGCGAGGTCCTGAAGGAAGAGATTCGTGTGCTGCGGGAACATGTTGCTCAGCTCAATGCGGGACTGGCGGACCGTGATCAAGTCAGAGTCCGCATGGAGAAGCTGGAATCGGCACAAGATCGTGTCCATCTGCTGGAAGTTGAACTGAGTGATCGGGAAGCCGCTCATCGCCGTAGGATTCAGCAACTTGAACAGCTTCTCACGGAACGAGATCAGCGAATCGATGGGTTTGACGGCAGCGCCGCTGCCCAAGCGGATGAACTCCGCGCGGCGCAGCAGGCCTGTCAGACGGCTGAGCAGGCCCGCGAAGTCCTGAAGGAGGAAATCCGCATCCTCCGTGAGCAGATCACTCAACTCAACGAAGGCCTCCCTGCTCGAGAACGCCTTCGCGCTCAAGTCAAAGAGTTGGAGTCGATGCGAGGTCGTGTCCACCAGCTGGAAGTCGAACTGAGTGATCGGGAGGCCGCCCACCGCGGCGCCATCCAACAGCTGGAGCAATCTCTGGCGGAACGAGATCGTCGCATCGGAGAATTCGATGCGCTTGCCGCCGCGCAGGCGGACGAAGTTCGAGATGCCCTGGAAGCCTGTCGAACCACCGAGCACACTCGCGAAGTCCTGAAGGAGGAAATCCGCGTCCTGCGTGAACAGATTGCCCAACTGAACGAAAGCCTCGCTCACCAAGACCGATTGCGCGCCCAAGTCAAGAAGCTCGAGGCGACCCAAGACCGTGTGCACCAACTGGAAGTTGAACTGAGTGATCGGGAGGCCGCTCATCGCGGCACCATCCAGCAGCTGGAGCAATCCCTGGCGGAGCGAGACCGTCGCATCGGGGAATTCGATGCGCTTGCCGCCATCCAGCTGGGTGAACTTCACACCGCCCAACAGGTCTCTCAGACCGCCGAGCAGACCCGCGAAGTCCTGAAGGAGGAAATCCGCGTCCTGCGTGAACAGATTGCCCAACTGAACGAAAGCCTCGCTCACCAAGACCGATTGCGCGCCCAAGTCAAGAAGCTCGAGGCGACCCAAGACCGTGTGCACCAACTGGAAGTTGAACTGAGTGATCGGGAGGCCGCTCATCGCGGCACCATCCAGCAGCTGGAACAATCTCTGGCGGAACGAGACCGTCGCATCGGGGAATTCGATGCGTTTGCGGCCGCACAGGCGAACGAGGTTCAAGATGCCTTGGAAGCCTGTCGAACGGCTGAGCAGGCCCGCGATGTCCAGAAGGAAGAAATCCGCGTCCTGCGTGAGCATATTGCCCAACAGAACGAAGAACTTGCCCACAGAGACCGGCTGCGAGCCCAAGTCAAGAAGCTCGAGGCGACCCAAGACCGCGTGCACCAACTGGAAGTTGAACTGAGTGATCGGGAGGCCGCCCATCGCGGCATGATCCAACAGCTTGAACGGACGCTGGCCGAACGTGATCAGCGGCTTGGGGAGTTTCACGCAAGCGCCACTGCTCAGACGGATGAACTCCGTGGTGCGCAGCAGGCCTGTCAGACCGCCGAGCAGACCCGCGAAGTCTTCAAGGAGGAAATCCGCGTCCTCCGTGGACAGATCGCGCGATTGAATGAGGAGCTGGCGGACCGGGATCAAGTCCGAGTCCGCATGGAGAAATTGGAGTCAGCACAAGACCGGGTGCATCAGCTGGAAGTGGAACTGAGCGACCGAGAAGCCGCCCATCGCGGCACGCTCCAGCAACTCGAACAGGCTCTTGCAGAGCGAGACCGTCGGATCAGTGAGTTTGATTCGCTGGCAGCCGTGCAGGCGGACGAAGTTCAGGATGCGTTGGAGGCCGGTCGAACGGCCGAGCAGGCTCGGGAAGTCATGAAGGAGGAAATTCGTGTCCTCCGTGAACAGATTGCCCAACTCAATGAGGGCCTCGCCCACCGAGAACGGCTCCGTGCCAGGGTAAAAAAGTTGGAGGAGACCCAAGACCGGGTGCATCAGCTTGAAGTCGAACTGAGTGATCGGGAAGCCGCCCACCGTGGCACCATCCAACAACTTGAACGTGTCTTGGCTGAGCGCGACCGTCGCATCGACGAGCTGGTGCCGGTCGCTCACCTCCTGCATGAAAAGGAGGCCACGATCAAAGAATGGGAACGCACCCACGCACGGACGGTGCAAGACCTCGAAGGCGAGACCGCAAAGCTCCAAGAATCCTGTGCAACCCAGGATCAGCTCCAGGCGCAACATCAACTTGACGAACAACAGCTGCACGAACGTGACGCCCGGATTGGCGACCTCCAGCGAGAGCTGAAGGATCTGCAAATGGAACGGCAAGCTCTCCGCAAGGAAGCGCAGAGTATTCCTGAAAAAGATGAGCAAATCGATCGTCTACAAAAACGGCTCAAAGAACTGCGCGCGGCACTGAAGGCAACGCCCTCATCAGCCGCTGCTCCACTGCAGCCGCTTCGCCAGAAGGACGCTGGGCCAAATCCCATATCGCCCAAAGTCAGCAAGCCCGTCACCGCTCCACGCCAGAACGGGGCCGGGCAACATTCATCCGTCGGACAGCAGCCTAAAGGCGATAAGCCCATCCAGGCAGATGATCTGAAAAAGATCGACGGGATCGGACCGGTCCTTGCCAACCAGCTTCAGAAGCTGGGCACCCGCACGTTTATCCAAATCGCGCGATGGAAGCCAGAAGACATTGCGAAAATCGCCAAGAAGCTCGAGACTGACCCAGAGCGGATTAAACGTGAAAATTGGGTCGCGGGAGCAAAGAAGCAGCACTACGAAAAGTACAAGGAACGGCTCTAACCCTCGCTGACGATGAACATTGATCGGTCGTGACCTCGATACGGCGAGTTCCCTATCTGGTCAGAAACCATATGATTCGTCTACCGAACTTTCTGTCATGACTGCCGGTTGGGCTCGGATTCGACTTGATATTGCACGTAGATGTTTTATCTCTCCCCCGGAGATCGATTGGAACCTGGACCACACGCAGCATCTGTCCCCTTGTCGTTGACCTGCTTGACTGAACACCTCTCACCTAGTACATAGTCGTGACATGTGGTACCGTCAGGACCCATACGACAGCGACCAGCCCCATGGTGAACGGGACGAGTTCATGAGGCGTGCAAGAATTCTTGCCGGCGGGTTCGCTGCGCTGATGCTGCTTGCCGTGGTGTGCATTCCCCGACATCTCCCTTCACAATCACGGGCCACAGCTGTCGCACCAGCTTCGCTTTATGTCAGCTTCGAAAAAAATACCCTGATATTTCGAGGCTCACTCCCCACCCAGCGGAGCAAGACCTCGATTCTTGAGCAGGCGCATGCCCTGTATGCCAAAAAGGGAATCCATGTAACTGACCAGTTCACTGTCGACGCGCAAGTCGGTGCGGCGGCATGGGTGGACACCATTCCACAGCTCCTACCGATCTTAGGCTGGATGGTCGAACGTGGCTCCATCATTATTGACGGACATTCACTGGTTGTGACCGGTCAGGTCACAAGTCCTCGAGAAAAGGCCGATGTTCTCCAGGTGATGGCGCCGGCAATTCGAGCGGGGTTAAAACTTGAAGACCGCGTGATGGTTGCACGAGCGACGGCCGTATCTCCCGCGTCCGTTTCACTGACGGCCCTCCAGTTGTCACTGAATCAGGTCCTTACAAAATCCTCGATCGAATTCGAGCCAGACAGCGCCGCACTCACGGCCAAAGGTCAGGCGGTCCTGGATCACATTGTCGTCCTGCTTCGAAAAGCTCCGGCTGCGCCTATTGAGATCGCAAGTCATACCGATATCGGTGGTGCGGCCGAGCACAACTTACGGTTGAGCCGGCAACGCGCCGATGCGGTCAAGCAATACCTGACCGACCATGGGCTCACCAACCCGTTTACCACCATCGGCTATGGATCGACGCGTCCGCTTTCAAATAGAAAATATCAACCGGGCCTCCCACAGAATCAACGGATCGAGTTGCTCATGATAAGGACCACATGATCTATGCTGACGCTGATTAGCCAAATGATCGGATGTCTCTTCATTGCAGCCGGAATAGGGTTCGGAGTCGGCCGGTGGTTGCGGCGAATTCCCACGCGCTCACCGGAGCAGCCCTCTCATGAGGCCGTAGGTCTCTTACGAACCAAAGAGCAGGCCTTGGATGCGATGGCGCACGATTTGAAGGTCAAAACGTCGGCCGTACAGATTCTTGAACAAAAGGTCATGTCGTCGGAAACACTCCATTCCTCCGCTCAACGTGAGCTGATCGCCCGCAATGAGCGGCTCAAAGCCCTTGAAGCAGAACTCACGATCCGATCAAAACAACTGACGACCTCGGAAGGAGAAGGAGCGGCGGCTCGCCGACGCGTGAGCGAAATTGAGTCGATTCTTGCCGCACAGACTCAAGAGCTCCGAACGGCTCAACAGACCTGTCGAAACGCAGAACAGGCTCGGGAGGTCATGGAGCGGGAAGTGGGGGTCCTGCGCGAGCATATCGCTCAACTTAACGAGGGCTTGGCCGATCGCGAGCGGCTCCGCAACCAAATCAAGCAGCTGGAGACGGCACAAGACCGCGTCCATCAACTCGAAGTCGAGTTGAGCGATCGCGAAGCTGCTCATCGCACCACCATCCAGCAACTTGAACGTTCCCTCGCCGACCGTGATCAGCGGATTGGAGAAGTTGATGCGAATGCCGCTGCCCAAACGGATGAACTGCGAGAAGCCCAGCAGGCCAGTCAGGCGGCCGAACAAGCTCGGGAAGTCCTCAAAGAAGAGATCCGTGTCCTCCGCGACCACATTACACAACTGAACGAAGGATTAGCCGATCGAGATCGGCTCCGCAGCCAAGTCAACAAACTCGAGGCAGCACAAGACCGCATCCATCAACTCGAAGTCGAGTTGAGCGATCGCGAAGCCGCTCATCGCACCACCATCCAGCAACTTGAACGTTCCCTCGCCGACCGTGATCAGCGGATTGGAGAAGTTGATGCGAATGCCGCTGCCCAAACGGATGAACTGCGAGAAGCCCAGCAGGCCAGTCAGGCGGCCGAACAAGCTCGGGAAGTCCTCAAAGAAGAGATCCGTGTCCTCCGCGACCACATTACACAACTGAACGAAGGATTAGCCGATCGAGATCGGCTGCGTGCCCAAGTCAACAAACTGGAAGCAGCACAAGACCGCATCCATCAACTCGAAGTCGAGTTGAGCGATCGCGAAGCCGCTCATCGCACCACCATCCAGCAACTTGAGCGGTCCCTCGTCGACCGTGACCGGCGAATTGAGGAGCTGGTACCGGTGACCCACCTCCTGCGTGAGAAGGAAACGGCAATCAAGGAGTGGGAACGTACCCACGCACAAACCGTCCAGACCCTTGAACGCGAGACCGCGAAGCTCCTCGAACAGAACCGGATTCACGAAGATCTGCAGGCCCAACATCACCTTGATGAGCAACGGGCACAGGAGCGAGACGAACAACTTGCTACCCTCCAGCGCGAGCTACAGGAGCTCTACACGGAACGCCAGACCCTCCGGACAGCGGTGCAGGGCATTCCGGAAAAAGACGAGCAGATCGAACGTCTGCAAAAACGCCTCAAAGAACTGCGTGCGACCCTGCGCGCCATGCCATCTGCTCCGATAACGACACTCGCTCCGCAGCCACGCCAAAATGGGGCTGAGACTCCCCCTCCTGGTAGTGCTCCCAAAGGCAGCAAGCCCAAGCCAGGCGATGATCTCAAGAAGATCCAGGGTATCGGCCCAGTCTTTGCTGAGACTCTGCAAAAGCTCGGCACCCGGACATTTATCCAAATCGCCAGATGGAAACCGGAAGATGTAGAGAAAATCGCCAAGAAACTCGCGACCGATCCTGAGCGGATTAAACGGGAAAATTGGATCGCGGGAGCCAAGAAGCAGCATTACGACAAGTACAAGGAACGACTCTAGCTAAGGTCGCCATCCTCAATACCTGCCTGCAACAGGTGAACGATCGTTCCATCACGCTCTGCCGTTGACTCCTCCCTTCACCCTGACTACAATCGCACAACGAGGTTGACTGTTCGTGGCATCTTCTTTCGTTCATCTTCATCTTCACACACAATTCAGCCTGCTCGACGGCGCCAATCAGATCGATCCATTGGTGCGCCAAATTAAATCATTCAACCAACCTGCTGTCGCCATGACCGACCATGGCAACATGTTCGGCGCCGTCGAATTTTACCGCAAGGCAAAAGAGGCGGGGGTCAAGCCCATTATCGGCTGTGAAGCCTATATGGCGTTAGGCAGCCGACATGCGAAGAAGGATAGCGGGCTTGCACATAACGATTATTATCATCTCATTCTGCTCGCAAGAAATCTCACAGGCTACGAGAATCTCATCAAGTTGGTGAGCAAAGGATATCTTGAAGGGTTCTACTATAAGCCGCGTATCGACAAGGAATTATTGAAGCTCCATCATGACGGCATCATTGCGCTGTCAGGTTGCTTGAGCGGTGAAATCCCCTATCTCATCGGCCAAAAAGATATGGATGGCGCCATGGCGGTGGCGGGAGAATTTCAGGAGATTTTCGGGAAGGACCATTTCTATCTTGAAGTGCAGGCGAACGGACTCGATCATCAACGTATCGCGAATGCCGGCCTCGTGGACATCCACAAAAAACTCGGGATCCCGATGGCCGGGACCAACGATTGCCACTATCTGAACAAGGAAGATGCGCGTCCCCATGAGCTCATGCTCTGTCTGCAAACCGGAAAAACCGTCAGCGATCCACACCGGATGAAGTTCGACACGGACCAGCTGTACGTCAAATCTACTGAAGAGATTGCTCCGGCGTTCGCGGAATTTCCAGGCGCAGTGATGAATACCTGCCGCATTGCGGATCATTGCGCACTCGACCTTCCGCTCAACAAGACCTACCTCCCGCAATACCGTATCCCTGATGGATTCAAGGACCGTGAATCCTATCTCGAGCATCTCGCGCTGACGGGCCTCCAAGCACGACTCACGGAGCGCCCCAGTCGCACGGCCTCGGTTGTCTATGACCAACGCCTTCGTGAAGAACTCATGGTCATCTGTTCGATGGGGTTTGCCGGATACTTCCTTATCGTCTGGGATATCATTCGTTTTGCTCGATCACGCGGCATTCCGGTAGGACCGGGGCGAGGTTCGGCGGCCGGAAGTCTGGTCGCCTATGCGCTTCGGATTACCGATCTTGACCCACTGGTATACGCCCTCTTATTCGAGCGATTTTTGAACCCTGAACGTGTCTCCCTACCCGATATCGATATGGATTTCTGCATGGATCGCCGTGGAGAAGTCATCAACTATGTGGTGGAGAAATATGGTACGGACCATGTCGCCCAAATCATTACCTTCGGGACGCTCGGGGCGAAAGCGGCCATCCGCGATGTCGGACGGGTGCTGGAGATGTCCTACGCGGACGCGGACAAGGTCGCCAAGCTCATTCCCAACCAGTTGAACATTTCCCTCCAGCAAGCCCTGGAGACCGAACCTCGCTTACGCGAGCTGGTCGACAGTGATCCCAAGGTCAAAGAACTGATGGTCAACGCGCAGTCCCTTGAAGGCCTCGCGCGCCATGCCTCAACGCATGCGGCCGGCATCGTGATTTCCGAGGGCCCCCTCACCGACCACGTACCCCTCTACAAGGGAGCCAACGATGAAGTTGTAACCCAGTACTCGATGGGAGACATCGAGAAAATCGGGCTCGTGAAATTTGATTTCCTCGGCCTCAAAACCCTCACGATGATTCGACGTGCCGAGACCTTGATCAACGAGACGCATCCCGGCAGTCCCCCACTCGTCATTGATCAAGTTTCGTTTGACGACCCCGCCACGTTTGCGCTGTTAAGCTCGGGGAAAACCACCGGCTTGTTTCAGTTGGAAAGCTCCGGGATGCGTGATCTGCTCACGGGACTCAAGCCCGACCGATTTGAAGATATCATCGCCATTATTGCGCTCTATCGACCAGGGCCCATGGATCTCATCCCGGATTTCATCAAGCGGAAACAGGGGAAGGTCACCATTACCTACGAGGTTCCTCAATTGGAACCAATCCTCAAGGATACCTACGGGGTGATTGTCTACCAGGAACAAGTGATGGCGATTGCCAACAAGGTCGCTGGCTTTTCATTGGGACAAGCCGATATTCTTCGTCGTGCGATGGGGAAGAAGAAGCCCGAGGAAATGGAAAAACTGCGCGTCAAATTCATCGACGGCGCGAAAGAGAACAAGATTCCCGAAAAAAAAGCCGAGAAGTTGTACGAGTTGATTCAAAAGTTCGCCGGGTACGGGTTCAATAAATCACATGCTGCGGCCTATGCGGTTGTCTGTTACCAAACGGGATACCTCAAGGCGCACTATCCGACCGAGTTCATGGCGGCCCTCATGACGACCGATATGGGCAATCAAGACAAGCTGGTCGGCTATTTTACCGAATGCCGCGATTTGGGAATCAAAGTGTTAGGCCCCGATGTGAACGCCAGCCAAAAGCACTTCGCCGTTGCCGAGGACGTCATCCGATTCGGGTTGGCCGCCATTAAGAATGTCGGTGAAGGCGCCGTGGAGTCGGTCCTGGATGTGCGGACCCAGACGGGTTCCTTCACCTCCTTCTTTGACTTCTGCCGACGAGTCGATCTTCACAAGGTCAACAAGCGGATGTTGGAAGGTCTGATCAAGGCCGGTGCCTTCGATTCCACCGGGGCCAGACGATCACAGCTCATCGCCGTGCTGGATCAAGCGGTGGAAGAAGGCGCCGCGGCTCAGCGCGAGCGTGACTGCGGTCAGATCAGTATCTTCGGCGAGGAGATGAGTGGGCACGGAATGTCTGGGCCTTTACCGATCCCCCCCTTGCCGTCAATCGCAGAATGGGATCAAGCCCAACGATTGAAATACGAACGCGAACTCACCGGCTTCTATATTTCCGCCCACCCGTTGACACGGTATGAAACGGTGCTGAGTGCTTTGTCGACCACGACAACGACGGGATTGAAAGATTGCGTTGATGGGAGTGAGGTCAAGATCTGCGGGGTCATTGCCACCGTCAAATCCATGCTGACGAAGAAGGGCGATCGTATGGCCTATCTGACGATCGAAGATCTGCAAGGTACGACGGAAATCATTGTGTTCCCGGACTTGTTTAAGACGGCTGGTGAGATGATGATGCCTGAACAGATCGTGCGCATTACCGGGACGATCGATCGCGGCGATAAAGGAACGAAGATTCGTGGCAGCAAAATTGAACCGTTAGCTGAGGTTCAAGCTCAATCCATCAAACGGATCCGCATTCGGCTCACGGATCATCCGGACGTGCGAGAGCAATTACCTCGCTTGGCTGATGTCTTCCGCCGACATCCCGGCAGCACCACTGTCTCGATGCTGTTCCGGACAGAGGCAAGTCTGGAAGCCGAGACCAATCCCCTCCCGAACGTGACGATCTGCCCCAGCGACCATTTTGTGTCGGATGTCGAGGAAGTACTAGGCAAAGGGGCCCTTTCTTTGCTATCGTAGGAACCAGTATTATTGGGGATCAATCACGACCGGTCCACAATCGCTACAAGGAATCGATCGACGTCCATGCGAGACTACCTCGACTTTGAAAAGCCCCTCCGCGAGATTGAAGAAAAAATCGAGAAGCTCTCCGCTGCGGCAACCAGCGGAAAATCCAGCTCCCAAAACGATCTTCGAAAACTTCGGGCTAAACTGGCGCAGGCCGAACACGAGCTGTATAAAAACCTGAGTCCCTGGCAGCGAACGCAGCTCGCTCGCCACCCGCAACGACCCAGCACACTCGACTACATTCGCGAACTGACTCGAGATTTCCTTGAGCTTCATGGCGACCGGGCCTATGGAGATGACCGGGCTATCGTCGGCGGGTTTGCCAGGTTTAATGATCGTCCGGTTATGATGATCGGCCATCAGAAAGGCAAGACCCTCAAGGAACGCATGCAACGAAATTTCGGCATGCCCAATCCTGAAGGGTACCGGAAAGCCCTCCGACTCATGAAGTTGGCGGAAAAATTCAACCGTCCGATTCTGACCTTTATCGACACGCCGGGAGCCTACCCTGGCATCGGCGCCGAGGAGCGTGGACAAGCTGAAGCCATTGCGCGAAATTTATTCGTCATGTCTCGGTTGACCGTCCCAATCATCTCGGTCGTCATCGGTGAAGGTGGAAGCGGAGGAGCCTTGGCGCTCGGCGTTGCGGACCGTGTCCTGATGCTGGAGCATTCGGTCTATTCCGTGATCTCCCCGGAAGGTTGTGCCGCCATTCTGTGGGACAGTCCGGAAAAAGTTCAGACGGCCGCCTCAGCGCTGAAAATGACCGCCCAGGATCTGCTGGAGTTGGGTGTGATCGACACCATCGTGCCTGAACCATTGGGTGGCGCCCACCGCGAACCAAGTGCCATGTACGATCTCGTTGGAAAGACACTCACCAACCAATTGTTTGAGTTGCTTGACCTTCCGGCCGAACAGCTTGTCCCACAACGAGAGCTCAAATATCGGAAGATGGGAGCCGTGACCGGCCTTCTCGTCGAGCAGGCGTAATCACCCCTTCAGCGCTTCCTTATTGTTCAGTAATCCCGTCGTGACAAATCTCCGCTCAATCGTCTCAAGAATGTGCGTGGATAAACTCTGTCGAAACGGATCGAGCACCGGAGCTTTCACATAGCGCTCGACGGTTCTCGGCAGTCTCCGCCACCAAGCCCGTGCCGACGCGCGTGCCTGTTCAGCGACATCGGAGCTTCCACAGAGAAGGCGTCGAACCTCTCGTTCGAAGAAGCCGACATGAACGAGCTCGTCTTCAAGAATCGAGGCGAGATCCGGTCGCAGCGTCAACAAGAGGCGAGCAAATTCCAACCCCAACGACTCATACCCGTAAATCTGCACCGCCAACACCGGCCATTGTCGTGGTACAGCGGGGAGGCGATCGCGTTCACGAGGCTGACGACCGATCAACGACTCAAACTGGGCCAGATGCTTCTGCTCATCTTCCTCATGTTTTCTGAGAAAGGTATAGACGTTCGAAGGCACATCTTGCAGTTGCGCTGATCGAACCGTCCACAGCGCCATAGCCTCCGCCTTGAGAAACCGTTCGAGCAAGGCGGCCTCACACTCCGGTGAGAGCCGAATGGATATGGGCAACTCCGATATCATACCGACCACATGGTACGCAAAGCGGACCCACATTGTCCAAACAGCCATTCAACGAATCGCCGAGGGGGTTGACTCACACACCCAATTTGTGCACATCTCTTTCATCTTGCGAGATTCTAAAATTTTTGAGACACTACACCAACTCCTCATCGAACCAACAGCGCATCCAGGCACGAGTGCTTCCGGTCACACGAACCCATGAGGCGAGGCCTATGACACACCCTACCACCACAGTCTCAGGTGTCTTTCAAGGGATCACGGCCTGCCTGCTCGTGGGAGCGCTTTTCACGGAGGTTGGCTGTGTCAGTCGGAACGCTTACGAACGACTTAAGGCCGACATACAAGAACATACGCGAGCTCTGGAATCAGTCCGAGACGAGGTGAAGGAGCTCGATCAGCAAATCGCCGGCCTGCAGGCCGCCAATCGGCATGAGGACACGATCACGACCGAACTACGCGCAGCCGTTCAGCGTGAAGAAGAGCAGTTGCCGATCATGAGGCAACGAGCGGAGACGGTACTGACATCGCTCAAGGGACAAGTCGCGGCGTTGATGAATCAGAGTTGGAGCCTCGCGCGCAAAATCGCGGACCTTCGTTATGAGAGTGCATCCTTGCAGAGTGCAGCCGCGCAGTATAAGCAAGAGAGGGAAAAAGCCCAGGCGTCCCTAGGAGCGGTCACGGATGAGGAGGAGTCGAGCATCACTCCAGCCATGACAGCGGAATTGCCCACGCCATCAGAATCACCGACACTAGAACCCGTTGTGGCTCAGCTCGAGGAACCACAGGCTGCTACACCGAGTCCGTCGGCCTCCTTACCATCGATACCCGCACCCTCAATGAATGCGGACCCTCCTGAAACGGACAACTCGTGGATCGGCATGATCTTCAGCTGGCTCACCACATTCTGGAATTGGCTCCTCAGCTAAACGCAGGCCCCTGCGCTTTATGGATCCCGTTATCCGTACGGTTATCTCATCACATGAGTCTTACTCCATTGTGCAGCCTTGTCTCCCGCAAGGCGTCCCGTTGCGAGACAAGCTGTAAGCAGATAGCCTCCTGTGGGTGCCTCCCAATCCAGCATTTCCCCCGCACAGAACACTCCCGGGAGAGAACGGACCATCAGGTTGGCATCAAGAGCCTCGAATGAGAGACCACCGGCCGTACTGATGGCTTCCTCGATCGGACGAGGTGCCGTCAGCGTCAGCGGAAGGGCTTTGATCGAAGCCGCCAAGCGAGCAGGATCAACCAACACATCATTCTGCACGGCCTCGCGCAACAGACCAGCCTTCACGCCCGCAATTCCAGCACACCGCTTGAGATGCGTTGCAACCGTCCGTTTCCCACGGGGTCGAGAAAGATCGTGCGCGAGCTGCTTCACGGTTCGATCAGGAGCGAGATCGAGTCTAATAGTCGCCATGCCCTCGGCAGTGATAACATCGCGCACGGCAGCTGAAACCATATAAATGATCCCGCCTTCCACACCATTCGCTGTGATGACGAACTCTCCCATGTGACGGATCGTCGAACCATCCACAGTGTTCACCACCAGCGCGACGGTCTTGACGGGATATCCAGCGAACCTCGCACGAAAGTGCTCGCTCCACCGGACATCGAACCCACAATTGGCCGGTTTCAGTGGTGCGATGGGCACATGCCGTTCCGACAAGATTTTCACCCACCCGGCATCAGAACCCAATTGGGGCCAGCTACCTCCGCCCAAAGCCAACACCACCGCATCAGCCTGCACGAGAGCTATGCCCTCGGCTGTAAGAAAACGAAGCCTCCCCTTCTCATCCCAGCCACGCCATCGATGTCGCACATGAAACCGTACACCATTCTGTCTCAATCGACGCAGCCATACACGCAACAGCGGGGCAGCTTTCAGATCGGCTGGGAAAATCCGTCCTGACGTACCGACAAATGTCTCCACACCAAGTTCATAAGCCCACGCCCGCAGAGCCATCGGAGGAAATGAAGTAATCGCCGGTTCGATGAATGTTCGGCGCGTACCATAGCGAGAAAGGAATGATTCCATTGGCTCCGAATGCGTGAGATTCAACCCACCCTTGCCTGCCAGTAGAAACTTTCGCCCCACCGACGGCATGGCGTCATAAACCGCCACATCAACACCGGCCGCTACGACCGTTTCCGCCGCCATGAGTCCGGCAGGACCACCACCGATGATGACGACCGATCCCATTGCTTCACTCAGATTCTCATAAACAAAAGATTCTCACAGGCACAGCGACTTACCTATATTGACAAGAGATCAGTTCATTATTCTAGCCCATCCCACGCATGACGGTTCGTAAGTGTACTGCTCCAGGATGAGGAACGACAGGGGGAACAATGGGAGGCTGACAGACTTCCGTACAGCAGCGGGTTGGTATGTAAAAACAGAGAGCAGCGGGCATTATCGTCGAAAAGCGTCTTTGCCTTTGATCACATCTGCCAACATCTTGTCGGCTAATTTACCGGCTTTCCATCGACGGTATTGGTGATGCCCCATGACCCAACAGACTATCCCACCAACTAGGAATAAGATCATCAAAATCGTGTCGTCCATTTATCCTCACCGACAAGACAAGAGTAGAGATTCACCACACACTAGTCGTTGTCATTATCGCTGCGCTTTCTTCTCTTTTCTATTGGTTTTCCATGAGATTGATTTTTCGGCAGCACCGCAGGTCTGATCTTCGCCCATGGTTTCAGCAAGAAGCTTCGGAGCGCGACGGCCTGATTGTGCTGTTCGTCCTTGGCGGAATAAAGTAGTGTGACCGGACGGGCCTTGGCCTGCTCTGTGAGCGTTGCAAGGAGCGTCGACTTCTGCTTCAGCTCAGCATGGTAACGGCGCTGGAATTCCGCCCACCGAGCAGGATCGTGATTGAACCATGTTCGCAAAGCCGTTGACGGGCTGATGTCACGGAGCCAGAGATCAAGCTTCGCATCAGCTTTGGCAATCCCGCGAGGCCAGACTCGATCAACCAAAACACGAAACCCATCTGACTTGGCCGCCGGTTCATAGATGCGTTTGACCAGAATCTTTCCCACTGAACTAGACACCGATAGTCTCAAGCTGCCTGATTTCCTCAGGGAGTAACGTAAATCGATCGGACTGCAGATCTTCGTGCATGTGTTGAGGATTCGTCGTCCCGGTGAGCGGCAACATACCGACTTGCTGCGAAAAGCGAAACACGATCTGAGCCAGACCGGTCCGATACTTCTCCGCCATCGTCCGGATGGCAGATTCGGCAAAGACGGCGCGATTGGCAGTGAGGAGAGAAAACCCCTGATAGATTATCCGGTTCGCGAGACAAATCTCTCGTATGTCTTTATCCCACCCAAAGGCGGCATAGCAGCGATTTTGCACGACCATCGGCTTATGCGTGGCTTTCGCACAGAGCAAGGTCAACTGCTCCGCCGAGACATTGCTGACTCCGATCATCTTGGCCTTACCCGCGTCGTAGAGGGATTCGATTGCCGCCCAAACCTCCCAATCTTCAGCTCCTAAACCTCGCCGTGAGTAGGGCCCATGTAGAACATACGAGTCGAGATAGTCCGTATGGAGATGATCGAGAGAACCGGCAAACGACTGCTCTACCTGTGTCGTAATGCTCGCGCGCGCATCGTAGGGCAGGCGATGGTCTTGGCCGTTGACCGGGGTGAACTTCGTTTGCAGAAACAGTTTATCGCGGGTGATGCCTTGCTGCGCAAGTTGCAATAGCGCCTCCCCTACCCGTGCTTCATCGTAGTGGACTAGCTGGTTCGCCGTATCGATCGCGGTGAATCCGGCTTCCACCGCTTGCACCACCAACCCCGTCGTGGCTTCTTTCTTCCAGGCCGTGCCGTACATAAATGTGGGAATCGCAACGTGATTATAAGTGGTCAATGGCATCGCAGCATCTCCTGTGAAATGGTGGTACCATACACAGTTCAGGCTGATGGTCTCAACATCCTGGATTAGACTTGGTGTATAATATCATTGTGCCGAGTCGTTCATCTCAGAGAGGCTCTTATGGCACGAAGCACCCCACCGCATCACGAACAGACGTATCGAACCATTGCCCTCAAACTTTTTCCATGGATTTGTGCGCACTGCGGACGAGAATTTGACGGTAAAAAGCTGAACCAGCTCACCGTCCATCACAAAGACCACAACCATGACAACAATCCCCCAGATGGCAGCAACTGGGAGTTGCTCTGTCTCTATTGTCATGACAATGAACACCAGCGCCATCTGATAGCCGACACGCCGGGTGACACACCACGGAGACGTGAGCAAGAACAACCTTCGACCTTTACGCCTTTTGCCCATCTTGCCGACCTACTCAAACGTAACTCCACAAACTGACCAGATGGCCCAATGGGTCAGAAAACCTACGTCGATTCGATGCGACGCTTCCCGATCTTTTCCCATGCGTTCCTTCCCTTAGAACCTCAGAGCCTCGATGCCGTCAGCCTCACATCTGTGTCAGACCAAGCCTTGTGAAAACGTGGCTCTGTTACTGTTGCTTCATCCTTCTCGCTCTGCGCTCGGAGGACCCGTGCAAGGCAGAATAGCGCCTACCCGTTCCCAGGAAAAAGCCGGAGGTTTTTGCGATACACCTTCTCAACCTCGGCATGCCGGCCTGCTTTCACCAACGCGGCACCGAGCGGAGGCGTGGTGATTCCGTGAAACCGGACGACGTTTGATGAGTGTCGTTCCGGAGCCGTGGAGAAGACCATGATGGTGAGGTATCGTGTGAGGAATGGAAGACAAGATGCATCAAGCGATATTTTGTTGAGGATCGCATAAGATCATCGCCGAGTCCGGTCGTGCCAAGGCGACTAAGGTCAAGTTAGCCTCGAGTGCACGGTCGATCGCCAACGTAGTCGGCGCGGAGACCGTCACCAACATCGGGCAACCGGCCTGCACGGTCTTCTCAACCAACTCATAGCTGCATCGGGCGGAAAGTAAAAAGAAGCCGGAAGACGGGTCGATGCGTGTCATCGCCAATGCTCCGATCAGCTTATCGAGCGCGTTATGCCGCCCGACATCTTCGCGAGCCTGGAGAATGCAACCATCCGACGAGCACATCGCCGCGACATGGGTCGCCCCTGTCGCCCGTCCAAGCGGTTGATGTGCCTCCAGCATGGAGAGTGCCCGCGTGATAGCCCTGTGATCAGTTTGAATCCTGGCTGTGATCGGAGGCAAGGGACGAAGAATTTGCTCGATGCTCTCCATTCCGCACAGGCCACAGCTGCTTTCGGACATGCGTGTGCGGGCTCGAGCACAGACCTGTGAAGCCTGCTCCGGCGGCAAGGAGATCCGAACGATCCTGCCGCCGTTGGCGGGAAGCACCGTGATGTCACGGATCTGTGCCGCTTGCCGCACAAGCCCTTCACTCAGGACAAAGCCCACGGCATAATCACGAAGATCCGATGGAGTCGCCATCATGACGGCATATTTAATACCGCACACTTCGATTGCAATCGGAACTTCAATTGGAACATCGCGGTGCGTGTCACCATCGCGTATGTCGGTAAAACGGATTTGCCTGATTGCGTAACGGCGGGATGAGAGCATGGACATCGTGATGGGCTCCGTTGATGTCGAGCGTAGTGACCGCCCTTGTGCTTGTCAAGGTGAGGGGGGGGGGTGAGGTGACTTCAACCGTGAGGGTATGTAACAGTAGGGTCTCTCTTCCAGTAGGATAAAGAAGACCACGACATGGCGGACGACACCCCTCGCTTTAAACCCTATACCCATCCCGCCGGTGGATGGGGCGCGGCAGCGGCCACGGCCAAGGTGCTCTTGGAACAGAGCGTGCTCACCACCGGGTCGCGCGCGTTGCTCTCGATGAATCAGCCCGGCGGTTTTAAATGTCCCAGTTGCGCATTCCCCGATCCGGAGTGCCGAAAGACGTTGGAGTTTTGCGAAAACGGGGCCAAGGCTTTGGCCTTTGAGGCGACCTCGCGCCGACTCACGCGCGAGTTTTTTCAGCGCCATACCGTGACCGAGCTGATGACGCAGTCGGATTACTGGTTGGAAATGCAAGGGCGTCTGACCGAGCCGATGCGCTACGACGCATCGACGGATCACTATGTGCCCTGTACGTGGGAGGAGGCATTCGAGCTGATCGGCGGTCATTTAAGAGCGCTCGACAGTCCGCACCAAGCGGAATTTTATACGTCGGGTCGCACACCCAACGAAGCGGCCTTTCTCTATGCGATCTTCGTCCGAGCCTTCGGCACCAACAATTTCCCCGATTGCTCGAATATGTGCCATGAACCGACGAGTCGCGGGCTGCCCCCCGCGATTGGTGTCGGCAAAGGCACCGTGATCATGGACGATTTCGACCATGCGGAGGCGATCTTCGTGGTTGGTCAAAACACGGGTACCAACTCGCCTCGGATGATGACCAATCTGGTCGAGGCACGCAAGCGCGGCGTGCCGATCGTGGCTGTCAATCCCATGCCGGAGCGAGCGCTGATCCGGTTTACCGCGCCGCAAGATGTCATTCAGATGGCAACCTTTGGATCGACCGAGATCGCGAGTGAATTCGTCCATATCCGCATCGGCGGCGATCTCGCCTTGTTCAAGGGCATCATGAAGATCTTGTTCGAGCGTGACGCGGCGGGCGAACCGGTACTCGACCGTGCGTTCATCCGGATGCATACGACCGGATTTGCATCGATTCGAGAAGAGGTGCTGACCCACGATTGGCCGGAGATTGTCGAAATGTCCGGAGTCAGTGAAGCGCAGATTCGCCGGATCGCCGAGATCTATATCCGTTCACACGCTACGATGATCTGTTATGGGATGGGCCTCACTCAGCATCAGGAAGGTTCAAGGCTACTACAACAAGTGGTGAACCTCCTGTTACTGCGCGGAAATTTTGGAAAGCCCGGCGCAGGTATTGCGCCCATCCGCGGCCACTCCAACGTCCAAGGCGACCGTACCGTCGGCATCGATGAGCAGCCGGCACAAGCCTACCTGGATCGAGTTCGGGACGTATTCGGCTTCGAGCCGCCTCGCACGCCGGGTCACCATACGGTGGCCGCCGTTGAGGCGATGGTGCGAGGCGAGGCCAAGGTCTTCATCGGTATGGGCGGCAACTTCGTCCGTGCCGTGCCCGATACGGAACGTTCCTATGCGGCGATGGGGAAGTTGGCCTTGACGGTCGGCATCTCGACCAAACTCAATCGCGGCCATCTTGTCCATGGGCGCGACGCATTGATCTTGCCGGTGATCTCGCGGTCCGAGATCATTCGAACCTCAACTGGTGAACAATTCGTGACGATCGAAGATTCCGTATCCAAGGTGACGGCTTCGCGCGGCGTGCTGGAGCCTGCAAGCCAGGACCTGCGTTCGGAAGTGGAGATCGTCTGCCGAATGGCGACGGCCACCCTGCCGGACAGTCGGATTCCCTGGAACCGCTATAGTCAGGACTATGAACTGATTCGCGACAAGATCGCCGAGGTCTATCCGGACATTTACTCGGACTTCTCCGAACGGATCAAGGATCCGAAAGGCTTTCACCTCGATGTGCCGCCGAGGAGACGCATCTGGCCGACGCAAAACGGCAAGGCGAATTTTCTCTTACTCCCAGGCCTCGCGGTGAATGTGAAGGTTGCTGATCCATCGATGTTACGATTGGCAACGGTACGATCGCACGATCAGTTCAACACCACGATCTACAGCTTGAATGACCGATATCGTGGTGTGCACAACAACCGAATGGTGCTCTTCATCAACGCCGAGGACCGGGCAGAACGCGGATTGACCGATGGAATGCGGGTGGCGCTGGAAACGATCAGCGAAGATGGCGTGACACGGCGTGTGTCTGGACTGACGATCATCGACTATCCGATGCCACGCGGGGCCGTCGCAGGATATTATCCTGAGTTGAATCCCCTGTTGCCGCTGGAGCATCGTGATGCGATCAGTGGAACACCAGCGGCGAAGTCTATTCCGGTTCGTGTCGTCGCTGGGCGCGAAGACTCGGGAGTCGCAGCACAATGAAGCGGGCGTTGGCGATGGAGTCGGCTGCGGATGAACGTGAGTTCACCGGCACCCTACGGGACATCTGCGGCTGGTACAACCATGATCGGCCGCATGATCATTTGCAGGGCCGAACGACAGCCAAGGTCTGGGCGAGAATCGATGTGTTCGCACCACGAGCGCGCTCGCTGGAAGAACTGCGTGGGAGAAGATACTGTCCTTTCTCAAAATACGGGATTCGCCCGAAGATTCCGATATTCTTCGCCTTGACCTCGCAGCATTCCGAGGCTAATCTACTCCACTTTTCTCCTCTGTTAGCACAGCCATAGAGAAGGCATGGACATTTCCTAGGTTACTTGGTCACTTTTCTGTGTATTGTCCATAGCATGGTAATGAAACCACGTTCACTCCGACATTCGCGATGATGAACATATTGATATGGGCGATCGTTCTTCCCCTGATCGCACTGCTGATCGGAGTAGCGCTGTACGTGCTTTTTCCCCGCACCTATGAGTCCGCCGATTCTGTCGCCAATTCCTATGATGACTGGACGAATGACGGCATTCTCGAATTCTACTGGGGCGAACATATTCATCTGGGACATTACGGCTCTCCACCCCGCAATAAAGATTTTCTCACGGCCAAGTCGGACTTTGTGCATGAAATGGTGCGTTGGGGTGGTTTAAACACGCTTCCTTCCGGCGCGACGATGTTGGACGTGGGCTGCGGCATCGGCGGCAGCAGTCGCATGCTGGCGCGAGAGTATGGCTTTGCCGTCACCGGAATTACTATCAGCCCTCAGCAAGTCAGACGGGCTCAGGAACTGACCCCTCCGGAGGTGAACGCCCACTTTCAAGTCGATGATGCGTTGGCCTTGTCGTTCCCCGATGCCAGTTTTGATGTGGTCTGGTCGATCGAGGCCGGACCGCATATGCCCGATAAGGCACAATTTGCCCGAGAGCTTTTGCGCGTGTTGAAGCCTGGTGGAATTCTGGTGGTGGCCGATTGGAATCAGCGAGACGATCGCCAGGTGCCGCTCAATGGTTGGGAAAAGCCGGTGATGCGACAACTACTCGATCAATGGTCTCATCCGGCATTTTCCAGCATCGAAGGGTTTGCAGAATTACTGGAAGCCACGGGACTGGTGGCGGGTAAAGTCATCACGGCAGATTGGACTACCGAAACTCTCCCCTCATGGCTCGACTCGATCCGGCAAGGAATTGTCCGTCCCGCAGGGCTTGTTCGATTTGGCGTGAGCGGATTGATGAAGTCCTTACGAGAAGTGCCCACAATCCTCTTCATGCGCCTGGCATTTGGGACCGGGTTGTGTCGCTTTGGCATGTTTCGAGCCGTGCGTGCCGATGTTCCGACAAGTGAGCTGTTGGTCGCACAGGTGGATGACAGGCTTGTGCGATCATGAGGGCATTAATTTCCTAACGCCCCTAGCTCATCCAGTAATTCATGGTCTTGTTTGATTTGATCGATGACGGGCGAGATGCGTCAAGCAATGTTCCCCAGGGAATCGCACAGAATCATCGCTGAATCCGGTCGTGCCAATGTAACGAGCGTCAATCCTGCCTCGATCGCCCACGTGGTCGGCGCGGAGACCGTCACCAGCATCGGACAACCGGCCTGCACGGTCTTCTCAACCAACTCATAGCTGCATCGGGCGGAAAGTAAAAAGAAGCCGGAAAACGGGTCGATGCGTGTCATCGCCAATGCTCCGATCAGCTTATCGAGCGCGTGATGCCGACCGACATCTTCGCGAGCCAGGAGAATGCCACCATCCGGCGAGCACATCGCCGCGACATGGGTCGCCCCTGTCGCCCGTCCAAGCGGTTGATGTGCCTCCAGCGTGGAGTAATCATGGATATGGGGTCAAATCTTGAACC
This sequence comes from Nitrospira sp., assembly GCA_018242725.1. Lineage (GTDB taxonomy): Bacteria > Nitrospirota > Nitrospiria > Nitrospirales > Nitrospiraceae > Nitrospira_D. The sequence continues at coordinate 27,735 of JAFEBI010000022.1, read as the reverse complement.
GTGCATCACCATCAACAGCCGCACCGGTCCGGTGCCACAGCGCACAGAGACCTCACCGGTCTACTGTACGCCACGTGGCTGAAGCCGCCAACAGGTCGGCAAAAATGCGCCGGACATCATCGACCAACATTGACTCCCTGCCGATACGAAGTTCCTCGCCTGTGCACTCGCGGTACAGGCCGAGTGGCTCGTGACCGGGGATCGTGATCTGGCATTGGCCTGGAAACTGGTGACCACCACGATCCTCTCCGTCTCCCAATCCAAGACCCTTGTCCGCGATCCTGAGACTTAAGGCAGCGCACGCTTGGTCCGGCCCTCGGTGGTCCGTCCAGGTCGGATGATGGAACACAATGGACCACGTTATAAACGATCCACTTCTTACCCACTATTGGACCCTAGCATGTGATTGGTGAGAACATGGCTATCGAGGAATCGATATCAAGCGAGTTGACGGCGCTTCGTCCATGACGGGTAACGCCGTTCACACAACATTTTCAGTTTTATCTGGTGGCAGTCTTCACCTCGGACTTGCTAGAGTGCATCCATGGAACCTGGAGAAGACGTCTCCGTTGTAGAACTCCGACTCAGCTACCGCTACATTAAAGACCATCCTTGGGTGGTGACGGCCGTCAACGGGTTTCTCTCCGCCTACTTCATGGAACAGCCGAGCTTTCGCGTGCAACGCCACTTCGATGAACTGGAATCCGGCATGCACGTCTGGATTTGCGAGATACCCGGTACGATGAAGATGACAACACTCCTGCGAAGGCTCCAAGCGGATATCCCCCCCTGCCGATATAGTCAGGTTACAACAGAGCCAACCGGTCCTCCGCAATATGTCATCGATTCTCATGAATCGAGTTGACGACGGGTCGTTGCGTTAATTTTCAAACCACGTGGCCAGAACATGACGGTGGAGTATAATGCACCATCATGAATCGTGTGCTCGTGCTCGGGGCCGGAAAAATCGGTTCCCTCATCGCGTGCCTCCTGAATCAGTCCGGACGGTACGAAGTCCATCTCGGCGACATGACTTTGGAGGAGCCGACCCATCTCGTCAACAGTCTCACGTTGGAGCGAGTGACGCCGTGTCTGCTGGATGTACGACATCCGGATGCCGTCAGCACCTACCTCTCCGTCCACCGGTTTGACGCCGTCCTCTCGAGTCTTCCGTATTTTTGTAACCCCACGGTCGCCGGTCTGGCATTGGCTCACCATGTACATTATTTCGACCTCACGGAAGACGTCGAGGTCACCAGCCAGATCAAAGTCTTGAGCGCAGGAGCCACCCATGCCTTTATGCCGCAATGTGGTCTGGCTCCAGGGTTCATCAGTATCGTGGCGCATGAGCTTATGACGCACTTTGACACGTTGGATACCGTCAAAATGCGAGTCGGTGCGCTGCCGGTCCATCCCAGCAATGCGCTCAAGTATTCGCTCACCTGGTCGACGGACGGACTGATCAACGAATACGGCAATGTGTGTTACGGGATTGAGGAAGGGAAAAAAGTTCCGCTTCAGCCGCTCGAGGGCTACGAGACGATCGAACTGGACGGCTTGCTCTACGAAGCGTTCAATACATCAGGCGGACTCGGCACGTTGGCCGATAGCTATGCCGGGAAAGTCCGTACGATGAATTATAAGACGCTCCGCTACCCCGGCCACTGCGACAAGATCCATCTGCTCATGAAAGATCTCAAACTCAATGAAGACCGGGATACCTTGAAGCGTGTGCTTGAACGCGCCGTGCCTCAGACCCTCCAAGATGTCGTCTTGATCTATGCGTCGGTCACCGGCACGAACAAGGACGGATTTTTCGAGGAAAACTACGTGAAGAAAGTATATCCGCAATGCATCAAGGGCAAGCTCTGGTCGGCCATCCAAGTGACGACCGCGTCCAGTATCTGCTGTGTCATGGACCTTGTGTTGAGCCACCCCGAGCGGTACCATGGATTCATCACTCAGGAATCCGTCTTATTGAGAAGCTTTTTGGACAATGAATTGGGAGGCTGCTTTCGATGAGCACGAGTCATTCCGCGTTGAGAGATCTTGGCATCCAGGCCGTCAACTCAGGCGGAAGTACCGGCAGCGGCTGGTGGTCCGGTCGCAATGATGGAACCCTACTCCCCTCGATCAACCCGACGACGGGCGAGCAGATCGCCGGTGTCTATCCCTGTTCATTGGATGATTATCAACGCATTGTGAAAGAATCGGTTGAGGTGTTTCAAGCCTGGCGCATGGTCCCGGCTCCCAAGCGCGGTGAGGTGGTTCGGCTGATCGGCCAAGCCATCCGGGAGAAGAAAGATCAGTTGGGAACATTAGTCTCCCTGGAAGTCGGAAAGATCAAAGCCGAGGGTGACGGAGAAGTCCAAGAGATGATCGATATGGCAGACTTTGTCGTCGGCCAGTCACGCATGCTCTACGGAGCGACGATGCCGTCCGAACGTCCAGCTCATCGGATGAGCGAACAGTGGCATCCGCTCGGTCCCGTCGGCGTGATCACGGCGTTCAATTTTCCCGTAGCGGTTTGGGCTTGGAATGCATTCATTGCGGCGATCGCCGGTGATACCGTGATCTGGAAGCCGTCACCGAAGGCGCCCCTCTGCGCCGTGGCCGTCCAACAGATTTGCAATCGTGTGATGCAACAACAGGGCTATGCCGGTATCTTTTCGTTATTCATCACGGATCAGCCGGCGTTGGCTGATCAGATGGTGCAAGATGAACGGGTGCCGCTCATTTCATTCACCGGATCGGTACCGGTCGGTCGCCGAGTGGCCGCAGCAGTCGGACAGCGGCTAGGCCGAACCCTGCTTGAGCTGAGCGGCAACAATGCCATCATTGTCGATGAGACCGCCGATCTCAACATGGCGACCCGCGCGATTGTCTTTGGCGCGGTCGGGACTGCCGGGCAACGTTGTACGACGACAAGGCGTCTGCTCGTGCATGAATCACACTATGCGGAATTGGTCGGCAGACTGATGAAGGCGTACGCACAAGTCCAGATCGGCAATCCATTGGATAAAGAAGTTCTCATGGGACCGCTGATCGACCAGGTAGCTGTGGAGGGGTATCGGGCTGCACTCGACGAAATTAAAAAAGAGGGTGGAGAGGTACTCTATGGAGGGCGTGTGCTGACTCGTCCTGGTTACTTTGTCGAACCGACGATCGTGCGGGCGCAGAACCATTGGCCGGTCGTGCAGCGCGAAACCTTCGCCCCAATTCTCTACGTCATGACCTTCACGACGATCGACGAGGCCATCGCAATGCAGAACGATGTCCGGCAGGGACTGTCATCGGCCCTGTTCTCCAACGATGTGCGTCGGAGCGAGCGATTTCTTTCCGCCGCGGGGAGCGACTGCGGGATAGCCAACGTCAATATCGGAACGTCGGGAGCCGAGATCGGCGGCGCGTTCGGTGGAGAAAAAGAAACCGGCGGAGGCCGCGAGGCCGGATCAGATTCCTGGAAGGCCTATATGCGCCGCCAAACCAATACGGTCAATTGGGGAACGGAATTGCCGCTGGCCCAGGGCATTAAGTTCGGTTCCTAGGAGGATGCTGGAAAAATCATCCGGCGGCGTTCTTGCACCGCTCAGAGGTTCAACGTATGAAGAGAGTCACTGGAGGCAAAAAACCTATCCGCTCGCGTGTGATCGAAGCGAGCGGCTCACGTAAAGCTTGGTAGGTACCTCCTCACCTCCTCGCTCAATGGACCTTGCTCGGTGAAATGTGCGTCGTGGCGTGCAGGGATGGGCGGGTGAGAACCGGGGGCTTTTGAGCATCCTCACGTGAGTGAGACATGAGTGTTGCACGGAATGTTCCAACTACAGGGTTGCCCACAAGCGAGCTTTTCCGCAATTTGCCAAACGAGGTGCGATTTTTATGGATGATGCCCAGGCTCTAGACAATCTCTTGGAACAAATGGTGGCCGACTATGTGGAGCATAACCAGGCGGCCGGCGTCCTGAAAACTATGCTGGACGAAACCGGCGTCGGGTTTATGCCGGTCATTGACCATGTCACCATCAGGACACACGATATCGATCGAGGCGCTGAACCGTTTGTGACATTAGGTTACGCCTACGATGAAACCTTGCAGTATGACGACTGGTACGCGAAGGTCTATCGGAAAAGTGGGTACCCTGGTCTTTTCGTCGATCAGGCCTACCCAGACGAGCGAGGCAAAACCAGCATCATCCCTGGATGGGTGAACATGTTCGGAGACAAAGTCTTCCACCACGTCGCCATCCGGGTAGAAGATATCGAACAAGCGGTCGCCCGGTTGAAACAAAAAGGCGTGGTATTTGCCGGCAACATCGTCGGAGAGCGTGGCGGCCATCTCCGACAGATTTTTTCTTCTCCCGAGATGGTTGATGGCCAGCCGTTCACCGTGTTGGAGCTGGCCGAGCGGCACCGAGGCTACCTCGGTTTCCTTCCACCGCAGGCCGACAGTTTGATGAAATCATCGATCGGCAAATAAGAGGTGGAGCTGGTCGAGCGCTCCTGAGTCACCCACGGACGGGAGAATCACCTGCGACTCTCTCTACCCCATTTCCTGCAAGACATGATCGGGATTTCGATCGCGGGCGATGGTCTTCATCAGTTGATCACCAAAGAGGACGACGACGCGATCGCGCTGATCTTTCACCATCATCGACGCCGACGGCGATTTGAAGGTGGAAGGATCTCCCTCGAGCCACGCGCTACAGCTAAAGGGCAACGCATCGAGAATGGTTTCGACGCGATACTCGTGGCGAAGCCGATATTGCAGCACATCGAACTGCAGCCGGCCCACCGCGGCAATCAAGATCTCCTGATCATGGAGACTGCGCATGATCTGGACCGTCCCTTCCTGCGCCATCTGCGAGACCCCCTTGTCGAAGGCTTTTCGTTTCCCGACATCCGTCGGTCGCAGGCGCGCGAAGATCTCAGGTTGGAACTGCGGCAGCGGTTTAAAATTGAAGCCACCGGTTGCGGAAACCGTATCGCCGATCGCAAAGACACCGGGATTGATGATGCCGATGATATCGCCAGGGTAGGCCTCTTCGACCGTACTCCGCTCCTGTGCCACCAGGCTATGGGGGCGTGCCAAGCGAATGTCCTTGCCTAGACGGTGATGTTTCACGACCATATCTCGCTCAAATCGGCCAGAACAGATACGCAGGAACGCGGTACTGTCACGATGCTTGGGATTCATATTCGCTTGCAGCTTGAACACATAGGCACTGAAGGGCACCTCAATCGGGTGAATGGAACATTCGGTCCCCTCCTCCCGGTCAGCAAGCCGTGCGCTCGGGCTCGGAGCCAGTTCCACGAAGGCATCAAGGAAACTCTCAATCCCAAAGTTCGTGAGCGCCGAGGCGAAAAACACCGGGGTCACGTCACCCTGCAGAAATTGTTCTCGGGTGAATGGGTTCCCGGCGATCTCCAAGAGCTCCAGATCATGCTGAACCTGCGCCAGCATCTCTTCGGAAACTCGGCTGTGTGAGCCCAGCTCCGCAAGTGGTAACGTATTGGTCTCCACCTTGGTTGCTCCACCATGCATGGTCTTGCTGAACAACCGCACACGGTTATCAGCCCTGGTCACAATACCCACAAAATCGCTGCCCGACCCAATCGGCCAATTGACGGCGCTCGCGTGAATGTTCAACGCCTGCTCCACCTCCGTCATGAGATCCAGGGGCGGACGCCCCGGTAGGTCCATTTTGTTGATCAACGTCAGGACCGGAATTCGCCGCATGCGGCACACGGCAAAGAGCTTGCGGGTTTGTGTTTCCACCCCTTTAGCCGCGTCGATCACCATGATGGCGCTATCCGCAGCGGTCAGGGTGCGATAGGTATCTTCGGAAAAGTCCTGGTGGCCGGGCGTGTCGAGCAAATTAATGACCGCGCCCTTGTACGGAAACTGCATCGCCGACGCGGTGATCGAAATGCCGCGTTCCTGCTCCATCCCCATCCAATCTGAGGCCGTCGTCTTTCCGCCCTTGCGCCCGCGCACCATGCCGGCCGTGCGGATCAAGCCGGAATAGAGCAAGAGTTTTTCGGTCAGCGTCGTCTTTCCGGCATCCGGATGGCTGATAATAGCAAAGGTCCGCCGTTGCCGAGTTGCTGCCGCCAATTCACTGAACATCGTCGTGTCAGTCATCATCATTGACCCGGGAGTCTATCATAGTGTGTTCAAAAGAGGAGGCTGATCATCTGTGGGGGAATCGCCGGACAGTCGGAATCCCGCTCGCTCCACCGCCCGACGAACGGCACCCAGGACGGCCGGAGTATCAGAACAAGGAATCACTGTCACGTTCGGAGCAGCCCGAAGTTGAACCAACAGTTGGTCCATCTCTTCCCGTAGGACGGTGTCACAGGTGTGGTAGAGGCCATCAAGGCCTTCCTCGAGTAGATTATGGTTTTCAAGAATAGCCCGCAGCGTCGCCAGAACACCGGACGTGGGAGTCGGCATCAGTAAGGCTGCAATCGCTCCATGATCGAGCCGAAGCTTTGCCGCGATGGGAAGCGGCTCTCCCCCACGCAATCGCTGAGCCGCCGGGAGAAGGATTTTCTCCTCGATCCCGATGTGACGCAGCAATCCGGCTCGAAAGCGATCATAGGAGTCCCGTTCCACGTGGCCGTCGTCAGCAACCGCCGATGCCAACAATCGCTCGAGGCGCCGGTGATCGTCCGACAGAATACGGGTGATCGATCCGTTCCCTTCACCGTCAGCAGGCTCCATCAAGACAGACTCCACGACAACCGTTCCCATAACACGTGATACTCACGCGGCGCCGACCTCCGTCAGCAATCACCTCGTACAACACCGGTACGTGACGTGACGAAGCATACCGGTTTGGGAGGTCAGAATTCCATAGCTTCTTCGGAACTGCTGAGGATCGGCAGGTGTTGGACAGTCAGAATGATGTCGGATCCATGGGGACCGGACATCCTATCCTGTTCCAACTTTGCGGTCAGTGCCGAACCGCTTGAGCGTAGACGGCTAATACCGAGACGAAGAAGATGACGAAGGCGGTGGAGAACGAAGCCAGAAACGAAAACGCACCGGACGGCTGAAATCGCGCTCGCCGAATATGAGGGAATCGCATCAGGCAAAAGGTCATAAACGAGGCCGCTGCTCCCACGAGTGCCAGCAGAATGTAGGCTGTATCCATACGGATCCTCCGCTATGTGAGGAAATACAGCAGGCCCGCGCCTCCTATCAGGGAAAATAGCGCCCATCGAAGCAGGCCCGCTCGCGCATCTGCCAGATCTTGCTCGATTCGACGCCGCAAGTCCGGCTGGCTGCAAAGATAGGCCTCAACAGACGCTTTCGCTTCCTTGAGATCGATATGCTGTTCTTTGCGAACCAGCGTGACCGCATCAATGACTTGCCCTCGCCACAAGGCCGCCACAGCCGCTTCAGAGAGAGGATGATCGAACAACGACTGTTGCGCGGTCTCGGCGATTGGCGAGTGAAGGGAGGAGGATGGCATAAGCTGATAGACAGCCTATCACCATCATGCGATGGGCAGAAGCAAATCGAAAGAACCGGCAGCAGAGTTCATCACGCAGCAGCAAGCCGTGACCGCACCTCTTTCACGTTCGCTGATCGCGTATACGAGGATGCGATCAGCTTGCTGGACTGAAGAGATCACTTATAACTGCTTCGGCCACAGGGAGCTGAGTTCCGGATATTGAGCCCGATAGTCGGCATGGCTCGCACGAATCACTTTCAGCGCTTCCTCCCGGCCATAGACGCTGGTAATTTCCACTTTATGTTGAGTCGTCCCCGGCGCGCTCTTGTAGGTCAAAAAATAATGTTGCAAACGATCCATGAGTGCCGACGGGCATTGGGAAATGTCCGTGAAGCCCCCGTACACCGCGTCGTCCCGCATGACGGCGATAATCTTGTCGTCGGCTTCCCCGCCGTCGGCCATACTCAACCCACCGATCGGGAGCGCCGTTAAGAGAATATCGCTATGCGGAATGCTTTTTTCGGATAAGACACAGATGTCCAGCGGGTCACCGTCCCCGACCATACCTTTTCGACGGGCTCGCTTGGCAAAGATCCCGGCCACCTGTTCTCCGGAATAGGTCTGCGGAATCAGGCCGTAGTAGACCGGACAGCAATTCGAGAACCGCTGCGGCCGATCAACCTTGAGGAACCCGCTGCGTTTATCGACTTCATACTTGACCGTATCCGTGGGAACAATTTCGATATAGGCCATGACGACATCCGGTGCTTCCTGACCGATCGACACGCCATGCCACGGATGCGCCTTGAACATCAGCCCGAGCAACCGCTGAAACGGGTCGCTGCCGCCATGCGCTTCATTACTTCTCTCTGTCGTCTTCCCGCTGGTCTTCACCCTCTGCCCTTTCATGTATCCTCCCCGTCCCTAATACGAACCTCTCTTCGCTCTCAGACCACTTTGCACTTCAGACTCAGTATGTCTCAGGCATTCCGAGAGGGCAAGCACATGCCGAGAAAACCCCTTTCACTCTTCGCTAAGATTATGGTGTTCACGGAATAGCATCGCAAGTCTCTCCATCCAGAGAAGAATGTGCTGGCGATTGGTGGCACGAGTGTGGGACTTAAGTTATTCTTCAAAATGACCGAATGAATACGGACTGTTACCTGGATTGCACATCACAACGCCAGACTGGCCACAAACACTATGGCACACCCGCAAGCTTCTGAAACACAACCCAACGGACCAATCCCGACGAGACCCGACGACCTCAAAATCGGCATGTATGTAGACCTGAATTGTTCGTGGTTCAGACATCCGTTTGCGAGCAAGACTTTCACCATTATATCCGATAAGGAATTGACCATCATTCGTGACCTTGGACTGGACACTGTCCTCGTTCATCCCGCACTATCCGATTCTCAAGGCGCCTCACAAAACTCCCCAAATGGTGGCGATGGAAGAACAACCGCAGCGCCCACCCTCCCTGATACGACAGGACCGGACACAGTGCGCTGCGATACTCCTGCTCCTCCTCCAACAATCGTCCAATATAAAGAGAGCCTTCAGCAAGCCAATATGCTGTATCGGCAGACCGTCGCTGAAAGCTCACAAGCGCTCAACGATATCAAGAACGGATCTGAATCCGGTCTGGTTGCGGCAAAACAGATGATCCATGGGCTGACAGAAATACTGGTCAGTGACAACGCCTCGAGCGCCATGGGAAGTTTGTTGGGTGCCCAGGAGCTCGACGATCTCAGTGTTCTGCATGCAATGAACGTTGCCGTACTCTCCATGCTCGTCGGACGTCAATTTGACCTTGGCCATGACGCCATGCACGCACTCGGAATTGCCGGATTCCTGCACGACATCGGTGAGCAGGCCCTCCCCCCTGATCTCCGACACCAGAACTGGGCCAGTATGAGTATCGAAGATCAAAAAGCGTTTCAACAACACGTGGATTTTGGGCTCAACATGCTGGCCCAATTTCCAGGACTTCCAGATGATGTACTCAGCATCATTCGAAACCACCATGAACGGGTCGATGGATCCGGCTATCCTGCCCGGATACGGGGCGATCAACTGTCGCTTCTCTCCAGGATTCATGCGGTGGTAGACGAATATGAAAGCCTGGTGAATACACCGGATCCTCTCACGACCATGACCCCCACAGAAACTTTGTCCAAGCTGTACACTAACGCCAAGACAAAATTCTCAAAAGAGGTCGTCGTTGGACTTATTCAAACACTAAGCGTGTATCCGCCGGGAACGGTCGTGGCCCTCAACGATCATTCGGTTGGACTGGTCGTCAGCATCAACCTGCACTCCCGTATGCGTCCCCTCATTGTGCTTTACGACCCTACCATCAACCAAGCAAATCCTCACATTGCCGATCTCAGCAAGGACCATACCCTCTCCATCGCACGAAGCATCCCGAGAAGTGAGCTCTCGCAGGAAACCTCCGACTATCTCAATCTGACAAAGTGGACAGGATTCTTCATCAGTTCCTCTTTGAAAACATTGGAAGAGGATCTGGCAGCCTAGCAATAATATCTACAGACCATCATCAGATCCCTCACCGTTCCCGATCCTTCGCGCAGCATCCAATTGCAGCTACTCACTTCCCACGAACTTTTGCGATCACTGCCGCCACATCATTCAACTTGATCGTCGCATCGAACAACTCCATCCCGACCAACTCCGTCAACTGCACGGCATGAGAGCCAACCTTGGCGACCTTGCCTTCTACGTCTTGCCCAGAACACAATTTGACCTTCACACGTTTTCCAACGTGCTGCTCAAGCAAGGACTTCATGACATTCGAGCTATCGATGTCCACGATCGCTTCGTCGACCGAGACAGCTGGCGCTGGTCCAGCAAAGCCAAGCCCAACGAGTAGCGCACACGCACAGATTGTCCTGCTTATTTTTTCCTGCATACTGTCCCCCTTGATGGATATTTTCATGATCGTACAGGTCATCACGAGGCCGGAGCTTACCGCGAGTATGTAAGGAAGTCATCTCCTACCGTGTTCGCTCCCTCACGAGGCATGGACCGGAATAGACCGACCAATACCATTCGATGGAACAAACGGCACCTAAGATCATGAATACCTGTATTCATGCTCATTTCACGCTTGCCATCCGACAATCAGATGCGCCGTGAGCGCGCTCAACTCCACCCCCTCGCACAAATTTGAAGAACAATGGATGTCCCTCTAATTCTTCGCTACACTGCTCTCTCGATCATGGCCAAACCTCATAAGATACGTGAGAGTGATGAGACGCGCTCGACCGACCAGATTAACGAGCCTGCGCATCCTCTGTCGACCGTCCCCGCTACACTGGCCGATGTTCAGCAAAAAGTTCGTGCCTCCCTTGTGGTACGAGCCGGTGGTGTCTATTTTCTCATCGCACTCGGGGTAGGATTCGTGCTTGAGGTCGTTCGGCTTGAAGTGGTTGCCCTCCATATCAGCGAGCTGGTCGCTCGATTGCTGGAAGTCCCCAATACCCTTCTCGCCATGATTATCGGTGCACAATGGACGATTGACCGATTCAAGTTGCCACCCTTGCCGCGCATACGACTCGGCATCGGTTTCGTAGCCTTCATCCTGATGATTCTCACGGAATCAGCCGTGATCCTCCCTCTTCATGGCCTCTCAATTGATGAATACATGGCCCTTCAACATGCCGTGGTCGGGATGCTACCATTTGGAGTACTTGCAGGGCTGACTGCTATGCCGTTACTTGTCGGTTATCGATGGGAACGCTGATGTGAGTCCCTGCCCGGCTCGGACCATCTCCACCTCATTGAGCTGACGCAATCGACGGTCATCTTTCCGCTCCAAAATCTATTCATCGATTCACCTATCGGCCCTCGCGATGCTCACCAAAACTTCGGCCTGAAGGCTTGACAGCTATGCCCCTTCTTGTGCGATACGAGTGAGACTACTGAGCCGTGTGTCTCTCCAGATTGTCATGGTCGAGCCCCAAACCGGTGATGTGTGCGTCTGATAGACAGGAGTGATCGATGAGCCTTCTCAGATGTCTCTCGTGGTTAGGTTTATTAATATTCATGCCCATCGTCACAACCGCGACAGCATCAGAACCTTCTGATCCAGAGTCGGCCATCCGGCGGCTCGTCCGAGCCAATGCCGAGAAGGACTTGCCGACGCTCTCTCGCATGATGGCCCATGACGCCGATATCATCAGCTATGGTGTCGCCGGTCGGAAATATGTCGGATGGCCTGAGCTTGAACAGGGCATGAAGGAAGAATTTCTTAATGCCCAAAAACTGGATATTCCTATTAAAGAGCTGCGAGTGTGGACGAAGGGGGATTTCGCCTGGTACGCGATGGAACTCGACTATATTCGGTATGTGACAGACGGCACTGGACTCAAAAAAACAGTGCTCCCGATGAGAGAAACCGGCGTGCTGGAACGACGCGATGGCCGGTGGCAACTGTTATCGTGGCATGAATCTTTTCGATCCGCTCAATTGAGTGCCCCACTCTCCTCATCGTCAACCGAGTCTTCGCCATCTGCCGGTGAAAGCATTCATGCCTCACCGGACACCGATCTGAGTGGAGAGTGGGAGATTCTTGAGGTTGAAGATGACAAACGATACAAAGCGACGTTCGATCGAAATGGAAATGGGCCATATACACAGCATGGCGGTCGATTCACGACCAGCAAGGTGATGAACCGCCTGTGGCAAGGCACCTGGCAACAACCAGGTAATGATCGAGAGGGTGGATTTGAAGTCTTCCTCTCAGAGGACGGCACTCAGGCTAAAGGCATCTGGTGGTACAGCAGAGTCGGTTCTCAAAAAAACATTCCTCCGCGCGAACACGGCGGGACCTATCAGTGGAAAAAAGTCACCTCGTCGGTTGGTTCGAAGGCGATGCGCGATCCATAGACGTGAGTATCGCGATTCTTTATGCAGTGGAACATGTGAAAAATAGCAGGTCAGACAGGAGCGGGAATGGTTAGGCCATCCCACTCAGGCTTCCTGCTATGGACTGAGTCAACGTACATCAGTAGAATGTTGACACCATCCAACGCCGATCACCTCACGACATCCTGGCTCTTCCGGAGGGCGCTTCATGAACACACATCGCTGGATACTTACCCACATGATCACGCTCCTTGGAATCACGGGCGGCCTCGATTACGTTCTTCTCACCCCTGCACATGCCGAATCGTTCAATGTCAAATCCGGCGTATGGGAAATGATCACCACGATAACTAGCTCGAGCTCAAAGCTCTCACCGGAGATGTCGGGCAAGATGACTCCGGCACAACGTGCCAAGATGGAACAGATGCTAAAAGCGCGAGAAGGTAAACCCATGACGGTAACCGACCGATCGTGCCTTACAAAGGAAGATATCTCATACGACCGTATCATCAAAGAGATGGAAGATGCAGACGATGACGAGGAAGTAAAGTGCACGATCAAGGTGATCTCAAAATCCTCGTCCAAAATGGTGCTCGATCAGGTATGCCCCGCACCACGTTCCTCAACAACCCATTGGATGATCGAAGCCAAAACCACAGAAAGTCTCGTAGGATCAGGCGAGAGGGATCAGCCAGGAGTCGGCAAGAGTCGTATGGAGATGAAAGGCAAATGGCTCAGCGCGAGTTGTGATGAACTCGAAGAATAGAAGCCTCATCAAACACTTTCACTGTATACGGTAAGCTCCATATGCGATGTGATTTTTACGCGTAAATGTATCGGCGATTTGAAATCTACTCAGAGAGCGCCCCCCGACGCAACGCTGACCTGAGCACTCGACAACGATCCCGACGCCTGCATTTCAATCCCGCCCCTGAGAATGCTCGGCTCACTCGTGGTAGGCAAGGGTAGCCCTTGAGGAACAACGCGAGTCAAGGTACACTGATTTTCCTGTGCCCTTCACACACCAAGTACGACACAATAAAGGAGATTCTTTCATGAAAACCATGAATAGATTGGCCCTCTGTTTTGTCTCTGCCCTCGTCGGCGCCTCCCTGCCCATATCTGCTCTCGCTCAGGCCCTCCCGTCGGCAAGTAAGCAGAAAATTGAAACGGCCCAGAAGCCTGTCAAAACCATCGGCATGGAGGAGTATCGAAAAATTGTCGATAACCCTGGAGGAGCCTTGATCCTTGATGTCCGCGAGCCACAAGAATATGCAGCCGGGCACGTCCCTGGAGCGATCAATATTCCTCGCGGCATGATCGAAACCAAAATCTGGAACCACCTGGAGAAAGCCGACATGGAACACCCGATTGTGCTCCAGTGTCAAAGCGGGAGGCGTGCGACCCTTGCCGCTCAAACCCTTGGTGAACTTGGATTCACGCAGACCTCTGCGGTGATTATGAACCTTGACGAATGGAAAACATCAGGTAATCCTTTTGTAAAGTAGTCGTTGAGGCGCTCGGATCTCACCGATGGAAAATCCCATGACTGTCGATCGCTCTCTTCGTGTGATCGCCCATGCTCACGCCAAACTCGACCACGTGGCACAGGTACGAGAGATCCTGACCGCATTAGTTGATGCGACTCGCCGAGAACCCGGATGTCTCAGCTACGAGCTCTTGCAGAACCATGCCGATGCGACTGAATTCGTGTTTGTAGAACGATGGGCAAGCGCTGCAGCGGAACAGGCGCATTTTGTGACGCCCCACCTGTTGGCCACGCTGCAACAGTTGAGCAGTCTTTTGGTTTCGGAACCTCAGATCTGTCGATACGACGTTGTGCGATAGCCCGCCGCGCAAAATCGTATTCCTGCGGAGAACCCCGACGATGACACCCGTCACACCAGACACTGAACTTACGCTTTCATTTCAGAATCAGCGAGCCGTGGTATCCCCTTGGGGCGCATCGTTGCGTCGATACCTTTTTATTGATACGGATGGACAGGAGATCGATATTGCCTGGGGGTATGCAGGTGGTAACGGAAAGCGAGGGGGACAAGGCGACGTGCTGATCCCCTTTCCTGGCCGTATCGGCAATGGACGGTATACCTTCGACGGGCAGACATTCCAACTGGAATGCAACGATAAGGAAGGTCCGAATGCCATTCATGGATTCGTCCGAAGTATTCCCTGGAATATCCAAGTCCATGACTCAAATCGAGTGACCATGATGGTGACGCTCGATGCTGAAACGTACTCCAAACGCGGCTACCCCTTCTCCTTGAACATCACGGTGACCTATGAGCTGAATACCAACGGGCTGTCCTGTGCCTTCAGCGTCGAAAACTCCGGTGATCGCGCCGCACCGGTGGGGATCGGGTTTCACCCCTATTTCACCGTGGGAATCGACATAATTGATGACGCTGAGGTTGAGATTCCAGGGACTGGTTATTTGGAGTTCAATGAACGACTCGTCCCGACTGGGAGCATCCATCCCGTACAGGATACGCCATGGGACTATCGCCGGTTTCGCCCGATTGCACAGCAACGCTTCAACCATTGCTATGTGAATTTGGAGCGTGATGCCGAAGGAAGCGCCACGGCCTCTCTTCGACACCTTCCAAGCAATCGAACGATCACCATCACCATGGACTCAGCCTTTTCTGCGGTGGTTGTCTATACTGGAGATGCCATCGCGGACGCCCCACGCATTGCGCTTGCGATCGAACCGATGACCTGTGCGAGCGATGCATTCAACCATCCGGAGTGGGGGCTCAAGCGCTTGGCTCCTGGCGAAACCTTCTCCGGATGCTGGAGTGTGGACGATTCAAGTCGTCGGAACCAGCGCCGGACATCTTCATGTGAATAAATAGCAGATAGGCCAGGTAGATGACCTACGGAACGAAGTAGGGGTTACGCCGCTTTCCGGATGGGAGGAGACTTTCTGTTGACGAGTTCACGCCAGAGGAGACTGAGTTTGAACTCCACTTCATCAAACGAATCCCCTTGTGCCGACTGATCAGGATATCCCTGCAGATGACCCCACCACTTGTCTTGATCCAGCGAGATTACGTACCGCGGTGTATCTATGCGGGGTTGTTCGGTCACGGATCGCTCAATACGGGGAAGCTCGCGCGGACTTTTCGTGGGTTCTTGGCTCAGTTGATCAACCTTCGCCTGCAACTCCTCAAAGGAAGCCGCTTGAACTTCTCGCTGCGGATGACCTTCGGGATATGCAAACCATTTACCCTGAGTTTGCCCAAATACCCAATTTGGTCGTTCCATACGGGGGAGCATAGCGGGTACCTCAGGATCTGACCAGTATTTTTCAAGTTTTCGCACATGCGCACATATGACCCACATCATGCCCTCCCAACAGCCGTATCCTATCGCCAGGTCTCGGCCAACCAGTTGTCCGTTCGAGTCGCCATGGCTGGAACGGGAGACCGACTGGTGCTCTGCCTGCATGGATTTCCTGAATGTGCGCTTTCATGGCGGTACCAGCTTCAGCCACTGGCAGAAGCCGGCTATCAAGTCTGGGCACCTGATCTCCGGGGCTATGGTGAAACGACACGTCCCGTTGGTCTCACGGCCTACGCAATCGAGTCGCTGCTGGAAGACGTCAGCGGGCTGCTGACTGCTGCTGGAACATCGGAGGTCATTCTGGTTGGACACGACTGGGGCGGCATCATTGCCTGGTACTATGCCCTGCGGCATCCGGACCGCGTCAAAGCCCTTGTCATCTTGAATGCCCCTCATCCGGCCTGCTTTGAGCGAGAACTCCGGCACTGGCGACAATTGCGCCGTTCCTGGTACATGGGAATGTTTCAGATTCCTCGACTTCCCGAAGCAGTGTTGTCCATGAGGCACGGATACGTCATCGGGAAAATCTTCGAGCGTATGGTGATTCATCGGGAACACATGCCCGAGGAAATCGTGAAGCTCTACCGACGGCAGGCCTGTGCGCCAGGCGCCCTCACTGCCATGCTGAACTACTATCGCGCTGCGCTCCGTGGCGGCGGGGCTCTGCGCCAGCGCAGGCTTGGCTACCCCACAATCACGACGCCCACCTTGGTTTTGTGGGGGCTACAGGATCATGCCCTTGGCCCTCACAATTTGGACGAATTAAACCGTATCGTGAGTGACCTGACAGTCGTTACGCTGGCGCATTCCGGACATTTTATACATGAGGACGTGCCGGATCGCGTCAATCATGAATTAGTGACCTGGCTTCAGAATCACTTACCTCATTCATTGCGAACCCCCGCTTCTACTCCTCAGCCCTTGCTCTCCTGAACGACTTCTACGTGAGAGCTGCGAGTAACGATTCCTATTTTGCTCTCTCAGCAAGCGTGATCGCATTCTCTAAGTTGCAGGAAATGATCAAGTTATTGACCAATCAGCCGAACAAGATACGATGCCATGACGAGACGTGCGGAGTGTATTCCCAACAATACGGGGCACCTATGAAACGAATGGGGACTGCCACAGCTCCGCCTCCTGAGCAGCCTTCCCAAAAATCAACCACGGTCTTGGTGGTTATTGCTGGACTACTGCTGGTCGGCCTCATTTACAGCGTCGTGGTACGCGACGCGCCGGCTTCTTGTCCAAATGAGTTGGTCGGCGCCTGGATCACCTCGGCGAACGGATACGAGAACGGCATGCTGGTATTTACCAAAACCGGTGTGTTGTTCAGTGTTGGATTCGAACATCTGGATGCCCAAGCCATGCGGCGCATCGACGTGAGTACCGAAGGACCTCGCACGTTGTACACGATCGTCTACGGCGATTCTCGAAGGGATGAACAGACGTTATCGTTTTATTATCACACCAAAGACCACACGATCACCTTCAAGAACCAAGCACACCTCGTCTGGACGAGAAAAGCAGTGGAATCATGATGGGTGTTTTTCAACGGAGACAGTTGTTCGTACATCCCGTCCAATACTGGTTTATTGGGACTACACTGATCTATGTGGCGTGTCTATTGATCATGCTGTATGCCGTGATCTTTCTGCCGATGGTAGAACCGCTCTACGATCCATTTCTGTCGTGGGAACAGCATGCGCAGGTCGCATCTCAGTTTCTTGAGCTGCATTCGCGGATTTGGCCCTGGCTGATCATCACCTTCCTTGCGCTGCTCCTCCACTCTTTGTATTTCATGCACCGCATTGCCGGACCGCTCTACCGATTCTCCGCCCTTTTTCGGTCGATCGGAACCGGCGATCTGCATCAACGGGTACGGCTGCGGAAACACGACTATCTCCATCGAGAAGCACAGGCATTCAACTCGATGTTGGATAACCTTGAGAAGCGGATCAAGACCATTGATCTTCATTCAGCGCTTGTCATCGAAGCCTATGAAACGGTGGCGGTCCACGTGCCGGCACAGGCGACTGGGCAAATCACGTCCGCGCTGCAGGCACTTAACGAAGAGATTCGCCGCTTTAAAGGCTGTCTGGCGACTTTCGAGGCGAAGATCGAGAACACGCCCGAGCAACAACATTTCGAATTTAGTGAATCCTCTCAGAATGACTCACCAACGGTCATGAAGGCCGCCTAGTCATGGGGGACCCACTTCGCGTGACCAACACATCGAAACAGGACCTGGAGCCACTGGCGGACCCAAACCCTGTACGCGAATCTCCACACCAAACTCCCACGCTCACCGTCGTCCCACCGGATCGGATCGATCTGGAATCTCAGATTGATCGTCCTCACACAAGGCGTGTGATCAACATCGTGCACCCGCTGCAAATCCGCATACTGAGTCAGGTGATCATCTATTCGCTGATCATCTTCATCTTGCTGGCCATTCCCGTGTTCAAACCGCTCATGCAAGCGCTCGATAATCCCGCGCTGTCCTGGCAAGAACGAGCCGTCGTCGCCAACGATCTCCTCAACCTCCACTCCAGATTCTGGCCATGGGCGCTCGGTGCAAGCCTTGTCGTCTTGATCCATTGCATACACGCCGTGCGGCTGATGCATCGGGTGGCCGGTCCTCTCTCTCGACTCAAACATGTGTTCCCTCAGATCGGCAACGGCAACCTGTGCGTTCGCACCACCGTGCGTCAAGGAGACTATTTGACTCCGGAGGTCGACCTGGTCAATCACATGACGGCGCAGCTGCACTCAAAGATCACGGCACTCAAACACGTGCAAATCCTATTGACACTCGACGCTACTCGGATCAGAGAACTGGCCATGGCAAAAGAGGATCCTGCCTTGGCCACCCTCGCAAAGCAGATGGAACAGAATTTATCAGGACTGAAGTCCTCCCTGGATACGTTCAAAACTCATAGCGGTTAGGCGATCATCATGACGCACGAGAGTCAGTCCATTCTAGGGATGCCCCCGTTTCATACAACTCGACTATACCGATCTCGTCTCCAATTCGCAGAGGGATTTAGTCTCATTGAACTCATGCTCGCGATCTCCATCGTTGGCGTCTTGGCCGCTCTGGCCGTCCCGAATTACATGGAATTTATCGAGAAGGCACGCGTGGCACGGGCCATATCGGAACTGCACGGGCTCACCAAAGACATCAAAGGATTTGCCTTGGCGGTCGGAACCTATCCGAATAGCCTCGCGGACGTCGGTCGTAGCACCTTGCTGGATCCTTGGGGAACTCCCTATCACTACTACCGCATCAATTGTGGGACGATTGATGACATCACCAGTCTGGCCAAACTGAAATTACGCCGAAAGAATAGTACACGAATGATTCCCGCCGACTACTCGTTCTCATCAGACGGTGAATGGCTCGTCTCATTGACCATCAATCATGGACAGCGTCAGGGGTACGTCCATCTTGCTGCTGCCGGAGGTAATAGAGGTGGAGGGGCAAATTCTGCGAGCAGTGCCGGTGGAGGGAGTAGCTCGGGAGGAGGCAGCGGTGGGAGTGCTGGGGGTAATAGTGCCAGTGCCAGTGGTGGACCACCCTGTGGAGGTATAGGAGGGGCCAGAAAAGACCGGTTTCTTGTTCCGATTAATTCGGACTTCGACATCTATAGCATCGGAAAGAATGGAGCGACAGTCGTCGCCCTCACTCCCCCCCAAAGCCAAGATGACGTGATTCGCGCAAGTGACGGCGGATTTTATGGCCTAGCTAAGAATTTCTAGCTCATTCGATTCATGCAGACAACCCTGTCTCATTCCCTCTTTCACAGTCGCATTGGACGCCGCATTCTTGGGTTGTTCGTATTCTGTGCACTGGTCCCAACCTCCATCCTTGGATGGATGTCTTACCGCCAGGTCACCCAAGAACTGATTGTCCAATCAGGAGCCAGACTCAAGCAGGAAAGCAAGTCCCAGGGAATGGCGCTCTATAACCATCTCCTCACTTTCACCGCAGATCTGAGTCGGATTGCCGTCGAATTGCCACAGGACGGTACCGTGACCGAAGCGGTTGCAGTCACCGCTTCAGTGAAGGAGTTGACTCATCACTTCCGTGACGTACGACTGAATCCCGCGACAGGTCCTCAACGACGGGAGCTCACGCAAGCTCAAACCGCCCATCTCCGAGAGGGTAAATCACTGCTCGAGATCTCTCCCGTTGCCGATCAGCTGCCGCAACTCACGCTGACGCGTCTCGTCAATCCCGCGCGCTGGGAAGCCGGGTTGCTCGCCGCGCACCTTGACGACACCGCGTTATGGAGCACACAGGTCAAGGAGACGTTACCGGGCGATACGGACCTTGTCGTGGAGGACGGAGACCGTCATATCCTCTACTCGACCTTCGGTCAGCCAGTTGTGCTCCCAGACTTTCGTCGATATGACATCACCACTCCTATGAGCAACGGGATGATCTGGCAATCGGACACCCAGGAGTATATCGCCGGGGCGTGGTCGATGCCGCTCCGTCACACGTTTCTGGCTGAACCATGGATTATTGTTCTGAGCCAAACGCGGGTTTCGGCTTTGGCGCCGATCGAACAATTCCGCCACACATTCTTCCTGGTGATCGCGTGCGCATTGAGTGCCGTCGTCCTGCTCAGTTTTACTCATATTCGACGCAGCCTTCGACCGGTGACACTGCTGAAAGAGGGGACCACTCGTCTGGCTACCGGAGACTTCTCGACCCATGTGACCGTTCAGAGCGGCGACGAATTCGAGGAGTTAGCCGATTCGTTCAACAGCATGACGGATAAACTCAATCAACAGTTTCACATGCTGGAGACGTTGTCGGCGATTAGTCAGGCCATTCTCTCAAGCCCTGAGCCGGCCGCCATGGTGAAGATCGTGCAGTCGCGCATCACGGAGAGCATCGCCTGTGACGCAGTGGGAATGACTCTGGTCAACCTCGAAGACATCGGCCCCACTGAGTTGTCCGTCCGCTACATTCAGCACCACCAGAACCAATCGGACGAGATGAAGACCTATCCCTGTCAGCTCTCCGAGGAACATCTGGCTGCCATGATGGCGCATTCTCACCATATGGTGGCGCCGACGACCGCGCTCCCCTCGTATCTGTCCGTGATGATGCGACCAGGCCTCTCTCTATTCATCATATTTCCGATCATCGTGAATGCGCGTGTCGGTGGAGCATTGGTGCTCGCCTATCGACAACGGAAATCCGCTCCTTCTCACGATGTGACGTACGCTCGTCGGTTGGCCGACCAGGTGGCCATTGCCTTGGCGAACAGCCTGGCGATTCAGGCACGCATGCAGGCTCAGTCGGAATTGGTCGGGGCGGTGGATGCAAAGCAGCAGGCAGAAGAACAGGCCACCCTTCTTCAAGCGACCAATCAATCATTGGCCACGAAGGAGGAACGGCTGCGCCACCAACAGAGCGCGACGCTGGCCCTGGTCCAAGACCGCACGGTATTCGAGGGATCACTCCCTGTCACGGCGAAGCAGTTGACCACGATCGCGGCACAGGCGCTTCTCGTCGATCGAGTCAGCGTCTGGATTTATGACGAACAGACCCGGTCGCTCTACTGCCTTGATCAGTACGATCGCCTTGCCACACAGCATACGTTCGGCCAGAAACTGCTCCGTGGGCAATACCCACACTATCTATCGGCCCTTGACCGGGGACAGCTCATCGCAGCGGCACAGGCGCTCCACGATCCAACCTTTCAGGAGCTGGTTCCCGTACTCCTCTCGTCAAGCCAGACCGGCGCAAGGCTTGATGCTCCATTTCACACACAAGACAAGCTGGCGGGTGTCGTCTCGATTGAACAGATCGGCTCGTCCCGAGACTGGGCATCCGATGAACAGCAGTTCGCCCAAGCCTTGGCAAACTTCATGACATTGGTTCTTGAGGCCGCACGGCGCCGCGAGTCCGAAGAAGCGTTGGCCATTGCGAAGCTCGCGGCCGAAGATGCGACAAAGGCAAAAGCCGAATTCCTGGCGAACATGAGCCACGAGATTCGAACCCCAATGAACGGCGTCATCGGGATGACCGAGATCCTGGCTCGCACGCCGCTCTCAGAGACCCAACGCCACTACGTCGAGACCATCCACAACTCCGGAGATACCCTCTTGACCTTGATCAACGACATTCTTGATTTTTCAAAGATCGAGGCTGGAAAGCTGGAAATCCACGCGGCACCGATCGATTTGCGAGAAATCGTCGAACGCACGGCTGAACAGTTGGCAGAATGGGCCCAGCGAAAAGGGCTCCACCTTCTGGTGGATTATTCTCCTTCCGTCCCGAGCGCAGTGAACGGAGACCCCATCCGTATCCGTCAAATCATCACGAACTTGCTTGGAAATGCCATTAAATTTACCCAGGAAGGTGAGATTATCGTACGCGTGACCCTCGAGTCTCCGGCATCAGATATGGACGAGCCGGCCCGAATCAAACTCGCTGTCATCGATACAGGTTCCGGTATCAGTCCGGAAGGACAAGCCAAACTCTTTCAATCCTTTTCTCAGGTGGATGGAGCTTCGACCCGCATTCACGGCGGGACGGGACTTGGTCTCAGTATCTGCAAACAGCTCAGCGCATTGATGGGGGGGACCATCGGTGTCAGCAGCATGATCGGTCAAGGCAGCACCTTCTGGGTCATTCTTCCGTTCCCGCTTCAATCGGATGCGCCTACGTCCGCCGATACCGATGCTGCATTTGGGGATCTTTGCCTATGCACAGCTGTCAACGCCTCCTCAACCCGCCATGTTCTGGCACGGTACTTTTCCTCTTGGGGAATCTCCCCCCACATGGCTGACGGCGAGGCTGAGTTCCTCGAGCACATCATGACAGGGCTCGCAACCGAACATGGACCGGTCATCGCGGTGATCGACGAACGCTTCGACAATATGACCGATACGCAAATCATCCAGACCTTGCTCTCCGACCCGACACTCCAATCCGTCAAGATCATCCGACTTGTCTCGCTCATCAGACGAGCAGACGTTGAGCAAGACACGCCATCGATTCACATGCACTATGTGACCAAACCGATCCGGTTCCACGCGCTGCACCAAGCCGTGGGCCACGCGCTCGCCGATGAGCCGATCACCACGCAGCAAGCGCAACCGGTGCCGGTGGCACCGACCTTATCTGCTCATATCCTTCTTGGAGAAGATAACTCGGTGAACCAAGAAATCGCCTTGCTCATGCTCCAAAGCATGGGATGTGCCGTGACCGTTGCTCAGAACGGCCGAGAGGTGGTCGAGCATGCACAGCAATCTCGCTATGATGTGATCTTGATGGATTGCCAAATGCCGGAAATGGATGGATTTGAAGCCACAACGCGAATCCGTGAATGGGAACGGCATGAGTCACGAGTTCCGATGCCGATCATTGCCCTCACGGCCCATGCGACGTCGGGTGATCGAGAACAGTGCCTGGCCAAGGGAATGAACGATTACATCTCAAAACCCTTCTCAATGGAACAACTGCAGACCATCTTGACGACTTGGCTTTCTCACAGTCCTACGATCGAACCCCAGCAGCCTCCGGCTTCAAGCCAATCCGACCTCAGGCCTTCTTCCATGTCCAGCGCGTCGGCCCCCGCCCCAGATTCAGACTCCGCATTCATCGTTGATCAGAACGCCTGGAAGTCGATCACAAACCTGCAACGACCGGGAAAACCAGATGTGCTGGCAAAAATCTTATCGCTGTATTTGGCTGATTCCCACGACGTGGTGGCGACGCTCTGTCAGGGTATGGCCGACGAAAATGCGCAGGTCGTGAGCCAAGCAGCCCACAGCCTCCGATCGAGAAGCGCGATGCTCGGGGCCGTCTCACTGTCCAAACTGTGCCGTCAGCTCGAAGACCTCTGTCGCCAGGGACAGCTCAAGGAAGCTGAACCACTGATTGCCCCACTGACTGAGGCGTTCGCCCACGCCAGCCAGATCTTTCAGGCCGAGCTTGAGAGGAGACCAACGTGATCACCTCGCCCCAACCGCTTCCCCCGCTGGCGCTGATCGTCGATGACGATGCCACGTTTCGCATGCTCTCACGCATGAGCCTCGAACAGGACGATCTCCGTGTCGAGGATGTCAGCAGCGGGGAAGCCGCCATCGAATTCGTCTCGTCCACGATGCCCGATATCATCATCCTGGACTTGCAAATGCCCGGCATGAATGGATTTGCCGTGTGTGAACAGATCCGTCGACTCCCGAACGGGACGTTCGTGCCGATTCTCATCATGACGGGCCTGGACGATGTCGACTCGATCGCACAGGCCTATGAAATGGGCGCCACCGACTTTATCGTGAAACCTTGCCATGGGCTCATGCTCAGTCAGCGAGTTCGATACATGTTGCGCGCCAGCCACACGATGAGCGCCCTTCGCACTCGCGAGTCTCAATTGGCCCAAGCACAGCGGATCGCTCGTCTTGGTGGTTGGGAATGGGATCCGGCTGGCGATCAGATGGACCTCTCAGAAGCGGCATGCGGGATCCTTGGAATCCAGCCCGCCGCCATCGCCCTCTCACACTCCACGTATCTGGCCTGCGTCCACGATGAAGACCGAGAGTTGGTGACCCAAGCCCTTTACAGAACGCTCGCCGACGGAACAGGAGTGGACATGGACCACCGGCTCATGCCTCGCGACGGCGTGAACCGCGTGGTCCATCTTTTGGGGGAAGTCATGACGAACAGCGGCACGCAGGCTCGCTGGCTCATTGGAACGGTACAGGATGTCACCGACGCGCGGGCTGCTGAAGCGAGGATCTACTTCATGGCGAACTACGACAGTTTGACTCATCTTCCCAACCGAACCCTCTTTCTCCATCGCGTCGGTCAAGTCCTGACATCCGGCACAGGCAGCCATAGTGCTGTCTTGGTCATCAGTTTGGATCGGGATCACCGCATCTGTGACCTGCATGGCTCTCAACGCAGAGATTACCTCATCCGAGAGACGGCCGTACGGCTGCAACACTCTCTCTCGGAGGACATCACGGTTACCCACCCTCCCGGTGTCGCCCCACCGATACTGGCACGTCTCAGCGATGGTCAGTTTGCGCTGTTCCTGACTAATCTCGCCGCGCCTGAGGATTCCGCGCGGGTCGCCCAAAATTGTCTCGACGCACTGCGCAATCCGTTTCAGATTGAATCGACCAGCGTGGCGCTCTCGGCCGATATCGGAATCGCGATACCAGGTTCGGACGGTACCGAGGCAGAACAGATCCTACGCAACGCCGGCACGGCCGCTCAATCGGTCACACGGAAAGGTTCCAATGGCTATCAGTTTTACTCCAATACGATGAATGTCTCGATCGCCACTCGAGTTAGTCTTGAACAAGACTTACGCGCCGCCGTATCCGAAAACCAGTTTATCCTCCACTACCAACCGCAGGTGGAGATTCTTTCCGAAAAAGTGATTGGGTTTGAAGCGTTGATCCGATGGCAACATCCGACCCGCGGGTTGATCTCCCCTGCCGAGTTCATCTCCGTCGCGGAAGAGGAGGAACTGATTATCAAAATGAGCGAATGGGTCATTAAAAGCGTCGCGCAACAACAGCGGATCTGGCACAAGAACGGATTGGGTCCGACGACTGTGTCGATCAATCTATCCGGGCTCCATTTTCGACAGCCCAACCTCGCGAGCCAGGTGAAGTCGCTGGTCTACGCGGAGGGCGGCAACCCGCGGGATATCGAATTGGAATTGACCGAAAGCGTGCTCATGAGGGACGCCTCCTCAACAACGACCCTCTTGCAAGAACTCAAAGCATCCGGCTTTCGACTCGCCATCGACGATTTTGGAACAGGCTACTCGTCCCTCGCCTATCTTGAACAGTTCCCGATCGATACGCTCAAGATCGACCAGGCCTTTATCAAGGATCTCAAGCTTGGGAAGGAGGATTCCCCGATCACGCGGGCGATTGTGGGGATGGGGCGCGCGCTCAAGCTACACGTCGTCGCCGAGGGGGTCGAAACCCGTGATCAACTCGCCTATCTCCGCCTACAAGGCTGCGATGCCTATCAAGGCTATCTCTTCAGCAAGCCAATGCCTGTGCATCAGCTCCAGTACCTGCTACAGGAACGTTTTTCAGCTGAGACATCACGAACCAAGGATCGATCGCGAACCCGGCTCGCGAACTGAGTGAAGATCTTCCCGCCGCACAGCGTCGCTCAGGATGTTGGTCCCAGCGTGGCAATCGCGGAGGGCGTGGTCTCTACGCGAAAGGGATTGCCGAGAAGCGGTGTGACAGGAACCAGTGCGCCTGTCCCAGAGACGACAGTATAAGCCGAGACGATGCCTCCCGATACACTGGTAGTACGATTCACCACATATAAAAACAGTCCATCCGGAGAGAGCGTGAGCGCCACGGGAGTGGATCCTGTGGGCGTGAGAACCGGATTTTGGCTTGCCCCTACGGCCGGCACCAAAGTCAGCAAACCACTGCTCCCTATCGTAAACAACGATACGCTTCCGCCTCCATTGGCAACATAAAGATGGATCCCATCGGCTCCCACGGCGAGAGCGTTCGGGGTCGTTCCGCCGGTAGAAATTGGATTAGAACCGGTCGGTGGAATGAGCGTGAGCAGTCCGGATGATTCAACTCGAAACATCGTCACGTTGTTGGACGTTCCGTTGGTCACATAGAGAAACTGTCCGTTCGGGGAGAGCCCAAGCGCCGTAAGCCCTGTCCCAGCTGATGAAATAGGATTGGTACCGGGCCCAGCCGGCGGTACGAGCGTGAGTACACCGGATGCATCAACCTGAAACACCGTGACCATGCTGGAGGTACTGGTGGCAACATACAGAAACTGCCCGTTCGGAGTCATCGCCAATGCAATCGGTGAGGACGCCCCGGCACCGACCGGCTTGGACCGCCCCTCCTTTTGAGGAACAAGCGTCAGCACCCCAGCCGTGCCAATTTTGAAGACAGTCACATCATCTGATCCACTATTCGCAACATACAAGAATTGAGAATCCTTTGAGATCGCGAGGGCTCGCGGAGTGGTGCCCACTGTAACCGGATTGGGGTTTCCTGAGGTCGACTCCCCTGGTAATAACGTTCCATTGGTACCAACACGAAAGGCTGTCACCTTGTTCGTTTGACTGTTGGCGATATAAGCGAACAACCCGTTCGAGGATACGGCGATCGCCGACGGAGTCGGAACATCAGGGAATGGGGAACCGGCAAGAGCCGTGAGCCCCCCGGTCGCTGAGTTCACGGTGTAGCCGGACACGCTATTGGACCCACTATTGGTGACGTAGACGATCGAACCCGCCGTTTGCTCTCCTTCTGTCCCCCCGATTGCTCCTAGTAGCCCGCCGAGCCCACCTCCCCCTCCACCATCGCCACAACTAGACGCAAGTAACAGACATGGAATAAGCCATGCGACGTGCATCCGTTTCAAACGTGATAGGCTCAGCATTCTTTTCCGTAACATGTCTTTGTTTATACCATTCTCAGAAAGCCCTCACAACAATGGCGTTGGAGCACACAAAGGAAAACACTGCGGCCACCACGGCATCAGAGGATGTTGAAACAGGATGGGCGGTAAGTAAAACATCTGAGGGACGACTAGTAGCCGAAGCGCCTTGATGGCGCTAGGAGCCTGTCCGACATTACCTTCGTAGCGAAGCGAATGCGGTACGACGATCTACAAGGCCGCAAGTCATGAAAAACCGGAAATATATTCGCTTGAATACAATGGAGGATTTTTCGAGGCCGAGAACGATGCCGAGGGTCTTTTTCTGCATCCGGCTAAAATGGCGACCCCGTCATGGAAGCCAATCCGCCAGTACCAACTGTGATCGTATACCCCGAGACCGTGTTGGCCCCTTGGTTGCTCACATAGAGGAAACTGCCGTTCGGCGAGACCGTCACCGCGCTTGGATTCGTCCCCGCGGGAACGGAGTTGCCGACATTCGGGGCGGGGTGTACCACGCCGCCGGCGCCGGGTGTGAATGTATATCCCGAAACCGTATTGGCTCCTTGGTTGCTCACATAGAGGAAACTGCCGTTCGGCGAGA
>JAFEBI010000021.1 GCA_018242725.1 Nitrospira sp. | reverse complement strand
TTGCTGTGCGGAGCCGACGGCATCGGTACCCACCAGCTTCGGCCCTTGCTGGGTCCTTGGCACGTTAGTAGCGGTTACTGTGCCGGTTTGGGGTTCTTCCTGGCAACCCGCTGTCACCAGCAGGCAGCCGAGTACCCACAGGGACGCGGTACCGAGGTGTGTGAGTAGGCCCCACCATACGGTGGGACGTCTCCTGTTGTTTGGTCTCATACTCCTCTCCAATGGATCTTGATAACGTCGGAATACCTACAGTTGTTCTCCACCCTACTATCGAGAAACTGACACCGCCAACACTCTTCTCCTTTTCGATACGCCGCCGTCCTTTCAGAGTATCCTTTCTTTGGCACCAGAACGAGAAGGGGACGGGTCCTGCGCAACCTGGCTTAGTGCTCTAGGGCTCGGCAACGTGTGATGGTCTTCGACCGGGTCGAAGATCGCCGCAGGGGCAGACTGGGGCGTGATCGGAATAAACATTGGTGACTGGTTATGCATGCCCACATCACACAATACTTATATTAACAGGCGTCATTGCTTACTGGCACCTATGATAGTAGCCTGCACGTATCAGTTTGCCCTTAGGCTTAGCCGAACAGAGTCACGTATCCTCCGTTGCACTCTCGCATTCTGTACAGACATTACGGTTTGCCCCGCACAGTCGGCAGACCCGTTGGTATCTCCATCGTCGGGCTCTTATCGCCCGATTCGAGGGACCAGCAAAGGTATCCAACTCCTAAACCTCAAACTGAAGAGGGATCTCATTATTCTCCAGCAACATCGTTGCCTGCTCTCGCACTTGTGGATCTGGATCAGCCATTCCCTGTTATAGGATGGCCCACACCACATCACGATCGTCCTGACTCGAGCCCTCCGCCCTGCCCAACTGATCAACCAGTAGGCTCATGGTTTCTATCCGAAAAGCTGGATTCACATCCTGAGTGGTGACTGACGCAAGGGACGGGATCGGCACCAGATCGAGCGAGTCTCGTAGTAAGTGAAGCGAAGCCTCACGCACCTCTGTCGCTCGATCCGACAAACCCTGGGCCACAATAGGGTTCACAGGTTCATTCGTTTCGCGACCGACAATGGCAGTCAGCGCTGCAATCCGTGTTTCTGGATCTGGAGACCTCCTCACACCGGCTTTACGTACGCAGCCTCTTTCCTCCGATACACAGCAATACGTATGCCACCATAACAGTCTGGTCCCTTTCTTATGTCCGACTGCCTCGCAATGGTGCTCTACCTCCATAATCCAGTGCAATGAATACATTTCCATGCAACGACCTACGTATGAATTGTGTTTCACATGTTTACCCATGAAAATAGACACCGGTTAACTGAATTAATTACGATTCACCTTGTATCCATGTGGATACATACAAGCTCTGTTACCGAATGTAGAGAAATGGATGTGCCGATGATTACGTTTATTCGGGCACGGCTCTCTATCTGCAAGGATGTGATAGAGGGTCAGGGTCAGTGACTGATTTTGCAACGCCGACGAATGACAGAGGGTTAACGGGACTTCGTATGAATGGGAGTGACAATCTTATCCCAGCCACCGATCCAGATTAGATCAATTTTGTCTATGCCGTGCTGGATCGGTTGATTCAGGAGAGGCCGCTGAACAGAAAATGGAGAGTTATCAATACGATTCGATATGACCGGTCACTCGTATGACGCAGGCTTCGCCTATGCCCAACGGGGTGTGATAATCTCAATCCAGACAGGACACTCGACTACTCGAATGGAACAAATACGTCCTCTACAGGCTCTCTCGTCACGTTTGACTGCCGATTACCTACGCTAGTCTAGGCAGTTCGGCCTTCACCATCACCTCGCCCTCCACTCTACAACCGCTTCATGCATGTGGCTAACTACGGCTTCCCCCACAAGGCTTCCAACCGGTTGGCTCGACCGCACCCGTATTTGTAGTACTTATAGCGGAACGGATTCTTCTTGTAGTAGTCCTGGTGATAGTCTTCGGCTGGATAGAAGGTCGATGCAGGGGCTAGCTGCGTCACGATCGGTGCAGGAAATTTCTTCGTCTGTTCGATTGCTGCTTTCGATTCTTCCGCTTGTCGCTTTTCTTCCTCGGTTGAATAGAACACGGCGGATCGGTACTGAGTGCCATGATCGCAAAATTGGGCGTTGGGCGTGAGTGGATCCACATTGTGCCAAAAGGCATCAAGGAGCTTCTGATAGGTGACTTTCGTGGGATCATAGGTGACTTCTACAGACTCCGCATGGCCGGTTCGGCCGGCGGACACCTCCTCATAGGTTGGATTGGCGACGGTGCCCCCCATATACCCCGAAACGACACTGACGACCCCCTCCACCTTTTCAAGCGCTTCTTCCATACACCAGAAACAGCCACCGGCAAAATAGGCCTTGGCGCTTGGGGACGCGCCTGGCGTTTCAACAAGTGGGACGTTTGTGAGCATTGTCCATACGATGAGACCGGTTGCCAGGGTGATGAGCCGCCGTTGAGTGGTCATGTTGGTATCCTCCTCCCTCATCGTCGTCCCAGAGGCTCCATTCTTACATCACCCGACGAGGCGCCTCGTGGGATCGCAGTTGCATCACTCGAACCGGAAATGAGCTGAGCTGCGCATTCTCCGGTTGCTCCTCTAGACCGGCAGATAGCCGTATATTTTCTGCCCCGTACGGTGTCCCCGCTGTTGCCGTTTGTCCATCAACTTCATGATGAGCTCAATCGCCTTCTCCGGCGTATCGGCCGCATTGACCAATCGCTTGTCGAGTTTGCGGAAGAAAGTCACGTCCGCCTCCGACGCCGCGACGAGAATGACGGGTTTCCCCGCCTTGACCGCCAGAGCCACTTCGGAAACGGTCCCGGACCCGCTCAATCCGCACACCACCACAACATGGCTGGTCAACACGTTGATGTTGTTCCGACCACTGCCCATTTCGGTAATGATGGACACGTCGACATGTCGAGACACTTTGTCCTTCGCCGTCGGTAAGATACCGATGGTCAGGCTGCCCCCGACCCGTTTGGCGCCTTCACAAGCGGCTTCCATGACGCCTACGTCTTTTCCCCCCGTCAGCACCACCCAGCCACGCCGCGCAATAAACTCGCCAAGGATTCGCGCGTTATCGAGATCCTTTTTGGGTGCCTTAGCTGGTCCCATCACTCCAACGACAAATCGCATCCCTACCTCCACCTCTGTCTATCTATCCTCTCAAAACCGAGACGCGACCAGAGTCACATCTGCATGTGCCCATGCCCGCTTCCATTGCTTCTCAACCTCGTTCGCTTCACGATCTTTATGCTGAGCGCGAAGGCTCTGCATCAACCCGTACTGAGCCCATCCGTTGTGCGGATTTTTGATCAGATCCGCTCGATAGACGGACTCGGCTTCGTGAGATTGCCCAGCCTTCTGCAAGACCACCCCAAGATAGTGCCGAACCGGAATGGGCCAGAACGGTGGTTCCGAGTACGGCAGGGCGTCTTCCAATTTGATGGCTTCATGAAGGGCCCTGACCGCCACATCATATTGCTTGCGATGGGCTGCAAGTTCCCCAGCCAGTAGTCGTTCGGCAATTTGAATAAGTGCCCGTATGCTTTGTTCTTCCGTGGTTTTGTTCCGGCTGAACCGCTTGGCCAACATCACCAATGCGGCATGCTCTCCCTCCGCGCCGGGTATCCGGCCAGATGCCACTGACGCCATGCCTCGTCCCAAGCGCCAGATCGCCTGTTTCAATCGTAATGTGTTGGGTGGAGGTAATTCGCGCAGCAATTCTGCCCATAGCCCAAAGCGGATCATCGACCACAAAGGCACCGGCAAGTACAGTTCCTTCCAAGGATCCTTCCGTGCTTCTTCCGTAATCGTTTCCGTAAGTTGCCGAGCAATCCTGAGAGCTTCAACACTCCGTCCCTCCATTGCCAATGACGCCCAAAGAAAATGGAGATTGTGCGTATAATAGCCGTCCGCATAGTCTCCGGTTGACGGTCTCCCTGCCAGATAACGCCGATCGACTTCTACCGCCTGGGCATTTCGTTCCGCAGCTTCATGATACCGACCGAGTCGCATCTGGATATGCGCAGGCATATGGACGAGATGACCAGCGCCGGGCATCAGCCCAGGTAATCGTTCCGCACAATCCAAGGCCCGTTCCGGTGTCGGTGACGCTTCCATGGCATGGATGTAGTAGTGACAGGCCCCAGGATGATTCGGAACTTTTGCAAGCACCTTTTCCAACGTTGAGATAATTTCCTCGGTGCCCGACTTCGGTTTACCAGCGATCGTCCAGAGGTCCCAGGGATGGAGATCCATGAGGGCTTCGGCAAATAAGACTCCGGCATCGGGATCCTCCGGAAATTGTTTCCAGAGGGTTCGCATCGCATCCGCATAGGCTTTATCCAGCAGCGCTCGTGTGGGCCCCTTCTGGCTGTTACGCTTGCTGATGGCAGTGATATAGGCTTGTTCGGCGAGGGTCACATGGGCACTATAGGATCGGGCTTTCTGCAAGGCCTCCCAGGCTCGGCGCTCATCTGTCTTGTCCATGGCGGCGTTGATATTTGGCCCGAGCGCAAGTGCGATGCCCCAGTAGGCCATTGCGGCAGAAGGATCAAGCCTCGCTGCTTCCTCAAACGCGAGTATCGCCTCCTCATGGTTAAAACCGTACGCAAGCCGCAAACCTTGGTCGAAATAGCGCTGTGCTTCCTTAGAATGGGTGGTGATTGGGTGGTGCAGAGTCCCGAGATTCTCGAAGAGAGGGACTCGACTCGCAGCGTGTTCACCTGCCCTCGCCGACTCTAGGACAGATAGACTAAGACAGAGTGTGACACAGGAGGCGAGTCGACGAGTTATCATCATTGATTCTTAGCAGACGAGACCAGTACCTGACTAGAGGATGAGGGAACACAAGCCCCATCTTGCCATGACTCATGAACTGGGCTCGTGTTTACTTGCCAGGAAATTGAAATCAGGAGACGGGCAGGAAAACCGATGAAGGTTTAGCGCTAGAGGTTGAGTGACGGGCCTTCAGCGTCCTGATGGGGAAACGGATGTTCATTTCCTTGCGGGTGAGTTTGCGCTTCACCAACAGCCGGCTTTTTTCGACCAACACGATTTCTCTTCACTGTCGCAGCCGCTGTTCCGTTGGATGTGGCTGAAAACTCTCCCGTTTCGAGTTCTTTTCCTAAATGAACAAGGACCTGTTGCTGGGCACTCACCAGCGAGGTCAACTCTTGAATATGCGACGTCAGCCGGGCAATCTCATCCTGTTGTCCGACCAAGCAGGCTCGGAGGTCGGCAACTTCTCCTGACTGAACAGGCGTTGGGGTTTGGAGAATCGTGACGTTTGGTGCCAAGGAAGTCGCTGCGACCTGTGCCTGTTCCTCAACCACGTTCACTCGTCCCACACCCTGCCCACCAAAGCGTTCAATTGTCTCAAACCGTTCTTTTGTCCAATCCGGCAGCGCAAGCGGCTTCTTGACTCGGGCAGAGGTATCCCCCACATAGCGGACCACATGCGTAAAGAAATTACGCACTTTGCTGAGACAGAGTGCCCCTGCCTGAAGTAGCACTTGGCCATATGCCGGAGGCACTGGTCGTGCTTCATCAATCTGCTTTTGAGAGGGAATCCGATGGATTAAGTTGATGGGTTCTTTATTGAAGCGAGGAGGCATCTGGCGGACCCCTTCATTCGGACCTAGTCACTTACAATTAATGTACCTACTCCTCATCGCGTCAAGAGTCAACCTTTTTATTCAGCTGAGACTAAAATACATTCGCATTCATAACTAGTTAGCTAGAACCGGGTCATGCTGGAGAAGGTAAATCGTGGCAAGACCATGGCAGGGACGAGCATTTTGCCTATTTCCGAGTTCACGGCTTCCATCGGACGCGTCCAGGCCTCAACCTGCCGAAATGCCATGAGCGGGCTTTCATGAAAGCGGAAGTTCTTCACGGCAGACACCACCTCCCCTTTCTCCACAAGAAAGGTCCCATCTCGTGTCATACCGGTCAACAACAGGTTGCGATGATTCACAGGCCGGATGTACCAAAAATTCGTGACGAGAATCGCCCGCTCTGAATTCTTCACCAGGTCCTGAATGGAGGCCACTGGAAGTCCCTCTACGGATAAGCCCGGGGCGTCCAGAGTCGGGATGGGATCCACACCATTGGTCTTGGCCGTAAACCGGTTGTGGGCCAGCTGTCGCAAGACTCCATGCTCAATCCAGACTGATGCAAGACTCGGTAAACCATCCGCAGTAAATCCCTCGCCTAGCAGATCGGGATGATCTGGACTATTCCGGAGACTCAATCGTTCATCCACGATGAGGCGTCCCAGCTTCCCTGCAAATGGACTTGTTCCCTTCGAATAGGATTTGGCATCGAGCGACCACATCAGCCATGTCCACAGGCCGGCCACCGCCGCCGGCTCAAGGATCACAGGATACGTCCCTGGTGAGAGCTCTTGCACATCACGGCCGGACTTGGCTTTCTTAATCGCGACCAATGTCCGCTCTTGAACCTTTAAGTGATCAATCGATCGGTGTGCGGCAGCACTCCAGCCTGTTGCCTCTCCGGCTTGCACGGTCAGACTAAACCTGGCATCCCCCCGCTGCTCATAGCCGAAGAGCCCATTGTTCGCGGCAATCCCGACCGCCGTCATCGAGGACGACACCACCCCTGCCGCCATCAGATTTTCCATCCGGCACTGACTGATCGCTTCGTTGGTGTACTCCAGACGGCGGGCCGGCCCCGCCCCAGCAGTCTCGGGCTTTGCCGTCGCTCGCAAGGCAAATGCGTAGGGGTCCGGTGGGGGAAGGTATTCCGGATCGACCGGAGAGACTCTGGCAATCCGCTCAGCTCGAGTCACGGCGTCCTGAATCGCACCAGCCGTGAAATCCGTTGTGCTGGCCGTTCCTCTCCGCCCATCACATGCGACACTCACAGAGAGTGTCCCGCGCCTCATATCGACGTTTTGCACAACCTGATTGTTGGCGAATCGAGTGGTTCCGGCATGGTGGTCATGAAGGCTGACCATCGTATGATCAGCAGACGAGCGTGTAAAGACAAGATCACTGAGAAAGCGAAACTCCTCACGACTCGTCATGTGTGGCCAAGACTTCCCGTTCGCGGCGGTCATGCCTGTCCTTCTCCCCTGATCACCTGAACCTGTCGAAATCTCGCGGGTGACGCGGCATGGGTCATCCAGCCCGACTGACCCGGCTGTCCTTTGCCACACGTGATGAATCCGTACCGGCGACGAGCCGATCGATCCGCCACGCCGTCGCAGCTGTTCCAGAACTCCGGCGTGATCCCATGGTAGATTACGTCCCGCACCATACGAGTTCGCCGACCGTTTTCAATCAGCCAGAACGCGTCCCCGCCGAACTGGAAATTGTACCGCCGCTGATCAATGCTGTATGAACCATGGCCTTCGATGTAGATGCCTCGTGTCACATCGGCAATCAGTTGCTCGACGGTCGCCGACCCTGGTTCAAGCCCGATATTGGCAATGCGGACGATAGGGACACTGCCCCATCCATCAGCTCGGTTGGACCCACGTGAACGAGTTGCGCCAATTTTCGGTGCCACTTCTCGATTGGTACAGTAGCCGACAAAAATCCCGTCTCGAATCACGTCCCATTGCTGGCACGCAACTCCGTCGTCGTCATATCCGGTGGCCGCGAGCGTTTCCGATTCAGTATTGTCAGCCACGAGGTTCACCACTGGAGAGCCATACCGAAAAGTTCCCAATTTCTCCGCTGTCAAAAAACTGGTGCCGGCATAATTGGCTTCGTACCCTAACGCACGGTCAAGTTCACTCGGATGGCCGCAGGATTCATGAATCGTCAGCGACAGATGCTCGGAATCCAGGACGAGATCATACAGCCCGGCATCCACCGCCGGAGCCTTGACCTTTTCAACCGCTTGAGCAGCAACCCGCGCCGCTTCTCGTTGCAGATCAGCGTCCTCGATCAATTCATAACCTTGGCGCAGATGGGGAGTACTGAAGCTACGTGACGCAAACCGGCCTTCATGTAACGCGGTTGCGGTACAGTCCCCTTGTTCTGCCAAGAGATCAAACTCCAAGTGAGACCCTTCCGTCGACACAAACAATTTCTGGTCTCGTCTCGCCCATAGGCTCGCACTGCTCCGCGCGATTCCCTCCTTCCGGTGGAGGGTTTCCATCACACTCAACAGCAAGTCGGTTTTTTTCTCGAGTGGGACGCTGAAGGGATTGATGCGATATGGGGTCACGATACGATCACAATGAACCGGCTCCGGAGCTAATCGGACCTTTTCAAGTGCGACGGAAGCAGACCCCTTGGCAATCTCGACGGCCAGATCCGCGACACGTGGCACTTCCTCCAGCGAGAGAATCGAACTGGCGGCAAACCCCCAGGCTCCGTGATAGAGCACGCGTATACCGATGCCGATGTCCCGGATATCTCGAATCGACGCGATGCGACGATCTTCGCCCTCAATCTGCTCCGTGGTGCTGTCTTGAATGCGGATATCGCCGTACTCCGCGCCCGAGGCCGTAATCCGTTTCAACGCAAGTTCGGCAAATTCATCCCAAGTTGGTGAGCTCATGAGGCTGGTCCTCAGAGTGAAGGAAGAGATGGGTCAGTATAACAGGTGGGGAGCAAAACGGTGAGGGTCTCAAAGTCGGATGGACGAGATTGACTTACTGCCGACTTTTCTGATCCGGTCTCAGATACGAAGTGAACACGCCTGACCTTGCAGCTTCCTAAGAAAGCTGGCGACTATGAGCTGCGCCGGCGAACGGTTCGAGTGAGAGTCTCGTCATTCCACGTCTCCCCCGACCTTGATGGCTACGCTTGTTGTGAATCAATAATCCGCTGGATGCTACGCTTCAGTTCCGGAATTTTCTCGAACACCACATCCCATACCAGTTGATAATCCACTCCAAAGTAACTGTGGATCAGGCGGTCTCACATCTGAGCCATCGGACGCCACGCAACCTCGGGATGCGATACCCGGAACTCAGCGGGCAAGTTCTTCACTGCTTCGCCGATAATCTCCAAGCTGCGCACGAACGCACGTCGCAGCGTCTGATCGACTACAAATCGCTCATAGGTGAGCGTCCGACTCTGATCGAGGAGATACTCGACTTCCGCAAGGATATGCCGCAGATAGTCACGCGGCTCGAAGGACATCCGTTGCCTCGGCCAAGATGTGTGGCCCGATAAACGGTGAGAGGGACTCCGTGGTGATCACTTCGACCTGGCGCTGCAACGTGTCTTCCAGCAGATCCGCCAGCGCCATGAAGCGATCGAATGTCTTCTCATTCGGAGCGAACTCGACTAGCACATCAACATCACTGTCGGGGCGAGCCTCGTTACGAAGCACAGACCCGAAAAGTGCCAGCCGACGAACACCAAGGCCCCGAATCTTTGACTCAACGGCGTGAAGTCGTCGAATTGCTTCATCACGGGTGAGAGAACTTGTGCTCATACGAAGAATATATACGAAATATCCGACTGATGCGAGACGGAAAGGCTGGCACTGCGTTGACCAGGCCGTGGAGAAGCGAAACGAGTAGAGTGGTTCTTAATTTTGCACACTCTCCTGCTCGCTTGGCCGGAGGACGTGCAAGGTCAAGAAATGACCTCGATATCACGGAAAATGCTGACGGGGCGCCAAGATGAAGGGTCGAACGCTCATGATCTCACTGCCGCCATAGCGCGCAGCAGGGAGGGTACGAGGCAGCGCCACTGGCCGGCGGGCGGCTCAAGACACTTGTTAGAGATCACTCCATCAACCTGAACCAGTCTCGAACTGTCAGTTGCAATCGAAGCTCCTCATCTTCCGCAAGCGGACTGCAGTGCGCAATTGGATTGCGAAGTGCGTTGAGGCTTGCCATTACCTTTTCGACGGCCTTCTTGCTATTGAATAAGCCCCCGAAGATATCCCAGTTCGACGAGATAATTACTGAAAGCTCACCAAACGTTGTGTAGTCCAACGCATCAAGTGAACGTCGGGTTACTCCGGCATCAAGTTCTTTCTGAATTCGACTTTCGACGTCAGTCTGAATATTAGTTGGCACACGCGATGAACTCCACCAGTCTTCACGCTTCTCAGCAACCTCAATCGTTTGAGCCACTAGCTCTCTAATCGACTTCTCCAAGGAATAGAAAACTTCATAGTGCTTGGCCATCGCCGCTGCTTCTGCGCGCACTGCAGCGTCAAACTGAGGGTAGTACACATCCTCGACGGTTTGCGGCAGCGATGGTATGTGTCCGAGTTCAACGTTGAAAGTCCGTGATACTCGGCTCAAGTCCTCAGAGAGCATTTGGTTTGTCATGCCGAACGCCTTGATACGTTCCAGCGCGCGTTTACTCATTGCCAGAAAGCAGATGCTCCTTAAGGCTGCGAAAGATCGCGTTGAACACTGCTTGGTCTGCGGTCGCTGGTAGGTTTAGGTTAATTGTGTAGGACAGATTGAGGCCCAATTGGCCGTTGCCTGGTGGCAAAACTGGGAGATTGACTGTCTTGGGTGCGGGCTCGGGGATTATCTGCTGCTCTCGTATGTCGCTTGATTGCTCAACCCCATCAAAGCTGGCGAAACCCTTCAGCATCTTGATAGCAGACAGGGTGAGTGCGGCTGCTCTATTATCTGCCTCCACTCCAGTTACTTGAACGATCAGAGCGAGCAGATCCTTGTCTGAGAGTCTGTAGAAGTACTCGTTTGCTTGGAGGAGATCCTTGTAACCGATCCTAATCGCATCAGCGACTGCCGCACCGCCAGTCGCTGAGTTACGGAACTTGCGATAGAGATCGGTTGGTGCTCCATCGGATGCGACAAAACCGAGGCGCTTGAGAAATGGAGTAATGTTCCCTCCTGTGCCGCCTTTGATCTGGAGAACCGTCGTTACGAAATCCTTGGTCACCCGCTCAGGTGTCGCCGCAGTACGAATCTTTTCCAGAGCCGTCTTGATCGATCCTGGCGATGCAACGTATGGAAGATTGGCTGGCACTGGAACTCCTTTGTATGATCTCTAAGTATATTTAGACCGATCCGCACAAGAGCCGGATCTGCCCATTACTATCCCTTTAGTGCCCAATCGCATTTCCCAAACATAACGAAGGTAGCAAGAAAACGAACAGGCACTAGAACAGTCCTGCAATCCCGGTGGCGATCTTCTCCTGAACGATCGGTGTTGCTTCAGGAATATCTAAACTTTTTTGGCGTGCGTGGCCGACCATTCTCATCAGTTGCACCTTTTCACCGCCCGATGCCTGACCACCGGCTGGCCGACCGATTGATTTGCCGAGCTTTCGATCGGTTATTTGAACATCCGCCACACACAGGTAGGTCACGCCATCTTCCTTGGGCGGGGGCTGCAGACCGGGAAAGCTGGCCATGCCGCCGAATCCTCCTCCCCCACCGCTCATGGCCATGGCTTGCCTCATCATGGCACCCATGTTCGGCATCCCGGCCATGCCCATGCCCGACTCATCACCGCCGGCGGCCATCATTGAGGTGCCGCCGCTGCTAATACCGGCGCCGGGGCCGGCTTTGGCGACCGCCTCCGGCGTCACCGCATCGGCCGCCTTACGGCAATAGATGACCTTGGCCTGGATCCAGTAATTGGCCTGTTCCGGATCCTGAACCAATTGATAGCCCTTTGTCGTCAGCTTGTTGTTCACCTCGTTCAACGTCACCAGCTGATTTTCAGACGCGTTTCGAAGTTGGGTGTAGACGGTTCTGGCGGTGTTCGGATCGAGAAAGATGGTGTTGCTGTTCATAAGCCCAGAGCGGATGACATTGGAACAGCCCGTCGTCAGTCCGAGCAACAACAAAATCGTGAGGAGTGAGTGGTAAGGAGTGAGGCGATGATACGAAGCCATGACTAGAAATTTCCGGCGACGGCGGCGCTCAGTTTCTGTTGCAGCAGCGGCGTTGCTTCAGCCTCATCCAATTTCTTTTGATGCACATCGGCAGCCAGTCTAGTCTGATAGACACCGGGCTCCTGTCCCGAACCCGTCTTCATCCCGCTGGGCAGCTGTCTGGTCGACTGTTCGGTGATCTGGACGTCCGCCACGCAGGCATAGTTTACGTCGTCCGGCATCTTGGGAGCCGATGAGGACGAACTAAACAGATCGCCGATGCCTTGGATCGCGCTCAACCCCATCGAGGCCGCCGCCCCGCCCATCGCGCCGTAGGGTCCTGCCATACTGGCCATACTGGCGAGGCCTTGCATCGCACCCAAGGTCGAATTGAAGGCCGATCCATACCCGCTTGCCACCATCGCCTCAACAGGCATTTCGGGCTTCGTGATGTTGCAGTAGACAATGTTCGCCAGCACGACGTAATGAGCCCGATCCGGATCGTTGACGACTTGATACCCCTTTGCGCTTATTCGGGCGCTCAGATCGTGAAACGAGACCTCCTGGTTATCAGAGGAATTCCGGGCCTGGATGAAGACCGTTTTCTCCGTGCTCGGCGGCAGAAAGAAGTTGTTGCTGGAGATGAGATCCGTGTCCTTGATGTTACCGGCGTAGGCCGTGAGCGGAAGAGCGATCAGGAGAGGCAGTATCACGTATCGCATCGACACCTCGCGGTGAATGCGACTGGATTGTACGCAGAGTCAGTTTGAATAGCAACGGTTGGACTACCTGATAAATAGAAGGGTTTCTCCCTGGGATTGCCTTGAAGATCCGCTGGCCATGGGCTAGCATGACAACCGCTTCAGCTCTTGGTTGTCTGTGCGAGGAAACCCAATGATATCCGCTCGCGTGGTCCTCCTTCTCAGCGTCATGCTGCTGCCTGCCGGTTGTGGCGGCGAGAAGCACCTGCCATCATCAAACCCGCCGGAATATGATCCGACGAAAGTCTATACCGCACCGGCTACGTCGGTTGCGAAACCGGCAGCACCAGGCCTCCCGCCAATTCGGTTGCCTCCGCTCGAACCAGGACCGAATGAAAAGGGTGAATGGAAGAAGGTACCGGTTGGTCCGCAGTCGCTGCAGTTATTCAACAACGTCAAAAGCCCGTGCGACGCCTTGACTAAAATGGTGCAAGGCCTCGGCAGTGCACAGCTATTCGCCGGGGCAGACGGTCAAGCGTTCAAGAAATTACTTGGCGCTCACGCGGAATCGATTGCGCGATCGTTAGACCAGCAATTGTTTGACAACTTCAAGGCGCAACTTGGCCCGACTGTCGCCAATTGTCCCTCACCAGCGGCCTCGCGAGAAGGTCACTTGGGCGAGCCTCATTCTATACCTCACCTCCTGTTGGCCACAGGGCCACTCCATCGCTCGTTTCAACTTGCACAAGCCACATCTCCAGGAAGTGAGCGGGAGGGGTATACCGTCACGAAAGGCTCAGTGAACATTCCCATCCCTCTTGATGCGGTGGGCAAGAAGTCACGGGAATGGAGGATGGAAGAAGGAAACACTCGGCAAACGGCCGGCGACCGCAAAGGCTTTTCGCTCATCAATGGTGGCTACGCCAAGAAGTGCCCCTCACCAGACCCCGGAGAGGAAGGGGCCTATGTTGTCGAGGGTGACTATGAATTCTCTCTGGTCGTGGACCAAACAACTAACTACTCCAACATGATTCGAACGGAGTACAACGCCCGAAGTATTCACGCGACGTTGAAAGGCCGTGTCGACGATGATGCGAAGCTCCAATACATCGATCTTGCTGCATCACTGGTGATCGGGACTGGAGGGACGAATAGACCAACGTCGTTTGCTCATCAGCATCAGCATGTCCGGTTCGTGCCCGATCGTCGGGCGGGGGGGATGCCGTCGCAATTTTCTAACTGGTCAGTCTCAGAATGGGACTCTGCTCTGGCGGGTACGTCCCAAAGTGACGCGATGAACACATTGCTGCTGGCCGTGACGATATTCTCCGGACCGTTCTACTTGGCTGCTGAAGTGGAATGGAACAAGCCCAATACCTGCGTGGAGATTGTCTTCAATCCTCCCACAAAGACAAAGAAGTTCGAGCCGAACGCATCGACGCCCGTCAAGACTGAGTTGCGCACGAAGCAAGCACAGGCTCTCGTTCCCGCCAAGCTCAAGGAGGTGAGAGAGCGGCCAAGGGAAGGGAATGGTCGTGTATCGCCGAGAGAGGACAAATCAGAGATCCACAGGCCAGCGACGTTTACCTACCAGGCCCCGGCAACAAAGGTGCAACACAGTGGATTCAGGCTGACGGCAGTTTCCCGTGCGGGCGTCGCGGAAGCCAAGGACGGGGAATGGGAATTGGCCCCTTCTGCCTACATCCTCGAATTCAAGTCACACATTATTCAGGAACCGATGAATTTCATGAACCCGCAATTCGGCATGCAAATGAGTTCAAATGGATTCGATGCCCACGTTCAGGCAACCGTCCCGCTCCAGCACACGGAGGATCGTGGATGGGTGGGGGAAGGCGTGATGCAGTACGCCACACGCACAATGACTCAGCCGGCTCAATGCGAAATCCGCATCCAAGGTACCGGCAAGACCACTTTCCATGTGAACGGAGGCTCGATCAAACTGGACCCCGATCCATTTTCCGTGAACTTGACGATTCTTCCAGGACGATCGGGCGAAGTAGCGGAGACCCACTGTTCAACCGGTAATACGCCGGCCAAATTAAAGGAGCTCTTCGCTTCACAAGGGGTACAGGGCGGTGAGGCCCAAGGCGTGACAGAAGCCGGGGGATGGAGCTCCGCCTTCAACATCACTCGCTTCCGAACATTCAAATGGACTCCAGGTAAGCAGGGCTACGAGATTGGGAGCTGGACACCGATCTGGGACGCTGATGTGATTGCCAGGAAGACGATGACGGTTGATTGCAGTATAGGCCTAAGTACCTGCCGGGAAGAGACGACACTGACATTGCGACTGGCGGATGAGCCGACTACAGCAGCATCTCCGTCTAGATAGATTATATCCGAAATCGCTAGAAAATTTTCCGGAGGTTGGGCAGACGCCGGTACGACAAGGCATCGCTGATCACACACCTACCTAAAGCGGGAACCACGTTCAGCCTCTTGCTCTTGGCCTTATCACCCACACCCCAAGCTGCCATCAGACCGCCGTGGTGCCCATGCGAGTCTCGTCGACGAAGGTTTCCGTTGCGTCGTCGATGTTCCGCCCTTGGCGGCCTTTGGCCGGTAGGATGTAGAGCTGTTTCGCGTCGATCTTTTCTTTGTGCTCCGGTGGCGGTGTCATCTCGTAGACCACCGGTCGGCGGTGATCCGCCAATTGCAGCTCGGGATTGTAGACACTGTTGAACTTCCACAGCATCTTGATGAAATTGGTCTGGCCTTTCATGAGATGCCCTGCCGCGATCTTCGCCGTACCCTTCAGCGCAGCCCAGCCCAGATGTTTCTTGTTCAAAACTTGTTGCGTCTTCACCAGTTCGGCATAAAACTCCGGAAGCGGCATTTTGGTCGGCATGACGGCGTGCTGAATGTCAAACAGCCGATAATCCCTGGTGTGCATCTTGCGCGACTCCGTCACCCAGCTCTCCGTGCCGGGATAAGGCGTATTGACGCTGATATTCACGATCTCTGGAATGTCCAGACACCACTGCCGCACGACTTCGAACCGTTCCCGATCCCAGTCAGGGTCTGCGATCAAATTGATGGCCACGGTAATGCCAAGGGAGCGAGCGAATTCAAGCGCCTCGAAGTTCCGCCCCAATGAAATACGCTTCCGGTGCATCTTAAGGCCTTCAGCATCGATAGCCTCAACGCCCAAGAACATGTACTGCAGTCCGAGCGTCTTCCAGAATTGGAAGACTTCCTTATTGCGCAGGAGCACGTCACCCCGCGTCTCCATGTAGTACTGTTTCTTGATGCCGCGCCGCGCGACCGCTTCGCCGATCTCCATGCCCTGCTTGCCTTGAATGAAGGCGACGTCGTCGACCAGGAAGATGCCCGGCTCCTGCACCTGCTCCAATTCCTCGACCGCTTTCTCCGGACTGACCATGCGATAGCTGCGGCCATAGAACGTCCAGGCGCTGCAGAAGGAACAATCCCAGGGACAGCCTCGTGCGAATTCGACGGAGGCGCAGGGATCCAGTACACCGATGAAGTATTTATGCCGGTTTCGCAACAAGTCGCGTGCCGGACGAACGTTGTCGAGATTCTCGATAAATTGTGCCGGCGGTCCTTCTCCGTCGAGCGTGACGACGCCGGGAACCTTTGTAATGGCCTTGCGATCTTGCTCCACTGCCTCTAACAGCTTAGGGGCGGCGACTTCGCCTTCGCCTTTGAGCACACAATCGATGGCCCCATTCCCATGCTCCAAGAAATCCTTGGCCACGAAGGAGGCGCTATGTCCCCCGACAAAGACGAAGGTATTCGGCAACTCTTTCTTGGTCAATTTCGCAAGATCCACGACTTCAGGAACATTGGCCAAATAGTTACAGGCAAATGCGACTGCGTCGGGCTTCCAGGAACGGATCAACGCCTCATAGTCTTTCCAGGTGTCCGCTTGCAGATCGATCAAACGAACATCGTGGCCAGCCTGACG
The DNA here is from genome assembly GCA_018242725.1 of Nitrospira sp. Classification (GTDB taxonomy): domain Bacteria; phylum Nitrospirota; class Nitrospiria; order Nitrospirales; family Nitrospiraceae; genus Nitrospira_D. Next base: position 161,827 of record JAFEBI010000021.1, on the reverse strand, counting down.
GCACGCTTGGGCTACCATCTCGAGGCCGAGCGGCTCCAGGCGCAGGTAGATCTTGGTATACATGAGTGGACCGGGATGAACTGCGAGGAACTTCATGAGCCCAAACCTCCTCGTCTATAGAGCGCTGGACCAGGTCAAACCATTCGTGAATACGAAGGACTCGTCCGGCCCACTTGGTTGATCGTGATCCGACTGTCGATGCGGAGACTCATTTTGACAGAATGGACGCTGCTGTGCAACCTGCAGGACTCCATAAGCTCCGACAACTTCAGATGATTTCCCAAGAATTCTGATGTGCCGCTCTGGCTTTTCCTGGCACGAGTGCCTACCATATCCCATGCTGTCTCCCGAACAGACGACCCGCCGGCGCATCATGGAACTCCTGACCGGCGCTCCAATGACGAGCCATCAACTCGCCCGAGCCCTGGGCATCGCCGAACGGCTGGTAGAGGAACACCTGGCTCATGTGGTAAAAACGGTTGCTCGAGACGGGTCACGGCGATTTCTCCGTGAACCATCCAGCTGCATGGACTGTGGATTCATGTTTCGCGACCGTACACGCCTAACGCGACCAAGCCGTTGCCCGCAATGCCGAAGTGAAGGGATTACTCCCCCGCACTACCATATTGAATCACTCGCATCTGGCACGCCGCATGACAGCCCGAAGGCGTCACGCCGGATCGATAGTAGGAAAGGATCTGTATGAAGACTGCACGTCTCGCCCTCTGTGCCCTCTGCATCACCGTGTTATTCGGCTGTTCCGACAAGGCCAAGGAACTGTTGGAGACCGCCGCGTTCGAAGAAAGCCAAAGCAATTTTCCGCACGCACTGGAGATCTACCAGGAACTGGCTCAGGCCTATCCTGAAAGCAGAGAAGGGGAAATTGCGCGCGCCCGTATTGCTGATCTGAAGTCCAGACAATAAATAGCCACCATACCGTACTGCAGCAGAGGCTTGACCTCATCTTTTCGTAGCGGTGGCTCCGCGTTGCGTTCTGCACCCTACTTTTGCCCCCTCCTTCCCCCTCTTCCGTTGCATGGCGTGTTTCGGCCGATCTTCTAAGTTTGTCAGAGGGCAATGCTGACGCGTTACTGAACCAAGATGAGGAGGGAACAACATGAAGACCTACATCGCTCGCAAGACATTAAGGACGTCCGCTCGATGTCAGCTCTGTTATTTTTGTGACGGCACCCTCACCACTGGGATTGTGTGGGACCTGTCGGAAGCAGGCTGGCGCGCGGCTGGAGAACGTCCTATTCACGCGGGAACTGAATCGACGGTCTATATGACCATTCTTGATGGGGACCAACCACGCAACATATTGATCGATGCCGCGGTCGTACGCTGGTCGGATGGTCAAGTTGCAGGTTGGGAAATCCTCCGGATGGATGAAGCCAACCGAGCCCAGTTGACTCGTCTTGTCGAAAAGCTCAGATCGGCCAGCCCGGTAGAGGACCTACTGACGGGCTCACGCCTATGACTCGACCATGCCAGCCTGGGCTCTGATTAGGACTGGGTCGCGCCATCGGGTGTTGGACGAGGGAACCAAGGGAAAAAGGCATTGGTGGTCGCCTGATAGGCTTTATATTCTTCTCCACGAGTGGAGAGGGCTTCCCGTTCCGCTCGTGGAATGCCGGTGACTCTGAACAATAACCACCCCATGCCGATTGGACCGACCCAGGTGAACAACCAACCAGGGGCTCCCAGGGTCATCACGACATACGAACACCAGTGCACCCAGTCAAAGAAGTAATTCGGATGGCGTGAATAGCGCCAGAGCCCCTCCCGGCAGACACGCCCCTGATTTCTCGGATCGGCTCGGAAATAGGCGAGTTGCCGATCAGCCTTTGACTCCCAAGATACCGCCAACCCCCAGATCAGCAGTCCGAGCATTTCGACGACTGATGACGGAACCCGCGGGTTCCAAAGCACCACAAGAAACGGAAAGGAAAAGACCGCCACGGACACGGCCTTCCATTGGAAATAGACAAACATGTTGACCGACTCGGAGTCGCCCCATTCCTTCCGCAAGCGCCGATAGCGATTATCTTCCGGTTGCCCAGTTAAGCGCTGCGAGTAAATGTGGTACCCCAGTCGGCCCGCATACATCAGCACGAGCATCGCCGTCAGCATGATCCGCTCAATTCCAGCGGGGGCTTGCGTGATGTACAAGAGCACAGAGGCAATCAGCCCCACACACCATCCAACATCTCCGACGGCAGCATTCTTGATCTTCCGTTGCACCATCCACAAAATCGCCATCAGGATCGCCACTGTGATATAGGCGATCACGACCAGCGACAACGGATCCGCTTCATTCATCCCATCTTGAATTCCCATTGCTCCTACCTTTATGTCAATATTGACTCATAATCCCACAGGTCACCCTCTTGTTGCATTCGGTTCTGTAACCACTCACGGAACCCGGGGATGGGAAACGACAAGAGCGCCTGGAGCTTGTCACAATTCAAGGAAAGGTCTCGCGGTCGCGGGGCATCCGTATGATCAGCGGACGACCCTTCAAGGAGGTGTCCCTGCAACTCTGGGTAGCAGGCTAATAATGCCTGACCAATTTCCCACCGAGATAGCCGATCCCTGCCACCCAAGTGATAGAGCCCCGAAGCCTCTCGCCTCACGAGTTCCCAGACCACCCGCGCAATGACTCCGACCGGCAAGGGGCATCGAAACTCGTCGCCATAGAGCGTCATAGTTTTTCCACTTGCGGCCGTTCGACGCATCTCTTCGACAAAACTCCGATTGCCGTTCAGCGAAGTGCCCGCGGTCAGAACAATGCGCAGGACCGTATGCTTGGGATTCTGCAACACTCGTTGTTCAGCTTCAAGCTTGGTTTGGCCATAGACATTGATCGGATCGGCATGATCTGTCTCTCGATACCACCCAGCTCGCCCATCAAAGACTTCGCCGCTCGACAGGAACACAAAGGGGATTTCCTTGGAACAGCGAGCCAGGTACGCCGTGGCTTCGACATTGATCCGCCGAGCCTGCTGCGGGTCGCGCTCGCAATCCTTCGTTCGGCTCAACGCCGCGCAGTGAATGACCGCGCTCGGCTTAAGCGATTGCCATACCCGATCGACAGCCTGCTGGTCTGTCAGATCTAGATCAACCCGACTAAGACCATGGACTTCCCAATCACGTGCCCATCGAGAAGCGTTCTTGATGAAGTACTGCCCGATTAATCCCGCCGCCCCAGTAACAATGGCAATTGGCTTCATGTCAGGACGGCCCGGCAAGTCTGCAGTGAGCAAAGAGCTCGATCATGGGCTGTTTTCTATCATTCAGTCTCTGAGCGTCGGGAACACGGTGCTGATGCGATTTTTCCCCACACAGGCTATTGGCGTGTCAATTTCCGATATCGAATCCGATGCGGTTGGTCGGCCTCTTTGCCCAAACGTCTCTTCCGATCGGCTTCATACTCACTGTAATTCCCTTCGAACCAGACCACCTTACTGTCGCCCTCGAATGCGAGAATGTGGGTGGCAAGACGGTCGAGGAACCACCGGTCGTGACTGCTGATCACCGCGCAGCCTGCGAAACTTTCGAGCCCTTCTTCAAGCGCTCGCAACGTATTCACATCAAGATCGTTCGTCGGCTCGTCAAGGATGATCAGATTCGCCCCCTCCTTCAACATACGCGCCAAATGGACCCGATTCCGCTCTCCACCCGAGAGGTCCTTGACCTTTTTCTGTTGGTCTGTTCCAGCGAAGTTGAACCGGGCACAGTAGCCACGGGCGTTGACTTCTGTCTTGCCAAGTTTGACGGTGTCCTGCCCATCGGAAATGATCTCATACACCGTTTTGTTCCCGTCCAAGCTTCGATCCTGATCCACATAACCAAGCTTGACCGTCTCACCGACTTTGATCGTGCCGGCATCCGGCTTCTCCTTGCCGATAATCATCTTGAACATGGTCGTCTTTCCTGCGCCATTGGGGCCGACGACACCGACGATCCCGCCTTTCGGCAAGCTAAAATTGACCTTTTCATAGAGCACATTGTCACCGAAGGCTTTGCTGATTCCGGTGGCTTCGATGACCACATCACCAAGACGCGGCCCTGGTGGAATGTAAATTTCCAAGTCCTCAGCTACCTGTTCCTGTTTTTGATTGACGAGTTCCTCGTAACGATTCAAGCGCGCCTTGCCTTTGGATTGCCTTGCCTTCGGCGACATGCGGATCCACTCCAATTCATGTTCCAGCGTTTTCTTCCGCTTCGATTCGGCTTTTTCCTCTTTCTCCAATCGGTCCTTCTTCTGCTCCAACCAAGAACTGTAATTGCCCTGGAAAGGAATCCCATGGCCCCGGTCCAGTTCTAAGATCCACCCGGCCACATTATCCAAAAAGTACCGATCGTGCGTCACGGCAATGACTGTGCCCTTGTACTGTTGAAGATGCTGTTCGAGCCATTGCACCGATTCGGCATCGAGGTGGTTCGTCGGCTCGTCGAGTAAAAGAATGTCCGGCTCTTGGATCATCAGGCGACAGAGTGCCACCCGACGCTTTTCTCCACCGGACAAGGTCGCCACCTTCTGGTCGGCGGACGGACAGCGCAACGCATCCATCGCGAGGTCAAGCTGATTCTCGAGCTCCCAGCCATTCGCAGCTTCAATCTTCTCTTGCAGCTGCGCTTGCTTATCGAGCAACTTTTCCATCGTATCAGGATCAGCCAACCCAATCTGGTTGCTCACATCCTCATATTCCTTCATGAGGGCAACCAGCTCAGCCTTTCCTTCTTCCACCACTTCCTTGACCGTCTTGTTCGGATCGAGTTGGGGTTCCTGTTCCAGCAGACCGACGCTGTAGCCTTTGGATCGCGTGATCTCACCGGTGTAATTGGGATCGCTCCCGGCAATGATCTTGAGCAGCGAACTCTTTCCTGAGCCGTTCAATCCAAGCACGCCAATCTTCGCGCCGTAGTAGAAGCCAAGGTAGATCTCCCGCAACACTTGCCTCTTGGGCGGATAGACCTTCCCGACATTGACGAGTGAAAAAATAACCTGCTTCTCATTCGTGGCCATGTATTCCCCTATTTAGCTAGTAATGTGCTGCTGAATCGAATGGAACTACCATTATCCATACACTGGCGCAAGAGCCGGCTACAGCGAATGTAGAACGTGCATTCCAGCCTTCGCCTGAGCGGCCAAGCCGGCAAGACCAGCCCGAACCTCCGCTGCGTTGCCCACGGGACTGGCAAATGCCACCCGGCCACCCTGCATTCGGTCTGATGTGGTGAATCGAAGATGAAAGCCCAATCGATCCACTGCCGTCACCTTTGGCTGCTGTGCGTCTGGATTACCGAAAACACGGGCCAGGAGCACCAGCGTCTCTGTGTGCTCCGTATTGAGCTCACGAACCAGACTCGCCGCGTCATTCGCCAGCGGGTCTACAACCGCCGCGACATAGTCAGCCTGTGTCACCCAGCCCATTGACCCAAACCCACCGACAAAGTAAATCTCTGCAATGGCCATGCGGAAGAAACCGAAATCCTGATAGTCCACCCAGTACGAGGCATTGGGATGGCATTCCAGATAACATGCACGAACCTCAGCACTTTCCTCTTTCGGAACCTTGCTCACGGAACCCATCAGCGTCACCCTGGCTGCCCCAAGTGGATCGATCCTGCTCTCAGGCGGAGTCACCAGCAAGCTGGCACGTGGATCGCCCAAAAGGTTTTGCGTATGCATGGCCATCGCGCTGATCAGAAAGACCGGTTGCCCTTGGGCATCCAATCCATAGGGCATCACCGACCCAAAGGGCCAGCCTGGCTGCCTGCGCGAGAGTGTCGAGAGACTACCCGTCTGTTGCAAGCACACGAGCGTCTTGGCACGCTCAGCATGGGATGGTTCAGGAACCTCAGGACCTTTTGAATCCGTCCCGCTATTGTGCTGTCGCGATAAGGACATGGCTGATCTCTTATTTCGTGTAATGAACCGGGAGACACCTTACCCTGGATCTATCGGAGATTTCCACTTCAGAGAAAAATCGCGGAAAGGGATTTAAATGAGTGGTCCGCGTTGCTGAAGAAATTAAGGGCGGTTAGTCGATGAGAGGAAAGATGGGCCGGTGACCTGTACTTAAGAGTTGGAGTCGTCTAGATTCCCAGCTCTTCGGACAGCCGGAGTTCGGATTCATCGAGTATCTCTTCCAGGCAGGTAAAGCAAGAAAAAGGGAAACGATCCACCGGAATTGCACAGACTTCTCCGATGGGGGACTCTTCCAGCGCCAGACCACCACATTCCTTGTGAATCAAGACGAGCATCAGACGTCTCTTACTCCTTTGGAAAAATTGTTCCTTGTGCTTGAGGCCACCAAGCCCATGATTGCGCTCTGGCTACCTCTCCTGATTTACAACATCCTACCAAACATCTTTGCTCATTATTATATCGATCACTTTTGCGCCTTGCACGGCATCGTTGCGGAAAGAAGAAGACAGAAATTGGTGTTGGCCGACGACCCGACTTTTGGTACAGTGCTGGACCGGATTGTCGGTAGGGGGTTAGTCAGACCGAGGAGGATCACGCCAAGAATGAGAACGATCATGACGTACAGGCCGCTCCGGCCGTTACTGCCTATAGAGGAATGTGTCCTTGCTATTATTTTCATGCTGGCTTCTGGTTGTGTGGTAGCCAAAGGATCAACTACACCCTTGATCTCCACTCCCGAACAGAAAGCCCCATCCATTCTGTTTGCTGACGCCTCTTCCCAAGCTCCCCCCCCTGGGACCGTCAGCGATTCATCCCCGGATGAGCCATTCGATCCTTTCGCCAAGTCAGATGTGGAAGGAATGGAAGAATATGACCCCTGGGAGCCGCTCAATACGAAATTCTTCGAATTCAACCGGCAGCTCGATCGGTGGATCCTCAAGCCTGTCGCCAAAGGCTACAACGCTGTTGTGCCGAATGTTGTGCAAGTCGGTATCGGGAATGTGTTCTACAATAGCCGTGTGACCCCGCGATTGCTGAACAACCTGTTTCAGGGGAAATTCAAGGGCGCAGGGATTGAGGCGGGACGGTTCCTTATCAATACCACCGTTGGGATTGGTGGATTTTTTGATGTGGCCCAACGGTTCAATCTCACCACACCAGAAGAAGATACCGGGCAGACGCTCGGATTTTATGGGGTCAAGCCTGGCCCCTATCTGATGGTGCCGCTGCTGGGCCCCTATACGGTTCGAGATCTGATCGGGTATGGTGGGGATATCGCGCTCAATCCGATTTACTGGCTCATCATACCCGCCATGCATAATATCAAGGCCATTCCGACGGTGGTTGATGTGGATGAACAAGCACTCACATATGCCATCTCGATTGCTGCGCGTGCGACGGAGATCGTCAACGACCGTTCTCTGAATTTAGAGAAGTTTCAAGGTGTTGAAGAATCGACCCTGGATCTCTACGCCGCAGTCAGAAATGCTTACCTGCAGAAACGAGCAAAAGCCATCCGTGAATAATTTTTGGTACCGGTGGCTTCTAAGTACCTTGCGATTCTGACGATCCCAATGAGCGGCTTTTTCTAGCCCGCCATCGCCTCCATTTATGCAGGACAAGGAAGGGAGAGCGCCTGTTGAAGGCTACCCTGCTGTGGATTTCACGAGGTGACTCGACAATGCAGGCAAGAAAAAGAATTGCGGGGCTAGCCTCAACGAGATAGCTCAAAATTCTATCGACGAACTACGCACATAGAGATCAGGCCCCCATCCCGGCCACGTGATGACCTTCAGCCGAGATGGGCCACCTTCACTCTGTTGCAACGGCCTATACGGAAAGAAGCACAGGGTACGCCTACTGGCCTTTCTTCCACACAAACAGACCACCGACAAACAGGACGAGCATCACGATGATGAACATGATGAGAGTATCCATAACTACTCCTTTCGTTCGGACCCATCACGCAACGAACTCAGTAGAGAACAGCATACTCCCTAAGGAAGGAGACCGATGGACATCTTCCCCCTGAACTAAGCTGCAGGCGACATCAACAGGGTTTGACGTCAAACAACAACTCGGCCCACCGCACCTTCGGGAACCAATGTCGGGCCTATATTTATTCCGCTCATAATCCAGTGTCAAGTAGCCAGCAGTCAATATTATGATCTTCTGTAGAGAAGACTCATCGTGAATACCCACAGGCGGGTTAATTTGTAAGCATATGGAAACACATAACATTCTGAGATGTTGCGCAAGAAGCACGCCTTTTCCTCTCTGAAAGAAGGCCTTGGTCAGCCATGTTGATACTTCATCTTCCTTTTTTTTGAGTTTTCGTATTCACTCAGTTCTCAGGCGGCTCAAGACCATTTCATCTATGGCTGCAGTGACGCCCGATGGTGTGAGAGCCATGGCCCTTTTTGTGGATCCCCAACGTGCTCAAGCTGAATTTCTGAGCCTATGCTGCCCGGAAGAATTCGGAGAGGAAGGATTACGAGCTTGTTTGCTTACAACGAAGCCTTTCGCACCGGACTCTGCTGGGATGCAGATTGCGCTGCTTCACTGAACGCCGGATAAACTTGGATCGTATACGTCCGATCCGGATCCAATGCGACACGGACCATACCGGTCTTGTTCAGGTAGTCGATTGCCAAATAAACTTGATTCCATGTAAGGTCCGGGCAGAGCCCCACCACCTCCTCCATCGAGCAGTCCTTACCATACTCCTCCAAGGCAAGATGCACTCGATCTATGATCGCTGCTACCAGCATGGCGCCTCCTAAACAAACAGAAGTGGACACACTAGATTCTTTACGTACCTCCAATAACCCCTCGGTCGGCGCGACTCCGCGTAGCAATTGTTGCAGACCTCCTACGCAGTGTCGCACGAGAATATATACTTGGCCTTTGGCGGAACTGTGAACTAGGAAAGTCACTAGTAGCATCGGAAGATCTTACTAGATGGCTTGGGAGTGATTTGGAATGCGCAGTATCCCTGCGTAATCTTTAAGAACTCCGTGTTGATCTGGATATAGCGGAACCAAGATTCCGCACTGAGAAGAGGCAATGTCCGTCTGTATAGCGCTTGGGTCGTTCAGGGGCTCATCCCTTCACCTACTTAACAGAACAACATCCTCACACCGCCCGGGCAAACCTTAGAAATGGGATGTCCTTTGAGAAATCGACTGCAGACCGGTCAAATAGCGGAGGGTGAATACGACACAGCTGTGGGAGCGTTGGGCTAGGAGGAGACGCTGACGAGGCCTTCGGCTATCGCATACTTGATGAGTTCGGCAGTGGAATGCAGATTGAGTTCGCCCATCATCCTGAATTTGTGAAACTCCACGGTCTTCACTGAGATATTCAGGATGGAGGCGATCGTCTTGGTCCCCTTCCCCTCAGCAACAAGCTGCAAGACCTCGCGTTGCCGCTGAGTCAGCGCGCTGACTAAAGGCTTGGTTGATGGACTATCCACCGACTGAAGCGTGGCAGCCAACACGTCCTTGGTAATGAGCGGGGTCATATAATGCTGGCCTCGCATGACGGCCTGGATGGCTTGCTTGAGTTCCACGGCTGCAGACCGCTTGATGAGATACCCTGCGGCGCCCGCTTTAAAGGCTTCCGTGGCATACGTAGGAGTTGCGTGCATAGTGAGGAAGATCAACTTGCTCTCCGGCACCAGTTTGGTCAACTGACGAGCCGCATCCAAGCCGTTCAGGAGCGGCATCGAGATATCAAGCAACACAATATCAGGTCGCAGCTCCTGAGCAGCTTCGACCAGCGAGCGCCCATCTTCCACCATCCCCACCACCTCACCCTCAGCTTCGACCAATTTCCGAAGCCCAGCCAGAACAATCGCATGGTCATCTGCCATCAAGATACGTGGCCGTTTCATGGGGTTGCCACCTCACAGGGCACCCAGGCACACACCTTGGTCCCTCCGTCCGGTTGAGACCGAATCTGAAAATACCCATACAGTTGTCGTAACCGTTCCTCCATACTGCTCAACCCCAACCCCCGTTGAAGAGCTTGGTGATCACGGAGATCCAACCCCTTACCGTTATCTGTGACAGACAGCCCAACTCCTTTCGATGATCCTCGGAGCTGGACCGTCACAACCGTCGCTTGGGCATGCTTGACCACATTTTGCACACTTTCCTGCATGACGCGGAAGAGACAGGTCGCATGATCGAGCGAAATCGCAGTCGGCACCCCGGCGATCTTGAGAGAAATGGGTAAACCTGTGCGACGGGACACCTGTTGAACATGATCCTCAACCGCGGGACAAAGCCCGGCATGCTCGAGGAGCGAGGGATGCAGCCGATATGCGAGTGTGTGCACATCATCGGACAACTGTTCCAGCTGCTCTCGGATCGGTGCAAGCGCTTGGCCACACTCACCTAACAGAGAGGCCGGATGTTGCTCCAACGAGGCCACTTCCAATACCAAGGCGGCCAAGCGTTGGCTCACATCGTCGTGCAGGTCCCGCGCGATACGTCGACGCTCACGTTCTTGCGCGTTCAAGAGCTTGGAGGTCAGCTCCTCCAATTGCACTTGTTGCTGATGCAGATCCAACTGGTTACGATGCAGCGTCTCATCCGCACTCTTGCGTTCCGTAATATCACGATTAGACTCCAAGGCGTAGTCTGTTCCGCCGTAGGTGACGTGCACCAGTCGGCTCTCCACAATCACCTGTCGCCCGTCCTTGGTGACATGAGACAGCTCACCGGACCACCGACCTTCTCGGATCAGGCAGGCTTCCATATCTGTGACCGTCGGCAATGGATTCGTGTTGAGCAACTCATGGCTCCCGCGTCCGATCACCTCATGCGACCGCCAACCGTAGAGCTCTTCCGCCCCACGATTCCAGTACACGATCCCACCGCCGATCTTCCACGCCAAGATCGCATCGCTGGAGTGGTTCAACATGTCGGCCTGCTGTTTGAGCAGCTCTTCCGTATGCTGACGCTCGGTGATGTCGACGGCCACCCCCCCGAACAAGGCCGGCTCTTCTTGTTGATCAACGATGGGAAACTTACTGACAAGGGCGTGTCGAATCTCTCCCTGTTGGATGAAGGCCTCGACGGTGTGCAGCGGAACTCCGGTCTCCCGTACCGTCCGATCGTTGAGCTCATACGGTTCGGCCACATGGACAGGCCACAACTCCTGATCAGTCTTTTCTTTCCAGTCTCTCCCCTCCAGCAGGGATTCTTGGAAGAGTCGATTCACATACAGATATCGACCCTGGTCATCTTTGATCCACGCAAACCCATGCAAGTGATCCATAAAGGAAGCGAACCGGCGCTCGCTGAGTTTCAGTGCCTCCTCGGCCTGTTTGCGTTTCGTAATGTCGATCATCGCGCCTAATGTCCGAGCCGGACGGCGCTCCAGACCGTCCAGGTCAAATAGGGTCCAGGCTCGAAAACTGATCCATCGCACCTGGCCGTTCGGCAAAATGAGGCGGTGTTCGATCGAACAGAGATCATCGCCCACCGGGTCAGAAGCCCGCGCGATCGCCGCACCCACCATGGCACGGTCTTCCGGATGAATCAGTCGAATAAACCCATCAAACGAAGCAGGGACATCAGACCCGACCCCGTAGATTGCCCGCATGACCGGAGACCAATAGACATTCCCCGTGCGATGATCCTGATCGAGGATCCCAAAGTTGGCTAATCGAACGACCTGATCAGACCGTTCCTCTCGTTCATGGAGCGCTTTCTTGGCTTTGACCCGAGCCGTCACATCTTCCGTTGCAATGATAATCCCACCCACCTGATCACTGTTATACCAAGGGCGAACATCCCATGTGATCCATTGACTGGAGCCATCGCTCCGAGAGAACTGGTCTTCATCAGCGCTTAACACCTCCCCCGTCAGGCTTCGCCGATAGACATCCCTCCACCGCGAGGGACAGTCCGGGAAGACCTCATAGTGCGATCGACCGAGAATCGTATCCGTCAAACGGTAGTCTTCAATCCATCGTCGGCTGGCCGCCAGATACCGCATGTCTCGATCAAACATTGCAATGGCAGCCGGCGCATGCTCGATGAACAAGCGAAATCGCTCATCACTCTCCCGCATCGCCGCATTGGTTCGTTTGAGGTCCGCCGTTCGTTCTCGAACACGCTGTTCTAACTCCTCAGAAGTCCTATGCAATGCCTCTTCAGCTTTTTTACGATCGGTAATGTCGTTGCCGATCGTCAGTAGGCAGGATTTCCCTCTGAGCGTCATCAAGGTTGCGGAGATCAGGAACTGTCGCAGTGCACCCTGCCTGGTCCGCATCGACACTTCGAGATTTGTGACGGTTCCTTGGGAACGAAGATGATCGACCAGTTTGGCCCGATCTTGCCCATCCGGCCAAATCCCCAACATCAAAGTGGTTCGACCGATGACTTCCTCACGACGAAAGCCGAATGTGTTGAGGCCCGCGTCGTTGATCTCCAGGCAAAGCCCGGTTTCAAGTTCCGTAATACCGATTGGGTGGGGGCTGAGGCGGAAGGCTTCGGCGAAAAACTCGTCTCTTGCCGGTTCGACCGTGTTTCCCTGTCGATCGCCGGTCTGGTATACCGGTGCGCGCGGGCGCGCCCTGACCCAACGCTTCTTCTTCGTCGCTTTTGGTGTCATAGCCAGAAATGGATTCTAGTCCACTTACGTATCTCCCGCAAGATCCCATTCCCAAGCACAGACCTATTCGTATACCGAACCCGATACTACACCTGTTCATTCCCAAGAGAAACCGACGGTGCTGCAAGGAGTTGCCGCTCGGTCATGAATCAAGGTTCAAGACGCATGAGTGCACCGGCAAGAATACAGCCGATGTGGCCAACCTTCTGCAGGGTCCGATTACCCAACTCCGGATGGCTAGAGAACCACGTCACTTCAGCTTCATCACCAACCGCCGAAACAGCTCAAGATGTTCTGAGCTGCTAAGCCGATGATCACCTGGAATGAGGTTCAGGTCGAGTGGAAAACCAGGATGTCGGCGCATGAGTTCGTTAACGAACTGTCGACTGCCGTCCGGAGCAATAACTCGATCGTCCTGACCATGCAGAATCGTCGCTTTCACATGACGAACGATATCAAACGTCTTCGTCCAATACTGCTCGCTTTCTTCGACCCACTTCCAGGACACCGGCCAGTCTCGATGCAGCGGGTCTTCATCCCACGGCATCCATCCGGCAGTGTGCCAGTCATGCAGCCGTTCTCTTGAGATGGTCTTGGCGCGCTCACCCATCATGTTAAATGCCGGGGCGATCAAGATGAGCTCTTCCACAATCGGGAATTGTTGCGCCACGAGCCAGGCGATCCAACTCCCGAGCGAATTCCCAACGATGGTGATCGGCGGACCGGTCTTGATGAAATCCAAGACCGTGCGCGCATCAGCAATCCAATCGGAGAGCGTGTAATCAGTGAACTGTCCTTCGGAGTCGCCGAAGCCGCGCACGTCGTAACAGCAGAATCCCCATCCTTTCTCCTCGCACCATTGCGCCAGCGCTTTACTCTTGTTCCCCCACCGCTTCGAGAGGAATCCGGTGATGAAGAGAATCTGTCGAGCTGTTCCATCAATTCGATCACCTTTGATCCCTTTGCCATCGGTCCCAATGAGTTCAAACGATGTCATAGTCTTATCTCAGCCGGTTCGTAATGAATGAGCCTAGTCGCCGCAATACGGCTTCCGGAATCTCATGCCCTCCTCGAAAACTGTGCCATTCCAGGACAAGACCGGCTCGCTGCAGCTCGTCTCGGAGGCGTTCCGCTCCGATGTGTGGAAGGATGTCATCTTGGATGCCATGGCTTTGAAAGACCGGTAGACCTTTGCGTTTCGGCATCAATGAATTCCAGACCGTCTGCGCCACCAGATTGCCGGACAACTGCACCAATCCGGCAAAGGGATAATCGGTGTGCAAGACGGCATCGCACGTCAACATCGCACCCTGTGAAAACCCACCGATGACCGTTTTTTTGTACTCAATTGGAAGCTGCCGTGGAAGCTCTTTCAAAAATGCCAGTACGCGGTCACGTGCTAAGGCCAGACCCTGCGGAACCTCCACCGATAGATCTCGAATGCGGCCTGCGGCCCGATCCTCCTGAATACGTGCAAAGTCAATAATCCACCATGCCCGCGAATCACCGAACCCCATATTGAGAGAGAGAGGAGCTTCGGGAAAGAGCCAACGGGTCCCACGGGGAACGTCGATCACATCTGCAAGCGGGACCAAGTCATCGCCCCGTGCGCCAAAGCCATGGAGCAGGATGACGACCGGACCATCGCCCCCGCCTTTTCCGTCTGAACCGCCGGTGAGTCGAGCCTTCAATCCCCCAAGTACGACTTCGCGCATTCGATCCCCTACCCGAGATACAAATATTGCAGTAACGCCACCAACCCATACAACGACGATTCGACGACAGGCTGTTGATAGAGCGGCACAAAGGCGCCCTGTTCATTGTCTTCCACTTCGCTGATCACGTACTGAATCTGCTTCACACGAATATCGTGATCCTTCCCGATCCCCAAGGTCTGAACGATTTGCCGGTTGAGCCCAGCCAGCATAGCAGCTTTCGCATGACTGGCCGATTGATACAGAAGAGAGGCTCCGAGAAGCGCGACCAGGACATTGACCGACCAGGACAGCAACAACAAGAACGGATAGTTCCAAATATCGAAATACTCGTTACGCGCGGCGATCATGATCAAAAGCGCAATAAACGGGTAGCGGATCAGTCGATTGATCACCTCCGTCCGCTGCGCAATGAGGTCAACCACGGCGAGATACTTCAGCTTCTCGAATTCGGCTTTCTGCGCCTCTCCCAACCCATAATTACGGAGATACTCTTCCTGGACTTGCTGAGACCACCCACCCGTCGAGCTCACCACCCACCCAATCCATCGCCGGCAGAGCATCACCGCATCGAACACTGCCAGGTTCAGCAGCACAACGATGGCAACGCTGGCAAGCGTCATGACAGAATCTACATGGCAACTCAAGTATCCGCGGCAGGGATGGATATATTCCTCATCAAGCACGAAATGCCCAATGGCCCACATCGCTGCCATGTACAGAATGAACAAGAGAAGCGTACGAGCCATTCCCTGGCCCGGCTGATTTGCTTCTCGATACCGCCCCCAGGCCTGGTCGACTTTCATAGAGGCAACCGTGGCAAGCGGATGATAGACCCGCTGGAGATTCATCCAAAACGTCTTGGGCGAAAGCCGCTGACGTCTCAAAGGGTCTTCGAACTGAAACTTCTCGTCGATCTGTTCGCTGTTTTTCTTGAGATCGCGAGCGCCCTTGACAAACAAGATGACGGACAGCACGACCACCACAAAACGCAGCAGCTCGCTCGGCCAAATACTGACGCCGGCCGTCCACGAAAACGGCTCTCCTTCGTCATGCCCAGCCAATAGCGCGTCGGCTCCCCCAGCCACGACAAAGACGGCAAACAGCGCGACGAGCACGATGGCTGTGATGCTCAATACACGCGGGGACCGCACGATACCTGACCAGAGGCGCTGGTTGCTCCAGGCCACCACGATGAAGAGCGCAAAGCCCACCGTCGTCCCCGCCGCCACCGCTGCGTTGTCGAATCCGACGCCTTGGCGGAGCTGACCGTAATCATTCGTGTAAGCCAGATCAGGTCGTAACGGATGAATCGTACGGATCTCTTCTTTGGTGACCAGGCTCAGATCGACCGCGCCGTTCCTTCCCACCTCAAACAATCTTGGAGAAACTCCGGCATCGTACACACGACTCTCAGGCGTGAGGGCCGCATGGTAGATGGTTTCACAAGAGCCGTTCGCCACATTAGACTTCTCACGGTGACACCTGACGTGGTCGACGGCCTGCAGAGTGGCAAAATAGGCCGAGGTCTGATAACTGCTTCGAAAAGGCGAGACATCCCGTTGCAAGCCGCCCTCCAGCTGCAGCCCAAACGGTGAGGCAATGACCATGTTGCGGGTCCATTTGTACTCGCTCGGATGGAGGTGTCTGGCATCGAGACCGACCGTAAAGAAAATGGCGTGCGGGAACGCAGGCCGAAGGGCTTTGATAATCAGCAGCGAGTCGTAGGGGTCGGTTCCAAAGATCCCGATGGCGCGAGCTCCTTCACCCTCATCTTGAATCCGATTCACCAACGCCCGCACATAGTCCACCTGACTCGTCCCTTCCGGACGCTCCCGCTGGCCATCTTTGACGCTATCGGCACGGGCGGCTTTGGTTTTGTCTTCCCCCGGCACTTCGCCATCCAGTCCGCTCAGATAGCTGTACCGCTGAACGTTAAGGCGTAACAACTCATAGTCGGCCTGCCGTCGAATTTGAAGGTCGACGGCACGGGGAATATCGGAACACCACTGTTTGATCGTGACCGGAACGTCGATCATCCCCAGATCCCGCTCTGAAAAAGTCGCGACTTTCTTGCACGCGGCGGCCCGAAACTCGACCGGGAGCGTCCTTCCATAGAACGAATCCCATTCGCCAATCAGGATCACCGCATCCCACCCGAGGCGAACCTGCCGGCGCTCCAATTCCTCGACTAATGATTCGAACAACTGGTCATCAGAGCCGATCTCGTATGCCAACCGAATATTCGCGCCCATGAGTCGACGGGCAAACTCTTGCTCGCAAGCCGTGTAGGAGTCGCAGGCCAAACCCTTCCCACCAGTCGACGTGAGTCCATAGGCCAGGAGCCCTTTCATCGCACTGCTCCACGGGGAGTACAGCTCGATCCAGCCGTCGCTGTTCGGCCAGACACCGATTCCCTCATGCGGCTTGCCATAGAACTCTCCTGCCTCGTCCAGGAGTGTTCGAAATGTCGAGGAGCTATGAGGGCCGAGGATCTTGAAGGTGACCGCCCGTTGGAGCTGCGGATTCAAACGAACCACCTTGCGTTGATCATCGGTGAGCAGACACTCGCTCTTCTTCTCAGTTTCCCGACAGACGAGCGCCTGAGAAAAGGAGGTCAAACTGGCGAGAAATCCTCGACTGAGTGCTTCGTCAGGAAACCAGACGACTAGCACACTGTGGGAGCGCGGCGATTCCTCGTCACACAGCCTGGTCCGCTTGAGTCGATACCATTCATAGGGCAACGCCGACAAAGAACTCTGAGGATCCCATTCAACAAATGAAAGCTGGCCTTCCTGTTCCGGCACATAACACGCGACCCCGAGGGCCGTACCAATGGCATACCGATCTCGAAGACGTGACTCGGTGTTTTCGACATATGGACCTCCACTGGTCGTCACCAGGAGGATCGTGACATGCTGGCCCTCCTTGACCCGTTCGGTAATGGCCTGCCGAAGGGATCGGAGCCGTTGTGTAAGGGGAGGAGGGGGACTCGAGACTGGCCGGCTCGCCTTCACCTCCCGCAGGCCTCGTTGAACGGCTGCGACGGGGTCTTCCCATAAACGCGCGCGGACTGTTTGTTCTTCAATCGTGGCCTTCATGTCCAGTCCCGTCCCGACCGGCCGTGAACTCCGCAGCGGGTCCTTGACCAGCATCGATCCTGCCAGCGCCAGCACCAGGGTCAAGGCCCCTGCCACCGCAATTTTCGAATCGCTTTGCTTCTTAGCCATATCGACTCTCTAGAGATGCGACACATCAAAGAGGTATTCGCGCAGAAGTCACGCGCGACACTCTACAATAGACAGACGAGAGAGTGAAGCCGAGGTTCCTGGAAGCACGACCGAACGTTTGATAATAGAGCGCATTGTCGGATTGAGAGTTGCTCTTGCCTATTCGTAGAGATGCAAGGAAACCGCTGACTTGCTGCCTTGATCGTTTACTCTTTCGAACAGCCGGCAAGTCGATGTTTACCCAAGCGATAGGGGTTTGGGCGTGCGCTGGAGCTGATTGTGTATGCAAATGAACTCTAGCAGAGAGAGTGATCCATCGCACAGACCTTAGTAGAAGTGAACTGCTATTAAGACAGATAGCGAGTCACCATAACTGGTAAGGCAATGGTACACCAAGATTCCTGGTCTTGGACTCGCCGGACGTTTATGAAAACTTCCGTCGCTGGCGCGCTGCTCGCTAGCTACAAGTTATTGTGGCCATCGACCGCACAGGCAGGCAGCCTTCCCTCCCAAACCCAACGCGCAGGCCACGAAGTCATCCACAATACTGAGACAGATCCCTTTGGTGTGACGGGGCAAGGCAAGAATGGTCCGAGAAAATCACGCCTCGGATTCGAACTCTGTCCTGGTGGTAGCAACCCCGGCAACAAAGGCTGATCTCGTAAAGTCTGCCCCCCCAGCTCTACAATTGGGATCGGCTCAACTGCGAGCTGTATCCATTTATCATACGCCACTCGAAGGCCGGCAGGGTTCTTCGTTATTCAAGAACATCTACCCTGAGCAGCGCCTAGCACTGATCCGCGCAAAATCACCCGGCGAAGAACGAGACCCTTGCTCATGCAGACCCACCTTGGCTATCAAGCTGACTCAGGATGAACAACTGACAGCCAAATGTTTGCCCCAGTTCGGCGGCGGCAGTGCGTATGACTCCATGCCTGGCTGTTCGGTAAAGGGAGTCCGGAGCACGGTAAAAAGACGGTCGATCTCTGAAAAGTCTTTGTGCTGTGCCTTCTCGATCGCGGTCTGCGCAAGATAATTCCTCAGCACGTACTTGGGGTTCACACGATTCATTCGCTCACGCCGTTCATCGTCATGGCTGTCTTCACCCCGCAACCGATCGCGATAGCGTACGGCCCACTCGTCAAACCGCTCACGAGTGAGAAAGTGCTCCCGCAACTTCTCATTCGCCGCGCCGTTCTGCGAAGAGAACGCGCCCAACTCTCGAAACACGATCGTATAGTCCGCATGGCTGCCTTGAAGCAGTCCGAGAAAATCTCGAATCAGCTCATCGTCTCCGGCCTGCGCTTCGACCAATCCACTTTTCGCCCGCATGCGCTCCTGATACTCCCGGTCAAACAGAGGTTGATAGGTCTCAAGGCCGGCTTTGAGCGCTTCCTTCTCCACCAACGGCAACAGCGCCTGAGCTAAGCAACTCAAATTCCAGAGTCCGATATAGGGTTGTTGATTAAACGCATAGCGGCCGTTGTGATCGGAGTGGTTGCAGATCAACCCCGCATCGTAGTCATCCATAAACCCATACGGCCCATAATCCATCGTCAGGCCAAGAATCGACATGTTGTCGGTGTTCATCACCCCGTGGGCCCAACCGACAGCCTGCCATTGCGCGATCAGCCGCGCCGTGCGCTCGACGACTTCAGCAAAGAAGTTTGCATACTTCTCTTCGGCATCGCGGAGATGGGGGAAATGCTGGTCGATCACATAATCGGCTAGCGTTCTCAGATGCTCATGCTGCTTTCGGTAGTAGAACACTTCGAATGTTCCGAAACGCACGTGAGAAGGTGCCATCCGAACCAGCATCGCCCCGGTTTCTACCTGCTCACGGTACACCTTGTCGTCACTACCGACAAGGCAAAGCGCCTGCGTGGTCGGAATACCGAGACTCTGCATCGCCGCGCAACACAAATACTCGCGGATTGTTGAACGCAGCACTGCTCTGCCATCTCCATCGCGAGAAAACGGCGTCATCCCAGCCCCCTTGAGATGGAGATCCCACCGCTGGCCCTGTTCGTTCTTCGCCTCTCCGAGGAGAATCGCACGTCCATCCCCGAGTTGTGGAACATACACACCGAATTGATGACCGGAATACAGCATCGCAAGCGGCTCCATGCCTGAGGCTAAGGCCTTCCCACCGAAAAGCTCGGCGAACTCCGGCCGCTCAAATTGTTCCGGGTCTAGATCGATCAATTCGGCAACAGACCGATTGGCATGGATCAAACAGGGAGGTTCGCTGAACGGAGTGGGGTTCAATCTTGCATAAAAGGCCTGAGGAAGACGGGCATAGGTATTGTCGAAGGAAAGCGTTTCAAGGGTTCGCTTAGACATACCTCTGTGTATCACGAGACTCCAGGTGCTTGCTATGGCCCAAGCATTTCAACCTGAATGAACCGTTCTCCCTCAACTGCTTTCGTTCATCATCACCCCGATTGCCATCTTGCCTGCCTCCTGCAGCTCACTCGACGATATCTCCGCCACCTCGGTATACTGTCCGTTCACGACCTGACGTATTCCCACAATAGGGGGCTGTGCGTGAAACGCCGTACGACATCGGCATCCCAGTCCAAAAATCCCGTTCATGCCAAGCCGGAAGTCGCCGCGGCAGAGGTATTAACGTGGGTAAGTGACTGCCTGGAGGGTGGGCTTTGCTTTATGGCCCAAGGAATACTGGTATTCGAAAATTCACAATTCGGCAAACTGGTCGAAACACCGGCCTCGCAATCAGGCCACTCTGTCACTCAAGACGTGACGCTTCGATCGCAACTCTTTGCTGATGCGAAGGCCTGGAATACCGAAACTCTTGGAGCCAGGGGTAGCAAAACCTATCGCCTTCTTGATCACCAAAACCAAACACTCGTCTATGAATGCCGTTATCACGTGGTTCCCTACCACGGGGAGACCGGCGTGTTGTTGGTCCTGCAGGACGTGACCGAACACACGGAGTTGGTTCAAGAGGCTTCGCAGATTGCCCGGTTTCAGTCGGTGCTTGCCCGCATTGGAACGCTGGCGGTCAGCGATGCACCAGCACAGGAGTTGATGAATGAAGCCGTCACCCTCACGGCTGAGGCACTTCGGATCGAGCTCTGTAAAATTCTCGTTCAACGGGAATCAGACGATCATCTCGCCGTCGTAGCAGGGATCGGTCTGGCCCCTGACCTGATCGGAAAGTTGACCATTGAAGGCGGCACTCATTCCCAGGCTGGGTATGCCATTCGCGAACGGCTCCCCGTGGTCGTGCGCGATCTGCGCCAGGAAACGCGGTTCACTCCTTCAAAACTGCTGACCGAGCACGGCGGCATCGCGGGCATGTGCGTCCCGATGTTAGTCGAGGACCGGGTGTACGGCGCCATGACCGCCCATTCAAAGTCGGTCCGTGATTACACGATCACAGAACTCGAATTCCTCTGCACCGTTGCCAACACAGTCGCAACGGTGCTGGAACGGCGTCGGCGTGCCGATACGCAGCAAGAACTCTACCACCGACTCTTCATGGCCGCGCAGGACGGGATCATGTTGACCGATACGGAGGGTTGCATCTTGGAATGGAACCCTGCGCTCGAACGGATGACCGGCTGGGCCAGCGAAGATGCATTGGGACAACGGCCTTCCATCCTCAAGTCCGGGAAACATGACCAAGAATTTTACGACAGGCTCTGGCAGACGCTCAGAGGGGGGCATCCTTTCGTTGATCGGTTTGTGAATCGACGGAAGGATGGCTCGGAATTCCTTGTCTGGGAAAGTGTGAGCCCGGTGAAAAATCGTGACGGCACGACACAGTACTATATGGCCATCCTCACCGACTTGACCGAACGCGAACAGATGTTGGAAGCCTTACGCCATGCGGAACAAGTCAAACTGGTCGGACAATTGACCGGCGGCATTCTACATGAAGTCCGCAATCCGTTGATCGGGCTCGGTAGCCTCGCAACGCATTTAGCGGATCAACAACACTTACCACAGACGGCCAGAGACCGCTGTCGGCTCATCGCGCGGGAAGCCGCTCGGATCGACGAGCTGTTGGAGTCTCATTTAAGCCAACTTCGACCACGTCCGTTTGATCTCCACCCCTGCGACCTTCCCTCGCTCCTCGACGACACCATGACCCTGCTGAAGCCGAATTTGACGAAACAGAACGTTCACGTACGAAAAGTGATCGCCCCAGATATGCCGCCGGTGGAAGCCTCTCGCGCGCATCTTCAGCAAGTCTGTCTCAATGTTATGATGAATGCGATCGATGCCATGCCGAATGGCGGAGACCTCACGATCGCGATGCGAATGGAACCCCGGCGAGGTCCTGGTGTACTTCTTGCCTTCTCTGATACAGGAAAAGGGATTGCCCCAGGCGATCTTAAACGGATTTTCGAGCCGTTCTTCACAAGCGGGAAGGCCAAGGGGGTTGGGCTTGGACTCACCATTACACACGACATTATCGAACGGCATGGGGGGCAACTAGTGATTACAAGCCCTTCCGGCAGTGGTGCGGTGGTAGAAGTTTGGCTTCCCTTAAAACCCGAGCGATAGCATGACCTGGCACCTGCTTCTCGTTGAAGATGAAACGTCTGTTCGCGAGGCCTTTGCGCTGCGCCTCAGCGATCACGGGTATATGGTTCAGACCGCAAGTTCGGGCGATGAGGCGCTTGGGCTGCTACGCGCCT
This sequence comes from Nitrospira sp., assembly GCA_018242725.1. Taxonomy (GTDB): domain Bacteria; phylum Nitrospirota; class Nitrospiria; order Nitrospirales; family Nitrospiraceae; genus Nitrospira_D. Next base: position 139,647 of record JAFEBI010000021.1, on the reverse strand, counting down.
CTGAACCGGATATTCTTGTTCTTGACCTGGTCATGCCGAATCTCACGGGCTTGGACGTGCTCGCACGGGTCAAACAGACCTCGCCCAACTTACTCGTCATCTTGGTTACTGCAAGGGGCACGGTAAAGGACGCCGTCGAGGCGACGAAACTTGGTGCCTTCGACTTCGTCGCCAAATCCATCGACATGGAAGACTTGCTCCATGCACTGAGCAGAGCGACGCAACTGCTTACGTTGCAGCGCCAGGTTCATGTGCGGAGCGGGCAAGACGCTGACCGATACGCGCTCGACCGTGTCATCGCCAGGAGCCCCGCTACCCAGCTTTTCATGAGCCAGATCCGACAACTCGCCAATAACGACCGCGTGACTGTGTTGCTCCAAGGCGAGACCGGCACCGGGAAACAGTACATGGGCCGTGTGATCCACTATAACAGTGCTAGAGCCGACAAACCCTGTATCGAAGTCGATTGCCCATCGATTCCACAAGAGCTCTTTGAAAGTGAGCTCTTCGGACATGAGAAAGGATCATTTACTGGTGCTGCAGGCCGCAAAACTGGATTGATCGAATTGGCGGATGGTGGGACCCTTATGTTTGACGAAATCGGCGACCTCCCCCTCCCGTTACAGGCCAAACTCTTGCGGGTCATCGAGGAACGGACATTCCGTCGTGTAGGGGGATCGGCCACGATCCCGGTGGATGTGCGTTTCATGGCGGCCACAAATCGAAATCTAAGGGAGGCGGTCGCCAAAGGCGAGTTTCGAGAAGATCTCTATTTCCGGCTGAACGTTGTCACCCTCACGATTCCCCCGTTGCGGGAACGGCAGGAGGACATCATCCTTCTGGCGAAGCAGTTTTTATCACGTTCCGCGCTTTCACTTCGGAAACCGATTCGTGCATTGGGAGCGAGCGCCGAGGCTCTCATACAGCGGTACCATTTCCCGGGCAATGTGCGTGAGCTAAGCAATCTGCTGGAACGGGCGGTGCTCTTCTGTCCCGGAGAGACACTTGAAGCGGCGCATTTTCCCTCCGACGTGCGTGAGACTCTCGCGAGGCCGGTCGTTGATACCGCTCGTCCTGAATCGACATTGTCCGATACTGGAGAGCCCGCTCGGATCCATCTTTCATTCCGCCTCGGTGAATCCCTAACCGATCTTGAGGACCGCATAATCAGCGAAGTGCTACAACGGTCCGACGGAAACAAATCTCTGGCCGCCAAGCACCTTGGTATCACCCGCTGGATGCTGGATCGACGACGAAAACCCACCTCCTAGACGAGCACGGACGCACGCTCACACACCCTCTTGTGCGCTGACACACAATCTGCCGCACACTTCCTATCGGCATCTCCGAGGCCATCTACCTATTCCTTCCTGTTTCTGACGACATTCGACTATTCATCCTCCCATCTTCTGCTGTAAATCTTGGGACTGACGATTGCATTAATTCATGACGTCACGACGACCGCTGCGGGATTCAGCGCGTCGATGGTCGCCTCTGGTTTTCTTCCTACCGTCATGGAGCACAGACATGTTGTTACGCCCCGTCGGACGTACCCTTCTCCTTGTAGGCACATTTCTTTTCGTCTGTTCATCAATAAGCAACGCCGCACCCTCCAGAATGAAACCCGGCGAGGATGCCAGCCGATTCGTCCTGCGCTACGTGGAAGCGTTGTCCCACTCTCAGATCGACATGTGGGCTTCAGCCGACTTAGGATGCTTGAGCCGCGCTCAGGAAACCACAGACAAGCGCTCATCTAAGTTAACGCCAACGATGGCTCGACGTTGCTGGGATGACACACTACATGCCCATACTGTGTTGGTAACCCAACAAGCAGAAACCGGCGTCTTCAACGCGACCGGACAAAGAATCGCGCTTGGACTCTTAGCAGACCGGCACCGCGCCACGGAAAATTGGAAAGACTACCCACCGGCGGTCTTCGTCTCTCCACCCATCATCCTAAACGACCACGCTCCGATTCCTCAGACGACAGTTCTACGAACCAGTCCGGCGCAATCATTTGCCTTGTCGAATATCAAGGAAGGCTCTCTGGTTTCGGTGCAGGGACAGCCCATTGATATCAAAATCGTCTACCCTGATCCCCTCACCGCCCCGCTTGCCCTCAAACCAGAAGAAATCTGGTGGGTGAATGGATCTCAGCGTCAGTTTGGAGCCGTACGCGAGGTCACGGCTCGCTTTATCGTGGTGACCGGCCTGCGCAAGTTCGGCTTCAGCGCGGATCGAGCCGTGATGAATGAGGCGTTGCCCGGCACTCCACTGATTGCGACAACCCACTATGGTCTCCGGCCAGATAACGGGCGGAAGTTTGATCGGGCGAACCCAGCCCGGCCTTTCATGAAGGGAGAACTCGTCTCAGGATCGCCTCAATGGTGGAACCGTACTGAGGTTGAACCGATCGCGCAGACAGCCTTAGGTCGAGCCCTCCATCTCTCATCGACTGAGCGGGAAAAATTGCTGACTCGACTCCTGTTGATTGATCCGAACCATACAGATGCTCATCTCCTTCGTGGTGAGGATGCTTACCAGATCTTTCTCAAGCAAGGCGTTGCAAAGGGTGGCTTAGCGGCTACTGACGGGGTGGCGTTGCAGCGAGTTGCTGAACTGTACTGGACGATTCAAGCCCAAACCTGGCGGCAGGAGTTAACTGCGGTGACAGAAGGGTATGAACCAGCGGCAGACGCTCTCTACCGATCCCTCGCCTCTTACGAAGCCTTGAGGCAGCTCCAGCAAGCGACGTCGGAACAGCGCCGACGCCTTGGCGTGTTGACCCGCTGGAACAATGATCCGACCGATGCCCTTGGTATCCATGAGGCGTTGCTACGCGACGCGATCCCTGGCACCGCCGAATACGGGAGAATCTTGGCGGAAGCGGCCTGGGATCGTATCCAGCTTGTGTCGTGGAACCGACGCTACGACCACCCGTGGTTGCAACAAGCCCATGCCGAAGCGGAACAGGCCGTTGAGCTGGTGAGTCAGCCCTACGACAAGCTCCATGCGCACTATGCGTTGGTGGCAGTGGAGTCACTCTCGGTGCCGCGCAATCTGGATCGGTTTCAGCAACGAATGCGGCAGGTCAAGCAGGATCTGGATCAGATTCCTGGAATCAAGGGTCTGCAAGGGCAACTGGTCGCCAACGATCTCGTCAAGTCGCTGACGCCGGAGGCTGCGGCGATTGTCTTGCCAAGCCCACCACGTTCGCTTGAAGTTCTTGATGTGGCCGTCCATGCCACTCCCCCGAAGCAGGACATCATCTGGCAATGGAATTTCGATCATGACCGGCTGGGGCACCTTCCTGCTGGATTTTCCACACTAGGCGAACAGGGTGATGGGTGGCAAGTCCAACTTGATCAAGCGATGCCGAGTGAATCACAACGGCTGGTTCGCGCCGTTCCCTGCCCGGCGCAGAACTGCACGCGACTTCTTGTTGCGACGGAGGTCAGAACCACTTACCCGGATGTGACCATTCAGGTACGTGCCCCCAGCTTCACTGATCAAGGCGAACTTGGACTCGTCATCGCCGTCACAGACTCAGCTAATTATTATGCCATCACGCTTCAGCCTGAAACCGGCCAGGTCACGACCAGACGCGTTGTGAATGGCATGGTGACCGTCCTCGGGCAAGTCACCGTAAAGCTCGCCTCAAGATCCTGGCATACGATACGAGTCCAACGGATCAATTTCTTGCATCTCGATAAGGGGAGACTCGCGGTCTACATCGATGGCGCCCAAGTCGCCGCTGTTGACGATGCCGTGCTGCCACAGAACGGGCAAGTAGGATTCATTGCCTTGGGCCCGGGGGAGGCACAGTTCGACGGACTCCACGTGTTGGATTTGGTCTCGAACCGAACCTTCTCTAAGCCGGCGGCGTATTGAACGCCTGAGACGCAGAGAATGAAATACTTCACCCAGACATCATGCTGCTCGCTGAGCAATCTGCAGAACGAGCGCACACGCACGAGGTTCCGTGCAACACGTGTATTGGCGCACGCTCTATACTATCACCCTAAGGCCAGGCACACCCTGCCCTAGATTCCGCTGCTTATATTTGTGCGTACTTTCAGTTCATTTCATGCCGCGCAATATAATGGCTCGCCTGGAATCACATTTGCACTGCTCATCTCGCAAGAAAAGGAAGGAGCGGATAGTCCGGTCACCTTTGCTGTCCGAGGGAAGGTTTCAATGGGGAAACAGCATTGTGATTTCATTTTGAACCAAGGCACGAAGGTCTGGCCTGGTTTCGTAAGTCCAGATTTTCTTCAGGTCAACTCGTAGCGATGCCGATTCATAGCAACCGAGGAGGTGCACGGCGCGGATGTAAATGCCTTCCTGGACACCCTGACCAAGAAGGGTTGGTGGTGGCCCGCCGCGCAAAAGCTGTGGAACTACGACGGCGAGCCCGGCTTCAGCAAGGCCTACTGACGCCTGCATCGTGGCGATGGACGCTCGCGGGAGCGCCATCGCCTCACCCATGGGATAGCACTCATCGCACCGGAGGTGAGGCATGAAAGTCTTGACGACCGAAGACCTTGGAATTGCAATATGGGAAGGTGTAGAAGCTCCTATGCCCGATCTGGAGCCATCCTCTCTTCGACCCCATGCAGCCTCAATGAGCCTGCCTGAAAGGCAAGAAGCATTTCTCCGTGACCGCTTTGGGATCAAACTCGAGAATCCTCAAACCGGACGATGGATTCTATCTTGGCGCGTAGAGGAGTAAAACGGGATGGGAATGGCCACGAACAAAGCTGAAATCGAGTATGCCGTCATGCTCGCGGTCCTAGGCTTTCAAACCGAGTTCATGAAGTCCACGTACTCAAACATCCAGGCCCATGTGTTCGATGAACTGATCTACGTGACATCAACGAGGAGCGCTTCCATTCCCGCGGAAAAGGAACTCGCACGCTCACCGGAAGGTCTGGAGCTGTTGCGTCGATTTCACCGCTCTCTGCTTGATTCCTGTCAGCACGTACTACAAGCACGCATCGAGCATGCCATCGGCGCAAGAGTTCAAAATATCGTGACAGACCTCGATCCCGAAGTTGGTCTGAGCACTGTCGTTATTAAATTGCACGCACCTATGACTCTATCGTCGACACACTGATTCATCTCACCATGGTAGCCGGTATCTGAGTTGCTACGGTTGAATATTTGGTTGTCCTCTCGTGGTTTGAGCACCTTCTTCATTCAGAAATATTGCGTGTCGGACAGCACCTACTGATGAAGCATGTCCCGTCTTGACCACAGCCACGTTTCAGATTACCCCGGTCAGCTTAGTCAAATCGGCAGACTCTTTGAGGCAGAGTCCATGGCCGCTACGAAATCTTGGATCGTCTTTGAGACTCGCCCATACTCTAAGCCGGGAAAGAGTGATTCTGCTGAACCGGAGAAGACCTCGGCTTGGCGACTCTTCCGTTGCATGCGGCATGAGAAAAATCAGCTGGCCCGACCAACTCCTTATTTGGGCGTAAAGTGTTCTCGGCGGCTGACCGCCACATCGCTCACAAACATGGCACCGGAGTGCCGATGGAAAAGCGGACCGAGCCCGGCCAAGATAGGCTCAACCTTGCTGTCAGGCACGACGGTAAACACAATCACTTGGCTGCTGGTATCATCAAACACCAGATGCCCTTCATGAAAGCCGTCATGTCCCTTACCGGATACGTTGTTGATGATGGTGTAGCCGGTGGCGCCGGTTCTGTCTAAGAGCTCAGTGACAAATTTCAAATGTTCGCCCTGTACAATGATCTTGATTTCCTTCATCGGGTGCAATGTCAGTCCAGCCATGACTGCCGCCTCCTTGCGGCTGAGTTTCCTTCATCCAACCCCTGACGCGATCGAATCGATAGCATCGGTAGTCGGTCGGATCGAGTGCAATCAGAGTAATCCACCCCAGCGTGATCAACTGGTCCAAGAGGGGGTGTTTGTCGATCACACGGTCGATTCGATCCTTCGGTCCTTCGATAATGGTCAATAATCTCATCGGTTCATGATACGTCACAGACCCGTTCAAGATGGTTTGGGCCGGAAGCCCAAGCCTGAGATCACTCCACACTCCGGTCATGACCCCAATACGGCCAACGACATTATGGTAGACCTTGCTGCCGCTTCCGTAAACCTCGTTATCGACCGACGAAAAATAATGCTCCATATTGATCCATTGCGCCACCACCAGCGGGGCGGTCATGATCGATTCGAGAATTTTCCCCGCTGCATCTTGCCGGTAGTCATACGAATGAAGGAACGAGCGCCCTTCTAGATTCAGGTGTTGAGTCCAGATCCGACGGCCGATCACAATTAAACTATTTTTTGACAGCCCCCACTCGGGTCTCACTTCCGCCCAATCCTCACTCCTCCGTCTGGCTGATTGGCGAGCTGAACGAGCATCCCGGGAAGCATACGGCGCCAAGGCTTGAGCCCGTTCCAGTGCCACCTGTTCACCGGCTCGATCGAGATCGAGCAGTAATCGTTCGAGATCTTTCCGGTGAGTGGCCGGAACGTCTTCTAAATCGACGATACGGACACAGTCAGTCGTCGTGTCGTGCTCTGCGGCCAAAAACTGTGTGTCCGCAGGGATCGAGATGCCGCGATTCTTCAATAGTTCCCGGACGGTCGGCTTATTGGCCATTGCCGCGATCGTACGAGCGTTCGGCAGTCCGTGATTTCCACCGCAGGCGCCGCAATCGAGCGCCGCTTCGTAGGGATTGTTCTGCGAGGTGCTGCCGTGCGCACAGAACAGGACGATGCGCGCGAAATTGGCAGTGAGACCCATGAGCCGTAACGCCGCTTCGACGAGGTAAGCTTGTTCTCCCGAGGAAAATCCCGTGTGTGTGAGCCGATCTAAGTACGAGGCAACACCCCTTGAACTGATGCGATGGCGATTGCGTAATTCCTGGTAGAAGGCCGCCTCCGCTTCAGGTGTCAGGCCGAGTATGCTCGTAATGTCCCCATGACCACTTTCGGTGTCACCAATCGCTGCTCGTCTGATTTTCTCGAGCAGTGTCGGAGAGAGCACCGCACCGTCGAGAGTAAACCGCTGGCGGACGACCTCCCGAATGATCGCTCGCTGTTCGGTAGCGACCATTTCTTCGGCCTCTTCCCGTTGCAGTGTCTCTACTGTCAGCGTGGTGGCCAGTGACGGCATGAACACGCGTTGGGCCCACCGTCTGACCTTAGCATACCAAGTAGGAAAGAGCGTCCTGCCTAATAGAGGAACGCAAAAAAACCAGCCGATCGCCTCGACCATGACATAGGGAGTCACCACATTGCCTTTTAAGTCATGCAGCAATTCGGTGGCTGCGCGGGTCAACTGGTCAGCTTGTTTCCGTTCCTGTATTAAAAGTCCGTGGTAACTTCGTGGGACCTCGCGGACTCGATTCTTCGGTTTGAGCAGAACAGGACAGTGTGCGACAGGTTGATGAGCGCCGAAGGGTTGATAGTCGAGCGGAACGCCGAAGAATCCCGCAAGACCAAATGTTTCATATCCGCCCAACTGCTCCAGATACCGGCGAAACACTTCGGCTCGTACGTCGATGCAGAACACGACCTGGGCCAGGGCTCGCGATGGACGAACCGAGGATCCCGCCTCCCCGTGTTTGAGGCTTGCGCTCAACTCCTGGAGGATCCGCCTTCTGTATCCCCCCTCGAACGCGCTCAGCCATATTGAAGACTGCGTACGCGATGAGAAGCTTTCGAGCCATTCGCTTAGCGTCTGGAGGTCCGATTGCGGAGTCGTTTCGATTGCCTTCGGATCTTGTTCGAGTGCCTTCGAGAGACCCACGAGCTGCACGGCCAATCGCTGAAGGCGCTGCTGAGCTTGGTGGGGATGCCGATGGGCTTCGTACTGGAGACCGAGCTCTTCCCAGCTGTGGTGCGCATGTCGAGTCTTCCTCTTCAGCATCTGACGAACTTGTTGACGGAACGGGTCACGCACTTGTCCGGTGGCCCAGGCTCGACGCAAACAATAGGCGTAGGGATACGTCTCGACAAAGCGGTGGATCGCCTCCTCATGGCCTTCGATCCCTAACACATCTCGACAGACAGTATCGACAAGTTCTCGTTCATAGAACAGCCGGACAGCCAGGTACTTCACGAGATCTGCCGGATACGCCGCCTGCCAGGGATGATCTGTTTGCTGCGATCGCCATTTGAGATAACCGGTCCATCCCGGCAGGGCGGCTAAATGCCACGCAAGATAGGACTCCCAAGCTGGCTTGGGAATATGCATGTGCGCGAGATGTTCCAGGACGGCATCTTCCGGGCGGTCAGGCAGTGCATGAATCTTTGCAGCCGCTCCCGTAATGCCCATTAGGCGCAGAGTGAAATCATGAACCGCTAGCGATTTCCATGCGCGATAGAACGTCTGATCGCGCCCCGGCATGCTCCAACCCGCCTCGCCCTCATCAAGGAACGAGCTGCACCACTTCACCATTTCCCGGTTGATACGCTCGACAAGGGTGCTAGCCAGTGTCGCATCGCACCAGGCGCTGAGTGTTTCCTGTTCCGACGGATGTGATGTCTCGGCCGAAGGAGTCGAATCGCCTTGGACCTGCGTGGACATCGGGCGAGATCGAAGCCAGGCGAGCACCCGTTCTACATCGAGCTCGCCATCGGCAGGGTCGCTTGTCTCATTTGAGTCGGCAAGACCAGATACCATGACGGCCGCAAGAATTTCCTGATGACTGAGGCGTCGGCCTGCAAGCGTAATGCTCTTATCCGGAATAATCGACTCAAGTGCCGCGAGGAGATCTTCACGTGTGATACGTCCTTCTCTGAAATGACGACGATACTCTTCGTTCCTCAAATATCCTCTTCCACCGAACAACCGTTCTCCCTGCTGCACGGCCTGTTCAAACGGCATCCCCTCCAGTCCATGGAGCGGATTGTGATGGATAAAGGTTCGCATGGGCCAGTACTGAGAAACACACTCCCCCGCCAATTGGACGTATGAGCGTAGCTCCATCCGTTGTGTATCAGTGAATCGATCTGTTCCGCACTGCGTCGTCACAGGATCTGCTCCTCGTTCAGATGCGATAAGACTTCGTGAAACGCGTACGATCCGCAAACGGTTTCAGCGTACGAAAGAGGTCTTCCACATACAGCGCGTTGAGGAAGGCCACATACAGTTTGCGATGCAGGTATTCCAACCATCTCGGAAACGGCATCTTCATGCCGTGAGCATTTGCGTACAGCACTCCCCAGACGGCCACGATAGCCAGTGAGGTGACGGCAACGAAGATCTCGAACAACCCTTGATGCCATGCAGCAGCCTGAAAATACGCGCCGGCTTGTCCGGGAGCCGGATACAGAAAATGAGTAAAGGACTCCCCAGCCCAGAGATAGGTGAACCCGACAAACACCACCGTCAGGATCATTGTGGCAGAGACTTTCCATGAGGCATGCGAACTCATCCGATATAAGCTGAAAATCGCTTGAGCAGACGTGACCCATGCGAAGAACATGAAAATCATCGTGCCCTGGGTTTCAAATAGCGGGATGTTAATTGCGCCATGGGCAAGCAATACCATCACCAGCGGCATCACAAGTGTAAGAAGTAACCCGACGACCCAGGTCGCAAGCGGAAAGCCAGCCGGCTCGGAAACCGTAAGCCGTTCTGGTATGGTGAAGTCAGTTCTCGCCTTATGGATGTTTGTTCCGGAATTGAGAAACAGCGTTGCCTTGAAAAGCCCGTGAGCGCACAGGTGAAAGATGGCCAAGGCAAATGCCCCCAGACCACATTCCATCACCATGTACCCCATCTGTCCCATCGTACTGTAAACCAAGGTTCGCTTGATGCTGGATTGTGTCAACATGGTTAATGCCCCGATCAAAGCCGTAAAAGCACCGAGGGCAAAGAGGAGATACAATGTGGCCGGTGAGGATCCGTAGAGTGGGGCCAGCCTGTTCACCAGGAACCCACCCGCATTCACGATGCCGGCGTGCAACATGGCGGAAACCGGTGTCGGGGCCTCGATTGTTCCGGGCAACCAGATGTGAAACGGAAACTGAGCCGACTTTGTCAGGACGGATAGAGCAATGATGAGTGTGATGAGCGTGTTGGGAGCAATCTCCCACCAGGTTCCCTCGCCAAAGGGTGGAACCACTGTGCCGCTGCTCCACTGCTCATGCAGAACCGTCAAGTCGAATGTTCCAAACGTTGCATAGATTAATCCAAAGCCCACCAGCAGCGCCGCATCCCCCACTCCCTGTACGCATAACGTTGTCCGTCCGGCTTCTCTGGCGGCCTGACTATCTCTATTAAATGAGAGCAGTGTCTGTAATAGCCAGCTGACGGCATGCCATGCCACAAACAGCCATAAGAGGTGCCCACTGGTGACGAGGACCAATAAAACAAAGGTCAGGAGGCTCAAGAGACCGAAGAACTTGGCATAATCTTGATCACCCTGCATGTACCGGCTTGAATAGACGTGGATCACGAGACTGACCCCGGCCACCAGTACCATCATGACGCCAGAAAGGCGATCGATGAGCAGATGTGGAGCAATGAAATCCGGGAAACCAGGGAGAGCGAGGTGAAGCGAGGGACCCTGCACTAATTCATAGAGTGAGAAGAGTGCCGCTCCTGTTGAAATAAATAAGCCCGTCATTCCAATCTTGGCCACACGCTCTCCAAGGGAAGCCCCAAAGAGCATGACCAGAGAACTCGCGACCAACGGTGATAGGATCGTGAGGAGCGCCGCAACCAACTGCATAAGACCTCTATTTTGATTTCTTGAGAAAATACGAGCAAGAACGGTACCCACAGAAATGTAACGTCCATTGCGATTACTGCAACCAAATCCAGAAACTGCCGTGTGGGGGCACACGTACTGTGTGAGGATACACATCCCGTGCGCAGGCACACCTATCGAGAGACCCGGCAGAAGTATGTTGGCTGCAGGAGACAGCTATTTTATACAGGAGCCAGGAGAATGTGTAGGCTTTGACAGCAGAAAGGCCTGATCAATTCAATTTTGATGAAGTAAGAGACAGAATGGTAGGAGCCTGAATAACTCAACAGAAACACGTGGAATGATACAAGCTGCTCTATGGCCCACCCACTCTTTGAAGACCCGACCGATTGCGTGACTTTCGTACCCTGTTCGATTTTCGTTAGTACACCCGCTGGCTTGGATTGAGCAAGCCAGCGGTGTAAATATACACAACATCGTATACGGGATTCGCGCCAGCAGTAGGCTTCAGTGCCGTCGTCACTACATCGCGTGCGCCCTTCACCAAATCAACGACCTCTGACGCGACATACCAGAACCGCCGCCGTCTGGATGGGTAAGACTTCCGATGTTTGGTGGTGCAACAGACTAATCCAGAGCGGTCCTTCCCCCATGAGCAGGGGACACGGACCGTCTCGACTTCATCCCATCCTAGGACCTGTCGACAGCGAAGTGCAATTGACGCGTCCCTTCAACCATATCCAAGATGATCGTACGTCCGTCTTGCCTCACTCCCGCCTGCGGCAAGATGGTCCACCCGGAAGAAACTTCGAGCGTCATTCCGGAGATACGCCGAGGTGCGTTGATGGACACTGTTGCTCGACCGGCTTCGGCGGCTGCCTCGACCTGCAAGGCGTTGCGCGCCGACCACCAGTCTCCAAACTCCCTCATTGATCCGAACCAGGCCCAGTCTTTGACCGCTTCATAAAATTGCTTCTCGAACTCCAGCTTGTGATCAAGTATGTTCGGGTGGATCAGGACCACAACGCAACCACCATATCGAGCGATCTGCTTCGCCAGCATCAGGGCCTGCGGGATCCGCTCTCCCATCGGGGGCAGTTCTTCGTCCTCAATCGTCACAGGAAATTCAAAGATGCCGACTTCCGATTCAGATAAGCGGTCATAGGTCATCTGATAGGGTAAATGCGTCAATGAATTATTGGCCGTCGCCGCGGAACTATAGCGAAACCCCGTTGCCACCAAGGCTTGAGGGAGGCTGAACGGATTCGAGAGCTCACCGGGCCGAAACGAAACCATCGCAGGGCCGCCGCCCAGCCGATCGATGAGAAATTTGCTTACTCGCAGTTCACCGAGAATCGTCGCATCGTAGGCCTTCCAACGGGTTTTCACGAATGGACGGTAGCTGGGGTACTGCTCCGCTCCGGTCCCCATTGGGAACCTGCTGAAGGAGGCGGAGTGCGCCACGGTATGACTTGCCAATTCCATCCCGAGTTCGGTCAATCGGGCAAGATGTCGTACCCCTTGTTCATTGAAAAAAATGTCGTCGTTATAATCTCGAATGTATTTCACCTGGACAAAATAGGTTCCGGTCAATCCCTTGCTCCGCTCGAACTCCGCATACGCCACCGCATTCGCCATGGACTCTGTAAAGTCGACATCGTGCGTAAACATGACGGAAAGGGACTTCCCAAACGGCACTGTGCCGATGGTCACCGCATTCGGCTCTCCCATTTGGTACATCCCTTTGAGCATGCGGAGCCAGACATCCAATGTTGGGTCGAATTGATTGTCAAAGCTGCGCGTAAATCCATCACTGCGGTTGTTATATCCTTTCAACAATAGTGCTCCAAGATCGATGCCGATGGCGTACGCATGCCCTCTGTCATAATCTTTTGCCGTCACGGCCGCCGATCCATCGGTATACCGGCCTATCGCCCCCCTAGTCTGCGCATAGCTGTAGGTCCCGATGGGATTCTCCTGCTTTCCATTTAATGTGGTCACCCATTCAGCAGGATCGCTCATCTGTTCCATGAGGGGATGCGCGCGATTCCAGCGGATCTCTTGCTTGCGCGACGCCACCACCGTACCTGAGTACCCAAAAACTTCTTCGAGTCCTCCACCCAAGACCTGCGTGGCAATCAAGGTGCCGCCATTACGTGGAACGGCGCCCAAGGCGCGGATGGCTTCACCTGGAAAGGATGTCCCCGTAAGAGTTGGATACACCAGAATGACTCGATGTTTCAGTGCTTCCTGATAGTCCCGTGTCACGACAAACGGCACGCCGATGGATTTCAGCCCATGCGCTAACCCCAGCCAGTTCGATCGTTCCTCGGTCAGCAACACGGCTAATCGACTCGGACCACCGACGGCATAGGGCTGAAGAGATGAATGACCGGAGGGCGCGACAACCGTCTTCTCCGTCGGCCCTGTTACACCTTCAAAAACAAACACGTCTTCGGATTTGAGCGCTGGTGGTTTTTCCTGAGTGAACTGGATGTGGAACCACCCCACCAGCCCCAACAGAGAGCACGTAAGCGCCCCAAATACCATTGGCCCATGAAGATGCTTTGCCATCGGTGTGATCAAGAAGGGATGCGTAGGAGGAATCAACCAAGATACATCATTGGTTGCATGGCCCCCGAGGATACAGATGCCGCACGTACCCCCTATTGTTTCGGTACGGTCAGGAGAATCTTGAGGAGGATTTCACCACGAACAGGCACGCCCAGCTCACACAGCGCCAATGATTTGACAATGAGATGAAGAAACGTCCCCCGGTAGGCAAAGCAGCACTCGCCGAACCGGTTACTCAGACCCAACTGGTCCTGCGGCTTTCAACAGCTCCACCAAACCTTGAATCGTCTTCGGCGCATTACCTTCGCTCCGGTTGTTCACCAGGACATAGACCGGTTTAGCCTGCGTGACCGATTGGTGAATGAGTGCCACGGTGTCCCTGCGCATTTCCGGGAGTTCTTCGACAATGTTGGTATAGGGTGCTGCCCGTTGTTTTGCTTGGTCGTAGTTCATTCTCAGCGGCGTGAGCAGACGGAGGACGGTGAAAGGCGCAGTGAAAGTCCCCTGCATCCGCTTGTGTTGTTCTGCCAGCGCAGGCATGTAAGACCAATGGTTGTACACATGCGCGACTTCGTGCGTTTCCAACACCTTCCGGTACTCAGGCCCAAGGAGCCCTGCGTTACGGATCTCGACCGCATATCTGAACTCGCTCGGGAGTTGACCAAAAAAGCTACCGAGCTTGGCACAGAACTCGCCGATTGAAAATCCATGACGTTGAAACTCAAACAGAAACGGCCCCGTACGATCCTGGAACCGGGCTTCTCGAAATGAAGTCAGCACAAGGTCTTTGAAGAGTTGCGCATCAAGAAAATGAGGATTCGGCTTACCCGCCTTCAGTCCATACCGTGGGTGCGATGCGAAGACCGGCACGGTGATATCCTCCCAGACTTTGAAACACATCTCGGCCTGTTCGGGCATCTGGTCGCGGTAAGCCAGCAGTTGAGCGCGGGTCGGCGGTCGGTAGAAGGTGGAATCGTTGCCTACCGTGCGGAAGAGCGGTGAGCCGTTGTGCTGGAACTGCCAATACTCAGACAGACACTGCTTGGTGAAGCTGCCCTTTGGATAGTTTTTGAGATAAACCTGCCCTCTCCATCCCTCGTAAGTCCAGGTCGAGGTGCCAAATCTGATGAACGGGGAAACCATCTCTTACAGGCAGTGTAGTACCGGAAGGTTTGGATGATCAACGTTCCTCGGCTGGATGAGGGATGCGCCGCTCGTCCACACGACACGCCTTCACACTCTTCACTCTCCGCGCTCTAATCCGGCGGCAAGATGGTCGCCCTCCGCTCATTTTAGGCGGACATCATGGAACCCCTTGTGGCAGCCAGCCGCAACGTTAAGGCGTTATCTGGATTGAAATCGGCAGCGGATGTAGAAGACGGGCTTCTGACCACCACTATCGAGTGCCGTTCTGCAGTTCCCGATCCACGGTAAACACGAAAACTCGTTCCCCGAGCTGCACATCGATATCGGTAAAGAGGCCGAGAATCTTGGCTCCGGTAATCTCACCGATCTGTTCGCAGAGCTTTTCGCGTCCTTGGGCAATCAGATTCTGCCGCAGGCGTTTGACCATTTCAATACCCTCGGTGGTCTTCGCCAGCTGGCGCTCGGCCGGTGTTAAGACGCCTTTGAGCCGCACAACGACCAGATCGCGCGCGACCAGCGCACGGACTTCGTCTGGGCCACGCCCCAGAAACTCCTGCTCGAACTTGATGATCGCGTTGCGGATCGCATTTTCCATAATGTCGCTCCTCAATGCCGCCGGATTATACGGATTGGCCGACGGGGGGAACAAGCGAATTCCTGGAGCTTTAGCCTCAGACCATCAGGCCTTTTAAATACCAGGACCTTGGTTGAACGACCTGATCGGCGGATTGCTGCTTGACGCTGTCCCATGAACCATATTATTCATGTGGTATACGAGGGACAGAACCCTGTTGCCTATCCACCAGGCGCACGTGGACGGACAAGAGGCTGGATGTTTCTCTTCCAGGGCCGTAGGGCGACTCGCTGTTCATTCTGAGAGGCCGGTCGCAGTACAAGCCAACTGCTTGGGTCGACCATTGGTCGATGCGAGACGGTTGGCTTTTGTGTTTTCTGAGGTAATGCTGAACCGATGTGGGCTGCTCTACTGATCCCCTTGCTTCCTCTCATCGCGGGGCTGGTCGTGGTCTGTGCAGAAGACTCAACCCGCTATGCCCATGCTAAAATAGCCGCGCTTCTGATGGGAGCTGCATGCGTGGGGGCTTCGACCACACTGTATGCCGTAACGATCTCAGGGCCGATTACCATCCAATTTTATAACCCTGCCACGGTCGCGTCTCTCACGATCCCCATCGGGTTCTATATCGACCGGCTCAGTGGCGTCATGATGACACTGATTTCGGCCGTCAGTCTGATCATCTATACCTACTCCGTGAACTATATGTATCAGGACCGCCACTACCGTCGGTATCTGACGCTGATTTGTCTCACGGATTTCGTGCTGCTCTGCATGGTGTCCAGCGCGAATCTCATGATGCTGTTTTTGTTCTGGCAACTGCTGAGTTATTTGCTCTACATCCTGGCGCACAACCATGGCCACAATCAGACGCTCGACGGAGCCTACAAGACGTTCACCGTTCTGCGCGTGGCCGATATGGCCCTCCTCATGGGAATTATCCTCACCTACCAGGTGTACGGAACGCTTGAGATTCCCGAGCTGTTCGCTCGCGCGACGGCCTCTTCTCACACCGTCGCCCTCTGGCCCGGCATGGACATCGACGCCGCCACCGCCATTACGCTATTGATGTTCGTGGGAGCGATGGGGAAGTCCGCGCAGTTTCCCCTTCACCTCTGGCTACCGAGTTCGCTCTTTGCGCCGACACCGGTCCATGGCTTGCTCCATGCCGGCATCATCAATGCCGGTGGGTTCCTGATCAATCGCATGGCGCCGCTTTTCGGCATGAGTTCGGTCACCTTGCACGTCGCCTTGGTGGTTGGAACGGTGACTGCGGTGCTTGGGGCCTCCATGATGCTGGTACAGAGCGACATCAAGAAGACGTTGGGACTGTCGACGATCGGTCAGATGGGCTACATGATTATGGAGTGCGGGCTCGGCGCATTTTCACTGGCGGTCTTCCATCTGATCGCGCATGGTCTGTTTAAGGCAACGGTTTTTCTCAATTGTGGAAACGTCATTCAAAAGGCCCGGACCGAACCACATTTCCCCCATACCGGCCATACCCATCACGAGGAGGAAGAGCTGTCAAACCTCACCTGGGCGACGGGGTTTCTGACGAGCTTGGTGATCCCTCTACTCATTCTCTTGGTGACCCACGGAGTGCTGCACATTCCCTTGTTGGAGTCTCACGGGACCGTCATCATCTTCTTCTTCATTTGGGTCACCTCCTCGCAAGCCATCCTGACACTCACGCGGTTGCGCGCAGTCGCATCGTGGAAAGTCTCGTCCACCATGTTGTTGACATTGCTCTTCGTCGTCTTCGTCTACTTGTTTGCCGTGGAATCGTTCACCGCATTCCTCTACCCAAATCCTAACGAGGTCGCCTCGTATTACAAGGCTGCCGACCTTCCCAACTGGCTGTTCGACCTGCTTCTGGTAGGAGCGACCGGCCTCACCGTGCTCGGCTGGATCTATCTCTATCTGAAGGCCCATGGACGAAGTGTATGGATACCGACCTGGATCGACAAGATTCGTCATCGGGTGTACGTGGCGCTCATCAATAGGTTGTATGCCGACGAATGTTATGCCCGCGTCGGACAAGTCGTTCTGCGGTTCGTCCACTGGGTCGATAAACAAGAAGAAGGGTGGTCGCGGCGATGACAAGCGCGGTTCTTTTTTCTTGGCTTGCCACCTGCATTCCGCTCATCGGTGCCTTGGCCGGTCGAATGCTTTGGGAAGACCTGTCTCAGCTGAAACAATCTTGTGTCATCTGGTCCCTCATCAGTGTCGTCCCGATTCTAAAACTTCAAACGAACCTACCGGAAGGCGCATTACTCCTTGCTCTGCTCCCGATCGTCGCCGTCATTTCTCTCTTGGGACAACCAGTCCAGAAGGATCACCGCCTGTCCTGGGTGATGACCTTGGTCTGTCTTGGACTTGGAATCGGCTCCATCGTCCATCCGGCTCCCTTGAGCCACTTATTCCTCTTGGCCCTGTTGATGACGATGACTGGTCTTTTGGTGCATCACCATACGATCTTATGGCCTATTTCATGGTGGGGGATCAGTCTGTTCTGTCTCGCGGCACTTGGAGCGCTCGTCACCGTAATGACGAACCCACCACTTTCGTCCTTTGGAGCTTTGATGACGGCGGCAGTGCTGATCCCGCTCCTGCCGTTCCACACCGGCTACGTGACCGCGCTCACACGACTACCCGGCAATCTGCCTTCTTTTTCCGCTTTTCTTCTTCCCGCCGTCGGCCTGCACGTCATGGCCTCAGCCCTTCAGACCGTACCCACGACCGCCTCCGGCATCGTCGGCCTCTTGGCCTTGATCGGAGCACTCTATGGCGCTGTCAAAGCCCTGGCACAGACTCGCGTCCGACTGATGCTGTCCTATGCCAGTCTCTCATTCTTTTCCATGCTCTGGTGGCATAGTGCAGCCTCAAACCTGGCGACGGCTCGCGCCGCCGTCCTTGTCGCATCCGTCGGCCTGGCCACATGCGGGCTGTTGATTGCCTGGCAAATCATTCGGACACGATATGGTGACGATGTCGATCCATCCTCGATCAGCGGATTGGCTTCGTCGATGCCGCGCTACGCCGTGCTGGTGACCCTCTTGGCGTTAGCGGCGATGGGACTCCCCCCCTTCGGCGTCTTCGCCGGATTGATGGGATTGCTGCTCCACTCGCCGATTCCCTCACTCATCGGGTTGATGATCCTGTTGTCATCCTGGCTGGCAGCCTCCTGGTACCTTATGAGCGCGGTGCAACGGTTGTTGTTCGGCGTCAGGCGAAGTGACCTTCGGTATCATGATGTCGTGCAACAAGAATGGGTCGCACTGACCATCACGATCATCATCCTCACGGTGCTGGGACTGGCCCCCATTGAGTGGTGGACCTCGACGGCAACGCAGTCGATGACCCAAACTTTCTCGCGAGTGATTCCATGACACCGGTGAATGAATCGATGGATCTTGAGTCGAAGCGGATGGAACTCCGCGGCGTCGTCCGTCTTGCTGGCGAAATCATCGCGCAATACTGGCCGATGCGGACATTCGTCCACCACAATCCGTTACATAGCCTGGAATACCTTCCCTTCGAAGAGACGGTCCGTCGCGGCAAGCAATTCTTGAACGGAGACGGCTATCTTCCGAGCGACCTGTATCGCGCCTACGTGGCATCCGGCCGTATTCGGCTTGAGCACCTAGAGGCGGCTCTTCAGCCGCTGGCAAGCGATCGAACGATCGTCCTGGGATCTCGATCAGTAACCCACGGAGAAGTCTTGCGGGCTTGCCTGACGGAAGGGATCTGTTCCCCTGTGCGAGAACCGCTCGACGACCAACTGGAAGATCCTGACCGGGATCTGATCGAGCGGATTGCTCGGAAGCTGGAGCATGTCCTGGAGACTCCTTCCCTTGACGATCGCGTGAAAAAAGTCGTGGAGACCAATCACTCCGCGCTCTGCCGATGGCTCACCCTATCTCACTGGTGCGACGACACCCTTGGTACCTCGATCGTCCAAACCATCAATGACCAAATGATCAAGTGGTGTTCGGCCTTTCTCGACGAAGGGCATGCCGCGTGGACCATGTCCGACCGTGACGAGGGGTTGTACCAATCCTGGAAGCGCCTCGCAGCGCAAGAATGGTCACTCATCGGGATTGCCGACAGTCGCCGCAAGATTGCCGCCCTCCCCGATCATCCCGAAGACACGCTGCTGGAAAGCTTGGACCTGTTGGGAATTCCACTGGCACTGCGGCAAGATTACTTATCGCTCCAGTTGACCGCCCTTCCAGGGTGGGCCGGCTTTATCAAATGGCGAGGAGAAGAACGCGACTATCCCTGGCAGCAAGCCCACCCGGTCGGTCTTGTGAAGTTCCTCGCCATTCGCTTGTGGTACGCCCGTGAGCTCGTGCAGGCGGCTTGTCGAGAGTACCTGGATATTCAAGGGCGATTCGACGAGATCATCGCCTATATGCGTGATTATTCGGAAGAGTACTATCTGCGTCGACAGCGGATCGCCGGCCATCTGCCGTCACTCTACGCTGAGGAAGTCGATCGGCTTGCCCATCGGAAAGGACAAGGCTGGAACGCGGTGCTCACGCGCTATCGTACGGAGGTGGTTCCCAGGCACCAAGCCACGCGTCGGCGCGGAAATGCCCGACGACTCCTCGTCCTGAGCCGATCACTCGATATTCGTGATGAACAACTGGTCGAGAGCGAGCCCCAGGCATTGAAACAGGTCATCGATTGGATCGAGGCTTTTCCGGAGTCAGACCATGGAATCGTCTGGCTGAAGGCCTTTGAAGCCGGTTATCATGAGCCACTGATCGGACAACTCATCGCCGCGTCCAAACGAGAGCGCACGGAAAAACCGACGACCCTTCCTCTTCGCCCCTATTCACAGTCCGTGTATTGTATCGATGTCCGATCAGAGCCATTTCGTCGCCACATCGAATCGATCGGTCCCCATGAGACCTATGGCTTCGCCGGCTTCTTTGCCGCCTTCATTCGATACCGCGCCTGGGGAAAAGAGCATGACACGGAACAGTTTCCCGTCATCATGCGTGCCAAGAACGAAGTCCGGGAGATCCCGCGAAGCTATCTGGATCACAAGGTTTCGCAACATCAGGTTTGGACGAAGTGGGTCCATGCGGGTCACACCTTGCTGCACGACCTGAAGGAAAACGTCATTACCCCCTACGTCATGGTCGAATCCATCGGCTGGTTTTATAGCCTTCCGATTTTCGGGAAGACTCTTCTTCCATCGCTCTATCGGCGCGTCACGAGATGGCTGCAACGGCAATTCGTGCCCCCACTCCCGACTACCCTAACCGTCAACAAGTTGTCCCCGACGGATACCTCGGAAATGCTGACGGTTGAACATCATAAGCTGATCCGGGTGGCGATCCAGGAGCGACTTGGATTGCGTAGTATTCATATCACCCCATCGCTTATCGAGGGGCTGCGCCAGCGAGCCCTTCAAGGTGGAGGCGAGCAGGATCCCGGTTTTCTTGCCGAGGCAGAGGTCGTGGGCTTGAAGGCAAACGCGCTCGACGCGTTTGTCCTGGTGCTCCAACGAGAGTACGACGTGAACTCTCGTGCGTCATCACGGTACAAGGAACGGCTGACCAGAACCGGCTTCACCCTGGAGGAGCAGACCTTGACCGTCGAGACCGCCCTGCGGATGATGGGACTGACCAAGAACTTTGCACGACTTATTCTGTTCTGCGCGCATGGGAGCACATCGGATAATAATCCCTACGAGTCGGCGCTCGATTGTGGCGCGTGCGGAGGTAATGAAGGACAACCCAATGCCCGAGTTCTTGCCATGATGGCGAATCATGACAAGGTCCGCGCGCGCTTACGGAAAACCGGGATTGATATCCCTTCCGACACACACTTCCTCGCCGGCCAGATGAATACCACCACAGACGCTGTCCGTTTATTCGACCTCGAAGATGTGCCCCCGACTCATCGTGCCGACCTTGCGCGACTCCATGATGATCTGCGAGAAGCGGCGGAACTGGCGAGCCGTGAGCGATGCGGACGCTTTCCGGAGGTGCAGCAGCCGTTGGACGAATCACAGGCCACAGCCCATGTGCGCCAACGCAGCGTGGACTGGAGTCAAGTTCGCCCCGAATGGGGGCTCTCCAGCAATACCACGTTCTTGATCGGTCGCCGCGAACTGACGAGAGGACTGGATTTCAATGGCCGGGTGTTTCTGCACTCCTATGACTATCGAGAGGACCCGACGACTCGTTTCCTCGAGGTCTTGCTGACCGCCCCTCAGGTTGTTGCGCAATGGATCAACATGGAACACTATTTCTCCGCCGTCGACAACGAAGTGTATGGCAGCGGCAGCAAGATCTACCATAACGTGGTTGGACGGTTCGGCATCATGTCAGGCCCCTGGAGTGATCTTCGACTTGGATTGGCACGGCAAACCGTAATGAATGGGGAGATGCCGTACCATGAGCCGATGCGATTGCTGACGATCGTCGAAGCGCCTCGGCGCGGAATCGAAAAACTGATTGCCCGGCATGAAGTTCTTCAGCATTATTATCACAATGAGTGGGTTCATCTGGTTGTACTCGACCCAGTGGATGGCGAGTGGTATCGCTATCGGGCAAACGGCGAATGGGCGCAGCTTGTGCAGGAACAGATGGCGATGACATCCTGATGGCATAATCCTATCTATTGGAGATTGGAAAGGAGCAGATCGATGGGCGGCTTACATTTGCATCCGATGAAAGAAATTCGTGTGATCGTCGCTGGGGAACATCGCGCGTTCGTGACCGAACTCCTGGATCGCGTGCATGCCAGCGGGTATACGATCATCGGCAATATCTCCGGCAAAGGGCACCATGGGGTGCGGGAAGCGCATTTCATGTTCAGCGAGCAAGAAAGCCTCGAAATGATCCTCACCGTCGTTCCGGAGGAAAAGGTGGAACCCATCCTGGCTGGCCTGAAGCCCCTCTTTGAGCGACACTCTGGCTTCATGTATGTCGCGGACGTGGCCGTCAGTCGGCAGGAATACTTTGGGAAGAAGGACAGAAAATCATAATTTCCACCTGCTCCAGCCTAATCGCCATCAACTCGTAGCAATCGATTGTCCGGCGCATTCAAGCATCGCATCTGTTACGATTCAATTTGCCGTAACGAGAATTTCGTCCGGAAAGAATCATCCGCCATCGAAGCGGCGGTCATCTCTCGACCATGATGCTACACATGTTCTTCGCAAGAAAATGAAAACACTTTGAGAGGTATCGGTCTGTCATCATGTGACATTTCCGTTCGAGCGGCATGAAGCATTTTCAAGGCGCAAACGGTTTTCGCGGCTTCGTCCGAAGGGAGAACTGCACAAATGATGGTATTGATTCCGGGATCGAGAAAAGTTCCATATACTCGACCCGCAACGTCTTTACCCATCACATTACTGACTATCGTGTATTCGCTTACTCCGGACTTCTGCAAGAAGGCTTCTAGGTCGCTTAACATGGAGTCTCGGGCTACAATGATCACTGTTCTCATAGATACACCCCTTCCGTAACTTACATCTACTTCCTGCCTCAGGTACCTTCCTCGGCCGCTTCATGGACGGTTCACGACTCAGCATCTGAATCAACGGAACGTCATGCCGACGTTGGCCCGTGTGGCCATCCATATCTCTAAAGGGATGGTCCCCGTCGCAGCCTTATCCACATTCAGTCGAATCGACTTGGAAGCAGTGGCCATAAGGACAGGCTCCAACCCGAGTCACTACACCGTACAATCCAGCCAGATCTTGCATCGCCTCTCCAAATCGACACCCTGTCGAAGGCTCGTGCCGTACACGAGACTTAGAGGTAGACTCAAGCAACGGACAATAGCCCTGTCTACCTCAAGACTGCCGGAAGTACTGCCGATCCGGGATATGATAATCACCGTCATATCCATCGGCATATGGCTGAGTTTCTACATAGTGCCTTTCCCAAAAGTTGCTCCTGTCACTCCGACGTACTTCTACTTTTAGTCGCTACTGAAATGAATGCGAGTGCTCACGCTTTGACAAGGTCCGCATGACGGCCGATTCGCCGACCATAGACTATGGCGTACATGCACGGCACAAAATACAGAGTAAATAGAGTGGCGACCAGGAGCCCGCCCATGACGGCACGCCCCAGCGGCGCATTTTGAGAATTTGCCGTCGCCATCGGCAGCATGCCGATAATCATGGCTGCAGCGGTCATAAGCACCGGCCGAATGCGAGCTGTTCCTGCCTCTACGGCTGCCCGCAAGGCATCTCCATGTTCGGCAAGCCGCTCGCGGGCATAGGAAACGAGCAGGATGGAATTGGCGGTGGCTGTACCCATCGTCATAATCGCACCCATCATGGCCGGAACAGAAATGTTCGTATCGGTCAAAAACAACGACAATGCGATGCCCGCCAGTGCGCCGGGAATGGCCATGATAATAATGAAGGGATCGAGCCAGGATTGAAAATTCACAACGATGAGGAGATATACAAGCACAACCGCGGCAAGAAGTCCGAAGAGCATTTCACGCAGTGCTGCGCGCATCACTTCTGCTTGTCCCTGGATTGCAATGGTCGATCCCCGTGGTGTCTCCGATTCCATACTTCCAATGACTTCTTGAACTTCTTCCAGTACGGAGTTGAGGTCTCGTCCCTCTGCGGAGACATAGACATCGATAAGCGGCATGATATTTCCGTGCGTCACGGCACCGGGCGTGCCCATCACCGAAAGTTTGGCGAGATTGCCGAGGAGCTGAAGATTCCGCATCTCTCCTCCGGATTCACCCATTTCATGACTCACCGGAACAATCAGAAGGTCATTAATGCTCGTGAGCTGTGGTTGAGGCGTGTAGACATTGATTCGGTAGGACATACCGGTTTCACGATCAAGCCAATACTTCTGATCCACTTGCTGGCTTCCGGCGGTTGTCACGAGCATATTGTTGCCAAAATCGGTTTGGTTCAGGTTCATCCCAAGTGCGAATTGACGATCGGATTCTGCAAGGAGAGTCGGCATCCCCATCGGCTGCTGAACGACAACGTCGCTCGCCCCAGGAATCTTCTTGAACTTCCCCGCCAATTTACGGGCGAACTCATGGTTCGCGTATAGATCAGGACCGTTAATTTGCACATCAATGGGGGCGAGAGATCCAAAGTTCAGAATCCTCGCGGTCAGATCGGCCGGTTGAAACGTGAACTCTGTGCCCGGATAACGCTCCGAAAGCCCCTTGCGAAGGAGTTCTCGATACTCCCACACCGGAGCTTCCCCATCTTTCAGTGAGATCGTGAGATCGCAATCCTGGGTACCAACCGTCGGCGTCGGAATGAACGCCAGGTTATGCGCTCCAACCGGTATTCCACAATTG
Source organism: Nitrospira sp. (assembly GCA_018242725.1). Lineage (GTDB taxonomy): Bacteria > Nitrospirota > Nitrospiria > Nitrospirales > Nitrospiraceae > Nitrospira_D. The sequence goes on along the minus strand of JAFEBI010000021.1, from coordinate 115,326 downwards.
CTCACGATGTCTTGGACATCCGGCAGCATTCCTTCGACGTCCTTCGCGACAAGTGACGTGATACGCGCCGCAGCCTCGATGCGTGTACCGAGCGGTGCACGCATATGCATCTGTAATATTCCAGACCTGATTTCCGGAAAAAATTCTCGTCCGTTGAAGTAGAAGAAAACGAGAGATCCGGTCGCCACGGCTAAAGAAACGACGACGAACGAGCGGCGAATAGCGACGGCTTGTTGGAGTTGCGCCGTATACCCGTCTCGGAACTGATCGAAGTGCTGTTGAAATTTTCTCTGGAATCGGGAGAAGAAGCTGCTCCCTCGTGCCGACTCGAGCGACCCGTCGTGCCCATGCGACCCAGTTATATGATGAGCCTTGAGAATATACTTCGCCATCGTGGGCACCAACGTGTATGTCAGAATGAAGGAGGCAATCATGGCAAAGATGACCGCCTCGGCCATCGGCGGGAACACCCAACCGGAGATTCCGCTCAGATGGAACATAGGAATCCAGACTATCGTGATGGCAAGAGTGGCAACGAACGTCGGAAGAATGATCTGATTGGCGGCATCGATGATCGCTTCTTCCAATGCTTGCCCTGCAGCAAGATGGGTGTCGATGTTTTCGATCATCACGGCGGCGTTGTCGACGAGAATCCCCACTGCCAGAGCTAATCCCCCCAACGTCATGATATTAATCGACTCTCCGAGGGCATGCAGCGCGATGAGTGAGCAGAGGATTGAGAGCGGGATCGACGTGAGGACGATCACTGTCGGCCGCCAGGAGCCCAGCATGACCAGAACGATGAAACCAACCAGCGCAGACGCGACGATCATTTCATGTAAAACATCCGAGATGGCCTGCTTCACGAAACCGGAAGCGTCGATGAGAAGTTTCACCTTCACACCATCCGGTACGACCTCCTGAATACGCGGAATGATCTCTTTGATTCCGTCCACCACTTCCAGGGTGGATGCTTCGCTGCTCTTCATGACCACGATAATCACAGCCTGTTTCCCATCGACAAGGACGGCGTTCGTCTGCACCCGCCCGGCAAGACGTGTGACGCTGACGTCTCGCAGATGGATCCAGGCATTGCCTTCCTTCTTGATCGGAATATTGTCGAATTCTTCGATCTTTAATGGTTGCGCGTTAGTCAGGACAAGCCAATCGATTCCCTTAATCTTGATATCTCCCCCAGGTAGAACGAGATTCTGCTGGTCGAGTGCTTGGTGAATGTCGGCCGGCGTAAGGTGGCGGGCTAGCAGTTTTTGCTGGTCGAGGTTGATCATGACCTGCATATCCTGCCCCCCGTATGGGTGTGGAAGAATCGCGCCCGGTATCGTCACCAAGAGTGGTCTGATTCGCATGATACAAAGATTATAGAGTTCAGCGGGTGTGTGCGAATCCGAGGTGATTTGTAACGTCGCGACCGGCACTTGTGATGGGAATAAGCGCATGACCATGGGAGCATTGATATCGGGAGGCAGTGCCTTCACGCTTGTTTGCGCGATAGCCGCGATATCGGCTTCGCTTCCTCCTAAATCGACGCCGTCCTGAAGATAGATATTGATGATGGAGTTGCCAAATAGCGAATTACTCCATATGTATTTGATACCTTCGACCGTTTGAGTCAGGAAACGCTCGAAGACATAGGTGATGCGCCCCTCGACATCAGCAGGCATCAAGTTGTCATAAATCCAGACAACGGAGCTGACGGGTATTTGAATGACCGGAAATACGTCTGTCGGTGCCTCAAACACCGCCATTGTCCCCAACACGACAATGAGGATGGCCAACACGACGAACGTATAGGGTTTTTGCAAGGCGACTTGAACAAGCTTGTTCATCTGAGGAGCTCCTCCATAAGACCTTTAATAGGCTCACTATCCAAGAATACTGCTCATCATCGCTCCAACTTCTGTGCCAATGATGTGCCACAACTCCTGTGCCAATGATGTGCCAGAATGGCTTCATTAGGACATAAGAGCCTCTTTCTCTTCAGAATGTGATATCGAATGATGCGCTAGAACGAAAATTCCTACTGTGTATGCCTGAAAAGTTCGCCGTATTAAATTAAGAAGATGGTGATGAAGATGTAGGCCTTGCGCAGCAACTGAGAAGAGAGCGTGTGCCAGAATTACACACGTGCGCCAAAAGTATACGAGCTACGATTACGGCTGGGTAGGATGTTATCTGTCGAATGACTTATCTCAACGTGCTGTCCAATTCTCCCGACGACGGAACTAAGCACAGCTCTCAAACATCGATAATTTCATCTCTCCGAAACATGGATGAATTCGAATACTGATGGGAACGAGCCTAAATCATACTGGTCTTGCTCTGTCCTGAATCGGCTGCCGTTGGCTCCAACCGTCTGAAGCCCGCTTATCCATCGTCATAAGCCAAGGTCACACATGTGTGGGTTGTGCGGGCACGCACATTGCTGAAGATCATGTGGCATGACTGAGGGTTCTCTAATTCTGAAATTGTTATTCAATTCATGGGCATCTGAGATCAGCCCATATTATCAGGGCAATGCCGCACAAGATTTCATCCTGTGGCATCCCTTATGAATACTCAAACAGCCAATACCGCTAGAACACAATTGGTGGTTTCGAGTGAATGAGGTTGCTGAACGCTGAAATATGGATGACCCTATCGTCTGACGGCGATGTAGAACTGTCTCCTTATGGCATCTAGACCTTTCTCTTCCGAGACCCGCGTTGAGGCTGACCTCTACTGCTCAGTGAGTCAGTTATTGAGAACAGGACTAGGTTTTGACAGGCAATTGAGGCGACATCTCGGGAATTTTATTTTCTCTAAAATGCATCGCCAATTATTACTGCGTCCCTCATTTCCGAGTGACATCGACCGAAGAAGATCAATGTATGCAGTTGCCTCAATTACAACCTACTTGTATGGGTCAAGGTATCACCAGAGCCTCGTCCCTCCCCACGAGGAGAAATGCTCAAAGCAGAATTGTCTCACCAAGCTACCGACGACTCACTGCCTTCGTACTGCTGAATCGCTGCGTAGCTGCGCAATCATTCATCCTGAGGACACTGCACGGATGAGTTTACTACCGTGGATTGCTCAGCCACGACCACACAAGTACAAACTCACCAATCTATAGGTACAATGAAGTTAGACAAGATCGATGAATCAGGCGAGGGTGAGATGTTTAGGCGATGGTCCAAGTTTGATGGCATCATGGCCTTGGTTACAATTACAGGAGCACTCCTCATTGGACTGTCAATCATCGTCATTGGAGTTCTTGAGAGCAAGATTGTTGATGAAGAAGGGGCCCACAACCGGCAAATAGGATTTCTTCGCATAGCCGAGTTTCTCGGCAACATGATCGGTAAGACAGGCGGAATAGACAACCTTGCCGTTCTGCAGGAGCTCAGCAAGGAAGTTCGTCAACTCCGACCTGGCATCCAACGTCTTTCGGTTTTTGCAGTCGCACCAGACTCCAATGAGCTTGTGTTCAGCACGGATCCAACGAACGCCCCACGAACGCTCAATTCGATGGAGTGGACGGAGGTTCAGGCAGGTCGATCATTGATGCAACTCGATGAAACATCCTTGGAACGGGCGTGGATGATTACAGCCCCCATTACCATCGACGGGAAGGTCATCGGTGCGTTACGCGGTCTGTATTCGGTTAAAGAATATGATGAACTCTTCAAGAGAGAAAGTGATCTGACCAAAGTGGTCGGTATTGGCGTCGTCATCGTCACCTCACTAGCATTTGGGTTGTTGATCCGTTTTCAGATCCACCGGCCGGTCCATCGACTCCTGTATGCGATGGGAAAAGTGGAAGCCGGTGATCTATCGAGTCACGCCGTGGTCACAGGGCCTGCCGAAATTCAAGAATTGGCCTGTCAGTTCAATCGCATGCTTGATCGCCTACGTGACGACGACGTGGAGAAAGACCGTCTGCTGAACGAGATCCGCCATTTCAACGATACACTTCAGAAACGTATCGCGGAGGCAACTCTGGAACTGCAACAGGCGAACGACGGGCTGGTGGAGGCGAGACTGGCCACTGAACGCAGTCAACGTTTGGCGGCTCTTGGTGAGCTATCCGCGACAGTAGCCCATGAGCTCGGTAATCCCTTAAATGCGCTTTCCGGCCACCTACAGATGCTTGCGAATGCGGCTGATTCCCCAAGCCGGCAACGACACTTGGCTGTCATACGATCGGAAGTAAGCCGGATGGTGACGATCATCACACAGTTATTGGACCAAACTCGTGTGCGTCTTCGGTCAGCTCCGTTGAATCTCAATCGCACAGTGCAAGACGTGCTCTCTTTACTTTTACCAGGTTTATCAAGACGACAGATCACCGTCAAGACAGATTTGCAGGACGATCTTCCGCTCATTACGGGGGATCCTCGTGCCCTTCATGGACTGGTGTTCAATCTTGTGACGAATGCGAGGCAAGCGATGTTGACCGGTGGAGAATTGTCTATCTGGACTCGCGCCGTACGTAGTACGGAACTTCCAGGAGCAGTCATCGTGAGCGAAGGAACACATGCAAATGACACGACCGTGCGCTTGACCATCAGTGACACCGGCTGTGGTATTCCCCCGGAGCACATCTCCAAGATCTTCGAGCCGTTTTTTACGACGCGACACGAACAAGGAGGTACGGGACTTGGATTGGCGATTTGTCATCGTGTGGTAACAGACAGCGGAGGCAGTCTCGCCGTAAAAAGTGAGATGGAACAAGGGACCGAATTCACCATTGATCTGCCTCTCTGGCGTGATCCGAAGATGCAGAGACTTCAATGAGCACTCCACCTTCAATTCTTATCGTAGATGACGACCAACGAAACCGAGAGATGTTGGCTGAAGCCCTCAATCAAGCCGGTTTTGAGATCGATCTCGCCTGTGACGGAGCAGAAGCCTTGCTCAAAGTGAAAGCGGTTTCCTATGACGCAGTGGTGAGCGACATCCGCATGGAGCCGGTTTCAGGACTCGATCTCTTAGATTCCTTGCGCAAGATCATGCCCGAAATGCCCGTCGTACTCTTAACGGCGTTTGGATCCGTCGACACAGCAATTCAAACCATGAAGCAAGGAGCATTCGATTACATTGCTAAGCCGGTGAATTTGGAGGAACTTGTACTGACGATGAGACGAGCCGTCCAGCACCATCGGTTGATTGTCGACAATCATAAGTTTCAGCGTGCGTTCATCGAGCCCACGCGCACAGTCTCTTTGATCGGACAAAGCAAGAAGATGGTCGATGTCTTCAAACTGGTAGGTAGAGTTTCTCGTAGCCGAACAGCCGTCTTGATTCACGGCGAGAGCGGAACCGGGAAGGAATTGATCGCTCGCGCAGTACACGACAACAGCGCGCGCGCCACTCATCGGTTTGTCGCGATTAATTGCAGCGCTATACCGGATTCGTTGCTCGAGAGTGAATTATTCGGACATATCAAGGGTTCATTCACCGGTGCAAACGCCATGCGGCGAGGACTGCTTGAAGAAGCAAGCGGTGGTACATTCTTTTTAGATGAGGTGGGCGATCTTTCTCCGGTCGGACAAGCCAAACTATTACGCGTTCTTCAGGAAGGCGAAATCCGTCGTGTAGGAAGCAATGAATCCGTACGGGTTGATCTACGGATCATCGCGGCCTCCCGCCGAAATCTCACCGACCTTGTTGCGACCGGTCGCTTTCGTGAGGATTTGCTCTACCGCTTGAACACCGTCACGATCCTGCTTCCCTCACTTCGGGAGCGACCCGAAGACATTCCATTACTGGCCGAATTCTTTCTCTCGCGATACGGCGATCAGAAAGAAGTTCCCGTCACGTCTTTTTCATCCACTGTGATGAAAGCGATGGTTGAATATTCTTGGCCCGGAAATGTGCGAGAGCTGGAACATGTCGTTGAGCGTGCGGTGGCACTGGCACAACATGCGGTTCTTTCGATCGACGATATGCCTCCTGAAGTACTTCATAAAGACGGCGGACATTCTGATCACGTCGAGATGGTTCCCGGGACCCTGAAGGCTCTGCAGAAAGAACAGGTCCTGAAGATGCTTGAGTCAACCCACGGCAATAAAGAGAGAGCGGCACGTTTGCTCGGCATCAGCAGACGAACGCTGTATCGACTCCTCGAACGATATGGCATCGGTAAAAGCAGACCGGTAATCGCGTCCGATGGCCAGAATCATATCGAGGATTAATCTTCGCCGAGGATGCTCTCGCTCCAGAGAAATCTCGACGTCCCTAGGATGGACTTAAAGTAGGGAAGGGAATGGAATCAATCTGGTTCTCTTCAGTTTCACTCGTATTCTGAGAATAATAACCCATCGTGATCGATTTGTCTCCCGTACCGTATGACATGCTTGCGGAATGTTTTGCTGGGAATCGTACCGGTCTCTACGAAGACCCCGCCCATGATTCTTCGGTGCTCGACGAGCCCGACTCGCTTCCCGAGTGTTGCGGCTTGGATGGCAGCCCGCTGACCTACCGGGCCGCTCCGATACAGAGCAGAGAAAAATCGTACCGTAGATTGGCCATGATTTATCATTGATCGCGTGTATCTCGACCACCTTGCTTCGCTACGAACCGACCAACTCCTTATTGGTCTTCGGTGGTCGGCTTCCCTATGCTTGATTCGAGGCAAAAGGTTCGTTCCTCTTGTGGGTATCTCTTCACCTTTCCGAAGCGAAATCGACCGATTTCGTTTTCATCGTCTTTCCAAATGTGAAGGCATTGTGCACGGAGATGTGGCAGAACTTTCTGCATCCAGCCGACCACTTCCGGGCTCGCTTTGTCCGTTGCACCCACTACAACGAGACTATTCCCGGCCTGCAACATATCAGCGTCAAGTGTTCCATTGAAGATGATCGCGAATCTGAATGGGTCTTCCTCTTCTCCGTCTTTTGAATCATACGACAGTTGTTCATGGACAGGACGCCCGTCTGCAAGAATGACGAACCCAGCTCGCGTCGGAATCACTTTCAGAATGTGCCCTTCCAATTCCACTTTCTGAGAGAGAATATTGTCGGACGGATACGATGCTTGTTCCTTCCAAGCCTTGAAGCCAAAGGTATCGTTTTCGATGTCGTTCGTGATCTCTGGGGGAAATAGCGGAGTAGTCGTGCAGGCCGCCAGCCATAGATACATCGTCAACATACCCATGGTACGTATGGTAAATCTCATTCTGTAGTCAACCCGTGCAGAAGAAGGCTCCGGTATCGCACGCGTGAAGAATTCCATAACAGATGTTCACGGGAGTACCTACCGAAGTTAAATGGAAATGGTCACAGGAATACGCAGTAGCGGAGCCTGAACAGATGGCCTTAGACCAAACGCCATCACCGTCTTGAGTTATGCGCTCGTTAATAACCGATCTCGTTGCATCGGAGTTCGGCTTGGCAACCAGAAGTCCCCATACGTCCACACCTCATATTTTTCCTCGTCGGTGAGGAATCCACCTAGAGCGGACTCATTCCCATTATTCTGACGATTGAGATTCACTACTGTCCTAGCCGCATATTGCTCCCACCCTGAAATTCTTCATGCAACGCAGCCGGGGAACGATCGGTACCGGGATTGAGCAAAATCGGTACATTGAGCTTGTCCGGTAGTAGCACGAACTTGGAGTTGGAGCTGTCGTATAGCTTGAAAAGGAGATATGCCGGCGTCAGCGTCTTGGCAATGGTTTCTTGGGCTCTGGCCTGGCCGGCCGCCCGAGTTTTCAGTCCTTCGGCTTCACCCTCAGACCGAATACGGATCGAATCACCTTCCCCTTTCGCTCGACGTCTCGCGATCTCCGCGTCTTTTTCGGCGATAGTGAGCTCGAACTCCTTCTGCTCCTTTTCCTGTTCTTTCGCCTGCTTTCGTTCGACGGCATCCAGTACGACCTTGGCTAACTCGATATCTGCCATGGCGACGCTCGCTACTTCCAGGTGACGACCTTTGAGTTTCTCCACCACCACTGCCTGCACCTTGCTGGCAATCTCTGAACTCTGCTCCGGTACGTTGACCATGGGATAATTGGAAACGACGCTTCGGACCGCTGCCAGCAATTCAGGCTTGACGACGCGAGGATAAAAATCCGACCCGATCTCTTGGGCAAGGAAATATACCTCTTCCGGGGTTGGCCTCATAATAATAGCGGCCTTGAGAATGACCAGCAGGTCGTCTGAGCTCAGAGCATCGACGGTTTCGGTGTAACTACGCCACTGTACGTCATACAGATAGATTTGATTCCATGGGGCTTGCCAATAGAACCCGCTCTTGAGCGGTTCAGTGGTCAGACCTTCCGTTAAGGGATACCAGCGAAGTCCCCGTTGACCGGGTTGAACAGTGGCCCCGCAGGCTTGTAGCGAGAGTGCTATCAGGATCAGCAGAATAGCCTTTATAAGGAAACGCATGATTTCCTCCATTCTCTTACGGAATTCGGCCTGCCAGGCTGCCTACCAAAACCTCAATCCGGCCTCACTGGTCGGCCGCGACTCGTAGAGATATTCCAGTCGTTCTAGCTCTTTCCGCTCATACTCACGTGCCTCGTCTTGAGAGTACTGAGGGAACAGACGTGTACCCGTCATCCAAGTCGAGAGCGGACTGAAATGCCGTTCGTACAGCGTCATTCTCCCCGACATCTGCTCAGCAACTTTTCCAAGCTTTCCTGGCTCATGTCGGTAGCAAGTGACAATCTTCCGGTGATGAGGAAGAGGTCTGGTCATTTCTCGTTTTCAACAACCCACCTCAGCTATCACTAGAAATCTAACCAACCCCTGGTAGACGCCTCGAATTGATCAGCTTTTCCTCAGGTCGTATTCTCGATCTGGTCCTCACTAAAAACCCAGCACAAACATTCCTGCATTTATTACATTTTGATGAATAGATTTTGTTCGCAAGCTTCTTCGCACATCTCTCTTCCTATCGCATGAGAATCCCATCAAGTTTAGGACTGACCGCCATAATCATTAGCAAATGCGATGCCAGAAAGAAGAATCCGCTGAAGCCTTTTAAACTGCCTGTTTACCTGTTGAATTTGTCAATGACTTGACCTGAAGTGAAGGACTCGAAGGAGTGGGGAATCGGCATGTCACATTGACATGGGATGCCATCATGGCACGGCGATAAACCATGGCGCTAGCAATACACTGTAGGGATTCTGGTGTGACTGAGGCAGGTACCAGTTTGACCAGTGCTTTGTAGCTGTCCGCTTACTATTCCGTTCGTACTCCGATCATCTCATGGGGTTTAAACTCTCCGAGAGATCGGTGATATGCCAGTATACCATTGCAAATTCCACGTTATGCTCAGTCTGCTGTCTCTCTCTACCTTCTGTTGCAGCGTCTGCAGATGTGATTGATGACCAGAGGTCGAGATCGAGCCGAATACAGACGCCTTTCGGCAGCCCGTATTCAATTGATGCCATCTGGGTACACCTACCTTGTTCAGGATGTTAATGCTCTTGTGACTGGCTCGCGATCACAGGATCATGTCGCTGGTGTACAGCAATGAGTGAATCTACGATAGCGCCACAATTGATACAGCGCCTGCCAACCGACTCATACCCGCTGGAACCGAACTGAATGTCACGCAGTTGTGCAAAGACCATGAGCCCACCGCATCGGTGACATCCCATAGTCACCTTCCTTTCACGAGGCACTCAACGATACGAGCGAATCACCGATAGCCTCCCCGCGTCGAACAAAGGTAGTTGTTTCTTCAGCCTTCGTCTGGACTCCCATTTCGTAAATCAAAATGGTCAAGGACGGAGATCGTCCGCCCTTGACCATCACCGAACCTTACAACCAGGTCACCCGTTCGGCAGGGCGGATGTAGATCGGCTCTTCCACCTGAATGCGCGCCACTTCTTTCCCCGACTTGTTGAAGCCCAAGACGGTGTCGTTGTACATCTCAAAGCGCTTGCCGTGAATCTGCGTCTCGAACACTTTCGGCCCCGGAATCACATCGTACCGGAAGACGATCTGTTGGCTGGCCCGCCAGAGCTGGAGCACCGCTAACAGCTCCCGGCTGGGGACCAGGTACTTTTCAATCGCATTGTCCACGCCCGGACCAAACATCTGGCGGGCATAGCCGCGCGGGGAATGCCGCGGCGGAATGTAATAGCCGTTGGGCTCCGTCCCCCACTGCGGGTACAGCGGCAAGGCCACCTGCTCCACACGAATCGCGTAGTACAGCGGGTGCCACCGATCCTCCGCCCACAACCCATCCTCCCCAACCCGCACCAAGCTCTGCATCCGGATCTTGCCGACGCAGGCCGCCATACAGCGGGTTTCCATCGGCTCCCCACCGGTCAACGGATCTTTTCCCTCGATACGGGGATAGCAGGCGATACACTTTTCACTGACCCGCGTCGTGCCGCGATACATCGGCTTCTTATAGGGACATTGCTCCACACACTTCTTGTACCCACGGCATCGGTTCTGGTCGATCAGCACAATGCCATCCTCCGGGCGCTTGTAAATCGCCTTCCGCGGGCAGGCCGCTAAACAGCCCGGATAGGTACAGTGGTTACAGATCCGCTGCAGATAAAAGAAGAACGTTTCATGCTCCGGCAGACTGCTGCCGGTCATTTTCCAGGGCTCGTCCCGTGAGAACCCGGTCTTATCGATCCCTTCCACCAGCGCGCGCATCGAGGTCGCGGTATCCTCATAGATATTCACAAACCGCCATTCTTGGTCGGTCGGAATGTACCCGATCGCCGCCTGCCCCACCTTGGCCCCAGCATCGAAAATGGTCATCCCTTCAAAGACCCCATACGGCGCATGGTGTTTGCGCCCCACGCGGACGTTCCAGACTTGTCCGCCGGGATTGACCTGTTCAATCAGTTGGGTGATCTTGACATCGTAGAACTGCGGATACCCTCCATAGGGTTTGGTCTCCACGTTGTTCCACCACATGTATTCCTGCCCCTTGGAGAAGAGCCAGGTCGACTTATCGGCCATGCTACAGGTTTGGCACGCTAAGCAGCGATTGATATTGAAGACAAAGGCAAACTGCCACTTGGGATGCCGCTCTTCGTAGGGATACAACATCTTTCGTCCCAGCTGCCAGTTATATACTTCAGGCATAGTCTCCTCCGTAATTCATCAGTAGGCTCTGGTCCAACGGCGGCAGCCCGCCCCGCCTGGGCACGGGCCGCCCGTCCTGCCAAGAGCAGTTAGACCTTAATCTTGATGTGTTCACCTTTCAGCCACTTAATCATGAACTCGTTCTCTTGACCCGGCGTAAACCCGGTCCGCACCGGTTCCCAGGGGCCCCGGGCTCCGATCCCGCCGTCCTCCGCCTTCGTAATGCGGATGAGACATTCCTTCGGCACCGTGTTGACCGCGTGGTGGTCGATTTCGAATCCCCACTTAAACTTCAGCCCGTTTGCAGATTTACCGGGCAGCGAGTCGGTCTGGTGCATCGGCATGAGCCAGCTTCGCGTAAATGACTGCTGGGCCCCATACCGGAAGTTCGACTGATACCCGGTATCGATCGCAATGGCCCGTCCATCCGGTCGGGTTTCATGCCCCTTCACGGACTTGGGCGTCGACACAAAGGAAGCGTGTTTGGCCATGGTCACGTGGTACGGATAGGCCGGGTTGTACTTCGCCCGAAGCATGAGCCGCGCGACCTTGTAGTACGGATCGCTCGGTTTCCAGCCTCGATAGGGACGATCCACTGGATTCCCATCAATGTACACATAGTCCCCATCGTTGATCCCCCGGTCTTTCGCCGCCTGGGGATTAATATGGATCTGGTGTTCGCCGACCCCGGGCGTCCGTTTATCCATGCGGTAGGGGTCTCCGAAGTTCGACTCGTAAATCTGCACCCAGTCGTTCACCGACCATTGGCTATGCACCCGGTGACGCGTCTTGGGCGTCACGCAGTAGAACTGATAGCCCTTTTCCCACAAGGGATTGGTGTGTTTCTTGATTTCTGACCATGAGAGCTTAATGTTCCTGATTGTTTTGTCGTCGTGGTGCTGAGCCGTGATGGGAATACCATAGTCGTCCGGGCGAATATACGGATTTGTCGTGAAGATGGCGTTCGGCAGATACGGCGTGGCCTCCGGCCCCTCACGATGAGAAATGAAATTCTCGCCGTATTCGATCGCTTCCGGTTCGATACGGTAGCTCTCGATGCGCCCCGATCTGGTCCACATCGGCTTCGACTCGTTGGTCTCTTCCCAGAGTGGGTGCCGCGGGTAGGTCCGCACCATGACCATCCATCCCTTTTCCGACTTCAAGATCACATCGGCGCTATACCCATAAAAAGTGCTGGACGCATCAAGGAGGCGTTGCGCGTAGACATCCACGCGATTCTCATAGACGAAGTGAAAGACATCTCGCATCCGTTTCTCACCTGTCATCTCGGCGAGTCTCGCCGCTACCCCTGCAAACGTATCTGCATCGTTCCGCGTGTCGTACAGCGGCCTGATCCCACCCTTCCAGATCTGTAACCAAGGATTGGACACGGTAGCTGTCATTTCCGGATAGGTAAATTCCATCCAAGAGTTGCAGGCAAAGGCAATATCAGCATGATTGACGTCGGACGTCATCTCGATATCCTGCGTGATCAGACATTCGATGTTAGGGTCGACGTTCCGCACCATATCGTAATGGTGCTTGGCGTTGTTCAGGATGTTGACGTTCACGACCCACCGCAGCTTGCTGGGGGTCGGCATATGGGTCTTCCCCGTAAACACCTTGCGGCCATACTTCGGCGTATTGACGATTAAGGCCGTATCCCCGTGATTCCAATACCCTGGCTCTTCGCCATAGTAGTAGCTTTTATACTTAATTTCTTTTCCGTGAGCATTTGGATCCAGATTGATCTGCCAAGGATCTTCCGATAAGTGCACGCCGCTACCGGTACCCGACCAGGGCGTCGCACTCCAAATTCCCACTTTGTAATTGCCGGACCAGGTATGGCAGCCGGTGCCGAACTTGCCGATGTTGCCGGTTAAGGTCAGGACCAGGGCGGCCGCCCGTCCATTCGATGTCATATGGAAATAGTGGCAGACCCCCTCACCATTGTGGATTGCGGCCGGTTTGATCGTCCCCGAGTCGCGCGCCCAGCGGACCAGGAGATCTTTGGGAGAGCGGGTAATCTGATGCGTGGTATCGAGATCATAGTCTTGGAAGTGGATCAGATACATCTGGTAAATTGGCTGGACGTCGACTTCGCGTCCGTTCAACAGCTTGACTCGATAGGTACCGGTCAAAGCCGGGCTAATCCCGCTCTTATCGAAATGCCAGCCGACCTGTTCACGATGGAGCGGGACGGCCTGCTGCTTATTCATGTCCCACACCATGAAACCGCCTAGCCGTTCGATATACTCCGGTTTCAATGCTTGGATCCGGCCTGAATAGCTGTGTGAAAAGTCCGGAAACTTGTAGTTCGGGACAACTTCACGGGGGTCCAGATACTGGAGGGTATCCGTGCGGACCAACAGAGGCATGTCCGTGAATTGCTTGATATAGTCGATGTCCTGCATATTTTCATCGAGAATGATCTTGCAGGCTCCGAGGAACAAGGCCCCGTCCGATTGCGGACGGAGAGGAATCCAGTAGTCGGCTCGCTGAGCCGTCGGATTGTATTCAGGAGTGATCACCGCGAGGCGCGCCCCGCGCTCGATCGATTCGAGTTTCCAATGCGCTTCCGGCATTTTGTTCTCGACGAAATTCTTTCCCCAACTTGTATTGAACTTCGTGAAACGCATATCGCTCAAATCAACATCGCAATTTTGAGTGCCGTTCCAAAATGGCTGTGAGGGATCTTGATCCCCGTGCCAGGTGTAATTGTTCCAATACCGACCGCCTTGCGCCTGATCCGGACTGACCTTGCGTATCCAAGCATCCAGCACCGGTAGGACACTGTTGTTGAAACGCGTATTGGAGTGCTTGCCGATGAATCCCAGAATGGGCATGCCGGCTCGATGCTTGAAGCACCGTACCCCCGCGCCCTTCATCATCTCGATCATCTCCGGAGCATAGCCTTGCTCGCGAAGGCGCCGCGCTCCCGCCTCACCGCTGTATCGTGTAGCAATGACGATCATGGCCTTCGCCGCATAAGTAAACGCCGTATCCCACGAGACACGGAGCATGTCGTCCAAAAAACGGCTGTCGAACTTGTACTTGCGCTTAGTTTCCGAGGTTAATTCTGGTGACCCGTCATCCATCCATTGCTTCCATCCCTTACGGATCAAAGGCCCCTTCAATCGATACGGCCCGTAGACGCGCCGATGAAACGTAAAGCCCTTGAGGCACATGCGGGGATTGTGTGCGAAGGTCCCACGATTACCATACAAATCTTCATACGTTTGGTGGTCGTAGTTCTGCTCGACCCTCATCACTACTCCGTTGCGAACGAAGGCGCGAATGCGGCAGGCGTGCGTGTCGTTGGGGGAACAAACCCATGTGAAGGACGAATCGTATCGGTATTGGTCGTGATAGACTCGTTCCCATGATCGGTCCGGGTACTCCCCCAAGGGGTTGCCGACCTCGATCACCGGCTGGAGCGCCGTCAATGCCAGAACTTTGTCCGCTACGGCTATGGCAGCGATCGTGCCGGCAGAAGCTTTCATGAATTGCCTACGAGAGATCCTCATGTGGTCTACCTCCCTTTCTAGTAGATATGAGAAAAACTGAGCATCTGTGTGTTTCGTTGGTTCAAAGTTTCCGGGAATCCACGTTTGATCAACAAAAGTTGTTACCCAATCCGTCTACTTCGCTCAGGAGTTCGAAACAAGCATCATCCTGAAACGAGCAAAATTGATGTGGGAAATTTTCACCACGATGCAGTTTAGTCGAGTACGAGTGATGGAGGGGGGATAAAGACTACCAGCTGTCCGGCAAGAAACTACGTGGTTTCAGCTGCAGAACTACCGTAGCGCGGGCATTGGCATCACGATGCCGTGACTAAGCCGTGCGCCGTTGCGTATTTGACGAGGTCCGTCGTTGTGTGGACGTTGAGCTGTTCCATGATCTTCGTCTTGTGAAACTCAACGGTACGGTGAGAAATCTTCAGTTGGTCGGCGATTTCCTTCGCGGACAATCCCTCGGCAACCAGTTGCAGAATCTCATGCTGCCGCGTCGTCAAGTCATCGATCGTGGGAGGGGAAAGTTGTGCCGGTTTAAGGAAGGACGTCACGACTTCTTTCGTAATGAGCGGGGTCACATAAAATTTGTCGTTCAACACGGACTGGACCGCCTGCATCAACTCAGTGGCCGCCGATCGTTTCAGCAAATAACCTGACGCTCCGGCTCTGAATGCTGCGTTGACATAAGCCATGTCGGCATGCATCGTGACGAAAATAAGTTTCACGTCGGGGATTTGCTTCTTGAGCTTCTTTGCCGCTTCGATGCCGTTCAGTCGAGGCATCGAAATATCCAGGACCACGAGGTCGGGCTGGAGCTTTATAGTGGCTTCAATTAAGGCGCGACCATCTTCCACGGATCCTACTACGTCGCAATGGTGCTCCAACAACTTCTTGAATCCCTCGAGCACAAAGGTGTGGTCATCGGCCAAGAGAACTCGTGGTTTCTTCATGTGGTGCTCCGGAAAATGGAATGTGTACGATGATGTGTGTGCCTTGGCCTTGTTCAGACCGGATGTCCAACCGGCCACGTACGGACCGCACTCGTTCACGCATATTGACCAGGCCCAAGCCGGGATGGCGAGCTCGAATATCCTTGAGATCGAAGCCGACACCCGTGTCGTAGATTGATAGCGTAATCGCTTCATCATCACAGGTCAATTCGAGCTCCACACGTGCGGCGCTGGCATGTTTCATGATGTTGGCAAGGCTTTCCTGCGCAACTCGATAGAGACAACTGGAGACATCGCGCGGTAAAGGATCAGACGGTTCTTCTTGTACGAGTACGGTTTTAACTCCTGTCCGCTCCGACCATTCATCAGCCATCTGCTTGAGCGCCGCCGTCAGACCTAGATCATCCAGAACGGAGGGATGGAATTGGTATGCCATGCGGCGGACATCATCGGAGATCCTTACCAGCCGCTGACTAATGGATTGGATCGTCTCTTTTGCTTGAGAGGACATCGCCGATGGTTCGGCCAACATGTTTCCGATTTCAATGACGACTAAAGCCAGCCGTTGATTAATGTCGTCATGGAGCTCTCGCGCAATACGCCGACGTTCTTCTTCTTGCGCCATCATCAATTCGGTGGTCAATGATCGGAGCTGACGCTCCGTCCTTAGCCGGTCCGTGATGTCCCGCACAATCACGGTAAAGGTTGTTCTCTCGCCGACGGCCAGTGAGGAGATGCTCGCCTCCGCAGGAAACTCGCTTCCATCCTTCTTCATGCCGAACACTTCGCGCCGCGGTGTCATGCGGCGGTCTGAATCAAGCGCATGGGCAAACACGGTGATATAGCCTGCATGATCGATCCTAAATCGTTCCGGGAACAACAGATCGATCGGTTTCCCTAACACTTCGCCAGGATCATAACCGAATAGCTTCACCGCCCCTTGGTTGAAGAGCGTGATCAACCGATCATGTTCGGTGACTATAATGGCGTCTTCGGCGATGTCCAGTATGCCGGCAAGGCGACCTTGTGAGAGGCGCAGCGCTTGTTCTGTTTGAACGTGCTCGGTGATTTCCGTCACCAAGGTTTGATTAACAGTGGCAAGTTCCCGAGTCCTTTCTGCCACCTTGTGTTCCAGATCTTCATTTGCTTTCTGCAGTGCGGTTTCCGCCTGTCGCCGTTTCCATCCGAACCATACAAGAATCCATAGAATCGTGATCGTAATCGCACGATTTCCAATTTGAATCCAGGGTGGGAGATCGGGAAACCATGGGGTTCCCACCCCTCCAAATACCGTGAGGACCGTACCTGCTCCGGCGGCCGTCGGCAACACCCATGGCGAGCGGGCGGCCGTCGCAAGCAAGATGACGACCGCGTACAGGGCATGGTCAGCGAAATTCATGGGTGTGTAAATATCGAAAATAAACAATCCGGCCAATAATAGGACCATGATGACGATCAGACTGGATTCTCTAGATCGAAAATTCATAAATCGACTACCTTGGTCAGCCGATGAACCCATGGTCCATTCCGAGGCACTTCGCAACGTATATCGAAGATGGTGATTATTGTGGATATAAGATTAACGGGGACCGAGCGCTTGCGTCAAATAGAGTTCGGCGTCAGATTAGAACCAGAAGAACCTAGAATGGCCTGCTGGGAGGGCCCTGACAAGAATGAGTCCAGGACCTCTCAACCCGTGGTCATGTTCCGACGTGCTTCGATTCAGACTTAGCGTGAAAGGACTCCTTCTCCAAGGAAAAGAGTCAGGCGGCTTATGTCACCGCCGAGCGAGCGCTGCGAACCACTGGTTGTCGAGGGAGAGATAGGCGAGTCTGTACAAGAGGTATTCAAGAGAGACTGTGGGGCAATAGCCACGCCCGGTGTTCACACAAACCGCAACACCTTGGAATGAACTCAGCCTGGTCATTCCCGACTCAAGTACATGATATCACCGGTACGGGACTTTTCATTTGGGGAAGCCGTTGAGGAGTCCATAAGTAATCAGAGGATAGCCAGAGACAACGCTCTGACCCTTGCCAGACATACACTCGTCATTCTCCCTGCCCTGTCAACGGAAGAGGTCACTGCTCCGTGCATTTCTGCAACGGCATGTCGTCTCTCTGCTCGTTCCATTCATGATGATGTTGCGTTGACAGCGTAGTCCCTGCGCTATCCATGACTGATCTTTCAATTGTATTTCTTCAATCGTCGGTCCAAAGAAAATCTGGTAAGTCCGAGCTGTTTGGCCGCAAGGCTCTTATTGTAGTCCGCAAGCCGCAATGTTTCTTCGATGATCGACTCCTCGATTTGCTCAAGTGTTTGTTTCCCGACATGCATTTCAATGCGGATGAGCCGTTCCTCTCCGACCGATACGGAGGTGGTCGTCTGTTTCGCCGCATCATGCAATTCACGCGGCAGGTAATCGACTGTCAACACTTGACCGGCGCAAAAGATCATCGCCCGTTCGATAATATTTTCAAGTTCCCGAATATTTCCCGGGTAATGATAGCGCTCTAAGATCAACCGGGTTGCGGGATCAAGCTCTGGAACCGGCTTGCCGAACTCGTGCGAGAACCGCACCATAGTCCGCTGGCACAGTGGAATAATGTCTTCTACCCGCTTGCGAAGTGGGGGAATCTCGAAGGTGACGACATTGAGACGAAAGTAGAGATCTTCCCGAAAGACACCTCGTTCCACATCTTTTTTGATTTCCCGATTTGTCGCCGTAATCAGGCGAAAATCTACACCTAGGTCGTCAGTACTTCCCAGCCGTCGGAAGGACCGTTCCTGAATCACCCGCAACAACTTGGCCTGCATCGACAAATCCAAGTCGCCTATCTCATCAAGGAAGAGAGTGCCGCCTTCTGCCTTTTCGAGGAGGCCTAACTTTCGTTGATTTGCTCCGGTAAACGCTCCTCGCTCATATCCGAACAACTCGCTCTCAAATAAGTCCTTGGGGATCGCGGTGCAATTGACCCCAACGAATGGGCCGGCCGCTCTGGGGCCATTATGGTGGATGACTCGTGCCAGGAACTCTTTCCCTGTTCCTGTTTCACCAAGAAGCATGACGGAAGACTTGGGATTCTCGGCTACCCCTTGAACCTGTTCCAGTAAGTGCTTCATTGCGGGACTGTGCGCCTCAAGACGACTCAGGTGAAACTGATTGGCTTGACCACTGAGTTCTGCTTCAAGGCGACGCCGAAGCTTCAGCATGTCGATCGCACGACCAGTGACGGCATCGAGCCCCTCAAGATCGACTGTCTTGATCAGGAAGTCATACGCCCCTAACTTCATCGCCTCCACGGCATCCTGCACCGATCCATAGGCCGTCAACATGATGACCAAGGCGGAGGGAGCCAGGTGACGAATATGCTTGAGCGCGTCAAGACCGCTCATACCAGGCATCCTGAGATCAAGCAGCACAATATCAGGGTGTGTATGCTGAAGCGCTTCCATCAAGGCCTCGCCGGATTCATATCCGACGGCGGCATGTCCTTGTCTGGCTAGCCGCTTGACGATCGCCGTACGAATCACATGCTCGTCATCTGTCACAAATACCGTTGCGCGCATTGATCAACCCTTCGTTGAAACCGGTTCTTGCTCAAGTGGCATCCAAATACCAAGGATCGTCCCCCTACCGAGCTCGCTACTGGCGTAAATATCTCCTCCATGAGCCTCTATTATGTTCTTGCAAATTGCGAGCCCCAATCCTGTCCCGTTACGTTTCCCAAAGGTAACGAACGGCTGAAATATCTGACCGATCAATTCCTGAGCAATTCCATGCCCTGCATCTTTGACTTGAATCATGATACCCGGTCGTTCCTCACGAAATAATTCATCCGCCGTAATCTGAATAGGAGCCCCTCCGACGGCGGTTGCCTCCAAGGCATTGTGCACGACGTTCAAAAGCACTTGTCTCAGCTGGTCGCGGTCCGCATGAATTTCGTTGATCATTGGCGAGACGTCTGTCTTGAGAACGAGGTGTTTCTGATCCAACTGAACCTTCAACAGTTTTGCCACCTCATTAACTAATTGGATGAGATCAACTCGAGTCGGCGCAATTCGGCGAACCCGTGCAAAGTCCACGATTTCATTGACGATGCGATCCAACCGTCGAGTTTCTGATAGGATGACTTCCACCTCTTTCCGTTTCACATCATCCGGTTCGAAGTCATCGAGCAACACTTTGGCCGTCGACCCAATTCCAACTAATGGGTTTCTGAGTTCATGCGCGATACCTGCCGCAACCTGCCCCAACGTCGCCAGGTTTTCCACCCGGCTCAATCGAACCTGTAGGCCTTCGAGAGTCGTAATATCAATATTGAAGCCTACATAGACGATATCAGAAGACTCCAAGTCCATGATGGGGACATGTCGGCTTAAGATCTTTCGGACGTTGCCGTCTTCATGGACAAATCGGAAAATTGTTTCGCACGGTCGACCTTCGGCTACCGCTTGGGCAAAGGTCATCAGGACCTGACTGCGGTCAGCGGGATGGATGCGCTGGAGAAATGTGGCGGGTGCGACTTCTTTATCAGGATCAAGTCCGGCTAACTGCTGATTGTATCGATTGCTGAAGGTGACTTTGACGCCTTTTGTAATCACGATACCGACGGGAGCGTGATCCACCAATCCGCGATACTTTGCTTCCGAAGCGGACAGGGATGCATTTAGCTTCTTGAGCGTATATTCAGAATGCTGGAGTTCCTCGACGTCTTGACGGATCCGTGAGCTCATCGCTCCCATCACTCTTGTCAGTTCTCCGATCTCGTCCTTACGTTCCAGTTCAGGAATGTTGGGAATCGCATCCCCGGTTTCCGAACCCACCGCCTTCGAGAGATCGACGAGCGGAGCCGCGATTGATTGGGCAATGACCGCAAGACCCAGAGTAATGAGCGCGAGAGTCACAACCCCACCCGCCAATATGATGAAGATGGTTCTGAGCTGATCGTAATTCAACGCGGACAATTCCCGTTGCGTGGTTTGCTGTTCCATTTCCTCAAAACGTCTCATCCAGGCACGAATCTCGATCATGATTTCCCGGCTTTTCCCCTCTTGAATATACCGAATAGCCTCTGCCGAGGTTCCCGCCTTGATCGCTTCAACGAATCGCCATTTCTCCGCAACCGATTTATTGACGGCTTTTTGAAGTTCCCTGAATTGCTGGTCCGCCTCCCGTGGAAGTTTACCGACCAGTTCTCGTTCGAACGCAAGCAGCGTCGCTTGCCTTTGCGTAAACCCTTCGAAGTAATAGTCGTTCCCTGTGACGGCGTATCCCAGGAATGCCGTTTCCAGATCAGCCACTGAGCGCATGTATTGGGCCGCCGTCTTCTGAAGGAGATACTGCTCATTCAGGCGTTCTTCATCGCTGAAAAATGTGAGAACGTCCATCGAGAGCATCGCGCCTAACAGAAGCAGAAAGAGCAGCGGAACCGCCGGGATGAGAACGAGCTTGGGAAGGATCGGAAGATTATTGAGAAACTTGTAAAGGGTTTGCATGTGCATGACCATTTTGCCGTCACAAGTCCGGATGGTCTTGTGACCAACGTTATCGCAGATCACGTTCCAGCGAAACCTCGGCACACGCTCCGCAACCGTCAAAACCTAAAAGGCTCCCGGGAGATCTCCTGGCGTCAAGGTTCGTCCGATGGATAACATCATCGCCCGTTCTATCATGTTTTGAAGTTCACGCACGTTCCCGGGGAATGAATACTGGTGAAGTGTCTTAATGGCTCGAGGATCGATGTCGGTGACCTCTTTTCCAAGCTCCAGCCCGTACTTCGTCATAAACAGCTTGGCCAGCGGTATGATGTCCTCCATCCGATTTCTGAGCGGCGGGACCACGAACGGCACCACGTTGAGGCGATAAAAAAGGTCCTCCCGAAATCGCCCTGCCGCTACTTCTGCCTTAAGATCACGATAAGACGACGCAATCACTCGAAAATCTCCGACAATGTCTTCGGTTCCACCCAGTCTCCGATAGGACTGATCCTGCACGATTCCGACGACCTTCCCCTGCATGGATAAGTCAAGATCACCGATTTCATCGATAAACAGAGTGCCGGTATCAACTTGGTCCAATAGGCCCAGCTTCCGCCGCTCCGCGCCGGCGAAGGCCCCACGTTCGTATCCGAACAAGTCCCGCTCGAACCGCTGAGGTGAGAGCGTGGTACAACTGATCTTCACGAACGGACCTTTCCCGCGCGTACTGCTATGGTGGATGACTTTGGCTAAGTACTCTTTCCCGGTTCCGGTCTCTCCAACCAACAAGACAGGCACGTTAGATAGTTGCATCAGATGCTGGAGCTGCCCGACCACTGCTTTCATTGCAGGACTATCCGCGATGAGATTACGCATGTTATAGGAGTCACCGTAATGCAGATGGTCGAACAACACCTGTCGCCGTAATCGAATATGTTCAATCCCCCGATTGATCACACGTTCAATATCGTCCAATTCAATGGCCTTAATGAGAAAATCGAAAGCGCCAAGCTTCATGGCTTCGACGGCATCCTCCACTGTCCCATAGGCTGTCAGCAGGACAACGAGTGAATCCCGCGTCCTTACTCGAAGCGCTTCCAGGACTTGGATACCATCCAACCCCGGCATTTTGAGGTCTAGGAGAATCAGGTCAGGAGGGTCTTGCTCAACGGCGGCAAGAAGTTCTTCCCCGGATTGAAAGGCCCGTACTCGATGTTGCATGCGAGAGAGTAATTTCTCTAACGCAATCCTGAAGGCAGGCTGATCATCAACGACAAAAATACTGGCCTGCATCAGGTGATGCTCCTTCTCCAAGAGAAGCAGTTGGTAGGATATCAATCCATGCGTGCCGTGCGCTTTCCCAAGACTGTGTGTCGCGAGCTTCGGTAGAAGCATTTTTCCGCTCAATCAAATCTTGTGGCCTTGCCTGAATGGATAGCCAATGAGCGAGTGGCCCTTCCGAAAATCTGACCCATTCCTTGGTAAATTCTAATTGTACAACGGGTGAGGCCGATACATTTTACGATCACCGTCGTCTCACACATATGCAATGCTGTCAGGCATCTGTGTTACTCGATAGGCCAGTGCATGCATTGAGCGAGCGATAAATCGCTCATTGCCCAAAATCATGCACTGATGGCCAGCCTCATGACAACGTTCTCTGAAATAATGCACATACTCCATTGCCGTATGGTCAACGACATACCCCCTGAAAATGAGAAGAAACGTGTGTTGTGCATGAGTCTGTGCCAAAAGAAGCTCGAGTCGCTCCTCAAGTTTCATGACATTCATACAGCTGACTGATGAGAGATAAATCTTATAGGGATGTTTTATATGTCCTCCAGATTGTGTCACTACAGGCGAGCGTTCCGACCCTGCACGGCCATCCCCGATTCGAATGACAGGATCACGGAACAACTCCCTCATGGAGGTACGGAGGGCAGATGAGAGCGATTCATTCTGTTCGGCTCGGGATCGTCGGTCGAGCGTCACCCCCAACAGCACATCGCGACACAGAAGGACAATCTTCGCTGCAACGCCGAGTAACACACCCAATAAGAGATTGGACGTGACGATGGTCCCTATCAGACAGGCTCCAGCAATCACGATCTGCTCTCTACCGATCGCCCATAAACGGAAAAAGACGATCGGCGCGCAGAGGCTCCAGCCGATAAAAATGAGCAGCGCTGCCAAGGCGGGGACCGGAATCCGATTGATCAATCCTGTCCCAAACCATAAGAACAGTGCGGTGAATCCGGCATAGTACGCATTCGCCCACAACGTCCTTCCACCGGCGAGGATGTTGGCCGTGCTTTTTATTCCTCCAGGAATGATCATGAGTCCTCCGGCAAGACCAGAGAACATGGTGGACACCCCCACTGTACGCAGGGTGACATTGGGGTCCGATCTCCTCTTGAAGGGGTCGATCTTATCGATCGCACGGATCGTCGCGAGGGATTCAGTAGTATTGATCAATGTAAGCATCATAACCGTTGTGAAGAGACCAAACCACAATCCGGACTGTTCCCAGGCGGTAGTGAAATGCGGGAAGTGAACCCCTTGAGTCAAAATATCACTTGGAACAGAGATGAGATTCTCCTTGGGAATATTCAACGCCCACCCGGCCACGGCCCCCCATACGACGACCAACAAGGGTGATTGGGCCCTGACCCATGGGTACTTATTCAGAATCGGACTGTTGAAGGCAAACAACACAACGAGGCTGATTACTCCGATGCTAAATACGTCGATGTTAAGATCAGGGATTTGCTCAAGGAGCTGGCGGAACGCTTCTGATATATCTCTCGTGTAATAAAACCCTGAATGCCCAAGGAGAGCAGGAATTTGCTGGATGATAACGAGTAAACCGATTGCCATTAACATCCCTTGCAGCACTGAACTCGGAATATACATTGCGAGACGGCCGATGTCGTACCTGCTCAGCAGCACTTGAAGGGCTCCGGAGATGCAGATGGCCACAAGAAGGAGAGGGTACCCCGCGTCCACACTACCTTGCCCCAAGACAAACATCCCGGCCAGGGAGGCTGGTGCCAGACCCACTGCTGGCCCGCCAATCGTGACATACGAACCTCCAAGCAGCGGAAAAGCAAACCCCGCGATGACGGCTGACACCACGGCTGCGACAGGAGGGGCTCCGGATGCGAGCGCGATACCAATTGAAAGCGGAAAAGCCAGTAACGAGACCTGTAATCCAGCGAGGAGATCATGACGCCAGTATCTCAGTCCACGAACCCCATTGGGTGGTTTTTCGTCTGTCGACTGGTGAACCTTTTCCAATGGACCACTTCTCCTATGCATGAGGCGGCATGTGAATCCCCTCTATTTATCTGAGACTGTCCATTATCGTTTTTATAAACTGGTGGGTTTTGCTTCCCTTCAATTACAGACCAGCGACTACTACCCGCACCAACGAAGATAGATCATGGTCATTCTATTGATAAAAGCATATGTAATGCCAGGATCTGATTCGCCAACCTCAATAGATTGCGTCCTTGAGCCAATCGATACCTGTCTCCAACTCCTGGGTGTCCGAGCTGAATTCATCATTGACGCGATCATCGAGATATTCCGTCATATCATAAAACATGCGTCATGGTGCGAAACAACTTAGAGCGAATAGTGCGTATACGCTCTTATGGAAGAAGCCGGTCACAGCATTATCGCAATTAGCTGATCCAGTTGGTGGTACGCATCGAAACATTAGCGACTGAATGCTCTAACGTCGTATATATTTTGGATCGCTCTTGGCAAAATAATTTTTGTATACAAGGTGGATTTCCATTATCGCGGTCTAGCGGTTTTACATTCTATCTTCATATCTAAGGCTATCCCCTACTTCTGCCCTGCTGAAATCTTCGCTGGGTGCGGCTTGATTAAGAATGGAATGAAAGATGCTCCAACGGTTCACCATCTAGATAAAGCCGTAAACTGAACTCCGGTAATGGTTTTTCTGCTAGTGAGGTTCTCAACCACAGATCCCCGTCAAGGATCTGCGATTACACCGAGCTGCCTCGAGATTGCGTCACTTGACATGTCCGCATCGGTGACACAGCATGCAATGAGCTGAGTGCGCGATTGATTTTTAACTCAACATCACGGATACAAACAATAGACATGCGAGTGTTAACGCACTTTACGCGCTGTTCGAATAACTGCCACGATGAATGATGTAGTCTGATTCAATATGCATCGATCCTGAGTTTATACTGACTCCTACTCCCTCCCCACTTCTAATTCCACGCTATCGCAAGACCAAAGATCATGCGAGGGAGATGGCTCGTTTCTTGCTCAAAATAATCAATACCGGGTCGCTAAGACCTCTCGTAGAAGACGATCATGGCACAGAAGCTTTGCCGCACTACGGCAGAAATTTTCTGAGGAAAGGAGTAGGCCTATCATGCTATGGTTGGTACCTAGAATAGACAGAGATCGAAAAGGAATAGGATTCAAAGTCGACAAAGTTATTTGGTTCCGGCACTTCTCATGTTGAATGTCGTGCTTGGGTGTGCCGTAAGGCTCTCACCACTGAAGCCTGGAACAAATGATTTGATAAGACCTGACGAGGGTTTAGTGCTTGACCGCATCAAGCTCACCGACAGTAAAATCGATGCGTTTCAGTCTCCGAAACAACTATATGGCAAGCCCGTTATTGTTAACTTTTAGGATACAAGAAACGGAGTTGATCTCACCCCCATGATGGAATGTAGGATTGCGGCAATCTTCGTTCTACGCGGATGACTTTACAGGTTGTCGCGAAAGGAAGGTGTGGGATTTATGGCTGAGTCTAGGTCTAATTTCATATCGTTTGAGATTTCAGAAGAGATGGCTGCGTCGTTGAAGCAGCCATAACGGAATTCACTTCAGGAAGAACAAGGACTATTTATGGTTGCACTATTGATCGTGTATCGTTCATCAATGACCAGCGATCTTGAAGAAATGATGCGTAAAAGTGGTATTGATCACTATACTGTTATCGAGAATGCTATGGGGAAAGGAGAAACAGGGAGTGTGGTCGGATCATTCTTCTATCCTGGAAGAAACTCCATCATCTTTACCGTACTCCCGGACACGCAAATCGACCAGGCTATGACCGCTATGAAGGCTTTTCATGCCGAGCGGCTACAGAATACGCAAGGGCGGCCGATTCCCTTCAAGCTATTCTCCTTTCCTTGTCGGGAAGTGATTTAATGCCGGTGGCACCTTCTTGTTTGTACCTATCCTCTCTCCGCTGCACAGTCATCCAACGAGAGTGAGAGGCAAAGGACAGGAAGGTCCCCTGGTAGCAACAGCGTTCGATCAGTAGAGATATGCTTACAGTCCTCCTACTCCAAAGGCTTTCTCTGTCTTCAGCACCTCCAGTTTGGAATTAGCGCTCGCTAGCCTGAGATGAGAGCTGGTCCAGTCGTCTTTCATGTAGCTGCGATTCAATGTGCTGTTCTGTTGGATCAGATCGCAGCCGACTTTATGTGCTCCTTACCAACGCAACGGCAAGCCCCATGCCCTTGGCAACGACCGGCTCGGTGGTTCCTTGATATTCCTACCGGCGAGTCACTGAACGACAAGCGTGACCGAGCTTTACCTGCCACCCTGCTCCATTATGGAGTCCGGCGCGGCGTGACGCACCTCAAGAACTCCGGCCAATTGAGCACGACTTTTCCGCACTCAAGAAACACCGTGAATATCATGCAACCGCTTCCCTCGCCCCCATCGTGACGCCCTATTCACTGATTATGACCTTGGCCATAATAGGGGGCTGGTAGAGGATATAGATCTAGGTCTGAAGTAGATTGTCCTTGATTTGAATCAGAAAAATCTCTTGATCCTTCCGCAGGGCGCGTAGTGGGTCAGGATAACGTCAAGATGCCTTCAGCATGGGTATGATGGGTGGACTTGAAGCCCGAGAATGTGTCAAATCCACGTGATCATCTGTTTTCATCGGTAGCAACACCATGAACGGTTCACGTACTCCGATGGACTTTCTGAAGCTCTGTATTCTCAGCATCATAGATTGAGTAACCTGTTGCCCTTTAGAGGCAAGAAGCACCTGCTGGCTTGACAGGAGATCCTCCCCCAGAATCATCCCTTCATGCATATCGGCCACAACCGTCGTCTTGACGTCATACTTGATCTCTTTCACAAAAGCGGCTTTCAAAGCATCTACTATCGAGGGATCGTACCAACCTTTACGCCGTTTCATCTCATCGAAGGCTTCCGTTTTGGACTTACCGGATGATTCGAGTGCATCGAAGTCGAGAGCCACTTTTAGGATCCTGGCCTCCATCGGAATTGTATTCCCTTTGTGAGGGTCTCCTGATGAGCCGACTCCATCATAGTACGCATCCTGAAACTTAATAATCTCAGCCACTTGCTTCATGCGCGGAATCTTCGTGATCAATTCGCAGGCGACAAACGGATGCTGTTTGAGGAGCTGAGACTCCTCCTCTGTGAGATGCTCTCCTTTGTACATCTTCTTGAGCACTGACTCTGGCAGAATGACACAGCCGATCTGGGACAGCATCGCGGCAGTTTTGATGGACCACAGTTCCGACACCTGAAGACTCTCTGCGATCGACTCCACATACCGAGTGATACGAGCCGAACGTCCGAACGCTTCGGGATTGACCAGAGCTAACACCTCACTAAGCACTTTGATGCTGCCGCTGAGCGTGTGATCCAACAATTCCCGCTCCGCGGTAATTAAGTGGTGCTGCGCCAAACCTGCTCTGAGCGCATCGGTGAATGTCTCTGCCGCACAAGGCTTGGTGAGGAAGCGGAATATTTGCCCTTGGTTGATCGCGTCGATCGCCGTGTGAAGTTCGGCATTACCCGTCAACAGCATGCGAACAGTATCGGGCTCGTGCGTTCGCACTTGTGTAAGAAACTCGATTCCGTTCATCCCAGGCATGTTGAGATCAGACACCACGACAGCAAAGGGACCCTGCTCCATGACCATCTGCATACCCTGTTCAGGGCCGACAGCAGTGGTCAATTCAAACTCTTTCCGCAATTGACGTTTATATCCCTCTAGAATAAGAAGGTCGTCATCCACACAAAGAATTTTGTCGGGCATGTACCTATTCCTTTCTCGCTGCTTGTTGAGCTGTGACGACCACTTCTCGCCAATATGGAAGTCGGTCACTCAGTTGAAGCGTGCTGAGATACATGGAATCGATCTGAGATGGTCTACATCCTGTCCGCGGTTGAGACAATTCCTCTTCGAGCATGTTCGCAATATGCACCGCCGTAAGAGGGCTGAATTTTTTCTCAACGCAATCAGAGGGATGATGATGAAATGCCACCGCTTCCACGATGGGATCGACAAGGCCCCATAGCCCTAATAAATAGGCTCCAACTTCGGCATGGCTGGCTCCGAGCTTCCGACGTTCTTCTTCCCATATTGGGGTACCCGATTCCTTAGATGTTTTGATCACTGCGATGTATCGCTCCCACAGATTGCAAGCAAACACTAAACTTCCTACGTCATGCAGCAACCCTGCCGTGTACGATTGCTCAACCATCGAAGTCGGTGCCATTTCGGCTTTCGCGATCTCGCGAGCAATCATGGCAGTTCCCGTGCTCTCCTGCCAAAGTCGTTCGGTATTAAAACCAGAAACTTTCGTGGTGGGCAAACTTTTGAAGATCTGTTCGGTTAATACCAGAGCCTGAATCGTATCAATTCCCAACAGATTCACTGCTTCCTCGGCTGTCGACACTGAATTGCGCAATCCGAAATAGGGAGAATTCACCAGTTGAAGTACTTTCGCCGTCATCCCTATGTCCCTGCAAATAATCTTCGCGATGGACTTCATTGAAGCGGTTTGGGATTCAGCCTCTCTCCTGACCTCGGAGTAGAGGGTCGGCAGGCTGGGGATCTGTTGCATGCTCGTCACGAGTGCTCGGAGCGGTTGGTCTCTGAGAATCTCACGCAACGCACAAGCCCGCGTGACGATAGCCTTCAGTTCCTCGGTCTCGCAGGGCTTGTTGAGGTACTGATGGGTGGCGGTGATGGAACGATAGATGCCTTCTTGATCGGAGTGGCCGGAAAGAATAATTCTGATGATATGAGGAAAGCGCTGGCGGACTTCATTTAGAAGTTGAGCTCCGTCCATGACGGGCATG
The DNA here is from genome assembly GCA_018242725.1 of Nitrospira sp. Classification (GTDB taxonomy): domain Bacteria; phylum Nitrospirota; class Nitrospiria; order Nitrospirales; family Nitrospiraceae; genus Nitrospira_D. The sequence goes on along the minus strand of JAFEBI010000021.1, from coordinate 86,166 downwards.
CGCATATCGGACACGATCACATCGATTGAAGTTTGCTCAAAAACTTTCAAAGCCTCTGCCGCGCTAGTTACGAAGATCATATGCCACTCCTCCCGCATCGGGCGGAGCGAGCGTTTAAGCCCATCAAGTACTTTCGGCTCATCATCCACAAATAGAAGGTTTTTCATCACATGCCCTATGCTTCCCATGCGGTGTGCCCGGTCAACCGATCGAACACATTGCGCAGTACAGAGCAACTGGAACCACGCGACGAAGTCGATAGAACATGTCAGGCATCAGTCGTCGATTCACGGACACGACTCGCTCACGCCGCCATCTCCGTCGGAGCCGTCGCCGTACCAGTGCCTAGCGGTAAGCGCACAATAAACGTAGTCCCTCGTCCCACCTCACTCTCCAGCGTAATGGTTCCCCGATGCTTCTTGACAATCACGGAATGCGCGATTGCAAGACCTTGCCCCGTCCCTTTTCCGACCTCCTTCGTTGTAAAGAACGGATCGAATATCTTTGTTCGGATCTGTTCTGGGATCCCGGTGCCGCTGTCGGTAATGCGAATTTCAACCCATCCGTCCAGAGAGCGAGTCGTAATGGAAATGATCCCTTTGACATCCGTTCCCTTGGTGACGTCGGCAATGGCATGGGAGGCATTCACGATCATATTGAGAATGACCTGATTAAACTGACCTAAGAAACAGGGCACAAGAGGAAGGTTAGGCGCCAGATCGGTCGTCAGATCAGCCACGTACTTCCATTCATTACGAGCAACCGTCACTGTGCTTTCAATCGCCTTGTTGAGATCCACGCAGGCCTTTTCGTCTTTGCCCGGATGGGCGAACTCTTTCATTGCACGTACGATAGAGGCAACCCGTATGACTCCCTCTGCAGACTGAGTGATGGCCTTCGGTATCTCCTCCAGCAGAAAGTCGAGATCAGCTCGCCGCAATTCCTCGTCGCAGGCTGCGATTAGGTCTGGAGAACAGGTTCCCGTCTTGACTGAGCTTAGCATCGACTGGTATCGACCGAGAACCGCCGTGATATCGCGGAAAGAATCCGAGAAGAATCGCAGATTATCACCAACGAACTGGGTTGGAGTGTTGATCTCGTGAGCAATGCCGGCTGCCAGATGCCCGATGGACTGAAGTTTCTGGGATTGCCGATGGTCATGTTCGATAAGGAGGCGTTGAGTAATATCCTCTCCCATGATGACAAAACCTTCCCTCGTATCCTCACCCAGCGGTGATACCGTCAATGTAATGAACTTCTCTTTCTGATCCGGAGTTGACAGTCGGATCTTTTCCATCCTGATGGTTTTCTTTTGATCGTTGGTCTCGCTTATTAGGGCGACTATCTCGTCCCACTTCCAGGGGATTGGCAAGTCCTGCAAGGGTCTTCCAATTGCATTCTCCGCCGAAATTCCAAAGAGATGTTCAGCTTTGGTTGTCCATTCGCAGACGTTCATGTAGGCAGTGATTCCAATAAAGAACGCGTCCACATTGGCTAAGATCTGCGTTTTTTCGCGCACGGAATGTTCCGCTTGACTCTTCAGGCGATTGGCCTCGCACAGAAGGGCATCCACGCGTGATGTGGCTATCTCATGAGCACGCCAGAGGGTAAAGATACCAGCGCACAGCAGACTAAGAAATCCGGCATGAATTATCCCCCAGTGCCAGGGGTGAGCCCAAGCCTCGGGGTGGTTGTAGACATAATGTGGCCAGAAAACACCGGCCAGCCCATGTTGAAGTCCTACATAACCAATTGCCAATAGAAAGGGAGGCCAGGATTGATACAGCGCTAAAAACGGGATAAGCACAAAATAGTGAAAGTGCATTTCGATATAGCCGCCGGAGGCATAGACGATCCAAGCGGATGCGCTCATTAGTCCGAAGCTGACAAATAAAGATTGAACATTGCGATCCAAAACCTTCACTTTTGCAAGACCCGCACAAATTGCAAGGCTGCATCCCATTGCGACACAGTGTGCTAGTGGATTGTTCAGTAAATAGGCGAACGGTGGTATGACAAAAGCGTGACACCAGAGCAGATAAAGGAGAAATCGATGACGACTGTGCCAGACATCATCAGCAATGGGTAACCCCTGAGGGAGATTTTCATCTAAAAAGTCACGCGGCATAAGGAGCCATAGAACGAAATAAGCTAGAGGTGATTGAACATTTGCTTACCGCAACTTATCGGCCAATTCATATGAACTCTTGACGGCGTAATCGCGCAAAGATGGCCAGGGTCATAATCAGTGATGGGGCGTCACGATGGGGGCGAGGGAAGCGGCTTCATGATATCCCCAATGTTTCTTGAGTGCAGCACAGTCGTGCTCAATTGGCCGGAGTTTTTTGAGGTGAGTCACGCCGCACCGGAGTCCATAATGGAGCAGGGTGGCAGGTAAAGCTCGGTCACGCTTGTCGTTCAGTGACTCGCCGGTAGGAATATCGAGGAACTACCGAGCCTGATGTCGCCATGGACATGAGGCTGGTTGTGATCTGATCCAACAGAACAGCCCCCGGTGGCGGGTGAATAGCCTGACGCTCAGGCGGTCTCCAGAAACGATGATCGCGAGAGATCCAGTGCAAATGGTCCATACGGATTGGTATGTCAGTGAGACACCGGCGTTAATCCATGCAGATCGTCGGCCGTCACCTGCTCCTGCAGGTCTTCGCGCTCGATCGTCCGTTCAACCTCCAGCTTGTTGATCAGCATCAGGCAGTTCCAGAGTAGCTGTACTGAGAGTAGAAGCCCACGCCCAGCACGTAACGCTGCGGCGATGAAACAGGGTGGGGAATTGTTCACGAGCCAAGCCGCAGACGATCGGCGCTGCTGGTGCGATTGTTTCTGATCATCATACGCGTGGAGAAGACGTTCCCGGACTAGGCTCAGGACTTATTCTTTGAGATAGAAGAGGGGGGGGGAATAGGGCTGGATCCGGTTCAACTGTTGCGTGGTCAATAGAAACTCCTCATTCATGACCACCTCCAGCCATAGTGAAGCACAGACCACTTACGGAGGGGACCCGCACCCTTAATGAGTCCTGATCCTAGACAGGCTCAAGCGGAGGTGTCACAACTCCGCGTACCGAAACCGCCTGACGATGCATTAGGGATGATCGGTCCCTATGCTGCGATACGAATTACCGATTTTCGACCGGGAACTCGATGACCAAACCTCCCATAATGTCACCAACCTGGAAATCTTTTTTCGGACTGTTTGGATGACTGTTGTGACAGGAGACACAAGCCTGGCTGACAGCAATGTCAGGATAAATCGCACGAAAATATGTTCGATCCTCTATCTTGATGATGCGAGAGATTGGGCGTTCCGGTCGCATGCTTAGACTTTCCAGGCTGCTCTTATCTACTTGATCGCGAGGTGCATTCTTTACACTGATGGGCCACTGACTGATCAACTGATATCGAAGGCCTTTGAATTTTGCGGAAAACTTTTGGCTGGTTTCATTGATGACTTGAACCGGTAACGGAATAGTCTTCTTCTGAGTATTCCACTCTCCACTCGCCTTTGCCACCCCCTGTTCCTCAAGCGGTTGGACCACATGGGTTGTGTAGAAGGCTCGGTGACTTTCGACCACAGCATACACATAGTCGGCAACTGCCTCAGGAGACACACTTGGTACGTCAGCTGCGTAACCGCGCGTTGGAAAGCAAGACAGCGCAATCACCGTCAAGAGACTCATTGATGTCATCCATTTCATGATGTCCTCTTCCTGCTTAAAGAATAGAGCTCCTGGAGCACATAGCCGCTACGTGTGAATTGCCATCACCTCGTTCGTTCGATGTACACAACCGGAGAAGGCTGTCTAGGTCATTGCACCAGGATACTCCATTACGAAGAATGCGCAGGCTACTCACGGTCTGGGAGACTTCGTGAGGTCGTTAAAGGGTTTTGCCGATTCACCAGTATTGACGTCAATTCCCCCTACAGGCTTCGGCTTATCAAGATCGGAGTATTGGAAAAGGCCGAACGGCTGAATCTGGTCATCAGTCGGTAATTGATTTCGATTCCATCCTCCACCAAAAGCCCGAACGAGCTCGACGGAGGACTTCAGCAGTTCCGTCTTCACTTCCACTGAACTAATGCGAGCCTCCAGCGTGGCAAGCTGGGAATAAATGACTTCTAAGCTGTTGGCCAAGCCTCCGCGATAGAGCTGCATCGTGAGATTCTGGGTTTTGAAATTCGCCCCGACGGCTGCATCTTGACGATCTGCCGCAACCGTTAATCGGTTCGTCATCGTCAAATTGTTTGCAACCTCACGAAAGGCCTTTAAGACGGTCTGGCGATACAGGTCCTCTGTTTCACGATAAGCAGACCAAGACTGTTGCAATTGGGCTCGACGATACCCGCTCTGGAATAATGGCAGTTCAAAGGCCGCCCCGTAGGACCAGAAACTGTTGGCAATTTTAAGGAGGTCTAGGCCCTTCTCTTCAAACCCTCCGCTGAGTCGGAACGAAACATTGGGGAAAAAGGCGGCTCTCGCAATGCCGATGACGCGGTTCGCCTCCGCCATCCGTCGCTCCATCATGGCGACGTCCGGTCGTCGCTCCAGCAGGGTAGCGGGGAGCGCACTCGGGAAGCCGAATTTGGCAACCCGAAGTTCATCCACCGGTTCCAGCTTGAAACTATCCGGCGTCAGATTGATCAGGACAGCGATGGCCTGTTCGGCGACCTGACGTTGGCCTTCTATTCTCGCCAATCGTGACTCTGTTCCGTACAGCAAGGATTCCACACGAGCCACGTCAAGGGCCGAGGCGATCTTACCGGCAAACTGAGTTTTGACGACATTGAGCGTATCTTTGTAAAGATCAATTGATTGTTTGTAGATCGCCGTCTGCGCATCGAAGCCACGGACGGTAAAGTAGTTTGCCGCGACCTCGGCCTGCAGACTCAGCCGCGCGAGGCCATATTCCGCCGCACGTTCTTCGGCGCGATAGATCTCGGCCTGGGCGGCATTGCGGAGACGTGACCAAAAATCAGGTTCCCATGAGGCGATACCCCCAGGTTCCACTGTGCTGGACTGAAGCGGGCTGTTCTCCGGACGGAAGAGCCGATCGAAGGATTGCCTATTGTGAGAAGCTCCCATCTCGATACCAAGTCGCGGGAAATATTCTGACCTCGCCGCCATCATGATATCCCGAGCCTGGACAAACCGTTCCGCGGCCGCCTGCAGATCAGGGTTGGCTGCCATGGCCTGGTCAATGAGTCGATCGAGCACCGGATCGTCGTACAGTTTCCACCAGTCAGGGCGAAGCACTTCATCGGAGGGTTTGGCTACGACAAATGGGCTAACCCCCTGCCAAGAATCAGGAACGACGTACTGAGGCGGCTCATACTTCGGCGCAAGATTGACGGCTGGAAACCAGCCGCAAGCCGGCAGACTCAAGATCGCGAGCAGAACAACACTGCGCCCTAGCCAGGAGGAGAGTCGGACGCTCGTCAGGGGTTGTTGGTTAGCAAACCTATGGCGATAACTTTTGTTTTTCATAAGATAGCTGCCATTATGTTGTTGGGAATCAGTGTTTTGAGTTCGTCGGTTCCGGTGCCTTCGCTTGCGTACCAACAATGTCATAACCGGCCACCGGCGTGACGACACGCACTTTGTCACCTTCAAGCAACGCGGCGCTTGGATTGTTGACAATTCGGTCGTTCACGGTAAGTCCCTCGGACACTTCGATGAAATTGTCGTAGATCTTAGCCACTGTGATCGGCTTGAAGTGTAGCCGATCGTCGTCGACAACCACGGCTACCTGGGTGCCGTGTTCCTGAAAAACCAGCGCACTCGTCGGTATGGTCATGACTTTGCGATCGACCGGAGCGGTCAGATGAACACTGGCATAGGATCCTGGCCACAGTGCCCGATCTTTGTTGTCGATCGTAAAGACCGTTACCGCCGTGCGTGTGTTCACATCGAACCCTTTCGCAACCGTGAGGAACTTGAAATTAAAATGACGATTCGGGATTTGAGGGACTGTCACATCAGCCGTCATGCCTTGGGCGAGAAACGGACCGAACGCTTCAGGCACGTTCACAAAGAGACGTAGTTTATCTACCTCCGCTACCGTAAAGAGGTTATTCTTCGAGTCGGATCCGCTGAGATTCCCCTCCTTACTCACCAAGTCACCGACATTGATATTTCGCTGAGTTACGACTCCATCAAATGGGGCCGTGATTTTTTTAAAACCGATGAACGCTTCGATGTTCTTCACTTTTTGCTCAGCTGCCTTCACCTTTGCAGCTGCGGCCTGGGCCTCCGCCAGCTGGACGGAGATTGCCTGCTCTGAAAGCGCTTGGTGTTCTCGCATAGCGACGTAGCGTTGAGCGGTCAGCTGAGCCAGCGCGTTCATGGCGCGCTCGGATTCTAAGTCTGCATGGGCTTGTTTATACTCGGCGTCAAGGTCCGGCGTGGTAATTTCAGCAAGGATGTCGCCTTTTTTCACGATGTCTCCGTAGTCCTTGTACCATGCCTTCACATACCCTTCGACACGTGCATAGATAGGCGCCTCGTACCACCCGACGATATTCCCAGGGAGTGTAATAGATTCATTCGGATCGACCACCTTGCCCTGAGTGAGGGCCACTGGGGTGACGGCAGCTTCTGCAGAAGTCTTTTGCAGGGCCACCGCTTCATGTTGGCCTTCATTGATGCGATAAAGCATGATGGCAAGAAACCCAACAATGATGAGAATTAGGAATAGTTTTCCACCTAACTTATTCATATCAGGCATGCTCCTTCTGGAGAACCGTTCGACGGTGATAAATGATCGCATAGATGCAGGGCACGAAAAACAGAGTGAACAGAGTCGCAACCGTTAACCCTCCCATGACGGCTCGACCCAGCGGTGCGTTCTGGGAACTAGCCATTGCCATCGGGAGCATGCCGAATATCATCGCGGCAGCGGTCATAAGCACCGGACGGATGCGAGCTTTTCCGGCCTCAACCGCAGCCCGGATGGCATCACCATGAACCGCCAATCGTTCGCGCGCATAAGCAACAAGCAGAATGGAATTGGCAGTAGCCGTGCCCATCGTCATGATCGCCCCGGTCAGGGCCGGCACGGAAATATACGTGTCAGTCACGAACAGCGACCATGCGATACCAGCAAACGCACCGACCAAGGCCGTGACGATAATGAAGGGGTCAAGCCAAGATTGGAAATTAACGACGATCAAGAAGTACACCAGCACAATAGCAATAATGAGACCGCCACCCAGCTCGACAAATGCATCGTGCATGACCTCGGCTTGGCCATGGACTTCTACTTCCGCACCACGTGGCAGATCGGCCTTCATGCTCTCCGCAATTTTTTTCACATCATCCAGGACCCCGCCGAGATCCCGCCCCTCCGCCGACACCAATACGTCAATCATGGGCAGGAGATTGCGATGAGTCACGACTCCGGGTGTTCCGATCAAGGATAGCTTGGTCACATTGCCGAGCAAATGCAGCTTCGCTTCCCCACCGTCCGCCGGTTCCCGCTCTTCCGGGGCTACCGGAATGGTCTGAAGATCTCCGATGCTCGCCAGCTGTGGTTGAGGAGTATAGACATTGAGCCTATACGACTGTTGAGTCGAGCGATCAAGCCAGTATTTCTGATCGATCTGTTGGCTGCCAGCCGTAGCCAGAAGCATGTTGAATCCAAAATCTCGTTGGCTCAGATTCAAGCCCAGCGCGAATCTCCGATCGCCTTCAACCAGGATCGTCGGCTGGAACATGGTCTGGTAGATATAGACATCGGCAGCTCCAGGAATTTGCCGGAATTTGCCGGCTAATTTTTGAGCATACTCATAATTGGCGTAGAGATCAGGGCCGTTGATCTGCAAGTCGATCGGCGCGAGCGAACCAAAGTTGAGAATCTTATCGCTCAAGTCCGCCGGCTGAAAGGTAAACTCCGTGCCGGGGTAGCGTTCGGACAATCCTTTACGGAGCGTGCTCCGAATATCCCAGACCGGCGACTTTTCATCCTTCAACGTAATCGTGAGATCGCAATCCTGAGTACCGATCGTCGGCGTGGGAATGAAGGCGAGGTTGTGTGCCCCCACGGGGAGACCGCAATTGCTGACGACCGCATCCACATTACCAGGCAGCATATCCCGAATATCGTTCGAGACAAGCGAGGCCACTCGGCCTGCCGCCTCAATGCGCAGGCCGAGTGGCGCCCGCATATGCATCTGCAGCAATCCACCTTTGATTTGGGGGAAAAATTCCTGTCCTTCAAAGGCAAACAACACAAGAGATACCAGTGAGACCACCAGGGAGATTACGACGAAGCCCACTCGATGAGCCACCGCCTGTTCAAGCAGCGCAGTATATCGATCACGAAAACGTTCGAAGGCCTCTTGGAATCCATGCTGAAAGCGGGCAAATACCCCATTCGCTGGTCCACTTTCATGGTGGGCCTTCAACACATACTTCGCCATGGTTGGGACCAGGGTGTAGGTCAGAATAAAGGAAGCCAGCATTGCAAAGACGACCGCCTCGGCCATGGCCGGGAAGATCCAGCCAGCGATACCGGTTAAGTGGAATAACGGAACCCAGACGATGGTGATGGCTAACGTGGCCACGAACGTCGGAAGAATGATCTGATTAGCGGCGTCGATGATCGCCTCTTCCAACGGCTTACCCATCTCAATGTGCGTGTCGATGTTTTCGATCATAACGGCCGCGTTATCGACAAGGATGCCGACAGCCAGTGCGAGCCCGCCGAGCGTCATGATATTGATCGATTGCTCAAGGAGGTGGAGACAGATAATGGAACTGAGAATGGAGAGCGGGATCGAGGTCAGCACGATGACGGTGGGACGCCATGAACCCAGCATGAATAACACAATGAAACCGACGAGAGCTGCGGCAATGACCATTTCATGGACGACATCGGCAATGGCATCCCTCACAAACACCGATGAATCGCTGAGGAGACTCACCTTCACATCGGCAGGAACCACCTCCTGAATACGCGGAATCATTTTTCGGATGCCGTCGACAATGGCGATCGTCGACGCTTCGCTGCTTTTCATGACGACGACGATGACCGCCTGCTTTCCGTCGACTAAGACGGAGTTCGTTTGGACCCGACCAGCCAGTCGAACCGTGGCAACATCGCGCAGATGGATGAAGGAGTTCCCTTCACGCTTGATCGGAATGTCGTCGAATTCTTCGATCTTGAGCGGAGAGGCATTCGTCAGCACCAACCAGTCAGTTTCCTTGATTTTCATGTCTCCGCCCGGGAGCACGAGATTCTGTTTCTCGATCGCTTGGTGCACATCCTCCGTAGTGAGGTGACGGGCCCGCAGTTTGTCTTGATCAACGTTGATCATGACCTGCATGTCCTGCCCCCCGTACGGATGCGGCAGGATCGCACCGGGGATTGTGACGAGCATGGGGCGGATGCGCATGACGCAGAGATTGTAGAGCTCCGCCGGCGTCTCTACTTCGGACTCAACCTGCAGGACAGCGACCGGTACTTGAGAGGGGAAGAGCCGCATCACCATGGGCGCTGCGACATCAGGTGGGAGCGCTTTGACAGAGGTTTGCGAGATACCCACGATATCAGCTTCGCTACCGGCCAGATCAACTCCGTCCTGGAGAAAGATATTAATGATGGAATGGCCAAAGTAGGAGGTACTCACAATAGTCTTGATGCCTTCCACCGTCTGGGTCAACATCTGTTCGAACACTCGCGTGACCCGTCCTTCCGTTTCCTGCGGCATCAACCCATCATAGAGCCAGACGACCGAGCTCACAGGCATCTGGATATTGGGGAAGACGTCGGTCGGAGCATGGATTACCGTCATGACTCCAAACACGACAATGAGGATGGCAAGAACCACGAAGGTATAGGGCTTTTTTAAGGCAATTTGGACGAGTTTATTCATACGATCATTACCTTCAACAGGAGTAAGATTTTGGTTGCTTTGATAGCTTCCCGTTCATGGTTGATCGGGGAGCCGTTATCTGTAGAAATCTCGATGTTATAACGTATTGGGGACCAGAGAAGGTCTCACAACTTCTCATTTCCTAATCTTCTCTGCGTCTTCACGAGCCAATCTGCTTCTGTGTCTGTCGCTCGTGCAAAGTGTTTGCCTAACAGATTTTCATAAACCGCTCTGCTCACCCTTGTCAATAAGTCCATATGCTTACGATGATGATTTTCGTCGATGTTCTCGAACTTCGTCTATTTTATCCTCTTTCGCCGACGCACGCACTGATTAAAAGAGCGATTTCGCACAACCTATACGGTGCGCAATGTTTCAAATGTAGCTCGCTACCGTATCCATCACATTGTCTCCAATTCTTTATAATCCACAGACTCCACAAGTAGGTCAAAATGTGGACTGGTGCGATATCCCGCAGTGCGTAACGTGCGACTTGGATTATTTTTCTTGATCGTCAATTGAAATATTTGGGGAAGGTCTGATCAATTCGGACTTTTAAGCAAAAACCAATCGATTCCCCAATGGTTTGAGGGTTAGTCTACTGAATAGTTGAATTAATCAGACCTTCCTTAGCATGGGGTGCCTCGATCGATCACTGAGCGCAGCTCTCAATGCTGTGCGTTCCCACCCCATACCACTCATCAATCGCTCTCTCGGTACACATGCTCACAAGGTACGAATATTTCGTGGAATGATGAGCGGTGCTATCGATAATCTGCGCGGCTCGTGCGGACATCCCTGCGACGAATGAAAGAAAGTGCGATGCTGTTGAGGGGCTTGTCCCTGACAGGAATCCTGTTTGTATGGGTAGTTACCATCGATAGAAGACTGCGGCAGAGCTCCTGCCCAGTATTGTCTTGTCTATTATCTCTGACCTAATTAGTCGGCGGGATGGATCTGAAACGTGGGTTCCGCTCAGCACTCCAGACCGATCTGCCACCCCTCCCTCAATACACAACTCTCCCGGCCCAGTGACAGCCATTCAGATGCGCCTCTTACACTTGGGTCAATAGGGCTGCCGAGAAGATCAGTCATACTGGGTGCAGGTCCTGTTCCTAATTGAGATGCTTTCGTAGACTGAAGTATTTCAGGCTTTGGCCGAGTGGTCGATTTCGAGAGGAGGGACTCTTTTCAGCTACCCGTCGGTCTGGTCTGGATAGTGACCCATCTCAACCAGTCCTAGACGTGCCTCGCACTGGGCTTGGCTTTGACATGGTCTTTGAGCCTGGTTTCCAAGTCGATTACGACAGAGCTTGGCCGAACCGCTTTTTCACTCAAAGAGTGGAGTCAGGCAAGCATTGCTGTTGAAGCCTTGCATGCTTTCAACCCCAACACGGCACTTCGGCTCCTGTAATTTATCGCTCCAGATCACCTCCTTGGCAATAACGAAGTCGGACGTACAGAACCAGGCGACGATGTCACCAATATCGATCAGCTGCTGCTTCGTCCGGCGCTTGGTTATCAACTGACCGAGAATCTCTCTCTTTGGCAAGGCTATGCATGGGTGGGGCACTTTAATCAGCCGCACACCCCGCCTCGGCCAGCATTTTTCCAAGAAACGGATCTTTCAGCAAGCCATCTACACCCAATAAATTCAGTGACTTTAAGTTTATGAGTTGAACCATGGGTGGGAAGTGCCACGGCGGGTAGGCATCCCGATCGCCGTGCATGGAAAGTCCATACACCGTGATCTAGAGAGAGGCACACAGTGGCTCATTACCTCCTCTATTCATCCATTGTTCACTACAAGATCAATCAGCACAGCGCCAATTCAAAATTCCAGAGGCAAGACCGCTGAGTCCCTCTCTGACCTGCCTCTAGTGGCCAGTAACAGGCGTTTACAAACCGTATTATCCAGCTCTGGCGTGATGAATATACGTTGATGAACACCTGTCTTGACCGCATGTTCAGTACACAATTAGCTGGTACAGTCCGCTAGCCCCCTACCTCTGTGGCATTGTGGATGCCTCACTTGCTCAGCCATAAGTACCTGACTTCAATCGGAGATCAGTACCGGCATGTCACAGATCCTTAACTTAAGCCATCACGCCAGCGATGAAGAAGCGCAGCTCCTCACCTCTTTGCTTATCTATCATTTAGTCGATCGATGCGGCGGGCAGGTCCAGTTCACTGCGGACGAAATTCGGCAGATGCGAGACAAACTTTCGACTAAGATGGTCCAGATCCAGCTTGGCCAGGATTTGAGACTGCGGATTATCGACCGCCTTCCAGAACTCCTGTAAGACATCCTCTCTCACGCAGGAGCAAGAGATGGAGAGCCCATGGCTAACCAGGGTTCAGCCGCAGGTCTCCATATGAACGAGGACATCTTGCGGTGTCGCTCACGAGTGATTCGGTGTCTGATCTATATGTTGATGAAGAACCGAAGGGAATCGCGTGATTCATCTGATTCGCAGGTTGGGAATCGATCGGCTATTGAGGAATTCATTTTGGTAACCAGCATCCATGACTCTCTCGATAATTGACTACCACCTGCCGCTACGTGATCCCTCCTTTATCTGACTTCTTGAACTCGACCAGTATGAGAACAGCACAACTTTACCTCCCGTAAGTATCCTAAGACCAACTCACCATGGACAGAGCAGAATGACATGAAGGCAAGGACTGACCACGGCCCAGGGCCTGAGGCTCTTATTGCACAGAGCTTGATACATATCCGCACAGATACGGGCGTGCACTTCTGCACCATTTTTCTCCGCAGCCATCAAAAAGTGGCCGTCTTTTTCTCTCTTCTTAGCAGTCACAGAAACTGTTTCTGAGATTCTTCATCCTCAGCTAATACCGCCGATTACTTAACATTGAGCGTTCCTAGTGCCTGTCACGAATTTCTTTTCTGAACAGCGCCAAAACAGTCTGGCACATGATTTGCCCACATGGGGAGTCGCCGTGATCGTTCCTCGTCCATAAGTAGAATGGACCATGGCTACAGTTCATGAAGCATTGTCGATGTGATGATCAGTACGGCGATCCGTCGACTGGCACGCCACTATGTTCCCGATTAACCAAGGAGGATCGTAATGAAGGGTATCGTGTTCTTCTTTTTCTTGTGTCATCTCACCATCTATCCATATTTTCCTGAAAATCCGTCGCCTCGCCTCTCCTCTCAGTTGGCAACTTCTTATATGGGTGCGACACTACCAGCATCCTCTGCCCCTGATTGCCGGATACACACTTGTTGACATAGGGATGTGTATCAGTCTGTCCCGCACACACGATGCTGCTCTCTCCATGGATCTCGAGTTGAGCGCAACATACGGCAGTTTATCCATAACAGCACCTTGGGCATGCCCAAGAGGAAACCATTGAAGAGCTTGTATGTTCTCTGAACACACGCGCTTATTTACATCATCATGACAAGGTAAAAATCTATGAACACATATTCGATAAAAATTATCGCACTCAGTATCCTGTCGATTGTATTGTCGGGCCCAGCCAACGCAAGTAATTGGGACCACTCCACGCTGATTCAGGAAGGTGGTCAGGGGTATGATGGAACATTCTGGGCCACCGTTGAGGGACTCTCGAGCTCTAATTCAGCCGCATTTAAGTTTCCCTATGCCGAATGCGCGATTGGATCCCATCAATCACCGATCGCTATCAACTTGACCTCCAATCCGATTCCACTCATCCTTAACCCCATTACGAAGAGTTCCGACAACAACCCACCCGCTGAACCCGAGCGCCGTGCCGATTCTCTGGTGGTGCGGTATGCTCCGTCCGTCAGTACCTCGGAAAAGGCGGCGATCGGAACAGACCAAGGCAACGCCTATGTTTTCAGGAACACAGGCCACGCAGTACAAGTCTCTTTCTCAGCCGGCTACCCCGGTAAACTGATCATCGGAAAGGATGTGTACCCGCTCGTTCAGTTCCATTTTCACACGCCCAGTGAACACCTTGTCATAAAAGGTCAGTATCCCGCCGGACACCAGTACAGTGGGGAGCTGCATTTCGTCCATCAACGTGAGGATGGCAAACTTGCCGTGCTGGGAATCTTCCTAGACGGATCACATGGCTCCACTTCAGAGAACCCCATTTTGAAGAACATCATCGAGAATACTCCGGAAGAGCACGACGCCTATAACACAGGTGGTTCCGGAATCCCGTTAGACCCAGCAAAGTTGATTCCGGCAGAAAACGAGTCTGTCTTTACCTATGCAGGATCCTTGACGACGCCGCCTTGCAGTGAAGGAGTGAGCTGGTATGTGATGTCCGAACCACTGAGGGTGGCGCAGAGCCAGATCCGACAACTCCAAAAGTTTTTTACAATGAACAATAACCGTATCATCCAAAACACCAATTCCCGCACCGTGGAAATTCACAAGAAGCTACACGTCGACTAAGATTATCACTGCGCGGTGGGCCCGTGCTTTGGGTCCACCGCGCGCCTTTCTCCGTAACCACTCTTAGCATGATTACCTTAGGATTTAGCACGTTGCGCCTATGCCGTTAGTATGATAGCTACTCATCATGCTGCATATTTCGTCGTCCATTGCGATTCCTGATCAGGAAATTGAACTTCACGCCATCCGTTCGCAGGGCGCAGGGGGTCAGAATATTAATAAGGTCTCAACTGCCATCCATCTTCGATTTGATGTCCATGCGTCATCTTTGCCGCAGTTCTACAAAGCAGCCCTGCTGAACCTCCACGATCACCGCATCTCGGCCGACGGAGTGATCACTATTAAGGCCCAACAATACCGCACCCAGGAGCGCAACCGTGAGGACGCGCTGTTCCGCCTACAGATGTTAATTCAACGAGCTGCAGTCCCACGCAAGAAGCGAAAACCAACGAAACCTACGAAGAGTGCCCGCGAGAGGCGGATTGATGCCAAGAAAAAGCAGGGAAGGTTGAAGGCCCTCAGAAGAGCGGTTGACTGATCCTCTTGAAGCGACGGTCAGCTCGCCTCTGCCTGATTGGGGACGGCTAGGAACGAGGGTGTTTGACCTTCATCGCATTGGCCCTGGCCTGCTGCAGGAGCGTTTGCGCTTCTGGTATGAATTCACTTTGTTGATGTCGTTGAGCGAGGACGAGTGCGTCGGATGCCAAGCCCATGGCTTCATTATGTTGACCACGCTGACACCAGACTCTGGCCAGCGCCAATCTCGCATTGATGGCTTTCGGAGCGTGTTCGATGACGTACTGTAAAAGTTGTTCCCCTTTCTCCATATCTCCTCCCAATATACTGGGCAACCTCACCAGGAGTGTCCCTTTCGCAGAAAGGGCTTCGATGTGAGCCGGATTGATGTCGATGGCTCGATCGAGTTCGTACATCATGCGGCGGAGCCCGAAGACCGACGTGAGAGATTCACCGTCGAGACGGAGCAATTCTCCCAGATTGCAGAACAATGCGAAGTGGGCATCAGCACTTCCTTCATCGGCCGCAACCGCCTGTTCGCCCAATCGCTGACCCAGCTGAAAATGGGCCAGGCGTGTATCTCGATCGTTCGCCAGTCTCCCTTGATTACATTGCTCTAGTGCCTGTTTTGGCAGTGTTCCCTCTACGGGTTGAGCCATGGCTGTGAGATGGAGCAGCGATGCTCCACTGGCAATAAGAGCGACCAACGCCTGCGCGACAATCTTCATACGAAGTGAACCCTGTAATAGACCGCTTTCTCCAGGAAAATGGATGTGAGAGAAGCAAGCCCAATGCCACTGTGCTACGTCCTATGGCACATCTAACTCATTGACAGCATGAACTTCGACATCCACAACGCTTCACTGCTTGGACAGAAACGAGCCGTGATGGACGAGTTATGGTTCCTCCTCGCTCCTACAGAGGGACGGAACGCCCTTCAGGCCTTGTCGGTCTGGAGCTTACCGCATCAGTATCGTTACTGAGCTACTCACTCGGAGCGACCATCCCAAGAATGTTGAAGCCTCCGTCCACATAGATGACTTCTCCACTGATTCCCCGTCCTAGGGAGCTCACCAAGAACAAGGCAGTATCTCCGACATCACCTTGCTCCGTTGGTCGGCGGAGAGGAGCCACCTCCTTGTGATGATCGACCATCTTCGTAATACCCGAGACGCCGCGAGCCGCCAGCGTCTTGATCGGGCCGGCGGAGATCGCATTGACCCGGATGTTCATGGGCCCAAGGTCGTAGGCCAGATAGCGAACGGCTGATTCGAGAGCGGCTTTGGCGACACCCATGACGTTGTAGTGGGGCACGACCCGCTCGCTGCCGAGATACGTGAGGGTCACAATGGAGCCCCCGGCGGTCATCAACGGCAAAGCCGCCCGTGCAACGGCAATCAGAGAATACGCGCTGATGTCGAGCGCCATCGCGAACCCCTGCCGACTGGTGTTGATAAATTGCCCGGTCAGCTCTTCGCGTGGCGCGAAGGCAAGTGAATGGACAAGAAAATCGATTTGACCGAACTCTTTTTGCACCTGCTGCATCAGAGCAGCAATCTCACCGTCATTGCTCACATCACAGGGAAAGGCCTTGGCGCCCGGCAACGTGGCGGTCAGCTCTTCGACATTCTGTTTCAATCGCTCATTTTGATAATTAAAGAATAGTTGAGCCCCTTGTCCGGCGGTGGATTGGGCAATGGCCCAGGCGATGCTGTGTTTATTGGCCACCCCGATGATGAGTCCTTTTTTTCCTGTGAGCAACATAAGCACGGTTCTCCTTCCCTCTATGGGCGTTGTTCAGTAATTCAAGCCGTTGGACGCTTGGTACAGTCCTTCACCGATCGGTTCAACCGCTCCGTCCAGAGCCTGTCCAGGGGGTCTTCAGTGCTCCAGGCATATTTGAAGTGGGAAACATAGCACGATTCATCATGCAGTGTGAACGTAGTCCAAGAACGCACTGTGGGAAAAGGATCACCATCATAGTGATAAAGGCCATTTCGCCACGGGAAGAGAATGGACATGAGTCTCGCCGTGAGTCTCATGTTAGAACACGCTGATTTCAAAATGAGATTACGCCAAGATCGTCGGCAATCAGAGTTGGGACGAGAAGAAAAGCGCTTTGGTATGGTTCCAAGCCTTATGCGGGTTTTCGTTGGGTTGAGAAGTTTACAGGATTTTTCTAACGATGCTTTGCCTTGATGTAGACAGCCTGTAATCCCACGATAGTTTTAGCGTCACGAATGGTCCCATCCTCAATTTTCGTGATCGCCTCTGAAAGCGGCATCTCGATCACATCCAACACTTCATCGCGATCCAGTTGCTGCCGTCCCTTCGTGAGGCCGGTTGCCCGATAAACATGAATCACTTCATCGGCGAATCCTGGAGCCGTGAAGATACTGGAGAGTAGTTCGAATGAGGAGGCCCTATACCCGACTTCCTCTTCGAGTTCTCGTGATGCACACTGCAAGGGATCTTCGCCCGGCGCAAGCTTACCGGCAGGAATTTCGTAAATGAATCCGCCGGCGGCATGACGGAACTGCCTGATCAACACGACCGTGCCATCGTCTTTGACGGGCACCACTGCAGCAGCCCCAGGATGGCGAATCGTCTCGAGGTCGACCGTGACGCCGTTCGGCAACTGCACGGTATCCACATTGAGCGTGATGACTTTCCCTGTATAGATATTCCGTGTCATAGACAGTCCGCTTATGTCCTATGGCTTAGAGCCCGAACAAAGGCAATTGCAGTCGAGACCATCCCCCATTATTGCCCTTCGCCATCAGCTATACGCTCTTGGTCCTCTTATAGAACGGTGGCTTGACCACCTGGGCAGGAATCGCTTTCCCTCGGATGTCGATGAGCATCCTTGTCCCCGGTTCGGCATAGCGAGGCGACACATATCCCAAACCAATCCCTTTTTGCAGAAACGGTGACAGATTGCCACTCGTCACTTCGCCGATAGGCTGCGTCTGTGAATCGGCGGAAAGAATGGTAAAGCCATGGCGTGGAACAGCTTTTTCAAGCAATTCAAACCCCACCAATCGACGCGCCAGTCCCTGCGTCTGTTGAGCCAACAGCGCTGCGCGACCGACGAACTCACCCTTGCCAAAACTCACCACCCAGTCAGCGCCTGCTTCGAGCGGACTAATCTCCTCGCTGATGTCGTTTCCGTACAAGAGATAGCCCATGTCCAGTCTGAGCAAATCACGCGCACCTAACCCTGCCGGCTTGAGGCCTCGTGGTTGACCGACTTTCACCAACTGCTCCCAGGCCGGAGCAGCAAGGTGAGCAGGAAGGTAAAGTTCATACCCCAGTTCACCCGTATATCCGGTCCGTGAAACAACGACTGTGCCACCAAACGCGGTAACCTCCTTGCACTGTCGAACCTTGAGGTCCGCAACCTCGCCAAGGCCGGCGTCGATCAAGATGTCGCGCGAGATCGGGCCTTGTACGGCAATCTGTGCCAGCTCCGTCGAACGATCCCTGACTTTGCACCCCTGCGCATGGTCGACTTTTTCCAAGAGCCAAGCCACGATCTTTTCGCGATTCGAGGCATTGACACAGACAAGAAACTCGTACGGCTTGACATGATAGATAAAAATGTCGTCCTGGATACCGCCATTGGGATTGCAGACCATCGAATACTGCGAGGCGCGGACTGAAATCTTGGAGACATCGTTGGTAGTGATATACTGCAAAAATCCGACGGAGCCTGGACCGGAGACACTGATCCGGCCCATGTGGCTCACATCGAAGAGTCCAGCCTTGTCCCGGACGGTATGGTACTCATCGACCACGCCGCTGTACTGGATGGGCATCTCCCAGCCGGCGAAGTCAACCAACTTCGCCCCAGCAGCGCGATGTTGCGCAATGAGTGGCGTCTGTTGCACGGGTGGCTTACCGCACCCCGAGCAATTCGACGTCGAATATCAATGTGGCATTGGGTGGAATCACTCCACCGGCACCACGTGAGCCGTAGCCTAAATCGGATGGGATGGTGAGCTTGCGCTTGCCGCCCACCTTCATACCCTGAACCCCTTCATCCCAACCCTTGATGACGCGCCCGGCACCAAGCGGAAACGAGAACGGCTGCCCGCGATCAACGGAGCTATCAAACTTTTTCCCATTTTCCAGCCAGCCGGTGTAGTGCACGTTCGCAGTTTTACCCGCAACGGCCACCTCTCCCGTACCGACCACTTGATCGATATATTTCAGCCCCGAAGGCGTTGTGATTTCCTGATTATTCTCGGCCATGGATCCTCCTACTCCCAATGATAACGTCAACACGACCATCGCGATGAGTAATAAGAGATAGCGTGGTTTCATACGATGTCCTCCTTACACTGTATGGCATGGTCAGGACGGTTAGGTCAACCCGGACAAGCTAGCGATCGCGCTCAGCGAAAAGCGCCAGGCTCGCTGTGTAGCCATGGAGAAAATTTCGCCCACCAACCGGACCGATTTCGCCCTGTGCAAAGAATCCGGCGAGTGGGATTGAGCCCAACCGTGCCGATGCCGTCCCGGCGTCATGGTTGGGCGTTCCGAAGAGTCCTTGGCCTCGTCCACAACAGCTGAACATGAGTGCACCGAGTGGCGGATGGCGATGGCGCGCGTGATCGGCCTCGAGCAGCGAGTTGAATTCGTCGCTGGCCGACGCGGCATCGCGCAGCTGGAACTGCACGGTTTGACCCTCTTGCACAATATCGCCGACCGCCACGGCACCTGTGGTCCGATCGGCACCGAGCAGATTGCGGATGAGAAAATCCCCGCGCTCGAACCGGTTTCGTTGTTCATCGATGACGATGCCGAGATGCAGCGCGCGGTTGGCCTTCAGCTTGGCATCCTCCGGTAACGAGTCAAAGGCCGCTTGCAGTCGATCTAACGCCGGCTCGCCACCGAGTTCATGAATCAGATTTCGTTCGGCCTTGGTCACCACAAACCGCTCACCGATCACACGGCAGCCCTGCGAGATCACCGGGCGAATATCGAGAGCCCCGGAGAGGCGCACGCCCACGAGCCCCCCGTCAAAGACCTGATCATTGAGCACGAGCCGATTCATCCCCACCTCTTGTCCGCCACCGGCAAGGCCCCCAATCGCCTTGGCGCCAGGGTATCGATCGTCCAAGATCCCCAAGATATCTTGAATGGGTGTGGTGAAGGGATCGGCAAGGAGAAGAAAGGTCCCATCGTCGATGCCCGGATCAGGCCATCCCGTGAGGTGGAATTGATCTTGGGTTGGAGAAAATGACGAGTGTACCGGACGAAGGTCAACATCAGGAAGCACAGCCGCCCAGACGGTGATCGCCGGTGTGGTCTCCAGCTCTTCTGCGCCGGCAATCACACCCTCGCCACTGCAGCCGAGGAGTAGTTTGGGACGAAGCGTTCCGGTCAACACCGTTGCTAGCCGATCGAGTCCCTCTGCATGGTGAGCGGAGAAGAACACACAAGCAAAATCGATGGGCGCTCCAGCCACTCGCGCACGAATACCTGCGGCGACCTCTAACGCGGCCGCGTCTGTATCAACCTGTCTTGATAACGCCACGGCAAACTGCATGGAAGAGCCTCACGATGTAGAGCAAAATGGGAAGCAGGATCTGTGAATGGATGGCATAAACCCAGAGAGGTTAGACTCCCGGATCCATCCGCTGCGATCGGACTTGTGAGAGCTTCTTATAGTACCGCCACAGATAGGAATGGTAGTCGTCGACTTGCGCCAGCAGGTAGTGGAGTTCCGTCGGATCCTCGGTCTCCAGCGCATGAATCATCCGCGCTTTCAGAAACTCCGCGAAGGCTTCCGTCTTTTGCACCGCCGTCATGAGTTGTAACCCACCGCCGATTTGGTAGTCGCCCATTGAGCTCGTCTCCTTCGTTCACAGCTGATTCGAAGAATAGCCAGGAGGGTTCCGCAAATGCAAGCATGGCGAGAGAAAACCGTGTGAACCAGCCAGGATGCTGACTAACGCTGAATCGGTTGTAAGATTTCCTTAAGGCGGGTGAGGTCGAGCGCTTCAATCCGACGCCCATCGCGGCCAGTGACCGACGTCGCCATGGTGAGGGCGTTGAGGATCGCTTCTTCCGTGGCCTCAACCGTGGCGGTGATGAGTGGATTGATATGACTATCGGCGAGGTGCGTGAGGTTGTAGGTGGGCTCTTTCGGATAGTGGGGAATCACGTTCGCGGTGGAAAAAGCCAGCATGAAGTCGCCGCTGCTGTGCCGCGCCGTAGAGCCGGTGCGGGCCAGGCCGAGTGCGGCGCGCTTGGCAAGTCTCGTCAACTGTCGGCTGTCGAGGGGGGCATCGGTGGCAATGATCACAATAATAGACCCTTCACTTTGACCGGGCGAGAGAGTTTGAGACTGCTGTTGTGCCTGTGGTAGAGGGTCATAGAGTTTCCCCACCGGCACCCCACCGATGCTGAGTTCCGGTCTGCGGCCATGGTTTGCATTGACGAGGATGCCGACTCTGTACCCCCCGTCATTGTCCTGCAATATTCTCGACGACGTGCCGATACCACCCTTGAATCCATACGAGACCATGCCGGTGCCGGCTCCGACCGTCCCTTCTGTCACTGCGCCTCCGCTCGAGCCGTCTAATGCGGTCATCACATCCTGTTCCGACACATGGCGACCTTGGATGTCGTTCAATCGTCCATCGTCACATTCCGCCACGACCGGCGTGAGCGTGTCGTCTTCGATGCCGATGGCTGGATACTGCCTAATCATCCAGCTCATGACTCCATTCGCGACACGGGGGATATTCAAGGTGTTTGTGAGGGCGATGGGGTATTCGAGAAAACCTGATTCCGCGACCCATGAAAGACCCGTCATTTCTCCGGTGCCGTTGAGGACAAAGAAGCCAGCCGGCACCTTTTTATGCCACACGTCGTCACGCGGAATGACGACGGTGACGCCTGTGCGTACGGGCCCCCGACCTGGAATCAATTTCCCTTCACCGGAGATGAGTGTGGTATGTCCGACTTTCACTCCTGCCACATCGGTGATGGCATTGAGAGGACCAGGCTGATACTGCCCGATCACGAGGCCCATGTCTCGAATCCGTTGGCGTGGTTGGTCAGGTTCAGCCGCCGAGACGGAGAGGCAACCGGCAAGTAGTGCGCCGATACAGAACAACACTACCCGTGCTGCCCGCCCAGAACTAAACTTCATGCGTGCTGCCCTGGTGCGGAATCCGCACATCAATCTTCGGATGTTCTGCTTGGATTGCCGCCCCCAATGACAGGGCCTGCTTCTCTTCACCATGCACGACAAACACCTTGCTGGGCAGCGGATTGATGGCCCGTACGTAGGCCAACAAATCATTCCGATCCGCATGGGCGGAGAGGCCGTTGAACCTCACGATTTGCGCACGGCGTTTCGTTGGGACACCAAAGATCGGTACGACATCCCAGCCTTCAACCAGTTTGCGGCCCAACGTATGTTCGGCTTGAAAACCGACAAACGCGATGACATTCGCTTCGTCCTGAATGGCATGTTTCAGGTGGTGTACGATGCGCCCTCCTTCGCACATGCCGGACGAAGCGATGATGACACAGGGTCCACGCATGGCATTGAGACGCTTGCTCTCTTCCGGCGAGGAGACAAAGTGAATGTAGCGTGAGGCAAAGACGTCGCCCCCTGAAGAGAACGTCTTCATGGTTTCTTCGTCATAACACTCCGGATGCCGCTTGAACACCTCAGTGGCCTTTCCCGCCAATGGAGAATCGATATAGATCGGGATCGGCTCGACACGGCCTTCGCCCACCAATTCCTTGATCCGCATGACCAGTTCCTGCGTGCGCCCTACCGCGAACGCTGGGACGATAATCTTGCTCTTGTGTGTTCTGGCATGGGCGATCAGCTCTTGCGCCTTCTGCTTCATCTCCTCGCCGGCCTGTTCGTGCAATCGGTCACCGTAGGTCGATTCGAGGATCAGAACATCGCAGGCCGGCGGTGGTTCGGGATCGCGCAGGATCGGCATATGGGACCGTCCTAGATCGCCGCTGAACAACACCGTGGTGCTGTTTCCTCGCGCCGTGTACTTCACACACACGGCGGCTGAGCCCAAGATATGCCCGGCGTCGTGGAATGATGCCGTGAGGCGGGGTGCGATCTTCTGTTGATCCCCATACCGAGCCCCTTCGAATCGTTTTACGATCTTGCGAACATCGTCTGCATCATAGATCGGCTGGACACAAGTTCTTCCGCGTCTGCGCTCCTGTTTGTTAACGTATCGACAGTCGTATTCCTGCACACGCGCCGAATCTTCGAGCATAATCCCGGCCAAGTCTGCCGATGCTCTCGTTAAGTACACTTTTCCTGAAAACCCCTGTCTCGGTAGAACCGGCAAGGCGCCTGAGTGGTCGATATGCGCATGCGAAAGTAGGACGGCTCCGATCGACTTGGGGTCAAACCCCAAATCCTGATTCCTCCGGATTGCCTCCTGACGGCGGCCTTGAAACATTCCACAGTCAAACATCAACCGGAAGCCCGGAGCTTCCAGTAGATGACGACTCCCCGTCACTGAGCGAGCTGCGCCGTAGAATGAGAGTTTCATGTCGTAGGTACTCCATTGTGGCGTGCAATCAGGTCCCAGGCTTCCTGAGCCGTTTCCGAATAGTGAAAGAGGTCCAAGTCCTTCTGTGAGATCAGTCCGTACTCTACAAGCAGCTGCCAATTGATCAGTCTCTCCCAGAAGTCTCGCCCGACGAGGATCACGATGACCTTGTCCGTCTTACCCGTTTGGAGCAAGGTCAGCGTTTCAAACAGTTCGTCCAGAGTGCCGAATCCTCCGGGAAACGCGACGAGTGCCTTAGCCCTGATGAGAAAGTGCATTTTTCTGATGGCAAAATAGCGAAATTGAAAACTGAGCCGAGGGGTAATATAGGGATTCGGGTGCTGTTCGTGCGGCAGCGTAATGTTGAGCCCTATCGACTTGGCATTCACGTCTGCCGCCCCACGGTTGGCTGCTTCCATAATGCCGGGGCCACCGCCCGTCACGACTACATAGTGGCAGTGCCCATCAACCTGGCAGGTTGACGAGACCAGCCGCGCAAAGTCCCTGGCCACGTCATAGTATTTCGCGAGCTCAAGTTGACGCCTTGCAATAGCCAGTTGTTGTTGGAGCGGCTGATCGGCAGGGGCCCGAGCGGCGTTTTCTTCCGCCTGCCGCAGCGCCTGTGTCGCAGCCACCGGCTCGTGCAGCCTGGCGCTCCCGAAGACGACAATGGTGGACTGGATCTGTTCTTCTTTTTGGATGAGTTCGGGCTTCAGCAGTTCGAGCCCGATCCGAATGGGCCGCAACTCATCCCGCTGAAGAAATTCCGTATCTTTGTCGGCAGGGATATAGGAAGAAGATGGGTGATCACTTGTCGGGCACGGAGCGGGATCTGTCGTTCCCTGACTCATGGCTTACCATTATAGCGGGTCGAGCGGGGCCAGTGCCAAGTAGTAATTCATCGGGGGCTAATCGTCCTGACCGCTGGAACGGATAGGGATAGAAGGGCGGCCTGATGAGATGCCGAAGAAACTCCTTCTGACGAACGACCCACTGCCCGTCACACAAGACCTCAAAGGCATCAACCCCGAGTCCCGTTCGGGAAAAGATAAGATCGGGATCCACCGGTGTCCAAGGTTTTGCCAACCAACCAAAATTAACGCGTGAGTATTTCAGGTCTAGGAATCGGTAGGTGGCGACCACCCCCGAATCAGAATCGTCGATGGAATCGGGCGCCCCCAGGTTAGCGACCACTTCGGACAAGGTCGTTTTTCCAGGTACGATGAAGGCCACATCCTCCGGAGCAAGGGAGGTATTGAGTGAAACGCGGATGACGTTACAACCCAGCGCGGAGAGACCAATCAGTAGTCCCAGTGCCATCGAGGCCATTCTACGCATCATCTGTGTCATGTCATTCCCCAAAAGGCCAGAATCGGAAGGCCAACGCGTCGGTGCGTTTCGATGCGATCACGTCTTCGACGATCCCATCACGGTTGAGGATGACGAAGAGATCATCACTCTTAACGGAAAGACGTGAGAAATTGAGGATGATCAATAGGAGACTCCCCGCCTTGGCATCATATCGGTAGTACTGAAAGACGTCTCGACCATTCAGTGGTACCAGCCTATCTGGAGCGCCCAAGAGGCGCAGGACCTCATCCTTTGTCGTAATTCCTTTCTGAAGTGCAGCGACGGCATCCGTTCTGATGTCGTCTCCTAGCGTCCCTCTGCTGAAGGCGCACCCTTGTATCATCATGGTGAGGACTAACAGTGCGTAGATTGATCGAACGATCTTCATGTCGAGTCCTCCTTTTCAGGGATCCGGTCGCTGATGGCCCAGTATGAAATCCTGTTCGTAGACAGTATAGACAGAGGGACTGAGTCCCACACGTCGATAGACGGTTTGGGCATCGCGATTCTGGTGTTCAACGTAGAGACGGATCCCGCAGACTTGCGAATCCTTCTTGGCTCGCGTGGTAATATGCTCATGCATCGCTCGATACACTCCACGGCGACGCCACTCCGGTCTCACATAGACGCTTTGCACCCACCAAAAGACCCCATTCCGCCAATCACTCCATTCAAATGTGATCATGAGCTGGCCGACAGCGGTTCGGATTGTCCCAACCGGTGTTTCTGCCACGATGTAAAAACCATGCTGAGGTTGTGTCAACAGTGCGAGCGTGCCTTTTCGGAGCCGATCGAGATCCAGCCTGCGCTGTTCGGTTTCCAACGCCATAGCCGTATTGAAAGCGACAATTGTCTGCACATCGTCTACCGTGGCTGGCCTAATGTCGAACGCGTCTGGACTCATGATCGTGGGATTGTGGCCGGAGACGGGGTAAGCCATCCGCTCCGTGGCCTGTAAAACCCAGCCGAGAATTCCATTTTCATGGCCTCTTCGAACGGCAGATTAATGGGTTTGAGGACGGTGTCAGGGATAAACGCCAAATACCCGGTAAATGGATGAATAGCCGTCGGGACAAATACCATCACAAGCGTATGGGAGCGGTCCACCTGAAGGGCCGACGGGGCTGTACCCATGACAAATCCTAAAGCCCAACATCCATCACGCGGAAATGGAAATGCGACGACCCGGCTCTGCCCAAATCGGGATCGAAAATTGATTAAGTCCGTCATACCTTTTAAGGTGAGGTAAATGCTTTGTATGAGCGGGATCCGTTCAATCCTCCGTTCCAGCCGCTCGAACAAGCCACGAGCGATCATATGATCACCGATGACTCCGACGAGAATGAGTATGAACACTAAAAGCAGCAGGCCAAGACCAGGAAGAGGGTAGACCAGGTATCGGCCCACCACGCTATCAAGAGCGGTGAAGAGGGTCGAGAGGATCAGCAGTGTGGCCCAGGCCGGCACAATGAGGATGAGCCCAGCTACACAGGTTTTCCAGAAGGCTTTAACCATATTCCATTCCCGATCACTAGCGGGTGGCAGTCTACCAGAGTTTACCAGTCCTGGAGAGCTCTTGAGAGTTCATCACACTTGGTGGCATGATGCAGGCCAATAGCATGTGACAACTGTGGGAAGGATAGAGACCATGAACATCAACCCGGATCTGCTGGCGATTCTCTGTTGCCCCGAATCAAAGCAAAAAGTGATGATCGCAGAAGACGCCGTCATTATCGCACTGAATACCTCGGTTACTCGAGGTGAATTGAAAAACAAGGGCAATCGACCGGTCACCGAACTGTTTGAGGCGGGATTAGTTCGAGAAGACGGAACACTTCTGTATCCCATCCGAGATAATATTCCCGTCATGCTGATTGAAGAAGGAATCCCACTGGCGCAGATTCAGTAACGCTTCTCCAATTTTGGGTTTTCCTTCCGGCTTCAGACCTTACTGTATCGTCACGATACCGCCAAAGATTTACCTCGTGCAACTTAGCGAACGGCTACCGTTCCCTGCGACTTAACATGCACCCTCCCCGCCCATCCAACGATCCGATTTACGACGAAGACTTGGCCCCTAGGCTGCTCAGCTGTCTACAAATTGCTTTCACAAATGAACCAGCTCGGTGAACTCGTGGCGATGCGCGTTGCGAAGCAAGGATTGCTCAAGGTGGCACGATTATGGCGCCACAATGTGAACGGGTTTTTCGGGATTCTCGGTCTTTGATCCGGTGGAAGCGCCACACTGTGCACAAAGATATTCATAAAGATTTCCGGTAGGAAGGACGAGAAGCAGCCGCTCCCTGGTCGGTGTTGCGACTCGACAGCGGGGACAATACAGCAGCGAGGCATTCAATGACCCAAACTGATCCTGCTGCCCTGTCGGCGAAGTACGAGGCCGACTGCGTGGAGCCTGGGGGCGGTTGGGAACCCAGGGCATTCCTGGTTTACGGGGCGTTTGAAACATAGCCCATTCTATTGAGATCCCTGCTGCAGGGTCAAGTCATTGCAGGTTTATCTGACCCGTGGTTTGCCTAGCTAAAGAGAACTGGTTGGAAAGATCTTAGAAAGAAAGCGATGGACTTAACGGGGCCCCCAGTCAACATTGCTGAGCTGATGCATGCCCCGTTTAGAAAGACCGCTTGTCCTAGGCGGGAGTTTTGGCAGACTCGATCTCGGTCGCAGTAATCAAGCTCGAAAGGTAGTCCGCGACAAAATTGAGAGCCTCCTCACGTCCATCGGCCCTACGACCTTTTTCCCGCCTTTGAACTGATAACTCATGTTCCAAGTCGGACTTGACTTCGCCCAAGATACGTTGAAGGGAGGACGGCGTGAGATTGGCGTCCATCTCTTCAAGTTCTTGACAACGATCGAGGACCCAATTGAGGCCCTCAATTCGTCCGGCATAGTGTTCCTGCTCAGCAGTATCGATCCGTGCCATCGCAGTGGCAAAGGTTTGTGCTTCATAGATCAGGTTATAAAAACTGGTGACCGCGCGTTGTAAGGATGGATTCATAACACTCCTTTTCCAGTAGATGAGGGGCAATTATACATCAGATTGCCAGTACGACAAGGAGAATTTTTCTCCCACTCTGATCTAAGGGATCTCTTCTTGACTGGTTTCGGTTGATTTCGTTTACATCGAGTGGTCTTTCATACGATGAACAGGACAAAGACTCATCGTGAATGTGAATCTGCGCGTCAGTATACTCCTACGGGATAGCGCAGCTGAGTGTTCGGATCATGAAGGAACTGGCTGGTTTTTCGCCTATGTGAAGAGCAGAGATTCAAATTCGTTCATGAAGCCATAATAGAGAGGCGCAAAATCTTTCAGGCACTCCGGACTGGTCTCCTTCAATTTTTTAAAGAAGAAAACCTGTGCACGAGGGTCTAATTGCTCAAGAAGTTGACTGAGTTCACCCATGGTATAGCTACCGGATGGGACACTGAGAATATAGTGAACAAGCCGTTCAACGAATTGCTGGGCGATATATTCACTGGTGAGATATCCATCAGGAAGCTGGCCCGTGGTGAGCAACTCTTTGAAGGGAATAGGTTGAGCAGCAAATGGGATCGTCTTCTGCTGTTCGACTGTCACGCTGAAGTAACTCCGTGGTTGGGAGGTATGATGCTGACTTAGAAAAAACTTTACTGGAGGTCTTGCAAGTCGTCAAGTGTGCAGAAGATTCAGGGATGGCTGAGTCGAAAGACTGATCAGCTAATGGGAATCAGGATCTACTTCTCTCGGTGAGATGGCCGTATCAACACGGTGGGAGTGGACCCGGCATTTGATTGAGAATGATCGCTCACCATCGGTTTTTGTCGGCAGAAAACACCACTGAAAAATAAAAAGGGGTGGAGCCCCCTTCGGAACTCCACCCCTCTGTATCTTCTCGGTCCTTTCGATTTACAACCAGGTCACCCGTTCGGCAGGGCGGATGTAGATCGGCTCTTCCACCTGAATACGCGCCACTTCTTTCCCCGACTTGTTGAAGCCCAAGACGGTGTCGTTGTACATCTCAAAGCGCTTGCCGTGAATCTGTGTCTCGAACACTTTCGGCCCCGGAATCACATCGTACCGGAAGACGATCTGTTGGCTGGCCCGCCAGAGTTGGAGCACCGCTAACAGCTCCCGGCTGGGGACCAGATACTTTTCAATCGCATTGTCCACGCCCGGACCAAACATCTGGCGGGCATAGCCGCGCGGGGAATGCCGCGGCGGAATGTAATAGCCGTTGGGCTCCGTCCCCCACTGCGGGTACAGCGGCAAGGCCACCTGCTCCACACGGATCGCATAGTACAGCGGATGCCATCGATCCTCCGCCCACAACCCATCCTCCCCAATCCGCATCAAGCTCTGCATCCGGATCTTTCCGACACAGGCCGCCATACAGCGGGTTTCCATCGGCTCTCCACCGGTCAACGGATCTTTTCCCTCGATACGGGGATAGCAGGCGATACACTTTTCACTGACCCGCGTCGTGCCGCGATACATCGGCTTCTTGTAGGGACATTGCTCCACACACTTCTTGTACCCACGGCATCGGTTCTGGTCGATCAGCACAATGCCATCCTCCGGGCGCTTGTAAATCGCCTTTCGCGGGCAGGCCGCTAAACAGCCCGGATAGGTGCAGTGGTTACAGATCCGCTGCAGATAGAAGAAGAACGTTTCATGCTCCGGCAGACTGCTGCCGGTCATTTTCCAGGGCTCGTCCCGTGAGAACCCGGTCTTATCGATCCCTTCCACCAGCGCGCGCATCGAGGTCGCGGTATCCTCATAGATATTCACAAACCGCCATTCTTGGTCGGTCGGAATGTACCCGATCGCCGCCTGCCCCACCTTGGCCCCGGCATCGAAAATGGTCATCCCTTCAAAGACCCCATACGGCGCATGGTGTTTGCGCCCCACGCGGACGTTCCAGACTTGTCCGCCGGGATTGACCTGTTCAATCAGTTGGGTGATCTTGACGTCGTAGAACTGCGGATACCCCCCATAGGGTTTGGTCTCCACGTTGTTCCACCACATGTATTCCTGCCCCTTGGAGAAGAGCCAGGTCGACTTATCGGCCATGCTACAGGTTTGGCATGCTAAGCAGCGATTGATATTGAAGACAAAGGCAAACTGCCACTTGGGATGCCGCTCTTCGTAGGGATACAACATCTTTCGTCCCAGCTGCCAGTTATATACTTCAGGCATAGTCTCCTCCGTAATTCATCAGTAGGCTCTGGTCCAACGGCGGCAGCCCGCCCCGCCTGGGCACGGGCCGCCCGTCCTGCCAAGAGCAGTTAGACCTTAATCTTGATGTGCTCACCTTTCAGCCACTTAATCATGAACTCGTTCTCTTGACCCGGCGTAAACCCGGTCCGCACCGGTTCCCAGGGACCTCGGGCTCCGATCCCGCCGTCCTCCGCCTTCGTAATGCGGATGAGACATTCCTTCGGCACCGTGTTGATTGCGTGGTGATCGACCTGATAGCCCCATTTGAACTTCCAAGCAATCGCGTGTTTGCCGGGCAGCGAGTCGGTCTGATGCAAGGGCATCAGCCAGTTTCTGGTAAATGACTGCTGGGCCCCATACCGGAAGTTCGACTGATACCCGGTATCGATCGCAATGGCCCGTCCATCCGGTCGGGTTTCATGCCCCTTCACGGACTTGGGCGTCGACACATAGGGCGCGTGTTTGGCCATGGTCACGTGGTACGGATAGGCCGGGTTGTACTTTGCCCGGATCATGAGCCGCGCGACCTTGTAGTACGGATCGCTCGGTTTCCAGCCTCGATAGGGCCGATCTACCGGATTCCCATCGACGTAGACATAGTCGCCGTCATTGATCCCCCGGTCTTTCGCCGCCTGGGGATTAATATGGATCTGGTGTTCGCCGACCCCGGGCGTCCGTTTATCCATGCGGTAGGGGTCTCCGAAGTTCGACTCGTAAATCTGCACCCAGTCGTTCACCGACCATTGGCTATGCACCCGGTGACGCGTCTTGGGCGTCACGCAGTAGAACTGATAGCCCTTTTCCCACAAGGGGTTTGAATGCCGTACAATTTCATGCCATGACAGCTTGATGTTCCGAACCGTCTTGTCGTCGTGGTGCTGGGCCGTGATGGGAATACCATAGTCGTCCGGACGACAATACGGATTTGTCGTGAAGATGGCGTTCGGCAAATACGGCGTGGCCTCCGGCCCTTCACGATGGGAGATAAAGTTTTCCCCATACTCAATGGATTCTGGTTCAATACGATAGTTCTCATACCGACCGCTGCGAGTCCACATCGGCTTCGACTCGTTGGTCTCTTCCCAGAATGGATGCCGCGGGTAGGTCCGCACCATGACCATCCATCCCTTTTCCGACTTCAGCATCACGTCTGCTGAATAGCCGTAGAAGGTGCTGGACGCATCGAGCATACGCTGCGCGTAGACGTCCACGCGGTTCGCGTAGACCATGGCGAAGTAGTCCTTCATGCGCTTGTCGCCGGTCATCTCCGACAGTTTTGCGGCCACTCCGGCAAAGGTATCGAGATCGTTTCTGGTGTCATACAACGGCCTGATTCCACCCTTCCAAATCTGAACCCATGGATTGGAGACCGTGATCGTCATCTCCGGATAGGTAAACTCCATCCAGGAGTTACAGGCAAAGGCGATGTCATTGTGATTCACGTCGGATGTCATTTCGATATCCTGCGTGATCAGACATTCAAGGTTGGGATCGACGTTCCGCACCATGTCGTAGTGGTGTTTGGCATTGTTGAGCACGTTGACGTTCACGACCCAGCGGAATTTGCTTGGGGTCGGCATATGGGTCTTCCCCGTAAACACCTTGCGGCCATACTTCGGCGTATTGACGATCAAGGCCGTATCCCCGTGGTTCCAATAACCAACTTCTTCGCCATAGTAATAGGACTTGGTCTTGATTTCTTTTCCGTGGGCATTCGGGTCCAACGTAATGTTGAACGGATCTTCGCCTGTGTGAACCGATAAGCCAGCTCCTGACCACGGTGTAGCCGTCCAACATCCTGCCTTATAGTTACCGGCCCAGGTATGTTGCCCGGTGCCAAACTTACCCACATTACCCGTGATGATGAGGACCATGGCCGCTGCACGACCGTTTGGCGTCATGTGGAAATAGTGCGTGACGCCTTCTCCGTTGTGGATTGCGGCCGGCTTGATCGTCCCCGAGTCGCGCGCCCAACGGACAATGAGGTCCTTCGGCGTACGGCAGATCTGGTGTGTGGTATCCAAGTCATAGTCCTGGAAGTGGACAAGATACATTTGCCAGACCGGCATCGCATCAATTTCACGACCGTTCAGCAATTTGACCCGATACGTCCCGTTCAGCGCCGCGTCGATTCCACTATTGGCATAGTGCCATCCAACCTGCTCACGGTGGAGCGGGACCGCCTGCTTCTTGCTCAAGTCCCACACCATCATGCCGCCGAGCCGCTCAATATCTTGAGGCTTCAGCGCTTGAATACGGCCAGAGTAGCTCTTTGAGAAATCAGGAAATTTATAATCTGCGATCACGTCACGCGGATCCAGGTACTGCAGAGTGTCCGTGCGCACCAAAATCGGGGCATCGGTAAACTGCTTCAGGAAGTCCACGTCGTGCATATTTTCGTCGATGATGATTTTCATGGCTCCCAAGAACAATGCGCCGTCCGACTCCGGCCGCAGCGGCATCCAATAGTCAGCTCGGTAGGCTGTTGGGTTGTATTCGGGAGTAATGACAACGACGCGGGCACCGCGCTCAATACACTCCAACTTCCAGTGCGCCTCAGGCATCTTGTTTTCGACGAAATTCTTTCCCCAGCTGGTATTCAGCTTGGAAAAACGCATATCGGAGAGGTCGATATCCGACCCCTGCACACCGGACCAGAACGGCTGTGATGGGTTCTGATCTCCGTGCCAGGTGTAATTCGACCAGTAGCGACCACCCTGTGCTTGCTCCGGACTGACTTTCCGAATCCAGGTGTCCAGCAACGCATTGATACCGCCGTTCATACGGGTATTGCCCATTTTCCCGATGATACCGAGAACAGGCATACCTGCACGATGCTTAAAGCACCGTGTACCGGCTCCCTTCATCATTTCAATCATTTCCGGAGCGTAACCCTGCTCCCGAAGCCGTCTCGCTCCCGCTTCACCGCTGTATCGAGTGGCAATGATGATCATCGCCTTGGCGGCATAGGTAAACGCCGTATCCCACGAGACACGAAGCATATCGTCCAAAAACCGGCTGTCGAATTTGTACTTGCGCTTGGTTTCAGGCGTCAGCTCAGGTGATCCATCATCCATCCACTGCTTCCAGCCCTTTCGCATGAGCGGCCCCTTGAGTCGGTAAGGACCATACACACGCCGATGGAACGTAAAGCCCTTCAAGCACATGCGTGGGTTATGCGCAAAAGTCCCACGGTTACCATAGAGATCTTCGTAAGTTTGATGATCATAATTCTGCTCCACACGCATGACCACCCCGTTTCGGACAAAGGCCCGAACACGGCAGGCGTGAGTATCGTTTGGAGAGCAAACCCAGGTAAAAGATGAGTCGTAGCGATATTGATCGTGGTAGACACGCTCCCATGACCGGTCCGGATAATCACCCAATGGATTCCCGACCTCGATCACCGGTTGGAGTGCCGTCAATGCCAGGACCTTGTCCGCCACGGCTGCGGCAGCAACCGTCCCGACAGAGACCTTTAGAAATTGTCGACGTGACAAGAACATTGTGAATCCCTCCTCACATGATGTGAACTTGAACGAAGCTTTTTCCTAGCGATACCCTTTTTTCTTTCAATAGCCACTCGGCACGGACACGTTTTCGAAAATGCCCACACATGAACGAACTAGTTTCATAGCAAGACTCAAACCACTGAAACTCGAGCATGCCTCCACTAAGAAAATACTGTTTAAGCATCTGATAATATTGATATTTTATGAATGTATTGAACAACGATATCCAGTCATTGCAGAATAGCTATGGTGAGTAGTCTACGTACCAGTTATTTTGATACGTAAGGACGATTGGTCAGCGAAGAATTTAATAAGTCACTGATAAATTGCATTGTTTATTGATTTACTTCGTCTGACTTCATCGCGTTACATTTTCGTAACGATTTATTGAATAATAAAAGCAGATTTACACTGAAGCATTACGCAGGATTCGTGGCTTGACAGTCACCGGAGAGGTCAGTACACTCCGCTCCTGATCATTCGCGAGCGGGAATAGCTCAGTGGTAGAGCATCGCCTTGCCAAGGCGAGGGTCGAGGGTTCAAATCCCTTTTCCCGCTCCAACATCTTGCCGGACGATTCTCCTAACCTTCAGCTTTGTGTTTGCCCGCCGATGGAATTGCGATCTGGTCTGGTGGGACTTAGCCTTTTACAGAGAGGATTTCTGTAGTTCCAGGAGGTGATGGAGTTCGTCTTCCGCACGTTTCAAGTCCTCATAGGTAAGTGGAATATGACCGAACCTGGTCCGGCAATAGAGCTCTGTAATCGACGCCACCGAAAAATGGGCATCTCTCCACCGTGATCGAGTGATCTCGACCAATTCAAGTGGTGCGATAGCCGTAGAGCTTGAAAGACCTTTTTTTATCAGGTAGTTACGCATGGTCCGGTAACATTGTACGATGACCAATTCATCATTGCGGTCATTTTTCCAGAGATTCCAGGCTGTCCACGGTCGCCTTCTACGTAACCAGAAAAGGATGGCAAGGCTTATCCCTGCGAAGCCGAGAAGCTCTCCCAAAAGCCCGATCCTGATCCGAGACACGTCATGGCTCACGATCTCACTCAAGAGCGTCATGAAAGCGCTGAACAGGACAGTCATAGAATCCAGCGCTTTGTTTCGAACCGACATACTTTCGGCTTTTAATTCCCGAACGACGGCCAGCTGATCGGCCGCACTATACTGTACGAACAATCGGTTCCATTGGAGCTTGATGTTATCCACGATGGGTCCAAGAACTTTCCATACCGGACCTCCGGCCGCTGGATTATCTTCAGTGGGAGTCGGATCCATCCTGATCCACCCGGAATGCGGCAGATACACTTCGACCCACGCATGGGCATCCTGCTGTCTGACAACGTAGTAATTTCCGTATTCGTTCCATTCCGTGGCCATGAAGCCTGTCACCAGACGAGCAGGAACCCCAACGGTTCGAAGCATAATGACCATCGCCGTGGCGTAGTGCTCGCAGTACCCAGTCTTTCTCGCAAAAAGAAATTCTTCCAACGGTTGCTGCTGCTCAGCAAGCGGCGCATCCAGACTGTATCGATAGTTGCGAGTTAAATACGCCTGAATCGCGGTAGCCTTTTCATATGGGTTGTGTTGCCTCTGCGTCACTTCTGCCGCCAATGTCTTGATGCGATCTGGCTGAAAGGGCAGTTGCAAGTACTGCCTGACCACCGATTCGGGATAAAGCTCGGACTCGGACCCGAGATCCTCCGAAACCAGCACATTCGAACGAGACACGACGGTATATTCAATACGGGACGAACTCGGGAAGGGTAGATAAACCGCACCAGTTGCGTCAAAGAAGAGACTGGGAAACATCCCCATCACGCTTTCGATGAACGGTGCGGCAAACAACACCGGCGTATCCAGTGGCTCGAGAAGAATTTTCTGTTGTATCGCCTCACCAAGCTGAGCCCGCGAGAAAGCTCGTTTTCCTCGAAACGTGAAGGTGCCGGGACTTTCCTCGATGAGACTCCGTCGATAGCTCAGTTGATTTGTCCACACCTTGCCATCGTACCGATCGAAGGACACCCCTCGAATATAGAACGGTCTGGCATCATTCAGCGGACTCCTGGGCAACTCGACTCGCATCACGACGCTGGGATCCCGTTTAATTGATCCAATCGCACCCAGGTTCACCTTGTCGGAAAACCCGGACATGCGAAGATTTTCCCCAAACCCCTTCTGGTAGATCCCCGCGTTAACTCGTGGGATGGTGAAAAAGATCACCACCGTTATGAGGAATGCCCCAAAGGCCAGCCCATTCGCTATCCAAAAAAGTCGAGGCGAGACCCGGTGACTTCCTTCATGCCTCTCATGTCGAATAGGCTCAGGCATCCAGACATCGCCACCGACCTCCGACGTCTTGGTCAACTGAAATAGAAGAAGGGTCCAGGCTCCGGCCAGAAGGTAGATTGAAAAAATCGGGAAGAACCACAGATCCGTCATGAGAGATCCTGAGGCGAGCATTGCGACGAGACTGATCGCATAGAGATGCAGGTAGTCACGACGAAGTCGGAGGTTGAAGAGCTTGATGACCATCAGAATCATCAAGAAGTGTAGTCCGGCTGGAAGCAGATCACCGGAAACCCACAAGAGGTCGATCCAAAATCCCACAAAACCGCCGAACACGATCAGATTCCATCCAATGGCTGAAACAGGCATTCGCGTGGTAAATCGATCGACCGACTTCATCCCCATGTTTTGTAGGAGCACTGCGATCAGCGTCATGCCTGTCAGTGCGGCCAGCCACTCCGGCAACCCGGCGCCCAGCGTCAATCCAATAAAGGAGGCAGACGCCAATAGGATGGAGGTCAGATGAAGGGCCTGACTAAGCAGCATGGGCTGTTCCAGGAATGAGTACCCCATCGATCAGGATCCAAGGGAGTTCGGTCTCTCCTGTTTCGGAATCTGACCAGGCTTGTATGACAACCACCGTTCCCCCTCCATCAACCTCGGAATGAGCGTCCGTCCAGTTATCTTGCCTCATCGAGTCAGCAGTGGGAGTGATTCGCTGACAGAGGCCCAGCATACGGAGGAGGTCAAGGCGATGCGCTTCTCCCTGGCCAAACGACGAACGCTCTGATCCTAGGCGCAATTGGATGGAGTAGTTGTGGTGAGTCAAATGCTGAACCAGCGACGCAGCTAACGAAACTGCACGTTCAAACGAGACGTCATGACTCATCGGAATACTCGTTGGGACACAGATGATCGCTCGACGTTGCTCCTCTGCTTCGGTTTCTCGAATAGTCAGTTGAGAGGTCCGTGCCGTCGTCGGCCAATGAATACTCCGGGAATCATCTCCCGCCTGGTACAGGCGAAGATTATACAGATCGCTGCCGTGCCCCCGCCGATGGACGGCCTGTTCGTACCCTGCAGCGAAGAGACCACGCAAAAGACGTTCATGAACCGGTTGGATCTCCGGGCACACCACGACGGTGTCCTCTCTTGAGTAGAACGCCCGTTTCGTGAAGAGCCCAAAAGGAAACTCCGTGCTGATTCGAACACCGCTCAAAAGCAATCTCCCGCGATGCGTAGGGGTCAATTGGTAGGTGAGCACTCGACTGGCTCCTGGGAGAAGGGAGTGAAGCTCTATGCTCGGGGAGACGGATTGATCGTCTCCGACATCACTCAGGGTCAGCGAAAAGCTGGTCAATAGCGACTTCTGGTTTTTGACTACGAGCGCAGCGGTGACCGGAGTGTTGATAAAGAGGAGATCCGGTACATGCCGTCGGACTTCAAGTCGTCGCAAGCAGTATTCCGCCGCAATGCCTGATATCAGAATGAAGCTCAACATCATGGCCAGGAGCAGATAAAATAGGTTATTCCCGGTATTGATGGCCGCAATACCGATCGCCAGCACGAAGATCAGGAATTGCAGCCCCTCTGACGTGATCCGTGTGGAGCGATACCGGAAGACTCGATGGGCGAACGTCGGCAACTGAAACGGCATATCCCACCAACTCTGTGAGGGCGCCCGAGGGACAGAACCGCGCTAGACCGGCACAGGAATCGTGTCGACTAAATCGCGGATGATGCGTTCGGCTTGATCAAAGCTTCGTTGGTGAAGACCAGTCTGACGTGCCACCATGATGCGGTGAGGCAGCACGATCGGAGCGAGCTCTTTAATATCGTCCGGCAGGCAATAGGTCCGTCCGCGCACGAGAGCCAATGCTTTTGCAGCGCGACTCAATGCAAGCGCTCCCCTTGTGCTCACCCCAAGGGCCAAGAGCTCAGACTGCCTGGTACTCCGGACAATGGCCAGGAGATACTCGGTCAAGCTTTCCTCAGTAAAGACCTTGTCCACCTGGTCCTGAAGCTGGACCACTTCCGATGCCGTCAACAGTGGGAGCAACTCTTCCGCTGGATGCAGAGATGACGCTCGTTCAAGAACTTTTTTCTCTTCTTCCGGTGCTGGATAGCCGATGCGCAACCTCATCAAGAACCGATCGAGTTGTGACTCGGGGAGTGGGAAAGTTCCATGATACTCTGCGGGGTTTTGTGTCGCGATGACCATAAATGGCGGGTTGAGCGGATAGGTCTTATTATCGAAAGAAATCTGTGCCTCGCTCATCGCCTCCAACAGACTGCTCTGAGTCTTCGGCGTCGTGCGATTGATTTCATCCGCCAGGACAATGTTCGCGAAAATGGGCCCGGGAATAAACTCAAACGCCTGCTTCTGCCGATTGAAAATCGACACGCCCACAATGTCGGACGGCAACAGATCGCTTGTGAACTGAATACGTTTGAACGAGCAGTCCAGCGATCGTGCAAGGCTATGGGCCAGCGTGGTTTTGCCGACTCCTGGAACATCTTCGAGAAGGAGATGCCCGCGAGCGAGCAGCGCGACAAGGCACATCTCGATGACATGGGGTTTCCCTTTGATCACCCGAGCAATGTTCTCCTGAATGGCCCGGATGGTCTCCGCAGAAGTCATGATGGGATTAAGGTCTGAGATACCGAAGAAATGCGTGGTGATCAGACACGTTCGAAGTCTAGCAAAGGGTCTGAAGACGGTCAACCAATCGCGTGTTTTACACGTCTGTGGCGTCACGCCGATGCTGAATTCAGCTTTCCCACGCCGGAACAAGCGTGACCAACCAGGGCGGAACTTCTTCGGTCATGGCTGAAAACTTTCGTGCGGTACTGCTGGCAGGCACTCCTGGGAATGTGGCGCCACGGCTAATCCGGACATAACGAAATGTACTAGTGAGGCCATCCGGACTACGAGATGCCTCCGAGTGAGAATGTGGCTGTCTCAGAGGCGCAAGGTCACCAAGATCGATCGACTCACCGACCCTCAGACCGCCCAGCACCTCGTACAGGTGACCGAAGACGTTAGGCAGCGTCAGAGAGCTGAATAGTGCGTCTTGCGGTCGATACCGCGGGTCATCAAGCAACTGCGCAAGCAGTTCCCAGAACACTTGCGCATCAACCGATCCCAGCACACCGACAGCCCCACGCTGCGCAAGCAGGTCCAACAGCGCACAGGGGCCTACCACATCGAATTTCCATGGTGGAAAGAGAAGGGCGCGATCATGATGCTGCACTTCAAGCGCAGTCTCCTTCCCATAGAAGGTCCGTCGGAACACCCCCTTGTTCCTCTCAAGGTCTTGAGTGATCAGCGTCCTTGATAGTCTGGTTGGCTCATAGGCAAACGTGGGACTGGCAGGCGCCCAGCAGGTGACGATCGTATAGCGCGGAGCAAGAGATCCTCGTTCATCCAAGGCTTCAAGATCAAACATGTCTTGATTCCCGAAGAAGGCGAATGACAGCCCCTCTTGCTGCTGCAGCTTTCGAAGCCGTTCAGGCTCTGCGTGAAGCGGACCACCTAATCGTGAGCGCGGATCGAGTCGGTCGAGACAGTGGAGGATGAACGGCCGATTCTCCTGGGTACCGTGCCGACCATATAGATCAACCAGTTCCTCGGCGAAGGAAAGATCACCGGCTCCGATGTCAAGCACAGAT
The DNA here is from genome assembly GCA_018242725.1 of Nitrospira sp. Lineage (GTDB taxonomy): Bacteria > Nitrospirota > Nitrospiria > Nitrospirales > Nitrospiraceae > Nitrospira_D. The sequence continues at coordinate 46,734 of JAFEBI010000021.1, read as the reverse complement.
GCCACATCAGCATGGGACAGAACATCGAATGGATTCATCAGCTCACGCAGTTGGCCTTCGACGACCTCGCTCGACATACGTGTGGCCGGCCACTTGGAGCCGGGAGCAGGAACCAAGTCAAACCACACGCACAATGCCCGGATTGCTTTGGCCGGCGGGAGTCCTGTCAGAAATTTAAGCGCTTCCCCGTTATAATCTTGGAGGCGTGTTGAGAGAGATTGATCAAAGAGCCGCAGAAGGGCCTGTTTGACCGCTACCGGAAGCTCTCTCCGCTGGATCGCGTCATGGAGCCGAGCAATCGTGGAAGAAAGGGTCTGGTCATCCACGAGCCTTTTTGAACCATCCCACTGAGCCGGAATTTGGCGCGCACGACGACTCACGGCACGGCGAAATTCGGCGAACTCATCAGATTGCATGAGAAATAGGATCAGCAGTACCTGTCAGAGCGTCAACGGTCACGCAGCAGGATAGTGAGGTCTCAAGTTCATGGTCAAGTCCGCTTGTTCATACACACGCGGTATGATAGGAGTGTTTTGATGATTGCACGCCTCACCTTTCTCCCTGCGCACCGAATATGGCCGACGGTCATGCTCATTTTCTTCATGTCCGTGCTCGTGTGCGTAACCAGCGCTCCGGCGGAAGATGCCACGCACTCTCAGGCCACCCTCGATATGGACTGGCAACCTTGGCAGATCCTAGAGACTCGAACCAGGCGTACCATACCGTTTTCGGACTGGCTCAAGATTCTTGAACAGCAGGAGATTATCTATTTAGGGGAGGAGCATCACAATTCCTTCCACATTCAAGCCGCACTCAAAATATTGGACCAGTTGGTGGCAGACGGGATGGAGCCCACGATCGGACTGGAGATGTTCGGCTGGGACGGCCAACCAGCGCTCGATGAGTATGTCTCGGCGGGCAAACTGACGACCAACGAGTTCTTAGAAGAGGTGCGCTGGAAACAAAATTGGGGCGGCGCATTTGAAGACTATGCCCCGTTAGTGACCTTCGCCCGAGACCATCATCTATCCGTCCGAGCCATGAACCCACCCAAGCCTCTGATTCGTCGTGTTGTACAGCTTGGACTGGAGCAGGCCAAGCAAGAGCCGGAATGGGCAACCTGGGGGATCCTACAGGACGAGATCGTCGACGATCTCGCCTATCGCGAGCGAATCATGGATCAACTGAAACGGTGCCACGGGGGGACAGAAGACCATTTTCGAACGATGTACGAGGCATCTATGGTTCGCGACGAGGGTATGGCCAAGACACTTGTCACTCGGCAGAAAGAACTTCGCAGAGACCCCCGTGAAGCTCATCGGATCATCGTGAGTTATACAGGAGGTGGTCACATCCAATATAACCTTCCAGTGCCCAAACGAGTAGCCAGACGACTAGGAGAGGACATCAAGCAGACCACTGTGTACATGATGTCATTTGAGACGAACAAGGCAGACGACGTACACGCACGCCTGGAAGAATCCATCGCAGACTATGTGTGGCTCACCCCGATGGGAAAACCAAACCCTACCAAGCCTTGCAAGTAGTATCATTTCTCCATCTGTCCAACCGCTCCCCTACGGCAAGGGAGGCACGCTACTAAAGACTAATTGACACTCTCCAGATTGGTCGTCAAACTGGCACCATCATGGCATTCAGAGGAGTATCAAGGACCCACCCCATGACGAATAGGATTCCCTGCAGTGCTGAGCGACTCAATCTGTTGGCTCCACAAATGATCCAAGCAGTCTCCGAGGCTGCCGCATATCACATCGCCTGCCAATACGTGACGGAAAAGAGGGTCCGCATTGCCGAAGCAAGCGATTCTCAGATCTTATCAACCGTGATAGGCAACGCCGGTCTCTATGAGCAACAAGTCAATCTAAAGGACGGGCATCTCTTTTCAACATGTTCTTGCTCCGTACCAGAAGAACCCATGTGTCGTCACTCGATCGCGGTCTTACTGGAATATCATCGATGGAGCTCCCTGCCAGAGTCCTCCACATCGAGCATCCGCAAGGAATCCCCATCACGGCCACCGACCAATCATTCTCACAAAGCGTCACCTTTGCCCTTGCAGTCGTCTGTCGCCGACATTAAACTGAGCGAGATTCTGAAATTTGTTGAATGGTTGCAACTAGCGATGAAGGCCGTTGAAAAAGAACAGCCGCTGCCTCCCTCGCCCGTCATCGAAGCGGGAGAAGTTTCCGCATGGATCCTCGCGATCAAAAGCTTAGAGGATCGACGCCGGGAAACGGAGGATGTGTTAGCGACCCTAGAGGCAGAACTACGAGATCGTAAGGCCTATGCCGGACGTCTCACGCAACAGCTCCAGGCCTCCGTGGCAGAACTCAAAACAACCCAAACGACCACACGTGATCTTGAACGCGAAGTCAACACCTATCGGGCCACTCTCACGAAGCTCGGAGAATTGACGAACGAGGTGGCACAATATGATGAACAGATTCGTATGGCAGCCCGTGAAATTCTAGAGAAGGGTTCCCACTTTGACAAGGTGGCCACATCCTTCAAGGAAGTCGCCGAGGAACTTCAGGCCGTAGCCAAGAACACCCCCCAACCCTAACGAGTTCCTCCTTCTTCTCGGTGTCTTTCTTCCCCTCTAGTGCTGCCTCTTGCACCATCCATTCGATGTCCAGTAAAATAGGCCAATTTTTGTCTTCTGTTGATTTAGAGGGGGGAAGAGATGATGCAGTTATTTTCACGAACCGGACTCTTCACCGGGGCCTTACTGGTCCAGGCATTGCCGGCGATGGCAAATGTGTCGGAAGGGCCTCCGGATTATAGCGGAGTCACCGGCCTGTACTACACTCTGATCGCGATTGTTCTTATCTACGGCGTCTACGACACGTTTTTCAAGAAGTCCTAAGCCATCGGGTATGCAGACCCACCGTAGGGCCTGAGGATCTTGTCTCGATTGAGAGCTGGCAGCTCAGCCTCTCACTCAACTGAGTTGAGTGAGAGGCTGAGCTTCTGTGGTTTTTCGTTCAGTATCGGGATGAGTGTTTTGAGTAGATTTTCAACGACGACTTTGTACCCCTCACTGGTTGGATGAATACCGTCTGCCTGATTTAGCGAAGAACTCCCCCCAACCCCTTCGAGGAAAAATGGGATGAAGGGAACTTGGTGTTCTCTTGCCAGAGTCCGATAGATGGTTTCGAATTGAGTCGTGTAGTCCTGGCCGTAATTCGGGGGCAATTTCATCCCGGCCAATACAATCTCCACACCAGCCCCTCGCAACCGCAGGATGATCTCGCGAAGATTGTGTCGTGTTTGATCGATGCTGAGTCCTCTGAGTCCATCATTCGCACCCAATTCAAGAACAACCAGGACCGGTTTGTTCGTGAGGATCCACGGCACGCGACGCATGCCTCCGGCGGTCGTGTCACCACTCACCCCGGCATTGATGACCTTATAGGTGTATCCGAGTGCATCGAGCCGTCGTTGTAATTGGGCCGGGTACGACTCCTCAGTTGGTACCCCAAGTCCTGCCGTCAGACTGTCTCCAAAGGCCACGATTCGCGGTCTGGTATCTAACGTGGAGGAAAATGCCCCTCCTGGTGTAAGGTACCAGTGTACGGTGACGATGGCGGACATGACTAGAACAAGAATCGTACAGAGTGGCATAACTTAACTCATCACTTACACCTACATCCCAGACAGTATACTATCTTTACGAGATTCTCTCCTCTGAAGAAACAAAGGGTTAGTATGATTTCGGTACAGCAAGTTTCGATGGTCTTAGTTGCAGCGGGACAGGCCGTCACGATTCTCGATCACATCAGTTTTATTATTCCGGCTCAACAGTCGGTAGCGATTGTGGGACCGTCTGGGAGTGGGAAGTCAACGCTATTGGGCCTGATGGCCGGACTCGACCAACCGACGTCCGGCTCGATTGCTCTGGATGGGACCGACATCACAACCATGACCGAAAGCCGAATGGCACAATTTCGGCGGGAAAAAATTGGATACATCTTCCAATCGTTTCACCTGATCCCTACCCTCACGGCTATTGAGAATGTCGCAGTCCCCTTGGAGTTGAGCGGGGAGAAACAAGCTGGGAGTCGGGCAGCAGAGTTACTCTCCGCCGTCGGACTTTCCGACCGGATGGGGCACTATCCCGTCCAGTTATCGGGGGGAGAACAACAACGTGTCGCAGTGGCACGGGCCTTTGCCTGTCGACCACCGATCCTCCTGGCCGATGAGCCGACGGGCAATCTCGACAGTGGTACCGGGACACAGGTCGTGGAGTTGCTGCTGTCATTGCACCGCGATCATGGGACCACCTTGGTCCTCGTAACACACGATGTCGGACTCGCAGCATTGATGCAACGAGTGCTGTCTCTTCGCGACGGACATGTTGAGTCCGATACCCAACCCTCGCCTATGGAAATCACCGGCGGGATCGCTCCCGATGCATTCAACAATAATCCACCTTCCGTGCTCTCCTCAAGATTTTGCTCATGACTCCCTTCACGTTCACCATGGCGTGGCGTGAGACTCGCTCGGCTTGGCGACACTTTGTTTATTTCTTAGTCTGCATCGCCATTGGTGTCGGTGCATTGACCGGGGTGTCGCTCTTTGGAACGGAAGTGGAGAAGACCGTGAACAAGGAAGCTCGAAGCCTTTTGGGGGGCGATCTTGAAATCAGACTGTCTCGCCCCATCAGCCCCCAAGGGCAGACGATCTTGGACTCGTTGAGTCCACGCGGGATATCGCTCACACATGTGAGTGAGCTGATCGCGATGGCGGCCAGGACCGACTCCTCCACAAGCGGGCAGCAGACACAAATAGTGGAACTTAAGGCTGTGGAACCAAGATATCCGCTCTACGGCACGATTCGCTTGGAACCCCAGGGCAACCTGACTGCGCTTCTCGACCAACAAGCAGGCCGATGTCAGGGTCGTCCCACCTTTGGTGTGGTTGTCCAAGAATCGCTTTTGATCAAGATGGGACTTCGGATAGGGGGATGCCTCAAAATCGGTCAGGGCCTCTTTGGTATCACCGGGGTGGTCAGAACTGAACCGGATCGTATGGCCAACGCCTTCAGCCTGGGCCCCCGGTTGCTGATGTCTCGAGAAGGTCTTCAAGCAGCCGAGCTGGTGAAGGTTGGCAGTCGCGTACGCGAGCGGTATCTGGTGAAAACCCCACCCGACCTTCCCGCCGATCCACTACTCTATGAGCTGCGTGGGCGTCTGGAATCAGATTCCGCCCGCGTGTCGATCTATAAGGACGCCCAACCGCAACTAAAACAATTCTTGGACCAGCTGACCCGCTATCTTGGTCTGATTGGATTGACCGCATTGTTCACCGGTGGGTTGGGCGTTGCGACCTCCGTGCACGCCTTCATACGAGAAAAGCTGACGACCATTGCCATCCTCAAGACGATCGGGGCTGATTCTCCGACGATCATCCGCACTTATGCCCTTCAGGCCATGATGCTCGGACTCGCCGGTAGTCTGATCGGTTTGGCCATCGGAGTCTTGCTCCAACAAGGGCTTCCATGGATGATCGCTGCCTTGATGGATTCGGATCTCTTGGCTCAACTGGGATTCACTGAAGGGGGATTGAGTATTTCGCTTGTACCCCTAGTGAAGGGATTGGCCTTGGGCCTGTTGTCCACACTGCTCTTCACTCTGTGGCCTCTGTTGACTATTCGTGAAGTGAGACCGGCTCGAATTTTTCGGCGAGAGATCGTCTCCATGGTTACTCCGACAAGTCAGAATACGCGCTCCTGGTGGAAGACCTGGAGAAAGGTCGATCGATGGAAAGGCCTCACGTCGATCGGGATCGGGCTGGGCTTGGCGCTCTTGTCGGTGTGGCAAGCCGGATCATGGCGAGTGGGAGCACTCTTCATCGCAGCCTTTGCTGGAGCCGTGTTGCTGTTGGGGCTCGCGGCCCGTACTCTGCTCCGTGTCCTCACGAGATGGCCACGCCCAGACCTACTCATCTTTCGCCAAGCGCTAGGGAATGTGGTGAGGCCCGGAAGTCAAGCGATCAGCATCACCATTGCCATCGGCATCGGGGTGATGGTTGTGACGACTGTGTCGCTGGTTGAACGGTCGCTCCTCGCGCAAGTCGGCGAGAACCGACCAAGCGATGCGCCCACCTTCTTTTTCATCGATATCCAGCCCGATCAGACCGAAGAGTTTGCTCGTCTGTTGCATCAATGGACCAACGACCCAGCTCCTCGATTAACGCCGTTGGTTCGATCCCGACTCGCTGCGATCAAGGGCCAACCCATCAAGCTCGAAGCGTTGTCCGAAGCTGAAGAACAGAAGGAAAAGTCTGAGGCCAAGAAAGAACAACGAAAAAAATGGTACCTCACTCGCGAGTATGTCCTGACGTTTCTGCAGGAGCTTCCCAAAGATAACCAAGTTGTCACGGGCAAGTGGTGGAAACCTGGCCAGACCTTCACGACACCGATGATTTCGATTGAAGAGGAGGCTGCCACACAGCTCGGCCTGAAAGTGGGGGATACCCTGGAAGTGGATATCCAAGGAGTTCCCGTGATGGGAGAGATCGGAAGCATTCGAAAAGTGGAGTGGGGAAGCTTCTCGACAAATTTCTACATGATCTTTTCCCCAGGATCCCTTGATGAAGCCCCGCATACCTATGTGGCTACAGTCCATGTATCACCCTCAGAAGAGGTCGCCGTACAGCAGGCGATAGTCGCAACCTTTCCGAATGTGACCGCTATCAACATGGGCGACATGCTCGATAGTTTCGCGCGGGTGCTCGATCGGCTCTCTCTAGCTATTCGCGCGGTGGCCCTGTTCTGTGTCCTGTCCGGTTGCTTTGTGATGGCAGCGGCATTGGCTGCGACTCGCTATCGGCGATTGTATGAGTCCGTCATTCTCAAGGCCTTGGGAGCAACTAGAATGGTGATCGCCCAATCGTTTGCGGTTGAATATGCTCTACTTGGTGCATTGGGCGGACTGTTAGGGACAGCGCTGGCGAGTGTTCTCTCCTGGGCAGTCCTTGCGACCGTGTTCGATCTGTCATGGAGCCTTCAACCAGCGATTCTGGCATCGGGGTGCGCGGCTACAGTCATACTAACCGTGCTCGTAGGATTTTTCAGTACCTACCGGATCCTGGGACAACCTCCACTGGCTGTATTGAGGCATGAATAACTCTGTCGATAGAAATGCCTGCCTGAGTGTCTCCCATCCCACTTCATCATATGAGAAGCCATCGATATCGCTCAAGCTGGCGGCTCTCGTCCCTAATGAAGCTGTGATCGATCTCGGAGAGTAGATGCTCGACCTGCCAAACATACTCGGATACACACTGGTATCAGTGGTCTTGTTCACCGGACACCACGATCAGATCCTCCCAGACAATTTTGTCTACCGGCATCTCGGCGGCATCATTGTCTTTACCCCAGACTCTGTTCTCATCGCCTACAAAACAGACAGCTCTCGATTATTATAGTAGGCGAACAACAAGACGCGTGGCTGACGGTTTCGAGCTTGTACGGCCTACACTTTGGCTACCAGCCGATTCCTTCAACTGCGGTGAGCACAGAAACTCTTGGCTGTTGCAGTATGTCAGGACCCACTGACTCACAGCAGCTCGCCTGGATAGACCTCCCGACACCTCCGACACGCGTATCCTGGCGTCATGTAGAGGCATGTAGTTATCAACCCTTTGAACGTAGAGGGTCGACAATCACAGCATAAGGACATCCGGAGACCAACCAACCCCATTTCGAGCCAAACAGCTCTGCTATCACCCCTTGAGTTTAAAGTCCTTCAACGCGTTGGATAGTGTAGTGTGAAGGGTATTTCTTTCTCGTTCCCGGAATGAAACAGCCACACGAAGTTGTTCCAAGTATTGATCCAGAGTTTTCCCACCCAGGTCGATCTTGCGCGAGCTAAAGAACTGAAGAACATCTTTTTCTAGCTCCGGAGTCGCCAAGCCGACAATGCCTCCGCACATGCGTCGCAACCCCTGTTTGGGAAACAGCTTATCCATCTGATCCCAGTTGGCTTTGACAAATACCCAGGCCTGTTCGCGTCCATACACGTTGGCCATCAAGGACCCCACGATGAAGGAAGCATCTTGTGTACGAATTTCACCATTGATCGTGCGGGCCAATGTGCGCCCAACAAGTTCCTTGGGATGGAATGCCGCGAGCGCGAAGAGGTACCGCCGTTCTTCCTGAGGGGTCGGCGCGGTGCGGTATCGCTCGGAGAATTCGTTGTAACGAGCTTCACCTCCTGTATGGGCTAAGATGGCCACCAGCGCCGGAACGACGTTCACATCCACGCTCGCTGGATCGTTCAGGTATTGCCGATATCGTTCTACCGCCTGCTGCTGTATCTCTGGATCATTGCCGAGCCGACCGAGTGTACTAAGGAGATCCCCACGTAATTGCCGGATAAGATCCGACTCTCCTTGCCTCGGATCCCAACCGAGATCTTGCACGGCCGGCGTCACTCGATCACGTACGAAGGCCTCCAGCGCCGGTCGATCTTCCGGTGTGATGATCCGGTTCAAGAACGAGAACGATTCCAACAAGACGGCCCAGACATTCTTGTCCTGTTCGTTCTTGAAGTGCGTGGTGAGCTGAAGAAATTCCGTGAGCGGAACGACCCCGGCTACCGTCGTGGCCCAGGCATCACTGACGAGGATGAACCGTTCAATGGCCGCCAGGCGTTTAAGGCCTTGATCGAGAAGTTGCTGCAGGAGCATTCCCTGATAGCGGACGCGATAAAAACCATGTCCTCCTTCGTTGACAAAAATAGAGGTGACCCCGGCCGGTAGGCCGATACTCGTTTCCCGTTCCTTCAGCAACAGTTTGCGGTGTTCCGTACGACCCCCGACGGTGAGACGAATCTGAACCGGAATGTGCCAGAGCTTTTCAGTAGACGATTCCCGAGATAGATAGGTGAATCGTTGTTGTGAGAGCCTCAGTTCGTTCTCCCGCACGTCTACCGTCATTAATGGGAAACCTGGCTGAAAGATCCAGCCATCCATTAGTTCGGGAACGGGCTGACGTGCGACTGCACCGAGCGAGGTCCAGAGGTCTTTGGTATCGGCATTGCCATAGGCATGGGTGCGGAGGTACTGTCGCACCCCATCACGGAAAACGGTCGATCCGATATGTTGTTCCAACATCCTAAGGACCGACGCCCCTTTTTCATACGTCAAAATATCGAACATCGCATCCGCATCCTTCGGCGCGCGCACGGGATATTCAATTGGCCTAGTACTCACGAGCCCATCAACGGAAAACGCAGCCGCTCGTGCCACCGCAAACGACTCCCACCGTTTCCATTCCGGTTTCCAGGCATCGACGGCCAACATCTCCATGAACGTGGCAAAGGCTTCATTGAGCCACAGGCCGTTCCACCAGGACATGGTGACCAAATCGCCAAACCACATGTGGGCGTTCTCATGGGCCACGACGTCAGCGATGCGTTCCAGCTCGGCGTGCGTGCCTGTCCGTTGATCGACGAGGAGCGCGGTTTCACGGAACGTGATGGCGCCGAGATTCTCCATCGCTCCGGATGCAAAGTCTGGAATGGCTAAGAGATCCAACTTATCCCCCGGATAGGGCACACCGTAGTAGTCCTCAAAAAATGCGAGCGAGGCGACCGCGATGTCGTGCCCAAATGGCGTGAGAGGCTGCTTACCCGGTACGGTCCAGAGCCGCAGCGGCGTCTTACCGACGTAGCGCGGTGGTGTCGATTCAATCCGACCCACTACGAAGGCCACAAGGTATGTCGACATCTTAATGGTCTCGGTAAACCGTAGGACTTTCTTATTGTTCTCGATAGTCTCCGAAATCACGGCGGTGTTTGAGACCGCAGCGAGTTGTGGATCAATGACCAAGGTGGTCGCAAAGACGGATTTAAAATCCGGCTCATCCCAGCAGGGAAAAGCGCGGCGGGCATCGGTGGCTTCAAATTGCGTGGCAGCTAACGTCTGCGTTGTTCCGGATTCATCTTTGTAGGTACTGCGATAGAACCCACGGAGCTTGTCGTTCAGTTGGCCATGAAACGACAGGCGTAATTGCCACTCACCAGGCGTGATCGATTCACCGAACGTCAGCCGTGCCCGTTGTGTCTGTGCCTCCATTTCGATCGAAGCCTCGAATACCGACCCATTCTGTCGTTCCACCTCAGCCGACTCAATGACCAGATCTACGGCATTCAACAAAATCGTCTTCGTCGCTTGTGTGACCGTGACGGCAATCGTCTCACGGCCACGAAACGTGGCCGCTGCGAGGTCCGGTTCAAGCCGCAACTCATATCGAGTTGGACTCACATGGCGCGGAAGTCGATACGGATCGGTACTGGCTGACATATCTACAACCGTCATTTCGTCACCTTGTGGTCTGGTCGTGGTTGTGGCACCGGAAAATTTCGATGATAGCACGGTATACGCTATCGGGAGGGAGAGAAGAAAGCGGGTGCATCGCACGATGCTGACCAGCAGGTCCCGTCTGCTGGGCCGGCGTTCATTTTCCCGGAACATGCAGGATGTGTACGCCGTCCGATGCACCGACGATGAGGAGATGCGTTCGATTGACAAACAGGCCGGTTTCTACCACACCAGGAATGAGATTCAAAGCCGTCTCCAGCTCGGCTGGCTGATCGATGCGGTCCAGATGAACGTCGAGAATCAGGTGGCCTGCTTCAGTTTTGAACGGCGCCCCATTGCGTTCTCGAAGCACCACGCGACCTCTGGTCAGTGCTTCAATCTCACGCGCCGTACTTCCCCACCCGAACGGAATAATTTCGATCGGTAAGGGGAATGATCCTCCGAGGGCCGGAACCTGTTTCGTCTGATCGACCATCACAATGAATTGCTGGGCCGACGCCGCTACAATCTTTTCTTTTAAGAGCGCGCCGCCCCCCCCCTTGATCAGGTTGAACTGCGGATCCACTTGATCAGCCCCGTCAATCGCCACATCGATTTCCCAACGGTTCTCCGTATCGATCAGCGAAATCCCCACCTGTCTCGCAAGTTCTGCGGTTTCCAGAGACGTGGGCACCGCGCGCAACTTCATACCGGCGCGGACTTGTTCACCGAGCGCCATCACCAGATGCTTCGCGGTGGACCCTGTTCCTAGTCCGACCACCATCCCGTCACGAACAAACTCCACAGCCTTGAGGGCAGCGGCTTTCTTAAGGCTTTCGAGATCAAATGCGCTCATGGCGTGGGGGCGAGAGATAGGGCCCCTGCGACCGACGCGGCCCCGAGCAGAGCAGTCTGTTGATTCATAATGACTTTCACCGGCATGTTACCAAGGAGCTTCTTATAGCGCCCCTTGTTCAGAAACCCTTTCATGAATGTTCCGTCTTTGAGTTTTGCGATGAGCTTCGGCGCAATCCCCCCCCCCACATATACCCCATCCAGCGAGAGCGTCTTCAAGGCAAGGTTCCCTGCTTCTGCACCGTAAATCGACGCAAAGAGTTCCAGGGCCTGCTTGGCAATTTCCGCTTGCCCTTGGAGGCCGGCTTGTGTGATTTCAGCCGCTGGATTACCCGCCTTGATCTTTTCCATGAGCCATGTGGGCTCATTCTTCTTCGTATCACGCAAGAACTCGTAGATCGCGTGGAGTCCAGGCCCGGACAGAATGCGTTCATAGCTCACGTGAAGGTACTGACTTCGCAAATAGCGAAGCAGGTCGATTTCCTGGTCATTGTTCGGTGCGAAATCCGCATGCCCGCCTTCCGACGGCATAGGTCGATACGATTTGCCGTCCCAAAACAGAATGCCCTCCCCCAATCCCGTCCCAGCCGCAATTAAGGCAAGGGCCTGTCGCTTTTTCGGAGGATTTCCCGCATTGAGCACTTCCAGCTCATCCGACCGCAGCGACAGAATCCCATACGCTGTGGCTTCCAAGTCGTTAAGTAACTGCACGCGAGGAATGGCAAATCGAGCGGCGATCGTCGGTCCATCCACGATCCAGGGCAGATTGGTCGTCTCGCAACGGTTGTCGATGACCGGGCCCGCAATGCCGAAGCAGGCGGCCGTCAGCTTCACCGGTTCGGATGACTGTCGGTCGTTATTTTCGTCGTTCTTCTCATGCTCAACCGCCGAAGATGCAAGACCGGCAGGCACTCTTGGCGCGGTGAGAAATTCAACCAGAATATCTTCCAGCGAAGTGTAATCCGCGCTGGGAAAACTCTCCAAACGCAGCGGTTCTACTCGCTCGATGGTCCAGTCATAGAGCGCCAGATTCGTTTTTGTTCCTCCAATGTCCCCTGCGAGAATCATGTTCTTTTTCGTTCCTGTCGAAACCCTATTTCGTTTGAGCGCCAGCCCCCGGATCAAGCATCCAGACTAATTGACCAGATTCCGGTGCAACCAGCGCCGCCGGCAAGAAACGATCCACCTCCGTTTCAGGCTTGATCACCCGGCGAACCATGCTCGCCTTACCGGTCCCGGTGACCAGGAACAGTATCACAGCCGCCCGGTTCAACACACCCAGAGTAAGGGTGATACGAGACCGAACCCCTGTGGGTGCCTGGCCAACAGTGACGACCTTATTCTGCTCGTGCAATGCTGCGGTTCCTGGAAACAGCGAGGCGGTATGCCCGTCGTTCCCAAGGCCGAGTAGGACAAGATCCACACGCGGCACCTGTGGAGCAGCGCTGTCGGTCAGGCGTCGAATAATTTCTTCGTACTCTTGAGCCGCAACCGCTGGATCTCCATGCTCACCTTTCATCCTAAAAATATGATCGGCGTGAATGTTGAGGGGCTGAAACAGCGTGGTGTGGGCCATCCTAAAATTGCTGTCCGGATGGTCAGGCGGGACGCAGCGTTCGTCACCGAACACAAAAAGGGTTCGTGACCAATCGAATCGCTCGTTCCATTCAGGAGAGGCCAGGACGTGATAGAGCGTTTTGGGCGTGGATCCCCCGGAGAGGGCCATGATGAATCGGCCGGTGGTCTGAATGGCTCGTTCACTGATGGACGCAATGACTGCTGCGGCATCCTGCGCCCATTCATGAGTGGAGTGAGCAATGCGGATGTCGGGGGTAACAGACATATTAACGGCGACTGACCTTACGGCGTGTCCTTGCGGCGTGCCGAGGTTTCGTTGATCGAGCCCCTGTTACCGCTGCCGTGATGGCGTTTACCGTGGCGGCTTGGTCACGGCCGAGTTCCACACGAATCGCATGACGATGATGGGCGCGGAGTGATTCGATATCACCGGTTGCCTGTGCTTTCGCCAATGTCCCGAACGTGAAGGGCTTTCCAGGAATCGACAGGTCCGGCGCCATTCGGTCGACAAGTTCCAGGAATACGCCCGTATTGGGCCCGCCTTTGTGCAGTTGTCCCGTTGAATGGAGATAGCGCGGTCCATACCCAAATGTCGTGGCAATCTGATGTTGCGCCATGAAAACTTGACGAAGACGACGTATCGCAACTTCGAACGACTTGGTTGGAGTCGTATAAGCAAGGATCGAAACATAGGTGCCTGGCTTGAGATGGCCTGAGAGCGCTTGTGCCGCGTCTTTAGCTGGATGACTTGTTTGTTCTGGAAGCCGTCCTGTTGAGTGGAAGCTCTCCAGTACCCGATTTGTGTTGTCTTTGCTTTCCTGGACATTCGGCTGGTTGAAGGGGTGGATACCAAGGAGGTGACCTGCCACCGCCGTGGCAAACTCCCAGCGGAAAAATTCTGCCCCAAGATCATAACGGTCTCGAAGATCGAACTGCAGTACTGGATGCTTGGCCTTGACCAATGCCTGAACAGCACGATCCAGTGCTTGATTCTTATCCCCTTTCAGCTTGAGATAAACAAAGAATCGATCGGTGCCATAGGCGCCGGGCTTCAAAAGCGGTTCTTGTGCGATAGGAATGAGGCCTGTTCCCTCTTTACCGGTGCTTTCGGCAAGTAACTGTTCCACCCACAGACCAAACGTTGATAGAGCCGGTGATGACAGAACCGTCACCTTATCCCGCCCCGCTTTTGCCAGGCTCCCCATTGCTGCCCCAAGGTATGCCCCTGGATTGGAGTGCACGTCATCCGACTTGCGACACTGCTCCGCCATGCCGGCTGCGCGATCGAGGAGACGCATGATGTCGAGTCCCAATAGTGCCGCCGGTACGAGGCCAAAAAGCGAGAGGACTGAATAGCGGCCACCGATGTCCGGAGGATTCGAAAAGATTTGTCCGAATCCATACTCCTTGGCCATCTGCTCCAAGCCGGTCTCTGGATCGGTGATCGCGACAAAGTGCTTCCCGCCATGATTGCCCTTCGCCTTCGTCACGAGGTTCCAAAAATGACCGAAGAGCGACATAACCTCGATCGTCCCACCTGACTTACTGGCGACCAGAAAGAGTGTTCTTGTTGGGGTGATGCTCCTCGTCACCTGTCGAACCCATCCTGGAACGGTAGAGTCCAGAACCCAGAGACGCGGTGATCTCTTCTGCGTTCCAAACACCGCGCGGAAGACTTCGGGTCCCAGGCTGCTCCCACCCATCCCTAACAGCACCACATCCTTTATTCTCAGATCGCGAGCGGTCGCGACACATCGTGTGAGTTGCTCATGTTGCTGCCGCATCTGGTCGTGAAGGGTCAGCCAGCCGAGGCGGTTGGAAATCTCCGTGGGCTCCTGTTTCCAGAGTCGGTAATCTTTCTGCCACATGCGCTCCACCGCTTGATTCTGAGTGAGTGCATCAAGAGCGGCGGTGATCGTGGATTGGAAAAACGCTGGAAGCTGTTCATTCCTGCGCATAGGCATGGACCTCCTCTCGGATTGAATCCTCATTGCGGATTTGGCGGGAACTGTGGTCGTATCTTATTGATCCACTATGAAAAAGGCAACGCAAACTGAATGCTGTGCCTATCTATCTGAAGCCCGTCTGATGACGACCGCCACCCCATCTACCAACGACCAGGCGAAGGATTGCGCATGGTCAGCGGATAGAGTGAGTTGGAGCTGACCACTCTGCTTGGAGGACTGATCGGAAAAGACTGTGCCGGCCCAGGTCTTGGTCTGACGCCACCATGCCTTACTCAGAAACAATGCACCCTTCAACAGATTATTCTCTGCTGCGGAAGGAACGACAGTGATGGTGAGGGCAGGAGTGAACGTCAGCACATAGTCAACCGGCATATCGGCAACTGAAATCGGTTCCTGCTCCGCCCCTGCACCCGGTTCGATCTTTCGCCTGACAACGGCCGGTCTCGTCGTCAGCTTATGAATGCCTTTCAGGTGATCGCGTGAATCTGAGGCCCACAAAATGATGGGTATCCGATGAAGATCAACCCCTCGGCCCTTTATGTGAATGGTCTTGGTAGCCAAATCGATGAGGACATAGGTTTGCGGACGAGCTGCAAGCTTGACCTCTTCCTCAAGAACCCTGGTCGCTTCTTTGATCGCCTGGCCGTCGGTCAGGTTCAGATCGGGAAAGGCCTCAGGCTCCTTTCCCCATCCTGGTGCGGCGAATGTGAGGAGGAGAAGAATGGCGCAGAAGTTCATCGGCAATATCTGCGCGTTCTCGGTTGATTAAAAGATCATGATCGGCGTCCCTACTCGAGCGAGTTTGTAGACACCTTTCAGATCATTGTCGTTAAGCCGGATGCATCCATGCGTGACGTTTTTTCCCAGCAAGCGAGTATAGAGCGTCCCATGGATGAAATACCCTTTGCCGAACCCCAGTGCATAGTCACCGAGCACGCCGGGTTCCGCCCGTTCTGCCGCATTTTTTGGAACATCGAGACCTTCTTCGACAAACGCCCAGTCCGGCCTAATCCACGTTGGATTGGTGATTTTTGATTGGACCAGAAACTCTCCCCGTGGTGTATCGAAGATCCATTGGTCGTTGCCTTCACCGGGTTTGTCAAGAATCGTCCCACTCCCTGTTGATGCAATGGCATCCAGAACGATTTCACCCTGGCGCTTCACGTAGAGGCGGTTTCGAGCCGTGTCCACTAATATGTAGGGCTGGTCGGGCATGAGCTGGACCAGCTGTTTGGAAAGCGTCTTATACTTGGCCTGCAGGGTGCGGAGAGCGGCTTTCTCCTCAACACGCGGTTGCTGGACCTCACGACTGGTTCCGGGTGTGGGGGGGGTCGTCGTCGGAGCCTTCATCACCAAAATAGTGATGAGGACGACTGCAAACGCCGCAAGAAGGATTCGCCCCATTGGTTTCCGCTCAGATTTCTTCTTTACCACGATCGAATTGCGTCAATGCCGAGGCCACCGCATTTTGCTTGCTTAATGCGCCCACGATAGTGACCGGTGTCCCAACGGGGACGCTCTCATAGAGAACAGCCATGTTCGGGTTATCAAGCATGACGCACCCAAGCGTGAGCGCCAGCCGTTCGTTGTCTGCTCCATGGATTTCAATCTGCCCACCGATGCCCCTGGACAGGGCGATTTTTCCGGATCGTTTGGCAAGCTGGAAGCGCCGACGGTCCTCGGCATTGGGGTAGTCCAGCGCCAACGCCCGGTAGAACTGTGTTTGGCCTTGCCCTCGCCTGTCGGTGACATGATAGCGCCCTTCCGGTGTCGCACCGTCTCCCTGAAACTGCTTCTCAAGCATGCCGTTGAAACCCAAGCGCACAGGGTATGATAACACCTTCCGCCCGTTCTTGTAGAGGCTCAGCTCTCTCTCCGCCTTGCTCACCACAATGGCGGTGGCCTGATGAGTACGCGACCATTCGATGGTCTGTTTGGCTAGAATTTGCCAGTAGATGATTCGATTATCGTCGGCGTAGCGCCCCAATTCTTGACTGAGTAAAGACGCTTGGGCTTTGAGAGCGTGATCGGCTTTTTCCGCAGCCTGCATCGCTCTCGGATAGTCTTTTTGATCAAGGTACGATCGCGCCTGTTTGACGAAGAGATCAGTCTGAACACCTTTTTCCCCGAGCAGAATACGTCCATCAATCGCTTCAATCCTGGCGGCGATGCTGTGAAGTTGGCTTTCCAAACGAGTGACCTTATCCTGAGTTGCACGCTGTTGCGAAACCTGTCGATCGTGCAATTGTGAAACGGTGCGTTCTCCCATGACGTAGAGCCAGCGGATGTCATTTTCAAGATCGCCTGATTCCCAGGGCCAGCGAATCACATCGTCGTCCAGTTGAGTGCGTGCTTTCAGTAATGCCCATTGTCGAACGAATTGTCTGTACTCTTCAGGTGCAGTTTCTGGGGCGTGTAGCGCGATAAGATCTTGATCGATGGCTTCAACAGCAGCAATCAGATCGGGCGGGACAGCTTGTACGCAGCCGACCAAGCCGGCCGTACAGAGTAATGCGGCGACTGTTCTGGATATATATACCGCTCCCATGCCGTGATTATTTTTTTCGTCCAGGCTTGCCTCTCCCTACCTTGGCGAGGGCATTCTGTATTTCGGTTGAAACACCTTGACTCATATCGTGAATGGCCTTGGCTTGAGTTTGCGCAGCTGGAAAATCTTCTTTATCGATCGAAGCCTGAACCTGTTTGAGCAATGATTTCAAACCTTCAACATCGTTTTTGATCGCTTCCACTGCCGCACGATCCTTCCCAACTGGAGCCTTGGCAACCAGATCTTGAGTCGCTCTTACAGCCTCTTCCGCAACCTGTTGAGCCTGCAATGCCGCCGCTTTGGCCTCTTCTTTCTTTTGAACCGAGGCCGCCTTTATTCGGTCGCTTTCAGCCTTGGCTGAAGCGGAGAGCTCTTGCGCTTTTCCATAGTCCCTGAACAATCCGAATTTTCCTTCTTGATCAGAGACTTCCTTCCTCATTGCCGCCAGAGTCCCCTCGAGCTTGGCATATTCCTCCGCTGAATACGTAGCCGCTCCACTCTCCTGCGCCTCTTTCAAAGCCTTCTCGGCGTCTTGGACCTGCTGGGTCGGGGGGTCCGCACACCCTGCGGTAAGAGCCAGGGTCAGTGTGATCGATACAAGGGCTACTCTTCTCGCCATGCTGTGGGTCCTCCTTAATAAATGCGATTCTGATAGCTAAACTTAATGCCGACCTAATATCGATCTTCCTTCATGCGTCCGTTTACCATATGGACAACCTACGCATCGGCCTAGGGCATACTAGCACACCTAAAACAGCGAGCAAGCCCAATGCCAAGAGTCGTACTTATTCTTGAATCATGAGCCCTTCTATTTCAGGCACTTGTACAGGAGATGCTTGCCCCATCACGATGGATTTTGTGGCATTCTGGTGAGTGACCGCAAAACCGCCTCAACAAACAACAGATCAGACAGCACAGGTGTGGAGTCCTTACTATCCATCATGAGCCGCACGGCCATGAAATTGACAGGCTTCATTGGCTCCCCTATAATTCACCGTTCACTTGACCTCGTTTCGTCACGGTTTTGGGAAGGAGAAGGGAAAACATGTCGTTTACATTTCAGCAGCCGTCTAACTTAAAGAAGAAACGTGAACATGGGTTTCGAAAGCGTATGAGCACAAAAAACGGGCGCAAAGTCCTGGCTCGTCGACGCGCGAAAGGACGAGCTCGGCTGACTGTCTAAGTTGTCGTCTCGGGTTATGCAGGTGTTCTTCGTGTCGCTCCCCGACCTCTTGCATTCCTGTTGAGCGTACGCCCACCTACCGGTTGCAGTCTTCTCCAGGGGTCATGAGCGGATGGGATACGACAAAGGCACACACCCTTATCCGGCACTACTCAAGATACACACGCGTGATGGTATTTTTCTAAAGAGTCACCGAGATATCCAAGCCATTAAACATCATGGTCGGCGCATATCGACCGTGCTCTTCAACCTTCTGGCCTACAATATGAATGAAGCGCCGACTCGAATTGGAATTGTCGTTGGGAAGCGATTTGGGAATGCGGTCAGTCGCAATCGTGCGAAACGCGTGTTCCGCGAGTTGGTGAGGGACTCTTATTCGGAATTGGTTGCCGGACGTGGGATCCTTGTCTTCCCTAAAAAGGATGTTCTCTTGTCGTCGCGGAAGAACTTAATCCACGCCTGGGAGACGTCACTCGCGCGCATGCGCCTTCTTCGCACCGATTGAGATTGGCATGAAACAAGTGTTCCTATGGATTCTACAGGGCTACCGTCTGGTGATCTCACCGATGTATGGTCCGACTTGTCGTTTTCATCCGTCATGTTCGCGTTATGCTTCGGATGCTATCGCCAAGTACGGTGCGTGGCATGGATTCTGGCTAGCCTGTGTCCGACTGCTGAAATGTCACCCTTTCCATCCTGGAGGGGAAGATCCAGTCAGATAGTGATACAAGCCTCACTTCAATAACGAAAGTATAATCTCCACATGGAAAAGCGCCTGGTTGTCTTCTTAATACTCTCGGCCGCGATTGTCTTTGGATATGAGTATGCCCTCAAAGGATTGGGCTTGCTGCCGCCTCCAACTGTTTCAGATTCTACAGCACCAGCCCCTGATGAAGCGGGCTCTGCGCCCAGCACCAATTCCGGAAGCCTGCCTGCAACACCTGCGACTGGGAAAGCCCCGGAACCACCTGGCACCCCCCGTAGTGATAACCCAAAGGTGCCCTCTGCTCGTACCGAGTCCGTCGCTGCAGAAACTATTGAAGTAGAGACTGAGCTCTATCGCGCCAAGTTCACGTCCAGAGGAGCCATCCTGACAAGTTGGGAGCTGAAACGATATCGCAGCAGCTCTGATGCGAAGTCTTTTGTCCAGCTCGTTCGACAAGGGGGCAAATTTGCTGATCCCCTCACCGTTACAACAGACGACGCGGCGCTCGCGAAGGATTTAAGGGAAGGTTTCTACAGGGTAGAGAAAGATTTTAAGACCTTGGACCAAGATCACCCAACCGGCCATATCACGTTCTCCTACAGCAACCCTGGTTCCGGCGTAGTCCTTGAGAAACAACTCACTTTTCATTCCGATAGTTACATCGTGGACATCAGCTTGACATCCAAAGGATTGACAGGGCCGCTGAAGGTTGAATTGGGCACTAATTTTGGCGTAGTGGAGTGGGGGGAGGGATTCATCGGTTCCGTTGGAACGGTGTCCTTGCTCGACGACAAGCTTGATACCGAGGCTCCGGAATCTGACACGGAGCGTAAAGGCGCGTTGGCTTGGACGGCCTTGCAGGACAAGTATTTCATGTCCGCGTTTATTCCAAAAGGGAGTGCCTCCGCTTGGCCGAAGAAACAAGGTGAAAAACTCGTATCCACCGGCATTCGCATGGGTGTCGATCCATCAGGCGCCCCGCTCACGTTTCAGTTATTTGCGGGGCCGAAGGAGTTCGACACTCTTCAAAACTTGCACATTAGACTTGAGGATACGATTGATTTCGGATGGTTTCTGTTCGGTAGCTGGGACATGGTGCGGGCTGTGGCTAAACCAATCTTCTCCGTACTTCGCACCATCAACGAGTACACCCACAATTACGGTATCACCATCATCCTATTGACCGTCGCCATCAAGCTGTTATTCGTCCCCTTGCAGTACAAGAGCTACTCATCGATGAAGCAGATGCAGACCATCCAACCGAAGGTGGCTGCACTCCAAGAGAAATTCAAGGATGATCGTGACCGTTTGAATAGGGAACTGATCAAACTGTACCGCGATCATAAGGTGAATCCCGTAGGTGGGTGTCTCCCGATGGTCCTTCAAATGCCGGTGTTCGTGTCCCTGTTCAATATTCTTTACATGACCATCGACCTTCGCCAAGCGCCCTTGGGTCTCTGGATTACCGACCTGTCCGTCCAGGATCCCTATTACATCCTGCCCATTATCATGGGAGTCAGTATGATGGTGATGCAGAAGATCCAGCCCACCACGATGGATCCCGCCCAGGCAAAGATGATGTTGATGCTGCCCGTCGTCATGACTTTTCTGTTTATTAATTTTCCTGCCGGTTTAGTCTTGTACTGGCTGACTAACAACGTGTTGTCCATCGCTCAGCAGTTTGTCACGGACCGGTTTTTTTTAAAAAATCGATCAGTGGCTCTGAGTGCGGATGAGCCGAGTAAGCAAACATGAGACTCCCGGGGCCGGACTTGCGCGATTAGGCCTCACGACTATGGTGCATCGTGCCTATCGATGGAGCTCCTGAGGATACAATTTGTGCCATTGCAACCCCGATGGGTGAGGGAGGCATTGGGATCGTCCGCATTAGCGGTCAGTACGCAACAGACATCGCCTCCAAAATTGTGAGACTCCGCACAAACGGAACCCTCCGCACCCTCCCCACACATACTCTCCATCTTGCGGATATTCTCTCGATTCCTCATGCGGGGCCAGCCGGTTATTCCCATCCATTGGTGACGCAGGAGCACATTATTGATGAAGGCTTGGTTGTCTACATGAAAGGGCCACGCTCGTTTACTGCAGAGGATGTGGTGGAATTCCATTGCCATGGCAATGCAACGGTACTCCGTCGCGTCTGTGAGTCTTGTATTGCGGCTGGGGCTCGATTGGCACAACCTGGTGAATTCACGAAGCGCGCTTTCTTGAATGGGCGATTGGATCTGTCTCAAGCTGAGGCAGTCTTAGACACCATCAAGGCCAAGTCCGAGTTTGCTCTTACCATTGCTCAACAGCAGCTCCGTGGAAATTTAGGATGTTATGTGCAGGAATTGCGCACGACTCTCTTATCGCTTCAGGCACGGATCGAAGCTGGAATTGATTTTTCAGATGAGGACATTTCCTTCGTCACGCGAGGTGAGCTTAGAACGAGCCTTCAGCATATCGCGGACCAGATACAGAAGGTCTTGGATACCGCCCGGACCGGTCGTGCTTTGCGAGAGGGAGTGCGAGTGGTACTCGCTGGGCCTCCGAATGCGGGGAAATCCAGTTTGCTCAATAGCCTCATTCATGACAATCGCGCGATTGTTACCGATGTCCCTGGTACGACCCGCGATCTTATTGAGGAAACAGTGATCTGGAAAGGACTTCCCATCACACTGGTAGATACCGCGGGTTTACGCGACACGGTAGATGTGGTGGAACAGGAGGGAATCAAACGGTCCCGAGAGGCTCAAGCGCAGGGGGACCTAATTCTCCATCTGGTCGACGCGGCTGAGGTTCAGAAGGCTGGAGCTTCTGATTTTCCTTTCCCCCTGCTTGAACCGAAGCATCTGGTCGTTCTAAACAAGATTGACGTACTGACTCCCCTCACCATGCGGTCCCTTTGTGAGGATGTGCAACAACGGTTAGGCCAACCCATTCTCCCCATTTCTACAAAGTCCGGTGATGGTCTTGAAGAGCTCAAGATCGCGGTCACCGCTCGCTTCTTCACTCCATCCTTTGAATCCAACGTAGGGGTAGTGATCACGAATGTCCGTCACCGTGTGGCATTGGAGCAGGCCATCACTGCGATTCAGTTGACCTTATATTCCATTGAGGGAGAGGCGCAGGCCGAACTTCTGTCCGTCGATCTCCACGACGCGGCTGATGCCTTGGCAGAGATTATCGGGAGTATTACTTCGGACGATGTGTTGGAGCGAATATTTTCAGAGTTTTGTATCGGCAAGTAAGGAGAGGGCGTGGCACAAACGTTCGATGTGATCGTGGTGGGAGGTGGACATGCAGGCTGCGAGGCGGCTCTGGCTTCGGCGCGGATGGGTGCCACGACCTTGCTCTTGACGATGGACCTTTCCCGCATCGCCCAAATGTCGTGCAATCCGGCCATCGGTGGGATTGCCAAGGGACACCTTGTTAAGGAAATAGACGCACTTGGCGGCGAGATGGGGCATAATACCGATCAATCCGGTATCCAGTTTAGATTTATCAATACGAGCAAAGGGCCGGCAGTTCGTGCTTTACGGGCTCAGTGCGACAAATCGCTGTATCGACATGCGATGCAAAATACACTCAAATTAGAGCCTCTGCTGACGATGACCGAGGGTGTTGTCGATCGATTGCTGGTGCACGGTGGAGCCGTGACCGGAATTGTCACTGGGGCGGGCGAGACGATTAACGCGAAGGCCGTCATCCTGACATCAGGTACTTTTCTTAAGGGACTCATCCATATAGGCTTACAACACTTTCCGGCTGGACGCGCCGGCGAAGCCTCAGCCGAGCACCTTTCAGATTGCATGCGTGACCTTGGTTTTGAGGTCGGCCGGCTGAAGACCGGAACGCCTCCCCGTTTGGATAGGGAGACCATCGACTTCTCCGTGATGGTGCCCCAACCAGGAGATACACCGCCGCCTTCATTTTCCTACCGCACTCAGGTCATCGCCACGAAGCAGGTACTCTGCCATTTGACCTACACAGGGCAGGCAACGCACGAACTGATTCGGCAAAATTTAGATCGTTCCCCGCTGTACAGTGGTGTGATTGAATCCACCGGCCCTCGCTATTGTCCATCGATCGAAGACAAGGTAATACGTTTTGCCGATAAACAACGGCATCAGATTTTCATCGAACCTGAAGGCTTAGATTCTAACGAGTTTTACCCAAACGGCATTTCAACAAGCCTGCCTGTCGACGTTCAAGCCGCCCTACTCAAAACCATCCCGGGGCTGGAGCACGCGAGAATACTTAAACCTGGCTATGCGATCGAGTACGACTATTTTCCTCCTCGGCAGCTGTACCGAACGCTTGAAACCAAACTGGTGGCAGGGCTGTATCACGCAGGTCAGATAAATGGGACTTCCGGATATGAAGAAGCCGCTGCACAAGGCTTGGTGGCCGGGATTAATGCTGTTCTCAAAATTAGAGAACGCCCACCATTTGTTTTGGATCGCTCCCAGGCCTACATAGGCGTGCTGGTCGATGATCTCATCACCAAAGATGCCTATGAACCATACCGTATGTTCACTTCACGTGCTGAGTACCGCTTGTTGCTCCGACATGGGAATGCCGACCTTCGCCTCATGGAGATCGGATATGGCCTTGGCCTCATCCCGTTAGCTGAGTATGAGCAATTGCTTCACAAAAGGGAGATGATCGAATCGGAGATTTTAAACCTACAGAGCTTGAGACCGCAATTTACTGAACAGATTAACATGCGGACGAGGGGTACCTACCTTGAAAATGCCTCTTCCGCTCAATCTATGGCCCAGTTACTCCGCAGGCAAGAAGCTCGCTATCATGAGCTTATGAATATTTTTGAGATACAACCAGTAGATGATGATATTGCCGAAGAAGTGGAGCTTCAAATCAAATACGAAGGGTATATACAGAGACAAGTGCGGCAGGTTGAAAAGTTCAAGAAGCTTGAAAAAAAATTGATACCCAGTTCGTTCGATTACAACATGGTCTCTGGTTTTTCATGTGAGGTCCGTGAGAAATTTAATCGCGTCAGGCCTGAGACGGTTGGCCAAGCATCACGAATTTCCGGAGTTACCCCAGCTGCTATCTCTTTACTGCTAGTGGCAATTGAAAAAAGCAGACGGCAAAGTCACCACTGCAACGCTCAACCTCCTGAGATTGTTGGATAAGCACATTTTCTATTGACCTCCTCTCGGTATCAGCGTAATTGTTCCACGTGGAACAACGTGGAGCACTTGAACAGCTACTCCATGAAAGCGCAAGTGAAATTGGCGTTGCGATTGAACCAGTCCATGCCCAACTATTTCTTCAGTACCTGAAGCAACTAAAGATTTGGAACCAATCATTTAATCTTACTGCCATCACCAAAGATGAGGAGGTGATTGTCAAACACTTCATAGATTCCCTAGCTGCACTGAAGGCCGTGAACCTTGGAACTGAAGCCCATGTTCTTGATATTGGTACTGGAGCTGGTTTTCCAGGAATTCCTTTAAAAATTGTCAGGCCAGACCTTTATATGACACTGATTGAACCAGCCCACAAGAAATCAGCCTTTCTGTATTTCATTGTTGGCCTTCTACGGTTAAAAAATGTTGATGTGTTTCAGGGAACCATTGAGCGATTCAACTGTAGACGTCACGCCGTAATCACCTATGACTATCTGACAACCAGAGCGCTCAACCCGTCACTAATTTTTCACACCGCACAGCACTTACTAAATGCGGGCGTCAAAGCAATTATCTATTCAGCTAGGCCGCTTGATAGGACGTTAGTACCAAACGATTGGAACTTTGTGGGCGACTATACGTTTGAATTACCTCACGCCCATGGACCGCGAACTATCTCAACATTTTCTCATCGTGTTGACTTATCTTCTCATGTTGTTCCACGTGGAACATAATTTCGCCTAGGAGTCTTCTCGTGGGAAAAGTTATAGCGGTTGCCAATCAAAAAGGCGGCGTAGGAAAGACGACTACTGCCATCAATCTATCAACAGCAGTGGCTCTTGAGGGAAAAACTGTATTGTTGATTGATATTGATCCACAAGGAAATGCAACAAGTGGCCTTGGGGTTGATCAGAGGACATTGAAAAGCAGCACCTACAGCTGTCTCGTTAAAAACAGTACTATTCACGAATCAATAATAGAAACAACTATTTCTGGACTTAGTCTCTTGCCGGCCAATGCCGACCTTGCCGGTGCCGAGGTGGAACTCGCAAATCTTGAAGGTCGAGAAGGTCATCTTCGGTCACTCATTGCTGAAATACGAGACACGTACGACTTTATTTTTCTTGATTGCCCACCAGCACTTGGTATTTTAACCATCAATGCTCTCACTGCAGCCAATTCTGTGCTCATACCTGTTCAATGCGAATATTACGCAATGGAAGGTCTGACCAGGCTCATTGGAAGCATCGATCTTGTCCGTCAATCGTATAATCCACATCTAGAAATTGAGGGCATCGCCCTCACGATGTTTGATTCGCGAATCAGTCTTTCTCGACAAGTAGCAGATCAAGTACGCTCTCATTTTGCGCACAAGGTGTATCAATCGGTGATCCCTCGCAATGTCGCACTTGCAGAAGCACCCAGTTACGGTCGTCCAGGTATCTTGTATAACATGGCATCCTCCGGGTCCCAGTCATACGTATCACTAGCTAAGGAGTTTATTGCCCATGGAGAAAAAAGCCCTCGGTAAAGGACTCGACGCGCTGTTGCCGCCCGCCCGAATGGCCAGAGCCGAAGACACCGCGGACGTACAACGGATCGCTGTCGACCAGATTGTTCCGAATCGCTACCAGCCACGCCAAACCTTTCTTCAGCAAGAGCTTGCTGCACTTACAGCATCCATTAAGGAAAGCGGTGTTATTCAACCCATTATGGTCCGACGTAAGGGAGATGGCACCTATGAACTCATTGCCGGAGAACGACGCTGGCGAGCCTCCAAAGAGGCAGGACTGGCCGTCATTCCGGCTGTCCTCAAGAATTGTACCGATCAGGAAGCCTTACTCCTTGCTCTTGTGGAAAATCTCCAACGGGAAGACTTAAACCCAATGGAGACAGCTCGCGCCTATTCACGAATCATGAAAGAATTCGGCCTGACCCAAGAAGCCGTTGCCACCAAGGTAGGCCGTGACCGTTCTTCGGTCGCCAACTTCGTCCGGCTGACCCATCTCCATCCTGATCTACAGCTCCTTGTGGAAGACGGAACCCTAACCACCGGTCATGCCAAGGCGCTTCTCAGTCTCTCCACACCAGAAGCGCAACTCCGCCTAGCCAAACTGGTGACCTCAGGGAATCTATCTGTTCGCGAGACAGAGAAGCTCGTCGAGCAATCCATCATCGGAAAAAAACCCGTCGGCCGCACCGCTCACACCACGCAATGGCGAGATCTTGAAGACAGACTGCAAAAACGTCTTGGAACCAAGGTGACCCTTCACCCTCAAGGTCAGGGCGGGAAACTCGTAATCCACTACTTCTCCTCCGATGAACTCGACGGGGTGGTGGAAACCATCCTGGGGTAGTACCAGGCCCCACCCTACCCGGACCCCGAAACCGCAATATTTTGTTCCCCCCCCTTCAACCACTAAATATCTCCCACAAACCAGCCGATATGGAACATAACGGCACCGCACCGTTTGTTCTGTCTGGGGCCAGCCACATTGTGGGAGGAGGCGATCGTATGTGGAAAGATAAGCAAGATGGTAGACGCACGGATGATAACGACCTAGATGCCATGAGCTCGGCGCTCGATATGCCACGGCCTGATACCGGCCAAGAGGTCAGCGCCTTCGTCGGTAAAGGAGTCGTGTTCAAGGGAACCATCTCCTACAATGGCACCGTGCGAATTGATGGAACCCTCGAGGGAGAAATTCATACGGACGGCATCTTGCTTGTTGGCGAAGATGCCGTCCTCAATGCCAAAGTCACGGCCGGGACTATTGTGTGTAAAGGCAAGATCACCGGCGATATTACTGCGCGAGAAAAGATAAAATTGCGGTCACCAGCAGTGATCAACGGTGGGGTCACCACTCCCATGCTCTCCATGGAAGAGGGCGTCTCATTCAACGGAACGCTGGAGATGGAACAACAGGCCCGCCCCGCGCACAAGGATCTCCCGCTTCATTCTGTTGGGACCGGTAACGAGCCTCCCGTTCGCCGGCTGACCGTCTAGCGGAATACTGTCGGAGTGGTGAGTGAGGGACACGCGGGAGCTTCGTGCGAGCTTGATACGCTGCGTACCACGTTCACCACTGCCTTGTCATCGATCTTGTCACGAGGAGCAGAGAATACCCATGTGGGCTATCGGAGAAAAACAGACAACTGACACAGCTCCCAACGACAACTTTACTTTCCTCAGTAAGGGAGTCGATTTTCGAGGCACCCTCAATTTTGACGGGACTATACGAATCGACGGTCGGGTGGAAGGAGAAATCACGACCAGTGGAACACTCATTATCGGCGAGCAAGCCATCGTGAAAGGAATAATCTCCGCAGGGGTTCTTATTACAAGCGGCAAAGTCAACGCCACCATCTCAGCAACGGCAAAAATTCAAATTCAGAAACCAGGCATCCTCATTGGCGATATCCGTACACCGGGTATCTCCATTGAGGATGGGGCACATTTTCATGGTATGTGCGATATGGGCGCCCAGAAATGGGTGGAAGAGCTGTCCTCGTCTAAAAACCCACATGACACCACGACCTATCGGGGGAAGACCCGTTCAACCAGCCTCTAGCCCTTTCCCCTAGACCCTCGGTACAATACAGATTCTTATGAGTCGGAAGTCTGTTCTCCTAGGTATGAGCGGGGGAGTTGATAGCTCCGTCGCCGCAGCATTGCTCGTCCGTCAAGGCTATGACGTCCATGGCATCACCCTTCAGGTGTGGGAACACGAGGACGACTCCGTCGCCACATCAAAAAAGTGGGAAGAGCGCGGCTGTTGCAAGGTCGGGATCGCACGGCATGTCGCAAAACTTCTCGACATCCCGCACGAGGTTGTTGATTCCCGAGACACGTTTCGCCATGCCGTCATTGACGACTTCATCCACGGCTATACCACGGGTACGACACCCAACCCCTGCGTCCGTTGTAATGAACGGGTAAAGATTCATACCCTCATCGACCTTGCCTTAGAACGAAGATTCGACTACGTGGCCACCGGGCATTATGCGCGACTGCATGACCATCGAGGATTCGCCGTCCTCTCGCGGTCGGTTGATCCTCGAAAAGACCAAACATATTTTCTTTACCGTCTGCGGGCTGAGTGGCTCCCGCGCCTCCTCTTTCCATTAGGAGGCATGGAGAAAACTAGTGTCTGGAGAGAAGCCGAGGCGTTGGGCCTGCCCGTGGACGAGCTCAAGGAAAGCCAGGAGATCTGCTTCGTGAGTCAGGGTGATTATCGAACCTTTCTCGAGAACGAGGCGCCACATTCAAGAAAGCCGGGCTTATTTACTGACCAGGAAGGCCGTCCACTGGGTCGGCATGACGGTATCGCGTTCTATACACCCGGTCAGCGACGCGGCCTTGGTATTGCCACAGGCCAGCGTCTTTACGTTCATCAAGTACACCCAGCCACCAATATCGTCGTGCTCGGGCCGGGCGAACGGCTTCACTCAGAATGCACCATCGCCGACCTTAATATGTTTGCTCCTGATTTCCCGTCCCAGAGTACAGAAGTGTACGTGAAAGTCCGATATGCAACGCCTCCGACGGTCGCGACTCTCACACGGCTGAATTCGTCGGCCTTACATATCCAATTCCACCAACCCCAGCGAGCACTAAGTCCTGGACAATCAGCAGTCTTCTACAGCGGGGACGACGTTCTTGGTGGCGGTATTATCCAACCCTTCCCACCCTCATCATGAAACCCAGCTTCTTGACTTGTCCCTGAATATTCAGATAGCCTCTGAGAATACAGGTGCGCAATTGCACTACTCTGTCATGTCATCGACAGACACGGTAGTCCCTATCGATCAGAGGAAATCATGTTCGGCTCATTTGGTTGGATGGAACTACTCCTGATCCTGATAATTGTGCTGATAATCTTCGGTGCAGGGAAACTGCCCCAATTGGGAGAAGGGCTCGGTAAAGCCATCAAGGGTTTTAAGAAATCGGTTCATGAAGCCGACGCGATCGATGTCACACCAGGCGAACAACCTGCACATAGTGAGCCTCAGGCTAACGCCGCTGCGCAGGTCGGTACTCACACTGAACCAACTCCATCGCCCAGGCCCACGACCACCCAACCCACTCAGATGAAACAAGGCTGACAGCCCACCCCCAGGTGGATGAATAAATGACGGGGCGCCGTCAGACAATTACCGCAATAGCCAATCATGTTTGGACTGGGCGCAGGCGAGATTCTCATCATTCTGATCATCGCCTTTCTCCTGTTTGGACCCAAAGAACTGCCAGAAGTCGGTCGTCAAGTTGGTAAAGCCATCAAGGGCTTTAAAGACACGGCGGAGGACCTTCGCAAATCCGTCGAGCCGGAACTCAACATGATACAACAAGAAGTCAAGATGGTAGAACAAGACCTTCAAGCCTCCCTCAAAGAAGCCGAAGAAGAACTCACAGCCGAACCCAAGCCGGAAGAAACGGGTCCATCAGAATTATCTAAACCCGGCCCTGTATGATCGAAGTAGAATCACACCCGGTTTGACCACCCACATAAAGGAGAAAGACAGCCGCCTCACCGACATCTCGTAGCTTCACACTCGTCAAGATCTTCGTGACGATGGTTGGACACCCTGGCCCAGCTGTTCTCCCCCTCGGGTTCGTACACAAATCCCTTGGGCTTTTGAGACCGCAACCAAATCCACCTGACGATGAGAGCGCTAAGATGGCATCTGCCTGTCGAACGACATTATGGACACACTGCATAGCATAGGAACAGCGAAGAAATCAGGATACGGGAAGAAAGCTCTTATACAATTCCTGACGGTGGTCGGTCTCATCGCGGGTTACTCCACAGCACAGGCGGCCTTTCAACTCCCAGAGGGAGAAAAAATCACGAATCCCATCGTTATCGGGCGAGGTATTCCCCAAAAAGAGGCCTATGAGCCGTTCGATCCAAAGATCGGCCGTAATTTCAACCTGAAAAATCTCTGGATGCGTGCCGACATGCGTGTGAGACCAGAGTATCGGACCAATGTCTGCTTCGGTGGAGGTATTGGAGCCGCTGGACAATGTAACGCACCCGGACTCGTCGCCAACAACCTCCCCGGCAAGGCCAACGATCAATTCGTCCAGCAGATGACTCGATTAGGTATCGGGTACGATCTTTCACCAGACGTCAATTTCTACATGGAATTCATCGACTCGAGGACATGGGGCGGGAATGGAACGCCCGTCGGTGCCAATGGCGCGGGCAATAATGGAGATCCCGCCATTCATACCTGCGGCTCCACCCTTGTTGGATCCACCCCCGCAAACGTACGACCTGCCTGTACCCTTGGAATCCGAGCCGGATATATGTTGATTCGAAACTTTGCAGGCGTCCAAGGACTTGGGCTCAAGGCAGGACGGCAATACCTCGTCTTTGGAGATCAGAGCCTCTTCGGTCACTTTGATTGGGCCAATACCGGATGGTCGTTTGATGGGGTGATGCTGCAGTATTCAACCAATATTATTGATACGCACCTCGGCTGGTTTCGCACAGCAGAAACCGATCTCTTACAGGGAGCCACCCTCGGAAGCGGCGGACCGAATATCGCTGGCACTGGTCAGGCGAGAAATGCGGCTGGTGATGCCGATTTTATTATCTTCTACAATCAAATCAAGGCGGTACCAGGTTTTCTGATCGAACCCTTCTACATTTATTACAAAAACAATCTCGGAGGGGGCGATGTCTCGTTTCAAGGACTTGGGACTCCCAAGCATGGGGACCAAACCCGCCATGTCCTCGGAAACCGGATTGCCATGAAAAAAGGCTACTTCGATTTCTCGAGTGAAGTAATCTACCAATTCGGCCAGATGGGGGACACCGCCGGCAGTGCCAGCAGCCTCTGCGGTAATCCAGGAGGAGAAGGGAAATGTCTCCACATCAACGCCTGGGCTACCAGAAACTGGATCGGATACACAGCATTTAACTTGCCCGGTAAGCCTCGCATCGCCTTCAATTTTGATTATGCGTCCGGCGACGGTCGTGCAAATTGTACGTTATCGAACGGAGCCTACGGAGCGTGTAAGACGGCCAATACCTTTGAAAACTTTTTCCCGACCAACCACATCCATATGGGATACATGGACGTGATGGGATGGAAAAACATGATGAGCTTTTCAGGAAACTTCCAGGCCCGTCTCTCTCCGGATGATCATATTGAAATATGGTACACCAACCTCCATCTTGCCAATGCGAAAGACAATTGGTATCGAGCAAGTCAGGGGGTCTATGTGTTTTCTCAACCAGGTAATACCAAGACCCATATTGGTGACGAGATAGACTTCGCCTGGACCCACTTCTTTATGAATGGAATGGTCGCCTTTCAAGGAGGATACGGGCACCTCTTTCCTGGATCGTACGTCTCACAGAATCTCGGGCGGCGAGCAGTCGGTCAAGACTGGGCCTATGCTCAGCTCTGGATCAACTTCTGATGGAGTGACGAGAGGGCTAAGGGAGAGAGGCTTGCCGGACTCGGCGATCAGAGGTCGGGTGCGAGAAATGCTGGGCTCGCACAGCTGTTTTGAATTGAGCTGGTACGCTTCAGGCTGAGAAACAGCCAACGTTGACAAACTGCTCCTGAAGCTCACCATAGGTGTGTGTCACTGGAAATGCCGGGAATTCTTTGGGCAAATGGTCGGGCGGCCTGAAGAAAAACCCTTTATCGGCTTCCCCTAACATCCCAATATCATTGTATGAATCCCCCGCAGCCACGGTAAAGAAATTCAATGCCTTCAGCGAGGCGACCGCGTGCTTCTTGGGGTTCTCCATCCGCATGTGATAATTCACGATCCGGCCTTGCGGATTAATATCAAGCTGATTACAGAACAACGTCGGGTAACCCAGCTGGCGCATGAGGGGCTGTGCGAACTGATAGAAGGTATCAGATAAAATGATGATCTGACTACGCTCTCTGAGCCAGCCGAGGAAGTCGACGGCCCCTTCCAATGGACCCATGTCGGCGATGACCGCTTGAATCTCACCGATCTTCAAGCCATGTCGGCCGAGAATTTCTATTCGTTGCTTCATGAGTTGGTCATAGTCCGGCATCTCCCGGGTGGTCATCTTCAACTCATCAATCCCTGTCTTCAACGCGACATTAATCCAAATCTCGGGAACGAGCACACCTTCCAGGTCTAAACACACCACAACAGGCTTTTGCATTCCTTCTCCTCTCACCTGGCTGCCATCGCGTATGACGATCAGCTGCCAGCTCTTCTGCCCCCATCCGAAAATGAGTGGCTCAAAAATCGCCAAACCTTATCCAACGCTTGGTCAAAAAGCTGAGTCCCCTTCCACTTTCGGGTGTTCTCTCGTGTATGATCTTCCGCCCAGTCCAGAACCAGTGGAAGTGGAATCAACCGTGTCGACGTGCTCGTCACATCCTGCCACAACAACCCCAGAATCGTACTGACCCGCATCGGTGCGGGAATCGTGTTCACCGGATTCGCGATGAGATCCTCACATTGATCGGCAGGAGACGTCACCAACAGCTCACGACAGGCTGCAGGGCGCTCGTCATAGATTGTGCAGCGTTCCTCTTCCAGAAACGGACAGGCCAACCGCAGCGCGTAATACCTACGATTCATCTCATCAAGAGCTTCGTCGCTCCAGGGATCAGAGGCCCCGCACAGCGCCGAGAGTGGTTGCCAGATCCCCTTGGAGAGCAATCGCGCTTTTGTCTCAGTAAAGCGGGCAATGATACGGGCTTGTTGTTCCACAGAGCGAGAACGAACCCACTCTCGGACCGCAAACGCCTCCGGTGCAGACAGAGGAACCAACATTCGACAGCAGGCCGCACAGCCTTTTTGGCAGGAAGGCACTCTTCCTTGCTCACCCGCCCGTGCAACCTCCAAGGCTTGGGCCTCTTCTCCCAAACGCCTCATGAGCGGCACAATAGACGTAATGGGAACGAACCCGGTCGGCACATCGACAGCCGTGGTAATTTGCCCGGCAGATGTATTCAGCGAAATCTCGAAGCGCTCACTGACCTGAGAAATCATCAACGCAACCAATTTGGAATAGGATCCACTCCTCTAGTCGCTCGCGCATAGACAGTAATATGCGTCCGTGGGGCGAATCAAGAGCTGGAGATCGACGCCTCATCACGCTGTGCACATGAGACCCCTTTCTAACACCATTGGATCTTTTCCATCACGCACAGCAGATCCTACTGGTTCAATCACCGTACCCCAAATGGGCTTCCAGATAAGGCCATCTTTGGGTCTTGCGAGTCTTAGAAAAAGGCGTACAGTTTACAATGCGCGGGTACATCGACCCTGCCGTGCATGAGATAGCCAATGAGAGATCGTCGCTCATATCGAGGTAGCGAGATGTACCCCCGCCCAACCATCACTCGACTCTTCCAGCCTTGGCAGGAGGCGATCTTCTCAACAGAGATCTTGGCCGACCTACAGCCATAGTTGATCAGCTTGCTCCTTCTTCACAGAAGTTCGATAATACAGTATGGGATCGCCCCAAGTTTTTTCCGGTCATATCATCGGTTTGCTCAAAGCATACATGCGCGACCTGGTTGATCAGGCCGACCAGGAGAGCCATTCCCACGAACAATTTGGATTTACGTCCTATCCCTACCGTCCAGATCAGGCAGTGTCTGATCTGTTGGCCTTACTCGATGACCGGATCGAATCGGAAGGAATACAGGTGGGCTTGCCGAACAGTTTTCTCCATGACATGTGGGATCTCTGTAACGAGGCACTCTCCCCCATCTCGGATCGTGTGTGGCTGGAGACCAATCTGGGAGGCCAGAGTCCGGGTAAGGCAAAAATAAGAGAACTGACCTATCATGCCCTGATCGATTTTATCGAGGCCCGCTCAGGAGAAAGGCCTTGAACCCTCAGAGCGAGGAAGTTTATCAGCGATTCAGGCCTACGATACCACCGCGCTTCATACCGTACCGTCGAGCATCGTGAGAAGGGAGTGATGGGAATGGTTCCAAGAAGGTATTGGCTCATGAAATCTGAACCCTCTACGTTCTCGATCGAGGACCTCGCGCAAGCCCCCGGCCAGAGGACCTGTTGGGATGGGGTTCGTAATTATCAAGCTCGTAATTTTATGCGTGCGATGGCAAGCGGTGATCACGTTCTGTTCTATCATAGTAACGCTGCCCCCCCTGTAGTCGTCGGCATCGCAGAGGTTGTCAGGACCGCCTATCCGGATTCAACACAATTCGATAAGAAGGATAAGCATTATGACCCTGCAAGCAAGCCATCTGAACCGAGATGGGATATGGTCGACATCAAATATCTCAGAACATTTTCGAAACCATTATCATTGGACGACTTGCGGAGAGATTCTCAACTCAAGGGCATGGCTCTACTGCAGAAAGGCTCTCGGCTCTCGGTTCAGCCGGTCACCTCAGGCGAATGGAAGCGCATCCTGCGTCTGGCGGAAAACTGACCGGGAAGCATCTTAGATACTGGCCTTTCCATCGTCCATATATCGATGTTGCCAGTCCAACCACGCATGCCCAAGCTCGTGGGCAAGGATATATCGGCGGCGGGTGACGGGAAGCCGTTTTCTGACATAAATGGTCTTCGTATCATCGTCCCAGATCCCATCGGCATTGGGATCACGTTTGTCCATCTCGGCATCCGATAACTGCCGAACCGAGATACGGTAGCCGAACGGCAAGACAACCTGATTGGGAATTCGGAGCATCTTCTTTCGCTCTTTCAACATAGTTCCCATGATTCACTCCCTCTTCCTCCTGGTGGATTAGCCTACCACAAGCAGATAGCTCCGGTGTTGGTATTTTTAGTCCATAATATCAACTTGTTATAAGAATGATTGGAGAAAGGCGGTTGCTGAAACTTTTATCTACTCCACAGCATCAACCCTTTTCACCATGCACGGGAATTGTGTATGATCGACGTATGGAGTCCCCTGTGAACCACGATGTGTTGACTCCCTGGCCGACGTGGGTCTCGCTTGTTGGCGTCAAGATTAGAAACCGTGGAGATGTCAAGAAGTTGGGATCGAATGGGCTGGTCTTGTCCTATGGCGATCCAGTCTTACTTGAGGCCGACGGTGAAGTAACCTACGGCATCGTCTACACTCCCCCCTACTCAGCTCCGTTTACTCCGCCCATGCGGGCTATGAAATCCCTCTTGCGCAAGCCGGACTCCGAGGAAGCGGGGTTAATTACGAGGCTGGAGCGTCTATCCGAGGAGGCGGCCAGCTATTGTAAGGCGAAAGCTGTCGATCTCAACATCCACCTTAAACTAGTTGAGGTCTATGGCGCCATGGACCGTCGACAACTCACCTTTGTCTATACGGCGGATGAACGCATCGATTTTCGGGAGCTCGTGCGTGACCTTGCACGACGGTTTGGCGGTCGGATTGAAATGCGCCAGGTCGGGGTTCGGGAAGAGGCCAGGCGACTGGGTGGGATCGATACCTGTGGTCTGGTGTTATGCTGCGCGTCATTTCTAACCGACGTGAAACCAGTGACAGCGAAGCAAGCAAAGAAGATGGATCTGCCGATCGATGATCCTCGCCTGCTCGGCGTCTGCGGACGGTTGAAGTGCTGCTTGATGTTTGAAATGATGGATGCTCAGGGAAAAATTCTACAACAGACACATGAACTCATTACCCCAACCAAAGCTGACTCGCCAATCCTGCCATCGTAATTCATACCCTGTCTTTCCTCACGTTTGACCGCTCTTCTTTTCTTGAAGTTATTCGAATCCTTTTCAGCAACACACTCTCTAATGCTCTATTGAATAGTGAGGCAGTTCTCTGCCTAGATGGGCTAGGAGGGGACTCCTCAAACTGAGGAGGGTGTATTCCAATGAAAAAAGGACTCTTGGCCGCATTTGCACTGGTTGCCATCGGTTGTAGCAGCATCGCCACTCAAAAAGCCGTGAGCGGAGAACCAGCCGGTCCGGCAGTCGGATACGACATTCATGTCCAGGCGCCTCATATGATGGCGGATGGCACACCAGGCGGCCCATTCCACCACTACTGCAAGGGGATCTCGGACAAAATTCTCCAATGTCTCCTGTTTGAATCCACCGATCCAAAGGCTCCGTTGGTCGCTGTCGAGTACTTTATCGCCAAAGACCTCACGCGCAAGCTCCCAGCCATTCAGTGGCACCGGCATTTCCATGATCATAAGGTAGAAGTCGCGACCGGGCGAGTTCAAGTCTTGGATATGCCTGCTGACCAGGCCGCCAAAGTCGTAGAAATCGCGGCAGGAACAGACGGTATCGTCTACCAACTGTGGCAGCATGGGCAGGAATTCCCCGATGGGACGGTGAGTTTCCCGCAGTCGTTAGGACACAAATTCCCTGGATATTCAGAAAAATAGAATCGTCATCTGAAGCGGGTCGGCTTTATCCTTCACGGATCGGGCCGACCCTTGTCGTTGGACCGATGATTCTGCAAGATTAGGTAATGAGAGGAACAGACATGGGTGCCTATCTGCTGGTTACGATCATGTCGTTGCTGGGGTTGCAAAACCTATCGGCATTTGGAGCCGATGACGCAATCCTGAAACCTCGAGTGCCTGTGGATCAACTCCAGCAGGTAAGAACATGGAAGAATCCGCTATCTCCTACCGAGGATACGATCGACAAAGGGAAAAAGTTATTTGAAGGGAAAGCCTTCTGTGCCACCTGTCATGGAAGAGACGGTAAGGGACTAGGAGCGGACATTGAGCCGGGAACGCTCAAGGGCCCCTTGCCTCGTAATTTCACCGACACGGATTGGCAGGCAAGCAGGACAGATGGGGAACTGTTCTGGATCCTAAAAAATGGCAGCAAAGGCACCGCGATGGCGCCGTTTGTCCCGCTGATTCTCACCGAAGCAGAAGCCTGGCAGGTCCTGCTCTACGTGCGGTCCTTCGGACAGAACAAGACGACACCCGCATCCGAACACCAGCCATAGACCGCGCCCCTTCCAAGCCCATTGAGAAAATTTTGAGTGGAACGGCTCCTTAAGTCCACCGTAGGGAATAAGACTCTTCCGCGAATCGTTACGACTCAGTCGACTGAGCTGATGAGCGATCATGTAGGAGTGACTGTATCGTCTCCCCGGCCAGAACCCGTTCCACTGCCAGGTCCCGTCGCCGTAGGAGCGCAGACACCGGATCGCTGGTCTCGAGATGGGGTACGATCCATGGCGGGGTTCCATTGTGCACCGAATTCAGGACCTCCTTGACGAAAATCAGGTCCGGCGCTTTAAGAAGACTGAATCCTTCCGGCTCCTGAAGACGACCCACGAATCCACTGGCAACGAGACGTTCGATCTCATGCTCCACCAGCGACAAGGGCATATTCAATTCGCTCGACAATTCAGGCAACTTCAACGGACGATCGCCTTTCAGATAATGATGTCCCAGAACGCGTAAGACTTTGAGAGCCAGTTGTTCACGAAAGACGTACGTACCCTGTTCCCACAGCAGGCGGGACAAATAGGCCGTGGGATATTGATGAAAAAAGGAGAACTGTGCCCCGATCAGCACAATCATCCACCCGGTGTACAACCACAGGAGGAACAGGATGAGGACGGCAAAACCTGAATAGATCGCGCTGTAGCTGGCAGAAGCCGTCACAAAGTTCGCAAAGATCTCCTCCGCCATGATCCAGAGGATGGCTGCCGAAACACCGCCGACAGCAGCCGAACGAACATGGACCTGCGTATTGGGAATCACTTTATAAAAAAAGGTAAACACCGCGCACAGCATCACCAACGGGATCGCTTCGCCGGTCCACACCAGCAGCGTCCCAAACGGTTCCATGGCCGCGAGCCGCTGAACCAAACTGTTGCTCTGGAGCGACGCCACCATCCCGAACGCGCTCACGACGAGCACCGGCCCTACCAGGACCGCGCTTAAGTAGTCGGCAAACTTTCGTTCCCAGGTACGTCCCTGCTTGACCTGCCAGATCGCATTTAACGCTTGTTCGATTTTGTCGATCAGTGAGTAGGTTGTGTAGAAGAGACCGGCGATGCCAACGACGCCCAGCACACCGATCTTGATATTATCCACGAATCCCACGATCGTGGCCGTGATCTCGCGGCTCTTTGGGCCCAGCGGTTCCAGCACCTGAGCCAGCAGCGGTTCGATCACGTGGTGAACATCAAAGGCCTTGAGTACGGAGAACATCACGGCAAGAAACGGAACCAACGACAATAACGTGGTGAAAACGAGCCCCGCCGCCCTTGCATCGAGCAAGCGATGGCGGAATTCCATCCCGACCGCAGTCGCCAGCCTGATCACTTGAGTGCCCAGCCGCCGAGCCCTTGACATGGTCGTCAGGTCCTTCGTCCAGAGGTCGCGTGTTTCAAATAACGAGGTAGGTGTGGAGTCGGCCATGGATCCTGCTCTCCCTGAGCAGGGTTGCTCAAATCATGCAGATACAACGAGCGGAGACGAAAGGTTCAGAATACCATCCCGATCTGCGTTTCCCAAGGGGTGCAGGCACGGGACTCCAAATCACAGTCCTGATTGCAGCCGAAGAGATACCGGAAGAAGAGACACGAACTCCTGCCGGCTATGTCGCCAGACTACGATGAAAACGCAGGGCAAGATCTAGTTAATCACGAGGTACGTACTCTGGTTAAAAAACAAAACCACCGCGCAGGGACCACGTCCGCTATCACATGCGCTTCCGAGGAGCCGGGGTGCTCAAGCCTATCTGGTTACGTGAAAGAACCACAAAACTCGATTGACATCAGATCTGAGGAAGCTCTCTGTCCCTTTATCATAATCGCCCTATGGTGATTGCCCGTTACCGGCTCAAATCCTTGATCATGGGATCTGCACTCGGCGTCGACGGGGGCCCCCCATAAACAGATCCACCGTAGGGTCCACTTGAGGATCCAGACGACTCTTTCTTAAAGTAGTTGTCGGAGGGGCTGGAAGGGCCGGCGCCATATCGACTGTCGTTGCCGGGCGAACTAAACTTATAGTCCTCCGTGGAGCGAGGTTGATTACCCTGTACGGTCCCTTGCGGAGATGATGGTGCAGCGCCGGATATTCCGGACAAGCTACCGGGATAGGTTTCAGCTCCCACCCTGTGGATCAACGACCGGTCCAGCGGCGACGATGAGAGCCTGCTCTCTCGCCAAGATTTGTTCAGGTGTGCTGTGTTCGCTACCATCCCATTGAGACGCGTGATGACATTCCCCTGCCCCGCTTCGGCAATACTCGGGGAATGGCCGACGATTCCAGTCACGGCGAAAATGGCTAAGGCCGTCACTATGTGCTTTTGCCTCATGACATCCTCCTAATCTAGGTCGCATCAATTCAAAGTGCCGCCGGATACTTGAACATCGTAACGCACGATAGAGCGCGACTACAAGCAGATGCCATATTGTCACAGCGCTTGCCCTTCTCTGAATCGGCAGCACCCATACAGCGATTACGTAGGAGGATTGGTCGTACCAGGAGAGGTTCAAACGGTTCACTTCGGAGAAACGCAAACGCGATCAGGTTGATGGTCAGGAAGTCCCATTATACTGAGCAGAGAGCTCGCATCTGGATTTGATGCCCCTCGCATACTGTGATACGGTTCGCCCTCGCATGTCGGACTCTGTTTCCTCCTTCACCTTACTCGATGTACCCGGCGCGGTACCACTGCTCGGCCACCTCACTGCGTTCAAGCAACAACCCTTAGAATCTCTATCGATGTGGTGGCGGCAACACGGGGATGCGATCCGCTTTCGGCTGGGGCCGAAGACCTTCTATTTGTTCAGTCATCCCGATCTTGCCGAAGAAATTCTCGTTAAACAATCTGATCGTTTCGTGAAGGTCTACAACCCTCGCCGTCCACATGGCCTTGCCCTCGTGTTAGGGAATGGCTTGGTGACCAGTTCCGGTGAGGTCTGGAAACGGCATCGAAGAATCATTCAGCCGATCTTTCACCGATCCCGGATGGCCGCGATGGCCGATCGCATGGCTCAAGTGGGCGAACAACGACTGGCTTCGTGGAAAGGCCGGGCAGGGAACACGATCGACATCGCCGCAGAAATGATGCAGTTGGCGCTCGAAGTCATCTCGCAAACGATGTTCACCACCAGCATGACTCAGCACATCGACCAAATCAGCCACGCGCTGCAAGTCAGTATCAAGTACGCCTTCGACTCGTTCAGTAATCCCCTCTCCCTTCCCCTGTGGGTACCGACCGCACGTAACCGCGAATTTCATTCTGTCATGCAATTCATGAACGGGCTGATATATGGCTTGCTCGCAGAACGACGCCGAAGCGGTGCACACCATGATGATCTGCTGGATCTGCTGCTTCAGGCTCGTGACGAAGAAACCGGTGCGGGACTGAGTGATCAAGAGCTGCGCGATGAAGCGCTGACTATTTTTGCCGCAGGTCACGAGACCACGGCGAACGCACTCGCCTGGACCTGGTACCTCCTGGCGACGCACCCTGAGGCGAAGGCGCGGTTTCATGAGGAAGTGGACCGAATACTCCAGGGACGAACCCCGAATGCCGAGGATCTTGAACAGCTCCCCTATACGCGTGCGATTTTCGAGGAATCACTTCGTCTCTATCCACCGGCTCCGGCAGTTCATCGCAAAGCGGCGACGAATACGACAGTGAGTGGGCTATCACTGCCGGAAGGCGCATTTGTCTTGGTAGGCACATACAATCTGCACAGACATCCAGATTTTTGGACGAACCCCGAACAGTTTCTGCCGGAGCGATGGCTGGATGGTGGGCGGCCAGGGGCTCGTTACGCTTATATGCCGTTTGGTGCAGGACCGCGCACCTGTGTGGGGCTACATTTTGCGTCGGTTGAAGGGCCTCTCCTGCTGGCCTTGATCGGCCGACGTTATGATCTGCAATTGGCACAAGCCCAAGTCGAACCCTACCTCATGGTGACCTTACGACCCAAAGGCGGGATAAAGATGAGGCTTCAGCCGAGGCACGTACCCGTCGCCTCAATCGCCTAGAAGACACACCGACCTTTGCCTCATACACGACTTGATCCTCCGCCCGGGCGATGCCTTGGGGAGAAGAGCGAATCTCGAGGATAAGACGCCGGATGGGTTATCGGTCGGTGGTACTTGCGATACTTCGATAAAGACCAAACGGTACGTGCGAGCGAGGTTTGGTGGGCCGTGTAGGGGTCGAACCTACGGCCCGCTGATTAAGAGTCAGCTGCTCTACCAACTGAGCTAACGGCCCCACCGGATATTGAATTGTCGCTGCGACCACAAGCGGCGGTTTGGTGCGCCTGACAGGATTTGAACCTGTGGCCCTCAGCTCCGGAGGCTGATGCTCTATCCAGCTGAGCTACAGGCGCTCCCGTAACCAAGGGTGTTTACCTTAGCATAGCCAGAAATATGCTGTCTAGGCCGAGTCTACCTGTGCCGATATCTCCGGTATGAACGCAAATGGGAGGAGTATCTCTTCTCCTTCGACTCCTTGCCGGCGGCGCAAGGCCTCGAGTTGTTCGGCTTCCAGCCTCGCTAGACGGTTTTCCTCCTCTCGAAAGGTTTTCGAAAGTCGGATCAACGGGACCGACGTTTGTACCGCACAGGCTCCATCGATACGGTCCTCGTCCTCCGAGGGAATCCCCATGGATCGACAGACGAGCGGTCGAAACTGATAGATCGCACACCTCCCGTCACTCTCCAGCGCAGGACAAGGCCAAGCAGAACACTTCTCAATCACCTGTTCGTATTCCTGCTCCGGCCAGTGATCGACGAACCGATTCGTGAGTAACTGAGGTACTGCCGCCGTAAGTTGTGTGACTTGGGTGGCCGCTGTCTCGACGATTCGCTTCCGGTGAGCGTCGGGAAGGGTGTTCAACCCAATCTGGATCATTCGCTCATCGAGAAGCGTGACGGGAAAGATCCCCACACAACAGTGTGAGCAGCCTCGGCAACATGGCAATTCGCCGAGCAGGGCCGCGTGCGCACGCTCAAACCATCGCGCCGTTTGTTCGAACAGCGGAAAGGATCGGTCGTTCTTTGCCTGCACCACATCAACTGTCGGCCGAACTCGACAGGTCGACGATTAATTCTCCTTTCGGAGAATAGAACCCCTGCCGATCGATCTGCACGATCCCATTGCACTGTTCTTGGTAGAACTCAAGAATCCAGCCATTGAAATCATAGCCCTCGTCCGTCACGTCTTGTTCAACCATGCGCGTCGTCAAAATGAATCGGCATCGGTTCACATATTCCAACGCCAAGTGCGCTTCGACGTCGGGGTAGGCCGTGAGGATGTCCAGGAATTGCTGTTTCTCCTGATCATAGACATCACGATAACTTCCACGATCGCGCACACAAAAGACCTGGATCGGTTTCCGATCCCTCTGGTAGCCCAACGCCACTTGAACCCAGGCCCACTCCTGAAGCATTCCCTTCTCGAGGTTGTTCGGGAGAATCGGATCTTGCCCACGAGACCTGAGAAACTCCAGTAACAGGCCGAGTGGAGGTGAGTTTTCTTTTTGGCAGAAGACTCGGGAGTAGAGAAAGTTATCAGGCTGCTCCGAAGACGAGCCTGATGTACCTACGGATATTATAGGAAGGTCTTTACCCATATTAGCCGATCCACAGTCAAGAGCCGTTTACGATGACGCCGACGTCCATCCAGCCCTACTGTACCCTTCCATTTGCAGGATCCGCAAGGGCTGCATACGCTTTTCTCCACGCCAGATGCGCGTTTTTCTCGTTGACACTTTTTCGACTCTTGGCTACACTCTCGCGGACTTTCACAAGGCGAGCACGAGCGGACGTTCGGGCCCTCCCAATTCTCGGGCGGAATGTTTCTGTGCGAGTCGCGTCACACGAACCATATTTTTTTCATTCCTTACCCTCAAGGAGGTTTACGAATGGCAAAATCAATGACGAAGTCCCAGATTGCTGATTATCTCGCCGGGAAAGCCGGCATCACGAAGAAAGGGGCGGTCCAGATCCTCGATGATCTGGCGGCCTTAGCCTATCGTGAGGCCAAGAATGTCTTCACCGTACCCGGTATCGGCAAACTCAAGCTGGCCAACCGAAAGGCGCGGATCGGGCGCAACCCTCAAACCGGCGCAGAGATCAAGATCCCCGCAAAGCGAGTGGTGAAATTCCGAGTGGCGAAGGCAGCCAAGGACGCGATTCTCGGCAAGAAATAGCACGACCTCCTGTCCTGGCTTTGCGGCAGTGCTTGATCAACAACCAGTTTGACCATCCGCTGCATAGGGCCTCATTTCGTGAGGGAATCGAAACTAAAACCGTTTCGATTCCCTCATCGTTTATGTTCCACTCAATCTATACATGCGTAGGGCCAAGCCCGCTCCCACCCATCCCGTCGTGTCCGATGAGGCGAACAGCATCCCCATCGTGAACGAGCGAATCTTCGCTTGCGATTCTCTTGTTGATGGTGACCAGCACTTTTTTCTCGCGTAACAGTTGCAGCAGATGGCGCAATTGAACACCCTGCCGCTGGATCAGTTGTCGAACAGACAACGCCTGATCGAGTTCGCAGGCGAGATCACAGTCCCCATCCATGGTTTGAAGTTGTCCGGTCAGAACAATCGTCACCATTTTCCCCATACTCCCTTCTACACTGCATCAACGATAGCACACCCAAGGATCCGGCTGTTGACTCGCTCGACATCCATACGGATAATGAACGGATGCCGTCTCTTAATGTCGAGCAGCCAGGAATGCCTGAGCTTCAGTTCGTCTTATTCGTGTCGGCACTGTGCACTGCAGATCTGACGACCATCAACGTCTCCGAAGAGCTTCGCCAAACAATTTTCGATCGCTGTTGGAGACTGCTTCATACGGAACCACCCCCAACCAACCCTCAAGAACGTGTTCTTGATCTCCGCCAAGGAACTGAGCTCACGCTTGAGGCCTGTGCCTCTACCATCCGATCTCTGCTCCAAGAAGCCAATATTTCCACCCTGGTCTGGGACCACCCAGTCAGTGCCCCTAGGATGAATAGCACGCCTGAAGCATTACCATTGATC
The DNA here is from genome assembly GCA_018242725.1 of Nitrospira sp. Classification (GTDB taxonomy): domain Bacteria; phylum Nitrospirota; class Nitrospiria; order Nitrospirales; family Nitrospiraceae; genus Nitrospira_D. The sequence goes on along the minus strand of JAFEBI010000021.1, from coordinate 2,460 downwards.
GACCGCTTGGAGCGATTGTATCCCGATGCACTAGGAAGCGTCGATCCTTCAACCGGCCTGCAGGCTGGGGAAAAGCCTGATTCCCAATAGGCGACATGATGCAGGTCACCACTATCAACATTCCCGGTGTCCTCGTACTAGAGCCCTCCGTCCTGGGAGATCATCGTGGCTCTTTTGCGGAAACCTATCACGAACAGCGATACCGTGAAGCGGGCATTACGGAACACTTTGTCCAGGATAACTACTCCCGGTCTATTCGAAACACGCTGCGAGGCCTTCATTTCCAACACCCCAACGCCCAGGGGAAACTCGTGATGGCCCTGGAAGGTACGGTCTACGATGTTGTGGTCGATATTCGAAAGGGCTCGCCGACGTTCGGCAAGTGGTATGGAATGGTTTTGTCCGGGTCAACCATTCAGCAACTTTATATTCCCCCCGGCTGTGCTCATGGCTTTTGCGTCACCAGCGACACCGCTTGCTTTTTCTACAAATGTACAGCTTATTATTCCCCAAAAGATGATCGCGGGATCCTCTGGAATGATCCGACCATAGGAATTCGCTGGCCGGTGACTCAACCGATCCTCTCACGAAAAGACCAAGACCACCCTCCCCTTGCTGCCCTGGAAGGAATCTTGCCACTCTATGCTCCTTTGGCGTGAGGGAGACCCGAGCACCGGCATACTCAACCTCAAGACACCGACGGACTCGATCAACCCTCGCAAACCAGACCGCCACAGCATACCGGCTATGTCTCTTAGTGACAGCACGGCTCTGAATATGGTATCCATTTCCTCCTGGTTATTGCAGCCGTCCCCATCGTCTAGCCTGGCCTAGGACATTGCCCTTTCAAGGCAGTAACACGGGTTCAAATCCCGTTGGGGACACCAGACCTTTCAGCACCCTCCCTTCAAAGTTGTAGAACCTTTCGCCGTTCAGCTTACTCACCGGTGTAGCCTGAAAGGCTTCTAGGAAATCGTTGCTCATCCCAATCAATTGGAGCCTCGTGATCCCCCATGCGTATGGCTGATAAAAGCCCCTGGCCATAAGGAACGCTATCTATTGCCGTCGTATCTTGATACACTAGAGCTGTTTCATCGCGTCGGGCCTCGCATGAAACGAGCGCAAGATGGCCTATTACCGATGTTGTGCCTGCCGAGACGGTGATTGGAAGTCCAGACTGAGCCCCCTTACGCAGTACCATCCCCGGGTCGCTCCTTCCTTTTACGAAACACTCTCGCGTCATGGACAATGTCATCATCACAGGAGGACCCCAAGATGGGTTCAAAGCTTTATGTCGGTGGGTTGCCGTATTCGGTGACCGAGCAGCAATTGTCTGACACATTCGGGGCGCATGGCACGGTGGCCTCGGCAAAAATTATCTCGGATAAGTTCACGGGACAGTCGCGTGGATTTGGCTTCGTGGAGATGTCCTCGGATGCTGAAGCAACAGCGGCAATCACGGCACTCCATGGCTCGGAGATGGGTGGCCGGACGCTCACGGTCAATGAAGCCAAACCTATGGAGCGTTCTGGCGGCGGAGGAGGCGGTTTCGGTGGAGGCGGTGGTGGCGGCCGTGGGGGAAAGCGCGATCGCTGGTAAGTAACTCGCACTGATCGAACCGTCAAAAGAATCTCCGGCCCAGACCGTTCCGAATCTGCTCTTCAATGGCATTACACGGCGCGGGCCGGAATTCTGCTAGAAAACAGGAATGATCAGATGAGCCAGAGACAATATTGAAAGGCTCACATTCCGATTAGGGCCGATCCCTAGTCCGACCAAACAAGTGCGCAGTGCGTACCTACCGCAAAAACCAGCATGACGCGAGCCCCTGCGGGAAGACTACCTTTCAAACGAGTGTCTGCATTTGAGACAAAGAAATTTTGACGCGGTCGTCTCTTTCCATTCATCGAGCTTCTTACTGTAATTCTTCGTCTTCAATCTCCCATAACCGACCCAGACCCCTAGAAAAGCAAGAGATGAGGCCATTTCTGCGATGGCCATCTGCGATTCTGATCCTTGAGGAGGCCCCAGGCTGAGCATGACGGCGGCGTTTGCCGGGATCCCAAGCAGAAATCCCTGAAGATAGGCCCAGGGTGCCCGCGGCGGGTGAAATGACTTTGGAAGGTCACTGATAGCCTTTTCTGAAGTGGCATTTCTGAAGATATCACTCACTCGTTGAACCTGGTCAGCACTACAGCTGGGACAAACTCGTTCAGTAGACATCGACCCGCTCCTCTCCCCACAACCAATGACTCAATCTCAAACTACCGTAAAAACGATGATCCATCTGACAGAAGCACATGATGTCACATCCTAGACTTCTTCATACCAAGAAACGACACGGCCCGGAACCCCTTGAGGAGTTCCGGGCCGCTCGATTCACCGAGGAGATCTTACTACTTAGTATACGCTCTTGGCGCCCTGCACCTGGGCCGGGAACGGATCCAAGATGCTCTTCGG
>JAFEBI010000020.1 GCA_018242725.1 Nitrospira sp. | reverse complement strand
ATCGTACCACTGCGAGACGTCATAGCCCCGCCCGGAACTGTCAGCTGCCATGTCCGCTACCTCCTTGTTTTAAATGAAACCGTGCAACTACTGATTACCATAGTCTGAACACACGACCGCAACCGCAGGCATTGTGTGACCTTTCGTGATAGAGCCCGCAAAAGGTCCGCAAGTATCCGACAAAGCTTTAAGATGAGTCAAGCAAAATATCATGAAGATATCATGAAGAACACTAACCAAACCCTATCCCTACAGCTCAAACGAGGACTTTGGTCAGATGCGAGAGGTATACTCCCCTAGAATTGATGAAGTCAAGATGACTCATTGGTAGGGGTGACTGACGTGAACGAAAGAACACCTGACTCGTTGAAGAACTGGGGAAAGGCGACTATCAATGAACATGGTCGCCAGGCGGTGGGAGAATTTCTCGCTCCTGATTGAGCTGCGTAATTTGTTGTATCAGAAGGGCAACGTCCGTCCAGCCAGCCCCATCCCCCTGAGGGATCCACCTGGCCCGCAGGTATCCAAACCGATCAAAAAGAAACTCAATGTGCCTCGGTCTCGTCCCTTCTCCAAACAAGTCAGGAAGAGAGAGCGTCCTCCGGAACAACACATAACTGCTGGAGACTTCGCGCGCTCCCTGCGTTACGACCGGGAAAGGCATATCCCGCACGATCACAGCCAATTCATCGGGAGACAAGTCTGTCATGGGGACAGCCAACATGGCCGTATTATTCTTTGAAATCTCGCCCGCAACAGCACGAAGTCGATCAAGCCGCTCGCGCGATTCCGGCCAAGAGAAGAGAACGAGCAGTAAGTCCTGCTTGCCACGGAAATCTTTCAGTGTCCCGCTTGAACCGTCGTGCGCCGCGTACGAGAAGTTTGGCGTCGCCAGAAAGGGTTGCTCAGGCAGAATACGAGGCGTGATGATTCTCGATTGATAACCTCGGTTATTAGCATGGAGAAAGTTCAGCAGGTCCCAACGGTCTTCCTCGGAAAGCTTCTCGCCGAAGGCGGGCATGACTCCGTTGAATCGTCCATAGGTGAGCCAATGAAAGAAATCACCAGCCGTGTGCATGGCTGTATGAGGCTCCGTAAGAAGATCCACCGGTTGCTTCGGTAACGCTTTTGCCAATACACCGTTTCCTTTTGCCTGAGGTCCATGACAGGGAATACAGTTCGCCGCGAAGAGGTCAACTCCATTGGCAATCGAGATGGCATCAAACGGGACCGGCGTTTTTCGATAGGTTTCCGGATACGATTGTACGGAAAGGGGATAGAGCGTCGCGCCAAGGCCAAGAATTCCCAGCATTGTCGGAATAGCGATTCGCCACGAAGTCCCCCACTGTTTCTTGCGACCGAGAACGATCGTGATTCCGGCCGTGATAAGGAACACGAGGCCGGTCAGTACGATCGTGCGCACAAGCGGATCGACCCAATTGGCGTCGATCGAAAAGCGGAACGGATAGGGCCAGTTGTCGATGACATCGTGCTTAGCCGGTACGGCATTGGCTAACACCGTTGCAACGATGACCAGCAAGATGGCCAGGCTAAACTCAATTCTTACCCAGGTCTGGAGTTTCTGCCTGCCGGTTGCGGCTATGTCAGGACTCTGGTTCAGGGTCGGCACCCACACTGACCTTGCGCGTGAAGCGATCGAAAGAATGATCGCCAGCAACGTCAACTTCGTGAGGAGGAGCCACCCATAGGTGGTCGCGACCAGGCCGGCGAAATTGGTGTCGAGCATGAGATTGGCCACGACGAGGCCCGAGACGACGATGATCACCATCGTATACAGCGCTAATGCTGAAAATCTGCTCAGCACTTCACCGGCACGGGATCTATCGTTCACCGAGCCTGATGCCGTGGGAGAGGCAACGAGGATGACACCCGGAAGCCCGCCAAACCAGACGCTGGCGACGATAAGATGCAGGGCATAGGTTATCGTGGATAAGACCGCTTGCTCCTCGGCTGCGGAATGACTTGCGAGAGACCCCAGAACCAGGGGTACCGCTGCGACGACTGCTCCCATGATGTATCGCCATTGCGCTGAAGGCGCCATCCGGATGTATAGAACCACCGCAAGGACGGCAAGAGCACTTGCTGCACGCAGGATCCAAATGAATCCGACCCGCGTCTTCTGCAAAAAGTCTGTCCAGGCTTGCAGGTTCCACGCATTGTCAGAAACCCCAGTCGCTTGAGCTGTCGTGGTAGCGAGGAGGCCGAATAAGCCGATGAGAAGAGTAATGGCCAACCATGGGAAAGTCTTGAGCAGGCGAGTCTGCCATGAAGACCCAGTCGTAGAGTCTTGCTGCCAGGCAAGAGCCAAAAACACACAGCCACCGATCAGCAGCATCGAGGATACTAGCTGCAGACAGCGAAACAGCGCACCGGCAAACTCGATCATTTCTTTTGTGCTTCGCCCTTCACTGTGAAGTCGAAAGACGACTCGACGACATGCCCATCTACCGAGAGGACACGAAACTTGATGGAGTATTTACCAGGGACCAATTCGGGCAACGGCAGGATGATTGATTTAGGATCATCAGGTGCGAGCGTCGGCTTGACATCGGTGATCGACTGTTTCTTATCGTCCAGAACAACCAACGACGCATAATCCCCCTCAATCTTTTCATTGAACCACAAACGCACCTGACTTGGTGACTTCGTAAGGACTGCCCGTCGAGCTGGCTCTGCCTTCACCAACATTGAATGGGCGAGTGCTGGGACCGCAGGCATGCCTAAAGCCAACGCCATCACGAGAGAGAGAGAGATCTGTAGAGTCTTGCGCTTATTCAATGATGCGATCATCAGCCTTCTGCATGCTCCCTTGTGGTTCCGAAGAATATTCAGCATCGTGAGTCATATTGGATCAGCGATTCTAATCATGATGCGGTGCCTACGATACGGTGGCTTGTGAAGGCTTCCGACGATCGCGAAAGGTATAATACACCGCCACAATAAGCCCTACCAAAACCGGTATAAAGACTGTGATGTAGTGCATCAGGTGTGAAACGGCTCCTGTTTCGCCGACTGAAAATGAAAACCGAGAAACATGCTCCTGCTTCTCACCGACCGAAACAAGACCAACGAACTTGCCGGGCTTGTCAAAATTGTACTTCACGTCAATCGATCCGGTCGGATAGACCTTGGCCGGAAGATGCGCAATCGTCGAGGCCTCAAGGTTCCCTTCTGAACCTGTATCGTTGATCACTCTCACCTCAACCGGGACAGAACGGAGCTCATGTTCCACGAAATCCAGAACCAGAACCGCGTTCCCGATGGCGGGAAGCTCCTGACAAAATTGCCGGTCGTAGTACATATCCGGCAGATAGGTATGAAAATACATCTTGTAAGGACCGATGTGGAGCACACAGGTATCCGCTGCCAATTCATGCCCGTGCTGGGCCATCGCCGGAAATGGCGCTGCGATCAGCAGGAACAGACAACAGATCCACATGCGAACCCGAACATGAGAGAACATCATAGAACCTCTTCTTTTCGTACTGGTTAGTCCCTCTGACATCAATGCTGCTCGCACTAAGAGGCTGCGATCTGCGAAGGCTTCCCGCGATCGCGCATGAAAAAGACAATGCCCCCGACAATGAGCACGGCAGCAACAGGGATCATATAAATGTTCAGGAACTTTGAAAGAACTTTCGGCTCCCCTACTGAGAACGGAAATTTTGAAACATGCTCTCCCTTTTCCCCCACAGTCACGATACCGACAAATTTACCAGGCAGTTCAAATGTATGATTAAAGTCAATGGAACCATTGGCGTAGACTTTAGCCGGAAGATGAAAAACGGTATTGGCCTCGAGATTGTCTTCGGACCCGGTGTCTTTAATAATCCTGACTTCAGCAGGGAGAGTACGAAGCTCTTGTTCAATATAATCAAGCACGACAATCGTGTGGCCGGTTGCGGGGATGTCTTCACAGAATTGCTTCTGCTGCGTGTTTTCAGGCTGGTACCCACTGAAGTGCATCATGTATGGACCGACCGTCAGCTTACACATGTCTTCGGCCATGGACAGTCCACCGTGAGCATAGACCTGCGTAGAGACGAAGGCGCTCAGGACACATACCGCACATGCAAATGCCTGCTTAAAATAGACAAAAGACCTCATAAATGATCCCTCTGTGGAAAAGTGAAATGACTGCATCAGCATCCCCATTGCCCGCTCAGCTCTTCACGAACGCCGGCGGGATGCCCACCAATTTCGTATTCGGCTCGACTTCGACAGTTCATACCCCACCACGCCAAGCACCAGCAGCAACGCCAGTGGCCCTAGTGCCGAACGTCCCAACTTCGAGTAGTCAACCTGTTGCACTCGTAGTAAATACGCCGAAGGGCTCAGGCCTTCCGCCGTAATGATCAACTTGTAGAGGCCCTTCTCCAGCCGTGCTTCCCCCCTAAGAATCCCATCTGGGTGAGAGACCGGTTTCCAATACGCCACCGTTTTGGCTTCATCTTGCTCGTTTTCATTGACTCCACGAATGATCTTGACGCCTACCGGAAGTGTACGGAGCCCTGGATCGACAAGATCCACCACCAGAAAGGTATCACCGACATCCGGAATGTCCGTACAGTACTCAGCCTTCGGCTCAATCTGCGGTTGATAGGCACTCAAGTGCACCATATTGCCGCCGACCTTGCGTACGCAGATATCCTCCTCGATGGATACATTGCCGTGTGCGACGACAAGCCCAGGACTGAAGACGACTGTGACCGCAAGAATCAAGAGAGGCACACCGACACGTGTTATGTGTTTCATCATGACTTCGCTAGCTACCGTTAAAATTTCAGGGAACATAAGATCTAAAAAATGTACCACCCCGCAAACGACTCTTTCAAGTACTCGATGGAGGCACGATTCGCGACAGCACTATCTGAATTCCGCAGCGTCACTGGAGGAGTGGCTCACAAGTGCACGCTCCATCATATGGGAAAACTGTATCCACACACCTGTATTACCTATGTATCTATCACGCTTTTTCGACTCCAGTCATTTCCCAAACCTTTCACCGGAGGCGGCATGTCCACCCGTCAGTACGCACCTGCCGTACACACAACCCCTCGCAATACTGAGAACTCATTTCATCGACACTGAGAGGCAAATTCGAAATGGATCTATTTCTTGAGTTGACGACAACACCGAGACGTGCTGATAATGAGACCAGACGATGGGGCTGATACGAAAAGGAGGACATACATCATGAAAGCAAAAGAAGGGGTCATCGCTATTTTAAATAAGATTTTGACAGCGGACTTGACGGCCATCAATCAATACTTCGTTCATGCCAAGATGTGTGAGAACTGGGGCTATGAACGGCTCCATCGCAAGGTGCGGGAACGGAGTATTGACGAAATGAAGGATGCCGATGAACTTATCGGCCATATCCTCTATTTGGAAGGGGTCCCGAATGTCCAGCGTATGAACACGGTCCAAGTCGGCGAAACCGTTGCAGAACAACTAAAATTAGACTTGAAAGCGGAACAGGAGATGCTGACTCTGCTGAGCGAGGGAATCGTCCACTGCACAAAAGCAACGGACTTCACGACGCGACACATGTTGGAGGAGATGGCGAAAGACGTCGATGCGCATATCGATTGGATCGAAACTCAACTGGAAACGATCAAACAGGTAGGGCTCGAGAACTACCTCGCTGAACAGATTAAACACGAATCTTGAGGGAGATCATGAAGGCCAAAGAAAGAGTCCTGGAACAACTCAATCACGTACTCACGGCCGAGCTGACCGCTATCCATCAGTACCTGCTGCATGGGGGGCTCTGTAAAAACTGGGGATATGAACGACTGCATGAGTATTACAGCCATCTCGCGAACGACGAAATGCAGCACTCAGCAGGACTCGTCCATCATATCCTGTATTTGGACGGCACCCCGGAAATGGAACGTCTTGAATCTGTGACACAGGGGAAGGATGTGGTGGCGTTATTTCAAGCTGATCTTGAATTTGAGCGCGAAGACGTCGACTTGCTCCGCAAGGCCATTGCTCATTGTGCCACAGTCGGCGATTTCACCACGAGACATCTGCTGGAGCACATGATTGAGGACACGGAGGGACATATTGATTGGTTCGAAACAAGACTCCGAACCATTGACCAAGTCGGCCTTGAACGATTCCTTTCGGAACAGATCAAGCGGTAGATACCTGTTTGCCCTGAACAGAGACCGCCCCTTGGTTCTTCTATAGCTCAGCTGAGGCGAAGGGGTGGTTGGAGTCCGCGTCATACCAATGTCGCTTTATCCGTCGCCCATAACTGGCTCTTCAGAAGCGCTGATGGTTCACAAACTTGTCCACCTTTTCGGGATCCTGTATGATAAAAAAGGTTCGGCTTACGCTCAATGGGACCAATAAATAGGGGCACAACTCACAGTAGTGGACTCTCTTCAAAGACATCGTAAGACACATGGATGCCCCATCAGCTCTTCTCTCTTCATCACGCTGGCTTCGTTCAGTTACCCAAGTCGCCGTCCGCCATTTCCCTGGCTCTCCTAGGCTCGATAACCACCGAGTAAGGGATTACGCGATTGCCGCCTTCACGTTCTTCAGCGTGGCAATCAGTTGTGTCATGGAGATCAGTGCCAGTGTCGAACGCCAACAACTCCTTGGAATCTGCGCATGGATCTTTCTCGCAGCTTTACTGATTGGAGAGAATCGCGAAACAAGAACGCAAGTCGCCATTGCTGTTCTCTTTGCCACCATTGGTGAGCACTTCGCCTCTATTTACATGGGTGGCTACACCTACCGCTTTGAGAATGTACCCGCCTATGTGCCACCAGGACATGGGATGGTCTACCTGACAGCGGTGGCGCTGGCACGATCGGCCTTGTTCGTACGGCACCCTGGAAAAATCGCCCTGTTTGTCATTGGGGTCTGGGGGACTTGGTCGCTGTGGGGAGTCAGTGGCTATCCAAATCGTGGGGATTGGGTTGGGGCCTTGTTGTTTGGAATTTTTCTGGTCTGGCTGCTCATCGGTCGTTCACCGATGGTCTACCTGGCAGCATTCTTTATCACGACCTGGCTTGAATTAATCGGCACCGCAGTCGGTGCATGGGAATGGGCCACCATAGATCCTCTCTTGGGATGGCCGCAGGGAAATCCCCCAAGTGGCGCCGGTGCATGGTATTGCCTCGTCGATGCTGTGGCTATCGGCGGAGCGGGTCCAACCCTGCGAGGCATGAAATGGCTTGCCCATTGGTACAAGTCCGGGTTGGGCTTGAAGAGGATGGGCGAATTGTGAACGTGTCAGAGCGATGCCCTCGATTGTCTCCACGTGCCCCTGAACAACCCTGACGTGAGAGGTACTCCGGATGAGGTGGTTATTGTGAACACGACTATCACCGCCACGGTCATCTCCTTACAGGTTGGCCTCCCACAGTGTATAATCTCACCAGGTTTTTCGGATCAATCCGCTTCGCCTCAGGAGTGGACCACTGGTTTCTTCAAGAAGTCCACCACCGGATCAATTTGGTTGGGAGCGCTCAATCTTGCGGGTGATGGGCAAGCGGACCTTGTCAATCATGGTGGCCTCGACAAGGCTGTCAACGTCTACCCGCATGAACATTATTCCTATTGGGAGCAAACAATCGGATCAATAAATCTTCCCATGGGTGGCTTCGGGGAAAATTTCACCACACAAGGCGTGCTGGAACAACATGTGTGTATCGGTGACATCTTTCAACTTGGAGAAGCGATAGTACAAATCTCTCAGCCTCGACAACCCTGCTGGAAACTTGCTCGCTACTGGAGAATCCGAGACCTAGCTGTACGAGTTCAGGAAACGGGTCGCACCGGATGGTATTTTCGCGTCCTCAAGGAGGGACACGTTCAGGCCGGGAACAATCTCGTCCTTCGAGAACGTCCCCATCCACGCTGGAGCGTGTCAACCGCGAACCAAGTGATGCATCACCTGGTTACAGATCGAGAGGCTGCGCGGGACCTGGCTGATTGTGAAGCCCTCTCCTCTCGATGGCGGGAAAAGCTCAAACAACGGGCATTGACTGGAGCGCCGGAAAACACCTCGCTCCGGTTGAATGGAGCTGGAGAATAGGTCTATTAACTGACCCGCCTTTCCCTATCAACAAACTAGGCCGTACATCATCACCGATGTACGGCCTAGTCGTAGAACTATACTGAATGAAACAACGAGAACGCGCCAGCCCTATTCGTCGTCGTCGTCTGCCTTCTTCTTAACTTCCTTGATCACCGGCTTCCCTTGCGAGAGGCTTGCATTCAGATCATGCTCTGGAACCTTTTTATGCACCAGATTCTGGTGACAATCGATGCAGGTGGCTCCTTCGCTTTGCATCTTTGCATGCGCAGCCTTGGCTGACGCTCCCGGTGGTTTGGTATTCTTGTGACAAGCCCTGCACGTGAGGCTATCCCACTCCTTGAGCTTCATGCGTGCACGGAAGGCAGCTTCCGGCCTATGTTCATTGAACTTTTCGATAGTCGAGTAGTCAGTGGTGAATTCCTTGATCAGGAATGGAACTCCGTCCACCACGTGCGTCCATACTGCTTTATGGAAGTTAGATAACCCCTGCGGGACATGGCAGTCCTTACAACCAGGATCCATACCAATGGCCCCCCAATGTGAGGACTTTTTCAACTCCTCATAAGGATAGATCTCAGAGTGACAACTGATACAAAACTCGGTCCTAGAGATAGCTGCCTCACCGCCGAAGACTACAGTGATGAACCCTATCCCCAGAACCGCTCCAGCTATTAAGGTTCCGAGCTTTGGCATTGTTATTCGTCCCCACCCTTATCGGACTTCACCGCTGGCTTTGCGGCCTTTTGAAATTCCTCATGGAATTTCGGCATTGGAGGACCAGTGAATGTCCCTGCAAGCTTGAAATGCGTGTGCATCGCCTTGTCGTCCCGCACATACTTTTCAAAATCAAACGAGTATTTCTTATCGACGGTCGGTGTGAACGGAGTATAGGGTTTCTTCGCACCCTTCCAGGGCGAGCCTTCATAATTTAAGTGGCAGGCATTACACTTTTCTTGAAACTCAAAGTCCTGCCCGGCCTCAACCAGACTGACACGCTCGGTGGTTTTCTGCGACTTCTCGTAGGCTTCGCCAGCTTTCCGGTGAATCTTACGGTAGTCACTTCCTGCTCCGTGACAGGATTCGCACCCAACGCCGGTTAGGAATTTCTCCGGCTCTTCGATGATGTACCCACCTTCCTTACCGAATCCATCGACGTGGCATCCAACGCAATCCTTATCTTTTGTATAGTCCTTTTTAGGGTCAAGCTTGGCCTTGACCATCGCCTCGTCCTTCTTCTTACCTCTGCTAGGCTTGAGCGACTCCATTGCCTTCCCATGCAGGGTCTTCTCCCAAGCCTCTCCTTCACCTTTGTGGCAGTTAAAGCATTTCTTCCTACCCTCGAACGTCCCATCGGCTGAAGCTGTCCCAGCCATGATCAGGAATACCGCTGCAGCGGCCAATCCAGATAAAATGCGGTAATTCACGGCATCTCCTTTCCGATAGATGTATGAATAAGGCCCTAGTGATTGCTATCCCGATACTGAACAATATGATCGTACGGCACTTTCAGATATTTCCACCATTGACGGATTCAGTTTAACATGAGCAAATTCAGAACTGCTAGCCTGATATTTTCTGGTTGCAAGACTCAGGAAGGATTGTGAGCAGCTGGAATTCTGTACACCCAATAGCCGCCATGCTTATGGACAAGTTGTAACGCTTCGAAGTCAATAGGCGTTGAATTCATCAGAGGCAACATTTGAGCAAGTAAAATTTTCCCGTTCTTACTCTGGTTGAGGAAATAGGCACGCACAACCTTTTCAGAAAGCGACTGGAGTGTATAGGTGTCGTAACCATACTCCTTCATCCAGGCTTTCACTTGATTGGCCAATCCATGAACATTCCCGGTAAGGGGAAAATCCTTGAAGGCAATTTCCATTCGATCCGGCCGGAGAAGACCGACTTTATAAAGATCGGTTGGATGAACCACGATATAGGCTTCTCTCGACCCGGCCAAGTCACGGAGCATTGCTGCGCCCTTCGTGGGTTCTGATGAAAGCGCATCAACAAATTGTTGAAACTTTTGCTCTTCTTCCTTAGATCCCTGGTCACCCCAAAACTGTCGCTCATACTCGGCAATAATTGGAGTACGGTCTTTCCAATATGATGGCGTGATCAGCGGCTGCCCGAGGTGAGACTTAAACAGTGTGTCACGCTCAGACAACAAATGAAGCTGCCGAGAAATGTCCCACCAGGCCAAGACCAGACCCTCTTTGGGAACATGTTGCGTGAGATCGGTGCCAATGGTGGCCAGTTCGGAAAGTTCTCCACCCATAAACCCGATCGGCTCGGAAACCAAACCTTCCCAGTTCAACAGAATCGAGTTGCCATTCCCCTTTGTAGCCCGATAGGCAAGCGCAATCGGCTTTTCGACAGACTGAACTCGCAACTCATATTTACTGATCTTTATATCCGGCCAGGCTTCCAACGGAAGGTTTGGAAACTTAGATACCCCGCCCTCATCAACAAGCTGATAGCTGTACGGAACTGGAGCAGGTTTAAACCAGAGGTAGGAAACCCATCCAAGTAAAAAAAGACCTCCCATCACCAGTAAAATACCTAGTGACGGGAGGATCTTTTGTGCCCCTGATGGACGTGACACCGGTTCACTCAGGGACGACGTAACCACGCAAACTACTTCTTGTTACGCCGCCAACCGGCGATCGCAAGCGTCCCGGCCAGCATCATGCCGCCGCCGATACCACCCAGAGAGATCTTGCCGGTCTCACTATCGAGGTCCAGCAAACTGCTCTTCATATGGCCTTCCAACTTGGCCACCCGCGCCTGCAGATCCAGCTTCTCTTTAAGACGCGTGTCATCATCCATGATTTCCACGTAGGCCCGGTTCATCGCGGCCCATCCCACCGTATAGGTATAACCCCAATACTGGTGGGCCAAGCTCACGTGCAACTGTACCAAGTGGTCTTCCGCCATTTCAAACAGTCTCAACTCATTGGCCGCCGGGTTATTCCCCTTAGACCAATAGATCTGGAAGAACTTCTCAAACCCATCGGTCTCCGGTGCCGGTGGCGCCGGGCGATTGGTCTTTTGACCGGTCAACAAACCGGCCTTGTACTGCTCTTCCACCACATGATGGGCTTCATCATACTTATCCAAGCCGGAGAAGGTCCCATTGTCCATGAACTCCATCCAAGCTCGGGCATACGTTTCAGAGTGGCAATTGGTGCAAGTTTTCACCCAGGCATCATTGCGTTTCTCGGCCCAATCGGTCTTGATGTTCTCCCGAATCCCCGGCACAAAGGGATAGTTGGCCCAACGCACTTTACGCACGATGTTGTGAGCGATCTTGCCTTGATACTCCATGTGGCAATATTGGCAAGTCGGTGCGGTCTCGGCCCCCTTGGCCATCGCTTCCTTGATCGGGATATTGAAATTCCACTTGTCTTTATCCCGTTGATACTTCAACCCGTGCTTCGACAGGCTGTAGGCTTCCCAGTTGTTGTGGTCCGCGCCACTATGACACTGAGCGCAGACTTCAGGCTTCCTGGATTCGGCCACGTTGAAGTCATGACGGGCATGACACGTATCGCACTTGTTCTGGTTGACGTGGCAGCCGGTGCAACCATCCGCGATTTCCCGCTGCGGCATACCGGCATAAACTTCCACTTCGACGTTGGCTTTGTAATCCAGCGCGTGGGATGGACGACCTTTAGGCCATTGATCTTTCGGCCAGGTGATCGTATCGCGCTCAGACTCTCTTTCCGCAAACTCTTGTAAGTGGCAGGCGCCGCAGGTGTCGGCCGTGGCAATCTTGATGTCCTTGCGGTGGTCCGCCTTGTTCTTGGTGTTGATGTCGAAGTGGCAATCGATACAACCCACTTCTTTCAGCTTCTCACCCTTCCCCAACTTTCCAATGGACCGTAGATTCTCTTCGACGGCCTCCAGCTTGGCCTTCTTGTAGAAGGTATCATCCTTCGGGGTCAGCTTGCGAATCTTGTCCAGGTTCGCATGGGTGCTCTTCTTCCACGCCGCCACCCATCCTGGGGATTCATCAGTGTGACACTTCACACACTGCTCGCGGCTCGCCACTTCCTTCACCGCCTGTGGTGGCTTGTAGAAGGTGTGCGGGTCAAAATACCGGCTAAAAGAAACCGGTTGCCAATAGTCTCCGTACTTGCCCTTCCCTACACCTTGCGCAGGGTCAAGGTACCTCTTGAGGAGCGCTTCATACAACTCCTTGGGCGAGGCCGATCGATCGATCTTGAGTGCCTCATAGGTTTCCTTCGGCACGGTGGGGAAATTCGCCTGGGCCTGGACTGCAGCCAACACGCCGCAGACCACCAGCGCATACTTCACCATGTTTTTCACCATCACAGCTCGACTCCTTCCGTTGATGGGCAATGCACACTATCGTTCAACAAAGACTCACACACGTAGTTACTTCCATAGCACAAAATCATGAATGGAACGGCGGAGAAATATAGCTCGGCCTCATTTGAGTGTCAAGAAATTTTCATGCACGACGATTCAGAGAACATCGCAGATTTCCTCATCAAAATTATAAGGATTCCACTTCAGTTACGGCCGTTCCCGGTCAATGACGACCGTAATATTTTCAGCACCGGGCTTGATCGGCTGACTCATCCCTTCTAAATCCCCACTTTCCGGCATGGCCTTTCCGGATTTTGATAAACGCGCAACGATGACAACGGTGTCGATATCCGATAATTTCCTCGATGGCATCGGGCTGGTAGAGTCATCAAGCCTGAATGTAAAGGGAAGATCCTTTCTCGATGCCCTCACGATAGACACCGGCATCGGTGGACCGGCCACGTCCTTGGCAAATACGAACAACGTGTCCGGCAGAGAAGCCTTATTCGCCAGATTCGGCCCCAGCATCACCTTTCCTGTAATCGCGCGAGACTGACCGGATTGCGCCGTCGGCTTAGTCGGTTTTGCCTGCTCCATTGGTGGATTCGCCACCAGCATATTCATACTCGGACCACCACCCATTCGCCGTTTCGCTTCAGCGATACTGGCTTTGAGCTGATCAGACGACTCTTGATCATCAGGCGGAAGATACGTATGAGCGTCCTCCCATTCCTTCGCTGCGCGCGCAAAGTCTTTCCGGTTATACGCAATCGTTCCTGACAACATCAGCGCCTTGACGTTATGAGGGTCAAGTTTCAACGCCTTTTGGATCAGGGTTTCCGGCCTCCCCTCAAGCTTACGCCCCTGGTGTACGGCAAGGGCATCGGCATAATCGGCAAGAAGACCCGCATTGTCTGGATCAAGCTTTGTTGCCCTTTCAAAGATCGGCACCGCATCCGCGTACCGCTCCATCGCCATATAGGATCGAGCGAGCAGCCCCCATCCGACTCCATCGTTTGGATTCTGCTCTAACTTCTTTCGCAATTGCTCGATCAGTTGGTTCAAACTCTCCGCCATCTGCCCATCACCACCGGGTCCGCCTTGAGAGACAGCGGATGCCGTCGGATGGGTCATGGCAGCAGGATTCCCCAACGTCCAATAGAGAACACCGCTCGATGCGGGAATAATCATCGCTAATGAAAGCGCCACAAATCGAAGATTCACAAATCCTCCCGTAGTCACCGTTGAAGTGTCGGTAGAGCCGGTCTCTTCGAGTACACGGCGCTCCAGTTCGCTCCGCGCGGCCTGATACTGGTCATCAGTCAGCAAACCATTGGCAAGATCTTGTTCCAGTTCCGAAAACTGTTGCCGATACACCGGCAGTTTCTTCTCCTGGTCGTTCGTCACGGTCGGCTGACGCATCAACAACGGGCGCAAGACAAGTCCCAAAACGGCGAGGGTCATGGCGGACACGATAGACCAAAATGTTACCGTCATGGGCGCTTTCCTCCTTCGGCCAACAACTGTTCGACCCGTCGATGCTCGTCTTCCGTGACCGGCACATCGACCACCTTGCCGGCCCGACGCCGTAGCGTGATGATCAACGCGGTTGCGCCGACGATCACTAGGAGAAACGGCCCGACCCACAGAAGGGTTGTCGAGGCTTTGAGTGGCGGTCGATACAGGACAAAGTCGCCGTATCGCGCCGTGAGAAATTCGATGATCTCCTGATCGCTCATGTTCTTCGCTATCATTTCCCTGACCTCCCGACGCAGATCTTCAGCAAGCGGGGCATTGGAATCGGCCAAGGTCTGGTTCTGGCACACCAGACAGCGCAGTTCAACCGCAAGATGTTTGAGCCGTGCCTCGCTCGCCGGGTCATCGGTCAACGGCCTGGCTTCACCAGCCCATACTGGCCCGGACAGGAACAAGAGGCCGATAAGTGCGATCCATTTTATGTTCATTGTGCTTCAAGCTGCTTAACGAGGGGAATGATCTTCTTCTCAACAGTTTCAGGATCCAATGGACCAATTTGCTTGTACTGAATGACGCCTTGTTTGTCTATGACGTAAGTCTCTGGGACTCCGTACACTCCGTAGTTGATCCCAACCCGGCCAGCGTCATCCACGCCCACGACAGGATAGGGATTGCCCCACCGACTCAACCAGGTCATCGCTTCATCCCGTTGATCCTTATAATCCATGCCGTAGATCGGAACTTCACCGGACTTCGCTAGATCCATAAGGACCGGATGCTCCGTCTTGCATCCACTGCACCACGAAGCCCAAAAGTTGAGCAACCAGACCTTCCCCTTCATGTCCGCCGGCGAAAATACTTTGGTCGGTTCAAGCAGCTGTGGTTGAGAAAAATCCGGCGCGGCTTTCCCGACGAGGGGAGAGGGAATTTCTCGAGGATTGAGCTTCAGCCCAATCCCGAGAAACACAAGTACGACAATGAAAATGGACAACGGCAGGAGAAATCGGTTCATGCCACTTTTCGCCTTGCCGCTCGATTGGACGCAGGCACATCTTGCTCTTGCCGACGCCATGCGATTCGATACCGGCGATCACTGATGGCGAGCACTCCACCAAGGGCCATAATAAAGCATCCGCCCCAAATCCAGTCAATAAACGGCTTATGGTAGAGCCGCACGCTCCAAGCTCCGTCATCAAGCGGCTCCCCCAACGACACATACAGATCCCGTAACAACCCGGGATCGATCGCCGCTTCCGTCATGATCTGATTCTGAGCCGTATACCGCCGCTTTTCAGGATAGAGAACCGTCGCCTCTCGGCCATCACGACTCACCGAGAAGCTCCCACGGGCCGCGGTGTAATTCGGGCCAACAACATCCTGTGCGCCATCGAATCGGAACGTGTAGTCATTGATCGTCGCCGTTTCTCCAACGTTCATCCGCACATCTTTTTCCGTCTCAAACCCCTTCACCATCGTCACCCCGACGATAAAGACCGCGATGCCGCAATGGGCCACAATCATCCCCCAGTAGGATCTAGGGACAGATGCCAACCGCCCCATGAGGCTATCGCCGGTGACATGCGTCAACCGTTCTCGTAACGACACCACGGCCGTGGTGATGATCCAAATCGCCAGTAAGAGGCCAAGGCTGAGCAAGGGCGTCCAATTGCCCATGGCAATCGGCAATGTGATCGCCGTGACCACACTCACACCGAACGCCCACCGCAAGCGCTTGGTCAGGTCTGGCACACTAGTTTTTTTCCACTGAGCAAGGGGACCGATTCCCATCAAGAAAATTGCCGGAGCCATCAACGGAACAAACACCGAGTCAAAATACGGAGGCCCGACGGAGATTTTTCCGAGGTCCAGCGCGTCCAAAAACAAGGGGTAGAGTGTCCCTAACAGCACCGAGCCCATCGCCGCCACCAGCAGCACGTTGTTTGCGAGCAACATGCCTTCACGCGACACCGAAGCGAAACTGCCTCCCAATCCGACACGCGGCGCCCGCCAAGCATAGAGCGCAAGCGACCCGCCGATGACGACAGCTAAGAACACCAAAATGAACATGCCGCGCTTAGGATCTGTGGCAAACGCATGCACAGAAGTCAGCACACCGGATCGGACAAGGAATGTCCCAAGAAGACTCAACGAAAATGCCATGATGGCGAGCAGAACGGTCCAGACCTTGAACCCACCTCGCTTGTCGGTGACGGCTAGCGAGTGCACCAAGGCCGTGCCGGCTAACCACGGCATGAACGACGCATTCTCAACCGGATCCCAGAACCACCACCCACCCCAACCCAACTCGTAATAGGCCCAGCCACTGCCCATCGCAATACCAACCGTGAGAAAGCACCACGCGACAGTCGTCCATGGGCGAGACCAGCGGGCCCAGGCTGCATCGAGATTTCCGCCCAACAGGGCGGCAATGGCGAAGGCAAATGCCACTGAGAACCCAACATACCCCATGTACAGCATCGGTGGATGGATCACCATGCCTGGATCCTGCAAGAGCGGATTCAAGTCGCGGCCCTCAGCAGCCGCAGGAATCAGCCGCTCGAATGGGTTGGACACTGTCAGCATGAACAAAAGAAATCCGATACTGACGAGGCCCATCACGCCGAGAATACGAGATCGCGTGGACTCGGGAAGATGAGCGGAGAACAGCGTGACCGCAAACATCCAGATGGTCAGAATGAAGGTCCATAAGAGCAGCGACCCCTCATGCGCACCCCAGATAGCCGCCAGCCGATAATGGAGCGGGAGCTGAGAGTTACTTGTGGCCGCAACGTAGAGGACAGAGAAATCCTTCTCAGCAAAGGCGTACGCAAGACAACCGAACGCGGTGAGCACCAGGAAAAACTGCCCGCGCGCAGCCGGCTTGGCCACGGCCATCAACGCCGAGTTCCCAACCGCCGCACCATAGATAGGAAGAATGCCCTGCACCACGGCAACGCACAGTGCAAGAATCAACGCAAAATGACCGATCTCTGGAATCATAGTGAATCTTTCCTGCCTTCAGGAACCACGAGCGATTTGCTTTGCTGGGCCCCGGAAGCCTTCGCCTTGGCCATCGCCGCAGCCGCTTCAGGCGGCATATAATTTTCATCATGTTTCGCCAGCACCTCACTGGCCACGAAGGTGCCGTCGGGCGCCAACTGACCCTGCGCAACGGCGCCTTTCCCTTCTTTGAACAGGTCCGGCAATATTCCCTTGTAGGTCACGGGCACGCGCTTCGCCGTATCCGTCACCACAAAGTGGACGGTGAGACCATCGCCCTCACGCTTGAGGCTGCCGTCTTCGACCATCCCTCCGATCCGGAAGGGTCGGCCTTTCGGCACGTCGCCGTTTGCCACCTCGGTGGGCGTGTGAAAGAGCGAAAGATTACTCTTCAATGCATTCATCACCAGCCAAGTGGCCACAACCACTACCACGAGACCCAACCCGATAAATGCAAACCGTTTATGCCGCGGTTTCATCCGTGCCTCCTAACAACGCAGCACGCTGCTCGGCGCGCGCCGCCGCCCGTCGTCGCCACAGGGCCAGCACTTCCCATGCCATGCACAAAGCCGTAGCGAGAAACGAGGTCCAGACATAGAGGCCATAGCCTCCCATTGCAAAAAACTCAGATGCGCTCCCCCACTGCATCAGCGAGCCTCCACTGCTTCAGGCATCGCCGCTGGTTTTTCATCCCAAGTCGGCAGAGACTCCCGCTCAACCATGACACAGCGGACCCGGGCAAGGATCACTGCGATACTGTACATCCAAAAGGCGATCGTCATAATGAGCATAGCCATCAGCATGGTCGCCGCCATTTTCGAACCCGTCGCCATACTCACGGAAGCCCCTTGGTGCAAGGTGTTCCACCATTGAACAGAATAATAGATGATCGGCACATTGACGACGCCGACCAGGGCAAACACCGCGCTTGAACGATCTGCACGGCGCACGTCATCGATCGAGGTCCGGAGCAACATGACTCCCGCATACTGGAACAAGAGGATCAGTTCCGACGTCAATCGAGCGTCCCAGACCCACCAAGCTCCCCAGGTCGGCTTCCCCCACATGGCTCCCGTCAACAAGGCTAAAAAAGTAAACATCGCTCCGGTAGGCGCGATCGCTTGCGCCATCATGAAGGACAGTCGGGCATTGAGTCCCATTCCGACGCCAGCCCAGATGGCCATCACCACGTACAGAAACATCGACATCCAGGCAGCCGGAACATGCACAAAGATAATCCGATAGGATTCCCCCTGCTGAAAGTCGGTCGGTGCCACAAAGAACCCCATATAGAGGCCGACGACCATCAGGATGACGGCCACCGCTGCAAACCAGGGGATGAGGCGGCCTGCCAGGGGATAAAACGCTTGAGGGGCTGAATACTTCGACCAAATCACGTCCTTGAAATCCTTTTTACTCTAAGGCGATACGTAACGCCGCTGCCGTGGCCCAGGGTGCCAGAAAGAGCGAGAGCACCAGACAGGCGCCGAGCAGCGACAAGTTTGCTTCGCCGCCGATTCCAGCCATGCTGCTGGTCACGGCGCCGGCCCCGAAGATCAAGACTGGAACGTAGAGTGGGAGCACCAGGAGGGCAACCAGTAGACCACTCCCCCGCACGCCAAGGACCAACGCGGCGCCGATCGCACCAATCATACTCAACGTGGGCGTCCCAAGCAAGAGCGACAATACCAGTACCCCCAGTGCCTCCCCCTCCAGGCCGAACTGTAATCCCAGAAGCGGCGAAAGCAGCACAACGGGGAGCCCGGAGATCACCCAATGGGCCAGGACCTTCCCAAGTACCAAGAGCGACAACGGTTGAGGAACCAGAACCATCTGTTCAAGCACCCCATCCAGATAATCTGGGGTAAACACGCGGCTAAGAGACAAAAGACACGTCAACAAGGCCGCGACCCACAGCACACCTGGGGCAATGGTCCGCAAGACAGCCGGCTCGGGCCCGACCCCCAAAGGGAACAGACTCACGACAATCACCAGAAAAAAGACCGACATCGCGGCATCTGACCACCGACGCATGGCCAGTAGCAGGTCCCGCCGAATGATTCCACTGATCGAGTCCCACATACTGGAGTGACTCATCCAGCCAGCCTCAGCTGCTGTAGCCGCTCCGCGGGAAGCGCAATCTCCTGATGAGTCACGACTACCACCAACCCCTCACGTTGCAAATGCGCATGAAGCCGTTGTGTTACCACCGCAGTTGATGCCGTATCGAGCGACGTGAACGGTTCGTCTAAAAGCCAGAGCGGGCGTGTCGACAGCCACAGCCGGGCCAATGCCACCCGTCGCTTTTGTCCTTGCGAAAGCACTTTGGAGGGTAACCGATGGACTAGTCGCTTCAACCCAATCGCCTCTAACGCCTCCTTCGCCCCACGCTCCGAACAGGGCTCCCCGGCAAGGGCCATCGAGCTCATCAGATTTTCAACCGCCGTGAGATCGTCTTTGATTCCGTTGAGGTGCCCGAGATACATCAGATGCCCGGAATAGAGTTCTTTCAGCTGATGAATGTCCTGCCCCTCCCATCGCACCGAACCATCCTCGGGAGGCAACAAACTCGAGAAGATGCGGAGCAAGCTGGTCTTTCCGCTCCCGTTCTCCCCCACGACCGCCAACAGCTTTCCCCGCTCAACCTTCACGTTGAGATCTGAAAACAGTCGACGTTCTCCTCGACGGCAACTCAGTCCAACAGCTTGCAACATAGTCCGCCTATTCAATCAAGAACCGCCGAGAGTAAGGGAACGAGATGCTGAAAAACAAGGGGTGCGCGCGTGGAGACTGACCGACCCATCACAGAGTCAGGGGTACTGCCATCTTGCACTGAGGACAATCCTGCTGCTATCTAAGACCCAACCAGCTAGAAGGGTTCCACGCCACCGCACGTTGTGGCGGCACCTGCTTTGCTTGTGCCAAGAAGACAGTATGAATTGAGTTGCCACAGAGTTGTGAACTGGAGACGGTGATCTTCAGGGTAGATTAAGTTGCAGAGTGTAAGAATTGTTGAGGCCCCGTCGAAACAGAGCAAGACGGGCGACCTCATAAAGGAGAACTATCATGAATGAACTGGTTTGCATCGCGTTCAAGGACTCCAGCACTGCCGATCGTGTACTCAATGAATTGCGCGCCATGGAATCGAGATATGTCCTCGACCTGGAGGACGCCGTTATCGTCATTCGGGATATGGATGGCAAGGTCCACCTGAAACAATGCGTCGACGTGTTCGGAGGCGCCACCACTCATGGTGTTGCGCTGGGTATGTTATGGGGAGGGCTGATAGGCTTGCTGTTCTTTAACCCTCTCGCAGGCTTGTTGGGAAGCCTCGCGGGGGGAGCCAGCGGTGGAGTAGCCTCGTTGGGAGCCAGCGAGTTTGGTCTCCTGAGCGACTACGGAATTCCTGATCAGTTCATCAAGGACTTGGGGAGCACGATCCAGCGAGGCACGTCCGCGATTTTTCTCCTGATCAGGAATGCAGACCAAGACAGGCTACTGACAGGCTTCGCCCGGTATGAGGGAACGATTCTCAAGACATCGCTCAGCAAGGAACAGGAAGAAAAGCTGCGGGCAGCCCTGACACATCAGCACAAACAAAAGATAGCCAATGGGTGACGTGATCTCTGAGAAATACGTTCACCCTCCAGCCACCCAGGGCTGTGGATGCGGATAATTGGCACTCTGAAACCTGCTAAGATTCGTTTTTCTGCTTCCCATCCAGAAGGCAGCTCACGTTCATATCGCCCATCACGTTGATCGCCGTACGACAGCGATCCAGGAACCAATCCACGGTCAGAAGCACCGGAATATATTGAACAGGCAATCCGACGGCCGTAAAGACCATGGTCATCGTCACGAGGCCCGCTTCAGGAATGCCCGCAGCGCCGACTGAGGCGATGATGCTCGTCAGTACCACCAGCATCTGCTGCTGAATGCTCAAGTCCATCCCAATCATTTGGGCAATAAAGAGAGCGGCCATCGCCTCATACAACGCAGTCCCGTCGTTGTTGAAATTCGCCCCAACCAAGGCTCCCATACTGGCGGACTGCTCCCGTAAGCCCACCTTATCTCTGAGCGACGCGTAGGTCACGGGCATCGTGGCCGTGGAACTGGCCGTGGAAAAGGCCATCACCAACGCATCGCACCCACCCCGCAGTAATTGTCCAGGCGACACCCATGAACCGAAACGGATACGGACCAGGTAATAGGTCGCCTGAATCGCCAACGCGAGCAGAACACTTACAACAAAAATCCCCAGCGCTTTGAACTGTACAAACCCTTCCGTCCCCACGATGCTGGCGACGATGCCAAAGACCGCCAGCGGGACGACCGCGATGATCCAATGCAAAATCTTGATCAGTGATTCCAGGAAAAGTTCGACAAGATGGCCGACTGTTCCAAGAGAGCGCTCCCGTTCCTTACGGAGCGCTATGCCGAAGGCCACTGCAATGAAGATCACACCGATCACCTTGCCATCATCACCGAGCGGCCCCAGCAGACTCTTGGGCACATTTTCAAGAAAGAGGGCGAGCGGATTGGCAGTCTTCGCTGTGTCCTCATGTGCAGATGGCAGCGCAAGTCCAGCCCCCTGCCCTGGTTGGATCACGTTAACAATAGTCAACCCAACCATAATCGCGACCAACGTATTCAGCAGTAGCAACCGGGGGAGTCGCGCCGCGAGAGGCCCACCCAGCTGCGTCGTCATGAATGTGTGCACAATCGCCGACAAGATCAACGCCGGCGCAAGTGCGCCCAGCAAGCGCAACACCAACTTCCCCGGCACTGCCAGCGAGGCTGCGTGGCTACCAAGTAGTAATCCAGTAATGACACCGAGCACCAAGGCAATGACGATGCGTCCGTAGAGCGGGATATTTTGCCATCGCTCCATCAGGCCGATGCCCGGTGAAGTAGTAGTTGGCTTATCCGAATCGTGATCGTCCACAAGCTGTTTCTCCGACACCTCTGCACCGACTCCTGAGCAAGCGCTGAATAATTGCAAAGGCTCAAGTATGAGCGAGTACGAGGTGGTGGATCGTACCAGATCTGGCACACAACTCGTGAAAAAGATACGACACGGCGAAAGGAAACGATCCTGATTCCTACATCCGGCTCGACATAGCTCGTTCCATGCAGCCAACCGAGACGCAGGAATTGAAGAATCAGTGGGCAGGCTTAGAATCTTGAGTCAACATAGAGCCATGAGGCTTGTGAGGCTGCTCCGAGAATCACGATCGACAACTTCAGGAGAATGGCGACGGTGCTTGAGGTGGTTGAATGCCTATCGAGGAGAACTATCTGACCTTGGGGTCACTCCCGCTCAGGCCCGTGCCGTGCTCTACCTTCAGCGAAATCCCAACAGTTCTATCCAGCAGTGTGCGGTGGTGTTTGGTGTCGCTGGCTCAACGATGAGTTATCTTGTTCGTAGCTTACACCGCAAGGGATTGATCACCAAACAGCGTACAGAACAGGATGATAGGCAGGTACTGCTTGCACTGAGCCAGAAAGGCCACATACTGACATGGCTGCTTCACAAGCAGCTCAACGCGCGGCTCCCACTCACGGCAAAAGCGTCATAACTTGATCTGTCTACAGATCGCCGGCCATTCAGACTTTTCTAGGTAGCATCGACGAGGCTCACACCAGTCAATAGAACGTGCCTGCCGGGAGACCTTCGTGAATCGTCACAGACTCTCGTCCTCAAACTTCACAATTCTCACCGACTGGCAAGCTGCAACATTCCATAAAGCGTCCCGAATATCGCGACGAATACGTACACTTCAATGAAGAACATCATGATGGGTTACCCCTTTCTTATGTTACCTATATCCCTTTATACACCTCCAAAATGAAGCTTGTGTGATGCGAGCATGAAGAGTTCTTCATGCCGCAAGGCCGGGAAACTCGCCACCATGAACCTGGGCGTTCATCCCTGTCGCCTCATACCCTTCTCGCTCAAGCCGTCGCCCCCCTCATTGATACACCATCCAATATGATTGAACCCCGTCACGCTCAGCCAGCATCTGGCAATGCCTCACAGTCTGACACGGGTGCTGGTGTGAGCCCTGAGCGGTTTTATCATTCCCTAGAGTGTAGTCCACCACGTATTCTTTCCGTGAGGAGGAACAGCCAATAAGCAACAGCATCAACCACAACACAACCCCGAGCGTGATAACACCTCTGTATTTGTGAAGCCCATGAGTCGCTTGGATGTGTAAGAACATGCTCATCGCCTTCTCCCTCCAATGTGAGTAAATCTGAACAGGATGTTGCCCCTTGAACCCGCGCACAGGCTTCCATTTTGCCCTCGTTGCGACGAGATCCAATCCCGCATCTGTAGGGAGCTTTACCACCCATATGGGAGGGCACCGGGAACATAGAAGAGTCGTCGTGCAAGTCTGATAGTTTCAGCCTGAATCCTACGCGCTGACGACCATGTTGTACGAAATAGGGATGCTGCACGAGACCGCTCACGGTACTACCCCTTTGTACTCGTCATACCGTTCAGACGCTTGAGTGAATAGTTCAAGCCCCGACCTCGGCCTTTGGTCGCTCTATCGGATGGCTCACCACATTTCCGCTTGACGGCAATCAGATCCCAGCGTAGCCTCCCGCCGGACGTTCATCGAACGGAGGATATGACTGTGGAGGAATGGTCCTATCGCCTGCTTGCGTGCATCGGGTTCGTCACGATAGCGTTGCTGGCCTGGGTAACGGGGAAGCGCAATCAGCCGAACTGGACGACCATTGGAGGCAGCGTAGCCTTGGCCTGGGGACTCGGCATCCTGTCCTTTTGGTTCCCAGGCTCCCGCTGGCTCTGGAGCATGATCAACGATATGGTGATTGCCGTGCTCACTGCTTCGCAAAAGGGCACGGTTTTTCTTCTTGGGCCGCTTGCGCTGAGTCCCGGCCAGAGACTCCCGGATGGAACGGTCTCGATCGGCTTTATCTTGGCGGCACACGCGCTGCCGGCGGTCGTGTTCTTTGCCGCATTGATGGCAGGTCTATATTACTTGGGCGTGATGCAGGTAATCGTGGGACTGTTTGCCAGGCTCTTTTACCGGACCATGGGCTTATCGGGAGCCGAATCTCTGTCCGGCGCCGCGAATATCTTCGTCGGCATCGAAGCCGGCTTAATCATCCGTCCTTACCTCACGGCCATGACGCGATCGGAACTGCTCTTGGTGCTGACGTGCATGATGGCGACCGTGGCAAGCACGGTCATGGGTATCTACGTATCGGCGCTCCAGCATGTGGTGCCTTAGATCGCCGGGCATTTGATTTCCGCATCAATCATTTCGATTCCTTGTGCGGTCCTCATCAGTAAACTCACGATCCCCGAAGATGGACAGCCGGTGACGTTGGGCAGCGTGCCTCCTATTCCCTGCGACCCAACCCCATCGCCTTCATCCGACGGTGAAACAATCCCGCCGCCCTCCAACCTCATTGTCGCCTTGATCGATGGCGCGGGGCAGGGCATGAAAATGGCTG
The DNA here is from genome assembly GCA_018242725.1 of Nitrospira sp. Lineage (GTDB taxonomy): Bacteria > Nitrospirota > Nitrospiria > Nitrospirales > Nitrospiraceae > Nitrospira_D. The sequence goes on along the minus strand of JAFEBI010000020.1, from coordinate 2,777 downwards.
TCGGCATTGCCGCGTTGCTGATCGTGTTCCTTGGATTGGAAGCGTTGGTCGATTTGGTACTGGCCCAGCTTCCTACCATCGGTGGAATACCGCTCTCCCTCGCACGGATCCTGGCCTGGCTGACTTGGCCGTTCGCCGTTCTGCTCGGGCTTCGTCCCGAGGAATGGCAGATCGGCGCGGACTTGCTGGGGTCGCGATTTATCGAAACGGAAGTCGCCGCCTATTTCAAGTTGGCCGCCGTGCAATCCGCCTCTCCGCCGCCGTTCTCTCCACGGTCTCTTACGGCCATGACCTATGCCCTCTGCGGCTTCGTGCATGTGGCGAGCATGGGCATCTTTGTCGGCGGCATCTCAGCCTTGGTGCCGCATCGGGCAAAAGATATCTCACTCCTGGGACTGCGTGCATTGTGGACCGCATTTTTAACAACACTGCTGACTGGTTGCATTGCAGGAACCCTCTCATCTTCTTAGCAAAACGTCGCGCCAATGGACCAACCGTTCTCACATAAACCACCGCATTCACAGCGCCCGCGACGCAATAACCCCGTCAATGATCTCTCGGATCAACGATCTGGAGCCAGACCAGGCCGCCAGTCCCATATCCTTGTTCAGCGGCTAAGTCGCGTTGATTGTCGGACACCGGCTCCACAAACACTGTTCTCCATCATCGGTCTCGCTTCACCTGGCGCTCGCCGATCCCATGCCGCAACGCTTCGACGTCCAGCTCATGCTCCAAATGATGCAGGACCTCGTCGCTGATCGTGCCGTCGTTGCGCAGCCTGATCAACGCTATCCGTTCTGCATTTAAGGTCTCGTGGCGCAATCTCTGGAAGGCCTCAGTGGACTCACGGACAGCAGCGCCATCAACAGCTCTCGAGCCTGCAAGGCGTTCCACAAGACGACCATACTGCGCGCGCAGACGCTCCACATGCTCCACTTTTAGCCAGTCCTCTCCCACCAGTTGATCTAAGCGCATCAGTGCAGCCGTTGCCGAATGTTCGCGCGCCAATCGCTCTTCATCCTCAAGCCCGCTCCCAACCTCAATGCGCAAGAAGCGAATCAACGGCGGCAGCGACAGCCCCTGAACCACCAACGTCGCCAGGATCACCACAAAGCTGATCACAATGATCTCGGCTCGAAATGGAAACGGCACCCCGGTCGCCGTCGTCACCGGCAAGGCCAAGGCCGCCGCAAGCGTGACGATCCCCCGCATACCGGTCCAGGAGGTCAGGAAAATGTGCGCCCACGGAGGCAACGGATCACGCGCCCGCAGAGTCGAACTCATCCACCGCGGCAGCGTGGCCGCCAACGGCACCCACAGCAGCCTCACGACAATAACAGCTAGACTCAGTATCACGCCGGCCAGCAACACCGGCCCAAGGCTTCCTGAGGGCATCTCAGCGCGCAGCGCTCCGAGTTGAAGACCGATCAGAATAAAGATGACGCCGTTGAGGACAAAAATGAGCAAATCCCACACCGCCTTTGCCTGAATACGGGTGGCGGGAGCGACTGCACTGCTGAAATACTGTCGAAGGTACAGACCGCCTGCCACACAGGCCAATACGGCAGAGGCATGGACAGACTCCGCCAGCACCCAAGCAATATACGGTGCCAGCAACGTGATGCCGATTTGGATCAAGCCATCGCTCGTGGCACAGAGCGCCCATCGCGCGAGCACGCCCACGGCAATTCCAATGGCCACGCCAACGACAGCGGCAAAAATGAACTCCAGGATCGCGCCTCCCACTGTAAACGTGCCGGTGACGGCCGCCCCGACTGCCACACGATACAGCACAAGCGCCGTCGCATCGTTGACCAAACTTTCCCCCTCCAGAATCGTGACCACGCGGCGTGGAATACCCAGCCGCTTGCCGATCGCCGTGGCGGACACAGCATCCGGCGGGGAGACGATGGCTCCTAGTACAATCGCTTCCGCCCATCCGATACCGGGAAGCACCACATGCGCCACGGCCGCGACCGCCGCCGTCGTGACCAGCACCAACCCCACAGCAAGTAATGAGATGGGTCGCAGATTGCGGCGAAACTCCCGGAGCGACGTAAAATAAGCGGCGGCCCAGAGAATGGGCGGCAAGAAGACCAGAAAGACCAGATCTGGACTCAATGTGACCATCGGAAGACCAGGCAACACCCCGAGGATAAGTCCCCCGAGCACGAGAAGAATGGGATAGGGAATCAGGATCTTGTTGGCCACGGTCGTCAGGGCCAAGACCGCGGCGAGCAAGATGATAACGATTTCAAGCTGGTGCATGCTGTCCATCTTATATCCTTAATAAAAATGGTGTGCTCGATGCGAGCCAAATAGGCGACAGGCTACGAGGTGAGAGAATAAGAGTCAATAATCGAAAGAAGTCAACTGACAGTAATGGTTATTCCGCCAAGCGGAAAGAAAACCGCTGGACGAGATGGCCGAAAGCGACTCATCTCAACCGTAACCCACTCGTACGACTGCCTTGAACTCTTATTGGTGCCGCAGCATCATGCACAAAACAGCATCGACAAAACTCGTCAAGTAGTCATGCCACACATCGTCTATCATCAGAGTCTTTGTCCATCACGAGTGACAGAAGAGGGCGTCCATGTGTTCAGAGATCAAGGAATTGAGGTACGACATGCTGTGGCAAGGTGCAGCGGAGGGTCAGTAACGACAAGATGGCCGCGTGCTCGGCATACATTCGGCCAGTGTGTTAATACCGATGAAAGACTTGGCCAGTGGCTAGATCATCTCAATATGTATCGCGGATTCAACTCCACAGTGCA
>JAFEBI010000001.1:67007-401831 GCA_018242725.1 Nitrospira sp. | reverse complement strand
ATCGGCCTGCATTGGCTGGGAGAGTCGATCAACGTCATGACGTTGGGCGGGCTGGCCCTGGCGGTCGGGATCCTCGTGGATAACGCAATTGTGATGATCGAGAACATCGACCGGCATCTTGACATGGGGAAGGCACTGGAGGAAGCCATCATCGATGCCGCCAATCAGATCGTCGTGCCGACGCTCGTCGCGACGCTCTGCATCGCGATCGCATGGTTCCCGCTCTTCGGCCTCACCGGCAGCTCCGGCTATCTGTTCAAGCCCATGGCGGAGGCCGTCATGATTGCGATGCTCGCTTCGTTCATCCTGTCATTCACACTCGTGCCGACCATGGCGAAATATATGATGAGGAGTCACCATGTCACAACCACATGATCACAGAGAATCAGGCGCAGAACCATCACAGAATGTCTTTGTCCGTTTTCAGAAGAGATTCGAGCATGGTTTCAATCTGTTCCGCGGACGCTACGGCACCTCGTTGGAATGGGTGATCGCCCGTCGTCGAACCTTCGTCACCGTGTCGCTTGTCATCGCTGTGGCTTCGATGGGGCTGTACTTCGTTCTCGGTCGCGACTATTTCCCGGAAATCCGATCCGGGGTGTTACAAATGCATATGCGGGCACCGCTCGGCACACGTATTGAAGTGAGCGGGCGCCTGGCGACATTGGTGTCCAGCAGCATTGAAGAGCTGTTGCCCGATCAAGTCGAAAACATCGTCAGCAACTGCGGATTGCCGGTCGGGCCGCACAATCTCGCGTTCATTCCGACGCCGACGGTCGGCTCTCAGGACTGCGATTTGACGATCCTTCTGAAAGATGAAAAGTCCCCGGTGTGGGAGTACCGGCAGATCGTTCGTAAAGGTTTGAAAGAACGGTACCCGGGGACCGAATTCACGTTTCAGCCGTCCGATTTGACCGCTAAGATCCTCAACTTCGGTGCCCCTGCGCCGATCGACGTGCAGGTCAACGGCCCGGATATTTATGAAAACTATGAGTTCGCACGCAAATTGATGGATAAATATCGGGAGATATCCGGCGCCACAGATGTGGTCATCCAGCAAACGATGCGCACGCCGACCATGATGGTCGAAGGCGACCGGACGTTCGGCCTCGGAGTGAACAGAACTTTGTCCGACATGGCCGACAACCTACTCATGACGACGGCCGGGAGCCAACAAGTGGATCAGGTCTATTGGCTCGACCCCTCAACGGGCATGTCGTATCTGATCAATGTGTATACACCGCAACCGTTCATTAATAGCGTCAACAGTCTCAAGACCGTCCCGGTCGACTCGTCCAAGGATCTTTCCAATAATGACATTCAACTCCTCGGCAATCTAACCGATCTGTCGGCAGAAGGTACGCCTGGTGTGGTTACGCACGGCAACATCATGCCGCTCTTCGACATCTATGTCTCGACCGAGGGACGCGATCTCGGTGCCGTACTGGTGGATGTTGAAAAAGTCACTCACAGCTTGGAGCACGAAAAGCCCCTCTCGGCCGAAATTGAAATTCACGGCCAAGCCGAACTGATGCGGGACGCGTATTTCGAGCTGATTTTCGGGCTGATCGGCGCGATCGCCCTGGTCTATCTGTTGATCGTCGTCAACTTTCAATCATGGCTCGATCCTTTCATCATCATTACGGCTCTGCCGGGCGCGCTGGCGGGCATCGCCTGGGCGTTGTTTCTGACTCATACGCGGCTCTCGGAGCCGGCGCTGACAGGGGCCATCATGTGCATGGGGACAGGAACCGCCAATTCGATCCTGGTCGTGTCCTATGCGCGCGAGCGGCTCGAAGAGCACGGCGACGCGCTGCGGGCCGCATTCGAAGCCGGAACGACCCGCTTCCGCCCGGTCCTCATGACCGCCGCCGCTATGATCATCGGAATGGTCCCCATGGCCACGGGGTATTCGCAGAACGCGCCGCTGGGTCGTGCCGTCATCGGCGGCTTGCTCATGGCCACTCTTTTTACCCTATTTTTCGTGCCCTGTGTGTATGCCATCGTTTATAGCCGACGCACGAATTCGCAGTCGAAGGAGGTCATATGATGAAGACATTCGCCAAGGAGGCGCGCATCGTCGTCGCAGCCGTTATTCTATGTGGACTCTATATCGGCTATCGCATGCACGAGGCCAATAGTGATGCCGCTCTGTTGCAAGACAAGACGCTTGAAGAGGCCGTTTCCACCGTCGCGATTGTTTCTCCACGGCCGCTTCCGGCGTCCGAGACCGTGGTACTTCCCGGTAATATCGTGGGCTGGTACGAAGCGCCGATCTACGCGCGGGTTACGGGGTATGTGAAGATGTGGCACAAGGACTACGGTGACATCGTGAAGGCCGGGGACGTCCTGGCCGAAATCAACACGCCGGATCTCGATGCCGAGTATCAACAGGCGCGTGCGGATCTCCAATCCGAACGCGTCAAGTATGAACTCGCCGACGTCACCGCTGAACGTTGGTTGGCCATGCGTACCAATCAGGCCGTTTCCGAGCAGTCAATCACCATACAGGTGCAGAATAGGAGAGCCCAGGCAGCCCTGGTAAAGGCTGCGGAGCAAAAGGTCAGAAACATCGAGGCGTTCATTGGGTTCAAAAAGATCGTCGCGCCGTTTGACGGGGTGGTGATCCAGCGCAATATCAACGTCGGTGACTTGGTCAGTAAAGAGGGTAACCTCAGCACCCCCAATGCAAAAAATAACCTGTTTACGGTGGCAGTGGTGGATAAGTTGCGTCTTTTTGTCAGCGTGCCGGAGGCGTTCGGGCCATTTCTCGATCCTGGCTTGACGGTCGACGTGACCGTGCCGCAATTGCCTCACCGGCATTTTAAGTTCGAGTTTCTGACCGTCGCCAAGGGATTCGATATAGGCACGCGTACCGCAACCACGGTATTCACAATCGACAACAAGGATCGTGCGCTCTGGCCTGGCTCGTATGCCCAGGTCCATCTTACGGCGCCGGTCGATCGGCAAGCGTTCACGATGCCGTCCACCGCATTGGTGTTCCAGGAGCGCAGCGCACAGGTGGCTGTCGTAACGGACGACGAGACAGTCCACTTGAAGGACATCAAGGTCGCCAGACTCATGGACCAAATGGTCGAAGTCGCAGAAGGGCTCTCGGAAAATGACCGCATCATTAATAATCCCAGCGCCGCCTTGCTCGAAGGAAACAAAGTGCGAGTCGTCACCCCGGAACCCGGGTACGATCTCAGCAACATCGCGGAGCCGATCCCAGCGCCTCCGACTCCGAAGTCAACCGCAGTCGACAAAGGGCCGCAACTGTAAGACTCCTCGCTGAGTCGTCATACAGGGGTTATCGCAATCCCTTGATGGTAGGGAATTTTCCACTAGGGGGGTGCCGACATGGCCGAATTGGCGACGGCGCCCCTATTCACCGGATGTCTGTGCCTGTGCGGCTGCGATTACCTACAGCCGATTAAGAGGGCCACGTACGAGAGACATGTAGGATGATGGTATTCAGCAGAAAATTCGTTGTCGTGTTCGTATGGCTGCTCTGGGACATCCTATATTTTTGAGGCAAGAATGATGTCTATGCGCTCTACAAGACGAGCCTTCACCTCTTATGTGGAGGGTTGGCTTGTAGAGCAGAAATACGAGCGAAGTACTCCCTTCACAACACACACGTAGCATTCCCGTGATGGGTGGCGGTGGCGTTCTACACCAGTGAAAGATTGGCCTCTGTAGCAAGTCTCCCCGGCTTCGACACCTCTTTCAGGGTTCTTGTCGATCAAGCCACGAATTTTCCGATCGAAAACCGTCATAACGTAACTTTTCTTCCAGTCGGTTTCCTTCTTACTGAGCTGCCTTTCATCGTGACAGATGACCAGCGAGCGACCCTTGCCTACTGTAGTCTTCCGCCACAGTGCCGACGCTCGCACTGTCGCAAGACTCCCCAATCGCCTTTACAATGACTCGATTCATCCACAGCTTAGGCGTTGACTCCCGTCCGTACTGATTCTTGCATCACCTCTGACACAGTTAGCGTGTGTGAGCCATTCAGTGCGTCGAACATGGAGCAGTCGTGAGCGTTGGGGAAAGATCTCGTGAAGACCATGGACCGATCGGAGTGATCACCGCTGTGCACGGACCAGTGGTCGATATCGTCTGCGACGACTTACCGCCGCTTCACCAAGCGCTTTTTTCTGCGCTCGACAGCGAACGCTTTATCTTCGAAGTCTATCAACACCTCGATGAACATCATGTCCGAGCAATCACGCTTCACGACACCGGCGGCCTACAGCGAGGGATGCGAGTGTTCGACACGGGCGCGCCGTTGCAGGTGCCGGTTTCAGCGGATTGTCTCGGCCGTCTATTGAATGTCTTCGGTGAGCCACTGGACGGCGGTCCAGCACTCAGCACCGGGCAGTTTCGCAATATCCTCGGTCAACCTGTCCCGCTCCATCAGACGATCAGCGCGAGCGGCATCCTTGAGACCGGCATCAAAGTCATCGATTTGCTGTGTCCCTTTGTCAGAGGTGGGAAGACAGGCCTGTTCGGCGGAGCCGGAATCGGCAAGACCGTCCTCATCACCGAGTTCATGCATGCGATCGTGACGTTGCATCAGGGTGTGTCCGTCTTCGCCGGAGTCGGGGAACGCATCCGCGAGGGGCACGAGCTCTGGCATGAGATGCAGCAAGCCGGAGTCATGTCTCACACGCTGATGGTGTTCGGTCAAATGGATGAATCGCCGGGGGTGCGGTTTCGGGTCAGTCTGGCGGCGTTGACCTATGCGGAATACCTGAGAGACAGCCTCAGCAAAGAGGTGCTCTTTCTAGTCGACAACGTGTTTCGGTTCGTCCAAGCCGGGAGCGAGATCTCCGGGCTCTTGGGTCGCATGCCTGCCACGGTCGGCTATCAACCGACACTCATGAGCGAGGTGGCGGAGCTCCAAGATCGCATTATCTCCACGACGAAGGGGGCGATCACATCCGTTCAGGCGATTTATGTCCCGGCGGACGACATGACCGATCCCGCCGTTACCAGCATCCTCAATCATCTCGATACCAGCGTGATCCTGACGCGCGCCCAGGCCGGCAAGGGGTTCTATCCGGCCGTCGATCCGCTTCAATCCAGCAGCAAACTCATGGACCGACATTTCCTCGGCGATCGGCACTACTCGGTGGCTGAAGGTGTTCGGGCACACCTCGCGCGGTACCGCGAATTGGAAGACGTTATCAACATGCTGGGATTGGAGGAGCTGTCTGAAACGGACCGCCGCATCGTGATGCGCGCACGCAAACTGCAGCGCTATCTCACCCAGCCGTTTCACGTCACGGCGGCTTTTACCGGTCTCACGGGCGCCTCGGTGCCGCTGGAGACCATTCTTCACGATTGTGAGGCCTTCATTCGTGGCGAGTTCGACGCGGTGCCGGAGGACCGGTGTTACATGCGCGGCTCGATGAGGGAGACTCTGCCATGAAAGACTTCGTCATGCATCTGCAAAGCGCGACGCAGTACGCTCGTATCGAGCAGGTGACTCAGTTCGTGGGTGAGGATGCCTCCGGCAGCTTTGGCATCCTGGCCGGCCACCATCGCATGATGACGTCCTTGTTGTTCGGCTTGGCGCGTTTTCGCACGAAGGAAGAGGAGTGGCAATTCATCGCGCTGCCGGGAGGGGTGCTCTACTTTGTCGAGAACGAGCTGTTCCTCAACACCAGACGGTACCTGCGAGGGACGGATTACGCCGAGATCACCGATGCGCTGGAGCAACAGTTGCGGAGTGAAGAGGCTTCATTAAGGGATCTTAAGGAAAGCCTACACCGTCTGGAAGAAGAAATGTTCAAGCGACTGTGGAGTCTGGGGCGCGAACGCGAGGCCTCTACATGAACAACCATGACGAATTGAAGCAGCGCGTCATCAAACAGGTCGCTCGTATCAGGAATGCCGAGAAGGATCGCCCCACACTATTGGCACAGACGGTGTATCTGGGAACACTTGGACTACTTTTGGTGGTGCCGGTCGTGGCGGGGGCCTATCTCGGCCGTTGGCTGGATGGGTTGGTCGAAGGCTACTCGCTGCGATGGACCTTGAGTCTGATTCTTGTCGGCGTCGCCGTGGGGGCGTTCAACATGTATCGCTTTATCAGGGACTAGAACATGCATGGTGGGGAAGCAGCCGGAATCGCCTTTCAGCTGGGACCGATCCCTATCACTCACGCGATCGTGGTCACCTGGGGGATCATGGTGACCCTGGCTTGCTTCTCCTGGGTTGTCACCAGCCGGCTACGTCGGGATCCAGGCTCACTCCAAACTGCAGTGGAAGGCGTAGTGGGAGCCATCGAAGAGAGCATCAGCTCCGTATTACCCGGCCATGTAGAACGGGTCTTTCCGTTCATTGCCACGATTTGGATTTTCATCGTCCTGGCCAATCTCATCGGACTCATGCCCGGCATTGATGCGCCGACCGGCGATCTTTCGGTGGCAGCTGCGCTGGCCGTACTCGTGTTCCTCTCCGTCCATTATTTCGGCATGTCCATCGAGGGGTTCATTCCGTACCTCCGTCACTATGTGGCGCCGTCACCCGTGTTGTTGCCGTTTCACATCATCGGCGAGATCTCCCGAACTCTGACCCTTGCGGTTCGTCTGTTCGGCAACATGATGAGTCTTGAGATGGCGGCATTGTTGGTGCTGTTAGTGGCGGGGTTTCTCGTTCCGGTTCCGCTGTTGCTGCTCCATATCGTCGAGGCACTGATCCAGGCCTATATTTTCGGGATGCTGGCGTTGGTCTATCTCGCCGGCGCGATTCAGACACAGGCACTCCGTTCACCATCAGACAAAGGATGACCCTATGCGAGACATGACCTTGTTTTCGGTGCTGTCTACCGTATCCGCCGCGCTGGCGATCGCGATCGGCACCGTGGCGCCCGCCATCGCCATGGGACGGGCAATCACGCAGGCCTTGGAAGCCCTGGCACGGCAGCCGGAAGCGGAAAAGTCGATCACCCGGACCCTCTTCATCGGCCTCGCCATGATTGAGTCGTTGGCGATCTACTGTTTGGTGATCGTGCTGATCATCCTTTTCAGAAATCCGCTGCTGGAGTACATGCTGAAATAATCGCGAATCGTCCGGCACCTGGGACACGAGTGGAACGGTCAATCGGAAAGGGTGACACGTGGAACTAGATTGGACGACGTTTGGGCTGGAAATCCTCAACTTTCTGATACTGGTCTGGGTGCTCAAGCGGTTGCTCTATAGGCCGGTCCTGAAAGTGATTGCCGATCGTAAAGCCGATATTCGGAACACGTTATCTGATGCGGAAAGACTGCGGAAGGAAGCGCAATCTCTGCGGGAACAGTATGAGAATCGGCAAGAGGAATGGAATCGGGAAAAGGACAGGGTTCGGAACCGGATGGTCGAAGAGGTGAACGCGGAGCGAGGTCGTCGGTTGACCGCACTCCAAGCCTCGCTGGAGGAGGAGCGTGAGAAGGCCAGGGTCGTGAACGAACGGCGACTGACGGACCTGACCAGACAAGCGGAACATGCTGCCATCGCTCAAGGGGGACAGTTTGCCGCCCGCCTGTTGACACGATTGGTGAGTGTCGATCTCGAAGCGAGGCTGATGGAGGTCATGCTGGAAGATCTGAGCCGGATTCCGGACGAACGACGACAGGCCGTTCGAGCGGCCTGTGCAACGAGCGACATCACGGTCCTTGTGACCAGTGCGCATGAGCTGAGTCAACTCCAACGAGGATCTCTGCTGAAGGCGGTAGAATCGTTCCTTGGCCGATCCGTGTCCTGTGAGTGGCGGGAAGACAAGGGCTTGCTGGCCGGTATCCGTCTGAGTCTGGGTCCCTGGGTGCTGGGTGCCAATCTGCAAGACGAATTGAAGGCTTTCGTCGAGACGGCGCAATTCGCGGGGACTGCCCATGCTTCATAGCGCGGTGCTCTCCGGACAAGCGGCATGGCTCAGGCAATACCGGCTGGGTTTGCGCATCGTAGAGCAAGGCCGTGTCCGATCCGTCGGGGATGGGATTGTTTGGATCGAGGGGCTCCCTTCCGCTGCCATGGAGGAAATCTTGTGGCTTGAGGACGGCAGCCGTGCCCTCGTCTTTCATCTGGGCAAGGACCGGCTCGGCGGCATCCTCTTGATGCAAACCCTTCGCCTGACGGCTGGGACGATCGCGCATCTGTCCGGGCAACGGCTGAGTCTCCCTATCGGCGACCAATGTGTGGGACGCGTGATCAATCCACTGGGTGATCCCCTAGATGGACAGCCTCCGTTGGAAACCGCCGGTCGACGCGAGCTCTTCGCCCCTTCGCCGCCGATCGTGGCGAGGGATTTCGTGCATCGTCCCTTGTACATGGGCAGTAAAGTCGTTGACACCCTCATTCCTGTGGCAAAAGGGCAACGCCAACTGATCATCGGGGATAATGGAATCGGGAAGCGGGCGTTCGCTCTGGACACGATCATCAACCAGCGTGGGGGAAACGTACGGTGCGTCTACGTCTTAATCGGTCAAAAGCGGGCGAGCATCGTCAACACGATCGAGACATTGCGGGAGTATGGCGCAATGGACTACACGGCCGTCGTGGCTGCCGAGGCGACGGCGTTACCGGGGCTCAAGTACCTGGCCCCCTTCGCGGGATGCGCATTGGCGGAAGAGTGGATGTGGCAGGGCCACGACACGCTCGTTGTGTACGACGACCTCACCACCCATGCGCAAACCTATCGGGAACTCTCGCTGTTGTTGCGGCGTCCGCCGGGACGCGAAGCCTACCCGGGAGATATCTTCTTCCTCCATTCGCGCCTGCTCGAACGGTCCACCTGCCTGGCGTCATCCTTGGGCGGCGGCAGCATGACGGCGCTGCCCATCGTCGAGACGACGCAGGGGGAAATCGCCGCCTATATTCCGACCAACCTCATTTCCATCACAGACGGCCAAATCTACTTTGATGCGCGACTCTACACCGCAGGCACGACCCCCGCCATCGACGTCACGAAGTCCGTCTCGCGGATCGGCGGAAAGGGGCAACACCCGCGCATCAAGGATCAGGCCGGGCGTATGAAACTCGACTTCTTGCAGTTTCTCGAGCTGGAGGTCTTCACGCGGTTCGGCGCCAAAGTGGAGGCGACGATTGAGACCAAGATCAAACGGGGCCGCGTGTTGCGCGAGATCCTGAAACAAGACCGGCTCTCGCCGATGCCCATTGAATTCCAACTGGCCTGGCTCACTGCATTCAATCGTGGTCTCTTCGACGACGTTCTGCCGGAGCAGATCGGCCCGATGCTCAAGCACATGGCCTCGCGCCTCTCTACAAGCCGCCTCAGCCTTGATCAGCAGGACGAACAGTGGGGCGAAGCCGTGACCGGTTGGCTCAAGGAAGGCTCCGTCACATGAGCCGGCGTCGGGAGTTGGACGATCGCTTCCATGCGTTGAGGGATATCAACGGCATTCTTGGCGCCATGAAGAACCTCGCGCTCATGGAGCAGCAAAACCTGGCTCGTTTTCTGGCCACTCAACGCCGCGTGGTCAACAGCATTGAAGCCGCGGCCGGGGACTTCTTCACCTGTTATCCGGCAACCGCTCGTCGATTGGGGAAGGGACGGTCGCTGTGGCTGGTCATCGGTTCGGAGCGGGGTTTTTGCGGAGACTACAATGAACGGCTGCGCGAGGGTGTCGAGCGGCATATCCGTGAACATTCACGGCATGAGCCGCAGCTTCTCATCATCGGGCGGAAGCTTGCGGCTAAGTTCGTAGAGGATCAGCGGGTTGCGGTGTCGATCCCAGGCCCGACGGTCGCCGAAGAGGTTCCCGCTGTGCTCTTGGGGTTGATGGCCAAGCTGCGAGAGCTGCAGGCAACCCAGAAACCAGGAGTCCGTTTGGAGTTCACGATCGTTCACCAAAGTCCCGCATCCGAGGGAGGTGGCCTACACGTTCATGAACCGATGAAGGCGGCACCACATTGTCCGGTTCGCGCAGCCTATCCGCCCTTGCTGAACGTCGATCCGTTCGTGTTTGCGACGGACCTGATCGACCACCACTTGTTTAGCCTCCTCCATGAAGTCTTTTACAGCTCGTTGATGGCGGAGAATCTCCGTCGCTTTCAGCATATGGATCAGGCGGTCCAACGGTTGGAAAAGGACATGGAGGAACTGGTTCTCAAACGGAACAGCTTGCGCCAGGAAGAAATTACGGAAGAAATCGAAGTCATCATGTTGAGTGCCGAGGCCTTGAGGCAGCCATGACGATCGACTCGCAAGGGAGTCAGTCGATACAGAAAGAAAGGAAGGGGATAAGACGCTGGAACGTGACACAATAGGAAGTAGACGGAGTCTCTCTCAGGGGTGAGGCGGGTTGAAGCCATTTGAGGCAGCGTCATAGAATGACACGAGATCCTTATCTGTTCGGAATCGCAGTCAGCATGACGGTGCTGCCGTTTCATTGAGGAGCGCGATATGACAATCCAGCTCGGATCGGAAGAAACAGCTGGCGATGCTGGTCGGGCTGAAGCTGAAGGCACGACCCTCCTGAATCGTCGAGACCTATTGGCAGGAACGGCCGGCTTGGTGAGCGCAATGATTGTGGGGTCAATGGGACCATCCGCCGCAAGGGCCACGGAAAGCTTCCCGGACGATCCTACGCGGGTGCCAGGTAAGGCCCCCACCCCGTATGGACAACGATCGAGCTTTGAAACGGCCGTTCGCGTCCCTCGTTCCTGGTCGGCTTCTCTGACCCCCCTTCAAGACTCTCATGGGATCCTGACTCCTTCCGCCTTACACTTCGAACGGCATCATAACGGGGTGCCGACCATCAACCCCGCACAGCACCGGCTGCTCATTCACGGGTTGGTGGACCAGCCTTGGACCTTCACCCTGGAAGACCTGAAGCGGTTCCCTGTCGTCTCACGGCTGGCTTTCATCGAATGTTCCGGCAATTCGTCGATCGAATGGAAAGGACCGACCGGCAAGACCGTGCAAGACACTCACGGCCTAACGAGTACGAGTGAATGGACCGGTGTGGCCTTGAAGACCGTGCTGCAGGAAGTCGGGGTGAAACCAAGAGCATCTTGGGTATTGGCGGAAGGTGGCGATGCGGCTGCCATGACACGCAGTCTACCGCTGGCGTCCGTCCTGGATGAAGCGATACTCTGTTATGCCCAGAACGGGGAGCCGCTCCGACCGGAACAGGGCTATCCGCTCCGTCTCGTCATTCCAGGTTGGGAAGGCAATACATGCATTAAGTGGTTGCGGAGGCTGAAACTCGGCACGGGTCCCTTCATGACCCGAGAAGAAACGTCGCAATATACGGACTTGATGCCGGACGGGACGGCGCGCCAGTTCACCATGGTCATGGAGGCGAAGTCCGTCATCACCTCTCCTTCCGGTGGACAACGAATCCAACCGGGATTCGTGGAGATTCGCGGTTTAGCCTGGAGCGGCAGGGGGCGAATCACCGAGGTGGAAGTAAGCATGGATGGAGGAAGAACGTGGCGACAATCGGTCTTACAGGATCCTGTCTTACCCAAGTGCCATACGAGGTTTCATGTGCCATGGCGATGGAACGGAGAGGACGTGATCCTGCAAAGCCGCTGCCTGGATGAGACAGGGTACCGGCAGCCGAATCGCACAACCTTGGTGGCGGCTCGTGGGGTGAACTCCTACTACCATTATAATGCGATTCAGAGTTGGCATATCGCCGCAGATGGACAGGTGAGCAATGTGCAGCCGTAACATCTTGATGATAGGTCTTACCACCGTCATCGGCCTGGGCCTTGGTGATGTGTGGGCCGACGATACAGCCGAACGGCTGGAACGGACACATAGCTACGGAATCGGGCAGCCGGCCACGAACAAGGAAATTCATGCATGGGACATTGATGTGGCGCCGACCGGTGAGGGGCTGCCTTCGGGCCGGGGGACGGTCAAAGAGGGTTCGGTCGTTTTTGCCGCACGCTGTGCAACCTGCCATGGACCAACAGGGCAGGAGGGTCCGATGGAGCGTTTGGTCGGCGGGGCCGGCACGTTAGCGAGTCAAAAACCAGTTAAAACCATCGGCAGTTACTGGCCCTACGCCACCACGCTCTATGATTATGTCCATCGTGCCATGCCCTTTCCCGCTCCGCAAAGCCTCGCCCCAGACGAAATTTATTCGGTTGTTGCCTGGTTGCTATACCGAAACGGCATCATTCCCGAGGATTTCATTCTCGATGCCCAGTCACTCCCCCGCATTTCTATGCCGAACCGGCAGGGTTTTGTTCCAGACCCCCGACCGGACGTACCGAAGCCCTAACTAACGTACGTGCATCTCCAGTGTGTCTCGAGCAGATGACGCACTTCACGTGTTGAGCAACGCCTGTAGGAGGGACTGCGGTTTACTCATCTTTGCGGGAAGTCACGGCTGCTTTTCTTCCACAGTGGGCTACTTCAAAAGGTGGATGAAGCGGTGGAGACATATGCAGTAAGTATTTTCCGAAGCATCGGCGTAGCAAAGCGGGCTTCGTTGGAATCACAAAGAAACCACGGCCGTCAAGCAGCGGGGCCCCAACATTTTAGGAAGAGGAGAACCAAGCGTGAGATTACGCACGCGCGCCTGGTGTCGTTTCGCGCACTCATCAAGTGATTCGGCTTCCGTAACTATCTCTCCTACTCGGTCTGTAGAACTGCGTGCGTTGCACCGCTCCCGATAATAATCAATCGGTTCACATCCCTCTAGTTGGTCAACATCACCTCTGCATCGCTGGGTGGTATGCAATCTGCAGAGAAGGACTAGGTGCAGTGTGTGTTCGTCTTCAAAGGAGGACTGATGCCATCGACTCTAACGCCCCAGACAACAATAAAATAGTCGATAAGCGAAGTATCCCGAGTGCCCCAGGTGAACCGCTAGTTCCCCCTCGTCAGGTCACCAGTGAAGTGAGCAGCGATGTCACTCACGGCTCGGGTCTATATCCGTTATTTAACGACGTCTTACAAGGAGTTAAGAACTGGACAAAGCCGCCATTGGGGGAGGGGCTGTCTGTAGTTTTCTCGTGGGAAGTGCCGCGAGTTTAGTCTTGACGGCCGAAGAGGGATACGTCAAGGAAGTCATCACACATGCAAAAGAAGGGGTTGCTCACGAAAAGGAGACGCATGATGAAGGCTGACGCCGCGAAACAGACGGCACGAAGGGAGTCACACGTTTCTTCGACCAAGGGGGACAACAACCAACGAACAAAGACGAAGGCCGATATAAACAAAGTCCAGCCTTTGGAAAAGTTACGTGCGAGCATCACTGAACGAGCCTATGAGCTGTACCTTGAGCGTGGTCGCCGCGAGGGCTGTGCCGAGCAAGATTGGCTGGATGCCGAGCGCGAGATCCTTGCGCACACGCTGCCCCGTTAGCGTGGATAAGCTATCCGAGCTCTCATGAAAAGGAAGGCTCATGAATGGGAAGATAGTCCTCGGCGCAGTGATCAAATATGAAGGGCAAGGACAAGCGATGGCAGATCGATGAATTCATGACGCACGGGTTGGGCCACCTCGTGGTCTGCCCGACATACTCGATCCGGTCACACCCTTTGTGTGTAACCGTGCAGCCACCTGTTCCGTTCTAGAAGTAGAACGTGGAGGCCTTGATGGACAGACGACAAAGACCGTCAGTATGTCCTGGTCTTACGCGCGTCCCTGCCATGGTCCTTAGATCCTCTGTCCATTGGAACAACCGTTCGGTTTCCAACCCCGCAGGGTTTCCGATAGAAAAAAGATACTCGATGTCACAATCACGAGAGAGCTCATCGACCACTGGCCTACACACGACAGGGCTCGTGACTCTGAGGATGAGTCGGTCGCCGCTGCCGACGGTGAGTGAAGTCTTGGGTTCGGGCATCCACGACCCAGCTCGAACCGAGTGTGGGGTGAAGGATGCTTTCCCTTGCCTCTACCACGTCTTTACGTTGAGGAACCCAATCATGCCCCTGCGAAGAGGAGGGTCTGATGAATGAAAAAGAGAAATCCATCTTAGTCGCTGAGGAGGACCCGGCAGGCAATCTTCTCGCGAAGCGTCTCGCGATGCATCATTTTAAGGTGGTAGCGGTCACAGATGGATTGCAGGCCTTGAGGGAACTCCACAATCGTCACTTCGATGCCGTCATCGCTGATGTGCATCTGCCGTATTTTGATGGCTTTGACCTTTTCCGCCAATGTCATCTGGTATGGCCGGAACTACCGGTTGTTCTCTTGTCCAGTCATACTCCCGAGGTTGTTGAACCGGCGGTAGCCCAGGGCGTTTATGCATTCCTACGGAAGCCCATCGACGTCGAGAAGCTCGTCTGTGTGTTGAGTGAGGCTATCGCGTGCCAAGCCTCAGCGGTAGTGGCGACGAGGATGACATGATCCCTCGGATCGTTCATCGAAAACTCCGATGGTCTGAACCTGGTCTGTTTCAGTCTTACAGAGAAAAGAGGTATGCCCGTGCGTATGATCGGAATCATCGTCATCAGTGTGTGGTTGAGTGCGTGCACGTCCACCCCCATGTTTTCTCCGGAGATAATGAAAGACGTCGAAGCCAACACCTTTGACGTCAAGGCCTGGGAGAGAGAAGCCTATCATCCGTCCAGCGCGAAGTTTGTCCCTCACCAAGTGGAATTGGCCGGTGAGATCATCAGAGTTACTCGAAAGCCAGAGGGTATTGTCATTGTTGCGGAGGAACAGCCGATTGAAGCCTCTCTGAGGTCTAACAAGACGACCGTCGAACAGGACGGCCCATTCTGGTTTGCAATCACGTTCAAAGGGTCCGTGGACCCGAGGATGTTGCAACCCGGGAATCGGCTGATCGCGGTCGGGATGACGAGGCAAGCCCGCGCAGAAATGCTCGGCGGAGCTCCCCGAGTGTTGCCACATCTGAGAGCGCAATGCCTGCACATCTGGAATACCGAGGGGGCCAAGAACAAGTATTACTATTCCGAGGACTTTTTGGAACCGTATCCGATAGAAGAACGAACCTACTGTCGTGAGCGTCGCGCAACTGATTCATCGCCCGGTGTCGGTGAGGATGATCCCACGAAGAAGCTCGTTGAGGATCCGTGAAAGAACAGGTGAGTTGGATCCGTCACTCGCCTGGTGGAAGTGAATAGAGGTGAAGAGATCGTTTTCCATTAGCACGGGCGTTTATGCGGGATCATTGCGATGTGTCTTTGTGGCCAGGTCGACCAGTCCGTATTGTCGGCACCGGCGTCGCGAACATTCTCGGGATCAATTGTTCAGAATTTCTGGCGTGGTGGCTGTGGCGCACGATCTACTTGCTGAAACTGCCGCGGTTCGAAAAGAAAGTACTCGTGGCCTTAGACCGGACCCTCGCTGTACTATTTTCAAAGGACCTGGTTCACTTCCGAACGACGCGCGCTCTTTCCCTATCGTCAGGGAAAGACCACGTATCAGAATCAGTCTGGGGCAGGTCATCAGATGAGAGACTTGTGCTCACTGGGTTGGTCAGGCGGTACGTGGCATGCTTGACCGGCCATTCATCGTAGTGACAGAGAAATGAAGGGGCTTGCAAGTACGATGTATCATAACCGGGAGGATTGTGATGACGACACTAGCTAGGCCAGGAGTTCCTGTCGGAGGATTCAAGACAGTCGGACAAATACGAGCGACGAATAATCTTGTGTTTCGTCGCGATCAAAATGCGATGGGCATCGCCGTCGAGCTCTTGACCACTCATACACCAGGTGGACCGGTGGTCGACGACGGGGGTGACTTCGTCGGATTCATCAGCGAGTTTGACGTTCTTCGCGCGTTGGAAGCGGGGAAAGATCTCAACCGACTGACGGCCGAGGACATAATGGCCAAGGATCGTATTGCTGTCACCGATGAGACAAGCATCGACGAGGCTGTGAAAGTTATGGAGGAGAAGCGGCTTCTGAGCCTCCCTATCAGAAAGAACGGCAGAGTGAACTACTCGATCACTCGCCACGACCTCTTGAGAGCCTGGATCGGGCTTGGAGTGTCGATCGAGGATCGGGCGGGCTGACGCGACAGTCTCCTGATCGGCACGATGGCGGATGATGATCCGGAAGGATGTGAAATTCAGGATCGTGTGGAAGAGCAAGCCGAAAACGATCCGGATCTCTTTGTCTTCACAAATCTGGCCGATGTTGGCAGAGATGGGGGGCAGCGTATTCCAATGTGGGGCTGATGCCGTGATCTAGAAATCATTCCGAGAGAGATCTGGGCTAGTCGTAGTCGAGGTCTTCTGGAAAGTAAAGCCGGTTGTGGTCGGAAAGGTCGGAGGGACCCCCGTGCAGTTTCCAGAAGCTTATCAGACGAATCTTGTGAACAGCGTGGAAGGGGGTGCGGAGCGGGTCGGGGCGCTGCAACTTATCTTCAGGCGTGCCGAGTCTGAGCGTGCTCGACGGGTGGTGGATCGAAGGTCATGTGGAAGGCATCACCGGCTGGTCGATCGGTGATCGGATCGAATCCTGCCTTGAGCCGAGCGAGAGCATGGATGCCTCCCATAGTGCCGCTCTGATAGTGCCGCTCTGTATGACAAGCTGGAGCAGAAAGTATTGCCCTGTTTCTACGAAGATCGTGCAAACTTTATTGAAATCATGCGATATGCGATTGCATTGAACGGCGGGTTCTTCAATACTCAGAGGATGATGGCACAATATCTTCACAATGCGTATCGCTTGGTCGGAGAGTATGTTCGTCGGGGGTGAGAGTCAGGATAGGGTGGATGGTTAACATGGAACAGGTATGACGGTCTCCGCCTCAGTTCCTCAAGCCGGTTCAATTTTGGCGATCAATGGAGGGTCGTCCACACTCAAATTCGCCCTCTTCAGGACCGGTGCGTTCCCTGCTCGTGAACTGTCAGGATCGATAGACCGCATCGGGGCACCGAACGGAACAATCACCTGGGTAAGCGAAGACATCGGCACTGCCGAGCACCGGACGATCACGGCGTCCAACCATGTCGCTTGTCTTGAGCCGTTGTCAGCCTGCCTCAAAGGCCATCTTGCACGGAACCCGCTCGTGGCAATTGGGCATCGCGTTGTTCATGGTGGTCGGTATCGTGAACCGCAGCTCGTGACGCCAGCTGTCATGGAAGAGTTGCAACGATTACGTGGGTATGATCCGGAACATCTTCCTGCTGAGATCGAATTGATTCGCGAATTCGCGCGACGATATCCTCATCTCCCGCAAGTCGCCTGTTTTGATACGGCATTTCACGGCAATATGCCGAGGGTGGCTCGACTCTTACCGATCCCGCGGCGGTACGAGAAAACGGGCCTTCAACGATATGGGTTTCACGGACTGTCCTATGCGTTTCTGATGAAGGAACTGGCCAAGGTTGGAGGGCCAGGGGAGGCGAACGGTCGTGTTATTCTTATCCACTTAGGAAACGGCGCGAGTATGGCTGCGGTCAAAGAGGGGCAGCCGGTCGATACGACGATGAGCTTCACGCCTACCTCCGGCCTGCCGATGAGTCGTCGATCGGGAGATCTCGACCCCGGGCTCGTGGCCTATCTGGCTCGCACGGAAGGCATGAGCGCGGATCAGTTTCACAGGATGGTGAATACGGAATCGGGATTGCTCGGTATCTCCGAAACGAGTTCTGACATGCGGGACTTACTCAAGCAGGAGCAGCATGATCCGCGAGCGGCAGAAGCCATCGAGCTGTTTTGCTATCAGGCGAAAAAATGGATCGGGGCGCTCACGGCGACACTCGGCGGATTGGACACCCTGGTCTTCACCGCCGGTATCGGCGAACACTCCCCGGTTATTCGCGCTCGGATCTGCGACGGTTTGGAATTTCTCGACGTCGCACTCGATCACGCGCGCAACGAGGCCGGTGCATCGGTGATTTCAATGGACAGCGGCAGGGTGACCGTACGTGTCATGCATACCGATGAAGAAAGTGAGATCGTACGCTCTGTCAGCGAACGACTGGGCGAACCGAAACGATGAACGAGGAGTATATGCCACGAACCAAGACGACCACACGAAACCCTGGACTGCTCGAGCGGATGGATGCCTATTGGCGAGCGGCGAACTATCTCTCCGTCGGTCAGATCTATCTCTACGACAATCCTTTGCTCAGGAAACCCCTCACGCGCGCCCATATCAAACCGCGTTTACTCGGCCACTGGGGCACCACACCGGGTTTGAATTTCATCTATGTGCATCTGAATCGGATCATCAAGGAACACGACCACAATATGATCTATATCGCCGGGCCCGGCCATGGAGGCCCAGGGCTTGTCGCGAATGCCTACCTCGAAGGCACCTATAGCGAAGTCTATCCGGATGTCTCGCAGGACGAACAGGGCATGCAACGCTTGTTCAAGCAGTTTTCGTTTCCCGGCGGCATTCCCAGCCACGTGGCGCCGGAGACGCCCGGCTCCATTCATGAAGGTGGTGAATTAGGCTACTCCCTTTCGCATGCCTA
This sequence comes from Nitrospira sp., assembly GCA_018242725.1. Classification (GTDB taxonomy): domain Bacteria; phylum Nitrospirota; class Nitrospiria; order Nitrospirales; family Nitrospiraceae; genus Nitrospira_D. Next base: position 383,451 of record JAFEBI010000001.1, on the reverse strand, counting down.
TGGGGCGGTATTCGATAATCCGGATCTGATCGCGGTATGCGTGGTCGGGGACGGGGAAGCAGAGACCGGCCCGCTTGCCACGAGCTGGCATTCCAACAAATTTCTCAATCCCGTCACGGACGGTGTGGTGCTCCCCATTCTCCATTTGAACGGCTATAAGATCGCCAATCCCACAGTCCTGGCCCGGATCAGCCACAGCGAGCTGGAGCAACTCTTCCGAGGATATGGGTATGTTCCCTATTTCGTCGAAGGCAGCGATCCCGTCGCCATGCATCGGCTCATGGCCACAACGCTTGATACCGTCGTAAAAGATATTCAACGGATCAAGATCGACGCGCGCAGAAACGGTACGCCGCAGCGGCCGCGTTGGCCCATGATCGTGCTCCGGACGCCGAAGGGCTGGACCTGTCCTCCATACATCGACGGCAAACGGACGGAAGATTATTGGCGGTCCCATCAAGTGCCGATGAGTGACATGGACAAGCCGGCCCACGTCAAGATTCTTGAGAAGTGGATGAAGAGCTACAAGCCGGGGGAGTTATTCGATAAAACAGGGCGATTCAAGTCTGATCTGGCTGAACTGGCGCCCACGGGAGACCGGCGCATGAGCGCCAATCCCCATGCGAACGGAGGTCTGCTGTTGAAGGAGTTACGGTTGCCGGATTTCCGTCGGTATGCCGTTGCCGTGAAGCAGCCGGGTGACATCGAGGCCGAAGCGACGCGTGTGATGGGGGCGTTTCTGCGGGATACGATGAAACTCAACCTGGAGCGACGGAACTTCCGCCTCTTCAGTCCGGATGAGAATAATTCCAACCGCTGGCAGGATGTGTTGGACGTCACCGACCGTGCCTGGATGGCGGAACGATTTTCCTATGACGATCACTTGGCTTCGGATGGCCGAGTGATGGAGATGCTGAGCGAGCACCAATGTCAGGGCTGGCTGGAAGGGTATCTATTGACGGGTCGACATGGCTTCTTTTCCTGCTATGAAGCCTTCATCCACATTATCGACTCGATGTTCAACCAACATGCCAAATGGCTCAAGGTCTGCAACCGCATCTCCTGGCGGCGACCGATTGCGTCGCTGAATTATTTATTGTCTTCCCATGTCTGGCGACAGGATCACAACGGGTTCAGTCATCAAGACCCCGGCTTCATCGATCATGTGGTCAACAAGAAGGCCGAAGTGATTCGTGTCTATCTGCCGCCCGATGCCAACACGCTGCTCTCGGTCACCGATCATTGTCTGCGCAGTCGGAACCATGTGAACGTCATCGTGGCGGGCAAGCAGCCTGCGCCGCAATGGCTCGACATGGATGCCGCGGTGAAACACGCCACCGCCGGCATCGGCATTTGGGAATGGGCCAGCAATGATCGCAACGGTGAGCCGGACGTGGTGATGGCCTGTTGCGGCGATGTGCCGACGATGGAAACCTTGGCGGCCGTCTCGTTGCTGCGAACGTATCTCCCGGATGTGAAAGTGCGAGTCGTCAACGTGGTGGATTTGATGAAGCTGCAACCATCCGCTGAACATCCGAACGGATTGCCCGACAAGGATTTCGATGCGCTGTTCACGATCGACAAACCCATCATCTTCGCCTTCCATGGCTATCCCTGGCTGATTCACCGATTGACCTATCGGCGAACGAATCACAAGAACCTGCATGTGCGGGGATACAAGGAAGAAGGGACAACGACGACGCCTTTCGATATGGCGGTGATAAACGATCTGGACCGCTTTCATCTGGTTGCCGACGTGATCGACCGCATCGGCCTGCATGGCTCGCAGGCCGACTATACCAGGCAGGCGCTCCGCGACAAGCGCATCGAACATAAGTATTACATCGCCGAACATGGCGAAGACATGCCGGAGATCAGGCAATGGAAATGGCCGGGAACGGTGAAGTGAACGATGCGAGCCTAGTCGAGCGAAGAGTCGATCGACTATCTCTGCCCATATGCCGTCGACACTCATCGAAGCACGCCGTGTGAGAACAAGGAAGTGTGTGCCCCGTTAGAAGAATCAGCTCCGCAGGATCTCTACTCCACGAATTTTCCTCGTACCGCCGTGCGACCAGGATGTCGGCAAGAGGCTGATCAAGTCGCCCGCGTACCCGGCCGACAGTATAGTCCTGCCGGGAATCCAAGCCGTATTCCAGCAGATATTCCCTCTGCGATTCGTGATCAGGGTGTTTCCCCTCGTATCAAAAACATGTGAATTTTCCCCCTTAAATATGCTATCGAAGGGGCTTTCAGAAACGTTGAACGGAGCTCGGACGAACGGGATGAGGGAGGATGAAGAGACATGGGCCGGCTAGTCTCGTTTTTTTCATGGACTCTAGGAGTAGGATATCTGGTGCTCTGGCTCGTCGGGTATGCCTATGCGGATGAGCCTGAGCCAAAGAATCCCGAGGAGGCTAAGGTACCAACCGTCATTGATTGTCGGTATGATCACCATGATGAGGGGGAGACGAGTGAGGCTTTTCCGTCCGACGACGTTTTTCGCCCCCTGATGGCGGACCCGAAGCAGCCGCAGTTCTTCGCGATCTGGCAACAGTCACGGCCTCGAGCGGGAGGCAAGTCCTTCAGTCTCGGGTCGGTCGCCATCGGAGAGAATTTCGGATTTTACACGAAGCGAAAGGGCTGTGACGGATGGCAAGTAGGGATTCTCACCGGTGTCTTTGCGCAGTTCAACTTGGATGAGAAGAACGCGTCATTGATCAACACAGATTTTAACGTGGGGATCCCGCTCACCTGGCGCTCGGGGAATTGGTCGGCGAGACTACGCTACTATCACCAGAGCAGTCATCTCGGGGACGAATTTTTGGGCCTTCATCCGGAAATCAAGCCGTCGAGTTTCATCTTGGAGGAGGCGGAAGGTATTCTGTCCTACGACTACCGGTGGCTTCGTCTGTATGGGGGAGCGGCGGTGCTCGTCCACCGTGAGCCATCGACGATCGATCGTACGAGACTTCAATGGGGGTTTGAGGCGCGGGCACCGTCGATAAGGACCAGGATCTTGGAGCCGATCCTCAACCGCTTGATCGTCACACCCGTGTTATCGGGAGATTTCAAGTCGCATGAGGAACTGAGCTGGATCATCAACACCAACGTGCTCGGCGGCTTCGAGTGGTCGCGCACGGGGTCTCGCCGGCGCTTTCGAATCATGGCGACCTATTTTCACGGCTATAATCCGTATGGGCAATTTTACAACCAAAAGATCGAGTCGATCGGCGTTGGGGCGTATTTCATGTTTTAGCCCTTTACGGGTCAGCGCCGACGTCCCGCAGGAGCGGTGCGATGAACAATAAAGTCTCTTTCTCTATCTGGTATGTGCTGTTGGCCATGATGGCCGTGGTGCTGGTGCATGACCTCATTCATGGACTCAACAAGGTCGAAGAGCTCCCCTACAGTGAATTCAAGAAGCTGGTGGCCGACGGCAAGATCGCGGAGGTCTCGGTTGCCAACCTTGTGCTGACGGGAAAACTGAAACCCGAGGGTGAGTCCAAAGAGCAGAAATCCTTTGCGACGGTGCGTGTCGAGGATCCGGACTTGGTCCGCGAGTTGAACCAGCACGGAGTCACCTTTACCGGGGTGATCGAATCCACGTTTTGGCGTGATGTGCTCTCGTGGGTGGTCCCGGTCGCCCTGTTCGTCGGGATTTGGTTCTTTATCCTCAAGCGATTCGGCCAGGCTCAGGGAGGGTTCATGCAGGTCGGCCAATCCAAAGCCAAGATCTACATGGAGAAGGACATCAAAGTGACGTTCGCGGACGTTGCCGGTGTGGATGAGGCCAAAGACGAGCTGCGCGAAGTGATCGAGTTCCTCAAAACACCGGAGAAGTTCACCAAGCTCGGCGGCAAGATTCCGAAAGGCATCCTCCTCGTCGGCCCGCCGGGCACCGGCAAGACCCTGCTCGCCCGTGCCGTGGCCGGTGAGGCCGGAGTGCCGTTCTTCAGCATCAGCGGTTCAGAGTTTGTCGAGATGTTCGTGGGGGTAGGGGCCGCCAGGGTTCGTGATCTGTTCGAACAGGCCAAGGGCAAAGCGCCCTGCATCATCTTCATTGATGAGTTGGACGCTCTCGGCAAGGCCAGAGGCGTGGGGCCCATGGCGCATGAAGAGCGTGAGCAAACGCTCAACCAGTTATTGGTCGAAATGGATGGATTCGATCCCCGCGTCGGCGTGATTCTCATGGCTGCGACCAACCGCCCGGAAATCCTTGATCCCGCATTGCTGCGCGCAGGACGGTTCGATCGCCATGTCACCGTGGATCGTCCCGACAAAAAGGGGCGTCTGGATGTGCTCCGCGTTCACGCCAAGAAGGTGGCCTTGAGTCAGGACGCCGATTTGGAACAGATTGCGGCCATGACGCCGGGCTTCTCCGGGGCTGACTTGGCGAACGTCATCAACGAAGCGGCGTTGCTGGCGGTTCGTCGTGGGAAGGACCAAGTTCATCTCTCTGAATTGCAGGAAGCGGTCGAGCGTGTCATCGCGGGATTGGAAAAGAAGAATCGCGTCCTGAATAAAATGGAGAAGGAACGGGTCGCGTATCATGAAACCGGCCACGCGCTGGTGGCCCTTTCCATCCCAGGCTCCGATCAGGTGCAGAAGATCTCGATCATTCCTCGAGGTGTCGCGGCGCTCGGGTATACGTTGCAGCTGCCGACGGAAGACCGGTTTCTGATGACGAAAACGGAATTGGAGAATAAAGTGGCGGTGTTACTCGGTGGGCGAATCGCGGAAGAAACGATTTTCGGCGAGGCCTCCACGGGAGCGCAGAATGATCTCGTGAAAGCCACGGACATCGCCAAAAGCATGGTGAAGGCCTACGGCATGAGCGAGAAACTCGGCACGATCACGCTTGAGCGAGAACGACAACCGCAATTCCTTCAGCTCCCTGTCGCGTCTGAAAAAGGTGATTATTCCGAAGAGACCGCCCGTGAAATCGATTGCGAAGTACGTCGGATCGTCGATGAGCAGTATGGACGGGTGCGGCGATTGCTGGAAGACAAGAAGCCCTTGTTGCAGCAAGGTGCCACGCTCTTGTTGGAGCGTGAGGTGATTACAGGAGCGGAGCTGAAGGCCATCATGGAGAACGCCTGACCCGGACAAGAGGACTTCTCCTTGTTGCTTGTCATGGACCGCAGACTGAGTTCTCCGGGGAACTGAATCATCCGATGGAGTGAAGTGGAACGGCAGGCAACCATCTCAGTTGAGAATAATGTGGTGTACTGCCGGGGAGCGTGGACGCTTCCGAACCTGCCTCAGCTGGAGCGAGGAGGACAAACGCTTCGATGGCCTGATGCTCCTACCATTCTCTATAATGCCGCCGAAGTGACTGCCATGGATACAGGTGGTGCGCTCCTGCTGCGGCGCTGCATCACCGGCCTGCAATACAAGGGGCATCAGACGTCCCTCCAAGGGTTGAAACCCGAGTTTGCGCAACTGCTTCAACGAGTGCAAACGCAGCCGACTCACGGCGGCGGGAACGCTGCCGCCCGCAAAGTGAAGTGGGCCGACAGTCCTCTACGTGTGATCCACTCCCGACAAACTTCCGCTCTTCGTGCCCTCGCCTTCATCGGGGAAAGTACGCTCGCCTTTTGCCGTTCCATCGCGCAGCCCCGATCTATTCGATGGAAATCGCTGATGCGGTTCGTGGAATTGGATGGTGTGCGAGCGCTGCCGATCACCGGTCTCTTGACGTTCCTGGTCGGTGTCGTCATCGCCTATCAGGGTGCGGAACAATTGCGAAAGTTCGGCACGAACATTTTTATCGTGGATTTGGTCGGCATCTCGCTCTTGCGTGAAATTGCGCCGTTGATCGTTGCGATCCTCATCGCCGGCCGCTCGGGATCTGCCTATGCGGCCCAGATCGGTACGATGAAGGTCACGGAAGAATTGGACGCGGTGCGGACCTTGGGTATCTCGCCCATGAATTTGCTCGTGGTGCCGCGAGCGCTTGGGCTGACCATCGCTCTCCCGCTGTTGACGGTCTATGCGGATGTCGTGGGTGTCTTCGGCGGCATGCTGATTGCGCTGGGGGAACTGAACGTCAGTTTCGTCGAGTTTGTCGCGCGATTTGAGGAAGCCGTTCCCGTTCGACATTTTCTCATCGGGTTGGGAAAGGCTCCGTTCTTTGCGGCACTCATTGCGTTGGTCGGCTGTTATCAAGGATTTCAGATCAGAGGCGGTGTGGACGACGTGGGCCGACATACCACCACCAGCGTGGTCCAGGGGATTTTCCTCGTGATCGTGTTCGATGCGATCTGCAGCATTCTGCTCAACTGGTGGGACCTGTGAGGCGTGGGACCGGCAGGATAGGCGCGAGTACAGAAAAAATGGAGATCAGCAGACGGAGCGGGGCCGAGTTCCGAGGGGGATCCGACGACATCAGCGCGCCGGTGATCGATGTGAGCCACGTTTCGACGAAGTATGGACAGGCGGTGGTGCACGAAGACATCAGTCTGTCCATTCACCGGGGAGAAATTTTTGCGATCGCCGGAGGAAACGGCTGCGGAAAGACGACCTTGCTGCGCGAGATCATCGGCCTGATTGCGCCGTCGTCCGGGACGATACGGCTATTTGGCATCGATAGCCGACAATTGGTCATGAGCGACGGCCACCCCGTCCATCGCCGATTCGGCGTCATGTTCCAGCAGGGAGGCCTCTTCAGCTCGCTCACGTTGGCTGAGAATGTCGCCGTGCCGCTGCGCGAGCATACGACGCTGAGTGAGGCGCTGATCCATGATATTGTAGCCGCCAAAATAGCGATGGTGGAACTCCCGCCCGAGAGTGCCGCGAAATATCCGAACGAACTCAGCGGCGGCATGAGAAGGCGGGCCGCGCTCGCGCGAGCCCTCGTCATGGATCCTGAGTTGTTGTTTCTCGACGAACCGACGGCTGGGTTGGATCCGATCATCGCTTCGGGGTTTGATGAGCTGGTGAAGTCGTTGAAACATCTCTTGGGGCTGACCGTCGTCATGGTGACACACGATTTGGATTCCCTGTGGCAAATCACCGATCGTGTGGCGGTGTTGGGGTATGGGAAGGTCCTGGGAATCGGAACGATGGAGGAGCTTTTTCAATCAGACGATCAATATATCCGTGAATATTTTCAAGGCGACCGCGGGCGTGACGCACGCAAACAGGCGGGACGGCGCGCCGCAGGACGTGATGCATGACGCGTGTTTCGCCGGAGAGTTTCAGGCTGCACGTTATGCCTCTCTTGCTTCGAACGGCACGGTTCATGATCAAATCTGAAATCCGAAACATTCGTCACCGCGCAGAGCCGGATTCCGGTCATTAAATAGACGAACGCCCAATGGAACCCAAAGTCAATTACATCGTCGTCGGTTCGTTCGTGGCGCTTCTGGGCGCGGCGATCCTCGTCGGGGTTTTGTGGCTGGGAAAGAGCGATTATCGGGGGTCGTACGACCGGTACGAAGCCTATATGACGGAATCCGTTGCAGGACTCAGCGTCGATTCCAGCGTGAAGTATCGCGGGGTCGATGTGGGTCGGGTGAAGGCTGTTGCGTTGCGCCCTGATAATCCTGAGGAAGTCCTGTTGACGTTGGACATTGTGCGCGGCACCCCGGTGAAGACCGATACCATTGCCGTGCTTGAAACTCAGGGGTTGACCGGTCTTGCCACGATCAATCTGACCGGGGGAAGCCGCGAGGCTCCTTCGTTGCAGACTCAAGCCGGGCAGACCTATCCGATGATCAAGACGGGTCCATCCTTATTTTCTCGATTGGACAAAACAGCCTCCCGTCTACTCGCGGAAGAAGGGCTGGCCCAGCTGCTGGCGGATCTCGATCTGGCGGCCAAAGGGGTGGCGAAGGTGCTGGATGAAGACAATCGAACCACACTGACGAAGACCATCAAGGATCTGGAAGAGGTGGCCCAGACCATTGTCAGCCACAAGGCTCAGATTGAGCAAAGCTTAAACAATGCGGCCAGGAGCGCTGAGAATTTATCCAAGTTGACGACGTCGCTGAATGCCCAGGTTCCTCCCTTGCTCGCGGGGATCAACAAGAGCGTGGGTGCCATGGACGCGGTGACCGAGGAGCTTGCGAAGACCACGAAAACCGTAGGGACAGTCGTCAATGAAGCCCGCCCAGAGTTGCAGCAATTTACCAAACGAACTCTTCCGGAAGCCGGGCAATTGGTGACGGAGCTTCGGCAGCTGACCAGTACGTTGACGCGCGTGGCGCGGGAGTTGGAACGGGAGCCGAGTTCACTGGTGTTCGGGCGAAAGACTCCATCGCGGGGGCCTGGAGAATGAGTCGACTAGGGAACGGGAAGCTGTGAAGGAGTCAATGATCTCTTATCGGGTAGTCCACGCAAGCTGTATGTTCTTGGTGTTGGTCACGGCTGGTTGCATCTCATTCCGCGGTGGATCTGAAGCGACCCACACCTATCAATTGAGTCTTGAAGGAGCGCAGAAGGAGGTCCACGCTGTCGACGGGAATGGCCCGGTCCTTCACCTGAGTCCTCCTCAAGCGGAGCCTGGATTTGAAACCCCTCGGATGGTGTACCTCAAGCGACCCTACGAGTTGGAGTATTTCGCTGCGAATCAATGGGCCGACACGCCGGCGAACATGGTTGCCCCCTTGTTGGTCCAAAGCTTGAGCCAGAGCGGTATCTTGCGGGATGTCGTGCTGTTGCCGAGCGTGGTGCCGGGTGATTACCGGCTCGATATCTATGGGTTTGCCTTGCAGCAGGAATTTTTTCAGCAGCCGAGCCGCGTCAGGGTGACGGCGCGTGCTCAGTTGGTGGACCTTAAACTATCGATGATTGTGGGGATGCAGCGATTTGAGACCATGGAACCTGCACCGAGCGAGAATGCCTATGGCGGCGTGATCGCGGCCAATCGGGCCGTGGCCGGTCTGCTCGATCAAATCGTTCCATGGCTGCGGCAGTGCGTGAAGCGCTCGACGACTTGCACCCGCTGAGGGAACGTGCGGAGAATCCGGCGGAACGAGCATCCAATGAAGAACAACGGTCTTCAGCTTCTGTGCGTCATCTCCGCAATGAGCCGGCTCCGTGCATCACGACATCGCCGTTGCGACGCAAGACAGCCGTCGCACATGATGAAATATTCACCGCCGGGGAAAAGCCTGATGAAGAAGACTCGATGGGCATCATTATATCCGTAAAAAGCATCGGAATCGTTGTTCCGCTGTAACGATTCACCGATCCGGTCCTGAAACAATCCAGTAGGCCCCTCCTTTGTCCTCTGGACATCAACGCTTGCGGCTGTCTACTTGTTTAACGAACAAGAAGAGCATACGCTTCTGACAAGGGCACCGAGGTGTTGCCGAACCAACGGAACGGTGTGAGACACGACGTGTCGCAACAGCGGATCGGCGATTGTAGCAGATGTGTTCATGGATCATGTGAGTAAGCGCTCAACAGTGCCATTGGTCGGGCGTCTGGTTTGCGCAAGGGTGTCTCATGGCCGTTAGGCGAAAGCCGTCGCGACAACGTATCGCGCCGAAGAGTTCTTCCAAGACAAAACCCAAACACCGTCCATCCGCCTCAACCGATTCTCCCGTCGCTCGAACCAAGCAGACCAGGCCAACCGAAATCTATTCAGACCAAGCAGGGTTCCCCATCGTCGGGATCGGTGCGTCTGCCGGGGGGCTGGAAGCGCTGGAAGAGTTTTTTCGGCACATGTCGCCGGACAGCGGGATGGCGTTCGTCGTTGTGTCGCATCAGCCCACAGGCCGCACCAGTCTCCTACCCGGCTTGCTTATGCAGTGCACCACCATGCCACTCCTCGAAGTCACCGACGGGATCACGGTGGAGCCGAATCACGTGTATCTCGCGCCGGCGGGGAAGAATCTGGCCTTGCTGCAAGGCGTGTTCCATCTGATGGAGCTGGATCAGCGCGACCGTGTTCCGTTGCCCATTGATTATTTTTTCCGTTCGCTGGCGGAGGACCAGAAGCACAAGGTCATCGGCATTATACTCTCGGGAACAGGGACGGACGGGACGCTCGGACTGAAGGCGATCAAGGGCGAATCCGGCATGACTATGGCGCAAGAAGTCGAGTCGGCCAAATATGGCGGGATGCCCCGCAGTGCGATCGCCGCCGGGGCTATCGACGTGATCCGCCCGGTGGCGCACATGCCGGGGCAACTGATCGCCTATGCGAAGGGTCTCTTCAAGACGACACCGATCTCGGATCTGGCTTCCACAGAGCTCGACCGAGCCGAAATCTTACAGAAGCTCTTCGTGTTGTTGCGCGACCGGACCGGTTGCGACTTCTCGCTCTACAAGGCGAATACGAGCAGTCGCCGCATCGAACGGCGGATGAACGTCCATCAGATCGAAGATCTCGGTCAGTACGTGCGGTTCCTCCAATCGAATCAGGAGGAGATCGATGCCCTCTTTCATGAGCTGCTCATCGGCGTCACCAGCTTTTTCCGGGACCGTCAGGCCTTTGAGGTTTTTGAGCAGAAAGGCCTCCCGTTCCTCTTCGACGACAAAGCGGATGGAGCCCCTCTCCGCATCTGGGTGACCGGTTGTTCGACCGGAGAGGAAGCCTATTCCCTCGCGATCCTGTTGCGCGAATTCCTGATGGAGCGAAAGAGCCGCCGCAGAGTAGAGATTTTCGCGACCGATATCGACGGTCAGGCCATCGCGACCGCCCGCACCGGCCTCTATCCGGCCGGTATTTCCGATGACATCACACCGGTTCGGCTGCAGCGGTTTTTTACGAAAGAAGACGGTTGGTACCGCGTGAAGAAGGAGATACGGGATCTGGTGATCTTTGCCGTCCACAATCTCCTCACGGATCCGCCGTTCACCAAGTTGAATCTTGTGTCCTGCAGGAACACCCTGATCTATCTGGAAACCAAGGCGCAACAGAATCTCCTTGCCACGTTTCACTATGCACTCAAACCGAAGGGCTTGCTGTGGCTGGGGCCCTCGGAAACGAACAGTGGTTTTGAAGAACGCTTCATGTCGGTCGACAAGAAGTGGAAGCTGTTCACGCGAGACGCGACCTCCGGCGTCTTGCCGTACCTGGAACGGTTTGCGATCGGACTCACGCACACGGGAGTAGACACGGTCCCGATCGGTGACGTCGACAGAAGGGCCGCTGCTCGGAAGGTTCCGGCGTTGGTCGAACAACTCTTGATGGGACGCTATGTTCCGGCCTCGGTCGTTGCCGATACGCAAGGCGAAGTCGTGTATATTCACGGACACACCGGCGCCTATCTGGAACCGGCGCCCGGTCCGCAGCCGCAACATCTCCTCGATATGGCACGCGAAGGGTTGAAACACGAACTCTCCGCCATGCTTCAGCAGGCGGCAGGTCGTCAGACCGAGATCGTCCGCCGTGGGATTCGAGTCAGGGCCAACGGTGCCGTCAATGTGGTGACCGTGACGGTCCGACGGATTGCGGAGCCGGACTCGCTCCAAGGGCTTTTCTGGGTGATCTTTGAGCCGGTGCCTGCAGCTCGCAAGCAAGAGGAAAGCCGTTCGACGCCCTCAGTGAGGAAGGTCCAGACCGGACTGCACCGGGAACTGGAGGAAACGAAACAGCGGCTGCAGCACACCATCGAAGAGGTGCAAACCTCCAATGAAGAACTGAAGTCCGCGAATGAAGAATTGCAGTCCACCAACGAAGAGTTGCAAAGTACCAACGAGGAGTTGGAGACGGCCAAAGAGGAGTTGCAATCCCTGAATGAAGAATTGGTGACCGTCAATGCCGAGCTCCAAGGCAAGCTCGATGAGCTGTCCGGCGTGAACGACGATTTGACCAATCTGTTGAACAGCACGGAAGTGGCCACGATTTTTGTGGATAACCTGCTCTGTATCAAGCGGTTCACGCCGGAGGCCAAAAAGGTGGTCAACCTGATCGTCTCGGACGTCGGACGCCCGCTCTCGGATATTTCCTCGAGGATTGTCTCCGATCAGATACTGGAGGATACCCGAGACGTATTGGACACGCTCATCTTCAAAGAGCGCGAAGTCCAGACCACCGACGGAATCTGGTACTTTATGCGGATCTTTCCCTATCGCACGGCGAAGAACACCATTGAGGGGCTCGTGCTCACTTTCTTGAACATCACGAAGATGAAGCGGGCCGAACAGACTTCTCAGGCAGCCCTGGACTCTGCGCAGAACATCGTGGAAACCATCGGAGTGCCCTTGTTGGTCCTGGACGAGGAGCTGCGAGCGCTGTCGGCGAACCAGTCGTTTTATGAGACCTTCCATCTGACGGCCCAGAAGACCGAGCAGCAGCTTATCTACAACGTCGGCAACGGCATGTTCAATATCCAGAAATTGCGCCAACTCCTCGAGGAAATCTTGCCTCACGACGCCTCCTTCGAGGACTTTATGATCGATCAAGACTTCCCAGCGATCGGAAGAAGGGTACTCGCGCTCAAGGCGTGGCGTCTTCGACCGGAGTCGACATTGCCGGCGAGAATTCTGCTGGTCCTGGAAGATATCACCGACCGTCAGCGAAGCAAGGAAAGTTGACGGCAAGAGGAGACTTCGCCAATCGACGGAGAGTCGCAGAATATTTGAGCCCACGACCATGAAAAAACGAAAACCTGACATGCCGGTACGGAGCGATGAACGGAAATGCGCTGGATCAGTCGCTGGTGCACGGTTCGGCAAGCAGGCGTCCACGCCTCTGAAGGACATGCAGCGGCTTGTGCATGAATTGGAGGTCCGACAGATCGAGTTGGAGGTGCAGAACGAAGAACTCCGCCGAAACCGATTGGAACTACAGGCGGCTCATGACCGGTATGCGGAATTGTACAGGTTTTCTCCGGCAGGACTGTTGACCCTGGACCGCCACGGGGTCATTCAGGAGGCCAATATCCAGACGGAAGTCCTGTTGAGGGTCCAGAGAGGAGACCTGATTCGTCAACCGTTCGTTCGATTCATTGCGCCGGACGAGCAGAGCCTGTTTGTGCGCCGCTTTCATGATGCCTTCCGAACCGGAGCGAAACAGTCATGCGACCTCTCGTTGTTTCATCCCGAGAGCGCCGCTTCGGTGATCCATCTCGTGATCCAGGCGTTTCCCGATGAGACAGGAGCGCGAACCTACTGCCGCTTCGCCCTCTTCGATGTCACCGAACACAAACGAACGGAGGCGCTGGCATGGATGTCCAAGGAGAAACTCCGGCAAGCCGTCGAAGCCTCCGGTACCGGCTTGTGGGATTGGAACACGGAGACGAACGAGATGTCGTTCTCCCCAGAGTGGAAACACCAGCTTGGCTATGACGGCGGTGACCTGCCGGAGGTCTTTGAGACTTTGGAGTCTCGACTGCATCCGGAGGATCGCGATCGGGTTCTCGTCTATATACGCGATTATCTCGCCAATCCTCAAGGACCCTATCGCCAAGAGATTCGCCTCCGCCATAAAGACGGAAACTATCGATGGATTGAGGCTCGGGCCTCGTTTGTGACGGGGACGACCGGCCGGCGAGTGCGTTTATTGGGAACCCATGTGGACATCACCGAACAGAAGCAGACGGAGGAACAGTTGCAGGACACGGTGAGCCGTGTGCGGATTCTTAGCCAACGACTGAACGCCGCGCAGGAAGAGGAGCGGATTCGGATTGCCCGGGAGCTGCACGATGAGCTCGGTGTCCGACTGACCTGTCTGAAGCTGGACCTGTCCCGCTTCCAGTCCATGAAGAGCCCGTTGCAGTGTGCTGATGCGCAGATCGAAGACAAGATTTGCAAGATGATTGCCGAAGTGGATGCCACGATTGAGTCGATTCAGCGGCTGGTGTCGGAGCTGAGGCCTGGAATTTTGGACGATCTCGGGCTGGTGGCGGCGGTTGAATGGCAATGCGAGGATTTTGAGCGGCGAAGCGGGATTCGCTGCCTTTGTGAAAGCAGCCAAGATATCACGCTCGATCCGTCATGCGCCACGGCGGCGTTCCGGATCTGCCAGGAGGCGCTCACGAACGTCATGCGCCATGCCAAGGCGACGTTTGTCCGCGTGCTGGTGACCCAGACCCAGAGCGATCTGCTGCTCGAAATTCAGGATGATGGGAAGGGGATTTCCACCGAGGAGCTGAACAATCCGGATGCGTTGGGTCTCTTGGGCATGCGCGAGCGCGCGAGCGGTTTTGGAGGGGATGTTGAGATCGTCAGCGGGATCGGGAAGGGGACGACCGTGACCGTGCATTTGCCCTTGAGGTAAGCCACGACGGGTTGTCTGGTTTATTCGGATTGGGTCAACCGTACCGCGACCATCCGACGAATGAAACAACTACGTAAATCAGAAAAACCGTACACCTCAAGCAAACCGGATTCCGATGCTGAACATTCTTATCGCTGACGACCACGCAATCTTTCGGCGAGGAGTCAAGGACTTGTTGTCCGACGAATTCGGAGCCGCGACGATCGAGGAGTGCGGTGATGCCTACGAGTTGCTGGAGCTGGTCCGGCGCAAGAACAAGAAATGGGACGTCCTGATTCTGGACATCGGCATGCCCGGCACCACTGGGACGGACGCACTCATGCAGGTGAAGAGAGAAAGGCCCTCCTTGCCGGTCATCATCCTGAGCATGCACTCGGAAGATCAATACGCCGTCCGCATGTTCAAAGCCGGCGCAAACGCATATCTGACGAAGGCCAGCGCGTCCGATGAGCTGGTGAAGGCCGTGACGAAGGTGCTCAAGGGCGGACAGTATGTCAGCGCCTCTCTCGGTGAGAAATTGGTGTGTCTCATGCACCAATCAAACGACCGGATGCCGCACGACCTCTTGTCCGATCGTGAGTATGAAGTGATGCTCCTCTTGGCTTCGGGAAAGACCGTCTCGGAAATCTCCGGTGATATGCATTTAGGGGTTACGACGATCAGCACATACCGCGCCCGCATTCTCGCCAAACTGAATCTTAAGCACAATGCCGAGCTCATGCGCTACGCCATCCAGAGCAAGTTGGTCTAGCCGGCATTAGCCATGAGCATTCCTATTGCACCTGCCGAGACGCCGCTGTTCCGCTAGTTGTCGCTCATCGTTCGTGAAGCGTTTCTCGCGAGAAGAACGAGACGGACGGGCCACGCGCGACAGGTAGATCCTTCTCTGTGTGTCGTACTAAGAATGACAGATGCACGCAAGAAGCTCTGACACCAGAATGGCACACTCGACGATGGTATCGATTGGTTCGCTCACCTATATATTTCATCCGCGAAAGTCGTTAATGACACCTGTGTTGCAAAGAACTGAGGGCGGATCGCCGCACGTTTCGACTTCTGGTGGTGCGTCCGCGCCGTCCCATCATCAGGCTGAGCTGAAAGGAGATTCCCATGGCTTATGCAATTACCGTGGAGTCCGCGATTCGAGCCGAGCTGATCAACCATGGCCCCTGTATGTTCGAGGCTTTGGTTCAACGGCTGTCTCCGTTTTCCTGGAATGAAGTGTTTGCCGCAGTCGACCAACTGAGTCGCGACGGACGACTTGTCCTCCGCCATACGACCCGATTCGACTATGAAGTGTCGATCGGTCTGACGCAGCCGGATCTGGAACTGATCCGTGCGAGATGGGCTGCCGAAGGTGACATGCTGTGTGGTCACCGTGACTCCGATTCTCAGGCGAGCGAGGAGCAAATCTACTCGTGATCTGTTCTCGATGTCAGGGCATGATGGTCTCGGAAGATCTGCGTGATGGGATGAGCGGACGGGGATACGACTGCTCCTATGCGTGGCGCTGTGTGATGTGCGGGGAAATCGTCGACTCGGTGATCAGGGACAATCGAAAGAAGATGCAGGAGGTTGGGCTCGACGGGCGCATGAAACGAGGGAGGCACTATGCTCGGACCCTTCCGGCCCATCCTGATCGATCCGAAGTGAGCCGCTCTCCCTTCTGAAGCCCGAGACCGAAACCCGAAGGAGATGGTCGTGCAGGTTCTCGTTCCCCGCTGTTGCTTTTGCGAAAAGGTTCGTGATGACGACGGGACGGACGTCGGACAAGGCCGATGGATCGATCTCAAGACCTATTACACCAAGCATAACTTGCTGCCCGATGACGTGTGGTTTTCGCATACCTGTTGTCCTGATTGCAGGTGGAGGAGCTGGACTGTTCGGACGGCGGGGTAAGGAGAGAATCGTGGATACTCCTGTGAACAATCAGAATCGAGTCTGGTCGATCGTGCTGGCGGGGGGCGAAGGTGCGCGGGTTCAGCCGTTGGTTCAACGGTGGCTGGGCTATGGGAAGCCGAAGCAATATTGCACCTTCGTCGGGACCAGATCGTTGCTTCAGCATACTCTGGATCGAGCCGATCAGCTCACCGCCGCGGATCGGAAAATGGTTGTCATTGGGCGATCACATGCATGGCAGGCGTGGCCGCAGCTCGGACGGCGACCTTCGGGCACGGTCGTCCTTCAGCCCGCCGATCGCGACACGGCAGCCGAGATCTTCTTCCCGCTGACCTATATCAAGGCGCGAGACGCTCAAGCGACTGTCGTGGTTTACCCATCGGATCATTTCGTGTATCCGGAGCGTCGCTTTCTAGACTCGATCCGGTGTGTCATCCGGACGGCCGAACGCCTTTCGGATCGACTCGTGCTGCTCGGCGTGACTCCGGACGGTCTCGATCTGGACTATAGGTGGATACAGCCCGGCGAGCGGTTTGATTGGTCGTTGAGCGATCGGATTCGAGCGGTCAAGGCGCTCGTCAATGAACCGACGGTAGAGGAGGCCGATGCGGCACTCGCCGTGGGGGCACTATGGGATACGTCGATCGTGGCGGCCAAAGTGGAGGCGTTATGGCAAGCGGGGTGGCAGTGTTTTCCCGAACTGATGTCGGCGTTTGAACGGCTCCTTGGTGTGATCGGGACTTCCTATGAATCGAAGACGATCGAGGCGATCTATGAGCATCTACCCGCCTATAACTTCTCATCGAAGCTGCTTCACAGGATTCCCGAGCAACTCGTACTGGTGGAGATGACCGGAGTGCTGTGGAGCGATTGGGGCAGGCCCGAGCGAATTGCGAACACGCTGCGACGAATCGGACGGAAGCCGGCTTTTCCCCTGACCTGTCTCAACAGACCCTTTGCACCGATCGCCGGCGGTGTGTTGTGTAAACCGGCCTGCTAGTCCACAGATGACAAGAACCATGACACGTTCGAACAAGAAAGGAGAATGAACCGATGAAACTGCTTTCCACATCAAAACCGCGCGGCAAATCCTCGGTCGACTCGTCGATCTGTGATCCGATCGCTGCGGATGCAACACCCTCTGGGTCGTCCAATGACCGCGAGACAACGGACGTCCAGGCGCGCATCGCGGTGCTGGCCTATGAGTTCTATGAACAACGAGGCTGCCTGGATGGTCATGACATAGAGGACTGGGTCATGGCCGAGCAACGAGTGCTCACCGATAGAGATTTTCAGACAATCGAGGAGCGAAGGCCTTAACCGGCTATCCGGTCGTTGCTCGCTCAGGAGAAGGCGCCGCCGTTCTCGTGGTACCCAGAAACCCAGGAACTGTCCGGATTCCGGCAGCGGGAGTTTTCGACACTTCCGTGGCGGCTAACTCTCGTGCACCCATTCGTCTTTCTATTGAGACTTGAGATCTTGCGACTTGTGCCACTCCAAGCTGCAGCGCACCGTGCCGGTGGGCCAAGAGGCTCGTGAATGTTTCCGCCGATTCAGTTCTCCCGTCCCACGCTATGTTCGGCAATGACGAGATCGTTCGTATTGTTTTCGATCCAATGCGATGAAGGCTCATGACCGGTCATTGAAGTCATGGTCAACTGAGCACCGTTACTGCTGTTCGAGGCCGCACTGCATCACTGAGTCCAACCTCTGCGCAGCGACCGCTGCCGTCCATCCTTTGTCACAAAGGAGAAGACGAACCCGCAACGTATTCGGGAACCGAGAACCCAGTCGGGTCCGAACTTCCATGTCGGCTCTGTCCGGCTCAAGGAAGATCTCGCAGTCGGACAGTCCCTGGAGACCGATGCCTTGTGCCTTGAGCAGCGCTTCCTTCGCGACCCAGTAACGGAAGAACGTCATGGCGCGCTGATCTTCGGCTGTCCGCATGATCACGGTATGTTCGGAGGGGGAAAAGTAGCGTTCGGATAGGTTTACCACGTCGACTTTCGAACGAACCCATTCAAGGTCGACTCCGACCTCCTGGGCATTCGAGATTGCAACGAGCGCACGGGTATGGGCATGAGATAGATTGAAGGTAATCCCGGCCTGCTTCCCGGCATCCTTCGTCAGGAAAGGCTTGCCGGCTTCCGTACGTCCCAGTGATACCTCACAGGGGCTGACTCCAAGGTATCGGCTCAGTATTGCCCTGAGGCCTCCGTGAGCCAGCACGTAGTGCCGCCGGTCTTGCTCACGAACCAACCGGGATGCGCGCTGACGCTCTGCTTCATCCAACCACTCCAAGCATCGCTCGGCACAGCCTGACGACCCCTCAAGTTCAATCCCCCATAGATGAACGGCATGCGGCTCAAGGCTGACGGAATTCTGGATGTACCTGTCTGTGAGATGGTCTATCGACTGGAAGGAGATCAGCACGGTGCAGTCCCAATGAAGGCAAAAATCGTTATGCGGTTCTATCAGGCTCTAGAAAAGCATGGACTGACGCATCCGGAGTAACCTTCAGCAATACCGCGAAGTATACACGAAATTGTGTCGTCGGCAGGGGGTGGAGTGCCCAGCTCTTCCGTGTGCCGTCTGTGGATCTCCATGGTTCACCTGCCTAAGCAGGAAATCTCCGCTTCACACGGATAGCCTCCCTCGTACGCGAGAGAAAATGTGGCACGCCAATCGCAAGAGCGAGTGAGGAGGGATGTATCTCCGTGGATGGGACGGTTCATACCGCCGTCGACTCGGTTCTGATACTCAGTGCACTGATGAGGAGCCGATATGGCAACATGAAGACGGCGTGGGAAACGGGGATCGGGTACGGTCTGACGCCAGGGGGCCATTACCACCCTTGGGTTGATGGTGGGACGACACTCCGGCACGCATTCCCAGGTGATCGTGATCGGTGATTCGGTGAATAGGATGGAGTAACTGAGGGATGAACCAGCGATGAGGCATTCTCAGAAGTTGAGATGGATGCTGCTCTCTCTCGCGTGCACCGCAGGCATGGTGCTTGGGCAACCACCATGGGGTGCAGGCGCCGACGTGGCACCGGAAAACAGTCGGCCGCACCGTGTCGTTCTCCATCTGAATTCCGGTGATGAAAAAGTCCAACGTGGCGCGCTTAACAATATCAAGAATCTCTACCAGGAGTTTTCGCCGCAGAGTCTCAGGGTTGAGCTGGTCGTACATGGGGCCGGACTTCCACTTCTCATCAAGAAGGGTACGCCGTTTGCCGCGGAGCTGACCGAGCTGCGGCACGCATACGGTGTGAACTACACGGCTTGTTCAAATACCATGAAGACCATGAAGGTGACACGAGAGGATTTGGTCGACGAAGTCGGCGACACCGTGCCGGCAATGGTGAGACTGCTGGAGAGACAGGAGCAAGGGTGGGCCTATATCAAGCCGTGATGGAGTGGACAGCCGTTAGCTGAAGACGGAAGAAAAAAGGAGGGTGAATGGAATCCAAGAGTAAAGTGTATCTGTATCAGACCTCGGTGAAGTGGACAGAGCAACGCAAGGGCATGATCTCGTGCGCAGGAAAACCCGATGTGCAGGTGGCGACCCCACCGGAATTCAAAGGGCATGAGAATATCTGGTCTCCCGAAGACCTCTTTGTGGCGTCCGCCAACATCTGTTTGATGACGACGTTTCTCGCCGTCGCGGAACGAGCCGGTCTTGCCTTTTCTTCGTACGAGAGTACGGCGGAAGGACGGCTGGAGATCGTGGAGGGGAAATTTCAATTCACGGCGATCACCATCAGGCCTTCAATTACGTTGACGCCCGGCGGTGATGCAGCCAAAGCCAAGGAACTCATCGAAAAAGCAGAGCATAATTGTCTGATTTCCAACTCGATGAAAGCCAAGGTCACACTGGAACCCACGATTTGTTGATTCACAATTGCGAGCTTCGTGTTTCAGGCTCCTGATAACCGCCTCCAGAACCTGAAACTCGAAACTTGGGACTCACGTTCGAGACCCAAGCGACGATTGTTGACTGAACACTGTAGCATCCTGCGCCAGTGGGTATGGAGGCATTGTGGCATTTGTCTGCAATCTTCGTTATCGCTCCTCTCGCTACCGAGAATCTGTCCGGTAACTTCTCGACGAATCGAGAAAAAGCTCTCTTTCTGCTCTGCGACAGAGTGGCACAGTCATCGCAAGGTCTTATCAAGAGAAGGGACAAGCTATGCGTATGACGGTACAAGGGATGGTGTTGTGCGCAGTGGTAGGTGGGCTGTGTGGACTGGGGTTCAGTAATTTTGGATTCAAAGAGCCTGAGGTTCTTGCCAAAGAAGGCGACGCAGTGACCGGACGGGAGATTTACGTGAACACCTGTATACTCTGTCATGGAATCGACGGCAAAGGCGTACGAGGACTACAATTCGTTCCACCTCCGGCAGACCTCACATCGCTTGCCGTTCAGAGCCGGCTGGATGGGGCGTTGTTTCGTCGAATTCACGACGGCAAACCGAACACGGTCATGGGTGCGTGGAAACATGCGCTCTCGGATGAAGAAATCTGGGATGTGTTGGCCTATGTGCGCACATTCAAGATCGAGTCTCCTGGCCGGCCATAAAAATGAATCCAATCGCCGGAAGGTGTCTCATACGAGCCAGTTGCGGAAATGGAATGGTTGTCATTGATGCGATGAGGAGGGATGGGCATGACATGTAATGTGGGGGGAATCGAACGACCGATACGGATCGGAGCCGGGGTGGTGGCAATCATGATAGGCCTCTTTGCAGGGTTTTCGACCGGTGCGGCGGGGGGCGCGCTTACCGTAGGAGCTATTGCCGTAGGAACTATATTGCTGCTCACTGGGGCGGTCGGGTATTGCCCCCTGTTCTCAGTGCTGGGGATCAGTACCTGTCCTCCTGTGTCCGGTTCGAAGAAATGAGGGGGAATCGATGAACCGACCAGTCGCCGCCTGGGCCGTGCTGGTGTGTACGCTTGGTGGGGTGATCAGTTGTGTCCCGCCTCCACGGGTGACGGAGAGTGAGGAGGAGACCAGTCGCCCGAGTACGGAGTCGACGGCGTATGCGTTATTCGCCCCGCCTTCCCCGGAAAGCATACCAGGTGACTTGCGAGGCGAACAGATTCGACTGGGCTATGAGATGGTCGTCAATACGCAAGTGTACGGAAAGCGGTATATCGGTAATGCGCTCAACTGCACGAATTGTCATTTGGACGGAGGGCTTAACCCGAATGCCGCGTCATTCGTCGGCATCAGTACGCTCTATCCGCGGTATCGTGAGCGAGCCGGTCGTCAGATGACATTGGCCGATCGGATCAACGAATGTTTCGAACGCAGTATGAACGGGACGCCTCTCCCACCGGACAGTGTGAAACTGACGGGTATCGTGGCCTACATCGAATGGTTGTCCAAAACTTTGCCGGCCGGTAGTACGGTGCCGTGGCGAGGAATTCCGCGCCTGACCTCGACTCATCAACCGGACGCTGTCAACGGCAAAAAGGTCTTTGAGAAAAAATGTGTCTTCTGCCATGGTTCCGACGGACAAGGCACCAGGGCGGCGCCGCCGGTATGGGGACCGCATTCGTACAATATCGGCGCGGGAATGGCGCGAGTCAGCGTGGCTGCCGGTTTTATCAAAGCCAACATGCCTCGAGGTTGGGGCTGGACGGTGACGGACGATGAAGCCCTCGATACGGCAGCCTACATCAATACGCAGCCTCGACCGGACTTTCCCGACAAGATTCATGATTGGCCGAAGGGGGGTAAGCCGGCGGATGTACCCTATTGACTTCATGAGTGCCGACTCGCATGCGACAACAGGTGACTGATCACAAGAAAGCGATCATTCCAATTCTACCCTGGTGGGCAGGAGGTCTTGCAGTCGGCGTCGTCTTGTTAGTCGCGGTGGCTCTCATCCAGCCGATCGGAGTCTCCACGCAGTATGTGGTGTTGGATGGCGTACTCTTACATTCGTTGTTTCCCGAAGCGGCCGAAAACAGCCCGTACCTGAAAGCAGCCGGTAAAGAATGGACTTTGGCCACGTACGAATTTCTTTTCGTCGTAGGGATTCCAATCGGGGCTTTTCTGGCGGCGACGGTCACAAACCGATTCAGTATGAGAGTCGTTCCTTCCATCTGGGCAGAGCGCTTCGGACCGGCTCCGGTGAAGCGTCTGATCTGGTCGTTTGTTGGAGGGTTCCTCTTACTGTTCGGTGCCCGTTTCGGGGGAGGATGTACCTCCGGCCACATGATCAGCGGCGTGTCGCAGTTAGCCGTGAGTTCGTTCGCATTTTCCGCCGCCCTTTTCGCGAGCGCGATTCTTACGGCTCGGTGGCTCTACCCTGAACGAGAAGAACGATGACATTACTCCTGGGCCTGGTCCTCGGCGCAGTATTCGGTGCGATCCTTCAACTGTCGGGTGCGTCGAGCTACACGAAGATCATCGGCACATTGCGGTTGAGAGACTTCACGATTATGAAGCTCATCATAACCGCCATCGGCGTAGGGTTGATTGGGGTGCATGCATTGGATGCGGTCGGCGTGGCCCATATGAAGGTGAAAGACCTCTATGTGCCGGGGATCGTGGTCGCAGGCTTGATCTTCGGCGTGGGTTTTGCCGTCACGGGCTACTGTCCAGGGACGGCTCTCGCTGCTGCGGCTGAGGGAAAACCGGACGCGTGGATGACGATAGTCGGAGGGCTGTGCGGTGCGTTGACGTTTGCTTTCCTCTGGCCGGATCTCGAATCGTCGTTAGCCTCGCTTGGAGGGTTTGGGCCGGTCACCATTCATGAATCACTCGGGATCAACGGACTGGTCATTGCGTTGCCGCTTGGTGTGCTCTGTCTATGGGGGGCGGTAAAACTTCCGGAGGGAAGAGCGACATGAAACTCACAGCGACCTTTCACGGCGGGACACGGTACGACATTGTGAGCGGAAAGCATCGAATCATCACCGACCAACCGGTCGAGGATGGAGGGCAGGATGCCGGCATGACCCCGGTCGAACTCTATGTCGGATCTGTCGCGAGCTGTGTGGCTTACTTTGTCGGGCAATTCTGTGGGCGACACGGTATCGCCCAAGAAGGCTTGGCGGTCGAGGCGGAATGGGCGATGACGGAAGGGCCACATCGTGTCGGTCGTATCGACATTGCCATCCATCTTCCCCATCGCGTCACGGCAGACCAACGGGATCGGCTGCTGAAGGTTGCACACGGTTGTACGGTGCATCAGTCCATCGCCGCGGCACCGAACATTGAGATCAAACTTAATCCACACACGCATCACAAATCCGAGGGATCGTGAGCGAACAATCAAGACAACAGAAGGAGGGGGAGATGGGTCTGCAGGGAATGAGAAGGAGGATTGCAACCGCAGTGACGCTGGCGGCAGGACTGCTGGTCCTATTTCAAGATCCTTCTCTTGCGAGTGATCAGTCTCGGGCCAAGGATCTCCTCCAACAAGCGTGTGTGCAGTGTCACCGGCTGGAAGGAACGGCCGATTCTCGGTTCAATCTTCGAGCCCCCGACCTGATGTGGGCCGGCAGCAAATACCAGCGGTCCTGGCTCATTCGCTGGCTGACCGGAAAAGAGGCGCCGCTCTATACCAAAAGCTACCGATGGGACCTGACCGATGTTCCGGCGAAACACCCGGTCGTCACCGAGGGAGAAGCCGATGCGATTGCCGATTACTTCGCCGAACATAACAAAGACCCGCGCGTCACAGTCGGGGCCTTCGATCTGTCGAAGGTCACCAAGTTCGACGCGGCCTTCGGGGGAATGGCTTATAAGGCCCATGCGTGTCTCGGCTGCCATACGATCGAAGAAAACGGCAAACTGATCGGAGGACAGCAGAGCGCGGCGCTGCAGAAATCAGGTCAGCGATACGACAAGGATTGGCTGTTTCGTTTCGGCCTCAATCCGCAAGACTTTGTACCGCACAGCGGCGAGTTTCTAGCGGACGCGACGGAGCCACAGCTTCGCGCCGTGATCGGCTATCTGATGGTTCAGGGTGTTCCCGACTTCCAGTATTACGAGCCCTGGACGAGTCCCGAGTTCAGTCGGGCCGACGCCGGGCGCGGCAAAGTGCTCTATAAAGAATACTGCGCCCAATGCCACGGATTGACCGGCAAGGGTGACGGACCAGCCGCATCGGGACTGGAGCCTAAGCCCGCCATTCACGCCAACATGCCGTTTGATAAATTGCCGATGGAGTACCTCTATACCGTCATCAACCATGGTGGAGTGGCCGTCGGGAAATCACCCAATATGCCCTACTGGGGGCTCACGATCGGCCAGCAGGGGGTTGCGGATGTGATCGCCTATTTGAAGGTAACATTCAAGGGAGTTCCGGATGTCCCGGCATCGGCAGGAGGGCAGGGTGGTGTCTGTGTGCAGTCACGCAAGACGGCCAAGGCACCGGACGACTTCTTGACCAAGACCAATCCGCTTTCGTCTTCAGCAGGGGCCATCAAGGCGGGGAAAGAACTGTTTCTCAAAACGGCGCAGCCTGTTGCCTGTGTGATGTGCCATGGAGAGCAAGGCGACGGCAAGGGCCTCATGGGAGCTGCCTTGGTACCACCACCGAGAAACTTTACGTGCGGAACGATGATGCGGGACATTTCGGACGGTCAATTGTTCTGGATCATCAAGAATGGCTCTCCGGGAACCGGAATGATGTCGTTTGCTTCGCTGCCGGACGAGCAGGTGTGGCAGTTGATTCATTATATCCGATCATTGGCGCGATAGCCGACAGCTATCGGTTTGTCTAAGGAGTTACATATGGCAACGTTCATTATCTCCGGCAGTCGAGGAACCGACGATCCCACCATGGCGACCCTACCCTTCATGGCCGCGAAGACGGCCAAAGAGCAAGGACACGACGTGGTGCTCTGGTTATGGAATGAAGCGGTGACGTTGGGACGGAAAGGCGTGGCGGATCATGTGGTCGGCGTGAATTTGACCCCGCTGAAAGATTTGCTCGCCGCAGTCCAGGCGGCTGGTGTGCAGATCTGGGTCTGTGGGGCCTGTGCGGTGGCTCGTCAGGTCAATGTGGCGGATCTGGTGGCCGGTGCTTCGATCAAAGGTATGCCGGACTACATCAAGGCCGTGGCTGAGCGAGACCGGAACGTGATGTTTTGATTTTTTGGGCCAAGGAGGTTTCTCATGGCAGCGAGCGGAGAATCGTCGAGAAAGTCACGAGATCGCAAGGGGCAGACGGATACAGAGGGCATCGATGACCTCGTGCCGTCCGCATCCGGTACGGATGCAAACGAGCTGGAGACGATTCCCACGAAGGTCCCGAGAGAGGGAGATGGGTACCAGGTTCCGCGCAGCGCCATGATCGCCCAGGGGCTCGGACGCATCGGTGAGCCGGGCTACGTCTTGACCGCGGATGATCTTCGAAGGGTCAACACAAGGAAAGGGTTTCTGAAACTCCTTGCAAACAAAGCCGTCGATATTGAGGAAGTGCGCAAGACGCTGCTCTATGAACAGGACTTGCGACAATTGCAGGTTGAATTGGTCAGGCTGCAGCGGTGGATTCAGAGCAGTGGAGAGCGCATCGCCATTTTGGTCGAAGGACGGGATGCGGCCGGAAAGGGCGGCACGATCCGCCGGTTCACCGAACATCTGAATCCTCGCGCGATGCGAGTCGTGGCGCTGCCGAAGCCGACCGACGCAGAACGGGGCCAGTGGTATTTCCAACGTTATATTCACCAGCTGCCGAACAAAGGTGAGATCGTCTTCTTCGACCGGAGTTGGTACAACCGCGCCGTGGTCGAGCCGGTCATGGGATTTTGCACAAAAAAGGAACACCAGCGATTTCTCCAGCAGGTTCCCGAATTTGAGCACATGCTCTATGAAGACGGGGTCACCATCATCAAGTTCTGGTTTTCTATCTCCAAAGATGAACAAGCCAGGCGATTCGAAGCAAGACGGCAGAATCCACTCAAGCAGTGGAAGCTGAGTCCGGTCGATGAAAAGGCGCAGGAGCTATGGGACGCGTATACCCGCTGCAAAGAGGAAATGTTCAGCAAAACGCACTCGACCTTCAGCCCCTGGATCATCGTGCAAGCGAACGACAAGCAGGCTGCGCGGCTGGAAAGCTTGCGCTATGTCCTAAACCTGCTGCCCTACAAAGGAAAAGACGAAGCTCAGATCAGGTTGACACCTGATCCGAACGTCATTACTCGATTCCATCGCAAGATGGTGGAACTGGATCTGTAACGTCGGGAGGCCGTTGGCCCCATCGACGAAAGGAATAAGAGGATGAAAACGAGTCTGTTGACGATGATGGTCGCTTTGCTGTACTTCGCGGTGTCTGCTGATGCCGCTGAACGGCACATGATGCAACCGGTCGTACCGGCCGATAAGTTGGCTGAAGCGAGGGCTCTCAAGAACCCTTTGTCGAATACTCCTGAAGTCATTGAGAACGGTAAGTCGCTGTATAACGGTAAGGGTGGGTGCGTCACCTGTCACGGAATAGATGGAGACGGTAAAGGGCCGGGGGCGGTGAGTATGAATCCTGCGCCGCGTAACTTTCAGCATCATGGCTTTTGGCGGCATCGAACCGAGGGCGAAGTCTTCTGGGCCATCAAGTATGGATCACCCGGGACTGCCATGATCGCATTTGGTTCAGTCTTATCCGACAACGAAATCTGGGCCCTCATTCGCTATGAGGAAACCTTCTCGGGGAGGCATGGTATGATGGGGCATCGAGAGGGGATGGGACCTGGCGGCGGTATGGGTATGGGTGGCAGAGAAGGCATGGGGCATCGCGGGCAAAAAGGTGGAATGAGCGAATGCGAAGGTGAGGCCTGTGCACGATGAGTGATCGACATGATTATCTATCAGATCCATCAAAGAAGGATGCGCGTGTCGTCGCGCTTTTCCTCATCTCACCTTCTCACTCTGAGTATGTCTGTGGCACATCAACGTTGCTCTCGCAAGGTCTAACCGCCTCACGTCGTTGATTCACTGACCATCGGCCGCGCATGCCTTGACATGCTGTAACGGCACCGGAATCGTATCAATTTTTCCTGAATCCAATTGTTTCGGAAGTGGCTCCCATTCAATAGAAGCTCAGATGATTGCAGTGCCTGTTTATCTGAAACGTTGTCGAAGTCGCCGCGGTCCAATAGAACAGGGAAATTCATCGTCCCATAAGGGAAAAAGTGGAATGCTCCGTTCTTTATCATGTCCCGCTGTCCGGACTACGTAAGGTCCTGTCGAAGGGAGGACGTCATGTCGGCAAGAAGATGGTTTGTCGGAGTCGTGAGCGTCGCGATTTACGTGATCGGGAGTTGGGGAACAGGTCAGGCCGGCAAGGAATCGGCCGGCAGTGTCCCGTTGGAAACGGTCGTCGACTATATCCATTCGGTGCTTGAGGCGGATAGAACGTTTTACACGGTCCATGTGGTGGAACGAATGCAGCGGAGGGGCGTGATCGGATCGTCTGAGAAGTGGCGTTCGGAAAGTGCGCTTCCCATCCCGGCTCAATTCTTTCAAGAGTCGTCGAGCTTGGCGGCACTGACGGGAAGCAACGTGCGGTATCGATTGATCAGTCTCAACCCGATCAACAAGCAGAACGGCTCGCGGACCGAGTTTGAGCAGAAAGCGCTCGAAGCGGTGACGGCGCATCCGGAGCAGCCGTACAAGGGGCTCGTCAAGGAGGGAGACGCACGATATTTCCAAGCCGTCTACGCAGACCATGCCGTTTCGCAAAATTGCGTGACCTGCCATAACGCCGACCCCCGGAGTGCAAAGCATGACTATAAGCTCAACGATGTGCTTGGCGGAGTCCTGATTTCAATTCGGGTACCGGAATGATCGCCTGGCGTCATCACGTAAGTGGACATTGAGGGGCGATTACCAAGAAGAAACGGTCGGACACATCTGCGTTTATGGATCGGTCGGTCTCTCGTAGCGGCGGGAATCATACATGGCCGGCATAGCGAGACGATTTTCGGTGGAACGGCTCGATTGTTCGGCGCGTTGCAACGGGACAGGGTATTCGGGATACAGGATTTCTGATTATTCTAACGCTGGAGGTACTGGGTATGACGAAGCTGAAGATGCAGTGGGTCGCTGGAATTGGCGTAACCGCATTGGCCATCGTCATGGCAATGGGTTCTGCCTTTGCCGACGAGGGCCATGGGAAGACAGGGCATGGGGGCCACGATCAAGAGGAACAGGATGAGCATAGCGGGCACTACCTGAAGCACTTGCTGAAACATGCCAAAGAGATAGGCCTGACGCCGGAACAAATCGGCAAACTCAAAGGCCTGCAGCTGGACTTCAAGCGTACTGAAGCCCGGTTGGAAGCCGATGCCAAAATTGCCAAACTTGAGCTGCATGCGCTGATGGAAGATGAACAGGCCGACCTCAGTGCCATTCAGGCAAAGATCGATCAGCTGAAAAAGTCGGAAGCAGCCTGCCTCTTCGCGGCCATCAAAAGTAAGCGCAGCGCCACGACGCTGTTGAGTCCGGATCAACGGGAAAAGGAACGTACTGTCCATGAGCAGATGAAGAGTCATGGTCAGCACGGAGCCGGATCAGGAGGGATGGGCCATGGTGGGATGATGGGCGGGCGAGGAGGAATGGGTGGAATGATGGGTGGCATGAGCGGTGGCGGGCAGAGCGGACATGACGGCGGCGATCACGGGAGTAGAGGAGCCGGCGGAGAACAACAACATCAGCATTGAAAGTCGCGTATTGAGATCATCCGGGAGGTGGCACGATATTTTGGAGCCGTGAACCGAAGCTGAGCGTGGTGGCGTATGCCTGGCTTCTCATGCCTGCACCTACCGGTATTGCACTCAACGGGTCAACTGAACGCGGTGCGGTCAGTATCAAACGATTGATCGGTGAGGGAAACACGTAACGGTTAATTCGGTCATCTTGTCGTTCGGGTTCGTGTGTGTCGGCTATTGAGGGAGAGGATATGTTCGTGCGTCTGGTGTTGAGTGTTGTCTTAGTCGGTTTGTCAGTATCGTGGACTCTGGCGCAGACCCACTCTGGAAATACGAAGCGTGGGGAGAAAATATTCCAACAGCACTGTGCCGGTTGCCACGGAACCGTTGGTGACGGGCTGGGTCCTGATATCAAGGAGTTGATCGTGCCTCCCGCTGATTTTCGGGCAGTGAAATCGCGCACGAAGACCGACATGGAATTGTATCTCGCGATTAAACAAGGAGTGCTGTTCAGTCCGATGCATGGGTGGGCTGATCGGTTGTCTGATCAAGAAATTCGGGATGTGCTGAACTATATTCGGACGTTCGCGCCATTCAACCCACTTGGCTAACTCTCCTCTATCTCTTCCTCCGGAACTCAACGCTGCTCAGCGAGGCGGAGTCGTCGTGAGATCTTGTGTGTGGGGGGTGGTATTCCGACTGATTCGTTTAGTAAGCTGTGGGTGACGTGCCGTGACGAGCCTCGTCCGGCACAGCGCGTTGCTATAAACAAACCATGTATTAAGCAGGGAGGGTCGATCATGACGACTCACAATGATGAAGATTCAGGATTGGTAGTGGCAATGGCATTTCTCGGTGGAGCCATGATGGGGATCATGACGGGATTTCTTCTGGCTCCGAGGTCCGGCGAGGACACAAGGCGAGAGATCAAAGGTTATGCAAGAAAGACGGAGGAAGAGGTGATCGAGAAAGCCAAAGAAGCTCGGGCGGCTCTTGATGACGTCATTAACCGGGGCAGGCAATTCGTCGATGAGCGCCGGGCTGATGTTGAAGCGGCTTTGCAAGCAGGCAAAGACGCGATACGGGAGAGGCGAGAGCGATAGGACTCTCGAGTCTGATGGTGCGCGATAGAGAATGAGATAAAGGCACTTGTGTGGGTACGACGGGGGAATCAATGAGCGAGCAGAACACGATTACGGCATTGTACGCGGAGGATCATGACCGGCTGGATGAATTGTTCAAGACCTTTCAGACATCGAAACGGACGGACTTTACCAAGGCGAAGGACGCGTTCAAGGAATTCAAGATTGGGCTCCAGCGGCATATCGTCTGGGAAGAGGAGCTGCTGTTTCCAATGTGGGAAGAGAAAACCGGGATGATCGAGGACGGGCCGACACCGGTGATGCGATTTGAGCATGAGCAGATCAAACAGCTGCTTGACGCGATTCACCGGAAAATAGAAAGCCAGGATCTCAATAGTGATCAAGAGGAGCAGTCGCTGATCAATCTCTTGGGCTCTCACAACCGAAAGGAAGAGAAGGCGCTCTATCCTGCCATTGATAACGTCACCGATGCGGATGAACGCACCACGATTTTCAACACCATGAAAACGATTCCGGAAGACCGGTACAATGCCTGCTGTAGTGGGCACTGACGAGTTACACAAGCCCGGTCTGTCTTGTCTGTTCGGTCTATCTGGTTTGGCGTATTGCGTGACTCGGGGAAACCAAACGGCCAAGACAACGAGACAGACGAGATAGACCAAACAAACCAAATGAACAAGAAGATCTGGCTGAACATATCCAATGTCCTGTTCGCAGGTTGGTTGGGAATGGAGACTGTACCCCTAACCCATGAGGCGTGGGCCGACACTCCAACCAGTCCACCGAGCGGGAAGTTAAAAGGAAATATTCTGCGAGGGCGGGACATTTTCAACGGCAAGGGTGTGTGCTACTACTGTCATGGGATCGATGGGTACTTGTATAGGACACCACGAGTGGAAGCGGACACGGCTAAGCTTATCGCCAAACTGAATCCGCCTCCCTCGGATTTGCGCAACCCCGACGTATTGCATTTGAAAACCAACCAGGAACGAGCCCGCGCTATCCGAGAAGGTCATCCTGGAACCGGTATGTTCCCCAACCCCACAATGACCGATCAAGACCTCGCCGACACGCTGCTCTACCTCGCGCTGATCCGAAAAGATCCCCACCCGGAGCAGTAACACAGGTCCAACGATCACTATACTTGGCGTGAGTGAGGTTAAGAAGGTTGCAGGTTGTGATGATCGATTCGTATTCTCGCATCCACGATTCGGCAGCCTTGGCCTGGTGAGAGGGCGAAGATCGGGTTCAAGTCGAGTTCGCTGATCTCCGGAATTTCTTCGACGAGACGAGAGACCCGCAGCAAGGTTTCTTCCAGGGCTTCTAGATCGGCCGGTGAATGTCCGCGATAGCCGGTCAGCAGCCGATAGCCTTTGATTCCTCGGATCATCTCTGCCGCGTCACGGTCGGTGAGCGGCGCGAGACGGAACTGCACATCACCGAGAATCTCGACATGAATTCCACCCAGGCCGAACGCAATCAACGGACCAAATAACGGGTCCTCGGTGACCCCGATCATGACCTCGACACCACCGGTCACCATCGATTGCACGAGCACGCCTTCCATGGCATCGAGCTGATTGGTTTCGGCGAGTTTCGCCCTGATCGAGTCGAATGCCTTGCGCACTGCTTGTTCGTCCCTGAGATTCAGTTGCACTCCGCCGATCTCGGTCTTGTGCACAATCTGATGCGAGGCCAGTTTGACGGCGACCGGATAGCCGGCTCGCCGAGCCAACACGCCGGCTTCATAGGCCGTCCTCGCCACTCCACCAGGCTGAACGGGGAGCTTCATCGCGCTCAGGACGTTTCTGGTTTCCTCCGTCGTCAACCAACCGGCGCCACGTTGTGAGAGTGCAGTGGCACAAGTCGTTCGTGCGGCGGCAAGATCGAGATCGTCGAAGTCAGGCACCATGCCGGCCGGTTGCTGTCGCCACTCCGCGTACGTCGCCGCTTTGCTGAGCACGAGGGCTGGGGTTTCCGGCAGAGGGTAGGAAGGGATGGTTTCCGTTGCGGAATAAAATGCACGATCTCGATCACCTTCTGCCATCCAGCCGATGAGGACAGGCTTGGTTTTCGCGCCTGCGTTTCGACCATTTTCAATGCCGGTCAGGATGCCATGAGCGATGTCAGCCGTGTCCGTGATGGTGACGGCCATATACAGAATGATCAATGCATCAATTTCATTCGCGAGGAGAAGCGTTTCGATGCCTTTGGCATACTGATCTGCGGTCGCAGACGCGATTAAATCGACGGGATTGCCCAGAGCGGCGGCTGAGGGGAGAAAGGAGGCGAGCGCGGCTTTGGTCTGGGAAGACAATTCCGGAACCACCAACTCGCATTGCTCGCACGCATCGGTACAGAGAACCGCAGGTCCTCCCGCGTTGGTGATAATTCCGACCCGTCGTCCCTGGGGAAGGGATTGATTCGAGAGACCGGAGGCCGCGTTCAATAATTCCTCGAGCGATTCGGCGCGAATGATGCCGGCTTGACGAAACAAGGCGTCAACGGCGACATCGCTGGCTGCGAGGGCCGCGGTGTGAGAACTGGCCGCTCGTCGCCCCGATTGTGATCGTCCGGCTTTGACGGCGATGATCGGTTTGCGACGGCTCACGCGTCGCGCGATGCGGGAAAATTTTCGAGGATTACCCAGGGACTCCATATAGAGCAGGATGACATTCGTAGAGGGGTCTTCTTCCCAATATTGCAAGAGATCGTTGGCGGACACATCGGCTTTGTTTCCCACGCTCACAAAGGAAGAGATCCCCAGGTGGAACCGGTGTGCGCCGGAAAGGGTGGCAATCCCGATGGCGCCGCTTTGCGACGACATGGCGGCACGACCTTGAGGGGGGAACAGCGTGGTGAAGGTCGCGTTCAGTTGGACGTCGGAGTCCGTGTTTAAGATCCCGAAGCAATTGGGCCCGACCATGCGCATCCCGTACTGGCGGATCTTTTCAACAAGCTCCCTTTGGAGCGCCGCCCCTTCAGCTCCCACCTCGGCAAAGCCTGCCGTAATGACCACCGATGCCCGGACACCCTTACCCGCACAGTCATCGACGACGGATAAGACCTGTTGCCGCGGTACAGCGATGATCGCCAGATCTACGGACTCGGGGATCGTGTGGACTGAAGGATGGACGCGGACTCCGGCAATCTCTGAAGCATGTGGATTAACAGGGTAGATGGTACCCTGAAATTGATTGATTCGAAGAGCTTCGAGAAGTCGATGGCCGATGCTCGTGGGATCGCGCGACGCCCCAATGAGGGCTACGGACCTTGGATGGAAAAGCGGCCGGAGTGAGGCGGTGGTGGCGAGCCGTTCTCGAAGCTCGGCACGGATGACAGTCTTCTCCGTGGGGATCAAAGACAGCTCCACTTCCATATCGTCGCCTTCGTATGCTTCGTGGAACGTGAATCCTGATTCTCGAAAGACTTCACGCATGGCCAGATTGTCTGAGTGAGTGACGGCCCACAGGTGAATAAAATTATATCGGATAGCAACCAAGGCAAGTCGTTCGAGCAGCAACGTCCCGAGGCCTTTCCCATGGAATCCGTCATCGACGGCCATGGCCACTTCGGCTGTACGCACATCCTTTGCCCAGTAGGAGCCGGCGGCAATAATGCGCTGCTGCCCGTCCAATGTCCGTGTTACGACCAAGGTGAACTGTGTACGGGGATTGGAAGAATCACATAAGACCGCGACGGCCTCGGTCGGTGGGATGCTTTCCGAAAAGAATCTGTGACGTCTCGATTCCGGTGACAAGCGGCTGACGAACTGTTGCAACAGTGTCGCATCAGCCGGCTCGGCGGTTCGGATGGCGGCGGTCGATCCATCACGCATGATGAGCGAACCGCACTCGGTGCGATCGGTTTCCAGGGGCGGAACGTAGAGAGGACGAACGGTTCTCATCGTATATGTATCTAAAACGTCAGCCGTTCCGGTTTCAATATCAAAACGATGCCCAGGCTTATTGCCATTACTCCTCGACAAGGATCGTCTTTCTCCGACCTTGGAAATTAACGAGCCATGACAACAGAAAAAGCAGGACTCTCATCGCGCAGAGATTGAAACCGTCCAGCACCCCGATCGCGACGACGGACAGCGGAAAGCCGAGGCCCCTCACTCGAAGCTTGTCGAGAAAAACCTTCGCTGCTTTGCAATGCGGACATCCGATTCGGACGAGCACGTCGATGTCTGGACCAAGTGCTTTCGCGTGCCCCGATGTTCCGCTGAAGAGGAGAACGACCAAGAGACACGTCGCGATTCGACCAAAGCAGTATCGCGCACACTGTGCGGTGAGAAGACACCGTACTCTAGCTGGTAATGTCGTGTGGCGCCACAGACCTGATGTAGGACAGTACATCCAACATCTGCTGATCCGTCAGCTTGCCGCGAAAGCCGTGCATGGGGCTGAACAGCACGCCGTTCGAGATAGCTACCAGAAGTTCCCAATCGGTCTTGGACCGACTTTTTTGAGATTGGAGGTTAGCCGGCGGGATGACCAAGTCCTTGCTGTCCGAACCGTTCCCGTCGAGGTTAGCTCCATGGCAGCGGAGACACTGTTGCTCATACAGGTGTCGTCCGGTCTTTGAATCCCCTCGGATCACCTGGGCGAAGAGCACTGATGTCCAGACGGGAATGAGTATCATCGCAAGGATCACTATCGTTTTCATCTTCAATCCTTTCATCGCAGGACCAAGACCGGACAGGTGACATGATGCACAACCGCATGGGAGACACTGCCTAAGAGGAAGCGAGAAATTCCCTTTCGTCCGTGAGAGGTCACAACCACTAAATCCATATCCTTCGCCTCCTGTTCGATCATGGCGGCGGGATTCCCCTGGACGACCTTCGTAGCCACCGTATGTTGAGCGCCCACAAGTTTGCCGGCGGTCGATCGCACGAGTTCTTCCGCGTAACGCTGCACATCCTCCACCCAGGCGCTGATTTCCGGTCCAGCATAGGGCCCATTGACTCCGATCGGGACGACGGCGTGGATCACTTGCAGTTCGACGGGATCGGCGAATGGATGCTGCATCAGCCATCGGACAACTCGGTCGGCGTCGTCTCGATCTTCAATGGCGACGAGCACCCGTTGAACCTTGCGGGCCGCCCCCTTGACGATTAACGTCGGATGGGAGCTGTGCATCAGTATCCGATGGGACACGCTGCCAAGAACAACTTCGGACAGACGGCTTCGTCCACGTGCCCCGATCACGACCAGATCGGCTGAGACATTGTTCGCACTATCGAGGATAAGCTGAGCAGGGTTGCCGATTTTGTTGACCTTCCTGATCGATGTCGTTTCGGCCGAGACCATGGCGGCAGCGCGCTCCACGACTTGTCGTCCCGAGTCGACCATCGCATGGCGGAAATCATCGTATCCTTGCACGTTACCCGCTTGGGCCACGAACGGATGCTCCAGAATTCCTAATTCGACGCCGTGGACCAACGTGACATCCGCGGGATGATAGAGTTGGAACGTTTGGGAGACCGCAGCGAACGCCTGATCCGACCAATCGACACCGATGATGACTCTCATACCATAGCCTTTCCCATCTTCATGTGTTCATCCTAGCTCAGCTGATAACCGACTGCGACCCCTCCACGAGGAAGTGCCAGGATGAGCGTTGCTGGATCTGTACGATACCGGAGTAGCCGGTCCGCGAGCCGTCGACCGGCCTCTTCGCGATTCTTAACGTCACACGAACCTCCGTGTGTCTGCGTTCAAGTTAAGGCCGGAGTCGAGTCATCAGCGGTAACGAATTGTCCCTCAGCCATAACCCAAACCTAACCCTGCCTTACGACACCTTTATTTCGATCGCTTTGGGTTTGGCTTTTTCAGTCTTTGGTAAGTGGACCTTCAGCACACCGTCCTTATACTCAGCATTGACCTTGGACCCGTCGGCGTCTTCAGGAAGCGTAAAGCTTCGCATGAAACTGCCATAGGCGCGCTCGACGCGATGATATTTTTTACCCTTTTCTTCCTTCTCGTATTTCCGATCCCCGCTGATCGCAAGGACATCGTCATGGACGTTGATCTTGATCTCTTCTTTCTTCATCTCCGGAAGTTCCGCCTTAATGACGTACTCCTTGTCATCTTCCGAGATATCCACCAACGGTGCCCATTCGGCAACCGAGATGGCCTCCTTCTTGTCGCTGCCGGCTGGAGTTGGTGTACGCCCCAAGTACCCTGAGAGTCGTTTTTCCATTTCTTCGAGTTCTTTGAAAGGATTCCATCTTGCCGTCGGCTCCCATCTTGTCGGTCCGCTCATGACCCCCTACCTCCTTTGTAAGTAGCGCAGGATGCTCCGTACCCTCAGCCTGTGCATCGACGGTGCCAAAGAACTATGAGACGGTAGGCGTGGGCGTCCTCTAGAAAATGCGGAGAGTTAGAGCATAGTTGGAGTACGAGGGTGCAGGAAGGTTGTCGGATGAGGCTGTAGCATTACGGGGCAATGACTTCCAAAGAACTGTTGCCTCTTTCAACAGTCAGGCAAGTCAATAGGGAGTGCGCATGGTCAGCCTCAGTCTTGTGAAGGATAAGCGGGGACCTTGTCTTGTGTCGACTGGGCGGCTCTCATCTTGCACCGCATGTAAGGAGCCCGTACGATGTCGTGAGACTCGTGTCAAGAATGAGGGGAATTGGAGCTATGGCAGTGGCCGGTAAAATTGATGTTCTGTCACGATCCGACCTCCAACGATTCTTCGACATCCTGGGTTCAAAGGGATATAGGATTGTCGGCCCCTCCGTGCGCGATGGATCGGTCATGTGGGAGACCATCCAGTTCGTATCGGATCTGCCGAGCGGGTGGCGCGATCATCAAGAGCCGGGACGCTATCGGTTGGAGCAGACTGGTTCCAGAGACATCTTCGGGGTCGTGCATGGGCCGCAATCACTGAAACCCTTCGCCTTTGCGCCGCGTGAACCGCTCTTACAGATTGAGCGGTGTAAGGAAGGGTTCACCGCACGCCCGACGCTTCCTCAACAGAGGAAAGTCGCCGTCATCGGTGCTCGTGCCTGTGACCTCGCAGGATTGGCCATCCAGGATCAGGTTTTTCTACAAAGCGAGTATCACGACCCCTACTACGCGACTCGCCGTGAGGGGTTGTTCATTATTGCTGTGAACTGTACAAGAGCGTTGCAGACCTGCTTTTGTGCATCCATGGACACCGGCCCACGCGCTAAGAACGGCTTCGATCTCGTACTGACCGAAGTGGATGATCAGCTCTTGGTCGAAGCGGGCAGTGAGGCCGGAGCGGATCTTCTTTCTGATCTCGCGTTGTCTCCCGCTTCACAAAAAGTAATCAGTGAAGCAGCGGCGTGTGTGGACGCCTGTGCCCAGAGCCAAATCCGACGAGTGGATCGTACCGGCTTACCACAGGCGCTCTATGATGCCCATGAGCATCCACGTTGGGACGATGTTGCGGCACGTTGTCTGGCCTGTGCGAATTGCACGATGGTCTGTCCGACGTGTTTCTGCCATAAGGTCGAGGAGATACCGGATCTCTCCCGGCAGAACGCCGAGCACGCCAGATTGTGGGATTCCTGTTTCACGCAAGAGCATGGCTACATTCATGGCAAGAATCTCCGCCCGACCATTACGGATCGGTACCGGATGTGGATGACGCATAAGTTTGCTTCATGGATCGATCAATTCGGAACATCCGGCTGCGTCGGCTGCGGCCGGTGCATCACCTGGTGCCCGGTCGGGATCGATCTCACGGAGGAGTTGTCTTCTTTGTTGGCGTCGAGCAGCCGCTCGCATGCATGAGGACAAGCTGATCAAAATGGCCAACCCCTACCTGATCCAGGCTGCCACAATCATGGAGAAGATTCAGGAGGCCGACGACATCTACACCTACCGGCTACGGCTCAATAACGAGGATGCGCGGAGAAATTTTCGCTTCACTGCCGGCCAGTTCAACATGGTCTATCTATTTGGCGTCGGCGAGGTGGCAATCTCGATCGTCTCAGATCCGGATAAGCCGGAGCATCTGGACCATACCATCAGATCTGTGGGGCGAGTGACGTCCGCGATCGCGCAACTGCAAGCCGGCGAGGCTCTGGGTATCCGAGGCCCATTCGGACAAGGCTGGCCGCTCGATGTGGCGCGCGGTCAAGAGATTATCATCGCGACCGGAGGTCTAGGCTGCGCTCCGGTGGTGGGGGCGATCGAATATGTGTTTCGGCGGCGTCGGCACTATGGTTCCGTCAAGATCATCCATGGCGTGAAGACTCCGCGCGACCTGCTCTTTCATGGGCGGTTTGAGGCTTGGAGCACACAGCCCGACACGGAGGTTCTGTTGGCCAGCGATCGTCCGGACAAGACCTGGCGCTATCATATCGGTGTGGTGACGGAACTCTTCGAACGCGTGTCGATTGATCCAGCGAAGACCGTGGTGTTTATGTGTGGCCCCGAGATCATGATGCGTCTGGGTGTGCCGATCTTGATGAGGCGCGGCATTCCGGCAACAGCCATTTATGTCTCACTGGAGCGACACATGGAGTGCGGAATCGGCCTCTGCGGCCATTGCCAGATGGGTCCGTACTTTCTGTGTAAAGATGGTCCCGTCATGCGCTACGACCGCGTCGAGCCTTGGTTAGGACGGACGGGAGTGTGAAACAGAAGCGGTTTCGGGTTTCTGATTTCAGGCAACGAGAAAGAAATCCCTGGAAACGCGCAATTCGTAACACAAAACCTGTGGCCGCATTACAGGAGGAGGAACAGGTTGTCAACGCGTGATGCGGAGAACACTCGGCCCAAGTTGGCGGTGTTCAAGTTTGCCTCCTGCGATGGCTGCCAGCTTAGCGTCTTGAATCTGGAGGACGACCTGCTCGCGTTGGGGCAGGCGCTGGATATCGCGTATTTCCCTGAAGCCTCGAGCCATATGAATCCAGGCCCGTACGATCTTGCGCTGGTCGAGGGGTCGATTACCACGGAAGAGGACGCGCATCGCATCCGGTCCGTACGAGAGCAGGTGAAGGTCTTGATCACGATCGGTGCCTGCGCCACGGCCGGCGGGATTCAAGCCTTGCGCAACTGGGCCGACCTCGAATCGTTCAAGCAGGCAGTGTATCCCAGTCCGCAGTACATCCAGAGTCTCCAGACCTCTACCCCGATCTCAGAACATGTGCCGGTAGATTTCGAATTGTGGGGGTGCCCCATCGACAAGGGCCAGTTGCTGCGGGTCATCACGGACCTGTTGGCCGGTGTTCGGCCTCACTTGCAGGCTGAAAGTGTCTGCCTGGAATGCAAGCGTCGCGGGAATGTCTGTGTGATGGTGGCCAAGGGCCTGGCTTGTCTGGGGCCCGTCACTCGTGCAGGCTGCGGTGCCATTTGTCCCGGCATGGGACGGGACTGTTATGGTTGCTTCGGACCCAGCGAAGGCGCACGAAAAGGGCCGGGAGTTCCACCGAACACGGCCTCGCTCGCAAGCTGTTTCCATAACGAGCTGCAACTGATTCCGGTCGACGTCATGCGGAGATTTCGGGGGATCAATGGGTATACCTCCTCGTTCAAGGAAGAAAGCGCGCGATGGGACAAGAAGACGTGAGGGGTAAGGGGTGAAGGGTCAGACGTCAAACGTGAAGCTGGAGAGATGAAACGTGAGAAGTGAAAGGGATGGGACAGACAAAGTCTGAGGGAGAAAAGAAAACGAGAACCATCGCCGTCGGCACGATTGCGCGTGTTGAGGGGGAGGGTGCGCTTCGCGTCACGGTGAAAGACGGCGGCGTCCAGGATGTGGAACTGAAGATTTTCGAGCCGCCGAGGTTTTTCGAAGCCTTCTTGCAAGGGCGACATTACGACGAAGTGCCGGACATCGTTGCAAGAATCTGCGGCATCTGCCCTGTCGCGTATCAGATGAGCGCGGTTCATGCGATCGAGCAGATTTTCGGTCTGCGTGTCGACGGAGCACTGCGGGATCTGCGGCGGCTGATCTACTGCGGCGAGTGGATCGAAAGCCATGCGCTGCACGTCTATATGCTGCAGGCACCGGACTTTCTCGGCTATGAGAGCGGCATTGCCATGGCAAAGGATCACGGAGCTCTGGTGGCCCGTGGCTTGCGAATCAAGAAGGCCGGCAATGCGATTATGACGTTGCTCGGTGGTCGGTCCGTGCATCCGGTGTCGGTCAAAGTCGGCGGTTTCTCTCGGGTTCCATTCCGCCGCGACCTGGAACGGTTGAGAGATGAGCTGCTCTGGGCTCGCGATGCGGCAGTAGAAACTGTGCGTTGGGTTGCCGGGTTCGACTATCCTGATTTTTCGCCGGACTACAATTATGTCGCGCTTGCTCATCCCGATGAGTACCCCTTCAATGAAGGAGACGTCGTCGCCTCCGGTGGCCTGCAGATTTCTGCTGACGAGTTTGAACGGCATTTCACCGAACATCAGGTCAGTTACTCGAACGCCCTTCACTGTACGTTACATGGTTCGCCCTATCTGGTCGGACCGCTGGCTCGACTGAATCTGAATCACGAGCGTTTGACGCCGCTGGCCAAGCAGGTCTTGGCCGACAGGAGGATTCCGCTGCCGTTGCGGAATCCGTTTCATGGAATCATCGCGCGCTCGGTCGAAATCTTGTTCGCACTGGAAGAATCGTTGCACCTCATCGAGCGGTATGAACCTCCACCTGCATCGGCATCGCCGATCGTCGTGCGTCCGGGT
Organism: Nitrospira sp.; assembly: GCA_018242725.1. Classification (GTDB taxonomy): domain Bacteria; phylum Nitrospirota; class Nitrospiria; order Nitrospirales; family Nitrospiraceae; genus Nitrospira_D. Next base: position 342,934 of record JAFEBI010000001.1, on the reverse strand, counting down.
GTCGGAATGGCTTGTACCGAAGCGCCCAGAGGTATCCTGTACCATCGGTATGAAGTGGATGCCGATGGTGTGATCCGGAAGGCCAAGATCGTCCCGCCCACCTCGCAGAATCAAGGCCGTATTGAGCAGGATCTTCGTCTATTCCTGCCCCGTGTTTTGGATCGTTCCGATAAGGAGGCGTCGCTGGCTTGCGAGCGGGTGATCCGTTGTTATGATCCCTGCATTTCCTGCGCGACGCACTTTCTCAATCTGGAGATCGAGCGAGAGGGCGTATGAAGGCTATTGATCCTCGCCCTTCCTCCATCCGTGTCATTGGCCTGGGCAATGTCATGAGAGGGGACGATGCGGTCGGAATTTTAGCGGCGCGACGACTTCGACAGGAAATCGGTGACCGAGTCGACGCGATCGAGGCGGAGATGGCGGGGGTGGACCTCATCGAGTTGATGAAGGGCGCACGGGTTGTGATTCTTATCGATGCGACGTGCAGTGGGCTGGATCCTGGCACGGTTCACCGATTCGATGCGTCGGATAGCCCGATCAGTAAGCAACTTTTCCCATGCTCAACTCATGCGATCGGTCCCGTAGATGCGATGGAGCTGGCGCGCACAATGGGTGTCCTTCCGGCTACGGTCATCGTCTACGGCATTGAAGTAGGGAACACTAATGTAGGCCAACCCTTGTCCCTTCCCGTCGCCAAGGCATTGGAGCAGATCGTGGACCAGATCGTCCAAGAGTGTGAGAATCGTCATGCATGAATTCCAGCTGATGACGCAAGTCGTCAAAGCCGTAGAAACCAAGTTGCTGGAAACGGGAGAGGTTCGACTTTCTACAGTACGCCTGAAAGTCAGCGCACTCTCTCATCTGCTGACGCATGACCATTTCGTTTTACAGACGGCATTTGCGGCGGCATCCCGGGGCACGAAGGCCGAAGGTGCGACGTTGGAGATCATCTCTGTTCCAGCGAACGCCTGGTGTCCTGGTTGTAACCACAGCATCATGGTGACAGGGGCGGATCAGGCCTGTTCGGTTTGCGGAGGAGCCGCGATGGCCGAATCTACCGAACCGGAAGTGGTACTCCACGAATTGGTGGTCGCCGAATGAGGAAGGTCCTCGCTCAGCGTGTGCAGGTCACTGTGAAGGGAACGGTGCAAGGGGTGGGGTTCCGCCCCTGGATCTATCGACTGGCCTGCGAGTTGGGGCTGACCGGGTGGGTTCGAAACAGCAGGGACGGTGTCGTGATCGAAGCAGAAGGGAGTGCGGAGGTGATCGAGACATTCCTCGAACGGCTGCGAGCCGATGCGCCGGCCTCGTCATGCACTGAGGAGATGCATACCAGCCTCATTCCGGCATGTGGCGACACGAGCTTTGCGATCGTCACGAGTCCCGAACCAGGTGAACGAACCCTTGTCATTGCACCGGACCTTGCTACTTGCGAAGACTGTCTTCGCGAACTCAACGATCCACAGGATCATCGCTTTCGATACCCATTTCTCACCTGCACACAATGTGGTCCGCGCTATAGCCTGCTCACGGCGATTCCGTATCAGCGGTCCAACACGACGATGGCCGGGTTCGGACTCTGCTCGACCTGTCTCGCTGAGTATGAAGCTGAAGCCGAACGACGATTCCATGCGGAACCGATCGCGTGCTCAGACTGTGGTCCGCGTGCATCTTTCTGGGACGAGCGGGGACAGGAAACTGCGAGTGGTGAGGAGGCCTTGCAGCAGGCAGTGGCACTGCTTCGGCAAGGACTCATTGTCGCAGTGAAAGGATTGGGCGGGTTCCAGCTCTGGGTCGATGCAGAATCAGAAGAAGCCGTGCAGCGGCTACGGGATCGGAAACGACGATCGGAGAAGCCCTTTGCTGTGCTGTTCCCTTCCGTTGCCGCAGTGAAAGACTACTGCGTCCTGTCCTCTCACGAAGAATCCTTGCTTTGCTCGCCCCAAGCGCCGATCGTTCTGGTGCGGAAGCGGCGAGATGCGGCTCTTGTTGAAGCCGTGGCACCGGGCAATCCTTACCTCGGCGTGATGGTACCGGCGACGCCGCTCCATCATCTCTTGATGGCGTCGCTGCAGCGTCCCATGGTCGCGACGAGCGGCAACCGATCTGAGGAGCCGATCGTGATCAACGAACATGAGGCGCTGAGTCGACTGAAGGGGATTGCCGATGCACTGCTCGTGCATGATAGACCTATCGCAAGGCCGGTCGATGATTCGGTGGTGTTGGTGGTTGAATCTACGCCGGAGCACAACAAAAGGTGTGGGGCAGACCAGCGAAAACCTGACTGGATGATCCTTCGGCGGGCGCGAGGCTATGTGCCCCAGATGATCCGCTGGGGAGACGACTCCTTGGATGGAAAGGGGCAAGGTCGGATTCTTGCCGTGGGAGGACATCTCAAGAACACGGTTGCGCTCCTGACAGGCCATCATGTCGTGCTCAGTCAGCATCTTGGTGATCTTTCCACTGTTGAGGCGGATCAGGCTTTCCGCCAAGCCATTGAGGATCTCCAGCGACTGTTGCACGTGACGCCACAGGCCATTGCCTGCGATCGGCACCCGGACTATCGTTCGACCAGTTTTGCGAGACAACTGGCGGCGAGCCTCTCAGTCCCATTGGTCCCCGTACAGCATCACCATGCTCACGTGGCCTCCTGCATGGCAGAACATAAACTCGACGGTGAGGTGCTGGGTATCGCCTGGGACGGGGCCGGCTATGGAGGAGACGGTCAGATCTGGGGCGGAGAATTCTTGATCGCGAGCTATCGACAGGTCGTTCGGTTTGCCTCTCTCAAACCCTTTTGCTTGCCTGGTGGAGAAGCAGCGATGCGAGATCCAAATCGGTCTGCTGCAGCAGTCCTGTGGGAACTGATGGGAGAAGAGATGCTGGGGCACGACCTTCCTTCTTGGAAGGAGACCGGTGATCGACGTGGGCAGTTGGCAACATTGCTCAGGTCCGGTATTGCGTCGCCTCGGACAACAAGCATGGGGCGACTGTTTGATGCTGTAGCCTCGATCACAGGTCTAAGTACACAAACGTCTTTTGAAGGCCAGGCAGCTATGGCGGTTCAGTTTGCTGCGGAGCGAGAATGGGAGGCAGGAAGAGGGAGGGTACAAGGCTATCCGATCAATCTCGTGCAGAGTGAGAATTCAGATGCAAAATGGATGGTCGACTGGCGACCTATGATCAGTGCTATGCTCGATGACCTTCGTAGTGAGTGTTGTCTTGACCACATTGCCGCACGATTTCATGCGTGTCTCGCTGATGCGACGGTCCGTGCGGCTCAAGAAGCTGGCTTGCCTCGCGTCGTGTTGACCGGTGGCTGTTTTCAGAATCGGCTGCTTCTGTCACTGGTAAGAAGTCGCCTGGAGGAGGCGGGATTTACGGTGTACAGCCACTCATTGGTTCCACCCAATGATGGTGGATTATCGTTGGGACAGGCGATCGTGGCTGCCCATCAACTCTTCGCTGGCAAGGAAGGTGACGCATAAGATGTGTCTTGCGGTTCCAGGACAGGTTTTGAATATTGAAGACGATGCGCTTCGCACGGCGACGGTGTCGTTCGGTGGCGTGACGAAATCCGTCTCCTTGGCATTGGTGCCGGAAGCCGGAGTCGGCGACTATGTCATCGTCCACGTCGGCTTTGCGATCAGTCGGTTGGATGAAAAGGCAGCGCGGCGAACGTTGGAGACCTATGCCGAGTTGGCAGGATCAGGATCGCCGGATGGGGCCGAGGGGTGAGCGTCGAGTGTGGATCAGTAGTGGAACCTGAGTTGCACAATTTCTAGCGCATCATTCACCACGCGATGTTCATCGGTGATTCGCCGCGACCAAAACCCCGAGAGCGCATGCTTCAAGGGTTCTGGTTTGCCGACGCCACCGAAAGGTTCGCGTTGTGTGTCGCGGATGAGCTTGTTAATCCGTTCCGTCATACGTTTGTCTTGCTTTTGCCGATAGAGATAGTCTTCCCATGCTTCGTCTGCAAATACCAACTTCACTTGGCCAGTTTCCGCTCAACGCCTTTTCCTGCGTTCAATTGTGCAGCGGCTGAGAGCAGTCTCTTGGCGTTGGCAGGCGTTCGTAGCAGATAGGCGGTTTCTTCAAGCGCTTTGTAATCCTCGAGCGATAGCATTACAACAGACTGTTCGCCGTTGCGGGTAATAATCAAGGCTTCGTGGTCATTGCACACGCGATCCATTGCGCTAGCAAGATTGGCACGAACGGTGGTGTAGGTCATTGCATCCATGGCGTCCTCCAAGAATGTACATGTTACCGTACGTGTCGATGTGAGAAATGTCCAGCGCCATCAAGATGCGTATCCCATCGTCTCACCCGGATGTCGCATGGTAAGACTGTACAGCGTAACCAATCGACCCATGGTTTGGATAACGGGTACCTATTACTATCTTGTGCATCTAACGTCCCGGCTCATAGAATGGCACCAGCGAACGATCGTGAAGAATTACTCAGGATTCCCTGGTGAAGGTCTATCCCAGAAGTCTCCTTATCTTGCTTCTACTCCTCGTAGCGGGGTGTGTCACCCCTGTGACGCCTGAACAAATCGCGAGTGCCGACTATGGAACAGTCCCGGAATCCTCAGTCTATCAGAAGGCCATACAAGATCTTGTGCAACAGTCGCTGCTTGAACCGTTCCCGGCCCGCCTTCGATTCATAGGAGAGCCACAAAAAGGCTATGCCTATCTCTCAGGTAGGAGAAAACCTCCGGAGTTTGGTTACATTGTGCACGTGGGGATTACGGCCAAGAATCTGATGGGCGAGTATGGAGGTGAGAAACCGCGTCGATTCTTTATCAAGAACGAAGCCCTCTATCTTCTGAACGAGTCCGATAAGGTTGAAGTGGTGGAGTAGGCAGGCTGGCCGGAGCCCACGTTGCCGTAAAGGAAGATCAGGTGAGGACAATGATCCAGCGTCTCGAACAAGAGAAAAGCCCTTTAAGGAGTGGATTGGCTGGAGTTGGTACGAGTCTCCTGGAATCGCGACGAGGGTTTCTGTTTGGGACCATCCTGGTTTTGGTCGCAATCTTCGCCTGGATCATCCTGGCCGGGTTCCTCGGGATCCCGACTTGGACCCAATACTTGGCCCTCGTCGGAATTCTGGCTCAGGTCCTTCTGATTCATCGACGCGAGCGGGCACTCTACACGGGACGACGGTGGCGCTTCTGGTATGCGTTGCTCATTGCAGGGTTTGCGTGCGACCTCATGACGAGGCATCTGTGGATGCCGGGGCATGACGTCGTCGTGGATCCCGCCCAACTGCGTGGGCAGCTCTTGGTCGGAGGGTTCCTCTTGTTTTATGTCATGGTCTTTCCTGTTATCGTCCGTCTGGTTATTCGAAATCAGAAGTCCTGAGCGACATCCAACCTGTACGGAGTCTCTTTCGAAAGAGCGCAGTTAGCCTTTGCGGATCCACGCCGCGTGATCGTGGAAGATCTGTCTCATAGCTCAAGTGAGACGCGGCACTACTGCTTTGGCTGGGTCGACGGCGGAGTCCTGACCGTTCGATTTACGTTTCGGCATGATGTCATTCTGATTTTTGGAGCCGGCTACTGGCGGAAAAGCAGACGTATCTATGAGCAAGAAAATCAGATACACCGATGAACCACTCGGAGACCTTAGAGTCATTCCTGACTTCCTTCCTCGGCCAGAAGAATCATAGCTAAGACGATAATTATTGACAGGCCTTGACGATTTCATCAAGCGAAGCGGTTTCGTGGTATTCCCTGTGTTTCTTGAGCGCGGAGAAATCCTGTTCAATCGGATTGAAGTCAGGAGAGTATGGCGGGAGGAACAACACCGTGGCACCGGTGGCCTTGATGAGCTCCGCCGTTTCCGGAGATTTGTGAAAGGCCGCCTTGTCCATGATCACAAGATGCTGGGCCGTCAGGCGAGGGCACAGTTGTGTCTTCAGCCAGGCGTTGAAGACGACGGTATCGCAGGTGCCCTCGAACAGAAGCGGTTCTTCGAGTCGCCCATCCACCCGGGCCGCACTCAACGAGGTGCGTGGTCGCCGATGCCCGGAGACGAGGCCGTCCACGCGCTGGCCCTTTGGGGCGTACCCATCGCGCCGTGCCGTCGAAGAGGCAACGCCACATTCATCGATATGGACGGGCTGTTTGCCATGGCGAAGCAACCGTTCGCGCCGGCGCAAGAACTGTCTGCGTTGGCAAGGATCACGTTCTTGGTACCCGATCCTTTTTTTGATGGGTGATCTGCAGTCGCTGCAGCGCGTACCAGATGCAAGGGCGAGACACCGGCAACTGTCGCGCCCGCTCCGCTTGGGTCCGATCCGGATGAGCCTCCACATGACGGCGCAACGCGTCCCAATCCAGCTTGTGGGTACGGCGCGGGCCGGGGCGCTTGTAGGCCATGCCGCCAGGCCTGAGCCAGCGGTAGACGTTGGCCTCTCCGACCTGGAACCGCCGAGCCGCTTCGGCTTTGCTTACACCGCTCTGAACAAACTTCACCACCCGTTGCCGCAAGTCGGATGAGCATCGCATGCGCTCATCATGGCTCAACACCTATCCCTATGTTCATCAGTAATTCTCGGCTTAGCTATAGCCGCCATACATCACATCTTGCCGGGGACGGGAATGTCGAAATCGACTACAACCTACTGGAATTCATTGGTTCCAGACCAGCGAACCCGCTGGACTCCCATCAAAGAGTTGGAAGGGATGGCTGAGGAGATCACCCTGAGTATCGATCCAGTGACGGGCGAATACACCAGACTGACTCGTTTCCTGCCTGGCGCGGATACGTCGGCCTTCGGGGGAAAGACCCATGCGTACCCGGAAGAGGTCTTCATTGTTAGTGGGCGGCTCCCCTGTCCATCCGTAAGTGTAGGATTGGCTATGTTCGCTTAGCTAGAATAACGTAATTTTGTATATTTCAATAGGTAATCATTCATTGCAAATCCAGCAATATTACGAGTTGATGGCATCGATATGCATGATGTACGCATAACGAATCTGACGATGAGTCTTCGATTGTTGAGACGAGCGCTGCCGGGTAGTTACTCCGAACTGATGGAGGGCCATGATGATGAAGTCCTTACGAAACGACATCGTATGGACCGGGGTCGGTCCGATCTTGCTCATGGCTATCTTCCTCCAAACGGCCTGCACCCTGGATCAGCAGATCCTCTACCATGGGGTTGGTCTCCAGGTCGGCCTTCAACATGACCCCACTACGAACGTCGTAGGGGTCGGCGAGATGGGAACCGGATCGGCGCCCCCCCGCAATGATCACCCCCACGATTGTGACGTCTCTCAACTGCGACCGCTTCTCGGATCGCTTGTCGTCACGGCGCCCGATGATGCACAGCGAAGCAAACAACTCGATGCTCCGCTCTTCAGTCCGGATGAGTTGAGCAAGCTCGTTCCGTTGTTGGTTCCCGCGTTCAGACGCGCGACCAGCACGGATCGGTTGTTTTTTTCTCTCAACTCCACTCCCTTTTCCCCCGGCCAGGGCAAGACCACGGGAACCATATTTGTACGGCACCACCACATGCACGTGGCCCTCAATCCATTTGTGCTCCCGGTCGACGGAGAACCGTCACAAATGGCCGGGCTGATGACCATCAAGGCTCTTGAACCGGCGCAGGAGGTCTTCGACAAAGGTTCGGGAGACCGGCTGTGGTCCAAGTCGGAGACGATGCATATTTCGTTGAAAATCCCGGATGAGCTTCCACGTGAACTCGGCGATGCTCAGTCGGGTAAGGAATCGACAAACATCGACACAGATCGTGAAAACGGCTACAAGACGCTGCAGCGGCAAGTCGAGGACCTCACGACCACCCTTAAAGATGTGCATGCCAAAGTGACAAGGCATGCCGGTGAATTGGAGTCGGTCAAGGCAGAGGTGAAGCGTCTTCAGGACCAGATTGCGAACAAAGCGCGTGCGCAAGAGCCCACAAAATCTCCGCTAAAACAGTAACGGCCTGGCTCGCGCATACATGTCTGCCAACAACAAAAGTGGCGCAATGAAGGTATGTGCGAGTGACGTTGCTTAAAGATCGACGCTCATCCATAAGATGAGCACTGATGAAGAATCGATTGACGGTGCGCGCAAATTGTTCACAGCTTGCAGCCCCGGGAGGTAATTAGTCGACTAGAAGGTTATTCATCCTCATAAACTCTTCCCCATGCGTCAGTACAGGAGGTTCCTCATGAATTGGGAACGCACCTTCAGACAAGTGGTTGTCTTTACGACTGCGTGCATTGTCGGGCTCCTGTATCTCACTCTGTCGCAGGCGAGAGCTGATGACAAAAAGGGATTCGACTCTTTCTCTGTCTCGGTGTCTCTGAACCAAGATAAGTTCTTCGGATTCTATCCGATCATTCAGGGCACCTACTACATACGACAGGATTTTGGCATCGCCTTCGGCTCTACGCTCTATGGACACTTGTCCAACCCTCGGCCGGACTGGAGCAACCCCTGGACCTGGATCTATGGCGGCATCCACAAGTCCTTTCTGGACGGCAAACTCGTGATCCGTCCTCAAGTCGGGTTCACGAACGGCCAGGTCAACTCCTGCGGTGCCGCACAGTTGGGGAGCAACGGCGGATGCCACGCCAATGCCTTTGACGCGTTCCTATTCCTGTTCCAGGGCCACTATGCCGGAGACATACTGGATGTGGATGGGTACTTTGTGCTTGTCCAAGATGTCAGGGCACAGGGACCGACCCAGAGTTCGTTCACCCATCATTGGCTCTATGCCGGAGTCCCGGTCATCAAGACCGAAGGTGGCACGAAATTCATCGTGGGTGGCTACTATGAAGACATTCATCAGTATGGCAGCGGAGGACATCCCTGCACGGGCTGTCTCGCAAATGGTCAGGACGCATCCGTTCTGCTGGCGCAGGGGATGATCGCCTGGCTCGGCGGCTACGTTGAACTCCGGATGCCGATGGGGATGTCGTTCCTGTTCGCAGCGGGAAAGGACTTCGCCGAGCAGGTGCATACGATAGGTCCGAATGGGGTGAGAGGCTCCCTTAATGCCAATCCATCCGGAGACTTTTACAAGGTTCGCTTCTCCAAGACCTTCTAGCGGCTGTGAAAAACTCTTGTATTCTCAGGTGTCCTGACATACTTCTTCATCATGAAACCGGCGGCGCATCGTCGCCGGCGATGAGCATCTCGTCGACGCTGTTCGGCACGCAAGCTGAAGACCCCGATGATGCGATCGCATTGAAAAATGCGCGACCGGAAGAAGTGAGGAGGACGCAAGATGGCTAAGACGTTTAAGGTCGGCGATCATGTAAGCTGGAATTCCAAAGCCAGCCGCGTGTCGGGAATCATTATCGCCATCCCCACCTCCGACTTCAATTATAAGGGCCGTGTCCATCATGCATCGGCAGACGATCCTCAATACGAAATCAAAAGCGACAGGATCGATCATATCGCGGCCCATAAGGGCAACGCCCTTCAACATACACCCTGGCAAAATAAGCGCGTGAAGCGCCCATCGTTACAATCGACCATTCCAAGAAATTCCCTTCATGGTTCGACAGACTCACCACGAACGAGCCTCTGCGACACTCCACTAATTTTTGGCAGTACGCCAGCCTTCCAGACATAGAACATGCACGGAATAAGATGGAAATAAGATGGGGTCAAGTCTTGTATAGTGATGTTCCTCGCCTCTGTGTAGTACCCGTATAAGGTATGGCGCGTCCTCTTCGGCTGCAATTTGACGGTGCGCTCTACCATAGTAACGTCCCGGGGCAATGGGCGGGAAGACATCTTCGATGACGATGTGGATCGCCACGCCCATTGTCTGTGGACAACCACTATCATCTGGTCATCGTGGCAGACAGACCCACTCGCTCGGGTCCGAATGTGAAGAGATTATTGATGTGGAAAGCCGGCAATCGGATGGATATTTGCCAAAGTGTGCGCACGTGCTTGTATTGCCGGATGAGGGTGTCTTTGGTCAGCACGGTCGCATTCTCTTCTCTGGCGGTCGCGACAATGAATTGATCCGCTGGATCTCCGTGAAACGGCTGAGGCAAAGTGGTCGACCGGTAGCTGAGTGTGGGGGTGAGGGGCACGGGTCGGAGCTTGGGCATCTCGAGTGCGACACGAAACCACTCTTCGGGATCGCAGGAAATCCCTATTCTTTTTTTCTCCAACAACTTACTAAACTCCCATGCCGATATCACTGAGAGGAGCAATTCCGAATAGTGATCTGGATTGTTGAGAATGGTGCGGACGCGAGAGGATAGCTTTTTCGGGTTCATCTGCCACCAGATCCACACATGCGTATCCAGGACATACTTCACCGGCAGACGTTCCACTCGGCTTCGCCGAGAGACCCCACAATATTATCCTCGAAAACCAGAGCCTCTGCCAACCTGCCTGGTGCCGTGCGCTTTCCGGCGAAGGGAACAATTTCGGCGAGTGGCGTGCCTCGTTTTGTGACCACGACCGGCTCCCGTGTTTCGGCGACTTCTCCCAATACTTTCAATGCGTGTGCCTTAAAATCTGTCACGGGCATGGTTTTCATGTGAGGGTACTCCTTCCAGAGCTCGCTTCTGTTGGTAATCTTATATGGTCATTTATAATGGTCATGTCAAGAACCGTGCGCGAACCGGCGAAGGAGCAACCTATTCCTATTAGGCTGCCAGAGGTTTATAAGACAGAAAGCAGAGCAAGCGCTCTACTCAGCGTTGGAGGGTTGTGGAGTAACGAGGATCATGGTCATGAAATACGTGGATGAGTTTCGCGATCGGGTGGTGGCGGTGGCGCTGGCGGAGCGGATCAAGAAGGCAGCTACTCGTCCATGGACGATCATGGAGGTTTGTGGGGGGCAGACTCATTCAATCGTCCGGTTTGGAATCGATAGTTTGTTGCCACAGAACCTCACGCTGGTCCATGGGCCAGGCTGTCCGGTCTGTGTGACGTCGGTGTCGCTGATCGACCAAGCGGTCTGTCTCGCATCCTTACCAAATGTGATCTTCTGTTCATTCGGCGACATGCTGCGTGTGCCTGGTTCTCATGGCGACTTATTCGGCGTGAAGGCGGTCGGCGGAGATGTCCGCATCATCTATTCTCCGTTGGATGCTCTGAAACTGGCTCGAAGGAATCCTGATCGTGAAGTTGTGTGTTTCGCTGTGGGATTTGAAACCACCGCTCCTGCCTGGGCCATGGCGGTCACTCAGGCGAAACATTCGGGTCTCACCAACTTCAGCCTACTGATCGCCCATGTGTTGGTGCCGCCGGCGATGGAAGCCATCCTGTCGTCACCGCAGAATCGGATTCAAGGTTTCCTGGCTGCCGGCCATGTCTGTACCGTAATGGGCTATGAGGAGTACGAGGCCATCGCACAGAAATATCGCATCCCGATCGTCGTGACCGGGTTTGAGCCGTTGGATGTGCTCGAAGGAGTGGCGATGCTGGTCAGTCAGTTAGAAGAGGGACGAATCGAGGTCGAAAATCAGTATGCACGATCGGTCAGCCGGGAGGGGAATCCACAAGCAAGAAACATCGTCAGCGAAGTCTTTGAACCGGCGCCTCGGACCTGGCGAGGTATCAGCGAGATTCCTGCGAGCGGTTTACGCCTCAAGGCTGCGTACCGTGCTTTCGATGCCGAGCGGAAGTTTGAGCGGGAACTCGCGGAGCTTGCTGAAGGGAAAGAGGATCCGGAGTGTCAAAGCGGGTTGGTTCTCCAGGGCTTGCTGAAACCGATGGACTGTCCTGCTTTCGGAGTGCGTTGCACACCGGAGCGACCATTGGGGGCGCCGATGGTGTCGAGTGAAGGGGCCTGCGCGGCGTATTATCGATATCGAAGCCATGCGGTGCGTGAAGCGTGAAACGAGTCTTGCCAGTCAAGGGTTTCGAGTTCCTTATTTCAGGTTTCGGATGTCGATGACTCGAAATTCGAAACGAGAAACTCAGAATCACGATATGAACGATGTGAGAATGTCATGAGCAACACTAAGCTATTTGATCCGTCCTGCCCTATGCCGATCTCGACCAAGAAAACTGTTCAGCTGGCTCATGGCGGAGGTGGGCGGCTCATGCAGGAGTTGATCCAAGGCGTCTTTGTGAAAGCCTTTCAGAATCCCATGCTGGAGTCTCTGCACGATGGTGCAACCTGGCGGGTCGAGAAAGGTACGTTCGCTTTCGCGACGGATTCGTATGTGGTCCGGCCGTTGTTCTTTCCAGGTGGCGACATCGGAAGCTTGGCGGTGAACGGCACAATCAACGATCTGGCCATGTGCGGTGCCAAGCCACTCTATCTGAGCGCGGGATTTATTCTGGAAGAAGGGCTCAGCATGGAGGTGTTGCAGCGAGTAGTGAACTCGATGGCCGACGCTGCGAGGGCCGCTGGTGTGCCGATTGTGACCGGTGACACGAAGGTCGTGGATCGAGGTAAAGGTGACGGGATTTTCATCAATACGTCCGGTGTTGGGCTGGTGCCAACCGGTGTTTGTGTGTTGCCGACGTTGATTCAGTCGGGTGATGCGATTCTGGTGAGTGGTGATCTCGGTTCCCACGGTGTGGCGGTGCTCAGTGTACGGGAAGGACTGACGTTTGATGGTCCTATCGAAAGTGACTCGGCGCCGTTACATCATATCGTCGCTGACCTGATCGACAGCGGCATCGAGATTCATTGCCTGCGTGACCTCACTCGTGGCGGGCTGGCTAGCGTACTGAACGAACTGGCCGTCGCAGCGGCGGTGGGGATGACAGTGGATGAGTCAGCCATTCCAGTGAGCGAACCGGTGCGTGGAGCCTGCGAGCTTCTCGGGCTCGATCCTCTCTATGTGGCGAATGAGGGACGTTTCGTCGCCATGGTGCCGGCGTCGCAGGCCGAGACTGCTCTGGCTGTCATGCGACGACACAAGGTCGCAAGACAGGCAGCTTCTATCGGCACTGTCACGGATCGAAGTGCTCCACCGGTGGTGCTGCGAACGGTCTTGGGCACGCAGAGGATCCTTGATCTTCTCTCGGGGGAGCAACTCCCGCGTATCTGCTGAGCTGTGACGGAAGACAGCAAACCGACTACTCTCTTTGTTATGATGAGGGGGGAAGTGCGATGTCATTGCCGGTTGTCCTGATGTCCTGCTCTATACCTGCGGGTTGGCTCAATCACGACAGCCTGTTTTAGCCCCGTCATCATGACGATATTGATAGGACGAGAGATGAAGATATGGCGATGACCAACCATGAAAAGCGGAAGACCATCATCCCGTGGATCGATCCGGAAGAACGAGTGACCGTGCACTTTCTTGATGAGAAAGACCTGAACGCCGAAGTGACCGGCACCACCGAAGAGCTGGTTGATCTCTCGATTGAAACCAAGGTGCCTCACATGAGGCAGCGGATCTCGGTTCCGCTCAGGCTCACGGAACTGTCCGAGGATCTCGCGCACTATACACGAGACCCTGAACGACCACTCAAACATCGGCGACTGATGCTGATCATCAACGAGAAACGGCCACCCATCATCTATTGAAGGGGGCCTATGCTGGAATCTTTGGTATTCGGATCGGTTGCAGGATGGTACTCTGATGTTTTTGCGATAAGCCAGTCCTAAGGAGTCGCCTTACCCGCTTCGGCGGATCTTGTTTGCAACAGATGGGTCTGCCTCATCGAGGAAGGCACTTCAGTTTCTGCTCAAATGATTCAAGGCCACGGCCGACGGCAAGCCCCTCGTGATTCTCTTGATGCGATGGGCCGCTCACGCACACCGACACGCTGGTAGATGAGTGCTCGCTCCGGTTCGGAACGAGCACATCACCACTCCTGGGACTTCCGGTCGATCCAAGGCCGTTTCTGCACCTGGCTACATCTCTACTCGGAAACGCCTCACCCTATCGCACAAGCTCGCTGCACAAGGTGTTGGACACTTCCCTGGAGGCAACCAGGAAGCAATCAGCTATGCACTCTTCTTGTAGACGATAAGGCCTCCGACGAAGAGGGCAAGCATGACCACAGCGAATATTAAGAGACTGCTTTCCATAACTCCTCCATTTTAATGAGTGAAATGCCGGGTTCTTCCTGGGTAGCTACGACATCTGCTGCCTTGTTCGGGCGCTGATTTCAGAATCAGCTCTCTACTTCAATTTCATACAGCACACACAAGGCCTCACTCGCCCATGTGACGATACAGCAACTCTTATGCGCGCCTGAAAGCCACGTAAAAACAGGGGAGATCTACCAAATGAGGCTGAGATAGCACAGGGTGATGAGGAGAATATCCTCAGAGCTGTCTAGTTTCTTGCACAGGAAGCCGGCTTTGAGAGTACTGTTTACTGGAACGTCGATGCAGATTGCCGCGCGGCGAAGGCACTAGCCGGATAAGTGTTCTCGCCCATGAAATGAGGTGAGGTCTTGATCCGGGCCGATTGGGACGATACCGGTAGGATTAATGTCGTCGTGCGTGATGTAGTAGTGCCGCTTGATATGGTCGAAATTCACGGTCTCTGCGATGCCGTCTGTTTGGTACAGGTCTTTGAGATACCCGAAGAGGTTCGGGTAGTCGAGAATTCGGCGGACATTGCACTTGAAATGTCCGTGGTATACCGCATCAAACCGAATGAGCGTCACGAAGAGCCGCCAGTCGGTCTCCACAAATTCGGCCCCGAAGAGATAGCGGCGCGTGGCGAGGCGCGCATCCAGCTGATCCAGTGCGATAAACAGTCGCCGTGCCGCTCGTTCGTAGGCTTGTTGTGATGTGGCGAAGCCTGCTCGATACACGCCATCGTTCACATTCTCGTAAATAAAGCTGTTGAGCTCGTCGACCTCTTGTCGGAGCCCATCCGGATACAGGTCGATCGGACTTTCGGTGTAGCGGTTGAATTCACCGTTGAAGATTCTCATCAGGTCGTCGTCGGAGTTGGTGACAATACGTTTGGTGAGAGAGTCCCACAGTACCGGAACCGTAAAGCGTCCGATGTAGTGTGGATCGGTCGCTTTATAGGCTTCACTCAGGAATCGGAATCCATTGATGGGGTCCAGGGAATGTCCCGGACCTTCACGAAACGCCCATCCTCGCTCATCGCGAACCGGATCCACGACGGTCATGCCGATTACGGACTCGAGCCGCTTCAGCTTGCGTACGATGATCGTCCGATGCGCCCAAGGGCAAGCCCATGAGACATAGAGATGATACCGCCCCACAGCGGCTGGATAGCCTGAGCCGCCATCGGCTGTGATCCAGTTGCGGAACGAATCTGCCTGGCGTTGAAATTCTCCCGTAGGCAATTGTTCATTTGGAAATTGGGCTTGGATTTCCATGCAGAGTTGATCCCTTTCCAATTCAGTATCTCACACTTGTCGATCAATAGCGCCACACGATTTCAAGAGAAGTTGACGCTTTTTGCTACAGCGTCTTCTTTGCACCGTAGCAATAGGCGACGAACAGGGAGCAAAGCACCGTGAAAGGGACATGATTGGAGGGCACGCCCTGTGCACGAGGGATAAAGGGAGGAGGGATGTACTTGATCTTGGCGCATCATGCCATGGAGTCACGATTCGTGGGATATCACTGATCGAATCACCGACCAGCGAAAGTTTTTGTTCGGGTCATCTGCGGGCTGTCAAGTAAACACCACTGTCCGCACGTATAGTGGTGTTGTGACAGATGCCGGAACAGTTCTCCGAATGCGATGAGAGTTGTCTCTAGAGGTTCAGGAGAAGAACCGTTCACCTCGTGGATTTCCCACCTACATCGGAGTCAATTCAACAGAGCCAGTGGAGGTGACAGCCCATATGGTATGGGACAGGAAGGTCGTTCTCTGACCAGTCCGATAGGGATGAATCAGGGAATCAAAAACCAATACCGGTATGGGTATCAATCTTGTAAGAGATGCTCAATGAGCTTGCCTGGCCGGAACGGCAAGAGATCCTGGTTTGAAGACGGGGTTGACTCCAGAAGGAGATGACAATCAATCGGGGAGGGCTCTTGCCATGAACGGAAAAGTGAAGAGGGCGGTCTTGCTGTGTGTATTTCTGTGTTGGGGGGTGAGTGGACTATCCGGATCCGTACATGCTGCCGGTGCTGGGGATCAGGAATTCTCCAAAGGGGAGAACTTATTGAAAAATAAACAGTATGCAGAGGCACGGACGGCATTAGAGGCCGGTATTCAGAAAGATTCGTCGAACATTCAGGCACATTTCTATCTCGCCGAATCCTGCCGAGCCTTAGAGGCTTGGATTTGCGCGGAGGAACATTACGAGGCTGCACTGGATCTGGATACTAAGTCCGGGCGGACAACATCCTATTTGCCCAAGACCAAAGCGAAGGTCTGGCGGTTACGGGAGGAAACAACGGCGTGGAGGCTGCTACACGAAGCTAAGGCGTTGGTGGCCGGTGGAAAGATGAAACAAGCTCAGGAGACGCTCGAAAGCGCACATGAAATGGGCTTGACCACTGAACAGCAGGCCCTCCACCAACAGCTCCAGGCCAAACTTCCACGGTCTCTGTCCGGAGCGAAGAAACCGGTCACTGCCGGGGCGTCGGGAGGGCTCGGGGACTCGGAGAACCTTGATCTGCAGATGGTTCTGGTTCCGGCGGGGACGTTCACGCGAGGAAGCACACTTGGAGATGATGAAAAGCCGGTTCGGCAGATCTCTCTCAATGCGTTCCGGATCGACAAGTATGAGGTGACGGTCGGGCAGTACGCCAGGTATTTGGAAGCTACGGAAATGGAAGAGCCTCCGGATTGGAGCGTCATGAATCAACCGCAACACCTGAGACGTCCGGTCGTCAACGTCAGTTGGGAGGATGCGGTGAATTACTGCAAATGGGCCGGCAAGCGCCTGCCGACGGAGGCGGAATGGGAAAAAGCGGCACGGGGAACCGATGGACGAATCTATCCCTGGGGTAATGAAGCCCCGACCAGGCTCCACGCGAATTACGGAAGAAAGGATTGGGACGATCATCTGGCCTTGTCCCCGGTCGGATCGTTCGAGGCAGGGAAGAGCCCTTACGGGATCTACGACATGGCTGGGAATGCGTGGGAATGGGTGTTTGATTGGTACGGGCTCGATTCGTACAAGAAAAGCCCTGAGAAGAACCCCATCGGTCCGGCAAAAGGTGATGAGAAGGTCGTGCGCGGAGGGTCCTGGCTGTATGTGGCTGACTTTCTACGGTCTGCGCATCGGTTCAATGCGCAACCGATGAACCGGCAGTTCGGATATGGATTCCGTTGCGCGAAAACGCCGTAGTCTTCGAATGAATCGTGGGAGAAGCGGCTCAGCGATACTTCGAGAAGCAAATGAGATCGAGATGGTCGTAGTGATCGGGGAGGATGGTCTCGGCCTTGTATCCCAGTCTCATAAAGAACTGAATATTACGAGCCGTCCGCAACATCGTGCAGGCGTAGAGCTTATGGGCATCGGTCACGACACGCTCGATCTCGCGTATCAGGGCTTTGCCGACGCCTTGGTGCTGGTGGCTGGGATTCACAGAGAGCAGGCGGATGACGCATACACCGGCCACTGTCCAGAACCGCACGGAGCCGACGATGGTGTTGTCTTCTACGGCCACAAAGATGTGTTTCTCTCTGGCGTCCGCTTTAAGGCTCTCAAGGGTTTCCGTCGTCCAGCCGCTCACGGTGTGGACCGAGGCATATTCGCCGAAGGCGGACTGTTGGACGTGGAGGATCGCAGGGAAATCCGCCTCGGTTGCTGGCCGAATGTGCACCATGGGTGGCCTCTGGCTAAGGGACAACGTTCGACGTTCATAACGGAATGTGATGGGATTCGCAAGGGTGATTGATCGGTCACTAAACACCCACAGCGTGAGACAGTAGGTTGTGCTGTGCCAGGCTGTTGGGATTCATGCAATCATGGGAGGTTCTATGCTCAAGGAAGTGGCGGGGGATATTTTACAATCGAAGGCAGATTTGGTGGCGCATGGTGTAGCTCCGAACGACGGGTTCGCAAACGGCCTGGCATTGTCGCTGAGGCAACAGTGGCCTGCCATGTATAAGGATTTCAGGCATTATTGCCAAACGTTTACGCCGAAGACCGGGGAGTTATGGGCTTGGGCTGGTGCTGGTGGAGCTCGAATCGTGAGTCTCTTCACGCAGGAGGCTGCTCCCAGTCATGGAGCGAAGCCGGGGAAGGCCACCATTGAGAACGTCAACCACTGCCTCAAGGCCCTTGCTAAGTTGGTTGAAAGCGAGAAGGTCAAAAGTGTTGCCCTTCCTCGCTTGGCGACCGGTGTCGGTGGACTTGATTGGAAGGACGTCAGGCCGTTGATCGACAAACATCTCGGCCATTTGTCTGTTCCAGTCTATGTGTATGCGGTCTATCAGCCAGGCGCCCAAGCGAACGAAGGATGACGTCACACGAACACGGTGAGTCTCGGGGTCCCATTTAATTGAGAGAGGGGACTATTCGCCGATCGCAAACGGACGGCCAGTGGGCGATGCGATGAATCAAGGCACAATGCGGCAACTGGAAACATGGTTCCGGTTGCGCAGCCTCATTTCAATAGTGACGGAGTTTGGAACCGCCCGATCTCTTTCGCCGCAAAGGGACTTGCTGATTCCGGTGGATGACCTCATCGACGATCATTCCACAGTTGACACAACGCCAGGCATGAACTTCCGAGGACGAACCAGTGTGTACGACGACACTCTCGTCAGAGACTGCGAACCCATTGCAGCGTTGGCAATTCATCATTCACCTCCCGATCGTGTTCCAAGCTCCATCCGTGGAACTGCTTGTGGAATTCCAGGAGCGGTAGCATGATTCGCATGCTGTACGCGTGTCGCTTGCAGCATGGCGATGCCGTCTTGGAGGCCCAGCAAGTACCGCTCACGAATTTCCGAGGAGCAGAGCCGATAGTCTTCTCTGTGGTCTCGCCTCATCACGGCATCCCGAAGCCCGTCCGCTTCGGCTTGCCATCCATCAGCTTCAGGCTCACTAGGAGCCTGCTTCGACCGTTGTCGACACCATTCAATTCGCGCAGTGATAGGGGGCATTGATTGTCCCATATGTTTGGACTTACGGCTGTAAGTCCTTTGTAGGAAGGGTGTAGAGCAAGTTAAGTGCCATGAGCGACCTAGACGGAGAAGCAGGTTGGACGGTTTCAAAGAATTAGTAGATTCGTACGTAAATCTAGCAGGTTATGGCTGTGAGAGCTGTTCGGGAAGCTAGGCTGGAGGGGCTTCATTCAATCCGTTCTATGTGTAGGAGGTGAAGGAGAAAGAATCTATTGTTTCAAAATAAAACAAGGAATGGATTCAAAACACGGGGTTCTCTTTTGCAGAAACTCAAGGCGAATGGGAAGAGGGAAGGTCCTTCGCTATTCATGCCGAACTGGTCGAAGCATGGATAGTAGGTGTGACAAGGTGATTCCGCTTCCCGAAGGATGTGGAGACGATCTGACTGATCACGCGCGTATTCCTTCATAGTCCGATCAGTAATCGGGTATAGTCGTCATTAGAGATTTCTGACAAAGATCATCATGGAGCGAATAACCTATCATGAGACAAGGAGTTGAGATGGGTGAGCATGAAGGCGGGTCCGTTCAAGAATTTATGCATCGCTATCTGGAGATCGTCTCACAGAAGGCGACGGTGACGGCTGTGGCTGAACGAATGCGCATCAAGCGGATCGGCTGTCTCTTGGTCGAGTCGGATGATCCCACCCGAGGGCCGATCGGCATCCTGACGGAGACGGATCTTGTGCGGAAGGTTCTTGCTGCGGGAGTCGATCCCATGGTGACGATGGCGAATCAGGTGATGGTCAGTCCGATTGTGACGATTCCGGGAGACCGCACCATGTTGGATGCCAGCCATGTGATGGAGAGCAATCATATCCGTCACCTCTGCGTGGTGGAGTCCGACGAAATTGTCGGGATCATCTCCGTGCGGGATCTGGCGCGATCGTTTGTGGATGTGGAAAGCGGCCCAGTGAGCGAGCTCGTCAAGGTCTACCGTCCATTGAGCGTTCTGATGGCAACGATATTGGCGACGATCCCGAGCGACGCGTCCCTGCTCGTCGCAGCTCAGTTGATGCGAGAAAAGCGGCTCGGGTCCTTGTTGACCATTGAGGCAGGCGAGGTCGTCGGCATTGTGACCGAGTGTGATCTGGTCCGCAAAGGACTTGCGGTCAATCATGCGGCGGCACATACGCGCGTCAGCGCTGTGATGAGCTCGCCTCTGCTCAGTATCGATGTCAATCGCACGGTCCGTGACGCCAGTAAGGTGATGGCCGAACAGGGGGTGCGACACTTGACTGTGACGGAAAGCGGCAAGATCGTCGGGGTGCTCTCTGTGCGGGATCTCGTGAAAATGGTCTCGGTTCGGGATCGTCCCAGGTTTCTCGGCAAGCCGTCATAGGAAGTAGGCGCTCATCCCAATAGCATCACGGTCAGTCGAGGGAGCCAGGGGAGCATCAGCACGCCGAGGCCAACGGAAAGAGCGACGATCGAGGCCGTCAGTTCCTCGTCAAGATGCGTTTCAGCCGCAATGATCAGCGCGCTGACCGCCGAAGGCATTGCGGCGATCAGCAGCACGACCGCTCGCTCCACTCCCGTCAGACCCAACACCCATACGGCGATCGCCCCGAGCAGCAGCCCGCCACCGACTCGTGTTGCCACACCCCATGTGGCCAGACGCGCCGTTCGCTGGATCGTGGAGAAACTGATGGAGAGACCGAGCACCAGGCTGGCAAGCGGTGTGGTGGTGAAGTGCAATGGCTTGAGTAGGTCAATGAGCCAGAGCGGTAGATGTCGCTCTGACAGTTTGATGGCGAGAATGCAAGCCAGGGCCCACAAAGGCGGCGATGACAGGAAACGGATCGCAACCGACCGACGGGCGGCAGTCTGAGTGCTGTGCCACAACGCGAGACCGTAGAGCACGGTGAGGGTCAGCGTCGTTTGACCGAGATCGAAGAGCACGGCGTACGTCAGCCCTTCTTCACCGAAGGTGGCGAGAATGACGGGGAAGGCAAAATAGACGGAATTGATGGAGCTCGTGGCCAGAATGAATCCCCCTTGCGCCGCACGCGGAAGCGAGAGGACACGGGCCATCTGCCAGGAACAAAAGACCATCGGAAGCGTGACCAGGCATGCGGCCAACGGGAGTTTCCACGCAGTCGATGTCAGTACGACACGATCAAGCGAGATGAGGATCGTCGTCGGCAGACTGACCGAGAACACAAACGTGGCCAACCGCTCGGCATGGACTTTGGTCAAGATACCACGAGACCGCAACAAGATCCCGACGACAAACGTGGCGATGAAGACATGAAGAGACAGTGGCATCATATTGGATGAACGGAAGGACATGATGCCGTTCTCTCAATGAGAGATACAACGTATATGTGGCGGAATATCTCAGAGAGCTTGATTCTTCAGCATGGTGTACGTAGAAAGAAGGGAACAGAAAAGAGGGTGGGGCCATGGCATAGGTCGGCCATATGCAGGTAATCGCCCACTTATTCCATCCATAGACTTGATATGGTAACCAGAACAGATCGTTCAGTGCGCCTTTCCAAATCCGCGATTGAGGCCCTGTGGCAGGGCAATGTGGTTGGGGCAATCAATATTGTGCGCAAAGAGCGGGGGATCGGTATGGCGGAGGCCAAGGAGCATGTGGTCACGTACATTGGCACACAACCGGCCCTCAAGAAGAAGATCGACGAGGTGCTGGCAACGGCGAAGCGGAGATTCATCGGATGGTTAGCGGGGGTGCTTATTGTGGCAGCCGGCATCGCGTATTTCATGATCCGGGGTTCGTGAATACGCGCGTCCGCCTAATAGTCCTGTTCTGAAACCAACACTTCGAAACACGACATGCGGTAGTGAGATGGTGAGATGTTCTCATGGGGGGGGCAACATGACATGTGAACGAAATGCATGGGCCTTGCTTGTGTCGGGTATGATCGTCTTCTGTGCGCTCGCACCGGTTTTGGTGTGGGCGAAGGTACAGGTGTTGCCGGAGACGGTGTTGCTGGTAGAAGGCAAGAAGATCAGTGAGCAGAGCGGTTTGCTGCATCATCCGGTGGTAAAAGGGGTCGTTGCGGCATTTCAGCGGGCAGAATCCGGGCTACAACAAGAAGATCTCGATAGGCTCATGCAGTTTTATGCTCCATCGTACGACTACCACGGGTTGAAACAAGCCGACGTCCGGCGGGTTTGGAGCGAAGTGTTCGAGCACTACAGGGCCCTCGAGTCGCTCCATTTGTTTTCCGATATGAAGATACTGAAGGTAGATGGAGCACTACGTGTTGAGGTGACCTGCACGGGGGGGTTGTATGGCACCGATGAACAAAGCGGAAAGCGAGTGACGCTCGACAGCTGGTTCCGCGAGGTCCACTATTTGGTCAAAGAAGGCGAGAACTGGCGATTCCTGGGTAATGCCGGAGAGGTGCCGGCTGCGGCTCCCTTCTCGTCAGCTCCGCATCACCCGCTGTTCTAGCAGGATGCTGAAAAAGCCTACCAGCGGCGTTCTCGCGTCGCTCCGAGACTCAACGTGTAGAAGAGGCACTGGAGGCAAAAGAACCTATCCACACGGAAAATTCTAGCTGCACTGTTGGTCATAACCTGACTTTTTGGCAATCAGCCAAAGCATCGCGTACGTAGGAGATCACGTTTGTCGTAAACGAACAATGATGGCCCGCATGACAGCAAAGAACAGGAGGAGGTTGCTGAGAGGACGTGCCTCTCACCGAACCTCAATAAACCACCGCGGTTTCATACGCCGGAAATCTCTCCTCACGTGGTGCTTCAAGGGTTTCCTTGAATCCAGTACGTAGGCTCCTTCACCATCACGGGCAAAGACCACCCAATGCCAGAAGGCCCGGCCATTCACCCGATACCACTTGATTGCAAGCAGGGCTCGGCCTGGAAGCGCATCCCATGAGACAAACGGCATTTCTCTTATTGATGCGCGAAGCCGATATTGTTTTAAGAGTTGACGCACATGATTCGTATCCGACCACAAGCGACTGTCGGTTGCGTAGATGCCCATCTGATTGGCTACTTGCTTCGCAGCGGTGTAACTCACCCCGGCAAGCACGGCGACACTCGCGATCCCACATCCAGTTTGTTCCAGCTGAGTCACCGGCTTCATCATAGGTTCAGTTTTAACTTTCGCCCGCCGGAGATGGTAAACCCGTTCCGTTGATAGAAACTCAGAGAGCGATCGAATTGCGGCAGAGGGGGTGTTATGACTTCAAGACGTTTCCAGCCTCGTTGCTGACCGATCGCCTTGGCTTCGGTGAGCAGGGCTGATCCGATCCCCTGGGAACGGTATGCCGATCGGACATAGAATTCCGGGATCGTGCCATACGCACCTTCGGTGTACAACGCATAGCTTGCACACAGAGCAAGGAACCCGATCGGCTGGTTGTCTACCCGTGCAAGCAACACCATGTACAAGCCCTGCTTCATCCATGACTCGGCTCGATCTACGGTGCGGGCATGATCAAACCCAAAGGCCTTGTCTTGCACGGCAGCCATGATTTCGTTCAAGAGTTCACCTACCATGGTGGCAATGGTATCCGTGTCCTCAATTCCGGCGTGAGCGATGTGGACTGTCATGGAGCCTCTCGTGTCACGCTACTATTCGTCTTGTGCCTCGTCAATGACGAATCGGAACTCTGATGAGCAGGTTACCTGTTCCAGTATTCCATACTGATACGGCTGAGGTCATTCAGCATGGATCTCTCGTCAATGTTTTGGGAACGTCGCAAACGCCTAGACTTTCTCTCTTACATTGCAGATAGTACTTCTGTGTGCTGGCCAGACAGTCCTATCAGGTGAACCGCTATGCGACGATTGATCGCTATACTTGGCGAATACAGACCTTCCTATCAGCCGCACCAAGCGACCGACGCGGCGATTGAACATTCCACGCGATTCCTGGACGCGGACATCGGCGTCAAGTGGATCTCCACACAAGCGATCGATGAGCGGCGTATGGATGACTATTCAGGTCTGTGGATCGCGCCAGGGAGTCTTTTGGTCGAAATGGACGTGGCTGCTGGTTACGATCATGAGCCTCCTGTTGTTGTACCTACTGTCTCAAATCATATCGCCTCGTTCCTAGACGATAGACACCCATGGCCATGCAGTTAGATCAGGTGGTTCCCTTCGGTCGTTCGCTCGATGAATATCAGGCAATGTTTTCCTTGTCTCCCGATGATCTGGGCAAAAAGATCATCGGTGTGGCGGACGGCCCGGCCAGTTTCAATGCTGAGATGTATGCGCAAGGGAGGCATGTGGTTTCGGCTGATCCGTTGTACGCGTTCCGCGCGGCTGAGATTGAACAGCGGTTCTACACGGTCGTTGATGGGATTATGCGGCAGATCAATGAGACGCCGGATGATTGGGTCTGGACCTTTCATCACTCACCCGAGCAGCTCCGGGGGCGTCGCGTGCAGGCTCTCACACATTTTCTCGAGGACTATGAAGGAGGAAAAACAGGCGGTCGTTACGTCATCGGTGAACTTCCTCGACTGAATTTTCCTGACGAACGATTTCAGCTCGCCCTTTGTTCGCACTTCTTATTTTTATACTCGGATCACTTCTCCTACGAGTTTCACCGTGCCGCTCTCCGTGAGATGTTGCGAATCGCGAGAGAAGTTCGAGTGTTTCCCCTGCTCACGCTTGCGTTGAAGCCGTCTCCCTATCTCATGCCGCTTTTGGAAGACCTGGCATGTGATGGCTATCATCATGAAATCCGAACCGTGCCGTACGAGCTCCAACGCGGTGGAAACCAGATGCTGTGCATTAAGCGGGTAGGGCCTCCTGTAGCGGCTGGATATCGTCCTTCCGAACAGTGTTCTCGTGAACCATGCCGGCAATCTAGACTTGTGTGAGCACACAGAAGAGAGTAGCTTATGTTGTCGGTGCAGAGTCTGGCTCTCGCTCGATGCGATGAGTCTCCTCCCCCCACAGACGACGTTCACTCCCAAAACCCTATGGGATGGATGTCAGTGGACTGTTCAGCAATCTGCATCTACTTCACAGCTCGGAGTTCACCGATGTCGAAATCAACGACAACTTACTGGAATCCTTTACGCCCTGAGAATCGAGAGCGGTGGACGCCTATCCGTGGCCTGGAGGGAATGGCGGAGGAAATGACGCTCAGTATCGATCTGAACGCCGGTGAGTACACTAGGTTGACACGTTTTCTTCCAGGCGCAGATACGTCGCGGTTTGGAGGGAAAACGCATCCCTACCCTGAAGAGGTGTTCATCGTGAGCGGACGTCTGTATGACGACGCTTTTGGCCTCTGGCTGGAAGCAGGCCATTACGCCAGCCGCCCTCCCGGTGAGCATCATGGTCCATTCAAGACGGATGTGGGATGTGTGGTCTTGGAAGTTTCATTTCCGAATCGCGTGGTTGAGAGTCAGGGTATCGACCCGGAGGACTCTCCGTCTCACCCGTGATTCTTTATTGTAGGAAGTAGACGGATGATCGATGCGGGCAGTTTCTATGAAATGCAGGCACTGAAGTATCTTGACGATCGAGATCGATCCCGTGTCGGAGTCGAGATTGTTGAGCGCTGGGCACGATCGCTACCGTTTGGTACTCCCGTCGTTGAAATCGCCTGCGGCGGGGGGTATCCCATTACGCAAGTCCTTGTGGATTCCGGGCTTGCGGTATGGGCGATCGATACATCACCAACATTGCTGAAACAATTTCGATTACGCTTTCCCATGATTCCCACACAATGTGCGTCGGCCCTCGGCAGCAACTACTTTGGACAGACCTTCGAAGCGGTCATCTCGATCGGCCTCCTGTCGTTTCTTCGCGAGGATGAGCAGCTGGCCCTCTTTCATCGAGTATCGGAGATCCTCGAGCCACAAGGACGTTTCCTCTTCACGGCACCTGTCGAAACAGGAACCTGGCAGGATGTCACGACCGGTCTCGAATGTTGGTCTCTCGGTCGGATTGCATACACGCGGGCTCTCCAGCACATCGGCTTTCGTGTGATCCGCACGCATATCGATGAAGGTGAAAATAATTACTATGAAACCGAAAAGATCGGTAGCGCGGTGTGGTGAGGCGAAGCCTCTATGGCGTGTGAGCGCGGGTTTCCTAGATAGCGTTTCCCCGCTGAGCCGAATCGTTCACTCGTCAAGGAGACAGTATGAATTTTGAGGATATGTCGGATCAGGACATTCTCGAGATCGCAACTCCAATCATGGACCATCTGATGGAGGCTTCTACCCGGATCGATTACGAGGCGCATGTCCGAGATTTCAGTGATCGGATGAAGAACGTCGTGACCAAAGAGCATCTCCGGAAAGTGTGTCAGCACTATCAGGCAGAGAAGGGATTCTTCGCCGAGCGCCTACCGGTCGCCGTGTTCAAGCGACCTGAGTCTGCAGCGATCATTTGGAAACAACGCTTTACCAAAGCCAAGGGCGAGTTTGTGGCGGAGATGGTATTGGTGCACCAGAACGGACGATACCTCTGTGATCATGCGATGGTGTTTTAAGAGCTGAGTACGCACGTCACGTTGGGAATATAGCCACCGGTATTTTCACTCCAGCAGCAGATCGCCCACTGTACTGTCACGGAGGTTATGTGATGGTCAAGGCGATGGCCGGATTGGTTTGATATCAACCACAGCGCACTGCCGGAACGCACTCCACCCTTTCAGGCACAACATGCGACAGGAGAGGTGGTAAGTCAGGGTTTTGCATCTGCTACCTGCTCGAGGCAATACTGGAACGGGGTCTCAATTTCTCGGTGCGTATGTACGCAGACAAGCAAGGAATTGCTCTGTCCGTCCTGGCGACGATGGTGAATTTCTACCGAAGCAGCTAAGAAGCGACTGTTTTCAACTGCAAGGTCGGGTTTCAGGGGGCACTGTCTGAGCAAGACCGAGTGCGTCTGCTCGATATGGCAGAGAAATACCTGGTTTGCCGCTCCATTTCACCAGACGGAATATTCCGCACAACTGCCAAGACGCGGTGACTACAGCGACTCAGGATGTCTTTGCGCGAGTCTCATCATCCGTCACGAATCAGGAGAACTGATGCGTACAAGTCTGCAGTTCGATGATCGTACGCTCCAGAAACGTTCATTGCTAAGGCCACCGTTCTTCACAGCCGTACGGTGACGGCCTTGACCTCCGTATAAAGTTCCAGCGCGTCATGGCCCATTTCCCG
The DNA here is from genome assembly GCA_018242725.1 of Nitrospira sp. GTDB lineage: Bacteria > Nitrospirota > Nitrospiria > Nitrospirales > Nitrospiraceae > Nitrospira_D. The sequence continues at coordinate 315,821 of JAFEBI010000001.1, read as the reverse complement.
CCCCCAGCCCGATTGCTTGTAGCCACCGAACGGTAGGGCCGCGTCGAGGATGTTGTAACAGTTGATCCAGACCGTGCCGGCCCGTAGCTCCGCCGCGATACGGTGGGCCTTGCTGATGTCGCGGGTCCACACCGCTGCAGCTAATCCATAAATAGAGTTGTTCGCGGCGGGCAATACCTCCTCAATATCCGTGAATGGCATCGCGCAGACGACCGGCCCAAAGATCTCCTCCTGCATGACCTTCATGTCTTGTTTGGTATCGACGAGAACGGTCGGCTCGACAAAGTAGCCCTTGTCTCCGAGTTTGCGTCCGCCCACCACGGCCTTTGCTCCTTGTGAAAAACCAGACTCCAGATAGCTGAGCACGCGCCGCTGTTGTTCATCCGAAACGAGAGGGCCCATTTGAGTCGTAGGATCCATCCCCGGCCCGACTTTGATCTTCTTTGCGTCTGCCGCTACTCCTTCGACGACTGCGTCGAAGATGCCCTTTTCGATGAACAAACGGGAGCCCGCGCAGCAACATTGGCCGTGGTTGAAAAAAATCGCGCTTGCCACTCCCGGGATGCAGGATTCCACGTCGGCATCCTTGCACACGATGTTCGGTGATTTCCCTCCTAACTCCAATGACACTTTCTTGAGATTTCCTGCCGCAGCGCCAAGAATGAGCTTCCCCACCTCCGTGGAGCCGGTGAAGGCCACTTTGTCGACATCCCGATGTGCCGCGAGTGCTGCGCCGGCGGTCTCGCCGAATCCCGGCACGATGTTGACGACGCCGTCTGGGAAGCCTGCTTCATAGATCAGTTCACCCAATCGCAAAGCCGACAGCGGCGTCTGTTCAGCCGGTTTCAAGACCACGGTGCAGCCAGCAGCCAGGGCCGGCCCTAGTTTCCAAGCCGCCATAAGCAGCGGGAAATTCCAGGGGATGACCTGCGCCACCACTCCCACTGGTTCGCGGAGGGTGTAGGCCAGATACTGAGCGCCGGGAGTGTAAGGTACTGAGATGGGAATCGTGTTCCCTTCGATCTTGGTCGCCCAACCGGCCATGTATCGGAACAGGTCTATAGCCAGCGGGATATCCGCGACTCGGGCCACGCCGACGGGTTTTCCGTTGTCCAGCGACTCGAGTTGGGCGAATTCCTCGGCATGGGATTCAAGTAAGTCCGCCAGTTTCCATATCAGCCGCCCACGTTCAGAGGCGGTGAGCTTTCGCCAGGGACCGCTCTCGAAAGCCTTTCTCGCTGCCGTGACGGCGTGATCCACATCGGCACGATCGCCTTCGGCCACTTGGGCAAGCCTGTCGCCGGTGGCGGGGTTATAGGTGGCAAATGTTTTTCCAGATGCAGCGTCGCGCCATCGACCGCCGATCAGCATCTTGCGAGGTGTGCGGACAAAGGATTGAACGTGTTCGTGTAAAGGGATCTGTGCCGTGACGGTAGTCATGATTGTCCTCCTTTTCGATCCCCTCCTTGAGGGTGCGGGGGGGGGTGGGTCGTTCACAACCATATTATATAGGATGTCTCCAAGAGATAATCGAGAGGCAGGTTAGTCAGAAGACTCACCGAATATCGGGTGGAAATCATGGAGACGGGAAGAAGTCTTTTCTGGTACACTCCCTCCACTATGGCGAACGAAATTCAATGGGAAGTCGATCTTCCCAAGAAGGCTCTGGAAGCGCTGTTGCAGGGCGACCGCAATAAAGCGATCGAACAAGTTCAGCTTGAGCGAAACCTCAACCGAGAAGATGCTCGGGAAGTGGTGGCGTCGTTCATCCTCTCTCAGCCGTCGATGATGGCGAGTATGAGACAGGTGGAGAGCAGAGCAGGAACCCATTGGGGGCTCCTGCGCTGGTTTATCCTGCTCCAAGCGATTGCGGTCGCAATCGGATACTTCCTCTTTTTTCGAGATCAATGGTAGGCACCCAGCCGCACGCCTCATTGTGATCGGAGCTTCACGCCTTGCCGGGTAGTCTGTTCCCGACTGTGAGGTGTGTCCTTCTGCGCAGGCTCTACCCGAAGCAATAATCATGATCATTCCAGGGTTCGTCTTTACTGTCACCGCGACAGCCCTCATCGAGCCGGATAGTTTGTCGATGAGTATCGACAATGGCGCAGGGCTATCGCTACTCTTCAATGGGTAACAAAAGTCCACGGGCCGTTTTTCCCCCTTACTTTCTTCCTGTTGCGGTTAGCCACCATGTTTCTCTGCTCTCGTGGCATTACGCCACAATGACCAGCCTAAAAATGCGCCATGGTTAGCGCTCCACTTGGCATGCACCCTGCTGAGGACTGTCCTACGAAAGGAATGTGAGACGTATGGAAAAGGCATCGCAGACACCAAGTGAGAAAACGAGAACGGAAGCTTGGTATACCGAGTCCACAGAAGCCCTGGCGAATGAACTCCAGACGGACCTCAATAGCGGCCTGCCTGTCGATGACGTGGCGCGCCGGCGGGCGCAGGAAGGTCCCAACGAATTGCCCGAAGCTCCGCCTTCTTCATTGCTGAAACTTTTTCTCTCGCAATTCACGAGTCTCATCGTCTGGGTGCTGATCGGGGCAGCCATTGTCTCTGGGTTATTAGAAGACTGGATCGATGCAGCGGCGATTCTCGCCATCGTGTTTTTCAATGGGGTGCTCGGGTTTGTGCAGGAATTCCGAGCTGAGCGATCGCTGGCAGCCCTGCGCAAGATGTCGGTGTCCATGGCCCGTGTCATCCGTGACGGGGTGCTGCAGTCCATTCCGGCGCGCGAGCTGGTCAGGGGAGACCTGGTTGCCCTTGAAGCCGGAGACCGGATTCCAGCCGATGTGCGTTTGATCTACACGACGAATTTTCAAGCCCAAGAAGCTTCCCTCACCGGCGAATCGACACCGGTGCAGAAACAGGCAGAGCGGCTTGAGGCAACCGAAGTCCCGTTGGCCGATCAGCGAAATATGGTTTTCATGGGAACCGTGGCTGTCTCCGGTAAGGCCCATGGGCTGGTGGTGGCAACCGGCGTGGGCACGGAACTTGGTCGGATCGCCGATCTGATTCAGAAGGCTACCGAGGCGGAGCATGGCGAAACTCCGCTGCAGCGCCGATTGGAACAATTCGGTTCGACACTCCTGTGGCTTGCGCTCGGCGTTGTCGCAATCGTATTTGTGCTCGGCTTTCTCCGGGGGGAACCGTTGGAAGAGATGTTTCTTATTTCGGTCAGCCTGGCGGTCGCGGCTGTGCCTGAGGGCCTTCCTGCGGTCGTGACGATCACCTTGGCGTTGGGTGTCACGCGGATGGCCAAGCGACATGCGCTGATTCGTAAACTTCCCGCCGTCGAGACACTCGGGTCTGCCACCGTGATCTGCACCGACAAGACCGGTACGTTGACGAAAAATGAAATGACGGTGACGAAGTTGGTTGTCGGCAACGAAACCTTCGAGGTCACCGGTGAGGGGTACGAGCCGGTAGGTGAAATCGGAGGAGGCAATACCGAGGCGAATATGCTGAGTGCCGGGTTGTCGGACCGACCAGGACGCCCATCTCCAGAACACTCAACGCTTCGTCTTCGGCACGTTGCGCTTGCTCCCGGCCTGCGCGATCTTCTGAGCGCCGCCGTGCTGTGCAACGGCGCGACATTGCAACAAGAGGACGGGACCTGGCGGATCATCGGCGACCCGACCGAAGGGGCGTTACTCGTGGCGGCCGCGAAGGCCGGTCTCACGAAGGCGGAATTGGAGGGCCACGCGCCACTGGAAAGGGAAATTCCGTTTGATGCCGAGCGGAAGATGATGACGATCGTCCGCCGAACGGAGCAAGGGTGCAAGGCGTACAGTAAAGGAGCACCCGATGTTTTACTAACGCGCTGTGCCGCACAGATCACGACAGAAGGACGGACTGATGCACTTGACGAAGAACGTCGTCGACAGATCAGTGACGCCAATGCTTCGTTGGCTCAGCAAGCTCTCCGGGTCTTGGGCGTCGCCTATAGGCCGCTCGGCCAACAGGTGACTTCGGATGACGAAGTTGAGCGCGATCTGATTTTTCTCGGCCTCCTCGCGATGAAAGATCCCTTGCGGCCTGAAGCGGCAGAAGCGGTGCGGCTCTGCCGTCAAGCCGGCATCAAAACCGCCATGATCACTGGTGATCACAAGGAGACTGCGGTCGCGATCGCTTGCGAGCTGGGCTTGCAGCGCAATGGCGATATGGCCTTATCCGGTGCTGAGCTTGATGCGCTCACCGACGAACAACTGACGCAGCAGGTCGAACGCGTGACGGTGTATGCCCGGGTGTCTGCCGAGCACAAGCTTCGGGTTGTCCAGGCCTGGAAGCGGACCGGGGCGATTGTCGCTATGACCGGTGATGGGGTCAACGACGCGCCGGCGATTAAGGCCTCGGATATCGGTGTGGCGATGGGTCTTGCCGGCACCGATGTGACCAAAGAAGCCTCGGACATGGTCGTGACGGACGACAATTTTGCCTCGATCGCGGCCGCAGTCGAGGAGGGGCGGGGTATTTTCGACAATATCAGGAAGACGGTGCATTTTCTTTTGTCGTGCAACATGAGCGAGGTGCTCGTCATGCTGTTTGCGACTCTGTTCGGCCTGCCGCTTCCGCTCCTGCCGATTCACATTTTGTGGATGAATCTCGTGACGGACGGTTTCCCGGCCCTTGCCTTGGCCGTCGATCCGAAAGCCCCGGATCTGATGCAGCAGCCGCCGCGACAGACCGAGGCTCGGCTACTCGACGGTGGCAGGCTGTGGGCTATCGCCGGAGAAGGCTTATTGCTGGCGGTCATCGCTCTGAGCACGTTTTCATTGAGTTTGTTTATCTGGCAACAGCCGATTGACCAGGCTCGAACGGTCACGTTTACCGTGATGGTCGTTGCTCAATTAGTGCATGCCTTCAATTGCCGGAGCGATCGTTGGTCGTTATTCCATGTAGGGGTGACAACCAACCGTGCACTCATCTGGGCGTTGGCGGCATCCTTGGCTCTGCAAGTCGGCATTCTGACTATTCCGATCCTGGAGCCTATCTTCAAAGTCGCGCCTCTGCCGATTGAAGATTGGGAGCTGATGGTGGCCATGGGGCTGCTCCCATTGGTCGTCGTTGAAGGGGTCAAGTGGCTGAGACGACGAAAAGGATGAAGATTAAAGAATGGGGATCAAGATTGATCGAGATCCAGTTGTCAGAAAATTATAGAGGAGGGTACACTACATATGTGATTCGGAAAAACGTCATGGCTCTTCCGCTCACGTCCCAAAACAGGAGTTTGGTTTTCTTGGTGCTGGTATTCTGTGTCTGTGTGGTCGTCCAGGTGCTCGGATCACCGTTCACGATTGTCGGGCAGGACGTAACAACCGATGTGTTAAAGGCCTCTCTCTCTGAAGGCTTCTCGATTTCTGTAATAGTACCCGAGCTAAAGGCATTAAGCCTTCTTTATCTCCACGAGGAATTCGTGCCGGTCACTCATCTTCCGGTCTTGCCCAACTCCGTCTTTCATCCTCCTCCCCAAGCGTAGTCATTATTCGCAGCTCATCACGCGTTGTAATAAGTGGAGTCCCACGTCTGTGAAGGCGCCGGTGAGAATCAGCCACTGCAACGTGGGACGATCTTTTATTTCATGACAGGACGGAAAGAACACATGAGTAAGCCAGCAGACGATAGGTTAGGCACCGAGAAGACCATAGCATCTCGTGAGGGCGACCTCAGCGTCGTATGTACGGATACTCAATCTGACGCGACAATCTCTCCTCGCGTGCCTTCGCAGAAGCAGGAGATGCGTCTTCTTGCCTCGCTGTTTATCTTGGAGTTGTCTCTCACTGTCTTAACGATCGCGATCTATATGAAGGGTGCAAGACCGTTTGCCGTATTTCTCTCCAGCATCGCGGGTAAGGTGTTGGTCGTCGCGATTCCTTTGTGTGTCGTCACCGGGGTTCTCATCGTGCTTCAATATGTGGTCGCCCGCCGGTCCTCCACGCGCCACTTCTGGTTAGTCGTGGGACTCAATCTTACGACGGTCATCGTAGGCCTATTTGTGGGAGAGGTCGCTGTGCGGCTCGGTGTACACAGCTCCAGTGAGGGGGAGGTATTTGGGAAAACGGTCCTGAGACCGAAAAGCTGGGAGGCGGTTTCAGCTGATTATCGGACGATGCTCAGACAACTTTCCGGTGACCTCACGTATCTTGAGTATGATGACGTGATGGGGTGGACAGTCGGTCGGAATAAGCGGAGCCTCAACGGGCTGAACTATTCCAGCGCCGAGGGAATCCGAGCCCCACATCAAGGCGTGTCGTTCGCCGGAGAAACTGAGAAGACGAGGATTGCCCTGGTCGGCGATAGCTTTACCTTCGGAGAGGAGGTGCGTTATGAGGATTCATGGGGATATCTTCTAGAAAAAATGTTAGGTCCGGAGTTTCAAGTCTTGAACTTTGGGGTAGGGGGCTATAGCGTAGGTCAGACCTATCTGCGGTATGAGGAGGACGTCCGCCCGTGGAACCCGAAGGTCGTGATATTCAGTTTTATCTCCCATGATGTCTGGCGTACGACGTGGGTCTATCCGTTTTTAGCCGTACCGGACTGGAAAATGCCGTTTTCGAAACCACGCTTTGTTCTCCGAGACGATCAGCTTGTTCTCAAGAATTTCCCCCCTCTTTCGCCAGACGAGATCTTCAACCGGAAAGCGATGTCTCGGCTTCCCTTCATGATGTATGATGAAAGCTACAGTTCAAGTGAGTGGCAGCATCGGTTCTTTGATCGTTCCTATCTGGTTCGTCTGGTCGTCTCCATGTTTCCCCAGTGGACAGCCGAGCATTCCGATTCTTCAGAAGAGATGCGGCTGTTGGTCAATGCCAGGATTCTCACGGAGTTTGTTCGGTCTGCCACCCAGGCCGGATCGATCCCGCTCATGGTCTATCTCCCGAGTCGTGGAGAATGGGGAGACAAGAGCGAGACCACGCCTCTTGCCAAGCAAGTATTGCAAGCGGCCGGTCTTCCGTACCTCGATCCCAGCCCCTGCGTAGCTCAGCTCGACCCCGCTGATCGGTACTTGGTGACACACTACTCTCCACAGAGCAATGCAGCAGTCGCGAAATGTCTGGTCGGTCCGGTCCGTGAGGCATTGGGTCAATTTTGATGCCAACAGCATGACGAAACCACGATAGCGACGATTCCAGGATCATGAGATTCATTTCGTAGGTGTGGTTGAAGGAAAAGTGCGTACTTCAGGACCTGCGATCGAAGGAACTCTTCGCTTTTGCTCTCGACAGGCAGCGATTTGAGTTGCCGAGACAGTTATTCGGCGTACGCGATGAGCCTCATGCCGTCCCTTAAGGGGAACTCCTTTTCACAGTCGCTCAGGCTCCTCATCTCCGTCTTCGTTGACGGTACTGGTTCAAGATTAATTCGGGTGAGTACCGGTACTCACTCCCAGCTACTTTTTAAACAAACCACGTCAGGGACCAGTGTCTCCGGTTCAAGCGTGGGAGTAGTGGAATGATTGGTCAGTCGGATTCCGAAGCACTTCTTCTGATTCGAAAGAGGGGAGGGATTGCAGAAAACTGAACGGATGAATTACCGTATGGTTGGAAACACTCGACCAGAAGAATAGCAAACGATGGCTTTGTACCAGAATGAGGATGTTGGGACAACGGACAAAACCAACGCTCAGAGCACATAATTTGTCCAATGCTCTCCGTGTATCAATGCAGGCAAAATAGGCATAGCGACGATGCAAAATACGCTCAGGACGAGCCACATCATTGCTGATCGGACTTCAACGGTAAGCCGACTGGAAGAGGTGGTTTCGACATCGGATGAGTTCGATCAGGTTGTGGCGCAGGCGTTGCCGCTTCTGTTGGATCGGGCGGCTGGTTATACAAAGCGATTCTTGCGAGAAACCGGTCAGTGGAACGATGACATCGAACATGAAAAATTTGCGCTCCGTTGGGGAGCTGAATATTTGGAACGTTTTCTCGTCTGTGGACGAACGGAAGTCCCTTGCCGGCCGTTATTCCTGTTCGATTCGTTGGTCGCGAAGCAGCATAGTAAACCGGAACCGTTTTGCTATCACCCGGATCTGCTGAAGCCGCTTGGACGGTTTCTCGATGGGTTAGTCGCGCGGGCGGTGGTGAGCCGAGACGCCTTGATTGCGTTGTATCATCACTCCTATGGGTGGGGTGCAGGGGATGTGATCGCCGTGACCGGGCTCAATGGACTGGAGAGCCAACGCATCTATAAGAATTTTCGTCGATGGCGTGAGAGCGGCTGGCAGCGCACGATAGACGAGATGGGCTTGACGAAGACAGAGCTGGCGGAGCTGGAGAACCAGCGGCAGCGCCATCGGCAACGGTTCAATACCGAGGCCGAACGGCTGATCCGCGTGGCACAGGGGCATTATCGAAAAAGCGAACCGGATCACTATCCCTGCTTATCACGATCTCAATGGGGCGAGATGTTTTCTCAAGGATACGGGTGCGATTATCGGATTTGGCATTTGGCGCTCTGTTTGGATTGTATGCAGGCGGCCTGGGGATTGGGATCCAGCGAGTCATCTGTTGAAAAGCCGCGTTTGGAGTTGCAGGTGAGGCCGTGAATGATGAGCACCTGCTGTCCCGCGGTTGTCGTGTGCTTGTGAGTAAGGCAAATAGATAATAGGAGCGGAGGAGGATATATGGTTCAGGAAGAGGATCTGGAACTCTATCGATCGCAACTGCTTGACTCGATGAGTGAACGACCGAGCCGCTCAGTTCGTGGCCCGTCGGATCCTATACAGGTCTATGTCAATGAGCGGCGGGTGGGTGAATTGAAAGGAGCGGAGATTGAGGCGACACTGCATGTGCACGGTGTCGATCATGTTGAGACGGTACAGCTTCGCACCGAAGACGGACAATTGTTGGGGGGGCTGGTCGCTCCCGAATCTGGGTTTCGAACGACTCGGGTTCAGCTCTCAGCTGATACGGTCGAACTCTGCGTTCAGAATACGGTGCAGGGTGGGTCGCTCAGTGCAGTCTTCATCCCAGCCCCAAGTTTCTGGAATCGAGCTTGGACCATCCTCGCCAACGTTGCGGACAGATGGATGGTCAGGCGTCCGGAGTCCACGATGGCGTATGGAGTTCGAGCGGTGGTTTTCACGCAGGCACTCTTGGCGGTTGCCGTCGTCGGGTTGGCGGCTGATCGTGTCATGATCTGGATCGCTCCGGAACACACCGTGACGTCGACGGTGCGGACAGAGGCCCTTCGTACGGCCTCCGTTGCCGAAATAGGACAGCTGAGCAAACAACTCGGTGAACTGAGAGCGATGCAAACGAAGGTTGGAGAGGCGCTCCAGTCTCAAGAGAAGGGAATGACGTTGCTCCACCAAACCATGGCCAGACTTTCGTCTACGCAAGAATCCGTGGCCTCCAGCGTCGTGATGGTAAAGGAAGAGATGGAAAAGAGACAGGAAGGTTCGGAGTCTGAAATCGATCGCTCAGTCCAGATCCCTGTCGGTAGGGGGGGAGTGGATCAAGAGCAGTTTGAAACAGCGATTCATGGCCTCGCCGCAGACAACGATCGTTTGTCCAAGCAAATAGCTGGTTTGGAGGAGCACAATCGAACCGTGACCGCCAAGTTGCAAATGGCGATTGCGCATGTTGCGAAAGCCGTTGAACAGAGTCCGGAACGTGTGGTGGCGCGTGAGATTGATATGGCCAGAAAACACCAACGCTCGCCGGTCGCCGATAACCGTCAGGGCACGCAGGCACAGCCGTTTCTCTTCTGGGTTACTTTCAGCGAGGGCACGACTCAGGAGAGCATCGATCAGTGGGTGAATGAGATGAAGGGCCATAAAGGAGCCATAAACGAAGGCTGGCAAGAGGTACAGATCCTTCCCCCTCCGGTCCCGCCCGATCTCTTCTTGGAGCAAATCAAAGGGGAGAAAATCATCAAAGAGGCTCGACTCAATCACTAGGCCAATATCCGCAACTCACTGATTCCCGCAGTGACCTGTTGGTGGTCAACCATGAGACCACCGGAGAGTCAAGTGATACGAGAGTGGACATATTGGCGCTGAGCTCATGAACTTTTGTCCGTTGAGTCCGGGGAGATGTGCTGAGTAACATGACGTTCATGAGTCGCGGGAATCAGCATGAGGATTCGTGGTTCGGGAACACACAAACGACTTGTTAAGGTTTTTTGCATCATCAACTTGGTCTGCATCATCACTTCATAAACCGACGGATGGCTCAGTCATCCGGTCGATGCTCAGGGTAAGAAGAAAGGACAAGACATGAGAATCGCACAGGTGGCGCCACTGTGGGAAAGCGTTCCGCCCAAGCTGTACGGGGGGACCGAGCGAATTGTGTCGTACATTACGGAAGAGTTAGTCGCGATGGGACATGATGTGACACTGTTTGCCAGCGGCGATTCGGAAACAACTGCCAAGCTTGAGGCGATTTGCCCGCAGGCGCTCCGATTAAACACCGGGATTTTCAATCGAGATGCCCCGCTGATCATGCAGCAAGAGCGGGCGCTTGGCGTAAGCGGCAACTTCGACATCGTGCATTCCCATCTCGATTTTCTTGGGTTTCCGGTTGCGCGTCGAAATGCAGTTCCCATGGTGACCACCTTACACGGGCGTCTGGATCTCCCCGAGCTGGAGCCGATCTTTCGCGAGTTCATCGAAATGCCTCTGGTTTCCATTTCGGCCTCCCAGCGCCAACCGCTTCCTTGGGCCAACTGGGCTGGGACCATCCATCATGGACTGCCACGCCATCTTTACAGTTTCCATCCGAAGAGCGAGGGGTATCTGGCGTTTCTTGGTCGTATTTCCCCAGAAAAGCGCCCGGATCAGGCGATTGAAATCGCGAAGCGGTCCGGTATCCCATTGAAAATGGCGGCAAAAGTCGATCCGGCAGATCGGGTGTACTTTGAGGCTGCAGTCGAACCATTGCTCAATCACCCGTTGATCGAATTTGTCGGGGAGATATCCGATGCTGAAAAGAACGATTTTGTTGGAAACGCCATGGCGTTGGTTTGCCCCTATGATTGGCCGGAACCATTCGGCCTGGTTTTGATTGAAGCGCTCGCATGTGGAACGCCGGTGTTGGCCTATCGACGGGGATCCATTCCGGAAATCATAGATCATGGGTCGACCGGTTTCGTGTGTGAAACTCTGGATGAGATGGCCGAGGCGGTGGGACAGGTATCTATCCTAGATCGCCAACGCTGCCGGGCGGCGTTCGACGAACGGTTTACTGCCGATCGGATGGCGCGTGACTATGTCGCATTGTACGAACGAATTCTTGAAGGCGTCACTGTGCAAACTGCGGCGCATAAAGTGAACGGAGGGAGCCGACATGTCTGATGCTACTATTGATTCACAAGAGGTTCCCTCTACGGCTCGTCGTGGCCATGGGTGGGAGTTGATCAAAACGAGAAATTTTGGATTTCTGTTTGCCGGCCAGACGATCTCTCAAATTGGCGACAGTCTCAATAAGGTGGCGTTGCTCTGGTTCGTCTATGAGATGACGGGGTCGGCGCTCAAGATGACGGTGGTGGGATTGTTGCAGACGCTTCCTCCCTTGCTGTTCGGACCACTGATCGGCGTATATTTGGATCGCGTCCGAAAAAAACCGGTCATGATCGGCGTGGATCTTCTTCGGACCTTGATGGTCCTCATGATTCCGGTGCTCTACGCGATGGGAGCGTTGACGCTCGATCGGCTCTATGTGTTGGTATTTGCCACAGCAATTTTTTCAACAGTCTTCGGGCCTGCCTTGACCTCCGCCGTTCCGCTCATCGTGGCGAAGGATCGATTGGTGGCGGCCAACGCGCTCATGCAAACCACGACAAACGTGGGACTGCTCGTTGGTCCGGCTGTGAGCGGACTGGGCATCGCTCTCATCGGGGCGCAAAACGTGCTGTATGTCGATGCCGCGACGTTTTTCTTCTCGGCGCTGTGCTTGTTCCCCATTCAGGTGCATGAAACGCTGAATCGTAGCCACTTAGTCGGCAATGGATTGACGAGCGGGATTACCAGTGACTTGTTGGCAGGTTTCCGGTTCGTATTCGTTGAGCAAAAAACGGTCTTGATGTTGATGCTGACGGCGACGCTGTATAGCGTCGGGATCAGTGCCTTCATTTTTCTACTGCCGGTGTTTGCGAAGGAGGTCTTAGGTGTGGGGCCGGTCCAACTCGGTTGGTTGTGGTCGGCTCTCGGCGTGGGGATGCTCCTGGCGTCTCTTGGCCTGACGTCGGTGACGCAGGGAGATGTCTCGTGGCGCCTGCGGTTTATGTCGGGCGCGCTAGCGATCGGTGGAATTGCTGTCGCGGCGCTTGGGTTCCTTGATGCTCCAGTCGCTGCGGGGGCGCTGATTGCAGTGATCGGAGGCAGCACGGCCATGTTTACCCCGCTAGTCTGGACTATGCTCCAGGAGTTGACGCCGACGCATCTCCTCGGCCGAGTCTTTACGAGTTTTGCCACGGGAGGTATGGCTGCTTCGATGGCAGGAATGGCTGGGTTTGGATGGGCGGCTGATGCGATCGGTCCGACGACGTGCCTTGGAGGTATTAGCCTTATTCTACTCATGACTGCTGCGAGCGCGTGGTTGTTTAGCTTCTATAAGTCGCACGCGCAGAGCCTGGTTGTTCCCTCGAGCGGCTCCTTTGCTGCGTAGCAGACTGCAGCACCATAGTCATACCACTGCCAACTCTCGCCTAGATCGAGATCTGACGTTCCAGAGCCTCCCCTGACATTCAGGGGAGGCTCTGAGCCCCGCGCAGATGACAGAAGGCTGAGCAGGGGTTACAATATCTCGCTACACTCAACAGATATATTTACGAGGATGGGTCCAGGGGGAGGGCTTGCGTTATGGCCATGAGAATTCAATGGTTGATTGTTCTCAGTCTGCTCATATTCTGGCCGATAGGGACCAGCTCGCAAGCGTCCGACGGGCATGACAAGGAGGGCATGCCGGAAAAAGAAAAACCGGCCTCAAGCGTATTACAACCATCAGCTGTCCCTGCCGTAAAGAGTGAAGCGGCGACCGAGCACAAAGAGGTTGTGCCGGAAAAACCGGCAGTACGGCAGCAGCCGTCACCGGCAGAGTCCAAGCCGACCAAAGCTGAATCCGCAACGGATCGCAAGGAAGGTACGTTGGAAAAGGTTCCTACGCGTCCTTCCTCTTCTTCGGCTGGAACAGACGGTCATGGGACTGCTCTCAAACCTTTAGGAGAGGCTAAGCCATCGGGACAACCTGCTCCGGCACTCAAGGCCGACCTCCCACCTTTTGCTGAGATCGACCTCAAAGAAAAGGAGACAGCTGCGAAGAAGCCGATGGGGTCGCTGATTTTATCCGTGAAGCTTGCGCTCATGGGAAATTTGCGGCTGTTCCGGTATGAGATCGAGGTTGAGGAAGATAAACAGGCTGTGACACTGACCGGGCGGGTCTCGAATGACGACGAAAAGGTTGCTGCAATGGAAGTTGCACAGACGGTCGGTGGGGTGAAAACGGTCACTAACAAACTCATCGTGGAAAAAGATCTGGCGAAAATTTTACTGAAGAAACAGGATGAAATCCTCACGCTTCTCATTAAGGAACGCTTCGCAAAAAGCGCGACCTTGAAAGCGGCAAACTTCGATGTGAAGACAGAGGAGGGCATCGTTCAACTCAATGGAACGGTTCGTTTCCAGGTCATTGCCCTCGAAGCTGCTGAAGCCGCTCGGCAGGTGCCGGGCGTTCGAGCCGTCAATACCGAAAAAATCCGCCTAGAGGGTGAGAGCTGATGCAAGGTTCCTCAAGCCCCGTGGCAGACGCTTCTTCTGGAATGGAGCATGCCCGTCAGCTCTCAGTCGGCAGTCGACCCCTCCTTCTGACGTGGGACTTCGGGTTGGTTTGGTGGGGACAGCTCATTTCACAGATCGGTGACGGCGTCTGTCGCCTGGCGCTCTTGTGGTTCGTCTACGCGGTCACTGGGTCACCGCTCAAGACGTCCATCATTGGGCTGTTACAGACGATCCCTCCGATCATTCTCGGACCGATCATCGGCGTGTATGTCGACCGGCTCCCCAAGAAAGTCCTGCTGATCACGAGTGATATTCTCCGTGCGCTGTTAATCGGGTTGATCCCCTGCCTCATTCCCGTGGAATCATTTACGGTCTCGGTATTATATGTGCTGGTATTTCTCCATGCGGTGTCCACGGCGGTCTTTGGCCCTGCCTTGACGGCTGCAATACCGGCATTTGTCCCCAAGACACAGTTCACCGCTGCCAATGCGCTTTTGCAGGGTACCACGAGCCTGGGGATTATCTTCGGCCCCGCAATCAGCGGCATCGGTATCGCTGCGTATGGATCGCAAGAGGTGCTCTGTATCAACGCCGTCACCTACTTGGTTTCCGCCGCATGTCTCGCACTGGTCCGTTTTAAGCCTGTAGCGGCAACGAGTCCCTCACCTGGAGCGAGATCAACTCTGTTGCAAGATCTAGTTGAAGGATTTCGTTATGGCGTAGTCACCAAACCGGCATTGTTGCTCTTGACCGGAACCGCTGCTCTGTATACGTTCGGCACCAGCGCGCTGACCGCGCTGTTCCCGGTCTTTGCCAGAAAGATGCTTGGGCTGGGGCCGGTCGAGGTCGGATACTTATGGTCCGCGCTGGGCATGGGGTTGCTTGTGACGTCGATCGCGCTCTTATGGGTGACCGATTGGATGGTCAAGGATCGTATGCGCCTGATCATGGCTGCGAGTGTGTTAAGCGGTCTTGCTCTAAGCGGATTGACCTGGACGCTTGATCCGTATGTCGCCGGCGTACTTATGGGACTGATTGGGTGTGGGATGGGAGTATTTACCCCGATTGCCTGGGGGATCATTCAGGAACTGGCACCGAGCCATATGATCGGACGGGTCTTAGGACTCTACGGGACGGGTGCCATGACCGCCGCCATCGGCGGAATCTCGGCGTTTGGGTGGATCACAGAACAACATGGTCCCGAAACGGGACTCCTCGGGATCGGACTTGTCTTACTGGTCACGGCGTTGGTCTCCACGCGGATGAGCCGAGCAATTGCCGAGTATGAAGGAAACCGTTCATGAACGATATCATCCGATGGAACGAACAATACTATATCCTTGCGTCATCGTCTCTGGCTGATGGCCGAACCGAGGTCCTGAAACATGGAGAGACCTTTGCTGTATTTGATCGATACGGCGATATGCACCAGGTGCTTCCTGGCCCACAGGGTCTGTATCATGAAGGAACACGGTTCCTCTCGCAGTCCGAACTGTTGGTGCAAGGTCAGCGGCCGATGCTTCTCAGCGCCACGGTGAAGGAGGACAATGCACTGTTCACGGTTGATCTTACCAATCCGGACCTGATGCGTGATGGGAAGAAAGTCGTCCAACGTGGCACCGTCCATCTGTGTCGCACACGGTTTCTCTGGCAAGGGACGTGGTACGAGCGTTTCCGTGTTCAGAATTACGGGAGTAAGAGCATTCCGCTTACGTTGACGATCGCGCTGGACGCGGACTTCGCCGATCTTTTTGAAGCGAGAGGCCAGAAACGGGAGCGGCGTGGGGTACGGCTCAAGACAGTTCGTTCAAGAAACGGACTTGTGTTTGGGTACAAGGGGCTTGATGGGATCGTCCGTCGAACCTCCATTCAGTGCACTCCAACCCCGAAACGAGTGACGTCCAACGGCTTCATCATCGAATCGTCTCTCCGTCCACATGCAGACCTGACCTGGGAGATAGCTATCTCCTGTGAAATTGGGAGACCACAGAACCGAAAAGGACTCACCTACGAGCGTGCGTACCATCACGCCAATCGTGCCCTCACGGATGTCATATCCCGCAATGCCCATGTCTATACGGCGAATGAACAGTTCAATCACTGGCTGAACCGGTCTCTTGCGGACCTCCACATGCTGATCTCGGAGACCCCGGAAGGACTCTATCCCTATGCAGGAGTCCCTTGGTTCAGCGCCCCATTCGGGAGGGACGGGATCATCACGGCGCTTCAGATGTTGTGGATGAATCCATCGCTCGCCCGTGGGGTGCTGGGTTTTCTGGCTTCTACCCAAGCGACAGCGGTTCAACCGGAACGGGATGCGGAGGTCGGGAAGATTCTGCATGAGACTCGCCAAGGTGAGATGGCAACACTGGGGGAGATTCCGTTCGGAAAGTACTATGGAAGCGTGGACGCGACACCGTTGTTTGTCGTCCTGGTTGGTGCCTACTACGAGCGGACAGGAGATCGCCCGTTTCTGGAGAAGCTGTGGCCTCATATTCAGCTCGCGCTTCGATGGATAGATCGCGACGGTGATCCTAGTGGTATGGGGTTCACCACCTATGCAAGGCAATCGGCGAATGGCCTTGTGCATCAAGGTTGGAAGGATTCCAATGATGCGGTCTTCCACGCCGATGGAACGGCTGCAGAGGGCCCGATCGCATTGTGTGAGGTACAAGCCTATGTCTATCGAGCCAAGCAAACAGCGGCAAGCCTGGCTCGGGTCTTGGGGGAGGTCGATCAGGCCGAGCGTTTACTGAAGGAAGCCTCCTCTCTTCAAGAGCGCTTTGAGCGGGCATTCTGGTCTGAGAAACTTGGTTCCTATGCTCTGGCCATAGATGGACGTGAACGACCATGCCTTGTGCGGTCATCCAACGCCGGCCATTGTTTGTATGGTGGGATTGCAGGGAGAAAACGTGGGTTGCGCACGGCACATACGCTTCTGACGGACGAGATGTTCAGCGGGTGGGGGGTCCGAACACTGGCGACATCAGAAACACGGTATAACCCGATGTCTTATCATAACGGGTCTGTGTGGCCGCACGATAACGCGCTGATCGCAGCAGGGATGGCGGATTACGGATACAAAGAAGGGGCGATGAAGATCCTCACCGGACTTTTCGATGCCAGCCTCTTTCTTGATCTTCATCGGATGCCGGAACTTTTTTGTGGCTTCCCTCGTCGCCAGGGTGAAAGTCCTACTCGGTATCCGGTGGCATGTGCTCCCCAAGCTTGGGCGGCCGGTGCCGGGTTTCAGGCCTTGCAAGCCTGCCTGGGTTTACAGATCGATGGGACTCGAGGACTTGTGCAGTTTGTACGCCCCACTCTTCCACCGTTTCTCGAACGAGTCGAACTGCGGAACCTCTCCATCGGTACCGCCCGTCTGGATCTCGTCCTCGACCGTCATCAGGACAAAGTCGCACTGACGGTCGCCCGACGAACCGGCGAGGTCGAGGTCTTACTCATCGTCTAGCGAGGCCATGTCGGGGGCGCATTCTGATGAGCTTTCATGAAAGACAAACCATCAGGGTGAGTTCCCAGCCGCGTCGGCACATCTTCGGCCGAGAGTTGTTGAATGCCTTGGTTGCTGAAATCAGGTACGTGCACCTCGTACGATGAGCACGGAGCAGGGAGCATGCCTCAACAGACTCTCGGACACACTTCCAAGATAGAGTCGCTCGCTCTTCGTCAAATCACGAGAGCCGATCACCAGTAGCTGATCATGGCTAGCCTCGACATGCTTCACGATGGTCTCGATCACATGGTCCATGTGGGTTTGAGCGACAACCGAAAAGCCATCTTTGATGAACTCATCCCGTAGGGCATCGATCAACCTGGTGGCCCGTTCCATGACGGGTCCTTTTAATTCGGTCAGTTGCGACTCGGAGAGATAGCGTGCTGCAAAGTCCGTTACCGGACTGTCCACCGAGGTCAGGATCGTAACGGTGGCGGATCTTGGTAAGATGCGGGATCGAAGAAATCGGGCGGCGGCGCGTGATGGTCTGGTATCGTCCACGGCGAGGGCGACGCAAAGCAGAGTGGTCAACGGCTGTTTCACGACCAACAGGGGACACGGAGCCGTCGCAGCCACCTGGCGAGAGACACTCCCGAGCAAGAATCCTTGAATGTCGCGCAGGCTGCGCGATCCCATGAGAATAAGATCAGTCTTCACTCGTCGGGCCGTTCGCGAAATGACATGGGCGATCGGACCACGCGCAAGGATCGTCTGGAGTTTTGTTCGTGGCCCGGTTGCTGCCTGGCCCAGGGCAAGTCGAGCCGCTCGTGTGGCATCGCGCAACACGGCGGTACCGGCCTTCTCCATCGCAGCAAGGGCACGTTTTGCTGCGACGGGATTCTTATTTGTGGCGGCCTGGAGCGCCGGTTGGTCGACGACGTGCAAGAGCGTCACGTGCTCAGGTTCTTGACCGGCAAGCGCTTCAAGCGCTTGGACCCCCCATTGCGAATGTTCCGACCCATCGACCGCGCATAAGATCCGCATAACTAGTTCCTTTCCGTGCAGGCGGTGATTCTGGAGAAGCCGTTTCGGGTATCAGTTCTGCATCGGATGTGCCTGTAGCATGGGAAAAAACGGAGGAAGAATTAGCCAATTACCAAAGAGTTATGGAGAGAACCGTCTCGTCGACAGGGAAGTCTGTTGGGGCATTTCGCTGCAGCGCCCGTTACGCTACTGTGGTGATTGGCGCCAGTAAGCAAGTATCTCTGCAAAGATGAGAGTACCGGGTGTTTCGATACAGGAGGGGCAATGAAAAAGAAGAAGAAAGCCAAGGTGAAGGTCAAAGACTTCGACTCTATGACCGTGAGCCAGGTTATGGAAAAGGACGTGCAGTTCGTCCCGCTGAAAATGAAGGGGGAATTGATTGCGGCCCTCCTCACTGAAGGGTTTGGGGCTGTTCCTGTAGTAGAGAAGGGACGCAAGCTGGCCGGCATTGTCAGCGAACATGACTTGCTCGTGGCCATCGACGACCGTCATCAGCTCAGTACCGTGACAGCGAGGGATATCATGACTGCCAACCCCTACTCCGTCAGACCTGAGACGGCGCTTGGAACGATGGTACACGTGCTGCGCGCGAGTGATTTAGTTCGTGTCCCCGTCGTCAATGCCAAAGGAAAATTGGTCGGCATCATCGCGCGACGCGATCTCTTACGAGCCTATCTGGCCACAGGAGGCAAACGACAACTGTGAGGATCTTACAAGACAAAGCAAGTTCTTCATGAAAGTGACTCATCCAAAGAGACCGTGACGGTTGGACAGTTGATGTAGGATACGGTCACACGATGCATGTCGCACATCGCCCCTCACCGCGCCCATCAATCGTGTCGCCCTACTGTTGAAGGAACAGGCCGTCCCTATCCAATGAGCTACACGCTCAGGTTTCATCTCAATTGCCAAGAGGTGTCATGTTGGATTCACGGACGGGACTTGCCGAACTATCCCACGTCCCACGGTTGCATCGGTCTCTATGACGCTCTGACGCAGAGGGAGTAGTACGGGATTCCAAGAGATCCGGAGCTGAATGATGCGAAGCGATTCTTCGCATGGGTACTTGGAGGTGAAGTCGAGGATGACCGAGTGATCGCCATTGCCAAATGGACCAAGAGCTCATATTTTTGGCAATATACCGAGTCAGCGCAAAGTCAGAGGTGATGGGCATCCTCTGGTGCCGTTGGCAAGACCTTTTATATTCAGTCAGTGAAGGAGGCCTTGATGACAATCATGACATCCGTGCAGATCACCGCTCCGGGAGGTCCGTTCAAAATCGTCCGTGGTTCAGTGCCGGAACCCAAGGCAAACACTGTCCGTGTGAAAGTCCAGGCCTGTGGGATTTGCCATAGCGACATGTTCGTCAAGGAAGGCCATTGGCCTGGACTCCACTATCCACGCGTGACGGGCCATGAAGTGGCGGGGGTGATCGATGCAGTCGGCGCGGGAGTGATTGCCTGG
The DNA here is from genome assembly GCA_018242725.1 of Nitrospira sp. Classification (GTDB taxonomy): domain Bacteria; phylum Nitrospirota; class Nitrospiria; order Nitrospirales; family Nitrospiraceae; genus Nitrospira_D. The sequence continues at coordinate 296,130 of JAFEBI010000001.1, read as the reverse complement.
GAAAAAGGCCAGCGTGTCGGGGTAGGGTGGCACGGCGGGCATTGTGGCCACTGTACCTCTTGTCATCACGGTGATTTTTTTGGATGTCAGAAGTTTCTCGTGACCGGCTTCCATGAAGATGGTGGGTATGCGGAGTACCTCATTGCGCGTACGGAAGCGCTGGCGGCCATTCCTGATGTGTTGACACCAGCGGAAGCGGCGCCGATTCTCTGTGCCGGCATTACCACGTTCAACAGCTTGCGTCACAGCGGAGCCAGGGCGGGCGATCTGGTGGCCGTTCAGGGGTTGGGTGGGCTCGGCCATTTGGGAGTGCAATTTTCCAGCAGGATGGGCTTTCACACGGTGGCTATCGGGCGTGGCCAGGACAAAGCCGCACTTGCGTTGAAGTTGGGAGCCGAGCGCTACGTGGATGCCGCAACGACTGATCCGGCGAAGGAACTGGCGAGTCTCGGCGGAGCCGCCGTAATTTTGGCAACGGCACCGAGCGGTAAAGCTATGTCGGATATGATCGATGGCTTGGGAGTCGGCGGCAAGCTCATTGTGCTTGGGGCATCGACTGATCCCATGACGGTGACCCCGCTTCAACTGATCGGTGCCCGCCGAACGATTCAGGGGTGGCCCTCAGGCACGGCTCGGGATTCTGAGGATGCGCTGAATTTTTGTGCACTCACCGGTATCCGTCCGCTTGTGGAGACATTCCCGCTGGAACAGGCAGCGGCCGCCTACGACCGGATGCTGAGCGGAAAGGCCCGCTGTCGAGTGGTGCTGACCATGGAGTGAGGGCTTCCTGTTCTTGATGACAAGCGATGTGAGAACTCCTTCAGAACAAGGACTATCCTCATATCATGGTCCCGATCATCGACCATATCGTCGTCATCGGTCGGCATTGATAGAGCCCAATGTTTCGGCGATCGGGAATGGCAAGAATCAGGCGGGAATCCCAAACAAAGCTCCAACCCCAGCGGTTACGACCATCGCCAAGGCGCCCCAAACGACAACCCGCGTGGCGGCAATCATCGCAGACGCGCCGCCGACTCGAGCAGCTAAGGAGCCTAAAAGCGCAAGAAATAGAAGTGAACTCCCGGAAACAGTCCACAAAAGTGTAGAGGCGGGTACCAACAGGACGACCAGGAGAGGTAAGGCAGCACCGACGGAAAACGTGACAGCTGATGTCAGGGCGGCGTGAACTGGTCGTGCGGTCATGGTGTCGGATATTCCGAGCTCATCACGACTATGGGCACCGAGCGCATCATGTATCATCAGCTGAGTTGCGACTTTGGAGGCGAGTTCTGCATCGAGCCCACGTGCAATGTAAATAGCAATCATTTCCTTATGTTCCTGTTCGGGATCTACCGATAACTCCTGACGTTCTCGATCTAGATCCGCGCGCTCGGTATCGGCCTGTGAGCTTACCGAAACATACTCGCCGGCAGCCATTGCCATGGATCCGGCCACAAGACCGGCTACGCCCGCAGTCATAATACTTGTTGAGCTTGCGCCTGCTGCGGCAACGCCTAAGACAAGGCTGGCCGCTGACACAATACCGTCATTTGCTCCTAGCACAGCGGCACGGAGCCATCCAATGCGACGTATGGTGTGCGTTTCAAGGTGCGGCATCGCAACCAGTCCGGAGATAGTCAGTTGCTCCATCCTCCAAGATTTGGCTCGGTAGCCTCATGAGTATAACCGGTTTTAGGTAAAGAGTCGGATGCCTTGATAATTGAGCGGTTAAATTTCAGGGGAAGCCCATCAACGGTTGGTAGGCCTATGCACATGCTTGCTCGTTCGGCTTTAGGATGTAGCCAATTGAGCAATCTGTTTCACGCAATTGCGTACCCAGCGGGTGTTGGATGTTAGGTTTGACGGAGACGCGCAAGAAACTCGCTGGGGTATGCTCACGGTCATCCGACAGCATCCATCTTGGGCCACGGAGTTGTGTTGATAGCCTCGCCTGTTCCGTATTCACTTTGTCCTCTGATCTTCTTTGAATACCGGTAATTTCAGGGTCGACATAGGCGCGTGTCATCGAGGGGACCATGGTCACAGTACAGGCAATTGTGAGAAATTGACCGCGTCGTTTCATAATCCCTCCTCTCCTCAACGACGTTTCCGGATGGTGTACGGTTAGCTGCGACTTGGGGCTGCACAGGCAAGCTGCGCTTCAGCCATGCTCTGCGCAAAAGTTGCGGCGAGATTGCCGGCCAACGGTGCGGTTCGTTCATAGACGGTAAAGTTGTACGGGTCATTCGCCGTAAGGCCGTATTTATCGATCAGCATCTGATGCTGCCCGTCTGTTTGGATGTGATAACGAACCTTTGTGAGTAACTTGAGCCCGTCGCTTTCCTTCGGTATTCGATACTCAAACGTATAGTCTCGGCTGGCCAGCGGCATGAGCCGATTGTCATGCAACTCAACAATGGCGGGTTGCCACAGGATCCAACGCCCCATCGTATCGGACTGCTGTTCCAGTACTTTGCCATTCCGATCTTCCACTGAAAATTCGACGGTGAAATGACGATCAGGATCCCCCGTCGGGAGTTTGTGCCCCGCTCCCGCATTGATCAGGGTTAGCGTCACTCGGACTTTGTCGCCGGGCTTCGGTTCGGCCGGCTCAGCCACAACCTTTATGTCGATGGCCCGTTTGACCATCGCGGGGTCATGTCCTCCTCGCCAAAGATGTTGACGGCCTTGGCGAATGGGGCCACCGAGTGCGACCGGTCGCTCGATTTCCGGCATATGGCAATTTTGACAGATGAAGCCTCGTTCTTTTTTCCAGTATCCATCCTCGTATTCGGGATAAGTACCGCAAGGTCCGCCGTTGTAGAACTGTGCCGGTCCCCCTACGACGCTGTGACAGCGCTCACACAGTTGTGCGGTGCGAAACATCGGATCGTATTTTGTCGGATGAGGGGCCTTGGCGTCTTCGTACGGCCCCATGATTACGCCATCTCGCACGTGGCAACTCGCACAGGTCACACCTTCCTGTTGATACTCCTGGTCGTAATGCGGATTGGGCTCTTGGACGGCACGTTCCACTCGGTCGCGTGGAATGTCCTTGATCAAGGCCGGTTGTTGGTTCTCCAGCGGGGTATGACAGTTCAGGCAGACCCAGATATGTTTATCCTTCGTCCAATAGGCCTGGAAGAAGGGATCGATATAGGCCTGTGCATGGATGCTGGTTTTCCATTCGTTGTAGATGTCGCGATGGCAGTTTCCGCAGGCCTCCGCCTTCAAGCTCACGAGACCTTCAGGAACCTTTTGATGGGGGATCGCGTGAGCATAATCCTCCCGCAAACCGAAGATGACGACCGGCTTCACTTCGGTATAGTACAGGTACGTGAGCCCGCCGAGGACGGCGAGTCCGATCAGGCTTCTCTTCAACCACCGCATTGATTGCTCCGTTCCACCCGCCCTCGTGTTGAGTGTCTCAAGTGATGTGCCGCTACTACTCTGACAGATTCATTGCGGGAGAGATGTCTCTCATCATACTGGACGACTTCCTGCTCTCTCAACCTATGCGGTCTTTCGGGTTTGTGCATAGGAGCAAGGAAGTCTCTTGAATGGGACCCAGGACAATAAGTGTTACCATAGGGCCAGATTATCGCTTGCTCCAAGAATGAGACTCCGGTATACAGGGCTTATCGAGAGCCGTAGCTTATGAAAGGAGGAATGCTAATGAAGAGCAAGATGCCGGTTGAAACGTTGCTTCGCGGGATTGTTTGCCTGTTAATCATGGGAGGTTGTGCGTCGCAGCAGGCCGTCGTGGAACCAACAGCAACAGGGGCGTTGATATCATCGGCTCCTCCGGAGGCGGCACCGGTTGGGCCGTCGGAATTCTTGAAAGCGTGTCTGGCTCGAATCGCAAGTGATTCCAGTGAAGGGGCACGGATGATTGCCGAGCAAAGCTGTCAGGACAACGAAAAGCTTCACCAGGGTGTGGTCGGAATTGCTGTGGCCAAAAGCGCCAACCGTGCATCCGCCGGCACGCAAGGTGATTCGCTTGACGTCTGTATGGCGAGGATCCCTGCCGACGCAACGGTAGGTCAGCGATTGTTGGCGGAAGAGAGTTGTAAGCGTGATCAGCTCACGCATTACTGAATAAAGAGTAATGGCATCCGGGAGCAAGTTTACATATTCAACCCGGCATCATCATCTCCATAGTCGTGGACACATGCTGTTATACCGTTGCTGAACCTCCGTTGTGTGCTCCTCGTTTCGCTGCCCGTCGATTCCACAGGTGCGTTTTGTGCTCGGGCCGGCCGGCTCTCTCACATTGGTCGGCGAGTTCACCATGATTTTGTCGCACCTGATGCATGTCTTCGCATCCGATGCGAGGAGCATCCGGTGGGCGCGGTCTGAGGAGGGCAATCTGTCGGTTCTTAAACCTGGGCCGGGTATTGCCGGTCCGAAGTTTCCCAAGTGGACATTTCTTATGGTCGCCCCTGGTCCCCGCTTCTGACCTCGAAGCTACCCGTCAAATTGTCTGTGCGATATTGCGTGCGATTTCAAGCCTTAAAGCTGCAAGGTCGGGTATCCGTGTATTCCAACGCGGAGATGAAGAGATTTTCACGCGTCGTTCACGGTCACTTCATCAAGGGGAGTTATAGTTTATTGTGCAACACTAACAAACAAAGGAGGGTATCACACGTGCACAACATGCTGGATATTTCGATGGTCTGCTTTCCGTACGTCGTCATGGGAGTGGGCCAGGCAGTCATAGCAGGTACAGCTATGACGAGACGAAAAACCAAGAAGGTTAACGAACTGCAAGGGCGGAGAATTACCCGCCTGACATTCGATACAGCTGCGTCAAGCGCAAAAGGCAGAATACTATCGGGTCCTCCCGTATTGTCACCGCATTGGGGAAAAGTATGACAGTGCCGTTAACCTTGATATGTGTGAGATGAAGAACTCTTCAGATATCTTTCATCGGGTCTTCATGCTTCAGCAGTATGTTGTCTGTGTGAACAGAAGAAAGAAAAGGAGGTCGGTCATGACATTGATCATTTTGGCAGTGCTCACAGTCAGCTTCTTGTTCGGGGTCATGTACAGAACATTTGGTGCGGAGTAACTCAGATGCCGGGAGTCTTCACCGGGCTGCGAAATCGCTGGCGGCAAATTGTGCACAGCTCAATGGGTAGGTAGTTAGCGACTCTCGTCTGATCACCTAGGTGAAATGATCTACTTAGCGTGACGGCTCAGAGGTGTCGGTTCTGAAAGCAGTCATGCTATGGAGTGACACAGATGGTGAGGAGTAGTTTGAGGCATATGGGGCATATATAGTCCGGAAAAATCCTGCAAGCCTAACGTATCTGATGGCCTAAAGGCAGGTAGAAGGAGGCAGTGCGATGATCAAATTGGCTGGACAAGGAAAGCTGAGAATGATGGTGGGGACGTTAGGGATACTGGCGCTTGGGTGGGTTATGAGTCCTGCTGTGGCGTCGGCGGAAGGTGTCAACGAAAAGGCAAAGGCGAGTTTACAAAAAGCACATGACCAACTGAAACTGGCCATAGACCAAGCCGAAAAAGCCTTTGAATCGCCTCGAAGAAGCAGCGGAGCGGTTCGGGTTCATATGCAACGGGTGCTCAATATTCTCGGAGGGAAAAATTCGCCCGAGTATATTGACTCATCCGAGTATTCTGAAAAGCTCCGACCGCATTTCAGCGAAAAGATCGGCAACCCTGGGGATGGGCACGGTGCACTGCTCTACATGAAAGAAGCCCAGGAGGCTTTGAAAGCCAGCAATGCGCCGGCAACGGCCCAGGAAGCCGTGGACTATGCGATTCTGCATGCCTCTATGGTGGAGGGACACGCTCGTGAGTCGGTTCATGGAGCCGGTATCAAACAGACACACGAACATGCCGCGTATGCCACAGCGTTGCTGGTCGGAGCGTACGGGAAGGGTGATTCCGATTCCCCAGCCACCGGCGCGTTATCCTATGCGATGAAACAAGCTGGATTGAAGGTGTCTCAATAGACAGGCGCAGCATCAGCCTGCAGAATCATATGTGCACTGTATGCATCGACAAGCCGCTGATGAAAACCAATGTGCCTCTCTTCATTCTGCGGAGGTGACGCGGAGCTGTTATGGTCGTCCTATGGCACCTCCTTCTGTGCCCTCACACGAGGCTGTCTTTCTGACCGTGGATCGGGCAGCGTCACCTCCGCGAGTAATGTCAGGGAGAGGCAATAGTCTGAGAAGGGTGTTCTATCCCTTCTCAGACGAGGTGGTGCAAGTAAACGAATAAGTTGATCCGAGAATTCGCATGCTGCTGTCGTGTGATACCCGCTCAGGCTCGCTCCCCTTCTAGATTCATTCGCGACAATTCTTACGCTTGTTTCTCGTCGTTAAGTACTGTAACAGCAGGGAGGCGTTCAGCCGGGTGACTTCCATCAAGCCCTGGTTCGCGTATTGCGATGCCGGCGAAGAGTGCCATAACCTCAAGATAACGTGAAGCCAGCGTCTTAACGTGCGAGATGCAACGACTGTGTCGTGTGAGTGGGTGGTGCAATGGCCGGGCTGCTGTCTTGCCGCTGTGGGCTCCTTGGCGCTTGTCTCTATTGTCCAGCGAGATAGACGACTGTGAGGATATTCTCCCCCACGTTTTCAATCAGTGAACCCGGGCATTACCAAGAACGGAGGATGTATTGAATTCGGTAATCGGTTACTTTCGGAGGCCTAAGCACGATAGTTGCTCGATTGCTGCGGTGCGGAGTGATCACGCACAGGCTCGATGAGAGAACAAGCCATCATTCAGGGGGAAGGACCATGCAAATGACGATCGCCTGTTCCCAGATGTTGCGAATCAGCCTGATCGCATTCCTCCTCACGGCATCGGCACCGTCTGATGCCAGAGCGGATGCCGTCACTGAATGGAACGAAAAGGCTGGTGGAATCGTGGTGAAAGCGGGAATAGGGCCGTTGCCTGCGGAGCGGGTGTTCGCGATGGTTCAAGCCTCGGTCTATGAAGCCGTGAATGCCATCACACAACGGTATCTGGCTGGCGATGTGAAACTAGAGGCGACTCCTGGGGCTTCAGTGGAAGCGGCGGTCGCGGCGGTGAATCGTGCCATGTTGGTGAAGCTTGTTCCATCTCAACAAACAATCATCGATCACGCCTATCAGACCGCCCTAACAGCAATTGCCGATGGGCCGGCTAAATCCAAGGGCATCGCCGTTGCTGAAAAAGCGGTCGCGAGCGTTCTCGCGCGGCGTGCGAATGACGGAGCGGATGCAGGGGAATCCTATCGTCCACATACGAGAGCAGGGACCTATGTGCCCACGGTAATACCGGAGGCCCCACAGTGGAGGTATCGCACACCCTGGTTGATGACAAGCCCGTCACAATTTCGTCCTGGGCCACCTCCGGACTTGGGCAGCGAAGTTTGGGTGCGTGACTACAATGAAGTGAAAGCGCTGGGTGGAAAGCAGAGCCAACGGCGAACCGCGGAACAGACGGAAATTGCCCGGTTCTGGGAGGAAGTCATGCCGCCGATCTATCATGGCATCGTGAGATCGGTCGCGAATGCCCCAGGGCGAGACATAACTCGGAATGCGCGTCTGTTTGCCGCGGTCACACAAGCGTCGGATGATGGCTTGATTGCGGTGTTTGATGCGAAATATCACTACGGATTCTGGCGACCACTCACCGCCATTCGTAACGGTGACATCGATGGGAATGATGCGACTGAACGGGCTGAGTCCTGGGTGCCGTTCATTGAGACACCCATGCATCCGGAATATCCCTGTGCGCACTGCATCACGGCCGGTGCCGTGGGGACGGTGTTAAAGGCTGAGATCGGCAATAATCCAATGCCGGTCCTCACCACGAGCAGTCATGCAGCGGGTGACATCACGCGCAGCTGGACGCGTGTGGATGATTTTATGCAGGAAGTTGCGGACGCGCGCATCTATGATGGTGTTCATTATCGAAACTCTGGCAGGATTGGAACAGAGATGGGAAAGCAGATCGCTCGCCTAGCGATTGAAAAATATTTACTCACACAAAAATAGCACCCACGAACATCTCGAACACCGAGCAGGCTCCCGGTTGCTCGAAGCTGAATCCCCGCAGTGCATTTGCATGGGAGTATACCGATGAAGGTCCTCCATTCGATTTTCAATCTCCGTCTTTCAGCGGGGAGTCATGGCGACATTGCGGCTTTCAATTTCCAGTTCCATTGATCTTCCGCAGCGTTAGGACCCGGTCTTTTCTCAGCCGTGAATCGCAACCAAGATGCCGACCAGACAAGAGATAAGGAGTATTGGTAAGTCGGCAACGATGGGTGTTTCATCGTCTGAGTCATACCAATTGATTCAGGTTTGGGGTATTTGTCCACAGCGCTACACGGATCTATGACGCTCAATGCTACAGGTTTCGAATGGATGAAGGGCAAGGGGCTAGGTGTAAAGCGACAACGGAAGAGGCATCCCTGGAACGTGATTTGCGAGAGCGTAGGGCATGCCCACGTTGCGCAAGACAGCCATGGAGCGCTACTTACAGACCCGCTTTGGCTCAGAGACACGACTCTTATCCTATGAGATTATCGGCAGAGAGAGTTCCAGGGGAGCCCAGAAGCGGTATGGATACGGCACACCGGTCAAATTGACGTTCCAAATCGGACGTCTTGTTCAATCTGCCGTGCTTGAAACGATGAAACCCGGGCCCTTCGGGCATGAACATATGGCCGATCGTGCCCAGGCGATGCTGTGGGACTATGACTCCTATGGGCGGCTTCCACGCCATGTGAAGACACTCGATGTGGGTGCGTTTGATACTGAGCAGGCGCTTTTTTCTCTTGCCGAAGCACAGGAATTCTTCGTGCTGAACGAATGGACCGAGGGCGCAAGCTATCATGCGGATCTTGAACGATTGATGAAAGGTGGGGCGCTCCGTAAGCGTGATCGACAACGTACGGTCATGCTGGCGCGTTACCTGGTACAGATCCACGCCAAGAAGCGACGGGATGCGGATCTCTACAAGCGGCGGCTGCGTGAATTGATCGGCCACGGTGAATGCATCATGGGATTGACCGATAGCTATCCTGCACGATTCGGCTTTATCACCGCCGATCTGTTACGAACGGTGGAGGAAGCCTGCAACCGGTGGCGGTGGCGTCTCCGCGACAAGGCGAATCGGCTTGCACAGGTGCACGGAGATTTCCATCCGTACAATGTGCTGTTCCGCAGCGGGACGGATTTTGCCGTGTTGGATCGGTCGCGAGGAGAATGGGGCGAGCCGGCCGACGACATTACGGCCATGACGATCAACTACCTGCTCGACTCGTTGATCAGCCGTGGAAAACTGCAGGGGCCGTTCGAGGTTCTGTTTCGATTGTTTTGGGAGACCTATCTGGAGGCGAGCGGCGATAAGGAAGTGACAGAAACAGCCGCCCCGTTCTTCGCTTTTCGTGGCCTCGTCGTGGCCAGTCCGCTCTGGTACCCCAAGCTGTCGATTAAGACCCGGCGGAGTCTCTTTTGTTTCATTGAGAACGTGCTCGACATACCGCGCTTTGAGCCGGAACGGGTGAATGAGTACTGTGGTGTGTGACGTGCTGGCAGCCTACAGTATTCAGTCATCAGCCAATGTACGAGTTAGCGCGAAGGTGGCTCCCCATGCTGAAGACAGATTGCTGAAGGCGAATAGGTTGGCGGGGTTCATGACTCAACCGAAAAGTTTTGCGATTTGGCTTACCGGTCTGCCCGCCTCGGGCAAGAGCACCATTGCCGCAGCGCTTCGACCTCAGCTTGAGCAATTGAAGTTGTCTGTCGAGGTCCTCGAGTCCGATGCAGTCAGAACAATCCTTACTCCGACACCGACCTATTCGTCGGCGGAGCGGGATCTCTTCTACCGGGCACTGGCCTTCATGGGTGCGAGATTGGTTTCGCATGGCGTCACCGTCATCTTCGATGCCACGGCGAGCAAGCGCGCATACCGCGATTTCGCTCGAAGCCTCATCCCTCAATTTATCGAGGTGGCAGTAGAATGCCCGTTAGGACTCGCGATGCGGCGTGATTATAAGGGGACTTATCAGCGGGGTCAGCGTGGCGAATCGTCAACCGTTCCTGGGCTCCAAGACCCCTATGAGGCACCGTTGATCCCAGAGGTGAGAATCGATACGACGCAATTTTCAGCGACAGACGCAGCAAGAACGGTGGTAGAAGTCGTAAAAGAGAAATTCAAAGAAGAGTCGACCCATCGACCACAGCTCCCATAGTCTCCGCCCTCCAGATTATAGCGTGAACATAAGCCGGGAGCGCCGGTCTCCATAGTGACTTGATGGGGATCTTTCCCGCCCGTTATAGTGGCGCCCCATGCGAAAGAAGCCTGCGTCTCGTTTTAGGAAAACAAATAGCACTCCTGCTGAAACAACCACGGGAAGCCCTATCGCCCAAGCCCCTGCGGCGGTCGCTCTCCTTGCCGCATTTCGTAACCTTGCCGTTAATGATGTGTATACGATGGCCCCGAAAGTGTCGGTGGTTCGAGGCTATGACTACTACCGGCAGCAGCGACTTCAGCACTACGTCTGGAGCAGGGATAGCGCGACACTCACGGCCCATGTACAGGGTACCATCTTGTACGAAGTCGTGTTTTCTCTGGATGACGGGTTTCTGTCTGCCTTCTGTGACTGTCCGGCATGGGAGTTCGATTGTCCGTGCAAACATGTCCTGTGTGTCTGTTTCACCACGAAACATCTCCTTGTGCCCGAGACGTTCCAATTGTCCGATCGAGAACAAGCCCACCTTGCCGCACTTAGAATCGACTTACTCGGGGAACCCATTCAGATGGGTTCCCCGAGTAAGGGCCACACGGTGGAATCGGGCTATGAAATCGTAATCGATGCGGACCAGCCCTCTCCGCAGCTCTCCGTCTACCGCAATGGTATGAGACTGCTTGCCGGGTGGGCTCCTGCCCTCCCGCCCGAACTGCGACCGCTGCTTCATCCGTCCTGGTTTTCGTCGACCTATGGGGATGATCCCCTGTTGCGCTACCTTGGCGTGGCCAAGCGCCGGTTCCCTATTGTGCTCAAAGTCGGCCGGGACTCGCTTGTCCTTCAATGGGCTCCGACGGTCGCGTGCCGCAGCAAGACGGAGATGGCTCTTTCCAGTAATGGCGTGAGGATTCGCGCGGTCTGCGTCGCGGACGGCACGGTGCTCGATTGGATTGTTCGTTTTCGTCATTTCGTGGTTGATGTGAATGGCCGACGCTTGCTCTTGTTGGAAGATGAGCGTGGTTGGGCCACTTTTGTCGCGCTGCAAAAGGGCTTTCAGCGATTCGACTTCCCGTATGATCGCGCTGGTTTGGACGAAGCACCCTGTGCCGTGACCTTACCGGCCAGTGAGGACCATCGGCGATGGCAGGGACTACCCCATGCGCTGGAATTCACCGTTTCACGACAAGAAGTTCAATCCGCTCAGATCGATCTGATCCACAAGCAGGTCGACAACATGCTTCACGATATGCTGTTACGTGTAGATGGGGACGAGACGCCGGTTCGCTCGTCTCTGGTTGGATCAGCGAGCGAGGAACGAGCATACACATTGACGCTCAGGCCGCTTCCCGATGAGGCCGGTGCGCCGACAACCGCATGGATGCTCCAAGCACAATGCCGGCACGGTGAGATGTGGTGTTCCCCAAGTGCGTCGACCTTTTCCTGCATCCAAGCGTTGGAGCAGGGTCGTGCTGTGTCAGGGCCGTTGCGAACACAGAAACGTAAGGCGGTACTCTACGAGTTGTTTTTCAGCCTACTGGCTGTCGGTGAGGCGAAAGAACGAGACCACCGCATCAAGGAGGCGTTGGATCAGACTGATTGGGTCCGAAGCATTCGGCTAGAGGCCGCACGGTGGCTGAAACAGCACTTGGCCGTCTATGCCAGATCGGATGTACGGTTGCAGATCGAGGCAGGGCAGTGGAGTTTGCAGAGGATTGACAAGGTTCGTGAGGGGGCGCTGTACCAGGTTCCCTTTGAAGTCTTCGGCCCGGAGGCATTTCGCGGCATGTCCTCGTATGCTGCCATGGTGATCGACTTGCGGCTGCTGTTTCCACGCTTGCCGGTTCTTTTGGAAAAGCTGACGACGGCGGGAATCACGCTCTTGTACGAAGACACACCACTCAAGTCCGTTCGGTGGGACTGTTCCGTCCATGTCGACCATCAGGATCGACAAGCAACAGGAATCGACTGGTTCGAGATCAAGCCGGAGATTCGTTGTGATGGGATGGTTATTAATGAGCAGGAGTGGAGGACAGTTCTGCAGCGAGGCGGACTCATCGAGAGTGAGGGGGGTCTACGGGTTCTGGACGGCCCAAGCATGGAACGGCTACGCGCCATCCTCGACCTGACCGTGGGCGCCCAGGCGAATCGGGAATCGACGCAGGTGGTACGGGTGCCTCGGCTACAGATCCTCGATTGGCTCGCGCTGCGCGAGCAGGGAATCAGCGTGTCGTTGCCGGCCGAAGATGAGGCTGTGTTGGCGGGCTTGCTGGGATTTGTGCAGATTGAGAAGCCGCCGTTACCGAAGGGTCTTCACGCGACGCTGCGCCCCTACCAGCAGGACGGCTATGCCTGGTTGGCGTTTCTCTATGCCCATCGCTTCGGAGCCTGTTTGGCGGACGACATGGGGTTGGGCAAGACCATCCAGACCATCTGCCTTCTGGCTGCCATCAGAGAGGGACGCCTCAAGGCAGCGTGTGGGGTGAAAGGCCCTCATCTGGTCGTCGTGCCGACGAGTCTGCTCTTCAATTGGGAGCAGGAACTGGCTCGGTTCGCGCCCGAGCTTACGGTTCATGTGTATAGCGGGAGTGAACGGACATTGGAGGCCGGGGACGGTGAGATCGTGCTCACGACCTATGGACTGGTTCGTCGGGATATCGATGTCTTGGGGCAGACCATGTTCCACATGATCGTATTCGATGAGGCTCAGGCGGTGAAGAACATTCAGGCGGACACGACGGGGGCAGTCCGGCGACTCCAGGGGCGCTTCAAAATCGCGTTGACCGGGACACCACTCGAAAACCATCTTGGCGAGTATTTCTCCATAATCGATCTCTGCGTGCCCGGGCTCTTAGGCGAGAGTGATCGATTCAGGACGGACGTAAAACGTCTCTCGGGTCCTGCGCTTGACCGGGTGTTACGTCGAACGAGGCCCTTTATTCTGCGCCGGACCAAGGCGGAGATTCTTCAGGACTTACCCCCGAAAATCGAGCACGAGGTGTTCTTGGAGTTGACCGATCGCCAAAAGGCGCTCTATCAACAGACGGTCGAACAAGTTCGCTCAACGATCGATGAGGCCTATCGCAGCAAGACCTCCGGGCAGGCGCAGCTCATCGCCCTCGCGGCCATCCTCAAGCTTCGGCAAATCTGTCTTTCGCCACGGCTCCTTACAAAACAACCGGAGGAGCGCTCCCCCAAGCTTGGTTTTCTCATGGAACGATTAAGCGTATTGCGAGAGGAAGGGCATAGCGCGCTGGTATTCTCACAGTTCACCAGCTTTCTGGATCTGGTGCAGGAAGCGTGCATACAGCATGGATTGCCGTATCATCGATTGGACGGTTCCACGGCACTGGCTGCGCGCAAAGCGCGCGTGAAGGCCTTTCAGGCCGGTGATCAGTCCGATGTCTTTCTCCTGAGCCTGAAAGCGGGGGGGCAAGGGTTGAATCTGACCCGCGCGAGTTATGTCTTTCATCTGGATCCTTGGTGGAATCCGGCGGTAGAGCGCCAGGCATCGGATCGCGCGCATCGTATCGGACAACAACGGACCGTCACGATCGAGCGGATTCTCATGCGGCACAGTATTGAGGAGAAGATGATGGCCCTGAAGCAACGAAAGCTTGAGCTGTACGACGCAGTCCTGGCCGGCGCGGTGCGAGGCTCAGGGCAGGGCGTGCTGACGAAGGACGACATCAACTTCCTGCTCTCGCCGAGTGCCTGACCCCGTGGATTGTCGCGCTTCTGGTTCAGAGAGCTGGCGGCTGCCTCTGTTCCAATCTGCGGGACAGTGGCCCGCGTTTATAGAGGCTCGACATCGGTGCTAGGCACACCAGATAGCTACGAACCGTCGGTCAATAATTAGCTATAAGACCATGGGCCCAACAATCCTGATCACCAAAAGCCTTCTAGCATCTTTTCGATTGGCCGGCTCTCAGAAAGAAGACAACCTTCAGTTCCATTGGCATGAATCAGACAACCGCGGTTTATCCGGAAGCGCCGTCTTCACTCTGTTTATCCATCGTAGGTTACTTCAACAGACGACCATCGATGTGATTCGACAACATCCGCACCTCTTTGGGGAACAATCCGTAGAAACAGTGTCACGTCTTCTAACTGACTTTGCTACGAGCAGCATTTCCGTATTAGGGCCAGGAACAGTATTTTCTGCCCTTGGGAATGATCAATCACTGCTCGATCTTGCAAATGATGACACCATAGAAATAATGTCGTTCCAACTTCAGAACTACTTGAATAATTCCGGCCAAAAAATGGCCTATCTCCTGCCTCTCCCAGAAGTACAGCTTTCTGGCGAGATCGTTACAGACCGACTATTTCTTGTTCCAGGAGCCTCGGAATTGGATACTGTCATTGGTCGATTCGATAGGTTCCGGATACGGCTGCTGGGCAACCAATATCCTCCGTTTGTTGGGAAACATTCTTCATGGCCTGTACGGTCTACTGATGCCTGGCTAGGAGTCTTTGAGGGGAGCCATACTCGAGCTGAAAGCGTGATGCAGGCTTTTCTGGGCGCGCTCTCTATGGCAATGGACTTCCCAAAGTCACGTTCCTTCACCTACGCGCGGTCCGGATTGCCCAAAGGGCATGTGGCAATTCGGCAGGATGGGAAATGCACAATCTGGTACCGCCCGCCTCAACTGCCGGGAGGATTGGGTGCAATCGCTGTAAACCCTCCGATGCTGAAGATGATTGGTGGCCTTCTTGTAAATCAAGCAGCTAACCAAAAGATTCAAGTCGCACTGGAGTACATTGCTGCCGGATGGCTACCTATTGGTAGAATGGGCTTTCTGCACAATGCCATTGCTCTCGATGCTCTTTTTGGAGAGGATAGGTCAGTGAGAAAGAGCATTTTAGCAGGTGTGAAAAAGCATGCCGGAGAGATTGATCGAGTCCACATTCGTACCAAACTTCTGTTGGATATAAGAAATCAACTCCTTCATGGTGAATCAAGCAATGTTGAATCCTGTTCGGAGTATTTAGAGTATCACGAAAACTTTGATATCGATCCTGCAAAGGACCAGATTGGAATCATTCGAATGTGCCTCTGGAAGATGTCTGGCGGATGAGTCGTAGTTCGAAGATTATATGCTCATTTTGGACTATGTTCGGCATCAGCATAACGTAGGTTTCTGGCCTCAAGCGTATTACGGGAACTTACATCGTTTCTTCTAGCCATGTTTGGCTAGAGCCCTCATGAACCATCAAATGAGGAGCGTCGGAGTTGTCGAGTCTTACACGCTTCGAGTGTAATTTACCAACGACACGGAGCAAATTATTGACCCGAAACCAGTCTTGGCTGGCGAGCTCTATGGTCCGCTACTCAATCTCGATCTGTTTAACCAAGTGGCCGTAGATCCCGAGGTGAAAACACTGGTGTGACCGAACGGGGCCGCTTTTGACCCAGCGACGCTGCACGATTGGCCTAAATACAAGAACCCCTTCGCCGCCCGTGCCAGAGAATGGAAGCGTGTGTCTGCCTGAAGAATGATCCTTTTCTTGACCAAAAGCTTCTTAGCCTTCCAGCTATCCGGGGAGCTTCAGCTTTCGCTCAAACCACTTACTTGTAAGCTCCGTCACTTGTTCCAACGTGCAAAGAGGTGGGTTGTATCGGGAACGGTAGTGCCAGCTATCGTTTGAACAATCGTACGTATTCTTCAAAGATAAAGAGCCGATTACGCCTCTGACCAGTAAATTCTTTCAGGATCTCAAGCCTGACAAAATCGTCGATGAGCGCTGCGGCGGTGTTGGTTTGGGCTTGAATGAGGTCGGTCACCATTTTAATGTTGGTCACAGGCTTTCTATAGAGTGATCGCATGAGGGCTTGCGCGTTGGCTTGTCGGCGGACATGGAATGTTGGGAGATGCTTGCGCTCAATGCGTTCCTTAAGTGCCAGAATGTCTTTGAATACTTGAATGGACATCCCGGTAGTTTCGCGCAGGCCGAGCAAGAAGAACCGCAGCCATGGTTCTAGCTTGTTAGTCGTACGGACTGCCATCAGCTGATCATAATACTCTCCCTTGTGTCGCTCGAAGAAATCGGAGAAATACAGAGCTGGCTTATGCAGCAGGCCGAAGCTTACCAAGTAAAGTACGATCAGCAAGCGACCTAAACGTCCGTTCCCGTCTAGGAATGGGTGGATTGTCTCAAATTGGTAATGTATGAGCGCGATCTTGAGCAGGTGTGGAATGTAGATTTTTTCATTGTACATGAACTGTTCCAGATCGCTCATCAGGTCCGGCACATGCTGGTGATGTGGCGGGATAAACGTAGCGTGTTTGAGACTGACACCGATCCAGTTTTGACTCGTGCGAAATTCTCCTGGCTGTTTGTGTTTACCCCGTACTCCGCGTAACAACACCGCGTGTGTCTCGCGCAAGAGCCGATTGGATAAG
Source organism: Nitrospira sp. (assembly GCA_018242725.1). Classification (GTDB taxonomy): domain Bacteria; phylum Nitrospirota; class Nitrospiria; order Nitrospirales; family Nitrospiraceae; genus Nitrospira_D. Next base: position 279,510 of record JAFEBI010000001.1, on the reverse strand, counting down.
GGGATCTGCCCCAATTGTTTGATGGCGAAATTGATCGCCTCGATGTAATTGTGTACTTCTTGCCAGTCATCGCGTTTTTCCGGATCAACATCGAGTTTGCCTACTAATGCTTCTTCAATATTGGTTTGTGTGCCTTCGATACGGCTAGAAGTTGTAGCCTCCTTGGTGATGTGCATGCGGATAAAGAAATCGACGTCCGGAATGAGCTGAGAGAATGCATTCAACTCTCCAAGCAGACGATTCGTTTCTTCCAGGAGAGTAAGGACCTTGGAGTCAGAAACTATCCATTCCTGGTTGATTGTCGTAGGCAAGAAGCTCTGGTACTCATACCGTTCCTCGTACTTTCCGGCTTTGAACTCATTGATATTCATGAATTCCTCTGACGCTGTCCCGCCAATTTGACCTAAGTCGATCGTTATGTCAAATTCATGGCGCCAAATTGATATACAAATTTTCCTATGTCAAATACATCGGAAGGCCTTAGAAGAATTGACGATTCTGACCAACCAGCTGCGGGGTCGAAATGATTGTTTGGGATAGCAGTCGGTTACTGGAGTTGGCGGAGGTATTGCTGGAACCACCTCCCCACCTGTTCCAACGTGCCTGGTTCTTCAAAGAGGTGGGTTGCACCGGGAACGAGGATCGATTTTTTCACAAGTGAGCAAATCGTAGGCTGACGGATTCATCTGTTCGCTGCTTCGTCTCCACTTAACTCTTCGTCAGTAACAGTCGGTCTGCCAATAGATCAATATCGAACATCTTGTGCCGGTGATCTTCCTCTTCTTCGGTCAAGAGATCCAGCAATACTGTGGCAAGGTCTACTTACTGGAGATGGCGGGCGGCGAAATTGTTGCGAGGGCTCAATCGACCGCTGCCGCTTCCATGCGCAAAGATAACTACGCCGCGAGGATCAGCCGGGAGTCCAAGGATCCCTTCGAGTGTGATTCTCCCTTCTTTGATCCTAATGCCGTGCTCATGTTGTGCGGTCATCGCCCCTCTTTCTTGATAGCGCTGCAGGGAGCGGGACGATTGAGACCAGGGGGCAATTTGGTCTGGTCGTCGACGCAGGCCCCGTTGAGTTGTGCTTGAGTGAGACCGATGACCGACGAGAGCGTGGCGCCTTTGAAGTTCGCGCGACGCACATCGGCTGAATCCAGCCGAGCACCACTCAAATTGGTTGAAACAAATGTGGCATCTTGCAGATTCGCGTCCTGGAGATTGGCTTGGGTCAAATTGGAGTGGCTGAAGTTCGACTCCCGAAGATCCGCACCGACGAAATTAGCCCCTTCCAGGTTGGCCCGGTTGAACTGACCCTGCCGGAACGAGGATTTCGGCGCATAGATTTCGCTGAGATCGCCGTTCATAAAGTTGGTGTGCCAGCCTTTGGCCCCGATCAGGACCGCACGGGTGAGGGTGGCATCCAGGAAATTGGCCTCATCGAGAGTGACGTGATCGAGAATCGCCATCCTGAGCTTCGCCAAGTTCAAATTCGCCTTGACGAGAGCGGCTTGTTCGAGATTGGCTCCTTCCAAGTCGGTTTCCTGCAGGCCGGCACCCAATAGATTCGCGTACCGTAAGTCTGCACCACGAAGGATCGCGGCTTTCAGATTCGCACCGCGCAAATTTGCTTCGTCCAGGTAGGCACTCTCCAGGTCCGTTTCGACCAGTTTGGCCTGTCCCAGTTGTGCCCGATCGAGCAACGTACCCTGAAGGTTGGCACGAGAGAGATTCACGCTGGTCAGGATGGTGCGGCGCAGGTCGGCGCCCGTCAGATCAGCATTCACGAGAACCGCACCTTTCAGTGTTGCCCCATAAAAATACGCTTCGGTGAAGGTCCCGTCGGTCAAGTCGGCAGAGCTGAGGTCGGCACCCTCAAATTGGGCTCGTTCAAAGGCAGCCTCATTCAATTTGGCGCCGATGAGAACGGCGTCGAACAGGGCGGCCTCATCACCCACTGCGCGAGAAAGATTGGCGCCCGTGAGTCGGGCACGACGCAGATCGGCTCCGGAGAGGTTACTGTCTTTGAGAATGGCTTTGGTGAGGTCGGCCCCAGCCAAGCTGGCTTGGGCCAGGGTGGCCTGAGTCAGATTTGCTTGCCGCAAGACGGTGCCTTCCAGATCGGCCCGTTCAAGATTCGCTCCCGTGAGTGAGGCGCGACTCAGATCCGCTTGACAGAGTTCCATCCGCTTGGCGTTCTGGTTGCCCCGATATTCCACCCACCGTTCATGAGCACGCACAAGCTCTTGTAACGTTCTGGCCGTGACAGGCTTCTTCGTGTACGGGCTTTTGCAGAGAGGAATTGCCGGTGATATCGTATCGAAAGCTGAAGGCGCAGCAGCCCGGACCCATGTGGTGTCGACTCCGATGAGGAGGATCATTCCCACGATCGTGATTGGCACGGAGGATCTCTTCATTCGTGTCTCCTTCATGTTTTTGGTCTACGATCTACTGCCCTTCGCATCCGGGTGTCTTTGCCGAGTCAGCACACGATAGCTGGTCGCCAAACAATGGACCGGCCATGGCCCACCCGGTGGCCGGAATGCGCCATGGTTAAGAAGTCATTCTGGATGTCTACAAGGAGAACGTCATGGAGGGTCGGCTCCTCAATTGCTGCGGTGCGATTTTATGAAGTCAAGGTTTGTCATCTCGTCTGTCCGTCAGGAGTTTCGCGTTCCGTGTTTCAGGTTTCAGTTTCCCTAGACGCAAGACGTGAAATACGAAACCGGCAACTTTCAACTCGAAACGGTTCCGCTACTCGTAGCGAGGATGATCATGGCCTCTATTGCGACAACAGACGGATGTATGCCACGACGTCTTGCATTTCCCCATCGGTGAGCTGGCCGCGCCACGAATGCATCGGGCTGTAGACGACGCCGTGCTCGATGGTCCGCAGTAACTCTTCATCAGACTTCAAAAATGATCGGAACCGCTGAAAATTGGCCGGTGAGACTTTCAGCGCAACCGCGCCTGGCCCATCGCCTCGACCGGTTGGGCCGTGACAGTTCTGACAGTGGTGTTCGTACACGGCTTTCCCACGCCCACGATCCGGAGGATAGTCTTGAGCATACAGCGAGGGTATAGCCAGACCGTTAAGCATGCAGAGACTCACGAGCCCTGCAGAAAAGAATCGATACCATGTAATCTGCCGCCGAATCGTGAGCACAGTCTTAACTTTTCTTTGTCGTGTGAGCGATGAACGGACTAAAGAGCTGCTGTAACTTCTTACTCCCGCAGACCGGACAGACAATCCCCCCTGCTGCATGTTCTTTCAATGTTACCACGATCAACGATTCCTTCCCGCAATCGAGACACGTGTAATCATACATCGGCATCATACACCTCTATCGATCTTCAGCCAAAAATCATCAGTGGATAGGTGCCCTGGTGTAACAGGGCATGGGACACACTGCCGAGCACCATGCGAATCGCGCCGCGGCGCCCTCGAGATCCCATGAGAATCAGGTCAGGATTCAAGGCCTTGGCCTCCTGAAGAATTCCATCCACTGGGATGCCCAATATCGTCATCACGCGGGTTTGGTAGCCCGAGAGGCGGAGTGTGGCCGCCGTCTCGTCGAGAAAGTCTTTCGCCTTGCGGAGAGAATGGGTTTCCATGTGCTCCGCCGAAATCGCATCCACCGGCCAGGGGGGCCTGGTATGGGGCAGGACGGTGAAGAGGGTCACCGTGGGCAATTCACGGAAGGGTTTCTGTTGAAGCAGGGAGAGGGCATGGTCTGCATCATAGGTTCCTTGTAGGGGCAGTAAAATATGATGTAGCTTTTTCAAGGGACCGGGAAGAATCAACTTTGCTCCCGGCGCGAACGTTAGGACTCGATGAGAGACGCTTCCAATGAGGCGTTCCTTGATCGGTCCAAGGCCCCGCGTACCCAAGATAATCAGTCCCACCTTGAGTCGTTCCGCCAAGGCCACGAGTTGTTCCGCTGGAGATCCGACGACCAGATGCTTCGTGACTGGTCCAACATCCAACGGGAGTAAGGACACGATGCGATCCAACAGACGGGTCCCGTCGTCGCGCATGTTTCGCTCGACTGTCTCGTACAGTTCTTGTGCCACTTCCGGCATCATCATGGGATAGGCCGGACTTGGGACGTCAAGCACGTGTGCAAGATGCAGCTCATCAGCACGAGTCAGGTATGTGAGGGAGCGGACTGCCTCATACGAATGGTCGGACCCGTCGACTGCGAGTAGTAACTTCATAGCACCACCTTCCAGCTGTGGATGGACTGCTCCGTTTCAGATGCCTCACCGTGGCAGTAAGGCCATCGCGATCAAGAGATAAATCCCCATGCTCAGAATATCTTGCACGGCCGTCACACCCAGTGAGGCACCCACAACTATTGCCAAAGCCGGATCTTTGTTCCAGATCCACAATCCGGCGGCAGTCACTACTGGTACGACTATTCCGATGGATGCCCCGATTAAAGCCTCTCTGGTGAGCGGTGTCTGTCGCCCCGAGGAATGTCCGGGGTCATCAGGTTTGCAGCCGTCGCCATCCCATTGCCTCTAGATCACTCGTGACGGACATCCGCCGGGCAGAAGAAAACGAAATAGATCACGATTGCGAGACCTCAGCCGCCGCTCCAAGCAGGAGCCACTGTGTACGTGTCGTGTCCGGTAGCCCTCACGTACTGAAGTCTTCAGCAAGTCCAATGCCATCGAGCGCAGTGAGAAGTGAACTGTTACAGGTGAAAAGCATTGCTGTAACTCCATGCTGGTCATGGCTCACGTTTCCCATCGTGTTCACTCCTGGTGCCTTCTGCTACAGGGAGTGAATGATTACTGTGGCAGAGAGCCACTGCTTGCGGAGACGAAGCGACCAACCGATGGCCGATGGGATGGACGAAAACAACAAATTCGTAGTGTCTTCAAGACATCAACTATCAGCCATCGGATGGCACCAGTGGCATCGCCTTTGCTCAACTTTCCACCACAGGAGGATCGTTCATGCGGCAGGATACGGATCTTTTTAAGACCATCCTGGTCCCGGTGGATTTCTCTCCCTGTTCAGAGGAAGCCTTCCGGGTTGCTTGTCAGCTGGCGCGGATGTGTGGTGCGGCGGTACTCGTTCTGCACGTGATCGATACGAACACACTTGCCGCATTTCATCGCTTGGGGCTACTGGCGGTTCCGTCGGATGCCGCCCCACAACGCCGTCGGCTGCGGCATCATGCGCGCTTAAATGTCAGAGAGTTGTTGGAGTCGAATGCAGCCGCAAATGTGAAGATTGAGCGTCGGATCGTGGAAGGTGTGCCGTTCTCGGAAATCGCTAAAGTTGCGCGGATTGGGAATATTGATCTGGTCGTGATCGGCGGCTATGGCGGACGGGTCGGGAGTGTAGATAAGATTTTCTTCGGCAGTACGGCGGAAAAGGTGGTTCGGACGGCGGGCTGTCCTGTGTTGACGGTGCCGCTTCCAGTTTCTGTTCCACGACGGGGGGCATCACGATAGCGACCATATGGAGGAGGGAGTATGATGCTTGGAAAGACCGGGATGCAGTGGCGAAGGTCGGGCATGGTTTTCACCATGGCGTGTCTGGCCTGGATGTATGGTACAGCCCTGGTGGCGCAATCTGAACAGGTAGTGGACGTGACGATCAAGGATTCCCGGTTTGTGACGAAGCAGGGTCCCTTGCGTTTGGGATTTCCAACCGCAATCAACGTACGGAATGAAGACGCAGAGCGACACGATTTCAGCTCGACCATGTTTGAGGGTATTCCCACGCAAATCGAGAAGGACGGGGTGATTGTGTATGGCCGTGGCGTGGGAGGGGTGTATCTCGATCCGAAACAGAGCGCCACGATTCGATTCGACATGACGCGGCCAGGTCGACACGTCTTCCGATGCTCTATTCACCCGACGATGAGCGGGGAGTTGCTCCTATTGAGTGCGGAGGCTGTGTGAGCATGTCCGGGGGAAGACCGTGCATTCTTTTCGCGACCGACGGATCACAAGGGTCGGCAACTGCGGAGGCTTATGTCTGTGCGCTCGCCCGATCATGGGATGCCTCACTGACCGTGATGCGTGTGCTGGAGTTCCCATCAGGACTCAATCCGGATAATCCTGTCAACCAGCTGTATTTGGCTGAGTTGATGAAGCAGGCCACGCAGGAGTTAGTCGAGTTGAAAGCACGGGCAGCCGGTCAAGGGATTGCGGTTGAGACGAAGATCGCGACAGGCATACCAAGCGAAGAAGTTCTCGTCGCCGCAACGGGCGAAGGGCCGGATTTGATTGTCGTGGGCACGAGAGGCAGGACCGGATTGGCGCACGTCCTCTTGGGAAGCACGGCGGAACGAATCATTCGGTCGGCACCCTGTCCGGTTCTGGCTGTGCGCGCTGATCCGCACGATAAGGAGCGAAAAGGTGGACTTCGGCAGGGGCCATCGGGTATTGAGCGGATTCTGGTACCGATCGACTTTTCGGACTGCTCACTCGACGCGCTGGAATATGGGGCGCTCGTTGCTCAACGAGCTAAGGCCTCCATCAGAATTCTTCATGTCTTGGAGCCGGTTTCGTACGGATTGGATTTCACCTTGCCTCATGTGGCGAAGCGTGATCATGATCGGACAGCGATCACCAAGAAGCTGTCTGAACTCGCAGCAGCACTGACCTCGTCCGGGCTGGTGTCTGATTTTGTCGTTTCCGGGGGATTGCCGGCTGATTCGATCCTTAATGCGGCCATGGCCCCCGATGTCGGGTTGATCGTGATGGGGACTCATGGTCGACGTGGCCTGTCCCGCGCCTTATTCGGCAGCGTCGCGGAGTTCGTTCTTCGAAAAGCCTCGTGTCCAGTCCTCACGGTCCGGAGCCCAAAATTTCATCCAGGACATCGTCCTGTCCTTGTGAGACCATCCAGGCCAAGCAACGTGTAACCGAGGAGCGAGTCATGCCGACGCGCAAGACGACAACGAAGACCAAACCCAAGACCACAAGCACCAAAGGAAAGGGCCGACCCGTCCCTGCTGCGAGGCGGGTTGAGAAGCCCATCGAACGACCGGAAGGATTGTGGGAACGGATTTCACGGAAAGCCTACGAGCTCTGGGAACAGCGCGGTCGTCAAGATGGGAATGCGCTCCGAGACTGGCTCGATGCAGAAGAAATCGTCATGGAGGAAATTCATGAATCGCGGGAGTGACAAGGGGAAGGGGGTGTGGGTGCCGCGCCCGCAAACGTTGGACGCGATTCTCGCGCGGCTGGATCGATTCTCTCTCAGACCGGAGTTTCGTGGACAGCGAGAGCGCGCGCTGGCGCGTGCCATAAAACCGTATATTGAGGGAGACGCAGGACGACTTGTCGCGCCGCTGGAGCAGGAAATAGAGCTGGCGAGTCTCTATCTGTTCTGCGACTACTACCCCGAAGACGGGCAGCTGACCCTCATCGAACAACTGCGAGACGTGATCACTGAACATATCCCCGAAGAGGAACGGCAGTGGCTCGATCCGTTGAAGCATTCCTATCTCGATATTCTGAAGCCGCTCTCATTACCGCAATTCGGCCAAGATCTCGTGTTGCAATCGCTTGCTGATGGGACAAGAGTGGTCCTACCTGGTGGTGAATTCGTCAAAGATCTCACTGTGGACCGTCCGTTGCTCACCAGGGTCATCCATGATCCGAATGTTCCTCCGGAGTCGGATCGAGCTGTATGGGCAGGTTGCGGAGTCACGATGTCAGAAGGTGATGCGAAAGCTTTGCTCGACATGGTGTCCGACCGGCGACGCGAAATGGAAATAAGCACCGGGTCTTTTGCGCTGGGGGAATGGAAAGAATTCACCAAGCGGTTCGGCTACATGGTGCTCTGGGCATTGGCAGAACAACGCCTTGCGGTCCTGATGGATGCCGCCGCTCATGTCGAATATCGCACAGCCGATGGTCAACCCTATCTGTACGCGATTGCGCTCTATGATCATCACGACCATCGAATGTTCATCGATGCGTTGTCTGGAATGACCGACTTGTCTCCGGAGAAGTCTGATCCAGCCGACAGGCAAGGAATGACGGTGAGCCTCCCTTCCTTTCAGCAATGGGTTCAGCGTGACGGTGGCGTGCTTGCAGCCAAGCTGACCCTGACGGCGTATCAACTTCTCGTGGAATGCGACAGTCCACAGCGGCTGGATCTTGTGAAACATCGACTTGCGGCTGCGTTGGGATTCTCATTACATTTCCGAGGGGAAATCGTGGTGCCGCCAGTTCGGCAACTCTCGGTGGCCGACCTCATGTCGGAGACCTCACCGAGGCTGGTCGTGATCCCTGAGGAAGAGAGAACGTTGCTCAATCAGTTCCTTGAAAAAACCTACCTTGAATGGTCGGATCAGCCTCATGTCGCGCTGAGTGGACAGACGCCACGGCATGCCGCCTTGACTCCAACGATGAGGGAGAAGGTCGGAGTGTTGATCGACGACATGGAGCGGCATGATCCGGGCCGCCAGCGTCTCGGTAAGACTGTCTTCGATTACAACCGTCTGCGCGCCCACGTTGGGTTGGAGGAAAGGCCGGACTGATCTGCCTTGCTACCCAACGAGGCCTGTCTGTCCTGTTCCGTCGTAACCAACCACTCATTCACTGGAATGGTTCTGTGGAGACCGACGTCTCAGCGCTTGCCATCTCGAGATGGTGGAGTATACAACCATGCCGCACACCTTAAGGCGACATAGAAACAGCAGGCAGGAGGAACAGATGACGATGCACCACCCAACAGTCGGGATTCTGGTCGGGGGCGGGCCTGCCCCCGGAATCAATAGTGTGATCAATGCAGCGACGATCCGCAGCATTCTTGGGGGAGCGGACGTGCTGGGGATCATTGATGGATTCAAATGGCTCATGGAAGGCGGCACAGGACAGGTACGACCGCTTTCGATCGAGGATGTCAGTCGGATTCATTTTCGAGGTGGGTCTTATCTAGGCACATCCCGCGCGAACCCGACAAAAAGTTCGGAGCTGATTGATAACGTGTTGTTCTCTCTGTCTCGGCTCGGCGTCACGAGGCTGGTCACGATCGGCGGAGACGACACCGCGTTTTCCGCTATGAAGTTGGAGGAACGAGCCGGTGGGCGACTTCAAATCGTCCACGTTCCGAAGACGATCGACAATGATTTGGATCTCCCCCATGGTGTCCCGACGTTCGGGTTTCAAACGGCGCGCCATGTTGGGGTCGAGATCGTCAAGAATCTCATGGTGGACGCCCGTACGACGACTCGTTGGTATGTGGTCGTGACCATGGGACGCAAGGCAGGTCATCTGGCATTGGGGATTGGAAAGGCCGCAGGCGCCACCCTGACGATTATTCCGGAAGAGTTTCGTGAACGGCCTGTGAAACTACAACGAGTGGTCGATCTGTTGCTCGGGGCCATGATCAAGCGTTTTGAACAGGGTCGGACTGATGGCGTTGCGGTGGTGGCGGAAGGGCTGATCGAAATTCTTGATCCGCATGAACTCGGTGGTCTCGAACATGTGGAACATGACGAGCATGGCCATTTACGGATGACGGAGGTCGATATCGGCGATGTCTTACGACGGGAGCTGACCAAGCAACTTCGCGCGCTTGGATTGTCGATCACCGTGGTGTCGAAGAATGTCGGGTATGAACTCCGTTGCGCCGATCCGATCCCCTACGATATCGAATACACCCGAGACTTGGGATATTGCGCGGCTCAGTATCTGTTGGACGGTGGGACAGCGGCCATGGTCTCGATTCAAAACGGGCGGTTTATTCCGATCCCATTCAAGCAAATGGTGGATCCGTCCACTGGACGGACCAGGGTCAGGATGGTAGAGATTGAGTCCCAGTCCTACCACATCGCTCGGCAATATATGATTCGACTCAGTGAAGATGACTTGAGGAGCCAGGATGTTGTGGGCCGCTATGCCACGCTGGCGAACTTGCCGGTCGATGCGTTTCGAGATCGGTTCAAAGCAGTCCTCTAGGCAACAGCACGTGTGTTGATGACAGAAAAGGATATCCTGCCATGAAGATTCTTGCGGCAACTGACGGATCGAAGCATGGACGATGGGCGATGGAATGGTTGGCGGAGATCCCGTTTACGGTGCAGCCGGTCGTCCGGATCCTGCATGTCGTCGATGCGGCGAGCCTCCGGACTCCCTTCATGATCCAACCGGTCATCGTCGGGACGGAACGGTATATTCAGTCTGAAGTGAAGAGGCTGGAGGCCGCAGCGCAGGCGGTGAAAAAGGACTCGGAGAGCTTGTTGTCGACGCTCGGCTTGAGCGGGACGGTGACAATCGACCGCGGCGCGGTGGCGGCCACGATCATGAAGCATGCACAGCGTGGAATCGGGCTCTTGTCGATCGGATCCCGAGGGTTGGATGCCTTGGACCGCTTCATGCTGGGCAGCATCTCGAACCACGCCATTCACCATGCTTCTTGTTCTGTCCTGGTGGTGAAAGAACCTCCCCGGCCTGTCCGACATCTGATCCTGGCGATCGATGGGTCGGCCGCTTCGGATAAGGCGGTCAAGTTTCTGCTTCGTACGATCAATCCGGCTCCCGATGGTCCGGACCGCGAACCGGTGCTGGTCACCATCGTGCACGCCATGCCATTTTTGAAATATCCAGAGGTGAGGGAGATCGGGAAGGGTTTGGTGCAGCGCTATGGGGATAAGCTCGCGAAATCAGGCTTTCAAATACGTGAAGCCGTGAGGCTGGGGAAGCCGGCTGATGAGATTCTGACCGTGGCCAAGAAAAACAAAGCAGACCTGATCGTGACCGGCGCGAAAGGACTGGGCGCGATCGGCCGTGTCCTACTTGGCAGCGTGTCCACTCGTGTGGTTCAACATGCGCACTGCGGCGTGCTCGTCGTCCGCTGAAAAACAAAAGTAGGGGATGGCTTCTGGAGCGCGAAACAGGCTTGACGGGAAGGAAGACGGGACAATAGACTACCCTCCGGCCGATTGCCGAACAACTAGTGCCGATTGCCGAACTAATAGGGAGAGGAGGGGTAGTTATGACAGCGGTAACAACGATCGACCAGGACTCGCTCCCTGATCGTTTGGTGACGGGACTTTCAAAAATCGGTCTGGCGATGAAGAGCCGAACCTGGAGGCGGAAGGGGAGACAGGGGATTGGTCCCTTGCAAATTCAGGTGCTGACGTTCCTGCGATCTCGACCGAACCATTCGGCTACGGTCTCGACCATCGCTCGGGAGCTCTCGGTCAAGTTACCCACCGCGTCCGAGGTGATCAGAACACTGGAACAGAAACGGTTCGTTCGTCGGCGCCGTCGCGAGCTCGACAATCGCGTTGTGACGGTACACCTAACGGCCCTTGGGGCCAAAGCGGGTCATGTGGAAAACCGATGGCCGGAAATTCTGGCCTCGGCCACCGAGAATCTCTCCGCCCAGGAACAAGTGGCACTCCTTGGGACGCTCGTGAAACTGATTCGCGCCCTTCAATTGCAAGGAGAGATCCCGGTCGCGCGTATGTGTGTGTCATGCGAACACTTTCGGCCGAACATCAATAAAGAGGCTGGTCTGCCCCACCGTTGCAACTTTTTCAATGTCGCATTCGGAGACCAAGCGTTCCGTCTCGATTGTCATGAGTATGTTGAAGCGTCCAAGGACGGTCTCGATCAGCATGGAGATGCCGGCCACATTGAGCCGCAGGCTCAAGTAGCACAGATGTGACGGTTCGGCTGAGGGTGGTCTGTTTTCGTGCGATTAGGACGGTGATCGCGTCGTGTCGTTAAGATAGAGTGATCGGTCCGCCTCAATCTTCCCCAGTAAGTCTTCCAACGCCGACTGCAATGCGGTTTCAATCGGGTGACGATCAGAAGCCGTCACCCACCGGACCGATGATCCTGCCGCGATCTGTTCCGTGAGATAGGACTTGATCAGCCCTGAAGCTTCACGCATATCCGCCTGTAGGATAATCCGGTAGTGATAGAGGCCTCGCCGAGAACTCAGCGCTAGTTTGGTGACGATGTGAAGCGAAAGGTCTCCTGATTCTGGCGAGACGGAGGCAAAGGTGCCTCGTTGCCGCAGGTAGTCGAGGATTCCCTGCGTCAAATCTCGATGAGGCCAGTCCAGGAACGTGATGCCCGGTCGATGGTCCGCGCCTTCCAGTGCAATCGGGCTCAGCGTGACCCGGAGGTCTCGAGGGATGGTGCTGGACGGCGCGCTTGTCGGCACCGGCGTCACATGAATGCGATGGACACATCCGGTTGATACCAGGCAGAGCGTCAGCAGGAGTACGCGACGGAGCGGTGATGGTCTCATGGCTGAGGGATCAGGCAAGCGGCGCTCTCCGGACAACGTTCGGATCTGCGTGATCAGCGAGTCGAATCGCTCGAAGGCGCCGAGACGATATCCAGATCTTTCAACGCACGAACGGCTTGCTCCCGGTAGGCGCGTTCCGTCGGATCCGTATAGGTATCGATGACGCGTTGATAGGCGGCACGGGCTCTGTCCGGCTCCTGCTTGATCGCGAAATATTGTCCCAATGCGATCCAGTTTTGAGCGGCCGTATCTCGAGCAGTCTTCATCAGCGCGAACTCGCGTTCGACTTGCCCGGCTCCTCCCATCTGACCACGCGTCTTGACCCTGTCCGCCATCTGGTCGGCCATGAGTTCAATCTGTTCGTTTTCATGAACAGCCGACCCCACTCGATTGGCCTTCAAGTGGCTGTAGAAGTTTCCGACGTGATTCTTCATCACATCTGCTCTCCGTTGATACGAATCTTGTGCGCAACCGGAGAGCAACAGGACGAACAGCGACATCACACCGACAGAGTGGTAGAAGCCATGAAGCAGAAGGGTTTTCACGAAGAGCCTCATATGGAAGATTTCTGATACGTCAGGACAATAACAATTCATTATAACACTCAGCCGTGTCAATACTCATCGACCGGCGAGTCGATCTGTCCAGCACGCGGTACCGGCCGGCAAAGGGTGGAAAGCCTCTTGAACCTCTGATGACGGCTGCGCTATCTTACCGGGCAGTTTCCAGCGACGATAATATTCGCAGGGGAAGGGTGGGCCTTCGAACAACGAGGAGGATGATATGGGAAAGAGCTTGAAAGGGACAAAAAGTCACGACAATCTGAAGCATGCGTTTGCCGGTGAGTCACAAGCCAACCGCCGGTATCTTTATTTCGCTCGGCGGGCGGATATCGAAGGGTATCCTGATGTCGGTGGTCTCTTTCGAGACACCTCAGAGGCGGAAACCGGTCATGCTTTCGGCCATCTGGACTTCTTGAAGGAAGTCGGAGACCCGGCGACGGGTGTGCCGATCGGTAACACGGACGCGAATCTCAAGTCGGCCATCGAGGGCGAAACCTACGAATATACGCAAATGTACCCGGGAATGGCCAAGACCGCACGGGATGAAGGATTCCCTGAATTGGCCGAATGGTTTGAAACTCTGGCGAAAGCTGAACGGTCTCACGCCAATCGGTTTCAAAAAGGATTGGATACTCTGAAGGGGTAACGCGCACGCATCAGCCCATGTTCAGCGGCCAGTTCTCGGCGATGTGGCGAGAGTCCGTCGGCGAGAGCTGGCCGCTGATTGTTTTCCGAGAGACGAATCATGAAGGGCATCAGCCTGATTTCCTCCATCGACGCCAAGCAGCTGGAGAAAGAGACGTTGCGGATCTATGAGGTCTGTGACGGCTGCCGGCGCTGCTTTAACCTCTGTCCGTCCTTCAACACGCTGCTGGACCGCATTGATGTGTACGAAGGTGACGTCTCAAAGCTTAGTCCCACCGACCATCATCAGGTGGTCGATGAATGCTACTACTGCAAGCTCTGTTTCAACCATTGCCCCTATACGCCTCCCCATCACTACGAAATCGACTTTCCGCATTTGATGGTCGCCTGGAAGAAGCGACTGGCTGCGGAACGAGGGGTTCGATGGCGGGATCGTCTGCTCATCATGACGGATGCCATCGGGAAGCTGGGCAGCGCGACTGCTTCGATCACGAATAGCTTCTTGCGCAACAAGATAGTCCGTCGTGTGTTGCAGCGGACCGTCGGAATTCACCAAGACCGCCAGGTTCTGCACTTCTCGTCGGAGACATTTTCACGCTGGTTTGGGCGTCGAGCCAAGACGGCGTCGGCTGACCCACCCACTCGAAAAGTGGCGCTGTTTGCCAGTTGCCTGGTGAATGCACAGGTTACGGATGTCGGGAAGGCCACAGTGCAAGTATTGGAAAAGAACGGTGTGCAGGTGGTGTTCCCGGAGCAGCGCTGTTGCGGAATGCCGAACTTCGACGTCGGCGACACCCAGGCCATCCAACAGGCGGCCAGAAGCAATGTCGCCTCATTGTACCCATGGGTCATCAAGGGGTACGATGTGGTGGTGCCGACGGCGAGTTGTAGCTTGATGCTGAAGCGGGAGTATCCGGAACTCCTTCCCGATGAACAGACGAGGCAGGTGGCTGAGAAGACGTTTGATATCTGCGAGTACCTCATGAAGATGAAGAAAGCGGGAGAACTCGCGACCGACTTCACAAAGAAACCGGGGACGGTCGCCTATCAGATTCCCTGTCATTTGCGAGATCAGAACATCGGATTCAAATCGAAAGAACTGATGGAGTGTGCTGGGGCGAAGGTTGAAGTCGTCGAACAATGTTCAGGGCATGATGGGTCCTGGTCGGCCAAGGTTGAGTTTTTCCCTCTCTCGATGAAGATAGCCGGCAAAGCGGTGCGGGCGATCGAACAGACGAGCGCGGATCTTGTCGCCTCCGACTGTCCATTGGCGGGGTTACAATTGGAGCAGGCCGGGGCCACCGCTCAGATGCCGGAGAAGACCGTGCGACATCCGATCCAGATTGTGCGGGATGCCTATGGGCTTCCCTCCGAGGGGTGAGCGAGCGGCGAGAGTTCGGTTCTTACGAGTAGTTGAGGAAGCGAGAGTCTATCCGTGCAGACACTGACTTCAGCCGACCTGATTCCTTACGAAGAGTACGAAAAGCAACGTGAAGGCTTTCGGGCCAACATCATCGCTCTCAAACAGAGGCGGCGTATTTCAGTCGGCCCGTGGATCACCTTGGTCTTTGAGAATCGGCGGACGTTGCAATTCCAGATTCAGGAAATGGTCCGCGTCGAACGGATTTTTGATCCGGCGAAGATTCAGGACGAGTTGGACGTGTACAATGCCATCCTCCCGGCACCCGGTGAATTGAGCGCGACGCTCTTGATCGAGATTACCGACGAAGCGAATATCAAGGAACGGCTCGATGAATTTATGGGGCTGGATCATGGCGAGAAGGTGTCCATCGTGGCCGATGGGGAGGAAGTCTTCGGTGAGTTCGAAGGCGGCCATAGTCACGAGACAAAAATCAGCGCGGTGCACTTCGTACGATTTCGCCCCAGTGCCTTGATGCGAGCTGCCATCGCGAATCTCACCAAGTCTGTGACGATTCGTGTCAGCCACGGTGTCTATTGCCATGAAGTGCCGGTGTCAGGCAGCATGAGAGAAGAATGGCTTTCAGACTTGAAGTGACACGGTGAATTTGTGAATAGGCCATCCTTCCGTTTTGCAACTCAGCACTCAGCACTCAGCACTGAAAAATGATGCCTCCTGTTTTACTGACCAAACGGATCGAGTTCGCCGCGGCCCACCGCTACATCCGTCCGGAATGGGACGAGGCGAAGAACCGAGCGGCTTTCGGCCGTTGCTACAATCCGCCGGCGCACGGCCATAACTACATGATTGAACTGACCGTTTCTGGTGACATCGACCCCACGAACGGCATGGTGGTCAATCTGTTCGATCTCAAGCGGGTGATGTTGGATGTGATTGAGGAATTCGACCACAAGAATCTCAATCTCGACATGGCCTATTTCAAGGATCGTATTCCCACCTCGGAAAATTTCGCGCATGTGCTATGGGACAAGTTTGCGGTTCAACGAGATATCGGGGCGCTCCATACCCTTCGGCTCTGTGAGGATGAAGACCTCTATGCTGAAGTGACGGTCGGAGATCGTCCGAACAGGGCGACGATTACGAAACGGTATTCGTTTAACGCGATCCAGCCTGGGCATGAAGGGCGTGAGTGGGATTGTTTTGTGACGGTTCGAGGCACGATCGATCCGATGACCGGCATGGTGACCGATATCGGGGCATTGGATCAGCTGGTCAGGGACAGAGTGATTGCGAAACTCGACCACAAGGACCTGTCGGTGGCCCTGCAGCGCCAGTCCGTGACCGGCCAGGAGTTGGCCGAGGACATCTGGCAGGAACTTGCCCCAGGCATCACCCAAGGCACCCTGACCAACATTCGCTTGGTTCCCTCTCGCGATCTGACTTACGACTACGCCGGGTAAGCGGTCGTTCTTTACAAGCCAAATGAACTTCCTGCTTTCCTCCATAGTTTACTTCTGACTCGTCGCATCTTCTCAAAGGCGTGATTTTTCAAGGGGGAGGGGGGGTAAGCTCTGGCGGCTTTGAGTGGAAGGGAACGTTCTTGGCGCCTTTCAAACTTCAGCTAGGGAGGTCTGATTAATTCCGGTTTTTAACCAACCAGCCTTTAAAACACTGGAGATTCGACCTATCTGTGGTCGAAATTCAGAATAAATCAGACCTTCCCTAGGGTCAGATCTGCGAAATCTCTGAACGACCTCACTAGGTGGAGATTAGTTCATCTGAGGAGGATCTCTAGTTTGGGGTCGCAGATTCAACTTCCCAGTGCATAACGTCAGCGTCGTTTGGCCAGCGTGAGAAAGACCTCGTTGGGCGTGTGAAAGCCGAGTGATTTGCGTGGCGTCGATTGAGTAGACGCTCCACCTTGGCAACGGTTGCTGGGTGGATTGTAGAGAAGTCTGTGCCGTTGGGGAAGAAGTCCCGGATCAGCCCATTGGTATTCTCATTCACCCCGCGTTCCCACGCATGGTAGGGCGTGGCAAAGAAGACGTGGGCGTGCAGGCACTGCGCGGTGTGCCGGTGTTTGGCAAACTCTTTTCCGTTGTCGTAGGTCATCGTGTGGGTATGCTGGCGTAAGGGTTTCAGGCGATGGACGGTGGCACGATGCGTCGCCAGCGTTGTGGGCTGAGACAGTTTCGAGATAATCGTGAACAGACGTTTGCGTTCGACATGCGTCAGGAGCCTGCCGTGATGGCGGGTGCCCACCAGGGTGTCCCCTTCCCAATCGCCCAGTCGTGACTTGGCTGCCACAATCGCAGGCCGCTCCGCGATGTCCACGCGATGAGGAATCACGCCCCGTCCGGCGTGCTGCGCCCCACGCCGATTGTACCGCTTGCCCCGTCGGCGCAAGAAGCGCCAGAGATCACCGCCCCTGCGCTTGTCTGCCCAGATCATCTGATAGATCCATTCGGGACTGAGCGAGAGGCCACCGTTCCGACCGGAGCTTGCGGGTCAGTGTGCGACAAACCCGGCCGGTCAGTTTGCGTGGCTGACACTGGACCTGCTGCTGGCGAGCCTGGGCCAAACGCTGGGCTTGCTGAAACCGATAGCCCCGCCGTCCTGCGTTTCGAGCCAGTTCCCGACTGACCGTCCCTTGGCTGAACCCCAGCGCCTGACTGATCTCGGTCTGGGTCTTGCCGGCCTTGCGCAAGGCATAGAGCTGACAGCGATCTTCGTACGCGATCCGACGATACGTCCTCATGGAGAACCTCTTGTTGGGCCAAGAGGTTACTCCAGCACGCCCTCGCTGAAATTATGCACTGACTACTTGAATCCGCGACAGGAGGTTATGCAAGAAGTCTAATGTTACTAAGGTGAAGGGCCCTCATCGAATGGGAGAGAATCGAATCGCCTGCGTGGAGCGGAACCGTAATCGTACACGGTCCAAATAGAGATAAACGACCGGTGTCGTGTACAGCGTAAGGAGCTGGCTGACCAGTAGACCTCCCACGATTGCGATGCCGAGGGGACGCCGCAACTCCGACCCAACCCCCATTCCGACTGCCAGAGGGAGTGCTCCCAGCATCGCCGTTATCGTCGTCATCATGATCGGCCGGAACCGCAACAGGCAGGCTTCATAGATCGCTTCTTCCGGAGCCTTCTCATCCTTCCGTTCCGCTTCCAGCGCAAAGTCGATCATCATAATGGCGTTTTTCTTGACGATGCCGATCAGCAGAATGATGCCGATCAATGCGATCATGCTCAGCTCCGTGTTGAAGAGAAGTAGCGCGAGCAAGGCGCCGACTCCCGCGGACGGAATGGTGGACAGAATCGTCAGCGGGTGGATATAGCTCTCGTAGAGGATCCCTAGCACGATATAGACCGTCACCAGCGCTGCGAGGATCAGCAGCGGCTGATTCTCCAACGAAGCCTGGAACGCTTTGGCCGTACCTTGGAAGCTGCCCTTGATATCGTCCGGCAGGCCGATGTCACGCATGGATTTCTCAATCGCCTGTACAGCTTCGCTGAGTGAGGTGCCGGGCGTCATATTGAACGACAGCGTGACGCCCGGAAATTGCCCCTGGTGGTTTACGGACAGCAGCGTAGAGGTGGGCTCGTAGCGTGCCACTGTACTCAACGGTACCTGCATACCCGCCGGTGACCGTACATAGATGTCGTTGAGCGCAGCGGCACTTTGCCAAAACTGCGGTGCCACTTCCATTACGACATGGTACTGGTTCAACGGGGTATACATGATCGAAACCTGCCGCTGGCCAAAGGCATCATAGAGCGTGTCATCGATGAGCTGAGGGCTGAGGCCGAGCCGCGAGGTTGTGCTGCGGTCGAATACGACCAACGATTGCAGACCCCTATTCTGCTGATCGCTGTTCACATCGACAATGTCCGTCAGGGTACGCAATTGGCGTTCGACACGGGGTGCCCAAGCATTGAGTTCCCCGAGATCGAGGCTTTGAAGCGTGTACTGATATTGCGAGCTGCTGGCACGTCCACCGATCCGCAAATCCTGAACCGCCTGCAGAAATGTCGGCGCACCTGGAACTGTCGAGAGCTTGGGGCGCAATCTGGCAATCACCTGGTCCGCGCTGAGCTTCCGCTCCGCAAGCGGTTTCAATGAGATGAACATGCGGCCGGTATTAGTCGTGCTTCCAATGCCGCCGCCCCCGGAGAATCCCATGACTGTGTCCACGGCGGGATCGCTCTGAATTATCTTCGCCACTTCGGTCAACTTCTGGCTCATAGCCTGAAACGAAATATCCTGCGAGGCCTGAATGTTCCCGCTCAGGCGGCCTGTATCTTGTTGAGGAAAGAATCCTTTTGGGATCACGACATAGAGGTAGATGCTGAACCCCATAGTCGCCAATGTTGCGGTCAGCATACTGCGAGGATGTCGCAGCACCCAGGTCAGACTCGTCGCATAGCCGCCACGTATGCCATTGAAGAATCGCTCATTGCCCCGATACCACCATCCATGGGGCGTGTCCTGTTCCGGCTTCAAGAGTCTCGCACACATCATGGGTGTCGTGATCAGCGACACGAGGAGCGAAACAATGATGGCCACGGAGAGCGTCACCGCAAATTCGCGGAACAACCGCCCGACCATGCCGCCCATCAATAAGATCGGGAGAAACACCGCCACGAGCGAGAGGCTCATCGAGAGCACGGTGAAAGTGATCTCCTTCGCCCCGCGCAACGCCGCCTGTAGCGGCGGAACACCCAGTTCGCGGTATCGGCTGATGTTCTCAAGAACGACGATCGCGTCGTCTACGACGAAGCCAGTTGCGATGGTCAGTGCCATGAGCGAAAGATTGTCAAGGCTGTATCCGCAGAGGTACATGACGCCGAACGTCGAGATCAGCGAGACCGGCACCGCCACAATTGGAACGAGAGTGGCGCGAGCGCTCCGGAGGAAGATGAATACCACCAGGATGACTAGGCTCACGGAAATGGCGAGTGTCAGTTCGATGTCGTGCAGCGATGCACGAATGACCGGTGTCCGGTCCATCACCACTGACAGCGTCATGGTGCCTGGAATCGACGCCTCCAATTGCGGGAGCAACGCGCGGACCCGATCCACCGTCTCGATAATGTTCGCCCCGGGCTGCCGAAAGATGAGAACGAGGACCGCCGGTTTGCCGTTCGCCATCCCGGTTGCCCTGAGATCCTCGACTGAATTTTGGACGACTGCGACGTCCGACAACTTCACCGCTCGACCTTCCCTATAGATCACCACCAGTGGCAGATAGTCCTCAGCGGTATGGAGTTGATCGTTGGCCTTGATCTCCCACGTACGGGTTCCGTTCGCCAACTGACCTTTCGGTTGGGTCACATTGGTGCTACTCAACATTCTGCGAACGTCTCCCAACCCGATTCCATACTTGTTCAAAGCGGAAGGATTGAGCTCGACCCGTACCGCCGGAAGTGAGCCGCCACCGACGTTCACCTGCCCCACCCCCTCAACCTGCGAGAGCTTCTGCTGCAAAATGCTCGACGCCGCATCGTACATTCTGCCCCGGCCGACGATGTCCGAGGTCACCGCGAGAATCAGAATGGGCGCGTCGGCCGGATTGACCTTGCGATACTTAGGGCTGCTTGGAAGGATGGCCGGGAGGTCGCCGCGCGCCGCGTTGATCGCCGCTTGAACGTCACGGGACGCCCCGTCGATGTCGCGGCTCAGCTCAAACTGTAGGGTAACGCTCGTGGCTCCGAGCGTGCTGTTGGAGGTCATCTCGGTGATACCCGCGATACGCGTGAATTGGCGTTCCAGCGGCGCGGCGACCGATGTGGCCATGATGTCGGGGCTGGCGCCCGGTAAATTCGCTGTGACGTTGATTGTGGGAAATTCTACTTCCGGCAGTGCGGCGACGGGGAGAAACTGAAAGGCGACGACTCCGACGAGTGTGATACCGATCGTCAACAACGTGGTGGCGACCGGCCGCTGGATGAACGTGGCCGAGATATTCATGCCGAACCCGTGTCGATGGCCTCGCGAGTGGTTGCCACAGCTCGGCGTGTCCCGAACCGTCGTGCGAGTCGGTCGAATGCGAGATAGACCACCGGTGTCGTATAGAGCGTCAGGATCTGGCTGGCAATCAGTCCGCCGACAATGGCGATTCCCAGTGGGCGGCGCAGTTCAGAGCCTACCCCGGTACTGAGCGCCAGCGGAAGCGCTCCGAACACCGCCGCCATCGTCGTCATCATGATCGGCCGGAACCGCAACAGGCAGGCTTCATAGATCGCTTCTTCCGGAGCCTTCTCATCCTTCCGTTCCGCTTCCAGCGCAAAGTCGATCATCATAATGGCGTTTTTCTTGACGATGCCGATCAGCAGAATGATGCCGATCAATGCGATCATGCTCAGCTCCGCCTTGAAAAGAAGCAGCGCGAGCAGCGCGCCGACGCCGGCGGACGGCAGCGTGGAAAGGATCGTCATGGGATGGATGTAGCTCTCGTACAGAATCCCGAGCACGATATAGACGGTGATGAGCGCGGCGAGAATCAGCCACGGCTGGTTCTCCAGCGAGGCCTGGAAGGCTCGGGCTGTGCCCTGAAAACTCCTGCGGATGCTGGGAGGCAAGTCGATCTCCTGTGCCGCCCTCTCGATTGCCTCTACCGCGTCGCCAAGGGAATCGCCCGGCGCGAGATTGAACGAGAGGGTGACGGCAGGGAACTGTCCCTGACGGCTCACGACCAGCGACGTGGTCGTTTCCGTGACTTGTGTGAACACATTCAACGGGACCTGGCCGCCGCTAAGGGACCGGACATCGAGAAACTGCAAGGCCTGTGGACCCTGACGAAACTCGGGTCTCACTTCCAGCACGACTCGATACTGGTTCAACTGGGTAAACATGGTAGAGACCTGCCGCTGGCCGAACGCATCGTAGAGGGTATCGACGATCACTTGCGGTGTGATACCCATGCGCGACGCTGTGTTGCGGTCGATGACCAGCATGGATGCCAGCCCCTGATCCTGTTGGTCGCTGCTGACGTCGCGTAGTTGGGAAAGTGCCTGCAAGACCTCGACGAACTTCGGCGCCCAGCGGTTCAGTTCCTCGGGGTCTGCGTCTTCGAGCGTGTATTGGTACTGCGTCCGACTCACGCGATTCTCCACCGTGAGATCCTGTACCGGCTGCAAGAACAGGGTGATGCCTTCGACCGTTGCCAGTTGCGATTGCAGGCGGCGGATGACGTTGCCGGAATTGATTCTTCGCTCGGCGAGGGGTTTCAAGTTGATCTGAAAACGTCCGCTGTTCAACGTGCTGTTCGTGCCGTCCACCCCGATGAAAGAGGAGAGACTTGCGACGGCCGGATCGGCCAGGACCATCGTTGCCAACGCCTGTTGCCGCTCGATCATCGCCGGAAACGAAATCGATTGGGGAGCCTCGGAGATTCCTAGGATCACACCCGTATCCTGAATCGGAAAGAATCCTTTGGGCACAACGATGTAGAGCAACACGGTGAAGATCAATGTGCCTACCGCGACGGCCAGTGTCGCCTGTTGATGGTTCAACACCCATCGCAACGTTCTGCCGTAGGCCGCGATGGTCCAGTCGAACGCGTCTTGGGAGGCGCGATAGAACAGGCCTTGTTTCGCCTTATTGGTGTGACGAAGTAACCTGGCACACATCATAGGGGTTAGCGTCAACGAGACCACGGCTGAGGTGAGAATCGTGACGGCGAGGGTAATGGCAAATTCACGGAACAACCGGCCCACTATGTCGCCCATGAACAGGAGTGGAATCAGAACGGCGATGAGTGAGATGGTCAGGGAGAGGATCGTAAACACAATCTGCTTCGATCCCTTGAGTGCGGCTTCCAACGGGGAGTCGCCTTTTTCGATATACCGCGCGATGTTTTCGATCATCACAATCGCATCGTCCACCACGAAGCCTGTCGAGATTGTGAGCGCCATCAACGTCAGGTTGTTCAGGCTGAATCCCATCAGATACATGACACCGAAGGTTCCAAGCAGCGACAACGGCACGGCCACAGCGGGAATGACAGTGGCGGACAGAGTGCGCAGGAACAGGAAAATCACCATGATCACCAGCGCAACCGCGAGCATCAGCTCGAACTGCACGTCCCGGACCGATGCGCGAATGGAGATGGTACGGTCGGTCAGCACGGTGACCTGGACTGACGAGGGCAGTGCGCTTTGCAACTGCGGCAACAGTTTCTTGATACGGTCCACCACGTCGATGACATTGGCGCCCGGCTGCCGCTGGATATTCACGATCACCGCCTGATCTTCGTTCATCCACGCCGCCTGCTTGGCGTTCTCTACGTCGTCGATCACGTCGGCGACGTCGGACAGATGGACCGGTGCGCCGTTGCGATAGGCGACGATCAGTGGTTGATATTCCTTGCTCGAGAGCAGTTGATCCGTCGCATTGATGATGGAGGCCCGCTTCGGGCCGTCGAAGGTGCCTTTTGCTTGATTGACGTTCGCGGCTGCGACGACGATGCGGAGATCCTCCATCGTGAGCCCATAGGCAGACAGGGCCCTCGGATTCACCTGAATCCGCACCGCCGGCCGTTGCCCTCCACCGATGCTCACGAGCCCGACGCCGGATAGTTGTGAAATCTTCTGGGCAAACCGGGTTTCGGCGAGGTCTTCCACCTGTGACAGAGGCAGGGTGTGCGACGTCAATGCCAACGTCAGGATCGGTGCATCCGCCGGGTTGACCTTGCTATAGACAGGGGGGCTGGGTAGATCGCGCGGTAAGAATGTGGAGGCGGCATTGATTGCAGCTTGCGTTTCCTGCTCGGCGACGTCCAGGTTGAGATCCAAGCTGAATTGCAGCGTGATGACCGAACTGCCGCCGGAACTGGTGGAGGTCACCTGGTTCAATCCCGGCATCTGTCCGAACTGGCGCTCCAATGGCGCGGTGACAGAAGAGGCCATCACGTCGGGACTTGCTCCGGGATAGAAGGTAAGCACTTGAATGGTCGGGTAATCGACTTGGGGAAGGGCTGAAACCGGTAGCTGTCGATAGGCGATGAATCCGGCAAGGACAATGGCAGCCATAGACAGGGCTGTCGCCACCGGACGCAAGATGAAGAGACGGGACGGGTTCACAACCGCGTTCCTCTTCGCGGCTTCTCAGTTCCTGGGGGCGGTTGATCGGTTCCGCCTTTTGCGGGTGGGCCGTTTTGGTTCCGGACCTCCACCTTGGTGCCTTCCCGAAGTTTTTCAGTGCCGTCAACTACGACAAGTTCTTCAGGAGCCAGACCTGCATCGATGGATACCTCATCAGGATGGGTAACCCCGATCGTGACTGGTCGCACGCCCACCGTTCGGTCGGCGTTCACCACATACACGAATGTCCCTTTTGGCCCGCGCTGCACGGCGGCAGACGGCACGATCGTGGCCCCACGTTTGACATCCAGCAGCAGGCGCGCATTGACGAACTGATGGGGAAACAATTCACCGTCGTCGTTCGGGAAGACCGCTTTCAGCCGCACCGTTCCAGTGTTCGGATCAATCTGATTGTCCACCGTCAGCAGGGTTCCTGCAGCCAGTTTTCGTTTCTGCTCCCGATCAAACGTTTCGACCGGCAACGGTTCTCCGGTTTTGAGCTTCTCGAGCACGGCGGGGAGACTGTCTTCGGCGATAGTGAAAACCACGGCAATCGGTTGCAGTTGTGTGATGACCAGCAGCCCATTGGTGTCGTTCGCACGGACCAGGTTGCCATGATCCACGAGGCGCAAGCCGATGCGCCCATTAATAGGCGCGGTGATGCGCGAGTACGTGATCTGCAGCTTGGCATTGTCGATCTGCCCCTGATCGGACTGGACCATTCCTTCCAGCTGCCGGACCAATGCTTCCTGGGTGTCGAGTTGCTGCTTGGAAATGAACTCCTGCTGCAAGAGCCCGCGGTACCGCTCGAGATCGAGTTGGGCATTTTTCAGTTGCGATCGGTCGCGCGCCATCTGACCTTCGGCCTGTGTCAATTGGACCTGAAATGGGCGTGGATCGATTTCGGCCAGCAGATCCCCGGCATAGACCGTCTGGCCTTCTTGATACCGTATCTGCATCAGTTGCCCGTCTACGCGGCTCCTCACCGTCACGGTATTGAGAGGAGTGACCGACCCGAGGCCGTTGAGATAGACCCCGATATCGCCCGTTTTCGCAGCTGCGATCACCACTGGCATCGTTCGCGTGGTCTGGGGGGGCTGTCCTTGGCTGGCGGCACGCAATGGTGTCTCGTCGGACTTGGTCAACAGCGCGTATCCGATGACAGCTAATACACAGGCCACGAAGAGTCCCAGCACCCAACGCTTGAGCATGGTAGCGAACCTGACAGGTTCCGACATCTCGTTCTTTTTCGGTTCCTCGGGGAGCGTCATCATGGACCTTTACAATGCATCGTAGGCTGGCCGGCTTGCGCCCTACTTCGTCTATCTGAGCCGATCTCTGGTGGTTTGCAAGTAGTCGCGCGAAGCCTGCCAGTGTCGTTGGAGCTTGGCATAGAGTTCATCCAACTTTGCTTGTTGCTCCGGAGACAACTTGGTCTTGATCTCAGCCACCCCCTTGGTCATGACCCGTTCGACTTCCGGCTGGTGCGAAAAGCGTAATCGCAAGATTTCCACATGGGCCCGACTGACCATTGGTTCGATGTCCGCTTGTTGAGTCGGTGTCAAGGACAACTCCTGTATCAAACGCTTCATGATTCGCTCATGTTTCATAGCCGGGCCTCGCTCCCATCGCTGCTCCTGCTCGTGTTCATGATAGAGGATGGTCCCGGCGATACCCGTCAGTGCTCCCGCACAGAATAGGACAGCGAGTGCCCCCCTCAATTTCCCTGGTGTCATCACAGACCCTCCATATGTCCACCTACTCGGCGAGAGGCATCGTCGCGTCAAGCTCGTTCGATAACAATGCGGTCAGTTCGACCATGTCCTGGTTGGTATTAAGCCACACAGAACCGGTGAAGATGAGGGCCAAGACTGCGGCGACTGTGGCGGTTCTCCATACGAGCCGATCGAGACCCAGCGCCATCGTCGATGGCCCATGCCCTGCTGCCTCCCGTCGGACGTCTCGCATCACACGGAAGCTCCAATCGGCGCCAAGCACAGACGCTTGGCGTGATCGATGGGCTTCCATCAGTGCGTGCTCGACTTTCTTCAGCTGTTCATCGTTGAGTGGTGTCATCGTCCTGCCGCATCCTTTCGAGTAGTAATGCTCGGAGCAACTGTCGCGCTCGATGTGCTCGCACTCTCACGTTGACCACAGTCCACCCCAGCAGACCTGCCGCCTCGCGAACCGAATAGCCGTCAAGATGGACCAGCGTTAAGACAAGACGGTTTTCAGGTGAGAGATGACTCAGTGCCCATTGCAGCAGTTCCGACGCCTCTTGCCGCCTGACCTGTTCACGAAATTGGTCGTCCGATTCCGCCGCCAGCACATGGTCCATCCAGGCCTGATGCTCCGTGGCCAATGCGCTCACCGGCAGTTCTTCGCGCCGCCTTGCCCGCCAGAACTCATAGCAAGTCCGGACGGCGACGCCGGACAACCAATGTTCAAACGGAGTCTGACCTGAAAAGCTCGACAGGCTGGTATAGACCCGGACGAATACGTCATGCGCGACCTCCTCTACGTGATCGGATGGCACATGCCGGTTTGCGATTTTCGCGACATGCTGCTGATAGCGCGCGATTAACTCCGCAAAGCGGTCGATCTCTCCCTGCAGCACCTGCCGGATAACCTCAAAATCATCGGACACCAGAGTCTGCACTCCAATGAAACCAGAGCATCCCACCACCAGGTGCCTCACCATCACATCATAGCCCATCCCCGGAGGTAACCACACCACATCACCGTGGACAGGTGTTGTATGGCCACGTCACCTCGTGGCTTAGCTGGCCTGCAGGCTGCTCGCAGCATTACGTGGAATACTCTCCGGTACCAAAGTCATGTCCCCGGTCGACTGTTCATGGTCACGCGCATCCGTTCCCTGGCTACCGAACATGTGTGCGCGATGCGTTTGCCGCATCTGGTGACGAAGAGCGTTCTGTTTCTCGCGCTGTTCGGGCGTCAGGACTGCGTAGAGATCGCGCTTGGCTTTGATCTTCATGAAACTCAGTTTGGCCTCGAACGATTCGCGCTCTTTTATCTTGGCTTCGATAACGGACAGCTCCGTCTTTTCATCCGTCACCAGCGCCCTGAGTTCCCGATTCGCCACTTGAACATCCGCTTGAGCGCGAATCTTTGCGCGGTCCTGGTCGAGGGCGAGGGCATTCAGCTTGGTGACTTGGTCCTCCCTTAGGCCGAGTTCCTGCTGACGCTTTAGGAGGTTGCGAAGGACATAGGACGTCATGCCTGCGTGACCCAACATGGCGTGCCGATCCATGCCCATCGCATGGCTCTCACCCCTGCAGGCTGCCCCTACGTCCGCCCTGGCGAGTGTCACTGTAAGCCCCATCAGAAACGCTCCAGCCACGATCCCTAACAGCATCTTCATTCCACGATTCATCAGACCCTCCTTGGTGAAAGAGTGTACCTGTTTGACTGACTTGGCCCTTTTGCTGATTGCATCACCTCATTCATTAAGTCGTTCCGACGAGTGGAAAGGTTACAGGCACTGGCTAGGTGAAGCAGGGACGTCGGCAGCGCCCTCCCTACCTCGGCTTGTTGGGGTTATAAAAGGAGCCTTGAATTCCGCAGCCTATACGCTAATGTGAACGTACCGTCTTGGGCCGAGAGCGATACGATTTCCCCATGCACTAGGCTCAGGACTCATTCTTTGAGGTAGAAGATAACGGTTGCGGCGAGACAGATCGCTGAGAAAAAGGTGTGGGCACAGCGATCATACCGCATGGCAATTCGGCGCCAATCCTTAATCCGCCCGAACATGATCTCGATTTTATGCCGCTGTTGGTAGAGGGTTTTGTTGTAGCGGCGCCGTGTCGTTCGGTTCTTGCGCGGCGGGATGCACGGTGTGATCCCGTGGTTCCTCAAGGCGACGATGAACCAATCGGCATCATATCCGCGATCGGCAATCAGCTGTTTTGCGTGGGAAAGGCTGGGCAGGAGGCAGCAGGCTCCTGTGTAATCGCTGGCGTGGCCTGCAGTTAGCAACAGGTGCACCGGCTTGCCTGTCTCGTCGCACACCGCGTGGAGCTCCGAATTCAGGCCGCCGTTCGTGCGACCAATACAGCGGGGGAATGCCCCTTTTGACGCAAACTCGCCGCCGTGCGGTGGGCTTTCAGATGGGTGGCATCGATCATCACGCCTTGCCTGGGGTCGGCGCTCTTCGCGAGCTCCCGGAAGATCACGTTAACAAGCCCGGCCAGGCTCCAGCGCACAAACTGGTTGTACAACGTCTTGTACGGACCAGACACCGAAGGCGCGTCCTTCCACCGCAATCCGTTCTTGCTCACAGAGATAATTCCACTGATTACGCGTCGGTCGTCCACGCGCTTCACGCCGTGCGGTGTCGGGAAATACCGTTTCATTCGATTCAGTTGCGCCCTACTCAACATGAACACCTCCCTCATGGCCACCTCCCAGTCAGAGTGAATCACATCCACTATCCGCTGGGAATCCTTAAAAAAGAATGAGTCCTGAGCCTAGGCTAAAGGATGGATAGTATTGGAGTCTTGGTGCAAGGTCGCACTGCTCCGGCCCAATGTGCATGAGGGGCTTTCGAGCAGGGTGGTTTTAGTAATCGAAATCGGAAAAGCTGATGCTTCAGGCGGAGTACTCTGTTCAGCTCTTCGTCTTGAGCGGGGTAAACCGGGCGGCGTGGGCATCCCGTCCGGGTAATTTGAGGAATACGATGATTCCCGTATCCGGGCTTAGCGTAAATGTTCCGGTTCCTGTCAGTTGGTTCTCGCCGGTCGGTGCCAGCTCCACCTGCGTGGAGGTTTTCTCAAATCCCTGCTGGATCGTAGCCTTGGCCTTCGCGCCATCCGTGGGAATGGGTTTGTCCGAATGATCGCTCACATACAGGAGGAGTTCCCCATCTTTGGCGACTAATTCGAGATGATACGGCCCTGCAGCCATCGACTGTCCACCGTGAAGGGACTTCACCGGTTCGGCATGTTTGGCTGAGTGGGCACCGACCTGAACCGCTCCCAGCAGCGTGGCACAGAGCACGAAACTTCCAAACAGATGTCTCATGATCGGGTCTCCTTACAGCTCAGCCGGGTCTCCATCAGTTGAATCGTATCAACTCTCAATGTTTCGGTGAGTGGTGATGATGGTGTGGCCCTTCATCATCCGCATGGGCCGGAGCTTTCTCGTCCTGCTCACCCTTTGGTTTCAACGGCATGAATCGAGCGGCATAGCCGTCTTGGTTCGGCAGCTTCATGAACACGATAACCACGGTGCTTGGCGTCAGTGAAAAGGTGCCGGCTCCCTTGAGAATGTTGCCGCCGACCGGGTGGAGATGCACCTGTGTCCTGTTCGACCCCGTTTCGACCGTGGCTTTCGCCAATCCGCCATCTACGCCGATGACGTTGTCGGCATGGTCCGTGACATAGACCGTCAGCTCCCCATCCTTGGCCAACAGTTCCATATGATACGGCCCGGTCATCCGCAACTGTCCACCGTGCGGTGCCTGAACGGACTCGAAATACTCGTCGGTATGGGCGCCGGCCGATAGCGGAAGGGCCAGGATCATGACGGATAGCACACCACGCATCATGGTCATCATATGTTCCTCGCCTCCTAACAGGTCAGCCACGGGGCTACTTGAGTAAATAGTCGGAAATGAGTGCGGCGAGTTCGGCCGGCTCGACGACTCCTTCGCGCGTCAACAATAATTTACCATGCGCAAAGAGATGGGTGGTGGGATACGTTTCAAAGGTGTGGGTTTTTTTAATTTCGCGACAGCGCCCCGGGACATGCATTTTGGCCTTGCCGACCTTGATGGTCGGGAACTTTTCCGCAGTCGCTTCCAGAATAGGATCGTAGGCCTTGCAGGGCTCGCAGGTGGCGAGGCCATAGGCGACCACCGCACCGGGACTGTCGGTGAATTCTTTGTAATTCGCGTCGTTGACGTCTTCAACCGTACCAGACATGGAAGCCAATGCTGAGTGCCGAGACAGGATACGATATTCATCCAATCTCAGCACTCAGTCCCTAGGATGTACCGTCAGCTGAGCTTGGCCAACGCGTCGAGGATGTCCTTGTCCTCGCGGGCCGTCTTGATTTCCTGCACCTTGGCATAGGCGACCTTGCCGTTCTTATCGACGATCACGGTTGCGCGTTTGGAGCAGTTGAGCGGCTCAAAGTAGAGCCCATAGGCCTTCGCGGTCGTTCGGTGCACGTCGGACAACAGGCGATGCTTCAGATCCAAAGAATCCGCCCATGCCTTGTGGGAAAAGAAACTGTCGCAGCTGATGCCGAACAATTCCGAGTTGGCGGACTGGAATTTTGGGAAATCATCGGTCAGGCACTTATTCTCACCCTGGCATACAGGGCTCCAATCCAGCGGGTAGAATGCGAGCACCACGTTCTTCTTTCCGCGGTAGTCGCTCAGCTTCACGTCCTTCTGGTCTTGATCCTTCAGATTGAAATCCGGTGCTGTATCGCCCACTTTGATTTCCGGTGCCACGTCACTCATCGTAAACCTCCTTAGATCGTCTGTATGGGTAATGATTGTACTGAGGTCTCGGATTGGTAGGACCCCACTTGCCCTCTAAACTTTGTAACCTGTGTTTTGACGGGAAGTCAACGGGCCGATAGGCCTAACGGATTGTTGAAAAAGCTCGCCGGCAGCGTTCTCATATTGCTCAGAGGCTCAACGTATCGAGGGTAGGCCTCGGCCCTTCACTCGCTGCGGCCTTGTTGAGCGAACCTGTTGAACAACCCCCTGGTGGCTAGCCGTCAAACAAGAACTCGACAACGTGTTGAAGTGATCGACGGAGTTACGCGGTGTGCAGTTCTCGGAATCCCAGCATCCGGCCGGCCGGGGCAGCCGTCCGGTAGTTTCGCACGCGGACTGTACGACCAAGCAGAGGAAGGTCGAGCGTGGTCCCGACTTTCATCGTCTGGCCCAGTCGCAGCAATTCGCTGCCGGATGCAGACAAAATGTCCTTGTTGGAACTGTCAGGGAGTCCCTTCGCCGAAAACATTTCGATCTCGTCCACCCCGAACTTGCTGAGTCCCAGTGAGTAGGACCAAACTCGGTCCGGGTGAGTATTGTCGTCATGAACGATAGTGACGTGGTCATCCAGCAGAAAGCTCGAGAGCGCCCGTTGCTGCCAATCTGAAGGATTCACGTAGGCCTGTGTGATGACATCATAGGCCGTACCTTGTGACAACAGCGTCAAGCAGCGAGCCAATCGCGTTGCCAGGAGGACGGTATCCGGCATGTCGCGAGGGGTGGTGATGGATGGAGCGATCGCTCCCATGAGGTCATGTTCCCACGACAATTGTTTCATGACTGCGGCAACCTGATCCGTCGGAAGCGGTATGACGACATGGGCTGACCATGGGCCATGGGTGGCCTGCCAGGACTCCGGCGATCCCTCTTCGTGCTGGATCACGAGCGGTCCACCATACTCTCGATCATAGAGAGCCTTCACCTCATCCGTACCCGGAGCCGTGCCTCGATATCCGATAAAGTAGAGAGGTGGTCGCTTAGCCGAAGGCTTGGGTGATTTTTTCCTGATTCTCATTTGCCGGCTTTCTTGGCTTTTCGACGGTCCTCCGGATGCAGGAGTCGTTTGCGGAGGCGCAGGTTTTGTGGAGTGATCTCCACCAGTTCATCGGATCCGATATATTCCAGCGCGAACTCCAAGGTCATCTCACGCGGAGGCGTGAGGACCAGGGCCTCATCGGATCCGGAGGCACGCATGTTGGTCAGATGCTTCTCCTTGCACACATTCACGTCGAGGTCTTCATCTCGGCTGTTCTGGCCGACGACCATCCCGCGGTAGACGTCGATGCCGGGTCCGATGAACATGGCACCCCGTTCCTGGGTCATGAAGATGGCGTAGCCTGTACTGACTCCGTCCTCGAACGCCACCAACGATCCGTGTGGGGCGACGATCAAATCACGCTCTTCCGCCCGTTCGTAGGCCGAAAACACATGGTGCATAATGACGGTGCCACGGGTCTTCGCCAGCAACACGTTTTTGAGTCCCATGATGCCGCGGGTCGGAATGTGATATTCCAGGTGCATCTCGCTGGTGCCGACATCGGAATGAATCAGCCGCATGTGCCGCATTTCGCCTCGGCGTTTACCGATCTCTTCGATGACGGTGCCTTGATACGTCTCCGGCACCTGGATGGTCAGCTCCTCGTACGGCTCCATGACGCTGTCGCCTTCACGATGGAGGATGACTTCCGGTTGCGACACTTGTAGCTCGTATCCTTCTCGGCGCATCTGTTCGATCAATACGGAGAGATGAAGCTCACCTCGGCCCGCCACAAGAAAACGATCGGCGCTGTCGGTTTCATTGACGCGGAGCGACACATTGGTCTCCAGCTCCTTGAACAGACGCTCGCGTAAGTGCCGTGACGTGAGAAACTTCCCTTCGCGTCCGGCGAAGGGACTGTTATTTACCGAGAAGGTCATCTGAACCGTCGGCTCATCGATTGTGACGCGTGGGAGCGCGACAGGATGCTCCGCATCGGCAATGGTATCTCCGATGCTCACGTCATCAAGGCCCGCCACCGCGACGATTTCGCCGGCTGCTGCTTGCTCCGTGTCAGCCCGTTCGAGGCCCGAATAGACGGCGAGGTCGGACACCTTTCCCGGAATTTGCGCCCCGTCCTTGCCGAGGACCAGGACGTTCTGACGTCTGGCAATAGAACCGGACTGAATCTTGCCGATTCCCATCTTGCCTTTGTAGGGATCTTGCACAAGGGCCAACACAAGAATTTGGAGCGGAGCATCAACGGTAATCGCCGGAGCAGGGATTTTCTCAAGTACGGTATCGAGCAACGGCGCGATATCCGTTCCCGGTTTGTTGACGTCCAGCGTGGCGATTCCTTTAATAGCCGATGTGTAGACGATCGGAAAATCGAGTTGCTCGTCGGTGGCGCCCAGATGAACGAACAGGTCGAAGGTGCGGTTGACGACGTCGTCGATGACCGCGTCCGGCCGATCGATTTTATTGATGACGACAATGGCCTTGTGCCCCAGCGCCAAGGCCTTCCGCAATACGAAGGTCGTTTGCGGCATGGGACCTTCTTTGGCGTCGACCAAAATCAATACCCCATCTACCATCCGAAGCGTTCGCTCCACTTCTCCGCCGAAGTCGGCGTGGCCCGGCGTATCGACAATATTGATTTTCACTCCGTTGTAGATGACGCTGGCGTTTTTTGCCCGGATCGTAATCCCACGCTCCCGTTCCTGGTCCATCGAATCCATAATGCGTTCGCCCATGTCATCGATCTTGCGATGGACATGAGTTTGGCGGAGCACGGCATCGACCAGGGTCGTTTTGCCGTGATCGACGTGGGCGATGATCGCGATATTACGGATATCGTTTCGACGGTCGTGAGGGGCACGTAGTGTGGACATAGCGGCAGTGGTTCCTGAACGTGACAAAAAAAAGACGCCTCCTCAGCGAGGCGTCTTAGCTAGTATACGCGAACTGCGCTCTTCCAAACAAGCGAAGATGAGCAAATATCCGGGAGTCCGAGGAGCAGGGGAGATGTAAAGACAGGAGGGTGGCGGTCGGCTATGCGTCAGGAACAAGTCGTTCAGGGTTTTTTGGGGCGCATAGGGACGGATGAACGGAGCGGGCGTGCCGTGCCTGGTTCGCCTTCGATGATCAACAATTGGGGCCGATTCTTCGAGGAATGGTCGCCCAAGCCGCGTTCCGGCTCTTAGGCGGCTTGGCTTGCCGGGGGAGTCGTATATCGGGCGATGGTGGTGAGCAAGGTTTCCTTCTTGATCGGTTTCGTCACGTGCGCCGTGCAGCCCACGGCCAGGCTCTTGTCCGTCTCTTCCTTGAAGGCATTGGCCGTGAGGGCCACGATCGGGGTCGGCCGTCGACGGTGTTCACGTTCCCATTGGCGAATCTCCATAGTAGCCTGCAGGCCATCCATCACCGGCATCTGCATATCCATCAATACGATATCATAGGTACTTAACTTGAACTTCTCCACGGCCACGGCACCGTTCTCCGCCATGTCCAGGCGATAGGGGGTTTCTTTGAGCAACAGAGCGATCACATCTCGATTGTCTTCCAAGTCCTCCACCAGCAGAATGCGAGAGGGCGGTAGGGCGCAAGGCTGCGAGGGCGAGTTGGACTGGTCCGGCGTGAGGGGAGTCTGCTCGTGATGCAGCGCAAGACGTAGCGCCTCCAATAGCCGCTTGCGGCTGACCGGCTTATAGATGAAGGCAACGATTCTCAGTGCGCGGGCACGTTCTGAGATCTGCCGCAGCATGTCTGAAGCGTACAGAACCAAAGCCAACGAGGTGCCGTCATGTCGTTTGCGAATGGCCTGAGCCAGGTCCAGACCGGTCATTTTCGGCATATGGTAGTCCACGATCGCCAGGTCAAAGGGGGTGCCGTTCCGGGAGGCGGCGTCCAAGGCGTCGAGAGCGGCGGGGGCATCGGCGACTTCGACCAGCTCGGCTCCGAACGGTTTCAGATATTCCCGGATAATCATGCGATTCGCTTCGGAGTCATCCACGAGGAGGAGGCGGCGCTGTTGCAGGTCGAGCGCTGGGAACGCCGAGGGGAGTGCCGGAGGAGAGGTTTCGGTCACAGGCAGCGTGAGGGAGAACGTACTGCCGTGGCCGGCGGTGCTGGTCACACGGATGGCCCCTCCCATGAGTTCCACCAGGCGCCGAGAAATGCTCAAGCCCAATCCGGTCCCCCCGTATTTCCGTGTCGTTGATGAGTCAACCTGGGTAAAACTCTCGAAAATGGACTCGAGCTTGTCCTTGGGAATTCCGATGCCGGTGTCGGAGACCGAGCAGTGAAGGACGCCCGGAGCGGCCGAGTCTGGCTCGATGCGGAGGATCACGCCACCGTGATCGGTAAACTTGATGGCATTGCTGACAAGGTTGCAGAGCACCTGCTGGAGGCGCAGGGGATCGCCCTGCAGCCAGGTGGGGACGTCCGGATGCACGAAGGCGGCCAGTTCAAGCTGTTTGGCCTGGGCCCCGACCGCCATCAGTTCCGCGATCTTATCCACAAGATCGTGGATGTCAAAGGCGACCGATTCCAGCTCAATATGGCCGGCTTCGATCTTGGAGATATCCAGAATGTCGTTGATCAAATCCAGTAGGGTGGTCGCAGCGCGGCTGAATCGCCCGACGTACTCGCGCTGGACCGTCGAGAGCGGGGTCTCCTGAAGCAAATCCGCCATGGCTACGATCGAGTTCATCGGCGTCCGGATTTCATGGCTCATCGACGCCAGAAAGTCGCTCTTGGCCTGCGCCGCTTGCTCCAGCTTCGCCTTGACGGCGTTCCGTTCGGTGATGTCTCGAAACGTGATGACCGCGCCTTTGAGCTCGTCGGTGTCGGAGTACATCGGGGTGCTGGTGTATTCTACCGGAATCGATGAGGCTTCTTTTCGAGAGAAGAGGTCGTCAGAGGTTTGGTACGGTTCCCCTTGCCTCATCGCGCGGTGAAGAGGGCATGTTTCGGGCGAGCACGGAGTTCCGCTCTCTGTAGAGCGATGGATGACGGCATGCCAGGACATGCCGACCAATTCTTCGGTCGTATATCCCAACAAGGCAGCGCCCGCCGGGTTGATGAATGACACCACACCTTCACTGGTGATTCCGCACAGCCCTTCCCCGACCGAGTACAGAATGAGTCGATTCTGTCGAGCCAGCGCCGCTGCCTGTTGCTGTGCTTTGAAGCGGCTAAGGCGGTCTAGAAAGCCTCCAATCGCTGTGCCGATCGCGGTGAGGCATTGGAGAAGGGAGTCATCTTTTACATCGACGTGCGGGCTGAAAAATTCCAGGACACCCCAGATCTTGGGGTCTCCGAGAATGGGCAGTCCGTAAACAGATTTGAGTTTGGCTTGCAGTGATGCCTGGTAGCGGGGCAAGTCCGGATCGGCGAGAATATTCTCCATCCATTGCGTTTGAAGGGATGCGCAGACCTTGCCTGCGAATCCTACTCCCGGGGCAAACCTCATGCGTCGGGAACGGGTCGCGAACGCTTCATGGTCGGGCGATTGATCCGTCCACGTGGTATGGGCCATGAGCACTTGTTGCTCGACGTTCCATACCCAGGCGATTCCCACGCACCATTGGAATGTCTCTGCGATGGTTTGGAGCAGGCGGGGCATCGCCTGCTCCATCGTCTGAGACTCTTCCAACACCGTCGTGACGGCGTACAGAACATGTTTGATGCGTTCGGTCCGCCGATAGTCGGTCACGTCTTCAGAAATTCCGAGCACGCATTGCGGCATACCATTGGCGTGATACAGGGGAACTTTTTTTGTATGTACGATTCGCTTGCCTCGGTACTTGGTCGGGACGATTTCTTCCGGAATATCCAAGAGCTGTCCGCTGACCAAGGCCTTGCGGTCGTCGTTCTGAAACCGCTCGGCGTCTTCTCGGGAGAAGAATTCAAAATCATCCTTGCCGAGCATTTCTTCCTGTGAAATGCCGCACAACTTTTCTCCGGCCTTGTTGAAGCGAGTATATCGAAGCGTTTCGGCTTCCTTCACGAACACCATGCTGGGCAAATTGTCGATGACCGAATCCAGAAAGGCCAAAAAGGTGGTGGATTGGTGGAGATCTTTCTCCGCCTGTTTCTGTGCGGTGATGTCGCGGATAAACGTGCTGAAAAACAGGCCTTGCGACAGGATCATGGGCGTCAGGGCCAATTCGATCAAAATTTCCTTGCCGTCTCGGTGCACCGCCTTGAGCTCTATCCGCTGACGAAGGTTCGATGCCTGGTTTGTGCGGAGATGGTGGGTATCCCAGCTCTCACGGTGCGAGGGGGGAATAATGGTCTCAGCCAACTGTCGCTGCAACACATCGGTGCGTGACCAGCCGAAGGTTTGCTCAGCTTGCTTGTTCCATTCGATGATTCGTCCATCGGCATCTGTCACCACCACGGCATCCAACGCCGTGTCGACGGTGGCCTGGATCTGTTGCGCCTGGTCTTTCAGGCCGGTAATCAGCGTGATGGTCAGACGGCGATTGATGATCCAGGCGGCGGAAAAAATCAATCCCACCAGCGCGATTCCCAAGGTCCCAAGCAATCGAATCCGGAACGTCAACATCTCCGAAGCCTGTAGCTCCACAAGAGTGTTTTGTGACTTGGCTAGTTGCACGAGATTTAGCACTCCTCGACGATGGGCCTCGAACGCGATTTTCATCGGTCCGTAGGCGGTCTGCGCAGCCTTCTTGAGGTCCCCATCTTGGATGGCCGGAAGAAAATCACGATGCCACAGGACAAAGAATTCCAGCGCCGGTCCCGCGGCTTGTTGCACAATGGCTTCTTTCAGAGGTCCCTCGCGAAGTCGGCTTTGCCAGTGCGCCCGACGGGCAAGATACTCATCTTCCAACTGGAAGAACTGTTTGATCAGCGCGTCCCGCGTGGTGATGTCTGTGGTGCCTAGTAAACGGAGCGGAATGTAGTAGGATTCGAGCAAGTACGCGGGAGGCGGAAACACGTCCAGCATAATGTCCCGCCCTTCGATGATTTTCTGGTAGAGCGGCCCATGAATCTGAATCGTGTCGATCGTATCGGTACCCACGTACGCGAACAGTGCAATCGCGAGGATGGTCGTGGCGGTCACAATTCCTATGATGATGCGGGAGGGTTGTTGTGACCACTCAATCATTGTCCGCACGTAACCTACTAGGGATTGTGAGGGCGCGGCACGAACGGCTCGATCGCTCGCAAGAGGCGTTCCGGCGAGAAGGGTTTCTTCAGATACTCCGTCGCCCCTAGGTCGGTGGCCTCTATCATCGTTTCTATGCGCGTATCGGCAGTGAGGATGATGACGGGAATCCACTGCCATTCCGGCGTCGTTCGAATGGCACGTAAGACGTCGAGGCCCGAGATGGAGGGGAGGGCAACATCGAGTATGACGAGATCCGGTGGCGCGGCGGTTTCCGTCAGGTGTTTCGCGTTCCATCCGTCCGGAGCATGTCGTACCACGTACCCTTCTCGTTCGAGAAGGAACCGCACTAAGCACGCGGTGTCATCGTGATCTTCAATCATCAATATCGTGGGCGGAGAAGCGCTATTCGCCGTTCCCATTGAGCCTCCTCACGTGGTCTCAGTCAATCTGCGCGCGTTGTACATGACCAACAGGCGATCCCCTTCGAGGTCTCGATGCGTGCCGATGCCGGATTGGATGACGTTCGACAGAGTTCACGTTCAACCTCGTTCGGCAAGATGGCGGATGCTTCGATCATGCGGCGCGATTCTTCCTCTGTTTGTCGCGAGGTCGAGTGTGTCGGGACGTACGTCGTGTGGGCCGAGCGGGGGCAGGTGCCGTGACATCCGACCGGGCAGGCGAAGCAGGCGCGGGCAAACACAGGACCTGAGACACGGCCTGAAGCAGATTTCGCAGCCCAGGCTGTTTTACCAGATAAGCGGTGGCTCCTTGGGCCATTGCTCGTTGGATATCCGGCTCGTAGTGGTCGGCGCTGACCATGAGAATTGGAATGGTGTGCCAATCGGGATGATGGCGGATGGCGCTCAGCAATTCCAATCCGCTGACATAGGGAATGATCATATCCAACACCACGAGTGCGGGCGGGCGCATGGTCTCAAGAAGGGTAGCGGCCTGCCGCCCGTCCTTGGCATGGATGACGGTGAAGCCTTCTCGTTCCAAGACCCGTTTCGCAAGATCGGCTGTATCCTGCTCATCTTCCACAACGAGAATGTTGTGTTTCATGCGACTCCTTTGTCTGTGCCTGCCATGCTATGCATATACGACCTTCACGTGGTCGAAGTACGCACGCAGCATCCTGCCTATCGGGTGTGTGGTGTGACGGAGCTGGTTCCATCGGCTAGGGTTCCTCCTGTCGGTTGTGCGGCAGACATCTGTTCAGGCTTCCATATCCGGCGCGACGATCTCGGATAGCACACTGGGCGATCTGGTTCGGTTGATCAGTTGCGGTGTGTGTAATGGGGCTCAAGGCGGACTCCATGCTCATGGTGACCGTTTTGTCCCTGGTGGCTATGCTGATGAATTCGTATCGGACGGTTTTCTCTTTTTCTTAAGCATGGACGGTGTCACGTTCGGAGGAGTTTGATCGTAAGCCGCCATCGGTGAAATCCTTCAGATAACTGACCGTCCAAGGGGATACCGTTGACTGATCAGGTGACGCGCATGGACCAAACCACGACCTGCTCGGTGATCGTGAGCAGGGGGAGTTTGTGTGTGCACGGAAAATCATGTTGAATAAACAAAAAGCCGTTGCGCCTGACCGGTTCTCGTTTTGACGTGTGAATATTCAAAGGAACAACTCCGGTTTACGCCGCCTGATCAGTTGGGTTGTTCCCGTATTTGGCGATCGTGGCGAGCACGGTCGCTTTTTTGACCGGTTTTGTCACATGGGCCGTGCACCCTGCGCGTAGGCTCCTATCCGCCTCTTCCTTAAAGGCATTGGCGGTGAGGGCGACAATCGGGGTCGGTCTCCGCTGGTGTTCGCGCTCCCATTGACGAATCGCCGCGGTGGCTTGGATGCCGTCCATTACCGGCATCTGTATATCCATGAAGATCAAATCATACGTGCCGGTTTGGAATTTCTGCAGGGCCACAGCGCCGTTTTCCGCCATGTCCAGTCGACAGGCTGTGCCGTTGAGAAACAGCGCGATCACATCACGATTATCTTCCAAGTCTTCCACGAGTAGAATGCGATAAGGGGACAATGAGGATGGCGTCGAAGGCAGATCCGACTCGCTCTGAGCCGGTCGAACCGGACCTTGATTCAGCGCGACGGCCAGTGACTCCAGCAGACGCTTACGGCAGATGGGCTTATAGACGTAGGCGGTAATGCCGAGGTCCCGTGCACACTGCGATGCCTGTTCCCGAAGATCCGAAGCCGACAGGATCAGCGGCAGCGACGCGCCGCCCACTCGCTCACGAATAGCTTGTGCGAGCGTCAGTCCGTCCATCTTCGGCATGTGGTAGTCCAGGATCGCCAGATCAAACGGCATGCCTCGTTGGACGGCTTCATCAAAGAGATCTAAGGCGGTCGGACCATCGGACGCCTCAACTATTGTTGGTCCGAACGATTTCAGATGCTCACGGACGATCATTCGATTAGTTTCAGTATTATCAACGAGAAGCAACCGGCGTTTCCGAAGGTCAAGCGACGGTAACGGCGAGGCGGCGGCCGAGGCGGGAGCTTTCGGTAGGCGCAGTGTAAACGAGAAGACGCTGCCGATACCTGTGTGGCTCTCTACCGCAAGCCGGCCCCCCATCAATTCTACGAGATATTTGGAAATGCTCAGACCTAAGCCTGACCCGCCATACTTTCTTGTCGTTGACGAGTCGACTTGGCTGAAACTCTCGAAAATGGAGTCGAGCTTGTCCGCTGAAATCCCGATGCCGGTGTCACGAACCGAACAGCGGAGTGTTTCCGGCATGGTCGTATCCGGCTCGATGCGGATGACGACTTCGCCGTGCTCCGTGAACTTGATGGCATTGCCGATGAGGTTCACGAGGATCTGCCGCAAGCGTGTGGGGTCGCCAGATACCAAGGTCGGAACATCCGGGTGGACGAATGCCCCCAGTTCCAGCTGGTTGGCCTGTGCGCGGACAGCCATCAACTCCGCGATTTCATCCGTCAGATCGTGGATGTTGAACGCGACGGACTCCAGCTCCAAATGGCCGGCTTCGATTTTCGAGATATCCAGAATGTTATTGATGAGATCCAGCAAGCTGGTCGCGGCTCGACTGAATCGTCCGACGTATTCTTGCTGGGTCGTGGTGAGAGAGGTTTCCTGGAGCAAGTCCGCCATCCCGACGATGGCATTCATCGGTGTGCGGATTTCGTGGCTCATCGACGCCAGGAATTCGCTTTTGGCCTTTGTAGCTGCCACGGCTTGTTTGTGCACTTCGATAAGCTCGATGCTACGACAATCTGCCTCGAATGCGGCGAGTTCCAGTTTGGCTTCCGCGTCCTTGCGCTCCGTCAAGTCCCGTGTGATTCCGGTGAAGAGTCGGCGATCGCCGAGACGCATTTCGCTGACAGCCAGTTCGAGAGGAAAGGTCGAGCCGTCCTTGCGGTACCCGAGCACTTCACGTGGGCGCCCGATGACGTTGGCGTGGGTGGTCTGCCGATAATCGTCTGGATAGCCGTCGTGTTCGCTGTGATAGGGCGCCGGCATCAAAGTCCTTATATTCCGACCTATGAGTTCCGCAGCTGTGTGGCCGAACAATCGTTCGGCAGCTGAATTGAAGGTTTCGATCGTGCCCCACTCATCGATGGTGATGATGCCGTCCACGGCATGATCCACGATAGCGCGCAAACGCGTTTCCTGTTCGTGCCGACTCGCCTCCGCCGTCTTCTGCGCCGTCACGTCGATGGCCATGCCCAGAAACCCTGTGATGGCGCCGGAGTAATCACGGATGGCGGTGACGGACAACAGCACGGGTACTTGGGAGCCGTCTTTACGAATATAGGTCCACTCGTGTTGATTGGGCAGATTCAGACGGGCTTTGGCCACCAAGACTTCGAATCCAGGCTCAAGCGCGATTCCCAGCTCGGCGCCGAAGCTCTGTGCGCGTGAAACGACTTCGTCCGGGTCATGGAAGACTGTCGGCGTCGATCGTCTGATCATCTCATCCGCGTGGTACCTCAATAGTTTTTCAGCCGCTGGATTGAAGTGCTGGATGATGCCCGTCGTCGAGAACGCGATCATGGCGTGGGGAGCATGGAGGAGAATTGCCTCCCGGAAATTGTGAAGCTCGCGCAGAGTAATTTCCGACTCTTTTCGTGCGGTGATGTCGTAATTGACCCCGATCATCCTGGACGCGTTCTGTGCCTCGTCCGTGAGGACCACGGCCGATGCCTTGATATGACGGATGCCTATGTTCGGCAGGGTTATCCGAAATTCCATGTCGAAAGGACATTGCGTCTCAATGGCGGCTTGGATCGCGGCTTTGACGTGCGGTTTATCCTCGAGATGGAATCGACTGCTCCAGGCTTCGTAGGTGCCTGGAAAATCCTCGATGGTATAGGCATAGAGCTCATACATCCGCCTATCCCAGACCATCTTATTTGTCTGAATGTAGTAGTCCCAGATCCCAATACCGCCCGACTTGGTTGCGAGGTTCAACCGCTGAATCGAATCGTTCATGGTCTGTTCAAGTAGCTTTTGTTCGGTAATATCCTGAACGGTTCCGGCCATGCGAGTCGGGAGGCCATTGGGATTTCGTGTCACGGCGCCATGGCAGAGAATATAGCGAGATTCTCCGGTCGGACGAAGAATTCTGCAGGTCACCTCGTATAGGCGGTTTTGACGGAGTGCCTCCTCGACGGCTTGAAAGACTTTGCCCTGATCGTCGGGATGGATCGCCTGACGAAATGTCTCAATGGTGGGAGTAAACGACTGAGGCGCATACCCGAAGATTCGAAATTGCTCATCCGACCAGATCTCGGTTCCCGCCTCGATATCCCATTCCCAACTGCCCACATGAGCCAGTGCTTGGGCCTGCGCCAGGTTTTGCTGATTGGCTTCCAGTTGACGCTGCTGAAGGACGCGTGCCGTCACATCATGACAGATGCACATGAGCCACCGGTCAGGATCCAGTTCTTCCCGTGAGAGGACGAAGGAGATATCGACGTAGACCGTTCGTCCTGATTTTGTGAGGCCATGAACTTCGCCGCTCCAGCGTCCGCGCTGCGACAGGACCGACAATCCCTCGCGTTCAATCCGAGCGCCCCACTCGGGTGAATGCACGGCTTTCCATGATCGGCCGATCAACTCGTCGGCAGTGTACTCATAAATGGCGGCATAGGATGAATTCATGTGGGTATAACGACCGTCCTGGTTGACAAAGGCGAGGCCTGCCAACCGCTGCTGGTCGATCTCTCGAATGATCTCGCCCTTCTCTCGGTCGTCCTTTTGGTGTCTGACAATGCCATATTCGAGCTCGTATTGCCGTCGTCGCAGTTCGAGCCGACTGACCACTTGCCGGCTCAACAAACGAAGTCCGTTCAGCTGCGATTCCGTCAACTGTCTCGGAGTCTGATCCAACACGCAGAGGGTGCCCACTGCGTGACCAGATGAAGTCAGGAGGGGGACTCCGGCATAGAAACGAATGTGTGGGGTCATGACGACGAGTGGGCTGTCGGCGAATCGCGGGTCTTGGCCGGCATCCGGCACGACGAGCGGCTCGCGGGTGTCAATCACATGTCCACAGAACGTGGCGTGGTTGCGTGGGATCTCCTGCCAATCGACCCCTACTTTGGCCTTGAACCATGCGCGGTGAGTATCGATGAGACCGATCAGCGCAATCGGTGTCCCACAGAGTTGAGCGGCAAGTTTGGCAAGGTTATCGTAGGCTTCATCAGGAGGCGTGTCGAGAATCTGACACGCATGTAGTTCGGCAAGGCGAGCAGCTTCATCCTCTGGTATGGGGCAGCTCTGCATCGCGCGTTTTCCTTCGGGCTATGGTCGTACCATGCCCTTGCGTTCA
Source organism: Nitrospira sp. (assembly GCA_018242725.1). Classification (GTDB taxonomy): domain Bacteria; phylum Nitrospirota; class Nitrospiria; order Nitrospirales; family Nitrospiraceae; genus Nitrospira_D. The sequence goes on along the minus strand of JAFEBI010000001.1, from coordinate 236,117 downwards.
CGTCTGCTTCGTCGATCCTCGATGTGAGCCGACTGAGATTCGGCGAGCACGCGTCCGTCGAGCGTCGCCGTATGACTCACGGTCGGCAGGGTCGTTCTGGCATAGCAGAGCAACGTATGGTATTCATACGACAGCTCGGACAATTTGTGAAGCAAATGTCGCTTTGTGGAGGAACGGGAAAAGTGAGAACGCTTATATTATCAAAATGGCTGCGGGAATGCGATGCCGCTTTGAGGGCGGTAGCATAACCAGGAGGTTGCGGTGCGAAGCGATCGATTGCGCGCAAGTTTGGGGAAAACACGTGCCTGCATGATGTTGATCTGTTCTTTGTGATCGCCCACGAGCGTTGATACGAGTGATCTTGAGTGAGTTGCCAATGCCTTGTTCACACGCATCGAATTCGCCTTCTGTGTCTACTTGCTACTCGTAGACGATTTCGACACGGCTCAAGTATGACTCCAACTCGGGAAGTTTCTGTTGAATGGCTCGGATGTCCGCCGCTTTGGCCGCACGCTCGATAACCGCAGCGATTTCCGTCACACGATCGAAGCCGTAGCTCCCGCCGGCTCCTTTCATTCCATGCGAGATCTTGCGCACCGTGTCAAAATCCTGGGCGGACAGGGCGTCCTGCATGACCGTGACCTCTTTTTTGCGATTGGAGAGGAATTTGGGGATGAGCGGTTCAAACGAGGCATCGATGGAGACGAGCTCTTTGTCGTGATTATCGGCATCCTGACCTGTCGGAGTTTGTTCCACGGGTGTACCCCTCTCTGCGATGGCGACCTGATCGTCTGGTTCGGTATCGGATCCTTCTCTAAGTTTCTTGAGGATGAATAAGGTGTGGTCTCTCAGCAATGGCGTCGTTGCCGTGGCCTCGGTCGACCGACGGTCATCGGTGTTTCTCAGTCTGCTTGTGGCGCCGTAGTGCGGAACGGCTCCACCTGGTTGATCAGAGTTTCGCGATTGAATGGTTTCAACACGTACCCCTGTATGTTCAGGGAGAAGATCTTGCGGATTCGCTGCTCATCTGAGACGGCTGTCAGCATGACCACCGGGACATTGCTCCATTCGGGTATGGCCCGAATCATCTCTAGAAGCGCGATGCCGTCGGTGTTTGGGAGCTGAATGTCCAACACCACGAGGGAGGGAGGCGGCATTAAGGCGATCATTTGTTCCGCCTCACCGCCGTCTGCTACATGCGTGACCTGATACCCTTGCCCCTCCATGATCAGCTTGACGAGATCGGCCGTGTCCGATTCGTCTTCGACGAGTAATAATTGCGGCTTGTTCGTTGAGAGCTGGTCGTTCATTGCGCGTGTCTTCTCCTCTTATGCAGCTCGATCATTCGATGTCGTTGCATATTGAGCAATGGTCGCGAGTAACGTTTTCTTCTTGATCGGTTTCGCCACATGAGCGGTGCAGCCCGCAGCCAAGCTCTTGTCTGCTTCCTCCTTGAACGCATTGGCCGTGAGGGCGATGATCGGGGTCGGAGTTCGGTGCTGCTCACACTCCCATCGGCGAATGGCTGCGGTCGCCTGGAGGCCGTCCATCACCGGCATCTGCATATCCATGAACACCATGTCGTAGGCGCCGGTCTGAACCTTCTGCAGGCCCACGGCGCCGTTCTCTGCCACATCCAAGCGGCAGGCCGTCCCCTTGAGAAGAAGGGCCACAATCTCGCGATTGTCTTCCAAGTCCTCCACCAGCAGAATGTGACGGGGTGGCAACGCAGGCAGCGCGAGCGGCGCGTCCGGTTTGTTCTGAGTGGGGCTGGGGCGTCCTTGGTTCAACGCGATGGCCAGCGATTCCAACAATCGCATACGACAGATGGGTTTGTAGAGGTGGCTGACAATGCCGAGCTCACGCGCACGCTGGACGGCGCGTCCCCGTAGATCCGATGCATACATGATCAGTGGCAGGGACCCGCCGTCCTTCCCCTCACGAATGGTTTGTGCGAGCCCCAGTCCGTCGAGCTTCGGCATATGGTGGCTCAAGATGACCAGATCGAACGGCATGCCTTGCTTGAGGGCTGTGTTCAAGGCTTCGAGCGCGGATGGGGCATCGGATGCTTCGCCAAGCTCAGGTCCAAGCGGTTTCAGATATTCCCGAACAATCATGCGGTTGGTCTCGAGATCGTCCACGACGAGGATGCGGTGATTCCGAAGGTTGATCGCTGGGACCGGCGACGTGTGTGCCGGGGGGGCTGCCGCTTCGAAGTGCAGGGTGAACGAGAAGGCACTGCCTCGGCCTATGACACTCGTGACCGTTAGATCACCTCCCATCAGCGTCACCAGATGTTTCGAGATGCTCAAACCTAAGCCGGAGCCCCCATACTTTCTCGTGGTTGAGGAATCGACCTGGTTGAAACTCTCGAAAATGGAGTCGATCTTGTCTGCCGGTATTCCGATGCCTGTGTCGGACACCGAACAGTGAAGTGTTCCCGGCATCGCCTTGTCCGGCTCGATGCGGATGACCACTTCCCCCTGCTCCGTAAACTTAATGGCGTTGCCGACGAGGTTCACGAAGATCTGCCGTAATCGCGTGGGGTCGCCCAATACCCAGGTCGGAACATCTGGATGCACAAAAGCTTCCAGCTCAAGCTGTTTGTCAGAGGAACGAATGGCCATGAGTCCCGCGATTTCATCCACGAGATCGTGAATGTCGAAGGCGACGGATTCGAGCTCCAGATGGCCGGTTTCAATTTTTGAGATATCCAGGATGTTATTGATCAGATCGAGCAGGTTGGTCGTGGCGCGGCTGAATCGGTTGACGTATTCTAGCTGTTCCGTTGAGAGCGGCGTTTCCTGCAGTAAGTCGGCCATGGCGATGATCGCGTTCATGGGCGTGCGAATCTCGTGGCTCATGGACGCCAGAAACTCGCTCTTGGCGCGGGTGGCGGTGAGAACCGTTTCATTCGCTCTTTGCAACTTTAAATTTTTCGCAGCCAATGCGTGCGCCGCCTCTCTCAAGCTCTCTTCGGCCTGCTTGCGGGTGCTGATGTCGACGATAGCGGCCAAGACCTGTGTTCCTTGCGAAGTCTTGATCGGGCTGAGACCGATCTCCAAGGGGAATTCCGAGCCGTCCTTACGACGGCCGAAGAGATCGCGCCCTGCGCCCATCGCGCGGGCCTTCGGATCGTGATAGAAGGCGGTGCGCTGACCGTGGTGCTGAGATCGGAACCGTTCTGGCAGCAGCATTTCAATAGGACGCCCCACGATCTCGTGGCGGTCGTATCTGAACCATCGCTCGACCTGAGTGTTGACCAGGGTAATGACCCCTTCCTGGTTCGCCATCAGAATGCCGTTGGGTGCTGATTCGACGGCCAGGCGGAACTGCTCTTCTGCTTGTTTCCGCTCGGTGATTTCCGCCTGCAGCCGTTCATTCATCCTTGTCAGTTCGTCCGTCCGTTCGGCGACACGCAGCTCAAGGCTGGCATTGAGCTGCGATAGCTGCGCTTCAGTCTGCTTGCGCTCGGTGATGTCGAGTGACACGCCGTTGAATCGCAGCGGCTCGCCGGTCTCGTCGTAGGAGAATCGTCCATACAGTGAAAGCCAGCGGATCTCATGGCCATCGCCATCCACCACACGATGTTCGGAGGAAAACAGCCCTCGACTCGATTGAGCCTGTTCAATTTGCGCCATCACGCGATCGCGATCGTCCGGATGAACCCGATCTTTCCAGGCTTGTAAGGAGGGAGGACTAAAGTTTGGGGAGTAGCCTTGCAGGAGCTTGTGGCGGTGGTTCCAGATTGTTTCATGGGTCCGGACATTTATGTCCCACATTCCTAACTCTGCGCCCTCTAGTGCCAACCGTAGCCGCTCCTCGCTCTCGTATTTTTCCCGTTGTGCCTCCGTGATCTGGGCTGCCGATTGTTTCTGACGGACCACAAGCGCGGCGATGATGAGCAGCAACATCGAGGCCAGAGCACGATCTGCCGCTACTGCGGTGGTAAATTCTCCAGAGGAAAGGGCGATTCCGAGCAGGGTCAGGATAATGCAACTGCCCGCCATGACAAGGGTGATTCGCCGGCCCGGGACCATCCGCGAAAAGAGGATTGGGAGGGCATACAACATCGGCACCGCAACGCCGAGAGGGATGAACAGGTCGAGAACGAAGACTGCGGCAGCCGCGACAGCAGCAGCGATCAAGCTGTTTGATAATATATTCATCAACCTCAGCCCTTCACTTAGCAGGAGGATCCGGCTCCGAACCACAGTGAATTCTTCAGCGCGCTCTCTTGCAAGGCGTTATCCATCTGCTTGCACTCAATGAGATCGCGGACGATGTGGAGACATTGCATATTTCTACTATGAGGCGAATCGTTTCAGAAACGAATTGTTGTTTTCGCCGAGATCGATAGGCGCGAGGGTTCGAGTGGATGGCCGCCAATCCGTGTCTTGCTTGAGTTTTCACATGGCGCATTGTAAGTTCTTGCGTGCCTCGCGACTCATGTCGACAGGATGCCGGACCCGATGCCGAACGACAGTCGATTGATTGGACGAAATCACGAACAGCCCCGTCGTCTCCGCCGATGGCAAGTGATCATGCTTGGCGCGGTGGCTGCCATGATTGTCGGAGCCACGACGGTGGTAGGTGTCGTTTGGCACTTCGCCCAAGATCTTCCCTCGCTCGATCTCCTTCAGAACTATCAACCGAGTTTGGTCACGACCGTCTATTCGGATGATCGTCAGCCGATCGGCCAGTTTTTCATCGAACGCCGCATTCTGACTCCGCTCCCTGAAATTCCCAAAACATTGACGCAGGCGGTAATCGCAACGGAGGATGCCCGGTTTTTCGAGCATCCAGGACTGGATTTTATCGGGATGTTGCGGGCGGCTTGGACGAATATTCGGCATGGTGGGAAGAAGGTCGAAGGTGCCAGTACGATCACGCAACAATTGGCTCGCTCACTCTTTCTTTCCTCTGAACGGTCGTATGGACGGAAAATCCGCGAAGTCATTCTGGCCTACAAGATGGAAGTAGTGTCGGGCAAAGAGCAGATTCTTGAAACCTACCTGAATCAAATCTACTTTGGGCAAGGAGCTTATGGCGTTGGATCGGCTGCACGCTCCTACTTCGACAAAGACATCAGCACCCTGACACTGGCCGAATCGGCCTTCTTGGCAGGACTCCCACAGAAGCCGAGCAAGTTTTCGCCGTTTACCGCGTACGATATGGCGAAGAAGCGGCAGGAGCATGTGCTCGCGCGGATGGAGGAAGTCGGGTTCATCACGTCAGCGGAACGGGAAGCAGCCGTTCGTGACGCGCTGAAGTTTCATCAACCTGGGAGCGAGCATCTTGCTCCGTACTTCGTTGAATATGTTCGGCAATTGCTCGTGGCAAAGTACGGGGAGTCGATGGTGTACAAGGGTGGTCTTCAAATCTATACCACTTTGAATCTGGAGATGCAGCGAGCAGCTGAAGCGGCGTTCTTGAGCGGTGTTCGAGAGCTCGATAAGCGGGAGGGCTGGCGAGGACCTCGACGAACAGTGGATATCGCGACGTTTCAACCCTCAGAGCTTGACTCCGGCGAGCAATTGCTCAAACCCGGGTATGTGGGTGAAGGGGTCGTCTTAAAGATGACCAAGGATCACTATCTCGTTCAGGTCGGGCCGTTCACAGGGAAACTGGCCTTTGACGATATGGCTTGGGCAAAGCGGATACTCAAAGGGCCGGACCCCACGGTCGATTTTGTTGTGAATCCCAACGTGAAGCAGCTCTTGAAGCCCGGTGATGTCATCGAAGTTGGTGTGAAGCGGCTGACGAAGGAGGGGGTGCTTCTGACACTTGAACAGACCCCGGTTGTGGAGGGGGGGCTCATTGCCATCGACCCGAAGGCGGGGACGATTCGTGCGATGGTCGGCGGCTATGACTTTGCTCGGAGCGAATACAATCGTGCCGTGCAGGCACACCGGCAGCCGGGCTCCGCATTTAAACCGCTCATTTACGCCACCGCGATGAGTCAGGGCTTGAGCCCAGCCACCCAGATCCTCGATGCGCCGGTCGTCTATGAACAGGAGGAAGAGGCCAAGACCTGGAAGCCCGAGAACTATGGGCGGAAATTTCACGGCATGGTGAGTCTCCGGGATGCCTTGGCGCAGTCGCATAATCTGGCTACGGTTCGGTTGTTGGATAAGGTCGGCGTGAAAAACGTCATCGAGTTCTCCCGTGCCGTCGGCGTCACGAGCCCGCTTCCCGCCGATCTCTCGCTCGGGCTTGGGACGTCGTCCTTGAGCTTGATGGAGCTGACGTCGGTGTACGGCGTGTTCTTGAATCAGGGCAGCCGGGTGGAACCCTTTGCGATCAAGACAGTCCAGGACAATACAGGGAAAACGCTTGAGTCCATCGAACCTGAGCCGCATGAGGTCATCTCGAAAGAAACGGCCTACCTGATCACAAACATGATGGAAGATGTCGTCCAGAAAGGAACCGGCCAAGCTGCCAAAATGCTGGGTCGTCCGATCGCGGGGAAGACCGGTACGACGAATGACTATATCAACGCGTGGTTTATCGGCGGGACTCCGAACTTGGTGACCGGTGTGTATGTGGGATTCGATGATCGGCGGTCGCTCGGAGAGAGCGAAACTGGAGCTCGGTCGGCCCTGCCGATCTGGACGGCCTTTATGAGAGAGGCCCTCAAACAGCTTCCTGTCGTCCCCTTCGAGATTCCCGATGGGGTTACTTTTGTCAAAGTTGACTCCTCGACCGGCCTTTTGGAAGATGATCAGGATGGCGAAGGCCAACAGGGAACCGTGGAACTCTTCGCGAAAGGCAGTGAACCGACTCAGACGGTACAACGTCGACTTGATCCCACGGATTTCTATAAGCTTGATCAGATTCCTGAAGGGCAACCGACCGGAGATACCGATCAGTAGGACTGAGATTCTTCGTGCGACATAGGTTGTTTGTGTGAGGGACGTGTCGGAGGGCTTCGGTGTATCTTCGTCTTACGATTTTGAGTCTTGGTATTCTTCGTGCCACGCCATCTGGATCGTTTCTAAAGTCTTTTCATTCGATTTCTTGGGGTCATCTTTAAAATCCGGCAACGCCACGATCCAGGCATGCATATCGGTGAACCGTACAGTCAGCGGATCCGTCTCCGGGTATTCTTCCACCAGCCGGATGGCGATGTCTTCGGCGTCTTGCCATTTCAGGTCCATCGAAACTCCTTTGTAACTCGTTGTTCATGAAGCGTGATACGAAATCCGCTTCACGTTATCTGAGATGCCTTTTTCCCTTGCAGGTTTTTCTTGAGCGAATCGTCCAGCATGACGACGTTCAAATGTTTTGCAGCTTGTTCAAGTTCTGCCATCCGTGCGCGGATGGTGAGGGGAACCGTGCTATCCTTCGCTGTCGCCAGTTGAGACAATGCGTTTCGAATACCCTCGGCTTCATCCGCCGCGACCAGGTGTCCTGCGTCCGTCAGCGACTTCTCGGTTGTCCGTAGCAGGGCTTCGGCATCCAACCGGGCTTCAATCAACTTCCGAGCGTTGACATCGTCGGCTGCAAACTTAAACGAGTCTTCGATCATTCGCTCCACTTCCGCATCCGAGAGCCCGTAGGAGGGTTTGACTTCGATCGACTGGCTCTGGCCGGTTCGCATGTCCGTCGCCGTGACGTTCAAGATGCCGTTGGCGTCGATCAGAAAGTTCACCTCGATGCGTGGGACGCCGGCCGGAAGCGGCGGTACTTTCAGCCGGAATCGTGCCAGGCTTCGGTTATCTTTGACGAGTTCGCGCTCGCCTTGCAAAATATGAATATCGACCCCGGTTTGCCCGTCGACGTAGGTCGTGAACAGTTCCTTGGCACTTGCCGGAATGGTCGTGTTCCTACGGATCAAACTGCTCATGACACCGCCCATCGTTTCAATGCCGAGCGACAAGGGCGTCACATCTAACAGCAACATGTCCGTCGTTCCACCGCTCAGAATATCGGCTTGTACGGCGGCGCCAAGCGCGACGACTTCATCCGGGTTCAAGTGACAATGCGGCGCTTTTCCAAACAGCGCCTCGACGCGTCGGCGAACCAAAGGCATGCGGGTAGAACCACCCACCAACACGACCTCGTCGATGTCTTGTGAGGTGAGTCCGGCGTCCTTTAAAGCCATGCGGCAGGGAGCCAGCGTCCGTTCGATGACCGGCATCGCCAAGGATTCGAGCTGCTCACGCGTCAGTTCTCTGGTGAAGTGTCCCTTGTCGTCCGGTAGTTCGATGGTGATTGTGGTTTTGAGGTCATCAGAAAGGCGAATCTTGGCCCGCTCTGATTCCAGTCGAACGGCCTGCATATGATCGGGGAAGCGGCTGAGGTCGATTTTGTGCCGCTCTCGGATTTCTTCAACAAACCGGTCGACCAGCACCCGGTCGAGGTCATCTCCGCCCAGGTGGGTGTCGCCGTTTGTTGCCAGAACTTCGAAGATACCGTCCTTCAGTTTGAGTATCGAGATGTCGAATGTGCCGCCTCCGAAATCATAGACAGCGATCGTCCCTTGTGTCTTTTCCTGAAGTCCGTAAGCCAGTGAGGCGGCCGTCGGCTCGTTGATGATGCGCAGGACTTCCAATCCGGCAATGAGCCCGGCATCTTTGGTCGCTTGCCGTTGGCTGTCGTTGAAGTAGGCGGGGACCGTGATGACGGCTTTGCTGAGACTTTCCCCCAGATAGGCCTCCGCGCGTCGTTTCAATTCCTTGAGGACCATGGCGGAGATCTGTGGAGGGGAATAACTCTTTTCGCCGAGCCGAATCCGGATGACGCCGCCGGTCTCCGTGAGTGCGTAAGGGAAATAAGCCAGTTCGTTTTGCACATCGGCGAGACCCTTGCCCATGAAACGTTTTACGGAATAGACCGTTCGCTCAGGATTTCGCGTCAAGTGTTCTTTAGCCGAATCTCCGACAATCAATCCATTGTCCGTCAAGGCGACGACCGACGGCACCATCGTACGACCGTTGCCGTCAGGGACGACGTGAGGCCGGCCCTCTTTCATGAAGGCGATCAGAGAATTCGTTGTGCCGAGGTCGATGCCGACAATTCTTGTCATGGTTCTTACGTGCTGGGCAGGACGTCTCAGGCAATCGTGGCAGCGAGGTCGTTGACGATGCTGGTGACGTACGTTCGATTGGAGAGGAGGTCCCGCATGTGTTTCAGGAGCCGATCTCGTTCTTCTCTCGCTGGGCTCGTCGCTTCTCCACGATCTTGTAACTGGTCCCAGTCTGTAAATAGCTGATGCAGCTGAGCTTCCATTTCTTGTCTGCGCTGTTCGAGTCCCCGTTGTTCGGTCTCAAGGACGGCACGAAGCTCACGACCTTCCTGCGAATCCCGATCCGATGACCTAAACTCCTCAAGCGTATCTTGTAGTTCCAAGATCTCTTCAAATAGTTCAGCCGGAGGAGACGTTCGGATGTCTTTCACGGAACCGGTTTCGAGGGCCAACAAATATTCCGCCCGTTGAATGGGGTCTCGGAGCGTACGATAGGCCGTATTGAGGACGGCGGCATTGCCGAGGCTGATCGTTTGTTCCGCCGGGCTTTTTGTCTGGTAGAAGTCCGGATGGAACGTGCGGCTCAACTCGTAGAATTTGGCCTCGAGTTTCTTTGGGTCCAGCGTGAGACGCCGGGGAAACCCAAGGCAGGTGAAATGGTCGGTCTCTTTTGAAACCGGCTGGACTTTGACGCATCGCTCACAGAAGTATTCCCCTGTGACGGCAGACTGGCAGTGCCAGCACATGCTCCTGGCCATCTGCAGCCCGCGCGGCTGTGGTGACTCTGGTGTATAGTGATCCATGGGAATTCGGCACGGTGCGTGCCGCACCAATCAGGTAAAATTCTGGTTGAGAATCAGGCTGAGAACGACTCTCCGCAGCCACATGTTTTATTCGCATTAGGGTTGAGAAACTTGAAGTTTCCCCCCATCAAGTCTTTTTGATAATCCAATTGGGTGCCTTGGAGATAGATGGCACTCTTGGTGTCGATGATCACTTTGATGCCGTCGATCTCATGGACCTGATCGTATTGTCCGATCTTGTCGTCGAAATTGATCGTGTAGCTCAGGCCCGAACAGCCGCCGCCTTTCACGCCGAGACGAAGGCCGCCTTCCTCGATCCCTTGTACGTTGATCAATCGTTTGACCTCTTTCACGGCAGCATCAGTGAGTGTGATGACCGGAGCTTGTGTTTCGACATTCGTGGTGTCCATGGGGGCACTCCCTTCGTAGATAGCGCTGTTACTTAGTGCCGGATGCTTCTCCGTCGGCTTTCTTCTGATAATCGGCTAATGCGGCTTTGATCGCATCTTCCGCGAGAACCGAACAGTGAATCTTGACCGGCGGCAGATTGAGCTCCTGGACGATGTCCGTATTCTTGATCTGTTGGGCTTCTTCAATCGTTTTGCCCTTCAACCATTCGGTGGCCAGACTGGAGCTGGCAATTGCCGATCCGCAGCCGAACGTCTTGAACTTGGCATCGACGATCGTATCGTTCTGCACCTTGATCTGGAGCTTCATCACGTCGCCACACTCCGGTGCTCCCACCATGCCGGTGCCTATGCCGTCTTCGTCCTTTTTAAAGGACCCCATATTACGAGGGTTGTTGAAGTGATCGACGACTTTATCGCTGTATGCCATGGTATCCTCCGAAATAAGCAAGTCTTGTTTCAGGTTAGTGCGCGGCCCACTGAACGGATTTCAGATCGACGCCTTCCTTGGCCATCTCATAGAGCGGGGACATTTCCCGCAACTTCGTGACGATCTCAATAACCTTCTTGATCGTATAGTCAATCTCGTCATCGGTATTGAAACGGCCCAAGCCGAAACGGATCGACGAATGGGCAAGCTCTGTTCCCACACCGAGCGCACGCAAGACGTATGAAGGCTCCAGCGTGGCCGAGGTGCAGGCTGATCCGGATGAGAGCGCGATGTCTTTCATGCCCATGAGTAACGACTCACCTTCGACGTACGCGAAGGAAATGTTGAGATTGCCGGGCAGTCGGTTTGTCGGGTGGCCGTTGAGATAGCTTTCCTCCAGGGCCGCCATGATCTCGGTTTGCAGGCGGTCACGCATCTTGGTCAGCCGAGCCGTTTCCGCTGTCATTTCCTGTTCGCAGAGTTCGCACGCCTTCCCGAACCCGACGATCAACGGAACGGGCAACGTGCCGGACCTCATGCCGCGTTCATGCCCGCCACCGTCCATCTGGGGGGCGATCCGCACACGCGGGTTTCGTTTCCTCACGTAGAGAGCCCCGATCCCCTTCGGACCATATATTTTATGGGCTGAGAAGGACATGAGGTCGATCCCCATGGCCTGGACATCAACGGGAATTTTTCCGACGCCTTGCGTGGCATCGCAATGGAACAAGATGCCTTTTGCTTTGGCGATCTTGCCGATCTCCGCGATGGGATTAATCGTGCCGATCTCGTTGTTGGCCAGCATGACCGAAATCAGGATGGTTTTGTCTGTGATGGCGTTCTGCACATCTTGCGGATTCACCATGCCGTATTTATCGACCGGCAGATAGGTTACTGTCGCCAAGCCTTTGGCTTCCAGCGACTTTGCGGTATCGAGCACGGCCCGATGTTCCGTGGACGAGGTGATGATGTGGGTGCCCTTTTCCTTGTACATCTCCAGGACGCCCTTCAGAGCGAGGTTGTCCGACTCCGTGGCGCCACTGGTAAAGACGATTTCTTTTGCATCAGCCTTGATCAGCTTCGCGATCCGTTTCCGAGCCTCTTCCACGGCTTCTTCAGCCGCCCAGCCAAAGGCATGGTTGCGGCTGGCCGCGTTGCCAAACTTTTCGACGAAGTAGGGCAGCATCGCCTCCAGCACACGCGGATCCATGGGGGTGGTGGAATGATTATCGAGGAAAATAGGAAGCTTCATCGTTCAACTCCTTGTGCCGAAGGGGACTGAATGGTAATCAGAGGCGTTCCCCCCAACAACATGTCTCCCAACGTCATATTGTTCAGTAGCTGGTAGATACTGTCTTGAATTTTCAACAGTGGCGTGCGGATGTTGCAGTATTCACGCTGCATACAGAAGTCGCCATCTTTTTCGTGTGAGCAGTCGGTGATGGCCAGCGGACCTTCGATGCTTTCAAGGATCTGCGCGATGGTGATCTGTCTGGCACTTCGTGCCAAGAGATAGCCGCCCTTCGGACCATTATGGCTCTCGATCAAGCCGTTCTTGGAGAGCACCTGGAGGACCTTCGCTAACAACTCCAGCGGAATGCTATATTCCTCGGCGATCTCTTTCGTGTTCACCACGCGGCCAGGCGTGACATCGCCGAACTGGACAGAGGCAATATGCTGGAGTGCCATCAGAGCGTAATCAGCTTTTTTTGAAATCTTCAACATGACTATTGCCGATCAGTCAGATCGGAGACTATAATGATCTCCGATCAATATGGTCGTACTAAAAATAACATGCGGATTTGAATTGTGTCAATACGTGACAAGAATCTAATCCGTCTCAGAAAGGAACAGGCATATGGGTGGGACGAACCCGTACATTGAGAAAGCCGATTACGAGCTTCCTAAGGTTTCCTATTCCGTCACATTTATCCAACCAAGCGGAACCTCGACCACGGTTGCCGTCGATCCGGACAAGATTCCTTACGGTGTCACGGGGTTGCCAGGGAGCATTTTGGATATCGCCATGGGCCATGGAGTGGATCTGGAGCATGTCTGTGGTGGGGTCTGCGCCTGTTCAACCTGTCACGTCATTGTGAAACAGGGTGTGGAAAGCTGTAACGAAGGCACCGATGACGAATATGATCAATTGGATGAAGCTCCCATGACGACACTCCAGTCTCGTCTGGGTTGTCAATGTGTCCCGAACGGAACCAAAGATATCGTGGTGGAAATTCCAGCCGTGAATAAAAATCTTGTGCGAGAGGGCCACTGAATTGGTCTGTGAGTTGTAACGTGAATCGTCATGTTGCTTCGTCGAGGGAGAGGGCTCCGGTGAATAGCGATTTGTGCAGAACCCATATCAGTCATATGTCTCTATCTTCACTTCCTTTCGATCGTACCCTTGATCCATGAAATAGATCCGTAGAGGACGAACAAAAGCTTTGGTTCCACAAAGCATGGGGATTACTTTAGGTTGACCAGTGAGCAACGGTCTCAGCATCGCCAAGGTTTTCTCCACGGCTTGGGGTTCGCTCTGTTCGGCCACAATCGGAAGATACCGGAAGGATGGTTGCTGTACGGCCATCGTGAGCCATTCTTGATGGAACAGAACCTCTTCCTCGCTGGGTGCCACGGCGATTAAGAGGATCGGAGTATGAGTTTTTTTATAGAACATCTGCTTCAATAGGCATCGTATCGGAACAAGGCCTGTGTAGCGTCCAATCAGTATGAGTTCTCGATCGAGAGTCTGAGGAAGAGTGAACCGTCCATAGGGCCCGGACAAGGTAATTTCATCGCCCGATTTCAGCTGATACAGATAACGAGAGCCTAGTCCATCGGGAACAAGATCGAATACCAGCGTCAATTCTCCATAGGGCGAGGAAGGATCGGCCATGGAGTAGGCTCGATTGAGTGGCGGTCTGGTCCCTACGGGGAGGTGAAGGGACACCCATTGCCCAGGTTGGAATGCGATTTTGGCAGTCTTGGGCTTGAGCACCAGCTGGCGTACGTGAGGTGTGAGATCTGTCGCGGACAGCACTGTGGCAGGTTGCCTCTGTTCTGCCATCCCCACCTCCTTCGACATTCTCATAGCAGAAGACATGGAGAGATGGAAGCACTTCGGCGGTGTACAAGGATTTTCTCAGCGTGGTATAGATGGGCGGTTTCGTATGCGTGAAGAAGGGATAATGTTGTCATGAGCGAGGTTCGTGTCCGGTTTGCTCCCAGCCCGACGGGTTTTCTGCATATCGGTGGAGTGCGCACGGCCCTGTTTAATTGGCTGTTTGCGCGCCAACAACAAGGGACATTCATTCTTCGGATTGAGGATACCGACCAAAGTCGGTCAACCAACGAGTCAATTGAGGCCATCATTGAGGGGATGAAATGGGTTGGGCTCGATTGGGATGAAGGACCATTCCGCCAAACGGAGCGGATGGATCTGTATCGCGGTCATGCCATGAAGTTACTTGAGACGGGCCATGCGTACTGGTGTGTCTGTAAGGCGGAGGAGCTGGAGGCTCGGCGAAAGGAGGCCGAGGCAAAAGGTTTATCGCCTCGCTACGATGGTCGCTGTCGCCAGTTGGAGATTGTCAATCCTCCTGCCGATGCCGCGCTCCGCTTCAAGGCGCCGCGGGAGGGACAGATCGTGGTCGAGGACCTCATCAAGGGTAAGATCACCTTCGACAATAGTGCCGCCGACGACCTCATCATTCTGCGGTCCAACGGCTATCCGACCTATAATTTTTCGGTCGTCGTCGACGATGCATTAATGCGAATCACGCACGTGGTGCGGGGAGATGACCATCTGACCAACACGCCGCGACAGATTCCGATTTTCGAAGCGTTGGGGTTTGCCGTTCCGCGCTTTGGTCATCTCCCGATGATTTTGGGCTCGGACAAGACGAGGCTCTCAAAACGCCATGGGGCGACGTCGATCATGGCTTATAAAGACATGGGGTATCTGCCTGATGCCATGGTTAACTATCTCGTTCGACTTGGCTGGGCACATGGGGATCAAGAACTCTTTACTCGGCAGGAACTCATCGAAAAGTTCTCCTGGGATCACGTTCAGAAGTCAGCTGCTGTGTTCAATCCAGATAAGTTACTTTGGGTCAACGCCGAATACATCAAGACGAGTCCACCGAACAATGTTGCCAAGGCGCTTGTCCCGTTGTTGGACCAGGCTGGGTTGAAGCAGGAGGTTGAGGCTGTCTCGGGTGAATGGCTCACACAGTTGGTGGTCTTGGTCAAAGAACGGGCGAAGACGTTGGTCGACATGGTGGAGTGGGTGAAACCCTATTTCGGACCAGTCGCTCCATTCGAGGAAGAGGCGGCCAAGAAGTTTCTTACGCCGGCAACGGCTCCGTTGCTGCAGAAACTGATCACGCGCTTTGAAGCATTCCCCAGCTTTTCCAAACAAACCTGGGAAGAAAGCTTCAAGAAGCTGGTCGAAGAAGAGGGAATCAAGATGGGGGTATTGGCCCAGCCGGTTCGCGTGGCCTTGACGGGGCGAACGGCGAGCCCGGGCCTCTTCGAGGTGATGGAAGTGCTGGGACGGGACCAAACCTTGTTGCGTCTGCGAAACGGGATTGAGCGTGCCTCGAAAGGGTAAAGGTTTTCTCTTCTCAAACCCGCGTCGATCTTGACGGAAATGTGATCGATATATTACTGTGAATCCCGGTTGGGGGATCGTCTAGCGGTAGGACGTCAGTCTCTGGATCTGACTACCTAGGTTCGATTCCTAGTCCCCCAGCCAAAAATTTCTTTCTTGACCCATTCCTACGCACTACTTCCGTACCGCGCTGGGGGATCGTCTAGCGGTAGGACGCCGGCCTTTGGAGCCGGCTACCTAGGTTCGATTCCTAGTCCCCCAGCCATTTCCCACACACTCAAGAAATTCATAGGTCGCTTGTTATTGCAGTGACGCCATGTCGATGACGAATCGAAACTTCACATCGCCGCGGAGGATTCGTTCGTAGGCTTCATTCACCTGTTGGATGGGAATCACTTCCACGTCGGACTCGACCTGGTGTTGGGCACAGAAGTCGAGCATGCGCTGGGTTTCTTTGATGCCGCCGATCAGAGAGCCGGCCAGGCGCCGTCGTTTGAAAATCAGCGAAAATGCCTCGACCGGGGTCGGGGTTTCCGGTGCCCCGACGAGGATCATGGTCCCGTCGGTCTTGAGGAGGTTGAGGTAGGCGTTGTAATCGTGCGGGGCGGAAACCGTGTCGAGGACGTAGTGAAAATACCCTTGGAGTTTCGTAAACGTCTGAGGGTCTGAGGTCACCGCGAAATTTGCCGCTCCGAGCCGCTTCGCATCCTGCCGTTTGTTCTCCGAGGTACTCAAGACCGTCACCTCCGTTCCCATGGCTTTGGCGATTTTCACCGCCATATGTCCAAGCCCGCCAAGCCCGACAACGGCCAGTTTGTGATAGCGGCCGACACCCCATTGCCGCAAGGGAGAGTAGGTCGTAATGCCTGCACAGAGCAATGGAGCGGCTCCGGCCAACGAAAGCGTTGATGGGATCCGGAGGACGTACCGCTCATCCACGACGATCTGTGCTGAGTAACCGCCTTGGGTGATCCGGCCGGTCTTGTCTTGCCCGCTATAGGTCCAGAGGGCACCCCCGTCGCAGTATTGTTCGAGCCCTTCTCGGCAGGCCGTGCAGGTTCGGCAGGAATCCACGAAACACCCGACACCGGCTCGATCGCCGGCTTTAAACGTATGCACCGCCGTACCGACTTGTGTGATGGTTCCAACGATCTCATGGCCTGGCACCATCGGGAAGAGCGAGATGCCCCATTCGTTACGGGCTTGGTGGATATCGGAATGGCAAATACCGCAATGCGAGATTGCAATCAGCACATCGTGTGGACCGACATCGCGCCGTTCAAACAAAAGCGGCTGGAGTGGTTCCTTCGCGGCCAGCGCGGCATAGCCTTTGGTCGGGAGCATGACGGTTCTCCTTTGGGCGGAAGAAATGGTCATCAGACCTTAGCAAGTTCACGATGATTCTGCCAACCGCAAAAGGTGAGGATTTTCCCAAGGTCGGGGTGACGTCATTGGTCGATTCCTCGAAGTGAGAGAAATCCAGGAGTTCTCACGTTCGGCTAGTCGTTGTTTGTACGATCTTGACGGTCGGACGGTTCCAGCATGGTCCGTTCCGTGGTCAAGGACGGTCCTGGAATGCGGTATTGTTCCATAGCCCATGTGCCCAGGTCGGTAACCTGGCAACGTTCCGAGCAGAAGGGACGCCAGGGATTTCCTTCCCACGTTATGGCTTGTCGACACAGGGGACAGATCATGGATGGAGTGTAACGGCGATAGCGGACAAAGAAAAGAGTCTTTGCTGAACGCGTCAGTGGCGTAGTGAGGACCGGGTGGAGGCATGGAGTAACCGCTGCAATCGGTTTCGATCCAGGTCGGTGAGGCGCAGGAACTCGACACCGAACTCTCCATGGTTCGTCCATCGAACTGCGGCAGAGTGGACGGTAATCGGGACAGCCAATTCCGTAGCCTGGATCAATAGCTTGACCCCGGTTCCAGGTGCCATCGATATGGCGCTGGTCACGGCACAGCCGCCGGCCGAAATGTCGAACGTGGTCCCTTGGCGGAGATCCGTCTGATCGGCCATAGAAAAAAAGATTTGGAGCTCAATGGGGATGCGAGGATGTTCTCGACATTCGATCATGGCGACGGTCGATGGCGCCTCAAGGCCGGCGCCACAGGCTTAACGATCGGCTCATCAACGAGAGTATAGACTGGATCGTGCGCGATGGCACGAATTGCGCGAAAACCCGCAAAGACATTCGTTGGTCGTCAACCCCAAAGGCGTGTCACGTGGGTGTGGGCTGAGTTTTCACAACCTTGGCCCATGCATCCTTGAGGGGCACGGTTCGATTGAAGAGGAGCCTGTCGGGTGATGAGCCGGAATCGACACAGAAGTACCCCTGCCGCTCGAACTGGAATCGAGAACCAGGTGCGGCGGAGCGAAGGCCTGGCTCAACCCAGCAGTCGGTCAGTAGTTCAAGAGACTGTGGGTTCAGGGAGTGTGTCCAGTCCTGATCGGACGGAGGTTTGGCCTGGTCGGTGAGCAAGAGGGGTTGATAGAAGCGGATGGTCGCCTGAACGGCATGTGCTGCCGATACCCAGTGAAGAGTAGCTTTCACCTTGCGCTGCTCCTGTGCCGATCCGCTCCTGGTCTCAGGGTCGTACGTGCAATGAAGCTCGGTGATTGCGCCAGTCTGCGGATCCTTCGTCACACCGATACATTTGATAATATACCCATAGCGCAGTCTGACCTCTCGACCTGGGGCAAGGCGATAGAACTGTTTTGGTGGGTCCTCCTTGAAATCATCCTGCTCGATGTACAGGACTTTTGAGAAGGGCACCTTCCTTGTTCCCGCAGCTGCGTCTTCAGGATTGTTCACGGCCTCGAGCTCTTCAACGACATTGTCTGGGTAGTTCTCGAGCACCACCTTCAGCGGTCGGAGGACCGCCATCACGCGCAGTGACCGTTTGTTGAGGTCCTCCCGGATGAAGTGTTCAAACAGCTGCATCTCGACGATCGCATCACGCTTGGCGACGCCGATATGCTCGCAAAAGGCTCGAATCGCTTCCGGCGTCACGCCTCGGCGACGGAGGCCTTTCAAGGTGGGAAGGCGTGGGTCGTCCCACCCGGCGACCAGTTTTTTGTCGACCAGTTCGAGTAGCTTGCGCTTGCTCATGATGGTCGAGGTGAGACTCAGCCTGGCGAATTCGATCTGCTGTGGGCGATGGGGTGCATCGGCTTCAGCCACTACCCAATCGTACAGCGGGCGGTGATCTTCAAACTCCAGGGTGCAGATGGAGTGCGTGATGCCTTCGATCGCATCGGACAACGGATGGGCAAAATCATATGAGGGGTAGATGCACCAGGTGGAGCCGGTTCGATAATGGATCGCATGGCGAATTCGGTAGAGGATCGGATCGCGGAGGTTGATATTAGGGGATCCCATATCGATCTTGGCGCGCAAGACCTGGGCTCCGTCAGGAAATTCTCCGGCTCGCATGCGTGCAAACAGAGTCAGATTCTCGTCGACAGATCGGGTTCGGTGAGGACTCTCACGGCCTGGTTCGGTGAGCGTCCCGCGGTATTCTCGAATTTGATCAGGCGTCAGGCTGTCGACGTAGGCCTTCCCTTTTCGGATCAGGACCACCGCAAAGGCGTAGAGTTGCTCGAAATAGTCCGAGGCATAAAACATCTTACCGTGCCAATCGAACCCCAACCATCGGACATCGTCTTGGATCGCTTGAACATATTCGAGATCCTCGGTCGTGGGATTCGTATCGTCGAATCGGAGATGGCAGACCCCACCGGACATCTCGTTCGCCACCCCAAAATTAAGGGCCATGGATTTAGCATGACCGATATGAAGGTAGCCATTAGGCTCGGGAGGAAATCTGGTGACGAGCCGGCCTCCATGTTTCTTTGCCGCACGGTCAGCGACGATGAGATCACGAATGAAATTCGAGGAAGATGAAGACTCTGGTGTGGTCATGGTGTCGGATCAGTCCTGTCAGCCCTGGCCGTGTGAAGACCGTGTTCAGGGAGGAGTTCTATCACAGACAGGGCGATGAGAGGAATGGGGGAACGACTAGACGGCAGGTTCGGTCGCGGTAGGATCCGGTATCGCCATGACGTTGAAATCCTTCTGGGCAATCAGCTTGCCTTCCATCAGGAGGCGAAATTCATAGCGGCCCGGCGCCGGAAGGATGAGAAGCGGGATATTGATGCCGAAATCGGAGATTTGGAGACGGTCACGGATTTCGATATTGGGAAGAGTCGCTCGACAGACTAGTTGTTCCACGTTGAGATAGATCAAGTCGATATCAAAATGATAGAGGCCTTGGGCGTCGGTGAGGCAGAAGTAGAGCCCCATATGCTGATGGTGAAAAGGGAATGAAGCCGTCTGAAGATGCGTGAAAATCCCGATCAGGCTCTTCTTTTTGGTGAGGCTATCCTCAATGACCTGGTCGCAGACGAGAAACGCTTGCACGGACGGCTTGGGGATATCGATCATGTCGCTCTTTTAGATAGGGATGCTGAGGGAAAGCAGTTTCTCATCGCTCGGGACAATACATGGTCGGTATGGAATTCTCAAGAAACAAAGGGATGGGAAGCGCGCATCCGAGTAAGTGAGGGTGCGCGAACGATCAGTTGAATCAGCCGAGGATGGCGGGGCCGCCGCGCATGTCCAGGATCTCTCCAAAGAGTGTCGTATGGGAGCCGATTCGACAATAGTGCGGCGTGATTTCCACCGGCATGCCCTTGTGCGAGAATAGTTTTCCGTAGACGAGGTCGACTCTGTGCACGGACATCATGTGAACCTCAAGTGCCAGCTCCCCGGACCGCAGATCCGACAACTGAATTGCCGGCAAGGTTCGACCGTGAGACGTCTCCACGGCAAATTGTCTGTGGTCATTCAATGTCAGAACATTCCGGCGTAGATGCGCGGTGCGAACACCCTGTTCGTTGTAGAGGTCGAGGGTGATGAGGAGTTGACCGAGCTCCGGCTTGAGTTCGACTACGAGCTGCTCTTTCCCGTGAATCGTGACAACGCCATTGGTGTTTCGGAAAATATTCGATCCGATTCGAAGTTCAAGTCGTGGCTTGGACAACACCCCCATCGCCGGTGAACGGGAGAAGGGATCGGTCCCGTGAAACGGCACCGACTCACCCATTTAGTAGCCTCGAACCGCAACGACCTCGGGTCGTGTGAAGCAGGTATAGAGCATAGTGAACATCGTGAAAACGCTCAGAAGGCTAGGCTTTCTGCCTTGTTCTGTCAAGTTTGTCCGGCGTGGAAATGCAAGGTATTATGGCCCCATGCAAAAGGCCCAGAGAGGAGATCCAAAAGGGCTCCCTTCAGATGGAGCGGCGATTCGTTGCAAAGGGAAAACCGCTTGTGCTACCGTCCAGCTTTCAGACTGGTTCGGCTGGTCCCATCGTCTAGCCTGGCCTAGGACGGAGCCCTCTCAAGGCTTAAACACGGGTTCGAATCCCGTTGGGACCACCACCCTTTCTCTCGCCGTTCCAAAGAGTTAGCGACCTTCACCCGTTCTGTCAATGCTTCAATCGGACTTCCATAGGACAATCCATAGGACAAAAGGGCGTTGTGAAGCAGGGAAACGGCGGCCCGGAGCTGCTGATTCCAGCCATATCCGCCATGCGAATAGGCTGCGGTCATGGATTCACCTCCGAGCTGATCCTGTCCCATTCCCCGCAGTCGATGCCCCAGCAATGCCGCCCGCACTTCAAGCGGAACGCCGAGATTCTGAAGCCACGTTGCGAAGGTATGACGGAGATCATGGAAGTGGAGGTCAACCACCTTCGCTTCCTTTGCCAAACGCTTCCAGAAGATGCTGAACGCGGCCGGAGTCCATCGTCTGAAGATTCTCCCGTCCACATGAGGGATCGTCCCGTGTAGGGCCGCGTAGGCGGCAGGATTGAGGGGAATTTCGCGGGGTGTCTGCTTCAGTTTGCTTCTTGCTGGCGGAAGGATCAACCACCACCCGTCATCCCGCTTGCGCATCCAGGTTCGATCGATCTCTAGGATTTTGGCTTCTCGGAGTCCAGTGTTGAGCGCGACCGTCACAATCCGCCAGAGTTCAGCCGGGTCATATTGATTCGACTGGGTCACCTTCGCCCGGCGTTCCTCTGTCTTAATCTGGATTGCCTTCAGTTCCTCGGTCGTAGCGACACGCTCGCGAGTCGTGACATCGGGCAGTTCGACTCGTTTAAGCCGGTTCTTATCCAGCTTGTCGAAGTCGACGGCGAGGTTCAGAATCCGCATCAACACATTCCACTCTCGCCTGATTGTCCAAGGCGCGGCCTTCGCAGCAAGACGAGCGGTGATGTAGGCTAGGCCGTCCTCAGCCGTGAGGGAGTCCAGCGGACGTTGGGCGAAGCGAGGGAGTAAGTGAGTCTCGATGATAGATTCCGGCCTGGCCAGGTCAAACCGCTTCTTCACATGCATGGTCTGCCAATACAGGGGCAGAAATTCTCTGAGTGTAGGTGCCACAGGTGGTACAGTTGTCGGACGCGACTCGCCTTGCTGGATTTTGGCCACCATAGCGACTGCCGCTTCCTCGGCCTGCTCTTTGGTGAGGTTGTAGCCGAGCAAGGGACGGTAGCGAAGGCCCTTCCATCGGAAGTACAGATCGAAGGCTAAGCCCTTCTTCGTCGGTCTCTTGGTGATTACATACGCCATGTGTCTCTCAGCGATAGAGTGGGTTGCGATGGTAGACACCCGCGTTTTGAATGTCCAGAGCGTCACTCGCAGAGATATTAGGAACACTGATAGGGCCAGTGTTCGAGTGTAAGGCCGACTGACTCGGGGAAACCGCAGGTGCCGCTACGGATTCAAATTCAACACGCCCAGTTTTAAGCCACATCTCAAGCTCATCCTGATCGAACAACAGCGCCCGCGAGCCAGGACGCCGATAACGGGGAATATCCTTCCGTTGGTACAGAGAAGACCTCGACATCCGAAGAAACTGCGCGGCTTCTTGAAGATTTAACGGTCTCATTCACGCGCTCTTGTACTCGAAAAACCCGAATTCCAATCTTTGGTCAACGGCCACCATGACCCTCTTCTCTATCCGAGAAGTTTCGCAATGCCAGGCAATTTACGAGAGCACTTCTGTACCGTCATACCATGTGCCTTAGACAAGAGATGCAGAACGCACGTGCCCGTGGCACGGTGGCACTTATGAGAGGGTTCACAATTTTTGACCATACCGAAAAGGTAGGGGGCCACAGAAAAGAAGGAAACGTTGGGTCAGATGTGCCCGAGTCCCCGCGGTACTCACCTGGGCCCTGCAGGAAGTCGGAGTCTCGGACGAGGTTATTCTGAGTCGTCGCTAGCCTGCGCTCTGCGAGGGGCTTCGGTAGCCACACAACTGAGGCACCGCGTCTGGAGACGCCGTGCCAGGTGGAGTCCAGCACCGTCGTGTCGCGCAACGCGACACGACGGTGCGGCGACAATAGTTGTCGCCCAACAGGGGGTGTGGCACGCCCGTGGCAACCGCGCCACCGAGACGGTGTCACGGATGCAGTCGTGCGTAGCCACAGATTCAGAACGTCTGTTGCGCCCCCGCTTGGGTGAGGGGCGCAACACGATGTTGAGAAGAGGCTGGTGTGTGAGTCCGGTGCCTGTGGCCGTTCATGATCGGTTCGGCTCTTCAGTGAGGATTGAGGAGCAGAAAGAAAAGGATTGATGGAGTGTTCACCTGATCGTGTACGGAAGCGCCGGTTGTTACCAAAGCGTGGAACTGGACGACTTACCCGAGCATGGTCCGAAGGGCTTGGCGAAGCGCACTTTGATCCGTCGTGGTAAGTCGGCCCAGTTTCTTGAGGACAAGGGCTGGGTCGATGGTGGTGAGGATGGGTTTGAGCACAGACGGTTTGAGCAATCCCGCTCCCTGCCAATCTTGTATCTGCACTTCACCTACAGAGAGGGGAGAAGATTGCCGACTGGTGACCGCCATGATCAGGAGATCAGGACGGGCCTGGTGGTAGGCCGGACTGCTGACCACGACGGCGGGACGGCGTTTGACGGCGGACTGATCCGTGAAGGGGAAGGGGACTAAGACCACATCCCCGAAGTCATAACCGGTCATAGTCGGCGTCAGCGGGGTTGTCCCAGACCCGCGCCAAGGCGGCGGTGGCGAGGTGGCCGGCGGCCTGAGTCAGAGCGCGCTCTTCGGCCTGACGGTGGGCAAGAAAATCCACGAAGTCCTCCACCTCGGCTAACCGTTCGGGAGGAAGATGTCGAAGTTTTTGAAGGATCGTCTGTTCATACGCCGTTGTCATCTGCGTCGCTCCAACTAAAGATCAGCCTACACGTCTCCGTCCCAAAGATCAATTCTTCGTCCGTTGCGCGCGGGACCCGCCGAGTCAGTTCTTTGAGGATCCCGTGAGTGCTCGGTTTTGTACATATTTGACGGATTTTAAGAGGTTGGGGGGCCGAGATCTGTTTCTTCTTCCCTCTCTTCTTATCCTTATTTTAAGAGTTTGCAGGATATGGCTCTTGCCCGTAGTTGTCTTACATTATGGGTTTATCGTATTCTTGTGCGCATGTTCTTTGACCCTCCGATGACCCGAATCCGACACCGGTCGGTGAGGGGGGGCAGGCTGTTGTTTCAACTGAGGTTGGCGCAGGTGAGCTGATGAAGCAGACGGCCAAACGGACGACCACGGTCACGGTGGATCTGGGTGAACTGAAAGCGCCCTGGCAGGCTTGGTGTCAGCAGCAGGGTGTCACCCCGAGCCATGCCTTGCGGAACGCCCTTCGGCAGGCCATGGACCAGCGAGCCACGCGGGCTCCTACGCCTCGGCTGCGCTTCACGCCCAAGCCAGAACGAGCGACCGCTCGCATCGAACTGAACCTCACGACCTCGGAGCTCGCCGCCCTGAAGAAGATGGCCGGTCACGAAGGCTACGTGCCGACGAAATGGCTGGTGGCGATGGTGCGCACCAAGTTGACCGGGCAGCCGCAGGTCGGACAGCCGGAATTGGAGACCTTGGCCCGGTCGAATCAGCAACTGCTGGCCTTGGGCAGGAACTTGAACCAGATTGCGAAAGTCTTGAATACCGCTCCTCAGAATCGGGCAGCCTTTCGGGTCGAGGTCATCACCGAACTCTCTCGCGTCATCCAGGCCCATACGAACAAAGTGTCCGATGTCTTACGCGGGACTGTGGAGCGATGGCACATCCAATGAGTTCGACAGGCAACCAGATCGACCAGAAGTTGGATGAGTGGGGGAGTCGGCTCTTTAATGTCTCAACAGAGACCCTCCCACGGCCGCGGTCCAGCAGGAGTGTTCGTCTGAGTTCTGTCAAGTTTGTGAGTACTGGCGGACGGCTCAGCACGCCGCAGGCTCGGGCAACCTATGTGCGGCAAAAGCTCCAGGCCATGGTCCGCCGCGCGCCTCAAGTCGTGGTGAAACTCGTCAGGGCGCCGAAAGGGATGAAGGGCATCTCGAACAACCTCACGTACATTTCGCGAGATGGCCATCTCGAGATCGAGGATCAAGACGGTCAGGTCATTCTCGGGAAGGAGGCCGTGTCCGATCTGAAAGCTGAATGGCGCGACGGTGGGATGCCGATCGCGACAGATTCCACTATGCGCGATGCCTTTCATCTCGTCCTCTCCATGCCGACACGCACTGATCCGCTGTCGGTCCAACGGGCGGCGCGTGACTTTGCCAAACGGGAGTTTTCAGGGTTTCAGTACGCGATGGTCCTCCACACGTTCGAGACCGATCCGGATCCGAACCCCTCTCCACATCCACATGTGCATCTGACGGTGAAAGCGGCAGGGCTTGATGGGATTCGCTTGAATCCGAGGAAGGCCGATCTGCAACGCTGGCGCGAGGGGTTTGCGGAAGCCTTACGGGAGCATGGCATTGAGGCCACGACCACGAGCCGAATTCACCGCACTGCCCACGAACGGTGGAAAATCCAACATCTCCGTGATCGCACGATGCACACAAAGCAGCTCGATCGCCAGAAACGAGTGACCCACATGCCAAGGAAACAGCGCGAGGTGATGCACCATTACGAGCAGGTCCTGAGGACGCTTGCACGATCTGATCGAGGAGAGGACCGCCAGCTGGCGGCGGATTTGGTGCGCTATCTGGGAGGACGAACCCTCACTCTGAAGACGGAAAGGGACCGAGGGAACGATCGCGAACGATGAATAATCTGCACCTGTCACCTTACCGAAGTAGAGAATGACCCCCAGAGTATCCTAAGAGGCTGCGCAGTTGAGGAATGTATTTTACTAGAAGGTCACTTGACAATCCTCTACTAGTCCATTATTCTGGACATATGGAAATCAATGAAGCAGTCACCGCCTTTGACGCACTTTCACAGGAAACCCGCTTGCGGGTGTTCCGCCTGCTGGTGGAATACGGACAGGAAGGGACACCAGCCGGAACGCTGAGCGAAACGCTGGGTATCCCGCATAACACCCTGTCTTTCCATTTAGCGCAGATGAGCCATGCGGGACTTGTTAAATCGCGCCGTGAAAGCCGCTCGATTATCTACACGGCAAATTTCGAGTTCTTCACCGACCTCATCCGCTACATGGTCAAGGATTGTTGCCGCATGGAGTTTGCCAGCATCCGCGAGGATAAAAAGCGCGGCTGTTCTGTAATTGAAATGCCAAGTTGTTGTCCGCCTAAAGGAAAGGAGAAAACATCATGAAACGCTTACACGTTCATATCGGTGTGGAAAGTATCGAGCAAGCTATTCCCTTTTACAGTGCCCTGTTTGGCGCACAGCCAGTGAAGACCAAAGCGGACTATGCGAAATGGTTGCTTGATGACCCGCGCGTGAATTTTGCGGTTTCGACCCTCCCCAGCAAGAAGGGCGTTGACCATCTTGGCATTCAGGTTGATGACAATAGCGAGCTGGATGAACTTCGCGGACGGATAAAAAGCGCAGCACTCCCCGCCTTTGATGAAGGCGAAACCGTCTGCTGCTATGCCAAGTCCGACAAAACATGGGTGCAAGACCCGGCGGGTGTGGCATGGGAAACCTACCGGACGATGGAAGATGCCGAAATTTACGGGAAGAATCCGGTGATGAGCGAAAGTGCTTGTTGCACCCCGGAAACAAAGGGAACGCCTAATTGCTGCGAGCCTTCGGAAGCAACTGCCGGGTGTTGTGGTTGATGAGGGAGATTTATTCAATGGATGCTGCTCTTGCGCCAATTATTCCAAAACGACTGAACCTGTTTGAACGCTACCTGACGGTTTGGGTGGGGCTGTGCATGGTGGCCGGAATTATCCTCGGGCAATCGGCTCCGGCTGCCGTGCAGCTTCTTAGAAGCATGGAGTTCGGTGAGGGCAGCCACGTCAATTTTCCTATCGCCGTGCTTATCTGGTTGATGATTATCCCGATGATGATGAAGGTGGATTTTGCCGCCGTGCGTAATGTCGGCAAACGGCCTCGCGGGTTGCTGGTGACACTGTTTGTGAACTGGATTGTCAAACCGTTTTCTATGGCCTTCCTTGCGTGGTTGTTCTTCCGCTTTGTGTTTTCCGCGTGGATGACCCAAGCCGATGCCGACCAATATATTGCCGGGGCGATTATCCTTGCGGCGGCACCCTGTACGGCGATGGTGTTTGTGTGGAGCTATCTCACCGACGGCGATCCGGCTTATACGCTGGTGCAGGTGTCGGTGAATGACCTCATCATGCTGGTACTGTTTGCGCCGCTGGTCGTGTTTCTGGTGAGTGGGGCGTCATCGCTGCACGTACCCTATGAAGTGCTGCTGTATTCGGTGCTGGCCTTTATCGTGATTCCGTTAACCATTGGGGTACTGCTCCGGCAGTGGTTTATCCGCAACCACAGCAAGGAGTGGTTTGAAAATACCCTTCTCCCGCGCTTTGCCCCTGTCACCATTATTGCGTTGCTGGCTACATTGGTTCTTATCTTTGCGTTTCAGGCCGAGAACATCAGTGGCAAGGCGTTGCATGTGGCGTTGATTGCCGTGCCGTTGCTCTTGCAGGTGTATTTCAATGCCTCGCTGACCTATGGACTCATGAAATGGCTGAAAGTGCCTTACGCCGTCGCCGCCCCCGGTGCTCTGATTGGAGCCAGCAACTTCTTTGAACTCGCGGTCGCAACTGCGATCGCGCTTTTCGGTGCGGAATCCGGTGCCACCCTCGTCACTGTGGTCGGAGTTTTAGTTGAAGTTCCGGTGATGTTGTCAGTATGCGCGGCCTGCAACCGGACACGGGATTGGTTTCCAGCGGAGGCGGCAGCATGAAACAGAAGGTTCTGTTTCTCTGTACAGGTAATTCCTGCCGCAGCCAAATGGCGGAAGGCTGGTTGCGCCACTTAGCCGGAGACCGCTTTGAGGTGGTGAGTGCCGGAACGCATCCGGTCGGCATCAACCCTTATGCCGTGAAGGTGATGGAAGAGGCTGGCGTGGATATTTCTAAGCATGTATCAGAGCGGGTTGATTCCTATTTAGATCAACCCTTCCACTATGTGATTACCGTCTGTGACCATGCACAGGAAAGCTGCCCGGTTTTTCCCGGCGCAGCTACCAAGCTGCATTGGAGTTTTGAAGACCCAGCGCACGCGACGGGAAGTTACGAGCAGAAATTAATCATCTTCCGTAAAACCCGCGATGAGATCGCCAGCCGGATTCGCCACTTTCTTGCCGAAGGTTCGTAGCTATCTCTTTACACACGCCCAACCGCACCTTTTCCGCACCTTGACACATATTGGTCTCATGGGTGAGTTTTGCATGGACTCCCTCAGGCACGCCAAAAGGAATGAAATGAATGGTTACGCTTCTGATCTATATCGCTGCGGCTGTTGCTGAAATTGCCGGGTGTTTTGCCTTTTGGTTTTGGTACCGGGAAGGCAAACCCATCCTCTGGCTATTGCCGGGAATGTTTTCCCTCGCGTTGTTCGCATGGTTACTCTCACTGAGTCCAGCAGAGTATGCAGGGCGCGCCTACGCGGTCTATGGAGGGATTTACATCGTAACCACGCTCGGTTGGCTGTGGGTAGTGGAAGGCATCCGCCCCGACCGCTGGGATATTATCGGAGCAACGGTTTCTCTCATCGGCGCGGCCATCATTCTCTGGATGCCACGTTCATAATCTACTCGGAAGTGGCACACCTCCTCACCGTGTTTATATGATGATTCATTCTTGACTCTGCACAGGTGGGCATTTTACCGAGCCATAAGAACAGAACACACAGCAGTCTCCATCTTTCCGCCGCAGCACCGCTTTGCATTGCGAGCATTCGTAAACCTGCAAACAGGCATCGGTGGGCATCGTTAGTTCCACAGTGTTCTGACACTGTGGGCACGTCAGAACCGATTGAAGCAGTACGTCTGCCATATCACTCCTTTCCGATCACCGATGGGTAACCTGCCTCGGTCGTAGCTTTCGTCATCACTTCCGGCTTAGCCTTGTCAGGATCGAAGGTCACAGTTGCAGTTTTCTTGTCATAATCTATGCTCACTGTACTCACCCCCGGCACCTTTTCGAGTGCCTTCTTCACGGTGACAGGACAAAGTTCGCACGTCATATTCTTCACGGCAAGCGTAACCGTTTCAGGAGGCGCGGCTATTGCCACGGCAACCCAACTATTCAAAAAGATGGAAACACACAACAACAGTTTTACTTTGCGCATCTGCATATCCTTTTAAGAAAGCAATGGCGCAACCCACGGCACCGCCAGCAGGATGAGCAGCAGCACCGTAACCACCCAAAATATGCCGCGCTGGCGTTTGACTGTACGCGGGTCGGCGCATGGCATGCCGGGGACACAAGCTAGAGGGGTTAGATAGACCTTGCGAAAGGATAGTCCCAAGAACAGCAGCGTTAACCCAATGAATACCGGGCGCAACGGTTCCAGCGCGGTTAAGTTGCTAATCCATGCCCCGCTGATGCCAAGTGCCAGTAGGACAAGTGGCGCGACACAGCATACCGACGCACCCAACGCAGTCAGCACGCCCGCTATGAGTGTTCCCTTTCCATTTCCTAAATCCATAGCTTTTCCTCCAGAACCGCTTTGTTGATTCATCCTAAACCCTGTACTAAGGTACGGAAGCAAGGGGTAATTTCAATGGCTCAGGAATTAACGATAGGAAAGGTGGCGAAGCTGGCGGAAGTCAACGTCGAGACGATTCGCTATTACCAGCGGCGGGGACTTCTAGCGGAGCCGGACAAGCCTTATATGGGATACCGCCGCTATCCAGCGGACATGGTGAAGCACATCCGCTTCATCAAACGGGCGCAGGCTCTTGGGTTTACCTTAAATGAAGTAGCCCTTCTCATGGAATTGGAGGAAGCCCGCGCCTGTGGCAAGACCCGCGCGCTCGCTCGAGACAAGATAAACGCCATCGACCAGAAACTGACCGGACTCACAAACATGCGCAAGGCACTGGCCGCCCTTGTTCGACAATGCGACGCGGGAGAGTCTACAAAAGGGTGCCCGATAATTCACGCTCTCGCGCAAGGCGGGTTTCTCCACTGACGTACATACCAGATCGCATTCCCATGCCGACCGCGCTTTCGAGCTAGGATAATGACGGACTGCGTGATGATATTGGTCAGGATGCGGAAATCATTCGGCTTGTTGGGAACGGTAGCGACCTAATCGCTGTCCTATATAGGACACGCATTCTGTAAGTCGTTGTAAATCCATATTGCTAATCGGAAGTGTCCGAAGTATCATCTTGTTGATTTTCTTCGCTTTGGTCGGTCCTCTCAAGGCTTAAACACGGGTTCGAATCCCGTTGGGACCACCACTCGTTCCTGCTCTCTGTAAGGACTAGCCAAATTCACGCTTCCGTCAGTAAAAGGAGTTGAACAGGTTGCAGCGGGGAGAGATTGATTAGTCGAGACCGGGTTCCTTCCTGAAAGTTTCGGACATCGCGACCCTTCGTGATGGGGAGTGAGTTATGAACCTCCTGACCTTTCGCTTCCGCGAGTCCCAGGCTGTGGACTTTTATTGGAACCTCGAGCTGGCCAAGCGTGGATCCCTGCACGAATTCAAGGTGCATCCCAACATCGTCATCTACGAGTCGGCGTTCGATCTTCTGAACCCGATTCAGGTCGGACACGCCTTGTCTCTTGCCAAGGCCTTGGTGCTCGACAAGCGAGCCGAGGTCTTTTCGGGGAACACGTCGTTGACCATGGGGACGGTCCGTGATGTGTTGCAGTGCTATCAGCACTCGATGCAAGTCGATGATCACCATGCTCATTGTTGGTTCAAGATCAGGCTCACCTTCGACCTGACCGTGACACGATTTGAGGTGGAGTCCGACGACTTGACGAAGTCATTCGTGTTCCCCTGTCGAAGTGCGGCCACACATGCCTACGGCATTCACTACGAGCACCCAGGGACGATCTATGATCAACTTGACTCGGCCTTGTGGCGTGCCGGCACACGGTGGTGTCCCCGGCTCACAGATCTCTCGGAAATCAAACTCGTCAACGTGGAGTTTCAGACGAAACGATGAAGAGCCAGCGACGATCACAGATTGGGTGGCATCTGTAGCTTGGCGGCCGCGGGTAAATCCCTCCAGTATCTCTTGTATTGCTATCGCAGTTTCTGCATGCCACTGCTCACCAGGTGTTCTCTTTTCCGTTGGTGCCACGGAGTCTCTCACACTGCGGGTGTGTGTATCTGATGAAACGATTGCAAATCGATTATAATCCGTTCAGTTCGCACTGTGGTCTCAAGGGGAAATGACATGATGGCGAAATGGCAAGTGGGGTGGGCCGTTATTGGTTGTTTCTTTTTCCTGATCGGCCTATCGACTGTGTGGGCTGGATCGAGCGAGGGCCCTGATCCAGAGGGGCCCTCGTTGGAAGAAACAATGGTGTTTATCAAAGGTACGTGGGAGGCCTGCGCGACTATGCGCAGTGGGTTGCAACGGATGGCTCCGAAGGACGGAGCACCCTGGCAGATGGATCGAACGGCGAAGGTTGACGTAGTGATTCGGCCTCCCTCCGGTCTGCAACTCACCACACGGCTCAATGAGCGGATGCGATTGAGCGGAGCACTTGATCTCCAAGCCCCGGTTGAAAAAGTTCAGGAGTTCGACTTGAGCGCCATGTCTCCGAATGTCAGTCCTGAGCGAGAAGGAGAGGGGACGAACCTCTATGGGGTTCGGCTGCGCTGTACGCGTGCGGCCTGTATTACAGAATGGGTGACAACGCTTTCGTTGCCGGGGAAGCCCATGCATGACCTCAAAACCGGTCGATTGGTCGTCACGAATTTGGAAGAGCTTGTGTATGAGGATCGTGCGCCGAAGGACAAACCGGGAGAAAAGAAAGGAGAGCTCTCTCTTCCGGTCTGCGACGCAGCAGCAGCAGAGAGCCTTTCAAAAGCCCTGAGTCACGCCATCAGCAAGGCCGGCGGGAGGAAGCCGTTATTTTAGAACCTGGCTGACACGGAGAATGCATACGTGTCGGGCATGCATGTTGGCACCAAGGAGGTGGCTTGTCGGCAGTGTGAGTACAGCGTGTTCTCTCGCCCGATGGTTTCTGTCGTATCGGCCCGTTCCTGTTTGCATTGAGGCTTGTGGATGAGGGTGAGGAAGCCATCAGGAATCTAAAGGTAGTGACTTTTCTGTAGGATTAGGTATCTCTCTATCTGATAGGCCATTCTCTCCGAGCAGTCAAGCTGTGAGAATCCGCTTGCAACATTCATTGACGCCTCCATTCAGGGTTGTGTATAAACGAATCCACATCAGTGAACGGTCTGGAGCGTTGTAGAGGGTTGTCTTATGTATGCACGCGAGTTTCGTGATGGAGCAAAAGACGGATTAGAGGCGCTTGAGCCGCTGGATCCCGACAAGATTTCTTCGTTCGGCGAACTGCTGGAGGCGATGGGAAAGACGGCTTTCGGTGGACGGCACGTGGGGAAGGCCTTCGAGGTGCTCTCGGCGATGATCGAAGATCCGGAGTGCAAGGTCGTGATGACGTTGTCCGGCGCGATGACCATCGCCAAGATGGGGAAGATCATCACGAAGATGATCGATGAAGGAATGGTGCAGTGCATCATCTCGACCGGCGCGTTGATGGCTCATGGCCTGAGCGAGTCGGTCGGAAAGACACATTATCGGCACGATCCCTTGATGAGCGACGAGGAACTGTTCAAGAAGGGGTACAATCGCGTCTACGACACGCTTGAGATGGAAGCCAATTTGAATTACGTCGAGCATATCGTCACCCAGACCGTGAAACGTCTGAGTCAGGATCGACCACTCTGTTCCGAGATGCTCACGCGTGAGTTGGGGAAGACACTAGCCGAGGAAGTTCAGGGCGAGGGCATTTTAAAAAGCGCGTATCTGAAAAACGTACCGGTCTATATCCCGGCCTTTACTGATTCTGAAGTGGGACTTGATATGGGCACATTGGCGATGGCGGGAGAGTTGGCTCAGGCACGGGCGCAGACCGGTCACAACGGAGACCTCGCGGTCCTCAAGAGCATCCTCCGCTCACAGCCTTCGTTCAATCCCTATCTCGATCTCAATAGTTATGCCGATCATGTGCTCTCGGCAAAGCGTCTGGGAATCTTCACGATCGGCGGCGGGGTACCGAGGAATTGGGCGCAGCAGGTCGGTCCCTACATCGAGATCAGCAATCTTCGCTTGGGCCTCAGTGTCAAGCCACCGCGCTTTCACTATGGTGTGAGGATTTGTCCGGAACCGGATTATTGGGGTGGGCTGAGCGGCTGTACCTATCAGGAAGGGCTTTCTTGGGGTAAGTTTGTGACGCCGAAAGATGGTGGACGGTTTGCCGAAGTGCTGAGCGACGCCACCGTCGTGTGGCCGCTGCTGATGATGGGCTTGCTGGAGAGAAAAAAAACAGGAGTCGCACGCGGTTCATGAAGGGCATGATTCGGCAATGGACGTGTCGAGTCGTCATAGGCGGCATGCTCTTGTGGTCCGCTCCGGTGTCCGCAGGAAGTTCAGGCGAGACCGACATCAGGGTGAGGGGGAAGGCCGATGCCCCGGTCACGTTGATTGAATACTCTGATTTTACCTGCGGGTTCTGCTTGAAGTTCTTCAAGAGGACATGGCCGCGTATTCAGGAGCGTTACGTCGATACCGGGAAAGTACGATTCATGTATCGAGATTTCCCGAGGGGCGACCAAGGGGCGGGACTCGATGCGGCGACAGCGGCACGATGTGCCGGTGCGCAAGGCCAGTATTGGGGAATGCACGACCGGTTGTTTTCCGAAGGGGGGCAGTTGGACAAGCAGGTATATCGGCGCCATGCGGCGACGCTAAAACTGGATCAAGCCGCCTTTGAACGATGCATGAGCGATGGCCGGTATACGAAGGCCATTTTTGAAGACCGCCAGGAAGCCAACCAGTGGGGGTTTCATGGAACCCCAGGATTCGTTCTTGTTCGGACCGCGACGGAGCCGA
The DNA here is from genome assembly GCA_018242725.1 of Nitrospira sp. GTDB lineage: Bacteria > Nitrospirota > Nitrospiria > Nitrospirales > Nitrospiraceae > Nitrospira_D. The sequence continues at coordinate 202,538 of JAFEBI010000001.1, read as the reverse complement.
CGGAAAAGGAACCGGCCGTGGCCATTCCGGGCGCGTTTCCGTTTGAGATGTTCGCGGAAGAGATCGATCGGCTGTTAGCGAGCGGCACAAAGTAGAGGATATGGGTGGTCGAGGGATGCGAAACGAAGAGTGGGCTTGTACTCGTAGGGTTGACATCAGTACTCAGGTGCGATAGTCCTCTGTATCACACAAGGGAGAGGTATCCCTATGGTTTCGATGCAATCGTTCTGGCCGGTTTCTCATCGTGATGACGACTTCTGGGTATGCATGTCATGCCTCACGGAAGTCTTTTATCGAAAAGTTCCGATGCCGGATTGTCCGTCCTGTCACGGCGTCTCGACCTACGAAGGGTTTACCCTTGAGGCGATTCGTGATTGGGGCACGGAAGAACTGATTGCCAAGGCCATCGCCGCCCAGGAGGCAGCCGCGATTGTGCAACCGGTGGCCGAAGCGGCTGCATCGATGGAAGCGGCGGATTAATACCAACCTCAGCTAAGAGACTCCAGCGAATCTTCCCGTGCAGGAATCCCGTCCATTTCTCGTCCATGGTCAGTGGAAACAGAGTGCGATCGCGACTCCGGTCGTCGATCCGTTCACCGGGAAATCCGTGGCTCAGGTGGCTCAAGCCAACGAGTCCGATGTCGAAGAAGCCGTCGCGTCGACATCCGGTGCAGCCTCGGTGATGGCACAGTTGCCGGGACACGCCCGGTACAATATTCTCCAACAGATGGCGGCGTTGCTCTATCGACGGCGAGATGAGTGTGCGCAGACCATCACGGCCGAGGCGGGGAAGCCGATTACCGATGCCAAGCGGGAAGTCAGTCGAGCCATCCAGATCTTCACTGTGGCGGCAGAAGAGTCGCGGCGGATTGCGGGTGAGGTGGTGCCGCTCGATTGGACGCCGGGCTTTGATACCCATCTCGGCGTTCTGCGCCGGTTCCCCATTGGTCCGATTCTCGGCATCACCCCCTTCAACTTTCCACTGAATCTCGTGGCGCACAAGGTGGCGCCGGCACTCGCGGCGGGGAATCCGATTCTGATCAAGCCAGCTCCGCAAACGCCGTTGACGGCGTTGCTGCTCGGCGAGATTGCGCTCGAAGCGGGCGTTCCTGCAGGTGGACTGAATGTCCTGCCCTGCGACAACGCTCTGGCCGAACGAATGGTGGTCGATCCTCGGTTCAAACTGCTGAGCTTCACCGGCAGTGTGTCGGTGGGATGGATGTTGAAGGCTAAGTGTGGGAAGAAGAAAGTGACGCTTGAGCTGGGTGGCAATGCGGGCGTGGTGATCGAACCGGACGCCGACCTGGAACTGGCGGCGCAGCGCTGCGCTGCAGGCGGGTTCGGGTATGCCGGCCAGACCTGCATTTCGGTGCAGCGGGTTTTTGTGCATCAGGCGGTTGTCGATGCCTTTACGACAAAACTTCTCATGCATGTGGCTCGGCTCAAACTCGGTGATCCTGCCGAAGAGACGACGACCATCGGGCCTCTCATCGATCAGGTCGCCGCGCAGCGAGTGGAGAGCTGGATCGGCGAAGCAGTGGCGGATGGGGCCCGTCTGCTCTTGGGTGGAAAACGGATCGGATCGTTGGTGGAAGCCACGGTGTTGGGGAATGTGAGACCGGAGATGAAAGTCTCGTGTCGAGAGGTGTTCGGACCGGTCGTAACCGTGATGCCCTATCGCCAGCTCAGTGAGGCCGTAGCGTTGCTCAATCAATCAGACTTTGGATTGCAGGCCGGTATTTTCACCCAGGACATCAACAAGATCTTTTACGCGTTTCGTCATTGTGAAGTCGGAGCCGTCCTGGCGAACGAAATTCCGACGTTCCGGGCGGACCATATGCCCTACGGCGGCGTGAAGGATTCGGGGTTGGGGCGTGAAGGCGTCCGTGCCGCGATCGAGGATATGACCGAACCCAGGATGCTCGTCATGAACCTCAAGGAACCACCCAGTCCATCCGAAAAAAGTGTCTAGAAGATATTGCGAAGCTGGTTCAATCTTGCTACAACAAACGCCCAATACGACCGTTGGTACGGCGTAGTTTGTGTATCAGGTTGACCGCTTGTACGCACGTCACGCAACAACTTCCGAACAGCCAGAAAGGCCGATAGTCGGACGAAAGGGGAGATGATGGTACCTACGCATATGTTTCTTACGAGAGGGGTGGGAGTCCACAAGGAAAAGCTGGCCTCCTTCGAAGAGGCGTTGCGCAGCGCCGGTGTGGCGTACTGCAACTTGGTCAGCGTGTCCTCCATCCTTCCGCCGCACTGCAAGATCATCCCCCGAAAGCGCGGTGAGCAACTGCTGAAGCCCGGTGAAATCACGTTTTGCGTCATGGCCCGCTCCGAAACCAATGAACGGAACCAGCTTGTGTCGGCGTCCGTGGGGCTCGCCAAGCCGACCGATCGCGGAACGTACGGATATCTTTCTGAGCACCATGCGCATGGCGAAACGGATGAAGAGACAGGAGAATACACCGAAGATTTGGCGGCACAGATGCTGGCCACGACGTTAGGTGTCGAGTTTGATCCCAACGTCGCCTGGAAGGAGCGGGAACAGGTGTTCAAGATGGGTGGGAAGATCGTGCAGACACTGAATATCACCCAGTCGGCCGTCGGGAAGAAGGGCAAGTGGACGACCGTCATCGCGCTGGCCGTGTTTATCCCACCGGAAAACGTGCCCTCTCGTCCTCGCCGGTAAATGCCTGTGATGTGCGCATGCATAGCTACGCTTCAGTCGCTCACTTTGCGAAGGGAAGAACGCACATGACGCTTCCCGTTGGCTGGGAAGGCCCCAGCCATAACTTTCTGGGGATCGACGAACCTTGGTGTCATCCGGACCAGGCTGGGGTCTATGTTTTACCGGCTCCTTACGAGCACACCTCGAGTTACGTCCGTGGGTCGGACCAAGGCCCTTCGGCTATTCTTGAAGCCTCCGGTCAGGTGGAGTTCTACGACGAACAACTGCGATGCGAGCTCTATCAAGAATGGGGTGGAGTGGCCACGGCATCCCCATTGGAACTGAACGGCAAGGTCGATCGTGCTGCCGTCGATGCGATTGAGGCGTTTGTCTCGCCACATGTGCGATCCGGCCGATTTCTGGTCACGCTGACGGGAGAACATACCGGTGCCTTGGGGGCGATTCGCGCCCATGCCAAACGATATCCGCAGATGACGGTCGTGCAGATCGACGCACATGGCGATCTGCGGGAGGCCTATCAAGGTAATCCGTTCAGCCATGCCAGTGTCATGGCGCGGGTGGTCGATGATGGATTACCGCTCGTACAGGTGGGGATCCGATCGATCAGCTCTGAAGAGGTCGCCCGTATCGACAGGACGGACCGTATCAAGACCTTCTTTGCAGCAAGCATCCTCGACCCATCCGGGCCCTACGAAGGGAAGGCGGCCAAATGGATTCCTGACGTTGTTGCAGCCTGCCGAACGCCGGTGTACCTCACCTTCGATTGCGATGGACTGGATGCGTCGATTATTCCGGCCTTGGGCACTCCCGAGCCTGGGGGGCTTGGATGGTACGACACGCTCAATCTCATCACAGCTCTGGCCAGCGGACCGGGTATCGTGGGAATGGATATCAGCGAGATTGCCCCTATTGAAGGCTTTGTCGCGCCGCAATTTACCATCGCGCGGTTGATCTATCGCATACTCGGTCGAGTCAGAGCTGGTCGCCGCGTCCATTAATCTCTGCATCGGTGAGAAGAGTCCTGTCTTCCCGTGGCTCAGACGATCCGCATCAATAAGTTCTTTACCGAACAGGGGATCTGTTCTCGGCGTGAAGCCGATCGATTGGTCGAGTCCGGAGCGATCACGATTAACGGCCGTGTGGCCAAGCTCGGCGATCAGGTCGAGCCCTCAGACGTTATCGCCCGTGATGGCCAGGTCCTACCTTGGGGAAGCACTCCTCTCTATATCAAGTACCATAAGCCGGTCGGTGTCACGACCACGAGTGAATCGCATGTTCCCCGAAATATCATTGCCGAGATCGGGCACCCTGAACGGATTTTTCCGATCGGGCGGCTCGACAAGGATTCATCCGGGCTCATCTTACTGACGAACGACGGCGACATCGTGAACGAGATTCTCCGGACTGAATTCGGGCATGAGCGAGAGTATCTCGTGCGAGTGGATCGTCCATTTGATCAGGCCTTTCTGGATCATATGACGGAGGGCGTCGTGATTCTCGGCAGTCGGACGAAGCCCTGTCGAATGAGTCGGGTTGGGCCTGACCGGTTCCGCATTATTCTAACCGAAGGGCGGAATCGGCAGATCAGACGGATGTGCCACGCGCTCGGCCATCAGGTGATCCTGCTGCATCGAACCAGGATCATGCACATCACAGTCAATGGGCTGGGCACCGGCGAGTGGAAGGAGTTCACGAGTCAGGAGCGAGCGCAACTGCTGAACGCCGTTGGGCGCCATCAGACCTGAGCGAACGGCAGTTCACCGTTCGACAGACTTACGGCCCTATCCCGCCTGATTCATGGCGGTTCGTCACGAAATCGCCAAGCCGCGTTGTGAGACCGGCGCGCGGAGCCTGGAGGTGTGGAGGCCTACTGGTGCAGTAGGTCAAGTGCCCGAGGGGCGAACTCGCCGGCCATCGTCTTGTCTCAACAGCGGATCGGCAATTGCAGCAGAAGTGTTCATGAATCATGCGGGGTAAGTCTCGTCGAAGGGCGAGTTGCACGCCACACGTTGGGGAGCAACGTGAGAATGAAACTGGATGGTTTTTCAACGCCCTGTCAGCAGCAACTCGCGTCGGGCGGTGCGGACAAGCGCAAGGACAGCGGGGTGTTTCAGCCGCCGTTCAACGGTGATCGCGTAGAAATGCTGGATGAGCCCGTCCAGCTGTCCGACCACCTGTACCTGATATTGGCGACAGATCTCCTTTTCGATCACAGTAGCGCCGGGGAAGATCCCATGGCCATCTTGGCCGAAGGATTTGAGAGTCGCACTGTCATCAAACTCGCCCACTACGATGGGGTGTACGCCGTGGTTCACCATCCATTGATCTATCAAACGACGAAGGACCGCGCTCGAGGTGGGAAGGAGGAGCGGCGCGTTGCGGAGTGAGTGGGGAAAGTCTCGACGATACTGGGCAGCCATCTTTGCCGTGGCGAACAGCGTCACCCCTGATTCGCCCAAGGGGTGGTTGTACGCATGCTCCTTCACGCCAGGTGGAGCCGGGGTGTCGGCGATCACCATGTCCGACCGATGGGCGGCCAGATCGGCCAGAAGCTGGCGGAGCTTATCTTCCTGACAGATCAGGCGTGTGGGACGATACAACCTCAGAGCAGACTTGAGCAGCTGGGTGGCGAGCGGTTTGGGAACTGCGTCGGCAATACCTACGACTAAACGCGTCGGTTGTCCGTTACTCTGACCCCTCACGGTATTCATCAGCTCTTGTCCGGTCGCGAAGATGTCCTCCGCGTATTTGAACACGAGCTGGCCCATCTCAGTCAGCACCAGACGTCGGCCCGTTCGAATGAACAATTTCTCGCCCAAGGTATTTTCCAAAAGATGGATTTGCCCGCTGACGGTGGGTTGGGCGAGGCGGAGTTCTTCGCAGGCCTTGGTCACAGTCCCGTGTTTGGCGACGGACCAGAAATAGAGAAGGTGATGATAGTTCAGCCAATCCATATGGCCTTAAGCCTCGAATCAAGGAGAGCACTATACATCGGATTAGCCGATAACTCCAATCCGTTTTATCTATTTTGAAAAATGAAGAGGAGATTGCTACTGTGAGCGCCGTCCGCTCAATGTATACGAGAGGAGCATCCCACATGGTCGCTCTGGTGTTGGCTTTGTTCATAATGCTGCCAATGACTGCACTGGCGGAACCGGGCATCGACTCGAATGCCATGCAGGCCCAGTCGACTCGCACTGCTCCACTGACCATCGGAGAAGTGCTGGCTCGTATCGAGTTGACGCATCCGCTGCTTCAGGCTGTGGGCGCTGAGCGAGCGAAGGCTCGGGCGAAAATCTTGAAAGCGCTTGGAGCCTGGGAACCGCAGATCAAGAACTATACACAGACCGAACGCTACACGACATGGAATCTCACGACGGCGTTCGACATTCCAAGTCAACATACGACGGGATATGCCGACAGCACGGTCCAGGTCGGGCATCCCTGGGGCTTCACGGTCGAAGGCGGACTCCGCAGCGGTTTTGGGGATAAGGGCAACGCCAGGATTGCTTATCCCCCTGATGTACTGGGCACCTATCAGCAGCAACATTTCTACTACGGTGGTTCGTTCCATCTGCTGCGAGGTTTCATGGTCAACGAGGAGAACGCGCAGTTTCAGCAGGCCGAGCTCGCGGGGCCGCAAGCGGAGATCAAGGTGGCGCAAAAGCGACAGGATCTCTATCTGGCCGGAGCCGTGCAGTACTGGGATTGGCAGGTCGCCGTCAAACAAGCCGATGTGGTGAAGCGCGCCTTGGGTGTGGCCGAAGAGCGCTTGGTTCAGGTCGAAGGGTTGGCCAAGGGCGGGAGGATTGCGCCACTCGATGTAATCGAGGCGAACCAAGAAGTTCAGAAGCGGCGAGAGGCAGCCATCGCAGCCCAGCGGAAGGTGGAATATGAGCAGTACAAACTGTCCCTCTTTCTCTGGGAGAGCAGCGAGCCGGTAACGCCGCGCCCGGAATGGGCGCCGGAATTCCAGGGTGAAACGCCGCTTCCGACCAACGAGGAGGTCGCGGCCTATAAAATAGAAGCGAAAGAAACGCGGCCGGAAGTACGGGAGCTCTACATCGACGCTAAGCTGAACAATATCGACATCAAGCTCGCCAAGAATAAACTGCTTCCCCTGTTGGATCTTGAGGGGGGGCCAACCAAGGGCGCTGCGGACTGGGTTGTGGGGCTCGGATATCGAGTCGGGCTGCACTTGGAGGTGCCGGTGTTCCAGCGGGAAGCGCGTGGGAAGATCATGGCTGCGGAAGTGGCCCAGCAACAACTAGCGTTGAAACAGCTGTACGCCGAGCAGCAAGTGAGCTTCGACGTGGATAACTGGCTCTCGGCTCAAGTGCGCGCCAGAGATCGGGTGATGGCAGCGACGGAAGCCTTGCGGTTGGCTAAGACTCTGGAAGAAGGTGAGCGTACGAGATTTAACATGGGGGCCACCACCGTACTATTCGTAAACCTCCGTGAGCGTCATGTCGTGGAATCAGCGTATCAGCTGTATCGGGCGCAAGCCGACTACGCCGTGGCACGTGGAGGTATGTTATGGGCCAGGGGTGCCTTGGCGAAGCCATGGGCCGAAAGCGAGTTGAGTAAGTACGGGAACCCGCTCACGGCGGCAGGCACGAACGGCTACAAGCGACCGGGACGCGATTAATCCGACACAAGGAGCATTTGTCGATGGCCGCTCTCTTACTCGTGATTCTGATCTTACTTCCCATGACGACCGTGGCGGAGCCGGTCCACGATTCAAGCGCGTTGAAAGCGCAGTCCGCCCGCACCGAGCCCTTGACCATCAGCGAAGTGCTGGCACGTATTGAATTGACTCATCCGCTGCTTCGTGCGACCGGGGTCGAACGGATGCAGGCCCGGGCAAAAATTCTAAAGGCACTCGGGGCTTGGGAACCGAAGTTCCAGAACAGGACAGAGGCCGATCGGTATCAGTCTTGGAATTTCCTGGCTTTCGTGAATGAAACTACGGGGGGATTTAACGACAGCACGATCGAAATGGGGCATCCCTGGGGCTTCAGAGTTAACGGGGGCATCCGTAATGGTTTTGGGGATCGCATCTCGCAATCCGCTCATGTGCTTATCCCAAATGATGGGCTGCTGTTCTGGCAAAACCAGCAGATACTTGTCGGTGGGGAGGCGCATCTGCTGCGCGGCTTTATGATGAATGAGGAGTACGCCGACTTCCAGAAGGCCGAACTCGCGGGGCCGCAAGCAGAAATCCATATCGCCCAAAAGCGACAGGACCTGTATCTGGTCGGAGCCGTGCAGTACTGGGATTGGCAGGTTGCCGTCAAGCAAGCTGATGTGGTGAAGCGCGCCTTGGGCGTGGCCGAAGAACGCTTGGTCCAAGTGGAAGGGCAGGCCAAGCGTGGGCTGGCCTCGCCGCTCGACGTCGTCGAGGTGAATAAAGAGGTGCAGAGTCGGCGAGAGGCGGCAATCGCCGCCCAACGGAAGGTGGAGTATGAGCAGTACAAACTGTCCCTCTATCTCTGGGAGAACGGTGAGCCGGTAACGCCACGTTCTGAATGGGCGCCTGAATTCCAAGGCGAAACGCCGCTCCCGACCAAGGACGAGGTCGCAGCCTATAAAGCGGAGGCGAAAGAAACGCGTCCGGAAGTGCGGGAGCTCTACATCGACGCCAAGATAAACAATATCGACATCAAGCTTGCCAAGAACTACCTGCTCCCCAAATTTGATTTTAAGGGGGGGCAAATGGAAGCGGGCGCGGACTGGACTGTGGGAGTCGGGTATCGGACGGAGTCGTGGTTTGCGATGCCCCTGTTTCAACGGGAAGGGCGGGGAAAGGTCCTGTATGCGGAAGCAGACCAGCAACAGTTGGCCTTGAAGCAACTGTACACTGAGCAACAGGTAAGCGTCGACGTGGATAACTGGCTCTCGGCCCAAGTGCGGGCGAGAGACCGGGTGAAGGCGGCGACGGAAGCGCTCCGAATGGCGAAGACCTTGGAAGAAGGTGAGCGGGCTCGGTTCAATATGGGTGCGAGCACCGTCCTTTTTGTAAACCTTCGCGAGCGCAATGTGGTGGAACAGGCCTATCAGTTGTACCGGGCGCAAGCCGACTACGCCGTGTCGCGCGGGGGCATGCTGTGGGCCAGGGGCTTGTTGGCAAAGCCGTGGCCCGATAGTGAGTTGGCTAAGTACGGAAACCCGCTGACAGCGGCGGGTATGAACGGCTTCAAGCGACCGGGACGCGATTAATTCAGCAACAAAGGAGCATCCTTCCTTGATCCTTCTCTTGCTGTTCTCCTTGATAATGGTGCCGGCGATCGCACTGGCGGAACCGGTGATCGACTCGAGTGTCATGCAGGCTCAGTCGACTCGCACCGCCCCTCTGACCATTGAAGAGGTGTTGGCCAGGATCGAATTGACCCATCCGCTGCTCCGGGCAACGGGACTGGAACGGGCGCAAGCTCGGGCGAAAGTCCTGAAAGCGTTGGGTGCGTGGGAGCCGAAAGTTCGGAACGAGGTCGAGTTCGACCGGTATCAAACGTTCAATCTGACGAACGTCAGTGGCGCGCCGAATCACTTAAGCTCTGGCTATAGCGATCTCTTTCTCAAGATCGGGCACCCCTGGGGGTGGGAGTTCTTCGGCGGTATCCGTAACGTCTTTGGGGATCATGCGACGCTCTTGGGAGACGACACTTTAAATCCACGACGTAATGTGCAGAGTCCCGCAGTGGCGGTCCCTCAAGACCTTCAACTGTTCTACCCGCAGCAAATGGCTATCGTCGGCGGAAGGCTGAATCTCCTGCGTGGATTCATGGTCAACGATGAGTTTGCCGCGTTCCAACAGGCGGAGCTCGCCGGACCGCAAGCCGAGGTGAAGGTGGCTCAGAAACGGCAAGACCTCTATCTCGCGGGTGCCGTTCAGTACTGGGATTGGCAGGTCGCCGTCAAGCAGGCCGATGTGGTGAAGCGGGCACTGGCCGTCGCGGAAGACCGCTATCGCATGGTTGAGGGCAAAGCCAAGGCTGGCGCGGTCGCTCCGATCGACGCGGTCGAAGCCCGAGAAGAAGTTCAGCGGCGTCGAGAGGCAGCCATTGCCGCGCAGCGGAAGGTGGAGTATGAGCAATATAAGCTGGCGCTCTTTCTCTGGGAGAATGGTGAGCCGGTGACGCCTCGTCCGGAGTGGGCGCCGGAGTTTCACGGGGATATGCCGTTACCGAGTGAGGAGGATGTGGCGGCCTTCAAAGTGGAAGCCACGGAGGACCGGCCGGAAGTGCGCGATCTCTACATCGAAGCCAAGTTGAACAATATTGAAATCAAACTAGCGAAGAATAGCTTGCTTCCCAAGCTTACAGTTGAGGGGGGGCCGGCCATCGGTTCAATCTATTGGGTTGGGGGTGTCGGTTACCGAATGGCTACTCTCTTCAGTATGCCGTTGTTCAATCGGACCGCCCGAGGGAAGGTCCTTCATGCAGAAGCGGAGCAGGAACGATTGGCATATAAACAAGCCTATACCGAGCGACAAGTTCAGATCGACGTTGATAACTGGCTCTCGGCTCAAGTGCGGGCGAGAGACCGGGTGAAAGCGGCGACGGAAGCACTGCGCTTAGCTAAGACATTGGAAGAAGGTGAACGGGCTCGGTTTAACATGGGGGCAACGAGCGTGCTCTTCGTCAACCTCCGTGAACGTGCGGTGGTCCAAGCGGCTTACGAGCTCTACCGTGCTCAAGCCGACTACGTGGTTTCGCGAGGAGGAATGCTGTGGGCAAGGGGCGCCTTAGCGAAACCGCTTGCTGACAGCGTGCTTGCCAAATATGGTGACCAGCTTCATTCAGCAGGGGCATCTGGTAAAAAGCTTATCGGACGGGATTAGGATTAGGTGGGGCTGTGCTTCGTAGTCTTGCATAGTTCATTCAGTGGGCTTGGATATTGATCCAAAAATAGACTAAGTTCCGTTGTATACAAAGTTAGCAGGGGGCCGATGATTCACATCCTGACATATTACTGGGGGTGCTCATGAAAGAACCTCAGGGCGAAGGTTATCAGGGCTTGTTCGAAGCGCTGATGAAGCAGTTGTCCGTGGCCATCCGGGCTGAGAAAAAGATTATGAGTCTGCTTTTCTCTTACGCCCTCGCGGTTGGCTTCTTCTCGCTTATCATTCCGTTGACCGTACAGGAATTGGTCAGCACCTTTTCCTATGCGATTCAACCGGTCATGATTTGGACCTTGACGGGGGTGATGTTCTCGGTGCTCCTGTTCGTCGGTCTATTCAAGACCTTTCATTTTTATGCCGTGGACGTCGTCCAGCGCCGACTCTTTGCGCGGGTTGCTGTGGCGATGGTTGAACAGCTGCCCCGCAATCGATTTAAAGGGGCTCGCCCGGAAATCGCCAACTATTTTATCGAAACGGTCTTCATGCAGCGGGCGCTTTCAACACTGCTGATCGATCTGTTGAACGTAGTGGTGGGAGGGACGGTCGGGATGATCATGCTGATTGTCTACCACCCCTATTTTCTCATGTACAACCTTATGCTCATGGCTGGGTTTGGGATCACGTTTTTCGTGCTCTCCCGTGGCGCACTGAAAAAGACACTCGCAATGTCGCATGCCAAGTACGACGTTTTCAATTTCATCCAAGAGGTTTCGCGGAATGCCTTACAATTAAAGGCGACCGACAGTAAGCCATTTCTCATACAGAAGACCGATGCTCTGGTCAGTCGGTATGTCGAAGCTCGCAAAGCGCGGTTTGCCGTGCTGGTGCGACAGTATATCGGATCCGTAGCAGGGCAAGCCATCGCACAGGCGGGTGCGCTCTCCATCTCAGGTTCGCTCTTGGCCTCTGGACAGTTGACGCTTGGCCAGCTGGTCGCAGTCCAAGCGGTGGTCAGCGCCCTGGTCATCAATTTTGACTCGCTGATCAAGAACATGGGGTACATCTACTATTTCTTTGCCTCGCTGACCCATCTTGATGAGGTGTTTAGTCAGGAGCAAGATTACGTCTCATCCGAATCTGCCGTGACTCTGCCAAAGCATCTGGGTCAAGGGATTCGCGTAACCTGCAAAGGGGTGAGTCTGGTTCACAGTGGTGCGGCCGTATTCGACGGCTTCAACCTGGATGTGGCCCCTGGTGAGAAGCTTGGAATTTACGCCAAAACCACGGCCGCGAAAACGGCACTCGCGAGGGTCCTTGGTGGACTTGAAGTGCCGACCGGTGGCGTGGTGCAGTACAATGGCGTCGATCTTCGCTACATTGACCCCAGTGCGATCAATCAGTGTCGCAGTGTGATGATTGACTCGCAATTGTCCTTGGTCAAGGGCACGATCGAAGAAAATATCGTGATGGGTCGCTCCTACGTCACTTATGATGATGTGAACTGGGCGCTCCGCTTCACTGAGTTGGAAGAGGATATCGAGGGCCTTCCTCGCGGGGTGAAGTCCGATATCTCTACCCTCGGCGAGTCATTATCGCCGACGCACGTGGTACAGATTCTTCTGGCCCGTGCGATTCTCGGTCGCCCGCAAGTGCTTGTGTTTGATGGGTTGATTCATTCCCTTGAGCCATCATTGCGCGAGCGGATTTTACGACGGCTTTGCTCGAAGGATGAGGCCTGGTCGGTGATCTTTGTGTCGACCGATCCAAACCTGACGGATCATGCCGATCGTCGTATCATGTTGCATCATACTCATGCGTAAGTCGTTGAAACGGCCAATTTATAGCAGTATTTTTATAATGGAGGCTCCATGGCTAGCCTAGGTCGCGGTCATGATAATGGTGAAGAGCGTGCGCTGGTTCAACGAGGGGTCGGCTTGCAAGCGATCACAATTGAACAAGGTCCGGCATTGGCAAAGTTGCCTTGCTGGCAGGCCGTACAAATACCGAGAGGCATGTTCACGGCGTCCCGTGCCATTCTCACAATTCTTCTCTTGTTTTTGATCGTTCTTGAGTTTGTTCCCTGGACGCAAACGATTCAAGCATCAGGAAAGGTTTCAGCCTATACCCCCTATGATCGGCCTCAGAACATCGAGTCGCGGATCACAGGTAGAGTGAAGGTCTGGCATATTTATGAAGGTGTGAAAGTCAAGAAGGGCGAACTCGTCGGTGAGCTGGAGGACTACGATCCGACCTTCATGGCGCCTGAGATCCTTCCTCTATTCGAACAGCGAAAAGAGGCATTGGAGAAAACCCGTCAGGCGGCGTTGGCCAGAGCAGACCAATTGAACAAACGGATCGGTGAAATGAAAAAATTGGTCCAGGCTGCGGTGCCTTCGGCGGAGGCTCGCGTGGTTGAAGCAGATAATAAGGTGCGTGAGGCTCAACAGAAGGTTGAGCAGTACAAGATCGATGTGCATACAGCCCAACTCAATGTCGACCGCCATCGACAGCTGGTCCGAGATGGGTTGGTCTCGCAACGTGAACTTGAGTTGACGATTCAAACTGAAATCGGTACCAAAGCTGGCTTACAGGCGGCTCAGGCTGGTCTTATGGCTGCGGAGCAGGCCAGGTCATCGTTGAGCTTTGGTCGTGATCAAGTCTCAGCGGATGTGAACCAGAGGTTGATGGACGCGATTGCGTCCCGTGATTCCGCTGTTGCTGAAGCCGCGAAGGCAACCGAATCGTTAGCGGACATCGCTTATCGGCAACAGGGGGTTCAGCAACGTATTGAAGCCGCAAAACTCTTTGCCCCTATGGACGGCACGGTCGTCAAGATGGCAAAAGTCGGTATCAATGAGACCGTGAAGCAGGGAGAGAATTTGGTCACTATTTCTCCCCTTGCTGCTGATCCGGCAATTGAAATGAAGGCTGAGGGGTTGGATTCTCCTCTTCTGAAGCCTGGACGCAAGGTTCGGATCCTCTTTTTCGGGGTTCCTGCTATTCCATTGCCGGCATGGCCTGGCTTAATGGCGGGTACCCGTGGGGGTATCATCAAAGTGGTTGATCAGATCGATGACGGTAAGGGCAACTATCGATTCTGGGTCGTCCCGGATCCCGATGATCCTCAACCATGGCCAGACCAAGCTCAAGTGAGACAGGGGACAAAGGTGCTGGGTTGGGTCATCATGAATCGCGTTCCACTCTGGTACGAACTGTGGCGGCGGTTCAACTTCTTCCCGCCTGACTACATGGAGCGTGAACCAAGTCTGTTTGAAATGTTCGCGCCTAAGGTGGCAGCGCCTGCCTCTAAGTAAGTGAATGGCGCCGCAGCGCGAAGCTCCTTAGAAAAGGGCCCAGGGAAACTCCCCTGGGCCCTTTGTTTTTAGCCTCCAAGCAAATGTGAACCAACCCGTCCAGGTCGATCATAACGCTAAAACGTGTCAGCGTTACCATGGATTTATCGTTGGAGTTCAGGCTTAACCGGACTGTCTTGACCCGGTCCTGCGGACTCGCTATGGTGCCGCCATCAAGCTGGCAATTGGGTGAGTTCAGTTTAGTCAAAGGAGGCGGATGGTATGGGCAAGAGCAAGCTGCCGGTACGACAGTCTCAGGTCAGCACCCGTGGGAAAGCGCCGGGTGGTCGGCCGATTGTCGGAGTATTGGGGGGCAGTAAGTCCGACTTTCCTATACTTGAAAAAGCCGGGGCGATCTTAGCTGAGTTGGGTATTCCATATGAACTTCTTGTTGTTTCAGCGCATCGGACACCAGACCGACTTTTTGAATATGCCACCACAGCTTCAGAACGAGGTATTCAAGTTATTATCGGCGGGGCAGGCGGCGCTGCTCATCTTCCGGGAATGCTCGCTGCGAAGACGCATCTTCCCGTGATCGGTGTGCCGATTCCGACAGAAAACCTTCGTGGCCTGGATTCATTGCTCTCCATCGTTCAGATGCCCAAAGGCATCCCTGTGGCAACGGTGGCGATCGGCGGTGCAGAAAATGCCGGTCTCCTGGCCGCACAGATCCTTTCAGGAAGCCGTCCAGACATAGAGGAGCGGCTGATTGCGTACCGGCGTAGTCAGACAGAGACGGTTCTCCACTCCCCTGAAGCGAATGGAGTCGGTCGTGACACGACCAAGCTGTCATCGACCAAACGGCGACTGTGATGCACCCGATACTTGAACCAGGGGCTATGCTGGGGGTGCTTGGCGGGGGACAACTTGGAGCAATGTTTACCGGAGCGGCTCGCCGTATGGGCTATCGGGTTGCCATTTGGGATCCCGATCCCGATGCACCGGCCCATCGAGTTGCGGACCAATCATTCTCTACACCCTTCGCAGATCATGATACCAGGGACCGGTTCGTCGACACGGTCCAAGCCATCACGCTCGAATGGGAAAATATCCCGGCCGAGCTCTGCCAATGGCTTGAGCAATATCGGACGCTGCGTCCATCCAGTGCCGTCCTGAAAATCCTTCAAGACAGGCTTACACAGAAGGAGTTCTTGTCATCTTGTTCGCTTCCCGTTCCTGACTTCGCTGAAGTGGAATCAGAGCATCAACTTCATCAGGTGATCAGTCGTCTTGGCCTTCCGCTGATCTGTAAAACGGCAAGAAGTGGTTACGATGGAAAAGGACAATGGCTGATCAGGCAGTCCTCTGATATCCCGCAGTTCGAGCGCATCCTTACCACATCATCTTCCAGAGTCAGGTGGATTGCCGAACAGTTTGTCACATTTGTGCGGGAGCTCTCGGTCCTAGTCGTCAGGAGTGCAAGTGGGGAAACCTGTGTCTATCCCGTAGTTGAGAATCGACATGAGCAAGGGATTTTACGGGATAGCGTCGTTCCTGCTTCCATCTCTTCCAGTGACGCCAAGGCCGCGCGTGAGCTTAGCGTCCGGGCTGTGGCTGAGTTGCATGGAATAGGAATCTTCTGCATCGAACTCTTTCAGGCCAAAGACGGTCGCCTTCTCATCAATGAAATTGCGCCACGTCCACATAACTCAGGCCATTACACATTGGATGCCTGTACGGTTTCTCAGTTTGAACAGCAAGTTCGCGTGATCTGTGGTCTTCCATTGGGTGAAGTGAGGCTGCTGTCCCCTGCCGTCATGGTGAATCTCCTTGGTGACGAGGTGACCGCCGTGCTGTCCGGTGAGAGAGGCCAGGAAATATTTTCCACCTCAGGTGCCTCGGTGCATCTGTACGGTAAGCGGGTGATTCGTCCGGGAAGGAAGATGGGTCATGTAACGTTTACGGCCGCAGAAAGTGAAACCGCAGTCGCATCGGCTCAGCAATTCCTGTCGCGAGTCCGCAAACCTCCCTCCGTCATTCCATCAATAGGCTGAAGGCGCCACTATTTCCTTCCAATGTTCGTTCTTGACCGATGTGTCCTTTAGGATTTGTCCCTTGACGGTCTGGAATCGGTCCAAGGGAGAAGGGTACAGGAAGAAAACCGAAAAATTCACCATGGGCAAAGGGAAGGTCGTCCGTCTTTCCAGCTGCTTCCGTACCAGACACACAAGAGGAATCACTTCCAAAGTCTATGTTGGCCAGGGGAGAAGAGACCATCCTACTGGTGAAAGAAGACGAAATTGAACGAACGTTAGCGAAGTCAGGATTACAGCGGCACCGCTACCATGTCCTGTAAGCTGCCTCACCGGTTGAGGCGCTGGTGCTGACGCAACAGTATCAGAGGACCGTGCATCTTACTGTAGGCCCATTGATCAGCGGTTTGTCCGGCAACAGTCGTATCGCCAAACCTGGTTGATCGGAAAAAGTAGAGAAATGTTGGATGCCGGCGAACGTTCTTCGGCGGCGTCTAGATTGCGTAGCTATCGATCCCAGGTTGACCGTCCAGGAGCGAAGAACCGTACGTCTTTCCGCTTGAATAGTCCGATTAACGCCATGCCCGAAAGAAATCCGCCGATGTGAGCGAAGAACGCGACCCCACCGCCCGTGGATCCTACACTCATGCCTCCGCTGATGAGTTGAGTCACGAACCACATGCCTAGGACGATGCCGGCTGGCACGCGGGTCATTCCGATTGCCGGGAGCATCACCAAGACACGCGCGTGCGGATAAAGCAAGAGGTATGCGCCCAGTATCGCAGAAATGGCTCCGCTGGCACCGACCATCGGGATCTCGGAGGAGGGATCCGTGAGCGCATGGCTGAGTGCCGCCAGAATCCCGGACAGGATATAGAAGGCGATGAACTTGGCATGGCCCATGGCGTCTTCAATATTGTTACCGAAAATCCATAGGTAGAGCATGTTCCCCAGGAGATGCATCCAGCCTCCATGCAGAAACATGCTGGTCACGAGAGTAAATACGGCGGGAAACGAGACCGCCACTTCCTCTGGGAGGGAGGCGTGGCCAAAAATCACGGATGGAATGGCACCATAGCGAATGGCAAAGAGCTGAGCTGGTCCTTCTAACAGATTGTTCTGATAAAGAAACACGACGACGCACATGGCGATGAACACCATCGTCATGAGAGGGGTTAATCTGGTCGGATTATCGTCGTGGAGTGGAATCACGACTCTTCACAGTTGTAGGTGTTGGCGTCGATCAGTGGCCAATCGAGGCAATCGATCGTCACTTGAGGGGTATCCATCGTGACTCAACAGAACTGAAAATCCGGCGGCATGGGTATGGCCTCCACCGCCGAATGAGGCGGCAATCGCGCCCACATCCGTCCCATCTGCTCGAGAACGCATGCTGAAATAGCGACGGCCATCCCGATCGTGCCAGATGACGCAAAACGGATGCTCTGGAGAAAGCCGCTCGCCGATCTGGCTCGTAAGGATCGCACTCTGGACGGACGGAACGATTTCTCCCTGGAAGGAGACCATCACGGCCTGTGCCGCCAGCTTCCCAACTAATTCTTGTTCGTAGCGGAGAATGGCTCGACCTTCCTGCTCGAGTGTCGATTGCGAAAACTTGTCCCACAAGTTGAAGTCAAGAGGATAGGAGGCTAATGCCGCGCTGATTTCACGACTGCCGGATAATGCCCACGTCCATAAGTCCTTGTCTTGTACGTACTGAAGCAGCCACGGTGCTGTCGTTCGATGAACCCATTCCCAGCTCAAGACTGCTCCGGACTTGGTCTGGTCAAAGTAGGCATGGGGAAAGCCAGCCAAGGTTCGTTCGGCGGTGATATGGTGGTCCAAGATCAGGAGTTCTTTAGTTTCCACGGCCATCGTCTCCAGAATCGGTCGTGCATAGCTGAAGTCGACGATCAATACCCGCCGATCATTGAGGTCTGGAGGCGGAGGCTGGCCGTGTTTAACGGGGAGAAATCTGGCGTTCGGAAACTTCTTCCAGACGGCCCAGGCGGCTCCAAACCCGTCAAAGCAGTCCGCATGGTATAGGACGATATCAGGGGGACCGTGGAATGGTGGAGCGGTTGATACGGGAGCCATAGACTTCGGCGAGGACCTATGCCTAGCGTAGAACGACAGGTCAACTGTACATGGAATCGGAGTGTCTTACAAGTCGTTGAGGTGGTGAATCAGTTGGCGGAGCCGTCCGGCACTGCGTCGATTGAAGCTGAATACTAGCCGTGGGAGCTCTCGTATGGCCGGTTCATCGAGTTCTTCTTGCAGTGGGCCGCTCTGTTCAAAGGTGCCGTCGGAGAGTAGATCGGAAAAGCGTTCTCGAATTTGTTCAAGTTGTTCGGCAGCAATGGGCTGTTTCAGTCGCATGGCCAGTTGCCTACCCACAAATCGCATGGAGTGATAGCGCCGATAGAAGCGGAGAATGTGGCTCACGGCTTCATCGGCGGAGGTCACGATGGTGAAGAGAGCCAGGTCTTCCTCATTGATCAGGTTGCGGCGCAAGAGTTGTCTCGTGATGAATGCCGCCCAATCGTCCCAATAGTCACAGCCGGGAGCCTGCAGGCAGACGATCGGCTGCGGATCGCTCTTCCCTGTCTGAGCGAGCGTCAGGATTTCAAATCCCTCGTCATGTGTGCCGAACCCTCCAGGGAACAGCGCGATGGCATTGGCTTCCTTTTGGAACATCAACTTGCGGGTAAAAAAATACTTGAAGGTGATCAGTTTCGGGTCGTCGGCGATCGTCGAGTTCGGTCCCTGTTCGAACGGCAACATGATGTTGACGCCGAAGCTGTGCTCACGTCCCGCGCCCTCCTGCGCGGCACGCATGATGCCGTCGGCACCTCCGGTAATGACCATGAATCCCGCTCGCACAATGGCCTGGGAGAATTGGTGGGCCAGATGATAATTGGGATCGTCGGAGGGAGTCCGTGCCGAGCCGAAAATACTCACTTTTTGTCGATCGCGATACCCATGGAATACACCGAAGGCATGGCGGAGCTCTTTGACCGCGCGGTTGACGATCTTGACGTCCAACAGATCCAACTGTGCCTCATGCAGCTTCAATAGTCCTGTCATGAGCTCACGCATGAGTGCGGCATGGAGGTCGTCTTCCGGGCTATCGAGGAGGAGGCTGATTTGATGGAGGATATCCTCTCGCGATAAGGCGGGGCGGGATCGGAGCGATGCAGGCTTGCTGGACATCGTCATGGTTGTCCTTGTGTGTGAATGATAAGAGAGCTTACCAATGGAATGGATCCAGGTCAAAGATTGATGCAAACAGGACAGTCTACGATGAACTGAGCGAGGGAGGAAGGCGCCCGAGCACCCAGGCTTTGATTCGAGACTGATCTGCAGGAGAAAGATCGAGAAACTGGACTTCTACGGCGGGAGGTGTGGACAAAATCGGTCGGGTCACACCCGATACGGCTTCAAGGCCGGCGTTATTCAACACGGTGCCTCTGATGGTGAGAGGGCTCATGGTTTCTGAGAGAGAGAAGCCCAAAACAACTCGGGCCCCGGGTAATAGTAGGGCGGAAGAGACCAGCGATGCACCGGCGTGGCTTAGTTGGGTGATGGTGCTCTGATAGGCTGCTCCCGCACCCTCTTTCTCCATCACACTGATGGTTGCCGAAATATTGGCCGCACATCGCTTGGGTGACAGCACCAGGTCTCGAGCGGTCAATACCCCGACCGGCTGATTTTCTTTGGTGACGATGAGGATTGGCGTCCCCGAGGACATCATGAGGGTAGAGGCCTCTTCAATGGCTCGATCGTACTCAATAAATTGGACCGGCCGAGTCATGATGGTCCGTACTTCAACATCGTCCGGCTCAAGTCCTTGAGCCACGACCTTCTTGACGATGTCGGTCGGAGTCATGAGTCCGAAACGCCATTCGGTATCTTTGACCAACAGGCAGGGCATCCGCTCGCGCTCTAGTAGTGAGGCCGCTTCAGTGACCGATACATCTCCGGGAATCTGGACTACACCGGGTGTCATCATATGGCCAACCAGGATGGTCTGTGGATCCCCCTCTGTCAGCCGTGGAATATCCTGCTCCAGCATCGCTCAGCCAGGTCCTTTCTTCTCACGAATCTGCGCGCCCGGCCGCAATGTATGCCAAGTATAGCAGACGGTTTTTGCAGGCCTTAGTGACGTGAAATCCTTGTCATTCAATGGTTTGAAGGCATACACTAGGACGTCAGTTTGCCGATCGACAAAATGGGATATATGAGGGTGACAAGCCTGTCTCACAAAGAATTTATTCGTCGTGTGAGGCGCATTCCGGTTCATGGGTTAGGGCTGTCCGTGGATGTCCACGCCCCAGAGCTCACTAGCTTGCTGCGAAGTCTACAAGCACGTCAAGTGCCACCCGGCTATTTTGAAGTATTTTATACGGAGCCGGCGGCATTACAGGCGGTGAGAGAGCAGGTCGGTCAACGTCTCCTTGCCTATCACGGTGAAGGGCTGTGGATAACTCGGCCTGAAATGGCTGGTGCTTGGGCCGGTCGGCAGGAGCTGGATGATGCGATCACCCATCTGCAGATTCTTCAGAGCGCATGGCTCAATCATGAATGTGCGACAAAATACCTGGCAGGCTATTCGTTCGGAACCTATCTCCCCCCTCTCTATACGCCAGCCAGTGCTGAAATGGTGGCGGAGAATGCGTGGCAGATTCAGCTGCTCTTAGATGAACGGTGTGCGTTAGGGAATGGGGGTGTGCCGCTGCTGTTGCTAGAGATGCCACCGCTCACCTATTTTGTGGCGGGGACTCTCCCGATCCCCACGTACTTTCGTCTTATAACTGAATTGGCTCCCTGCGGGCTCGTTTTGGATGTGGGTCATCTCTGGACCGTATTTCGGTATTCGGGGGCGTATCGAACGAGATCATTGGAGACATTCGTCCAAGCCTTTCTCGACGAGTTTCCTCTGGACCGTGTTGTTGAGATTCATGTAGCGGGAGTGGCTATCCATGAGTCACAGGTAGACACCGTACCCGCACAGGTCCGGTCAGACTCCAATGGTGTCCTTCCAGCATGGACGGATGCCCATGCAGCGCCCATTCCTCCGGTCTTATTCGAGATGCTGGATCAGATTTTAGCTCAGCCTCAGCTGACCAACCTCAAGGGCATAGCCTTGGAGGTTGATATGAAATCAGAGGAATTGATTGTCGAGGAGTTTGTCCGGTTCACCCGGCGCTATTCCACCGGCGTTCGATGTATGAACGTGAAGAACGATGCAGCATCAGAATCCTCGGCCGTATCCAGCGAGCGAAACAACCTTTCGCTCGCTGACAAACTGGCGCTTGCAGAAGCCTATGATCGGTATGCGCGAGTTGTAGTCGGCAGGACAGAGCCCAATGGAAAAGAATGGAGTCAAAGCCACGCGAATGTCGATGAGCTGGATCTCTATCGGTCGGTCTATCTTCCGCATGAGATTCTTCATTGGGGTGGGGAGATTACGGAAATGTTCCCCGAGTCCTACCGAGGACTCACGGAGGTGCATGTGCCACTTGCTGAGCTTGTCGCGTTCTGGTTTCAGGAACCACGATCGCTCTCAGGGACCTATGACTTCTTCTTGCTCAAGGTGGACCGATTTGTAGAGTTTGTCCGCGAGGTGGCCCCGACGTTGGAAGCGATTGCCGAGCGAGAGGCCGAAGTGCTTCGACAGGGCTATCGTACGGCCAATACTCCTCACGACGCAGTGCAGGTAAATTAAGATGAACTTTTGGTCGACACTTCCCAGACCACTCGTCGGGTTATCACCGATGGACGGCGTGACCGATGCGGCATTTCGGTCCGTGATCGCGGGCCAAGGTAAGCCGGATGTTGCCTTTACCGAATTCACGCACGTGCATGATGTCTGCCGCGGCCCTGAGATTCATTTGGAGACGCTTCTCTACAGCGATGTCGAGCGTCCCATCGTGGCTCAACTCTATGGGAAAGATCCAGAATTGTTCTATCTCGCGGCGCAGGCCGTGTGCGAGCTCGGGTTCGACGGACTGGACATCAACATGGGCTGCCCATCAAAAAGTGTGGCCAATTCCGGTTCCGGCGCGGGTCTCATTCGAACTCCTGAACTGGCCCGTTCCATCATGCAGGCGGCTCGACGTGGAATTGACGATTGGGCAAGCGGACACACGCTGGGACAGGCCGGTTTCAAGTCTTCACGGGTTGTCGCGTTTGAACGAATGAATCAACAGCGTGGCGCCACGAGTCCCGTGCCACGGCGACAGGTGCCGCTTTCAGTGAAAACCCGTCTCGGGTACGAAGATGTGACAGTGGAAGCCTGGCTGGAGCAGCTCTTGCTGGAAAAGCCAACGGTGATTTCGCTCCATGGTCGCACGCTCAAGCAAATGTATCGTGGCGCAGCAGACTGGCCTGCCATTGCCCGTGCTGCGGCGTTCCTACAAGGGACCGGAACGTTGCTGCTGGGAAACGGCGATATTCAGAACCTTGAAGAAGCTGCGATGCGCGTGCACGAGACCGGCGTTGATGGAGTGTTGGTGGGACGAGGGACTCTCGGAGCGCCGTGGCTCTTTCGCTCAAAGGAGCGGTTCCGCGCACGTTCCCAAGCAACAACTGAGACGGAAGGTCTCTCAGGTCTGGCTGAGAAGGTTTTGCTAGACGAACGCTTTGCGGTACTGCGTGATCATGCCCGTCAGTTTCACGCGATGTTTGGAGAGCGGCAGTTCTACCGGATGCGCAAACATTTGGGGTGGTACTGTAAGGGCTTCCCCCATGCCGCGGCGCTCCGCGCACGAATGGTGCGCGTGTCATCCGTTGAGGAGCTCAACCAAGTTCTCTCAGATTTTCAGAACAGCGCGCAGAAGGGGCTTGAGTCATCATCTGAAGAATCGGTCGATGAAACGATGCTCCTGACTTCGCGATGCAGCTGATCCTAGCCTCGAGTTCACCGCGCCGGAACGAGCTTCTTGCCCTTCTGGGACTGGCCTTTAAGATCTATCCGTCGGACTTCCACGAGCATCCGTCGATAGGACTATCGCCATTCGAGCAGGTCAAGCAGTTCGCTCTTGAAAAAGCGCGATCAGTGGCTAAGATTCATCCACACGCCTACGTGCTGGGCAGTGATACCGTCATTGAGCTGGATGGGCGATTGTTGGGGAAGCCTCGAGACCTTGGTGATGCGTGGGTCATGCTGAGGGGCCTGGCCGGTCGATCTCATCATGTCCATACCGCTGTTGCGCTCATCAACGGTGAACACAACCACGAGACGGTCAAGGTGGCAACGGCAACGGTCCATATGAAACCCGACGAAGGGGAGCGGTATGAACGGTATCTTGAGTCAGGGGAATCGCTCGGAAAAGCCGGGTCCTATGCCATTCAAGGGCTCGGTGGAGAGTTAGTGGAACGAATAGAGGGCGACTATACCACCGTGGTGGGCTTACCGTTGAAACTTGTCGCGGACTTACTTCAATCGGCTTCATATCAAATTCCGGTAAACGTGGAATCTCTCTATCAACGGAAGCCCTACGCGAACTGGCCCCGGTTCGCGGTGTAATTGCAAAGGTACAATGGTTCCCCTACAATGCTCACTGGTCGTCGGATATTGAGAATAGCCGCTGGATTTCAACCGTCAACACACTCAGAGGACACCATGACTTGTCGTAAACAGATGACACTGATGTGTGGGCTCATCGGAGTTCTGATCGCGAGCACGAGTGCGGTATGGGCGATCGATGTGAATTTGTCCTCTGAGGAGGCCCACAAGGCGCTCGAAACCGGGCGCATTCCGATGGAAAAAGCAAATTCCCAAGACGAGGTGAAGAAGGTTCTGCAGCAAGCGTCGCTGGAGACTCGTGTCGGCGCCGATCCAGAAACGGATCCCTGCGGAGCAAGCGCCGTCCTCCGTACGAAGCGGTATCGGCTTGAAGCATTCGGCCGTCAGGAGGCAGCGGAATCGAAGAAACGCAAAACGGACGTTCGTATGCCTGAAGAGTTCATCAAGAAAGTGATGGACATGCCGAACATGGAGATCGAGGTGCAGCTCTGTGGCGATGACGAGTATTTTGCCGAGGGTGCGCTGATCGAGCTGCAGCAAGGGTCCAAGCGGATCAAGGCCATCGACATCGGCAAAGCCGAGCGGGGGAGAAAAAACGAAACCAACGGCCCGGCCTACCGGTCTCGCTTTACGGCGCTCTTCGCGTATGAACAGTTTGATCCCACTGCCTCATCGGTGTTTGTCGTCAATCTACAAGACGGCAACGAGATCCGCGTCCCCGCCGAGTTCTCTAAAGTGAAATAGGCATCGTCCGCGTTCTTGACCGATAATCACGCCACGCGTTACTATCAGCGTCTGTGATCAAGTCGTTTAAGTGTGCCGAGACGGAGGCGATTTCAAAGGGATCGCCGGTCAGGCGATTCGCAAGTATCGCAACCGTGGCGCGGCGCAAGCTGCGACAATTAGAGATCGCGGCTCAGCTCAATGATTTGCGGATTCCTCCTGGAAATCGACTGGAAGTCTTGAAATGGGACCGTGCGGGACAGCACAGCATCCGTATTAATGATCAGTTCCGTCTCTGTTTCCGTTGGACAGACACGGGACCTGAAGATGTCGAGATCGTGGACTATCATTGA
Source organism: Nitrospira sp. (assembly GCA_018242725.1). GTDB lineage: Bacteria > Nitrospirota > Nitrospiria > Nitrospirales > Nitrospiraceae > Nitrospira_D. The sequence continues at coordinate 178,067 of JAFEBI010000001.1, read as the reverse complement.
GCGAGGAGACCGATGCGTAAATTCAAGCCTGTCACGCCCGGAGACCTCTTACTGGAAGAATTTCTGAAACCAATGGAGATTAGTCGGTATCGATTGGCGAAAGAAATCGGTGTGCCGGCGCAGCGGATCGGCGATATAGTAGCAGGGAGACGTACTATTACTGCCGATACTGACCTACGCCTCTGCCGGTTTTTTGGGCTTTCGAACGGGTACTGGCTGCGTGCGCAAGCCGCCTATGATACGGAAGTTGCCGAACGCGCACTAGGCTCGAAGCTATCAAAAATCAAACCATGGGCCGGGTCGAAAGCATTGAAGGTTGCGTCCTGACCGATTGTGTCTCCGAGTTTGTCGTCAATCTCCAAGACGGCAACGAGATCCGCATCCCTGCCGAGTTCTCCAAAATGAAGTAAGCTCGATTCATCTCCCCGCCTTGATGTTCTGGTTCAAATCGACGGAACTTCTGTTGCCTGATGCGGTCTATTTACTAGCGGTGCACGATCATCGCTAGACGGGTCTTCCTAGCCAGCAGATCTCTATGGTAGGTATTAAACGGGAGGTATCAATGAACGTACTTGGCTACACACAGGCACATACACTGGAAGCGTTCAATCTTCGGCTCATGGAGTTACCGGACCCGACTCCAACGGGAAGGGACCTCCTGATTGAGGTGAAGGCCATTGGGTTGAATCCGATTGACTACAAGATTCGATCACGACGATCTGGAACAGACGGCCAACCGGTCATTCTAGGGTGGGATGCGGCGGGGATTGTACAGGCTTGCGGTAATGATGCGACGCACTTCAAGGTCGGCGACGAAGTGTTCTATAGCGGAGACCTCAATCGAGCTGGATGCTACGCGAGTAGGCAACTGGTTGATCAACGGCTCGTGGCGATGAAGCCGAAGAACCTTTCGTTTACCGAAGCTGCAGCTCTTCCGCTGACGAGCCTCACAGCCTACGAGATGCTCTTCGAAAAGATGCGCCTCATCGATTCTGACCGTCGGACCGTGCTCATCATCGGCGGTGCCGGTGGCGTCGGATCTCAGGCAATCCAGCTGCTCAAGATGAAAACATCGGTGATGGTCATTGCCACCGCATCTCGTTCGGAGAGCCGACAGTGGGCGACCAGTCTGGGTGCCGATCATGTGGTGTCGCATCAGGACTTCGTCTCAGACATTCGGGCACTCGGAGTACAGTTCGTCGACTGCATCTTCAGTACAACCCATTCCGGCCAGCACTGGACCAACATGGCTGAGATCGTGGGGCCCTTCGGTGACATTGGGCTCATTGACGACACCGATGGTCTGGATATATCCATCTTTAAACGAAAAGCCGTGAGTCTCCATTGGGAACTGATGTTTACCAAGTCAATGTTCGACTATCGTATGGAGTCTCAGGGGAGCATTCTTGCGGAGGTGAAGGATTTCGTTGAGGCCGGCAAGATGCGCACGACGGCGAACAAGGTGTTACACGGATTGACCGTCGAAAATATTCGTGTCGGCCACACCATGCTGGAACAACACACCAACATCGGTAAGATGGTGGTACAGCTGTAAGGGTCGGTCTAGGTCGTATAAGGGGGTTGGTGATCGTGAAAGTGATTATTGGTTCAGTTCACGAACGGGCGTAGCATTGCCCCCTCATCTCACTCAATGTTTCCTGGAGGGCTGTTCGGTGAGCGATGCCCCTGCGGTTGACCTGGGATACTCAAATCGAGCGCTGGTTCACACGGTCAGCCAGCACCCTATAGGTGAAACATGCCACGACTAAAAGATAAAATCGCGATTGTCACGGGGAGTAGCAGCGGAATCGGTAAAGCCATCGCCCTTCGGTTTGGTCAGGAAGGCGCGAAGGTTATCGTCGCGGCCAGGCGAACGGCGCTCTGTCAGCAAACAGTGCAACAGATACAACAGAATGGTGGAGAAGCCATAGCCGTCCAAACAGACGTGGCCGACGAGCGGCAGGTGGAACGATTGATCACTGAATCGGTCGCTCGTTACGGTCGGATCGACGTTCTCGTCAACAATGCCGGCATCGGCGGCGGTGGACGAATCGCTGAAACGAGCACCCAGACATTCGATGAGGTGATGGCCATCAACTTACGTGGCACCTTCTTGTGTTGCCGAGCGGGCTTCCGACAGATGAAGCAGCAGGGCGGCGGGGTGATTCTCAACATGTCGAGTGTCGCTGGCCTGCAAGCCTGGGGAGGCACGGGAACCTACAGCGCATCGAAGCACGGCATTATGGCTCTGACCAAATCCTTGGCTGATGAAGGCAGGCCCTATGGCATCAAGGTCAGCGCTATCTGTCCAGGATCTGTGGTCGACGAATTGGTGGATGCGCCTCACGCGGAGATCGAGCGCAGTGAAAAGATCAACCCGTTTGATGTAGCCGAGGCCGCTGTGTACCTCTCAACCTTGGGGAAGCACACGGTCGTCCATCAGATCGTCATCGATCGGCTTGGCGCGGATTGGTGACAATCCAACAAGCCTGCGTGCCCCTTGACCCCTCGGTCCGCAGCTCTTTTGTCAGCTTCTCAACAATTCGTTCTAATTGCCGACGATGGACACAGTGATGAACGGCCGCAAGGCAGTGCCAGTCGTGAGTGGTCATGGGGGCGAACCAGGGATGGGTATGGCATATGGCAAAGTCCTACCGCCAAACAAACTGTCCCGTTGCTCGAGCCTTGGATGTGATCGGAGAGCGATGGTCCATTCTTGTTCTGCGAGATTTGTTTCTGCATGGACCACGACGGTTTCAGGATTTTCAAGACTCGCTGGTCGGCGTCGCCTCCAGCACGCTGTCTGCATGGTTGAAAACTCTTGAAACTCAGGGCGTGATCGAACGTCGACGCTATGGCGAACACCCCTCCCGAAGCTGGAATACCGACTCGCAGAAAAGGGGAAAGATCTTGGTCCTGTGCTGAAAGCGTTGAAAAGCGGGGATATCAGTATGGATAAGAGAGGTGAAGAGTTGATATTGAGTCAAGCTCTTGACGAGCGGCGGAGGGGAGATCTGGTTTAAGTTCTCCCCTCCGCCATGTCGAGGAACTTGTCACGCTAAAGTAGAGCTTTGGATGAGTTCTTAATAGATAGTAATGGTTCGAGGCATGGGTTGATTATTGTTGCTCTCGTTGCTTTCAGCCTTCACATTACTAGGGTCAATTAAAAACCCAAGATAATATGTTCCTGGCGTGATCCAGCTGGGGATGTACAGAGTTCGCGAAAACGTACCTGCGAATCCGGCAGATCCCCACGCACCGTAATTCGTCGCTAATAATGTATCAGAGGTACTGATGAAATCGTTTGTCGACAAATAAAACCCTATGTCAAAAGTCTGGGTTGCTGTACTGAGATTTGCAAACGAGAACTCTATGGTAACGTTTGTTCCTCTGTATGCCCAGGCAGGGCTGCTGACTAAGCCAGAGGTCCCGGTTCCGGTGCGTTTGAAGGCAGAACCTGCCACGTCAGTTTCAGTCGTGCCGTCTGGATACAAGCTCCGAATCCCAGCGCGGTCGTCTGCATTTGCATCGGCGTCCTTGTAGTAGCCAAACGGACCGCTGTTGGGATAATACGAGTTCATGGTTGCCATCCATTGATCCTCGTGCTTCAATCCTAATGCGTGCCCTAACTCATGGAGGGCAACAAGCTCAAAGTTATACGGAGACCCCAGATTGCTGTAGGTCACGCTTCCGGTCGACCAAGACAAATTGCTGTTAAACGCAATATCAGCTTCATCCAACCCGTAGTTGTACCCGAACAGCCAGTAGCAATGGTAGCGTGAGAATGTTACTGCCAAAGCACTCCCGACCTCCGTGCTTGACCAATACACTTCATTCACTCCGTTAGAGGAGGAATGAGTGCCATCCGTGTCTCTCCCGACGTAAAAATTAAAACCGGCTCCTTTGACGTTGTTCCAATGCCACATGGCATTTTGGAGTCTCGTATCCCAAGCACTTCCTGCCGGGAATGATGTCGTGCTGATAAACATATTGGTCCAGCCGCTATTCCATCGAATCTTGTTCCCGCTGCACTCCTGCCACGTAGCAGCCTGACCGGTGGAAGCAGAAACAAGCAACCACAGAATCGCCATTAATACGATGCTGGCAGCTCCGACTGTACTGTGTGGTTCACTTCGTCGAGTTTTCATATGAGCCTATCTCCTTGCGATGATGATATGACTAACTCAGTTCGATGTTTTATGAATCCGATGTTTGCTCGGAATTCGTTCTGATTCCCCACATACCTCAACCCTATTCGGCACCGGACGTCATTGCTGGGAGTCCGTTGAATTGTGCTGTGATGGCGCCGGTTGTGGCAGGACAGGTTTCGTCATGCCTGTTTCCGGCCCTGCTCCTGGGGCAGAATTCTCGGGATCCGTTGAGATAGTGTCTTTTAGGCTTGCTGTGGAGCTAAAGTCTAAGACGCCGACATTCTTGATTGACCGTCCGTGTTTGGCGTGGGAGGGAATGGAGTTTTTGATGGCCTCGATAAAGGTAGGGGCCGATACAGTTTCTACGTTCAACATCTCGGACTTCTGGAGAAGCTCTGACGGTGAACCATCATCCGTATGCCCTGCAAAACCGTCGAGGGCAGCGGATTTCTGAGAGCTAGGACCTTGCTTGTGACCGGGGATAATTTTAACCTCTGATTGACGAGTAACATGTTTCTCGATATGTCCGTCCTTCACCCCGACGACACGATTTCCATCATGATCGTGAATCATTTCCCGTCCCGTGGCAGGGTCAGTGACGATTCTCAGTAGCCCTTGCGTCCATCCCACCAGTGGAACGATTTCGTACCCATTGTTTCGAACGAATAAGATGACGCGGTCGTTCTGAGAGAACTCCGGCCCCCCTTCTACATGCAGGAAATCGTTTTGGACTTGGCCCCCCTTCAACCTGAGCGTCAGTGTCCTTTGCTGGTAATTTCCATGAAGTACCTCCAGTTGATCCAACTTGACGAACGTATAAATGTCTTTTGAGGGATCGTAATGCGATTCCACGCTGCGTACGGTGCCAATGACAATTCCGTCAGACTCTTCAATAAGGTTATCCAGGTTCTTATACGGGACAACGGTCGCATTGACTTGAGCCGCATACAAGAGAACCGCACAGATCAGACCAATATGTTTCATGGACTACCTCCTCGAATCTTTGGTTCTTGGTTAGATCGTCGAATTAATCAGAACGTCTATAGATGATGGTCGGCAATATATTGGGGGCGCTCTGCTTTTTCTGTTAGGCCGCTCTTGTCTCACTCTTATGTACATTTCCTGATTGGAGTTTGGCCGAGTTGCCGCGCTGAAACAAACTAAATAGGATAACGAATATGTCGTAAAGCAAGAGATGTGCCAACGCAAAACTTTTATTATTGGCACGGTATTCTAACGAGAGATTCTTGAAGGGGAACTACCGTGGTATCGGTTTGGATTCACCTGTGTATCTTTTTAGATTCAGATTCTGTTGCGAGTACGGTGGAGATGAGCACCTATTCTCCAGATACCTGTCGTCTCATACGTAACGAGAGTCGTCGATAGCCGTGGACTTGCTTGATCTAATTAAAGGCCGGTTCAACAATCGCGTTGTGCCAGGGTACAGAGTCCTCGATCGACCGGCGCATCCGATCAGCGGAGGGACACGGGAGGTCATGATCTAAACAGAGATCGAATTCATTTGGAGAGTATACAAACCGAGTCGCACCTCAGCGACTGCATACGGAATGTGCCTGGCGCGGGTAATGCGAGGTGATCCTGCAACACGCGTCTCATGCGATTTCCCGTCCAGTTCGGGAATAGGGTTCCGGGAGAAAGGGGCAAGTCTAACAATCAAGCATTTGTGAGGCCGCGCTGCCTAGTGGTCTTGGTATGTTCTATTCACGATGATCATCCAATCTTGCTGATATTCCCTGGTTCACGTTGCATTCATGACGATCCTCGCTACAATGAACAGCACGATGCTGAGTCGTAACAGTAAGAGAGTATGGAAGTATGATTAACAGACCTGACCCTACTCTCCACGCGGTAGGAATACCGACTCACGGAACAAGGGGAAAGATCTTGGTCCTGTGCTGAAAGCACTGAAGAAGTGGGGAGATAAGCACCAGTCGAGGAAACAGATTGTTGCCGTCACCACCCGGTTGTAAGGCGGGTTGTCATTCCGTGAGGCTCTCTACCCAATGGCATAGTTAGGAAAGGCATTCACGCTGCTCTCATGAGGTCGCGTAGGATCAAGTCTTGTTCTGTGCATGCTGGCGGGCCAATATCTCACCGGATTGGGGTAGTGGTCTGGAGGCCTCAGGTCCGGCCATTCTTACCCCATCGATTTGACAGGTGATACCTTGGAAGGTAACACTCTAGCATGGGGAAGGTGCGTCGGGCTGGGTATGTGTTCATCACCTGGAAGGGCGATCATTCTCCTCGCCATGTGCATGTCTATCGGGATGGTGTTCTTATCGTGAAATGGGATCTGGACGGCAACCAACCGATGATTGGAAAGGCATCAAGGCGAGTTCGTGCCTTGATTGAAGAATTAGAAGCCGAGGGGGTGCTATGAAGATGCGATCGGTGAAGTGTAATAACCGCAAGAAGGCGTTTCAGGTGAAGTGCTCAAAGGGCAGCTTGCTGTTGCCCTATTCAAAGGTCGACGTTCGTCCGAGCAACAGCGATCCAGTTGCCAGGATCTCCGTGGATCGGGAATTGGGAGGAGAGGGTTTTACCTATGTCTTGGCATCCGGGAAGGAAGGCACGGTTCATAGCGAGCAAGTATTGGAATATAATCAAGATCCTTCTTTCCTGAGAGACGCGCTGCTCTACAAACTGACGATGGAAGCGCAGAAGCGGATCGAGAAGAGTCCGCTCTCAAAACGGGAAATCGTCAGGCGATTGCGGACATCGGCGACGCAGTTATATCGGTTGCTCGATCAGACCAACTACCGTAAATCGGTCGATCAGCTGCTCTCATTGCTGCATGTCCTGGAGTGTGATGTCGATCTGCATGTCAGGAGCAAGAGTTCGTCGAGGCCGGCAGCCTAACGGGGTTTTCGGGTAAAAGATTCGGGGTCAGCCTCCACGCTGCTTTTCCGCTGGTTCACGTTGCATTCATGACGATCCTCGCTACAATGAATAGCACGATGCTGAGTCATGGCAGTAAGACGGGATGGAAGTTAGATCGATGAATCTGAACTGCTCTCTTTACGCAGTTCCTAATCCGAGAGAATGAGAAGGAGCAATTCATATGCGGATAAGCATAGCTCTGCTCATACCAATGATGTGGTGGTCTTTCGATAGTTCGGCATTGGCGCACAAGAAAGAATATTTCCTTCTTGAAACAGCACGGCCAAAGAATGTCGCAGTGTTGAAGGAGCAAATCCGGCAAGAACATCTTACGTTATTGGGGCTAACATTGGGTGAAAGTACTCTTTCTGATGTACGTCTGCGGTTTGGTGAAACAGAACCTATCAGTGTAGGCCATGATGGTGTGGTGATTTGTTATCACTCAAGTAACAGCAAGGATGACACATTGATTGCCTTTGGTTCTGACCTCCATGGCGACCAGAAGCTGATTAATTTTCAACTGATGACCGGTCAACAGCCTTTTAAGGGTAAGGAAGAATGTTCGCCATCACCACTTGTCTCAAAAGTGGCAGAAACGGATAGCGGCCTTAGACTTGGTCTCAATGCCGAGACCGTGAAAAATATCATGCGTGCGCCAATGACTGAGACGAATGGACATCTCATTCTTGACTATGACTACCAAGCAGCCACGACATTCAAAAATGAACCAGCGTGTCTCATGGTTTTTGCCTCAACAGCTGTTCGACTTGAACAGAGCAAGGTCGCATGGCTGTTAGTCACACGCGGAACAGAAGGATATCGCGGTGCATGTAAGAATCAGAATAATGAAAAGAAGTAATGGAACATTTAGGACGTTGTTAAATGAGTGTTACCTTAACGGTACGGGACGGATACCGTTTCTGATGTCTGAGCAAGACCTGGTTATGGCAGTATCTCGGTCATCGCGATTCAGTCGGGATCGGATTTCGCCTTGTGCATTACCACACACTCGGAATCTGCATCTCGCAGCATCGGCAACCTCATCTCTGCTTCAACAGAACATAGATACGCCTCCTCTTGTTCGCTAGCCCTCGGCTCCCTGGGAACCGTAGTCAATCTCCCTCCACGCGACGGTCCTATCATAGCTGCTTGGGGTGAACAGTGGCGCTGGTCGCCGTCTTCTCATTGCAGCGCTCGTTCAGCTACGAGAAAAAGAGTTGGATCTTGAGTTGTGCATGGCGCAGGAAATGCTCGGTCCACTTGTCCAGCAGACCTTTCTGAGAGCCTCGTCTGTACTTTCGATTATGACCCAATTGGGGAGATGTCCGAGCTGGGTCAGGAGAAAGGGCTCGCATCCAAGTAGGAGATCCATCGATTAGGGAATTACGAAACCGCTCGTAGTTCGTAGTCAACCCCACGTCGGTGCAAACAAATCAAGGCATGACGGCTGAGGTTATCCACGAGTGAGAAGACCTGGTTCCAGGTGAGTTCGGGACAGCAGTCCAGAAGTTCTTCGAGTGGAATACGTTTCCGCTCCTGCACGATGGACAGTAGTTTCGTTACCGGTGATTCAGTCATAGCGCACCCTCCTTGTGGTTGAAATCAATAGGTACAGTCTTGTGAAGCCTGGTTTGTGTTGTTGGGCTCCAGCGGACGGCCATGACAGGAATAACGCTGGAACCAGAAGGAATCCCGATTTCGAGTGTTACCATCGCTTCTTTCCTGTTCTCCTTCACGGTCAGGGTATCGGATGCTTATTCCAACGAGATCACAAATATGTAAAATCTATGTTAACTGCCGGGCCACTTGGTGGCAGGCTCGTATGATCTGAAGTGCAGGGATGGCGAGGGAGTGGATTGAGGTGTGGGAAGGGCCTGAGAGGAAGCCTTCGTTTGAAGAAGAGGTAGAGATGTGCTTGGGAGGGGTTGAAGAACGGGGCGGAACGTCCGCGTTGCCTAGGCAGGCAGCTCACGAATGGAGGGGTGCTTAAAACTCGTCGATAGAGACCGGTCTGAGAAAGTCTCGGACAGACACGAGCCCGACGAGTGCGCCCCCTTTGGTCACTCCGAGGTGGAGCGTGCGATGCTTATCCATGAGATCGGCGGCTTCTGTTAATGGCCGCCGCTCTTCGATACCAGGAACGGGACTGCTCATAATGGCATCAACCGGCACAAAGTAAGATGCCTTCTCGGCTCCTACGAATTTCTTGACGATGTCCGACTCGGTGACGATCCCGATGATCTTCGCTTTGTGCGTCACCAATACACTTTCTACATTGCAGGCTCTCATGAGTTTTGCTGCCTCGATGACTGATGTGCCGGCCTCCACGGTTGCCGGTTCCGTCTGCATTAAGTTGCCGACTGTTACCATCTGATCCTCCTTTTTAAGATGATGTATTGCTGTCAGGGTAGCAACAGTCTGTTGCCGGAGTGTTATGGGTCTATTACAAGTATGTAAAGTTATAGGAGCGGTTGGAGCGATCACTGGTTCAGTCATTGAGGATTGTGTGATAGTAGGGCGGTGGTGTGTACGTTGCGTGGTTGTCCGGAGCGTTGGCTGACAGGTACGAGTACGTCGACGGTCGGGGCTATTGCTTGAGGGGAAAGGTATGGCGTGCCGTTAGTATTTCTGCTGTTGAGCATGGTCTGGGTCGTCACAGCCTCTTCCGCCAGGGCTGAGCTTCATTCCGATCAGGTCATGATTGTGGCCAATGGTAATAGTCGTAAAAGTGTCAAAGTCGCCGAACATTATGCGGCACGCCGCGGTGTCCCATCCCAGCAGATTGTGAAATTGGATCTGACGGAGGGTGAAACAATCAGCCGGAGCGAATATGACCGGAAAATAGTGGCGCCGATTCGAGAGGTGCTGCGACAACAGAATCTGCACAAACGGGTTCGCGTGTTGGTGACCGTCTATGGAGTTCCGCTTCATGTGGGACCTTCCGATTTTACAGCAGCCGAACGAACGCTGCGTCGTGATGCTGTCGGAAGATTGGAAGGTGCGTGTACTCACCTGGTTGACGTGGAGCAGCAGGTTCGGGCGCTCGTGGTCCCATCCGATGCAGGGGGCGCGCTGAGTAACGACCAGAATCAGAACCTGCCGACCTATGAGCGGAATATGGGGATGGTTTTCCGCGTGGATCGCGTCGTCTTCAGTTCGCTGGAATGGGCTCGACAACACTCGCCGATGGATCCTCAGGTCTACGCCAGGTTGGAGTCCCTGTTTCGACGCTATAAGGGGCAGGCAGGTGTGGCCGAGTTGCACCATGAGGTGCCGTCATCAGTCCAAGGGTCAGACCGTACCCACGAAGAACGACGAGCGCAACAACGTGAAGGGTTGCAGTTATTGGTGGGATCGCTGGAACTTCCGGTTCGGCAGAACCGAGATGATCTCTATCGGCGAATCGAATTGGTTTACGGACAGTATGGGGTCTTTGTACTGGCGGCGATGGAATCGAAACTGCTTTCCGATGAATCGAGCGACGCCAGTGTCGATAGCGAACTGAGCCTGCTCTGGTGGGAACGGGGGGACTACCCGGTCGCCTGGCGGCATCCGAGCCCTTTTTATCATGCAGGTCCTGCTTCGAAGAATAAATTCATTCGAGAGTCTCCTGTTTTGATGGTCAGCCGTCTGGATGCGCCGACAGCTGAGTTGGCTGCACAGTTGGTCGATCGTGCGATGGAGGCGGAGGCGAACGGTTTAACCGGATCGATGTATTTGGATGCGCAAGGGATGCCTGCCAAGGAACGACCGGACACCTACACGAAATACGATCAGAGCCTCCAGCAACTTGATATGTTTATCAAGGAACAGAGTGGGTATGGATCCGTCTTGGAGAATACCAAAGCACGATTTGACCGTCCTGGCCAGGCCCCTGATGTGGCACTGTATATTGGGTGGTACCGATTGAGGCATTATGAGGATGCCTTTGTCTTTCGGCCTGGTGCCGTCGGATATCACATGGCCTCGGCCGAGGCGGTCAGTCTGCATCAATCTGGCGAGACGGGCTGGTGTAAGAACGCGTTAGATCACGGCATTACCGCCACGCTTGGTTCGGTAGGAGAGCCCTATCTGGACACATTCCCCGAACCGTTGGAGTTTGCCGCGCTGCTGATGACCGGTCAATATTCCCTGGTCGAAGCCTATTATCTCACCAGCCGCTGGGTGAGCTGGCGTATGGTGCTCGTTGGAGATCCGCTCTACAACCCGTGGAGGACGCAGCCGGCCGTCAAACGGTCGGGGCTTCGTATGTTCACCCTCGCGCCGATGGCACCGTCTGACCAGACCTTTGTCGATCCGTTTCGCGCCCAGGAAGAGCGTCGACATTTCTACGTGGGAGCGAGGGCCAGGCTGGACAATATCCTTCGCCGTCAGGAATAAGACATCCCATAGCGTATGTCGTGAAAGATGAGAACGAAGGCGGCTTACTCAAACTCTTCCCATCCGCTCAGTCGACTCCCCAAGACCAACGTGCGTCTGGTTGTGGACACAAGAATGAGTCCATTGCCGTTTTCGATCTCCACGATACGTTCGTGCACATCCAAAGCCTTCGAAGAAAAGCTGCCGAGCAGCGAGGTGAATCCTATGACTCGTTCGTTCGTGATGAACACGGCGCCGTAGTCATTACTGTGGAAGCGATTGACCTGTTCTCGCACTCCCAACGCGTCCTCAAACCACAGACCGTTGGCGCCACGGAAAGCGTACAGGTTTCGGTCGGTTCGAACCAGGCTGAAGGCCGCCAGGATCTTTCGTTCCAACACCGTTTCACTCAGATCCAGATCTGTTTTGCTCCAGGTCAGGCTGCGGCTCGAAAATCCCAATAGCCGCCGCGAGGTCACCACAATCCCATTGATACCGTTCGCTCCCGAGCCGATGACTCGCTCTTGAGCCTCCAAGCGAATTTCCCTTCGGCCACTTAAAGGGCTGGTGGCCACAGCGTGGTCGGACTCCAACCACAGAGTGACCTCCGTGCCCGTCTCCAGTGCTTGAGCGATCCATAACCATAGGAAGTGAATGTGAAGGCAGACGACGAGGATGAGGAGGAGCATCCGATGAGAAACAGTCATGCCTCATTCTACCGTAGATTTAAGAACAGTGATGTGTGAGCTGGAGGTTGAAAGGATGGGGAAAAGAAAGAACTCTATCTTATGCAGGCTCGTTGAGCCGGATGGTGTAGAGGTAGTGGTATAGTCCGTTGCGTTCCATCAATTGCGCGTGCGTGCCTTCTTCCACCAACTGTCCCTTGTCCAAGACCAGAATTCGGTCGGCACGTTGGATGGTCGACAATCGGTGGGCGACGACGAAGGTCGTCCGGCCTTCCATGAGACGTTGGAGGGCTTCCTGCACCAGTCGCTCCGATTCGGTATCGAGCGAGGACGTGGCCTCATCGAGTAAGAGGATGCGGGGATTCTTCAAAATGGCTCGAGCGATCGCGATTCGTTGGCGCTGCCCGCCTGACAGATTGACCCCTTTCTCGCCCACCACGGTGTGGTACCCATCCGGCAAGTTCGTGATGAAGTCGTGCGCATGAGCCGCTTGGCTTGCCTCTACGACGGCGGCTTCGTTCGCTTCTCTGTTCCCATAGCGTATGTTGTCGAGGATGGTGCCTCCGAACAAGATAGTTTCTTGCGGGACCAGCGCGATCTGTCGATACCAACTATTCAGGGTCACATCCCGCAGATCTCGTCCGTCGATGGTCAGGCGCCCTTCTGTTGGATCGTAGAACCGATGCAGGAGATTGATCACTGTGGTCTTCCCGGCGCCGGTAGGCCCGACGAAGGCGACCAATTCGCCAGGCTTCGCCTCAAACGATAGATGAACAAGCACCGGATGACGGGTGTCATAGCTGAAGCTTACATTTTCCATCCGCACGTGTCCGGCGATTGTCTCGAGCGGCTGTGCGTCTGGTCGATCGTCGATCTCCGGCTTGGCATCCAGAATCTCGAAGACTCGCTGTGTCGCACCCTGTGCCTCCTTGATCTGGGTAAAGATCTTGGCTGCTGCGCTGAAGGGACCGATCAAGATGCCGGCAAAGAGCACAAAGGCGAAGAGATCACCCGGCGTGACCATCCCGTCGATGACCTGGCGACCTCCGTACCACAGGACGGCGGTGGCCGATGAGAATGTCAGCAGGCTGATCACCGGAATGAAGACGGCCATGATGCCGGCTCGACGGAGCGTCAGGCGCAGTGTCTGCTCGACTTGATCAGCAAAACGGGTCCGTTCCCGTTCTGTCTGAACGAAGGACTTGACGATGCGAATGCCGGAAATGACTTCTTCGGTGAGGGTGCTGAGCGCAGCCGTGTGGTCTTGAATCGAGGTCGACAGGGATTTCAGCCGTCGACCGAACATTTTTGAGACGACCACCAACAGCGGGAGCAGGACAAGAATGAGGAGGCAGAGCCGCCAGTTCATCAAGAGGAGAAACGTAATACCGCCGACGAAGGTCACAAGCTGTTTGACCCCGTCGATGGGAGCTTCTGTGACGAGGGATTGAATGACGGTGACATCGGACATCAGCCGGGAGAGCAATTCTCCTGTGCGCCGGCGGGCGAAAAAACTGACCGTCAGTTTTTGGAGGTGTCCGAAGAGATGTTTGCGAAAGTCGGCGACGACGGTCTGGGAGACCCAGGCGGTGAGGTAACTATGGCCCATCGAGCAGAGTCCCTGGAGAATCACCAGGCCGAGGAACAGCCCGATGGAGCGCGTCATCTTGTCGGCGTCATGTTGAACGGTGATCACGTCCCAGAGTGTCCCGGCCAGCCGGACCAAGGTGAGGTTGATGAGGGCCACCCCGGTCACGAGAAGTCCGGCCAGCAGCAGGCGATGGACGTAGGGGCGAACGAACGGCAGGAATCGCTGAAAGATCACCATGGCAAGTCAGGTGGTTCGGGTGACTGTGACATTGGGTGGTCGGGTCAGCCTTGTTACGCGATATCGGAGCGAGGAGCGGCAGGCGATGGTTTTGGCTAGATCTGAACGATTGACTCGATCAGGTTTTTGTTGACGGCGACGAAATCCGACTGTTCCTTATCATTGATGACCACGTCGGTGAGGCTAATGAACAGACGAGCCTCTTCGTTAATCGCGTCGGAGACGCGATTTCGCATTGGGGGTACCAGGAAATCTCCCACGTAGGTACAACTGACCGTCCGTACGCGGATGCGAACCTTTTTGCCCTTACCCTCGGACACGGCTTTGTCCTCCCGCGATGCAGGCTGAGCTTAGCTTTTCCGGCGAAGGAACTTTTGACGTTGGCGCAACTTCTTGTACTTGTGCTTGCGCATCTTCTTCCGTCGTTTTTTCAAGACGCTTGACATGCTTAGTATCTCCAAAGAAGGAGGGAGTCTAAAAGCTTTTTCGGAAAAATGCAAGCTCACGGCACGCTTTTCCCCTATGCTATACTGCCTTTCTATGTTTGTCAGGAGAGCCTGTTTTTCGCCAATTCTGCGTATGGGATGGCTTCTGTTGTTGACTTTTCTTGTCACAGGCTGCCCGTCGAAGACGATTCAGTACCCCGCCGAGCACGAGAAACTGCTTCGTCTTGATCAAGCCCTGGAATCCCTCCGAAGCGCGTATGAGCGAAAGGATCAGGCAGGGTTTCGAGCGATGCTGTCCCCGGTCGATCAGACAGAAGAGTTGCAACGACAAGCGGAGATGGATTTTGCGGCGTTCCATGCGATTACGCTCGAGTTCAGGATCGAGCGGGTCATGCTGGCAAAGGACGACTTCGATGTGCTGGTCAATTGGCAGGGGACATGGAAAAAAGACGCCAATGACTCGGGCACGCGGCAGCGTGGCCATGCCCGATTGCAATGGGTCGGGACGCCCTCGATTTTGTTGCGCGGGGCGCAGGGTGACTTGCCCTTCGGGATGCAGACCAAGCAGATGTTGTCCGAACCGTCCTCTCCACCACGATAACCAATGCCGCGATCTGTGCCGGAAGCAGATTTTCTTGTCATCGGCAGCGGAGTGGCCGGGCTGCGTGCCGCCTTGGAGCTCTGCAGGGTCGGGCGAGTGATCATGCTCACCAAAGGCCATCCTCTCCAGAGCAATTCGATCTTCGCGCAAGGTGGCGTTGCCGTTGCGTTGAGTGAAGAAGATGATGTCTCCATCCACTTGACGGATACGGTGAAGGCGGGCCATGGGCTGTGCCGTCGAGAAGCGGTCCGTGTGCTGGTGGAAGAAGGGCCGGATCGAATTCAGGAGCTCATCCAGTGGGGAGCGAAGTTCGACAAGGCTGGGGGAAAGTTCGCTTTTGCGCGGGAAGCGGCCCACAGCCGCAGCCGCATTCTTCGCGCGCGAGGCGACGCCACGGGAAATGAAATGGTCCGGGCCCTCATGGCGCAGGCGGTTCGGCAGCAGCGGATCGCCCGCTTGGATTACCACTTTACGGTGGATCTCGTCGTCGAGGGAGGTCGATGTTCCGGCGCGGTGGTTCTTGATGAGAACTCCGGTGAGCAGTTCATCATTCCGGCACAAGCGGTCGTGCTCTCGACCGGTGGCGCCGGCCAGATTTTTGCCAGAACGACGAATCCTCCCAATGCCACGGGCGATGGGATGGCCATGGCTTTTCGCGCAGGGGCGGAACTGCAAGATATGGAATTCGTTCAGTTTCACCCGACGTCGCTCTATCTGCCGTCAAGCCCACCGTTCTTGCTGTCGGAGGCCATGCGCGGGGAAGGTGGTCAGCTGCGCAATAATAAGGGCGAGTCGTTTATGCCGCGATATCACCCGCTCGGTGTGCTGGCTCCGAGAGATATCGTGGCACGCGCTATCTGGGCGGAAATGGCGGCGACGCGTGCTCGGCATGTCTATCTCGATGTCACGCATTTGGGATCGGATTTTGTGAAACGCCGCTTTCCCACGATCTATGCAACCTGCCTTCGTCACGATATCGACATTACGGAAGAGTGGATTCCGGTCTCGCCAAGTGCCCATTACATGATGGGAGGGGTCACGACCGATGTCAACGGAGCAACGACATTGCCGGGTTTGTTCGCGGCTGGAGAGGTGGCCTGCAGCGGGGTACACGGAGCCAACCGGTTGGCAAGCAACTCATTGTTGGAAGGGCTTGTGTTCGGGAGGCGGGCCGGCGTGGCGGCTATTGCGTCGGCTGCTCACGGCTCGGTTTCGAGCGTGATCGAATCCCGTGAGCCGTTACCACGCGGTCACGGTGATCGGCTCGAGGATGCGGAAAAGGTGCGAAACTCTCTGCGTCGGATTATGTGGGGACAGGTCGGGCTGATTCGATCCAGAGAGTCATTAGTGCGAGCCACAGCGCAACTGGTCCGATGGGAACGGATGGTTTCGCGATCCTTTTCGAGTAGAGCCGATCTCGAGGTGAAGAACATGGTTCAGGTGGCACATTGTGTGGCGGAAGCGGCCTTGTGGAGAGAGAACAGTGTGGGGGCCCACTATAGATCCGACTTTCCTGGGACGCGACGTCCTGGATGGAAGACGCATAGTAGACTGCGTCTCACGGATCGGACTACTGGGCAGGTGGGATCGCGACTACAGGGGAAACTGGTGCCATTGCGTACTCCGAAGACGGGATGACATGGCCGGTCGACGCCAGGTCACGTGCGAGAAAAGTTCGGTAGTAGCGAAGGACCTTCCGGACATATTGCCGTGTTTCGTCGATGGGTGGAAGGGTACGATACCGGTCGACCACGCGCTCTCCGGCATTGTAGGCAGCCAGTGCGAGGGGGAGATTCCCTCGGAATCGATCCAGCAAGTGACGGAGATACTTCGTCCCCCCACCGATATTATCCTCCGGATCGTAGAGATCCCGAACATCCAGCTGAAGCGCGGTCTGCGGCATGAGCTGCATCAACCCGATCGCACCGGATCGTGAAACGGCGCGGGGATCAAAGTTAGACTCGGCCTTGATCACGGCACGGATGAGAGCCGGGTGGAGTTGATGTTGCCGCGAGAATCGCTTGATCATCGGTTCCAACTCTTGCTCGGATATGACCGGGTGCAGCCGATTCGGACGGATGTCGACTCGTCGATATCGGATATCAGAAGGGACATTGGTCAGAGAAATGGTCCCTTTGGAGTCAATATACTGATAGATCTCCGCGTGTAGGGGTTGCACCCGACCCAGGAAACAGCCGCCAAGCAAGATTACAGCTGCCAGGGCGGTGCGCAGGTATGGAGCGGCGGATGGGTCTCTGTGATTCAGCATGGTCACACGATAGCAGTCTCTAGCGAGCTGTCAAGAATTTGCAGATCTTCTGCTGCTCGGCTTTGATAGGACCTGGTGAAACAGCAAGAATTCGACGGTCAGCGTAATGCAGGGGGTTCTGAGAGCCGGCCTCGAGACTCAATAAACCGTGCGTGTAGTTTGCGGGTCAGTGGGCCTGGCGTGCCATTCCCGACTCGTTTGTTGTCGATCGCCACCACCGGCATGATTTCCATGCTGGTGTTGGTCAAGAAACACTCATCGGCCTGATAGAGTTGGTCGACGGTAAAATGTCCTTCCTCGATAGGCAGGCGCAGTTCTTGGGCCATTTGAATCACGATTTGTCTGGTGATGCCGTCGAGAAGGCCGCAGTCCAAGGCAGGCGTACGCAGCCGGCTTTTTTGGATGAAGAAAAGATTGCTGATCGTGCCTTCGGTTAGGTGTCCTTGCCAATTGAGCAGAAGGCTGTCGAACGCGTTCCCAGCGATGGCTTCGTGCTTGGCCAAGATGTTGTTGAGGAAATTCGTGGTCTTGATGCTTGGTGGGAGGGCACTCGGCAAGTTACGTTTGGTCGACGCGACCAGCACGGCGACGCCCTGGTCATAGAAGTGGGATGCCGGAGGCACCAGCCGTTTCGCCATCACGACGACGGTCGGCGAGGAGCACAGGGCCGGATCCAGCCCAATGTCCCCGACTCCACGCGAAACCGTGATTCGCACATAGGCGTCTCGTTGATCAGTGCCCAGCTCGTTGCGTACCAGAGCTTCCTGAAGAATGTCGGCCCACTGTGCGAGCGGAATCGGAACCCTCAAGCCGATGGCATCAGCGGACTGAAACAGTCGTGCTAGATGGCGGTCTCGCATGAAGAAGCGAGGACCATACGAGCGCATCGTTTCAAAGACTCCGTCGCCGTAGAGAAACCCATGATCGAAGACGGAGAGGACGGCTTCGTGGTCTTGCACAAATCGATCGTTCAAGTAGATCCACATCGTGCTACTCAAACGCGCTGAAAAAGGCCTGGGCCTTATGAATGGTTTCTTCATACTCGCGTGCCGGGTCGGAATCGGCCACAATCCCGGCGCCGACTTGAAGATATCCAGCGCCGTGTATCAGCGTGAGCGTACGAATCAAGATATTGAAGTCAAGATCGCCGCTCCAGCTGAGGTACCCCATGGAACCGGTATAGGGACCGCGGCGGACCGGTTCCAATTCCTCAATGATCTCCATACAGCGGATCTTCGGAACACCGGTGATCGTGCCTCCCGGAAACATGGCTCGTAGTAGATCGAACCCGGTCGCCTGCTCCGTGAGCGTGCCGGCGATATGAGACACCAAGTGGCTGACATGCGAATACTGCTCCAAGGTCATGACTTCATCGACCTGGAGGCTCCCAAACCGGCAGACACGACCGAGATCGTTTCGCTCGAGATCGACGAGCATAATGTGTTCCGCGCGCTCCTTCTCATTGGTCCGCAGTTCCCCGGCGAGTCGTTGATCTTCGAGCGATGTTTTCCCTCGGGGCCTGGTTCCCGCGATTGGCCTGGTATCCGCTCGACGACCATCAAGGCGAACAAGGCGCTCCGGTGATGAGCTGATGAGGCGGACGGTATCGAGCCTGAGTAACCCTGAAAAGGGCGAGGGGTTCAGGGTTCGTAGGCGACGATAGGCGGAGAGATCGGCTTGCGGCTGTCCTTGCCGGAGCGTTTCGCAATTGACGGTGAAGCGGTGAGAGAGATTTGCTTGGTAAATGTCACCGGCGGCGATGTAATCCTGGCACCGGCGGACACTCTGCATATAGACGGATTGTTCCTGCTCCGGGGTAAAGGTCAGGGGGCCCAGATCGTCTGGATGCGTATCGCCTGTATCCGGCTGGGTCAAGAGGGCTTCGAATGCAGCAAGCCGGTCCCTTCCTTCGCGGAGTAGTTGTTCTCGCGACTCCCCTAAAAATCTGGTCAGTGGCGGACAGAACATCAGTATCAGACGGTTCTGCTCATGGTCGACTGCTGCGACGAGATCAAAAAATGCGAATTCCAAGTCAGGAACGATGGGATGTGCTGAGGCGAGCGACGGTAATGTCTCGAATTGGCGAACGAGGTCATAGCTGAAGTAACCCACGGCCCCTCCAAAAAATGGAGGAGCGTCGGGCGGGCGGGCGATGTGCTGGTCGGCAAACAGTTGAGCCAACCGCTGAAAGGGAACCAATTGTGAGGTTCCGCACCTCCCATCCGATTGTTCTACCAGGTGACTGCCCATCCCGGACAGCCGATAATAGGGGTCTGTGGAAAGGTATGAATATCGCCCCATTGATCGCCCACCGCCACTTTCCAATAGAAAAGACGGTTGCCTGGTCGAAGCGATGTTTGCATATAGGTCCAAGGGGGTCGTCGATGGGCAAGGGCGAGTAACGATAAGCGGTGCAGGGGGGCCATGCAAAAACTTTGATGATATGGCTTCTCGCATGGATTGGGAATGCCTTGATCAGTCCTGCAAGTAACGTCGGCTCACTATACCGCAGAGATTTCTGGGGAGATAGATGCCTAACGGCTTGACATTACAAGCGGACCTTTGCTTAAATTGCACGCCCATCAACGGCAGGGTTGTGACTGCGTGCTCCGCCTCCCATGGGTTTCAGGATGGCCCCTCCACAAGATCCCTTATATGCGGGGCTCGGCCAAGCGATCAGGATCGCAACTGATCTGCTCGCGGCCTTGATTGTGGGAGGAGCATTGGGGTGGGTCTGTGATACGTATGTGTTCGACTCGACCCCATGGAGCATGATCATCGGGCTTCTGATGGGGATCGTGGCAGGGATGAGAAATGCGTATCGATCGATTCAACGGTGGCCGAAGACATAGTGTTTCAGCCGGATGATTCCATAACTAAAACCTTATAAGGACAGACGAGAACATCGTGGAAGAAAGCCCCCTTCATCAATTCGAGCTTCAGAATTGGATTCCCATTTCGCTGGGCGGATTTGATATCTCCATCAATAAGGCCGTTGTCTTTATGTGGATCGTCGTGCTGGTCGCGGCGGTGCTCATGGTAATGGCGGGGTCTGCAAGGAAGTTGGTCCCGGGAAAATTGCAGAGCTTGGCAGAGATGATGGTAGATTTCATTCGCAGCATGATCTTGGACACCATGGGGAAGGAAGGGATGCGATTTTTTCCCCTGGTCGCTACCCTCTTCGTGTTCATTCTCTTCAGTAATCTGATCGGTTTGATTCCTGGGAGTTACACGGTGACGAGCCAGATTATCGTGACGGCCGTCTTCTCCTTTGTGGTCTATGGATTGAGCCTGGTCATGGGGTTCATGTTACATGGCGCAAAGTTCCTCGGCATCCTGGTTCCGCCTGGGACTCCAGGCTGGTTGGTGCCCTTGATGATTCCGATTGAGATCATTAGCCAGGTGGCGCGGCCGGTTTCGCTGGCGGTTCGGTTATTTGCCAATATGACGGCAGGCCATGTGATGCTCGCGGTCTTGTTCAGCCTCACGATCGGCGGCGGGTTGCTGGTCGGATGGTTGCCTTTTGCGTTTACGGTCGCCATCTATGGATTGGAATTCGGTATCGCATTTATTCAAGCCTACATTTTCAGTATCTTGACCTGCGTCTACCTGGGTGACGCGTTTCATTTACATGGCCACGATGAGCACGCGCATTAGCGCATGCCAGTTTAGACAAGAGAGGAGTAAGACATAATGGATTCAGCAGCAGCAGGGTTGATCGGTATGGGATGTGCCGCGGCAGGGTTTGCCGGAGCGGGTGTCGGTATCGGGTTTATCTTTGGAAAGATGATCGAGGTGGTGGCCCGTCAACCGGAGGCGGAAGCACGCGTCACGAAGTACATGTGGATCGGTTTCGCATTGGTGGAAGCCATTGCGCTCTACGGCCTGGTCATTGCCTTTATCATCATGGGATTCCGTAAATAACTAGGGAGCGTTAACCGTTACTCGTTGATCGTTTATCGAGAGGTCATTCTCGTCCGACGTGTCACGTGTAACGTTTTACGAACGCGCGTATGCCACAGTTTGAATCGCACTTTTTCTCGTCCCTGATTTTCTGGGAAGTCATATCTTTCGGCATTTTATTGTTCATCCTGTATAAGTATGCATTCCCGGGAATACTCAGCGTCCTTGAGGAACGAGAAAAGAAAATTAAGGACAGCCTTGATCAGGCCGAACGTCATCGGGCAGATGCCGAGAGTCGGCTGAGGGACTATGAGGCGAAGCTCAGTGCAGCCGGCAAGGAAGCGGAGGGCATCCTCGCAGCGGCAAAAGAACGAGCGCAGCGCCTGCTTGATGAAAACGAACAACGGTTGACTGCCGACGCTGAGCGGATTAAAGGCGATGCGACGAGAGAAATCGAACAAGAACGGCGCAAGGCCCTTCAGGACATCCGCACCCAGACCACGGAATTGGCACTCATGGTTGCGGAGAAAGTTGTACAGCGGAGTTTGACCGAAGCTGATCAACGGAAATTCGCCGACGAAGCGCTTGAAGCCCTCTCTCGATCACAACAGCGCTAATCTATTTCCATCGGGATTTTACAGAGGGGTGTCAGCTCAGGCTGACTCCCCCTGGCCGATACCCATCCAGATCCACCGTCACAAACCGAAATCCCAGTTCTTTCAGCCGTGCGCTGATTCTGGTACACCGAGCTGGTTCAATGAGCCAGGGGATGTCGCTTGGGGCCACTTCAATTCTGGCAATATCGCCATGGTTTCTGACTCGAAAATGGCGGAGCCCCTCGCGTTGAAGCATGGCTTCAGCTTCCTCGACTCGACTCAGTTTTTCAAGAGTGATGGGCATCCCACGTGGGATGCGTGACGACAGGCAGGCTGCCGCAGGCTTGTCCCAGTTCGAGAGCCCGAGTTCCTTGGCCAAGATGCGGATGTCGGATTTTGACAGTTCAGCCTCGACAAGCGGGCTGCGGACGCCCAATCCCCGTGCCGCCTTCATGCCAGGGCGATCATCACCCAGGTCGTCCAGATTGGTACCATCCACGACATATGCGGCGTTTTTTGCTTGTCGGACATTCCCAAGCAGCTGATATAAATCTGTTTTGCAGTGAAAGCACCGGCTGGCGTCATTCTTGACGAAATCGTCAATGGCCAATTGGTCCGTTTGCACCAGTTCATGCCGGGCGCCAATTTCTTGAGCGACTCGCTTGGCTGCTTCGAGTTCCAGTACTGGGAATGTCGGCGAGACGGCTGTGATGCCGATCGCCTTTGCTCCAAGTTGCTCATGCGCAACCTTCAGTACGAAGGTGCTGTCGATTCCACCGGAATAGGCAACAACCACGGAACCCAACTCCGTCAGTAAGGTTCGGAGCCGAAGAAGTTTGTCTTGGAGAACAGCCGCTTTCATAGGTACTTCACTTCTAATGTCGCGCAATAGATCCCGATGATGTTCGCACGCCTGCCTAGTGACGGACTTTCGCTTTGGTAATATTCCCCACCACCACGAGGGCGTAGAGCTGAGGATTGAGGTATTGTTTGGCTACGCGGTGGACATCATCCTTCGTGACGCGGTCGATCCACTTGGGGTATTGGCTGAAGTAGTCGAATCCGAGGCCAAAAAACTCCACCTGACCCAAGACTTGAGCCAATTTCGCCGTGGAGTCCAGTCGTAATGGGAAACTCCCCATCAAAAACGACTTGGCTTCGGCTAGCTCCTGGTCGGTCACTGGTGTCTCACGGATCGCCTTCATTTCAGCTAAGACGCTGGTGATGGCCTGGTTGGTGGTCTCAGTGCGAGTCTGGAGGCTGATCCAGAACGATCCCGGCATAGCTCTCGCGTCATAGTGGCTCGTAATCCCATAGGCCAGACCCTGCTTGTCACGAATGGAATCCATCAGTCGCGAGGAAAATCCGCCGGCCCCTAGAACATGATTCATGACGGTGACCGCATAAAAGTCAGGGTTCGTTCGGGTGATTCCGGAGTGACCCAGCACAATGGTCGACTGAGTTAAGTCTTTTTCAACGAATTGGACGGCCTTCTTCTCGACGCTGGGTGGTTTCCTGACCGGCCGAGGTGGCGTAAGGCCTTTCTTCCAAGACCCGAAATGTATCTGCACGAGCGACGTCGCTTGTTCGACCGTCACGTCACCGACAATGGTCAGGATGACTTGGTTAGGGAGGTATTCTTTCGCGTAGAAGCTTTGGATATCGGACAAGGTGATCTTGTTGAGCGTCTCCTCAGTCCCCTGCACCGGCCAGCGATAGGGGTGAGTCTGATAGACCAGCTGATTAAAGGCTTTCATCGCCACATGGCCGGGGTCATCGTTGTCGCTCGCGATTTCACCGTGGATCTGTGATCGAATCCGCTCAAATTCCTGTTTGGGAAATGCCGGGTGCTGAAGGATATCGGCGAGAAGCGTAAACCCCAGCTCAATATCCTTTCTTAGGATACGGGCCGACGCGGTTGTAAAATCTTCACCGGCTTGCGCGCCCAGTGATCCTCCGACAAAGTCGATCTGTTCGGCGAGTTGCTTGGACGATCGTGACGTCGTGCCCTCATCAAGCAGGCTGGCAACGAGATTCGCAACACCTGCCTTCTCCGGAGGATCCTGCGACGAGCCAGCTTTGATGAGGGCATGGAGTTCCACAATGGGAAGGAAATGTTGTTCCAACACGACGACCGTCATCCCATTCGGCGCGGTGAACTTGACAGGTGCGATGTCGGCGGCGGTCGCTCCCAGGGGGACGCTCATCGCCAAAGCGGCACCGAGAGCCCAGCACATCGGCTGCAGACGTACTTGCCTTCGAACGAATCGGGGGCTGGAATCGGAGTGCTCCGCAGGGCATGCAGTGTGATTCATGGCGTCCTAGGGCTTTCCATCATGGGTCGCTGAGGAAGGTGATTCGGGTGGCTTTGGTGGCAAGGGGATGAGAATCCCAGTAGTCCGGCTGTCAGGGGTCAAATACTGCTTCGCGACACGTTGAATGTCATGGGCAGTGACCGTACGAATACGCTCAACGAACTGATTGACTCGTCGCCACCCTGCGCCGACGGTTTCCGCTTGTCCCATGAGCATGGCATGGCGAAAATTCGAGTCTTGCTCAAATACGCGCGATGCTTCGACCTGGTTCTTGGCTCGTTGGAGTTCCAGCTCCGATGGGAGCTCATTCTGAAGACGCAAGACCTCTCGTTGGAGCGCTTCTTCTACAGCCTCGACCTTCGTTCCGGGATTGACCAGCGCATAAAAATAGAAGAGGCCGGGATCGGTTTGCAGCAAGCTGTAGTCCGCACCGACTGCGAGCGCCATTTTCTGGTCATAGACCAGGCTCTGGTACAGGCGGGAACTCTTCCCATGCGAAAGGATCGACTCAAGGAGGTCCAGGGCATAGCTGTCCTCGCTCGAGTAATTGGGGATGCGAAATCCCATCATCACAAACGGGACCTGTGCTTCCCGTTTGAGGAGAAACCGACGTTCGCCGCGCTGCTCCGGTTCGGGCGGCAGAATGTGCTTCGGTGATGGGCCTCGTGGAATCGGCTCAAACAAATGTTTGATTGTGGGGAGCAGTACGTCGGCCTTGATGTCGCCCACCACGATCAACGTGGCGTTGTTGGGCGAATAAAAGGTGTCGTAGTGGCGCTGTAAATCTTCGATCGCCATCGCGTCGAGGTCTGCGAACCAACCGATCACCGGCCAATGATAAGGATGGCTCATGAAGACTTGGGCAAACAACGCCTCGACTAAGGCGCCTTGGGGATCGTCCTCGGACCGCAAACGGCGTTCCTCTTTCACGACGTCGCGCTCGGTCTGAAACTCGCTGTGATCGAGTAGCAACCCCTGCATCCGGTCGGCCTCTAGTTCCAAGGCGAGTCCGACACGGTCAGCCGCCACATTTTCAAAATAGGCGGTAAAGTCCTGGCCCGTAAAGGCGTTGTCGATCCCACCGTTTTTTCGAATGATGCGGGAAAATGAGCCTTTGGGATACCGGGCCGTCCCTTTGAACATCATGTGCTCGAGCATATGTGAGAGTCCCGCGTGACCCATGACTTCATTGCGGGAGCCTACCTTGTACCAGACTTGAACCGTGGCCACTGGGGCTTTCGGCACCTCGATCAGCAGCACCTTCATGCCGTTTGTGAGGATGTATTCGTTAGGGTCGGCTCCCATGGAAGGGGAGCGAGTGCCCAGGATCAGGAAAATCCCTACCAGGCAGGCAAACCAAGTGCGTGTGATAATCGGCCTGATCATGATGGACGTTGGATATGGCATGCTAACAACGAGTTTCAATAGCTGTCAAGGTAACAGGAGGTTGGCTGCCGGAGACATCACCTAGTTGTCCGCAAGCGCCGTATACGTCGCGCCCGCGACTCTTACGGACATACGCATCGAGTCCCGCCTTCCGGAGATTGGATTGAAAACGAAGCACGTCCTTGTCGGACGGACGATGAAAACGACTTCCAGGGAACTCATTAAACGGGATCAGATTGACTTTGCAGCGCAAGGATTTTAGCAACTGCGCCAGGCGCCGAGCATCGACGGGAAGATCGTTGACTCCGGCCAGCAGGACGTACTCGAACGTCAACCGTCGGTGAGGTGCAAGTGGGTACCGTCGACAAGCAGCCAAGAGCGATTTCAGGGACGCGATGTCACTGGCGGCAGGCATCAAGTCGCGACGTTGTTCTTCTGTGGTGGCATTCAGAGAAATAGCGAGATTCACGCCCATTGCCGCGACGTCTGAGAGGCGGGATGCCAGACCGGCCGTTGAGACCGTAATGCGTCTTCGCGACCACCCTAGGCCCCATGGTTTGTTCGTTAAACCAACTACGGCGGCCTTGAGGGTCTCCACATTGGCGAGGGGTTCTCCCATTCCCATGAAGACGAGATTCGTGATGTGTTCATCAGACGTCAGGAGGTCTTGGGAGGTCAGGACCTGATCGATGACCTCATGGAGCTTGAGGTTACGTTTCAGCCCCATCTGTCCGGTCAAGCAAAACCCACAGTCCAACATGCATCCTACCTGTGTCGACACACAAAGTGTCAGCCTGGTGTCGTCCGGGATCAGTACGGATTCGACCGTCATCCCGTCTTCGAGCGTCAAGAGTACTTTACGTGTGCCATCTTGGGACCGGAGAACGGTCGCCTGTGTCGAACGACCGATGGAGGCCGATTGCGAGAGCGCGACTCGATCCTGCATCGGCAGATCGGTCATGTCCATGATCGTTCGAAGACGTCGTTGGTATAACCAGCGCAGAATTTGTTCGGTTCGATACGCAGGCCAGTGTTGCGTGCGGACAAACCGGGCCATCTGAAGTTCGGTGAGCGCTAAAAGATGAACCGTTGCATTCAGGTGCGAGCCTGATGGGTTGACCATATGTTCCCCACGTTGGGTGAGCAGCCTACCATAGCGCGTATCACCTCGCATATGATTCGGGTCGCTCACCGACTTTCAATTCTTTTTCCATTGAGAGTCGCTCTGTATATAATGAGACCGGGTGGGTTTTGATGGGGCACTATGAGAAGCCATAATGTGTGGGCTATCGTCGGTATCTATGTGACGCTGCTCGGTGTGTTTGCGCCCTCGTATGACGCGCATGCCGCGCAGGTCGCTGCGCTGGACCAACCGAATAAGGAAACCTGTGCGTCTCCCGAAGAGTGTTTTTTGGCAGCCGTCTGGCCGAAGGAACGATTAGGCAATGCGCTGACGAAGGATCAAGTCGTTGCGCTGAAACTCGAGCGTCTCCGTCAGGTGATGGAGGGGTTTCCAGCCTCGATCTGGGCCAAGCGCGCCGGCTTGCTGTCCGGCGTGATTCTGGCTGATCGCAATCCTGCCGCTGCAATGCCGTATCTTCGAGCTGCCCAACAAGACGTTCCGGTCCTCGACGATTACATTCGATTCTGGATCGGCGAGGCTCACTTACGCCTGGGGGAGGTCAAGGAGGCTGCGGCGATGTTCGAAGGAGTGCCGCAAGCGGTCCCTGATTCCAACCTGCTCAACTTGGCCGCGCTCCGTGCCGGGGAAGCCTGGTACCGGGCCGCCAGTTGCCCTGAGACCATCGCTTGGTCTCTGAAGGCGGTGAGTGGAAATGATAAAGACCCTCAGGTCGCGCAGGCATGGCTGCGATTGGCCTCGTGTTATCTCCGTGAAAACCAGTTGACCGAAGCTCGAGACACATTGAAGCAGCTCTGGGTGAAGTTTCCGCAAACGAAGGAAGCGAAGGAGGCGGAGGCGCTGTTGGCGGGCAACAGCGGAGGCACATCATGGAGCGCGTCTCCCGACCTGCACTATGAGCGCGCCCAGGCATTTCTGGCACAGTCCCTTCATTCGGAAGCGATCGATGAGCTCAAAAAGTTTATGACTCTCGATCCGTCCTCTCCGCAACGCTCGGATGCCAAACTCAAATTGGGGATTGCGCAGGTTCGGCTCAAGACCTACGACCAGGCGCGCGACACATTCTCCGCGCTGACTGAGGACCAAGGACCTCGGGGAGATGAGGCGACGGTTTGGCTGGCGAGGGTCTATCTCCGCCAGGGGGCGGGGGAGAAGCTGTTGGACTTGTGTCGCGCGCTGTCCAAGCGGACCTTGACGTCGGAGCAGAAGGGACAGGTCAATTTGTTCGCTGGAATCTGGCTGGAGGATCAAGCTCGCTTCGACGAAGCAGCTGAACGATATCGGCATGTTGCTAAGATGGGTGAGCCTGCTTCTCAACGGACCGAGGCGCAGTGGCGGGAAGGGTGGTTGCTCTATCGAACGGAGCGTCAACGGGAAGCGATTCATGTGTGGCAACAGATCGTCGATCAAAAAGACAGCGACATTGAACCGCAAGCGATTTACTGGATCGCGCGCGCCCACGGGCAGCTTGGGGATACCAAGGCGAAAGATCTGTTTGCGCAACTCTGTCAACGGTTCCCGTACACCTACTATTGTCAGATGGCACGTGAGCAGGGGAACATGCTGCTGCTCCCACGACCGGAACAGGAGCCGGCCGTTTCACCTGTAGCAGCCGTCCAACCCATTTCTGAAGCCGCTCACGCACCGGTACAAGAGAGCCAGGTGACGAATCGGGCACAGATCGAACAACAGCCAGCCTTCCGGCGAGCGGTTGAACTGAGGCTGCTAGGCCGAGAGCAAGATGCCGCGAGGGAGTTGAGTGCCTTGACGGATCGGCATAGCCGAGAGCCTGAGGTGTTGGCGGCATTATCCATCATGCTGAATGAAGTCGGCGCGTACCATCATGCGTTACGCCTCGTGCGATCACGATTCCGAGAGAAATTGGAGCGGACCGGGGGAACCATCGCCGACGGCCTGTGGAATGTGGCCTATCCAACCGGATTGATCCCAACGATTAAAATGTCGGTAACCAACGGGGTTGACCCCTTTCTGGTTGCTGCGATCATCCGAGAGGAAAGCCAGTATGATTGGAAGGCGGTTTCCCGAGTCGGCGCCATTGGGTTGATGCAAGTGATGCCGACCACGGCTACTGCCGTGGCGCAACAACATCACTTGCCGAATGTGTCTCGAGAGGATCTCTTCGACCAAGAAATCAACATTCGGATCGGTGTGCGGTATGTGGAGCAGCTCCTGGCACAGTTTTCCGGCAATGTCGTTCAAGCGATCGCAGCATACAACGCCGGCCCGGTCGTCGTGGGGACTTGGGCGGCCACGTATCGAGGTCGAAACGAGGATGAATTCGTAGAGCTGATTCAGTACCAAGAGACCCGGCAGTACGTCAAACGGGTGCTCCGTAGTTACAAGGAGTATCTGCGCTTATTTGGCGCCCCTAAAACCGTTTCTTGACAGGGTCTTGTGAAATTTTTATAGTGCGCCACAATCTGGTGTGGCCTCTAACAAAGAGGGGATGATTATGTCGCTGGATCGAATGGATGCGCTCGAAACGCGAATTCGTGACCTGGTCAAGCTCGTTCAAGAGCTCAAACGAAAGAACGGACTCTTGGAGGAGGAACTCAAGACGGCTCGCCAGCAGTTGGCCCAGCAGGATGATATGAATCGTAAGTGGGAAGTAGAGCGAACTGATATCAAGGCGCGGATCGAAAAAGTCATGAGTGAGATTGAGCTGCTCGAGTGTATCGAGGATCCAAAGGAGGTGGGCATTGACTAAGACCATCGATGTGGAAATTTATGGTCAACGGTATACCATCACCGGAGACAGCGATGATGTCTATGTCAGGCGGCTGGCTCATTTCGTCGACGACCATATGAAGCATCTGGCCGAGGGAATGAAAACTACTACGCCCTCGAAATTGGCCGTGCTCACCGCGATTAATCTTGCTCATCAGCTTTTTGAGTCCGAAAAGAAACGGGTCCAAGGAGAGGCCGATGTCGAACGCCGGATGGTGACCTTAATGGAATCGATCGAGGAACAGATGCCGTCGTCGCTCTTTCGATAGCGGTGATTCGCCTTGCTTTCAAAGAGTCCCTTTGTTATCGTATAGATAAGTGAGTGTCGGTGGATGAAGTAAGGGTACAGTATTGAATCGTTGAATGACTTGGAAATACGTGTCAAGAAAGCCACAGGCAGTGTTGTTCTGAAGGGATACGAAGTGTTCGTCCAATGGGTGCCCAATTTGCGGATCGTGGGTGGTCAACCATGTCAGTTTGCCTTGGGATGGGCGGAGACTCAAGGCGTACCACGATCGCGGCGCATGCCGGTCGGACAGAGTGATGGTCCCCGAGGCAGTAGCTGCGTTGTGCACCGCCGTATGTCTCGATGACTGAGGCGGCGTGTGGCAAACAGTGGAACCCGGCAGGTTAGGAAGTTTACCCTGATGAACGCCTGTGCTTTCACGTGAAGCGATTTCCAGTCTCTTAAGGCCCTTCCTTCATCATCGCCGCACTTGTCCAAATCGTACCCGTTGTCTGTAATGCGTCTTGTGTGCCTGGCTCGGTCCAAGTGGATCCGACTAGGCCAAATTTAAGAAGGGGGTGACTCCCATTTCTACTGCAACGATTGTGTCCATCGTGTTGTCTCTGATCGTCGGAGCCGTGGTTGGGGCGGGAGTATTTGAGCTGTTGCGACGTCGTGTGACGGGTGCCAAACAGGCTGAAGCAGAAGAACTCGCGAAGCAGGTTGTGCAGAATGCACAACGAGAAGCCGACAATGTGCTCAAGGAAGCCAGGTTTGAGGCCAAGGATCTTGCGTTTAAAGCAAAGTCTGAGTTCGAGCAAGAACAAAAGGCGAAACTCGGTGAACTGTCAGGGATGGAAAAACGGCTTATCCAGCGGGAAGGGGTGTTGGATGGAAAGGTGACGGCCGTAGAAAAACGCGAGAGCGAAGCCCGGAAGCGCGAACAGGATTTTGCAAAACGCGAGGAAGGGTTGGCGGGGAAAGAGGCTGCCTGCGCCAAGGCCGAGCGTGAGCACCGTGAGGCCTTGGAGCGTGTCGCAGGCATGACGGCCGAAGAAGCCAAGAAGCAATTGATCGTCGAGATGGAGTCGCAGGCGAAGCTGGATGCCGTCGGGATCGCCAAGCGAACCATTGAAGAGGCTCGCGAGAATGCCGAACGAGAGGCGCGGGAAATCATTACCTCATCGATTCAACGCGTGGTTCGCGATTATGTCTCGGAGTCGACGATTTCAGTCGTCCCGATTCCGAATGATGCGATGAAGGGGCGGATCATCGGTCGTGAAGGGCGCAATATCCGCGCCTTGGAAGCCGCAACCGGCATTGATCTCATTATCGACGAAACGCCTGAAGCCGTGATTATTTCCGGGTTTGATCCCTTGCGACGGGAGATCGCCAAAGTATCCCTGGAACGTCTGATGCACGATGGCCGCATCCATCCCACGCGTATCGAGGAGATCGTCGAAAAGGTCAAGGTCGACATCGATAAGTTGATGTACGAAGAGGCCGAAAAGATCATCTTTGAACTGGGCCTCTCCGATTTTAACCCGGAGTTGATCAAAGTTTTAGGCCGCCTGAAATATCGAACGAGTTACGGCCAGAACAATCTCTATCATGCCCGCGAAGCATCTTACATCTGCGGCATCATGGCGTCGGAGTTGGGGCTTGATGTCAAATTGGCTCGGCGTGGAGCTCTCCTGCATGATATCGGCAAAGCCGTCAGTCATGAAGAGGAGGGGCCGCATGCCATGTTAGGGGCAGAGATTGCCAAGAAGTACGGCGAATCGGCAAAGATCGTCAATGCCATTGCGGCTCACCATGAGCAAGTGGAGCCGATTTGTCCGGAGAGCGTATTAGTAGCGGCGGCTGAGGCCTTATCGGCCGCACGACCGGGAGCAAGGCGCGAGGCACTTGAGTCGTATGTGAAGCGGTTGGAGAAGTTGGAATCGCTTGCAACCGGGCACAAAGGGGTCCAGAAGGCGTACGCCATCCAAGCGGGGCGTGAAATTCGGGTCATCGTCCGACAGGAAGATATTACGGATTCGGAGTCGTTTCAATTGTCGCGAGAGCTGGCCAAAAAGATCGAACAGGAATTGACCTATCCCGGCCAGATCAAGGTGACGGTGATTCGGGAAAGCCGGTACGTGGAATACGCCAAATGAAGGTGTTATGCATCGGCGATGTCATGGGGGAGCCGGGCCGTCGAACGCTTGCCCGCATGGTGCCTCGGCTGGTCGCTCAACGTCAGATCGATGCGGTGATCGCCAACGGCGAGAACGTCGCGGGAGGGTTCGGGATTACGCGGGAGTTGGCGGAGGAACTCTTTGAAACGGGGGTATCGGTCATTACGACCGGCAACCATGCATGGGATAAAAAAGAGGCGGTTGAGTATTTTTCTCGTGAGCCGCGTCTGTTGAGACCGGGAAATTATCCTCCGGGGGTTCCAGGAAACGGCAGTGTTGTCTTCGAGGCGGCAAGCGGAGAACGGCTCGCCGTCCTGCAACTGATGGGACGGGTCTACATGCCGACCCTCGACTGTCCGTTTCAAACAGCCAAACGCGAGGTGTCTCGGTTAAAGCGAGAGACATCCGCTATCATCGTCGATATGCATGCGGAGACCACATCTGAAAAAATGGCGATGGGGCATTTTTTGGATGGGGAGGTCACGGCCGTCGTTGGAACACATACCCATGTGCAAACGGCCGATGAACAGATCCTTCCGAAAGGCACGGCCTATATCACGGATATTGGAATGACAGGACCGTTTCATTCAGTCATCGGGGTCAAAAAGGAACTCGCCATCGAGAAGTTCTTGACCGGCATGCCCAAGCGCTTTGAGGTGGCCTCAGGGCCTTCCGTGTTTTGCGCCGTCTTGCTCGAACTGGATGTGCGTTTGGGCAAGGCCGTGGCGTTCGAACGGATTCGTCAGATCGATTAAACGAAGCGTCACCCGATGTGTCACGTGCCGCTAGTTGCTTCCTGGTCATGCTGAGTGCCTCACGGGCTTCATGAAGAGCGGACTCACCCATACCAAATCGTCTTCATCTCTTTTTCCTCTCGATTCTCCGTCAAGACAGGTGTTCACTGTCTCAGAACTGACGGCCAGGGTGCGGGCCACCCTCGAGACGTCCTTTTCGGAGGTGTGGCTTGAGGGAGAAATCTCGAACCTACGGGCGCCAGGGTCGGGGCATTTGTATTGTACCCTGAAGGATCAGACGAGTCAGATCCGCGCGGTGATCTTTCGATCAACCGCCCTTCGATTGCGGTTTGGCCTGGAGGACGGTCTCCATGTCATCGTGCGTGGGCGAGTGTCGGTCTATGAACCGCGGGGGGAATATCAGCTCATTTTGGATCATGTTGAGCCGAGAGGACTGGGCGCTCTTCAGTTGGCGTTCGAGCAACTGAAGCGCCGTCTGGAAGACGAGGGGCTCTTCGATGTCACCAGCAAACGCTCACTTCCGGCATTTCCACGGATAGTCGGCCTTGTGACCTCAGCCACTGGGGCGGCGGTTCGAGACATGGTGGCGGTCCTGCATCGTCGATGTCCCATCGTGCGCATTATTCTCGTCCCGGTCTCAGTACAGGGAGACGGATCGGCGGAACAGATCGTGGCTGCCATTGACGCGTTGAATCGGCTGGAGGCCGTCGATGTCATCATCGTCGGACGAGGTGGCGGGTCATTGGAAGATCTATGGAGCTTCAACGAAGAGATTGTCGTACGGGCGGTCGCCTCCTCCGCGGTGCCTATCGTATCAGCCGTCGGACATGAGACGGATGTGACGCTGACCGACTTTGCCGCGGATGTCCGAGCTCCGACACCCTCTGCTGCTGCCGAGCTGGTTGTTCCGGTCTTAGCGGAGCTTGTCGAACGACTTGAGATGCTCATCGCGCGCGCTCGGCAAGCCATCACCGTACAGTGCTTGGATCAGCATCAGCGCCTTGATCTTGTGTTGGCCGAGATGGGCCACATTCGGCTACGGATTCTCAAAGAAGCCCAGCGGGTGGATGAGGCTGTGGCGGGTATGCGAGAAGCGACACAGGCCAAGCTGAGAAGCGCGATGGTCGATGCTCAAGCATGGACACAAGCGCTGATGTCGCATAATCCGGTCTTCCACGTGCGTCGAGATTTGGGGATTATCCCGCAGCTGCGGTCGCGTTTGGCCGCGGCGATGGATCATGTCCTGACCCAGAAGATGCAACTGACACGCGGCACCCTCTGGAGATTGAATGGGCTGAGTCCGCTTGCAATTCTGGAACGTGGATATGCGATTCTCGAAACGGTGCCGAGCCATCAGATCATACGAGATGTCCAGCAGGTGGCTGTCGGAGACGAGGTGGTTGCCTGTCTGGCCAATGGGCAGGTTCGTTGTACGGTGAATGACGTGACATCGAATCCATCGGTTTAAAATCGTACCGGAGCTTCGCTATAATGATCGCTCTTGAAAGGAGAAGGTTGTGGCTGGGGTGAAATTTGAACAGGCGATGGCTCGATTGGAAGTCATCGTGGGGGAGTTGGAAAAAGGAGATCTGCCCCTCGATGAATCGTTGAAGATTTTCGAGGAGGGTATTCGACTGTCAAAGAGTTGCCTCAAGGTATTGGAAGATGCCGAACGCAAGGTCGAAGTGCTTGTCCAAGATAAGAACGGGAAGAAGCAGCTGCGGGCGTTCACCTCGGATGACATTGATGTCGTCGGCTCTGCCGAAGAGTCCTAGTCAGTTGTTCCGCTGATTCTCAATTCCTTTTTTGACCTCCCTCTCTTGACCGCATGGCGACACAAGTGCGACGCGAGAAGCATCGATGTGATCAGGTGTTGACGGCTCAAGGTCTCGTCCAGAGTCGTGATGCCGCCGTACGGATGATTCTGGCGGGAAAGGTCAAGAGCGACGGAGTGCTTGTCGATAAACCGTCTAGGCTGATCCCTATCGATGCTTCCATCGAGATTGCCGGAGAGGACCAACCCTTTGTCGGCCGAGGTGGGGAGAAACTCGACGCGGCGCTGAACGCAGGAACGATCAATCCGCAGGGGTGGATGTGTCTCGACGTCGGCTGTTCGACAGGCGGGTTCACCGATTGCTTGCTCCAACGGGGAGCGCTGAAGGTCTATGCTGTTGATGTCGGCTATGGGCAATTCGACTGGCGGCTCCGTCATGACCCGCGTGTCGTGCTGCTTGAGCGGACCAACATCCGCTATATGGAGCGCTCCGCCGTTCCAGACCCGATTCAGCTGGTCGTCATCGATGTCTCCTTTATTTCGTTGACGAAGGTCCTTCCGGCTATCACGCCGTTTCTCCGGCCGCAGGCTCAGGTCGTGGCTTTGATCAAGCCGCAGTTTGAAGTCGGTAAAGGTCAGGTTGGTCGGGGGGGGATCGTACGGGATGAGGGGCAACGAACGGAAGTCGTTCAACGAGTGATACGCTTTGCCGAGGAGCTGGGGTTACAGACCCTGCACACCGTTCTTTCTCCCGTCAAAGGGAAGAAGGGGAATCAGGAGATATTCGCAATCTTTGGGTACAATGCGCCGATTCATGGTATGTAAGGAGCATCGAGAACGGAGAGTATTGATTCAGGAGGGCCAATGAAAGTACTCGTCACGGGTGGTGCAGGATTTATCGGATCTCATGTGGTGGATCGACTGATCGAGGAGGGACATCAAGTCGTCATCGTCGACAATCTAGTGACCGGGAAGCGGAAGAATGTCAATCGTGCTGCCAGCCTCTACAAAACCGACATTACCAGCTGGCGCCTCGAACGGATCTTTCGCAATGAGCGGCCGAACATCGTGCTGCATCTTGCGGCGCAGGTCAGCGTGCGCAATTCCGTGGCCGACCCGGTCTTTGATGCTCAGGTCAATGTGTTGGGGACCATGAACGTGCTGCAACAAGCGGTTCGGTACGGGTGCCGAAAAGTGGTGTTCTCCTCGTCCGGCGGGGCGATTTACGGCGAACAAGAGGCCTTCCCGGCCCCTGAATCGCATGTCACCAACCCCTTGTCGCCCTATGGCATCAGCAAGCTGTGCGGTGAACATTACTTATCGTACTTCCAGCGAGTCGGCGGGATTCCGGTGGTCAGCCTCCGCTACGCCAATGTCTATGGACCGAGACAGGATCCAGAAGGCGAGGCGGGTGTGGTGGCGATCTTCATTCAAAAGATGTTGAACGGAGAGCAGCCCATTATTAACGGAAACGGCCGGCAAACTCGAGATTTTGTATTCGTTGAAGATGTAGCCCAAGCCAATCTTGCCGCCATGGGGCAGGATGCGCATGGAGTTTATAACGTCGGAACCGGAACGGAAACATCCGTGAACGAGTTGTTCCGTTTGCTGGCCACATTAACTGGTTCGAGTGCCAAAGAAGTTCATGGGCCGGCCAAAGCCGGCGAGCAGATCCGGAGTGTTGTTGACGCGGCGAGAATCAAGCAGGAGCTTGGCTGGGAAACCAAGATGGATCTCGCAGAGGGGCTCAAGCAGACAGTGGAGTTCTTCCAAGGGAAAGTTCGATAACCGGTCACTCCACACACAGGAGGCATCCGTCAATCGCGGTTCACTTCTAGCCTTTCCCGAGTTACGCACGGGTGTTCCGTGGTTGGCGTTCCTATTTGGATCAGTACCGGGGGACCGTCCCATCCACTTGGATCGACCAGGCATCGATCCCACCGATCAAATTCTTCACGTTGGAAAATCCCTGTTGAAGCAGGAATCCCGTCGCATCGCCGCTGCGCATGCCGTGGTGGCAGTACGCGATAATCTCGGTATCCCTATCCAATTTGGAGAGTGACTGAGGTAACGTACCAAGTGGGATCAGGACCGAGTTATCCAGCCTGGCCAACTGGTTCTCCCAGGGCTCACGGACGTCCAAGAGTACCAACTGATCCCCTTTATCGATCCGAGCCTTCAGCTCTTTTGGTGTAATCGTAAAACTCATGTGACCGCCTCCTTTTAATTGAGGCAAATCATAAGCGACTGAAGAAAAGGCTGTCAAATACGCTGTGCTGCCTGGTGGCCCATGTTTCTTTAACCCTTCCGTTGCCCTATCGAATTGCCATTGTCCCCGCCGATCGGGAAGCGTGAGTGCTGCGGTGAGCTGATCTATGAAATCCGACCGTGGAATCTCTACCGCACCGAACCGCATGACATGGGGGGAGGATTGTTGGCAGTCTATGAGACGGAAGCCCCAGGCCTGGAGTTGCCGGACAAGCCGTACGAGCGCAATCTTTGATGCGTCATCGACTCTGGTAAACATCGACTCGGCAAAGAAGGCGCTGCCGAGTGCTACTCCGTAGAGTCCGCCGACTAAACGACCATCCTGCCATGTCTCGACGGAATGGGCATAGCCTCGTTCGTGCAGGCGCGTGTAGGCGTCCAGCATGTCATCCGTGATCCACGTGCCACCTTCCGGATATTGAGGACGCGGGCCCGCACATTGTTCCATGACCCGTCGAAAACAGGTATCGAGCGTGACAGTGAATACAGTCGAGCGAAGTCTTTTCTTCAGACTACGCGGGACATGAAGTTTCTCAGGAAACAACACGGCACGCGGATCCGGCGACCACCAGAGAATGGGATCGTCCTCGTTGTACCAAGGGAAAATGCCGTGTCGGTACGCTTCGAGTAATCGCTCAGGATGCAGGTCTCCACCGACGGCAAGCAGGCCTTCAGGAGTGGCCTGCTCAATGGGTGGGAAACGAAGATCGTGCCGATTCAACCGATACATCATCACGTACGATACGTGAAGCACAGCGAAAAGGCCATCGGACAGGGCACAACGGGCTTTCGTATGCTCACAACAGTGCGAACTGTATCAACGGTATGAATAAACCGGAGGTCTCACGAGATGAACGACACGAAAGACGAGCACTATCACAGAACAGCAGGATCAATGGATGATGGCTTTAGATCGATCATGGGAAATTCACGAACGACAGCGAATATATCTGCAATCTGATTCAACACGATCAAGGTAGCGCCAAGTTTCAGACATTGAAGGGGCCCTTCAGGAGAGATTGAGAACATGTGAAGCTCGCTGAGTTTACAGGTGAATCACCGGGGCCGGAGCCGTTTGAACACGGCTCCGGCCCGTCCTCCCGTTTCGGCAGTAGGCATTCGCTTCTTCACGCTCCAGTTGCGGCAATCAGCCACACATTGCTCATCTCATGAAACCGCCGAAATAGAGCGCAAATCCAACGATCCCGACAAGAAGCGCGCCATACACATACACCCATCCTGGCTCGTGAGTGAGATCGTCCTTGACTTCCTTTAAATGTAGATCACTCATAGAGCACCTCCTTGTGTAAAACGTCCTATGTTTATTCCTTAGAAGAGTGTTTGGACCGTCCTCTGTGCTTGCTACATGCTAATCAGCGGAAGGTTCCTTCACCATCGCCCGGAGGATTGAATTTTCGGTTACACCGAATGGGTGAAGGGGCTGATAAGCACAGGACGGATGAATGGGACTTGAGGTATGTCGGATAGCCTCCACGCGACCCAACTGATCGACCATCGAAATGAAAGGCGGCCGTTCAATCGCTGTGTTCTGTGATAGGCAGTTCTCCGCTCGTCGGAATGAGTCTAGCAGGAGGGGTAGTGGAATAGGGATATGAATTATCTAAAAAAAAGAGGGTCTTATGTGGTGTGATATAGCCCTGACTTCGCGTTCGAGAGGGATGCTAGTTAGGCATCGGAATGCGTATGGAAAAGGACGGCTTCTAGGTGCCGAACTTCAGTCGTTGGTAGCTGGCGACTCTTGCCTAAGAGATCACTGTTCCTTCGGTTTCTCCGCCGTCACTAGAATCGGCTGGAACACTGGATCGGCGTCGAGCACGGCCTTCAGCAACTCGCTGTGGAGGAAATAGCGCCAGACGTCGTCGTCTTTTCCGGGGATCTCGTCGAACCAGCGTTTGGCCTCGGTCAGATGGTGGAGCATCTGTCCTTTGTCGTCATAGTTCGGCATGAAGATCATGCTGTAGGCCATGGTGTATTCGGCGAGAAACTTGTCGAGCGGCCGTTCAGTGAGTTCCAGCGAAGCCTTCGCGTTTTCATACGCTCGGACACTATCGGGATCATGCAGGATTCGATTCCATGCCACCTTATTGATGCGGGACCAGGCCAGTTGTAAGAGGGCTTCAGCCTTGGGAGTCTTTCGGTCAGCCGGAATCTCATTGACCAAGGCTTCAAAGGTTTCAATCATCGGTACTTGATCGTTGTTCCACCTATAGGCCATTCCAAGCCGAAAGCGGTGCTCCAGTTGCTCAGGATGGGTACGTGCGAGGGTTTGTAGTGCCGGTAAGAGTCGGTACAGCAGATCCGCGGACGTCGGTTGTGAAAACCCACCGACCTCCATCCCCAACGAGAGGTCGAGGCGGTCTGAGGCGGCGGCAATCGTCCAATAGAATTCGTTGACTGTCTGGGAGAGTACAGGATCCTTGATGAGGAGCTTGTGGTTCCGAGCCGCGTCCTGCAGCAACACGGTATAAAGATTCTTGGTTAAGACAGTGAGCGCCTCCGTCTGTTGTGGGTCAATGAGGAGGATGCGATTGAGCAGAGCGACACGATCGCGGAGTTCGGGAAACGTCGCAGCTCGCGCTGCTGCCGCAGTCAGTGTGCCTGGTTGGTCGGTGGGACCCCACCAGACGATGGAGTCAGGAAGGGCTCGGCTCCTTTCAGTGGTGAATGGAATGCGTTCGGGGACCATACCCGGAGTATCAGATTTTGCGTCCACAGGAAGATGAACGACGGCGGTGTCGCGCGGAAACCCATGGGATCGGAGTCCGCTGAGCACCACCCATTGCGTGGTAATGGATTTGATGGCGCGGCGTTCACGCTTGATGGTGCTGGTCCAGTGAACCGTGCCCGGTCCGTACGCAACCGGGGAGGTGAGCGGGTCATGGTAGTGAACGGTCAGGTCGACCAGCGTTGCGGGCACTCCGATCACCGTCCCGTTTGGTTTCAATCGAAAGGATCCGCTTGGGATGGCGCGGTTCCCGGTGACGGCCAGATCTAGGCCGGTCCCTGGGGGGGAGGTTCCAAGCACATCCATGACAAAGGCCGAGGCATGCGTGCCGGCCAGCGTATCTCCATAAAATACAAGAGGACCTGTGCTGGGCCAGAGGACATCCATTCCGATATCCGACCGATTCAAGAATGGAACATGTCCCACGGTGAGCGCTTTCCAACACTCGTCATAGGAAGGTTCCTTTGCAACGGAAGATTTTACTTTTGCAGAGAGAGCCGTCACCGAACCGTACTGGCATGCAAAGTCGAGTTGGCCGACCGTGGTCTTGTCACCGTTCGCAAGTGCCGTGGCATAACGCAACGCGGTGTCGACGCTAGAGGGATGAACGGATTTGTGTTGTGTCGCCGTGCGGGACGCTTTCGGCGCGG
The DNA here is from genome assembly GCA_018242725.1 of Nitrospira sp. Lineage (GTDB taxonomy): Bacteria > Nitrospirota > Nitrospiria > Nitrospirales > Nitrospiraceae > Nitrospira_D. Next base: position 138,138 of record JAFEBI010000001.1, on the reverse strand, counting down.
CGCCGGCCATATCCGGTAGGTTCATCTCAACAGTGGTCAGGAGTCCGGAGAGGAGGAGCAATGTACGAAAATGTGTCTTGGTCATATGGGCATTAATCAAGCTGTTGGAGGTTAGCGAGTGTGAGTGGTTCCCAGGATTTTTTTCCGCATCAGCGCTCGGCTCGCTGCCGATAATGGCGGCGAGGGGCTATGGCGACAGAGTGACACGGTTTGGCGCAGTGATATCACGAAGGTTTCGCAATTCGGACAGGCACCGAGGTGTCGACGAATTTCGTGGCAAATATTTCTAGAGAGTTCATCGTCGATATAGGCGGACAGCTGGCGAAGGATACGCAGGCAACGGGCTTTCCCGTGAGCCGGTTTCCGCCGTGTCGATGATGCCGGTTGTTGTTGTGTAGACGTGCGACGTTGTGCCATATGGAACAGCCCCTCTGCTACCTCATTCCGTGGTGATCATGGTCACTGAGCGGTTCCCCGAGCCCTCGTGCGCTGAGGTGACGACGGACAAATAGTCGCGCTCGGTGGAGACGTGATTTCACGGCTCGTTCATTCAACCCCATGATGGTTCCTACCTCCTTGGCGCTGAGTCCTTCCATATCGCGGAGCACCAAGACCATTTTATACTTCTTCGGCAGTTGATCGATCGCGTTGTCGAGCGCTTCTCGCAACTGCTTATTGTGAAGTGCGGCTTCTGGGCTCAGGCCATCGATCGGAATCTGTAACCGAAACTCGCCGTCGTCCGTGGGGATGAATTCCTCGAGAGATAACTCTCGCTCGGGAGCCCCTTTCCGTTTCCGGCGCATGCGGAGACAAGCCCGCGAGGCGATTGTATACAACCACGTCGAAATCTGGGCATCCCCACGGAACCGGTCGAGGCCTCGATAGGCATTCAAAAAGGTCTCCTGAACCAAATCCTTGGCAGCCTCCGCTTCCCCGCACAAGCGGTGGGCGAAACGGTACATGAGATCCACATGATCTCTGTACAGTGTCTCAAAGTCCTTTGCCGAGTGGGTTCGAGCGGAGGACTGCTCTGAGAGGCGCTGTGTTGTGGGCGATGTATTCATACGCTGCGCAGTCTACGGGGGGATTCAAAAGAGAGTCAAGACGAAGGACGGAGCTATACAGACACGAGTCTGGCTACTTCATCCGATGCAGTTCGACGACCTCGCCTTGGCCGTTGAACTCCACGGTAATGGGAGTTCCTTCTCGTGCCCCGTTCAGCGCGGATTTCCCGATCTCGGCGGGGTAGGTTTGTTCTCCCTCAGGGGTCCAGAGTCGGATCGTGGCATGATCCGGAGCGGTGAAGTCCAATGGTCCTGTGACGAAACGGCGGAGCAGAGTCGAATCGCCGGCGGCTGCAAGATCCGCTACCATGGAGTCGTTATGCATATGCAGGGTCATGGTTTGCCCGATCTTGGCATTCTTGATGCCGATCTTGGTGTTGACGTTGACGATTCCGATGGGCGTCTTGAAGAAGATAAAATTCGACTTCATCTTAGAGATCGTGCCAGTGAGTAACAGATGTGCCTTACTTCCCCGGGGAGCGATCTGGCCGATCTGAAGATCGAACTGGAGGTCGTGCACACCGATGACGTTACCGGTCCCGTCTACTTCCACCGTCACAGAATCGCCGCTTTTGGGGGCCGTGAGTGCAGATTCGTAGGAACCCATGTGGAACGCGTTCAACCCACTGTTCGGCGTCCACAGCAGTAACTTTGTATTGTCTCCGATGTCTCGCTTAAACGGACCAGAGAGGTAGCGGTGGACGAAGGTCCCATCAGTCCGCCGCACGATATCGATGACGACATAGTCGTCGTGGACCATGAAGGACACTTCTTGCGAAGCGGGGAGCGTTTTAAGCGTAGTCTTTGAACTGAGTGACATGAGCCCGATCGGCGTTTTCAGAAAGACGATTCCCGGTTTGGCTCGCCAGACGCGACCTGTGAGCTCGATGGATGGGTTGACGTCAACGCGAGCGGGTGCCGGTTCCACGATTTCTGGTTGAGCCGCCGGCTGGCTTTCCATCGGCGGACTGTCCGCTGGTAGTTGAACGGTCGGGGCTGTGTCTGTGGACTGCGTGGGCGGTGGTATCTCAGGCTCTTGGGGCTGAACGGTCGGTGGTAGCTCGTTCTGCAATTGTGGTGGGAGGACTTCCTCTTCCTCCGGTTGTTTGGGGGCAGGCTCGTCAGCCTGGGCCTGGAGAATTGTCGAGGTGTCGAGTTGAGCTTCGAAGGGGAGCGGGTCAGAAGCTTGTTCCTGGGGTTTGTCGCTGTCTGCGTGACTGGCTGTAGCACAGCCGGCGCTGACGATTCCCATCAGGAACACGGCGAGTAATAATTGTCGAGTCGGTCCGAATTGATCCATAGCAAGGTGGTTGGGTTATGGATTGCGGTGAGCGTTGAGGTCTGTTTACTTCTTATAGAGACTTCCTCTCGTGCGAACGGGTCACTGAGGTGATCAGCCTCTTAAATGATCGGAAGCTATTCTATGCGAATAACATGAGGTCAGAATGGGAGTCAACCTGAAAGCGAGTATACCCAAGGGAGGTTTCTGGTCGTGATTGCCGTCGATCTGTTTGTGTATGAAGAAGACTCGAAGCTGGAATGCTGAGCCACGACCACTCTGACGGCCTCGCGCAGTTGATCAACGTCATCGTCGCAAAGAACCCATCATGGGTATGGTAATAGTCGGCCTTGGAAATATTGGACCTCGACCGGCGAGGAATTTCACTGTTGGAGGCAAAACGGTCATCTCCCGGCAAGTTCCACAAGGACCAGGACAAGTTCACCTCTCTATACAGGAGTAATCATCATGAGTCAGTCACGAGATCTAATTGCGAAAGACCAAGTACAGGCCGTCACTGAATCGCCCCTTATCCTCAAGCTACAGACGAAAGAGGATATCGCCGAAACAAGAAAATCCGTGCGCCTGTTCAGCTCTAAAACGGATGACACGTTTTTCGGCAAAAGAGTGTCAGTCAATAAAGATGTAAGCTTGTTGCTATACCGGCCAAAAGAATCGAGACAGAATACGCCGTTACCGACGATATATTATATCCATGGAGGAGGGTATGTATCGGGATCCGCGGATCTATACGACAATGAACATTATGAAAAGGCCACCAAGCTAAACTGCATCGTGGCGGCAGTAGAGTATCGAGTGGCGCCAGAACACCCACATCCAACGCCACTGCATGACTGTGCGGCTGGGATATCCTGGGTTCATGACAACTCAGAGATAATCGGTGTCGATGCGGCAAGAATAACCGTGATGGGGGAAAGCGCTGGCGGCGGTCTTTCCGCCTCGCTCTGCCACTACCTCAGGGATACTTCGCCCATAAAACCAAAGAACCAGGTCTTGCTATTCCCAATGCTGGACTATAAGACATCGATCAATCCTGCAGAATACACGAACAAGTATGTCGGCGAGTATGTATGGACCCACGAGCTGAACAATTTCGGATGGACATATCTTCTTGGCGAGAAAAAGATCACTGACATCGACATACAGTATTACTCGCCGTCACACGCGCCGAACTTTGCGGGCCTGCCGAACACCTATATTGCCGTCGGCAGTCTCGATTTATTGCTTGAAGAAAGTCTTGAGTATGCAAAAAGCCTCAGCCGGGCCGGCGTGCCTATTTATATGGAAGTCGTTGCTGGTGCCGTTCACGGATTCAACTTTATACCCAGCGAAACGGCGAGAAAGTTCAACGAACGGCTAATGGGCTATTTGGCTGACGTCTTGTAATTGATTGCGAAAAATAGGGATGGTCATCCTGGCCATCACCGCTTTTCGGACATATTCTGGAATTGGGTTGAGGAAAGTGAGCAAGAGGACTTGCGCTCACGCACACGACACACGTTCGAACTCTCGCTAGATCTGAGTAAAAGGCAAGCAAAAGCAAGGTGAGGAGGTTAGGGTCATCGACGAGTGGTTACTTCTTTCTGACCATGAGGCGGAGCGGGGTGCCGGTGAAGAGATACGTCTCGCGGAGTTGGTTCTCCAGATATTTCAGGTAGGCCGGGGTGATGTCTTCGGGATGGCCGACGAAGAGTACAAAGACAGGAGGTTTGGTGGCCACTTGGGTAATAAAGGCCGACTTTGTGCCGGCCGTTGGTTTGTGTTTGCGCGCTGGTAAGGGGTGAGTGAGGAGGATCTTTTGCAGCCAGATATTCAACGCGCCGGTGGAGACGCGCTTGGTAAACATCCCGTGCACATCTTTGAGGAGCGGGAAGAGGCGGCGAATAGATTCCGGCTTGAGGGCTGAACCATAGAGGACGGGGGCCCAGGCCAGAAAGGGAAAACGGCGGTGGAACTCGAGTTCGTACGCTTGTCGCGCGTTCTGGTCTCCGTCCCGCAGATCCCACTTGTTGATCACGAGAATACAGGCCCGGCCCTGCTTGAGAATCGCGCCAGCGATCTTGGTATCTTGTTCTGTGACGCCTTCCACTCCATCCAAGAGCAGCACGGCAATGTCGGATCGTCCGATGGCACGGAGCGATCGGAGGACGCTGTAGCCTTCTATTCCTCGGTCGATCTTGCCGCGTCGTCTGATCCCTGCGGTATCGGTGAAGACGTAGGATTGGTCTTGGTGGGTGACCAGTGAATCGACCGGATCGCGCGTCGTTCCCGGCACATTGCTGACCACGACGCGTTCCTCTCCGAGCAGCGCGTTTACGAGCGTGGATTTGCCGACGTTCGGACGGCCGACGATGGCCACACGAGGGAGTTGTTGTAGCTCGTCTGATTCCTCGGTTGAGGGAAGCAGGGGGTAGAGGGCGTCCAAGAGTTCAGCGACTCCGAGACCATGTTCGGCGGAAATGGGATAGAGCTCGTCGGCGCCCAATTTATAGAAGTCGGCAAGTAAGGGCTCGGATTTCGGCGTATCGATCTTATTGACTGCGTAGAACAACGGTTTCGTCACGCCGCGCAAGAGTTTCACGACCTCATGGTCCGGCGGGGTCAATCCTGACCGGCCGTCCAGCAGCATGATGAGGATATCGGCTTCCGCAATGGCGAGTTCTGACTGTCGTCGGATCAAGGTCAGCATGCTGTCCGATGAAGACAGATCCAATCCCCCCGTGTCGACCAGTCTGAACTTTCGGGTGCGGTAGCTGGCATCGGCATAGTTGCGGTCGCGCGTCACGCCAGGGACGTCATCCACAATCGCAATCTTCTGACCGAGGATCTTGTTGAACAACGTCGACTTCCCGACGTTGGGTCGACCGATGATGGCAACAAGCGGTGGTGGACCGCCCTCAGTCGGGAGCAAGGGCAGAGTCGGTTCTTGTTTCGAGACAGATTTTGTGCGCGGCATGGTGAATCGGACCGTAACACATGGTTTTTCATAAACACAACCTGCCTCGTCTTCTCGCGTGGCCTTCCGGTATACTGCCGATGTGACTCAGCACTCAGCACTCAACGCTCAGGACTTTCCCGACTGGTCGCAGATCGACGACGTGCTCCTCGATATGGATGGCACGTTGCTGGACCGCCACTTTGACAACTTCTTTTTTGAAGAAGAATTGCCACGTCGATATGCCGCGTTGCACCGGCTCTCATTCCAGGAGTCCCGCGATCGTCTCATGGCGATGTACCGATCGGTCGAAGGAGAGTTGGCTTGGACGGACCTGAACTATTGGACCAGGCGGGTTGGACTCGATGTGGTGGCGATGCATAAGGAACTGGATCACATGATCGGTTTTTTGCCCGGCGCGGAGGCATTCTTACGCCACCTGCGGCAACTGGGAAAACGCGTGACGATCGTGACGAATGCCCATACGACGGGAGTTTCCGTCAAAGTGGCCAAGACGGGACTCGATTGCTACGTGGATCGCATTGTGGATGCCTTTGAGGTCGGCTATCTCAAGATGCGGCCGGAGTATTGGCCGACGTGTCAGCAGGTGGTAGGATTCGACCCCTCACGATCTCTATTTATGGATGATGACGAAGGTTGTCTGACGGCTGCGAAAGCATTCGGGGTTGCCCACTTGGTGCATAGTGCGAAGTCGAGCTCGCAATTGCCACCAACTCCGCTCCCACACTTTTTCTCAATCACCGGATTCGCGCCGTTGCTGAACGGCCGATCGCTGGGCTAGCCCTGTCCGACGGCTGTGCCGCGGTACATTTCACCGCCTAGTCGTGGTACGCCTTGCATGGCAAATCGATCGAGCTGAGTAATATTCAGTCCGGCTTGAGCGATCAAATCCTCAATCCGACGATTCAGATTACATCCGCAGCCGATCACATTCTGAATCGGGTTCAGCCGATCCTGCCAGGCCGCGGTCTGCTGGTCGTCGCTCCGCCCATGTTCCAGGAAGAGGAATGTGCCGTTCGGTGTGAGCACACGTCGCACTTCCCGCAGCGCGCGCACCGGATCGGGGATCGTACAGAGCGTCCAGGTGCTGACCACGCAGTCGAATGTCTGGTCTTCATAGGGCAGCCGTTCGGCGCTTTGATGGGTAATCTCAACCGGAAAGTGCACGGCTGCACGCCGTTTCGCCATCCGCGTGGGAAGCATCGGGGTGGGATCGACGGCCCGCACCCGCGACACGTTGGGGCCATAGTGAGCCAGGTTGAGCCCCGTTCCAATCCCAATTTCGAGCACCTCGCCGGCCACCGATTGGAGGACTCCCGTTCGTAATTGCTGAAACTCTTCTCCACGCATGATGTGGTCCATCAAGCGAGGGAAGACATGTTTGCAATAGAGCCCCATCAGTGGTGCAGTATAGCAAACCCTGCGCCGGGCAGAAATCTTGTGACCCCTGAGGCGCTATGTTAGAGTCCTTCGTCTTTTTTGACAGAGGGAGTGAGTAGCGAGCAATGAGCAAAGGATACGATCATCGCGCGATCGAGGCCAAGTGGCAGCAGTATTGGGCTCAGCATGCGACGTTCCGCGTGCCGGATGATTCCAGTAAACCCAAATTCTATTGCCTCGATATGTTCCCCTATCCCTCCGGCTCCGGGCTCCATGTCGGCCATCTTGAGGGGTATACCGCCACGGATATCGTCTCGCGCTATAAGCGGATGCAGGGGTTCAATGTACTGCATCCAATGGGGTGGGATGCGTTCGGCTTGCCGGCCGAGCAATACGCGGTGAAAACCGGCATCCATCCGGCCAAGACGACAGCGGACAACATCGCCACGTTCAAGCGGCAGATGAAGCGCGTGGGGCTCTCGTATGACTGGGAACGCGAGCTTAGTACGACGGATCCCGGATACTATCGCTGGACGCAGTGGATTTTCCTCAAGCTCTTCGAGCGGGGATTGGCCTACGTGGCGGAAGTGCCGGTGAATTGGTGCCCACAGCTTGGGACGGTGTTGGCGAACGAAGAAATCATCGACGGCAAGAGCGAAGTCGGCGGGTTCGATGTGATCCGTAAGCCGATGCGGCAGTGGGTGCTGAAGATCACCGCCTACGCCGATCGATTGCTGGAAGACTTGAAGCTGGTTGACTGGCCTGCCAGTACGCTTGAGATGCAAAAGAATTGGATCGGACGCTCAATCGGTGTGGAGGTGGACTTCGCCCTTGCCGATCGAACGGGCGCAATCCGCGTATTCACCACCAGACCCGATACTCTGTTCGGGGCGACCTATATGGTGCTGGCGCCGGAACATCCGCTGGTCGATGTCGTGACGAGTGAAGAACAGAAAGCGGCGGTTCACGCGTACCGTGAGACGGCGGCGAGAAAGAGCGATCTGCAACGGCAAGAGCTTGAGAAGGAGAAGACCGGGGTCTTCACCGGCGGCTATGCCGTGAATCCCGTGAATCAAGAGCGATTGCCGATCTGGATCGCCGACTATGTGCTGATGAGTTACGGGACCGGCGCCATTATGGCTGTGCCGGCGCATGATGAGCGCGACTGGGCCTTTGCACGACAATATCAGCTCCCGATTCGCGAGGTCATTGCCGGCGGCCATGTTCAGGAGGCGGCATTCACCGACACTGGGCGTGGCACCGTCGTCAATTCGGCGACCAGCGACGGCAGCTTCTCGATCAACGGGCTGCTCCCCTCAGAGGCTATTCCCAAAGTGACGGAGTGGCTTGCAAAGCAGGGGAAGGGCACCAAAGCGGTCAACTACAAACTGCGTGACTGGCTCTTCGCTCGACAACGCTATTGGGGCGAACCCTTTCCAATCATGTGGGTTGATGGTGAAGTACGCCCAATTCCGGAACAGCAGCTTCCTCTGGTCTTACCGGAGACGAGCAATTTTAAGCCATCAGGTACCGGTGAAAGCCCGCTCGCGAACTTAGAATCCTGGTTGGCCACGACCGACCTCGCCACCGGTCAGCCGGCCCGACGTGAGACAAACACGATGCCGCAATGGGCCGGTTCTTGCTGGTACTATCTGCGATTCATCGATCCCAAGAATTCCACCAAGTTGGTCGATCCGGCGAAAGAACGTTACTGGATGCCGGTGGACTTGTATATCGGGGGTAGCGAGCATGCCGTGCTGCATCTCCTGTACTCGCGATTTTGGCACAAGGTGTTGTTTGATATCGGGGTGGTGAGTACGCCTGAGCCTTTTATGAAATTGGTGCACCAAGGCATTGTGTTGGGAGAAGACAATCAGAAGATGTCGAAATCCCGCGGCAATGTCGTCAACCCAGATGACATGATCGACCAATTCGGCGCTGACGCCGTCCGGCTCTATGAAATGTTCATGGGACCACTGGAGGCGATGAAACCCTGGAGTACTAGAGGCGTCGAAGGCGTCACCCGGTTTTTGGAGCGAGTTTGGCGGATGATGGTTGATGAACAAGGGCAGCTCTCGCCGGCCATCGTCTCAACAGGGCCGAGCCCCGCGCACCAACGGTTGCTGCATCAGACGATCAAGAAGGTGACGGAAGATATTGAGGCGCTTCGGTTCAATACGGCGATTTCGCAGATGATGATCTTTACGAATGAGATGACGAAGGCGTCCGAGCGGCCTCGCGCGGTGATCGAACCATTTGTGCTGGTACTCTCGCCCTTTGCGCCGCATGTGGCAGAGGAACTTTGGGGGCTCCTTGGGCATCAGTCCAGCGTTTCCCATCAGCCCTGGCCGGGGTTTGATCCAGCCTTGACGGTCAGCGAACGTGTGACGATTCCGATTCAGATTAACGGAAAGCTCAGAGCAAAGCTCGAGGTGGCGCTTGAGGTTTCGCGTGAAGAGGTTGAACGGCTGGCCCGTGCGGAAGCGGCGGAATGGCTCCAAGGAAAAGAGCCGAAGAAGGTGATCTACGTCGAGAAGAAGTTACTGAACTTCGTGGTCTAGAGGAGTGCTGGGTACTGAATCCATGGCAATTAGGAATCAAGCGAGAAGGAGCCCGTTCGTTTTTCTTCGCAGTACTCTCGTCTCAGGACTCATCGCGTCGATGCTTGCCGGATGCGGCTATCAGTTTCGGGTGGGCGGGGCCGGTCCGACTATCGGTGGCGCTCCCGCTTCTACGCCCACGAAGCCATCTCCCCGACTTGCTATCAAGACGTTGATCAATAATAGTTTTGAGCCCAATTTAGAAGCGCGTTATACCAATTACTTCCGTGACGAATTTTCCAGCGGCAGTGGGGCGAAAGTCGTTTCTGAGTCTGAGTCGGCGGATCTCGTGTTGAGCGGACAAATTCTGTCCGTGTCCGTGCCGACGCTCAGTTTTTCACAGACGGCGACCTTGGAAAGTCGTGCCGAGGTTGTCGTGCTGGTTCGGGTGGAAGAGGTTCGTTCGGGCAAAGTTGTTTGGACGCAACTTGCCAAGGGCGGATCAGAGTTCTTCGTTACGTCGGATCTTCAGTTCAACCGTACACTTCAGAATCGGGCGATGGAACAGGCAGGGCGCATCCTGGCTGCTGATTTGGCATCACGATTTCTGTTACAGGTAGAGACCGGGGCATTGACGAAGCAGGATCCCGTGCCGGCTTCTTCGCCGCAATAGCCTCAGAACAGTAAACACCGATGGCCTCAGCCTTGAATCATCTACAACTAGAGTCGTCTCTGAAACAGCAGGGACCCGGATGTCTGTATCTCGTGGTGGGGGAAGAGGATTTACTGAGAGACGCTGCCCTGAGCGTCCTCACGCAAGCGGTGCTCGGCGTTGAAGGGGACGCATTCAACTATGAGCAATTCTATGGCGATGAAGCGAGTGGGGTCGATATTCGGAACAGCATTGCCGTTGTCCCGGTTTTTGCAGCGCGCCGCTTGGTTGTGGTGAAAGCCGCGGAGAAACTGAATGCGCGAGAAAGCGAGCCTCTGCTCCAGTGTGTGAACAATCCTGTTGAATCTACCACCGTGGTCTTTGTCAGCTCGAAGATGGACGGTCGACTGAAATTCTCCCAAGCCCTCGCCCGATCGGCGATTGTGGTCGATTGTTCCCCACTTCGGGATGCCCAATTACCCGCCTGGATCAGCCGCGAGGCAGAACGCGTCGGTCTTCGCTTAGAGGAAGCAGCCGCTCAATTACTGCAGGAGGTCTGCAGTGCCTCGCTGTATAGTGTACGACGAGAGTTGGAAAAATTAGCCTCGTATGTGCCGTCTGATCGTGCCGTCACTGCTGCTGATGTGTACCAGCTCCGTGGCATGGAACCAGGTGCGTCGGTGTTTGATCTAGCACTAGCCATTGCCGAAGGTCGCCAAGGGCGGGCGCTGTCGATCCTGGCGCGGAACCTGGAAGCCGGGGAAGCGCCGCTTCGGATCCTCGGGTCACTCGCGTGGCAATATCGCCGGATTTGGAAGGTGAAAGACGCCTTGGCTCAAGGAGGACGTGAAGGGGAGGCCGCAAGAAGTTTGCGAATGGACCCGGGGAAGGTCCGGGCATTTTTGAGTCAATTTTCTGAGTCTCACCTCGTCCTGGCGATCCGGCTCTTTTTGGATGCTGATGGACGGCTCAAGGGGGGAAGCGGTGCTCGCCCGAAGATGATCTTGGAGCGAGTACTTCTCACGCTCTGTGAGGAGTCAGCCCGTAAACGAATCCATGCAGCGCCTTCCTCACAGACTTCAACGAAGCGAAGCGGGACACGGACCGTCTCGAACGTGCGAACGATTAAGAGCCGGACAGTGCGTTGACGCGATGGGCCAACCGTGAAATGCGTCGAGAGGCGGTATTGCGATGAAGCACACCTTTGGAAACAGCTTTCCCAATCGCCGACGTGGCTTCCAGCAAGCTGGTCTTCGCCTCGTCAACTTTTTTCCCGGCCACTGCGGATTGGACTTTCTTGATGAGCGTTCTCACGGTATTGACGGTAGCGCGATTTCGCTCATGGCGTCGCTCGGCTTGGCGTGCTCGTCGAATCGTCGATTTGTGAATTCGGGGCATTGATTACTCCTAATAAGTAAAGAAAGAAACTTTTATCATAGGGTCTTGCGGACCGTCAAGAATCAGTTTTGAAGAAGGGGCACGGAAGATGACGAAGATCGTGGCACGCGATCGGCTGATGTTTGCGCTGGATGTTCCCTCGGCAGTGGAAGCTGATCGGCTCCTGGACCGACTCCATGGGCATCTGACATTTGTCAAGATAGGACTTGAGCTTTACACGGCGGCGGGACCTGAGATGGTAAAGCGGATCGTGGAGCGAGGCATGCGGGTGTTTCTTGACCTGAAATTCCTCGACATTGAAGAAACGGTCCGTCGCGCGACGAGCCGGGTAGCCGCGATGGGAGTCGAGTTCTTGACCGTTCATGCCAATCGCAAGGCTCTGACCGCCGCTGTGCAGGGACGAGAGGGCTCATCGCTCAAGCTGCTGGCTGTGACCGTGTTGACGAATTTCGACGGCAACGATTTGCGAGAGATGGGGATTCAGCGGACGGTCCAAGACCTTGTGACCGCCAGGGCATTATTGGCTTCAGAGGTCGGCTGCGACGGTGTGGTCGCGTCCGGTGAAGAAGCTACGGCACTCCGTCAGACAGTCGGGCCGCATTTCACGATCGTGACGCCGGGTGTCCGTCCGGCCGGCAAAGGGGTCGATGACCATGCTCGCGCGACGACGCCCACGCAAACCATCGTCGCTGGAGCGGACTATCTGGTGATCGGTCGACCGATTCGTGATGCGGCAGATCCTGCTGCGACCGTCGGCGCTATTTTGTCGGAGATGCAAGCGGCATTTGATGCACGTGGCTAGCAGGAGTCGGGTTGCGGTAGCAGTCGGCCCTTTGTTAATATTGCGGTTCTTCCAACCTGTATGGTGGGTGTAGCTCAGTTGGTTAGAGCGCCGGATTGTGGATCCGGAGGTCGCGGGTTCGAAACCCGTCATCCACCCCATACGGATTATGCCCTCGTTCCTCCCATCTCTCAGTTTTGTCGGGGCCCATCGGATGGAGTGTCATCAGAACTAGTCGAGTGCGAGATAGCCAGCCACTCATTCTCTGGTAGCTGGTGGTCGATGTTCCAGTGATAAATCCCACTTTTCTCCTAACACGGTATCCCAGCTGTCCGGTTGCAGTTTCATGTGTCCAGAGGTAGGGGTAAAGGTCAATTCGCCGAAATAGACTCTTCCGTTGACATTGTATAGATCGACACGGACAAATCCGAAACCAACCGACAGCTTCGATGCAATGCTGATCATCTCTTCAAGGTTCGCTGGCTTTGGGATCGGCTGTTGTGAACGCCCCTCTTTGTTGGTGAGGGTCAGGAGAGTCCATGTCTTGTCAAAGAATGAGCTCATGTCTCGTGTATGGGTGATTACTTGAATGAGCTCCGGCACTCCATTGAAACACCAGAATTTATAGTCAAGGGGAAGACTCCCGTCTGGATTCTCAAGGCATTCCTCAATCATGACTCGCGGTTTGATGTGGTAGTATTGATACTCTCGTGCGTTCCAATAGTAATTGCTGTCCAGCCAGACTGATGCGCGGTTGATGAGGTCGGTTCGTTCAGCCTGCTTGTTAACGATGAGAACCTGCTGGCTTGAATGGCTTGGCTTCATGACGTAGTGCGCTGGAAGTTGCTCAAATGGGATGGTCTGAGGAGTTGCGCCATACCATAAGAGCTTGATCAAGTACTCATCTCCTATTGTTGCTGCCACGTGCGTTCTCACGGAATACTTATCGGTCAGTCGTGTAAAGATAGGATGAACGTCTTGATTCCAGGAAACCATTCTCCAGAATAGTTTTTCGGTAAATGTCTTCGGGGCATTCATGTTGAGGGGTTTGCCATGCACGCGATGATATCGCGCCAGGAGAATAGCCTCCCCTTCGGATTGGCGCAGCAGACTACGCTTTGCTTTTCGGATACCGTTATAGAGTTGATGGGCCCATGTGCCTCGCAACCGGTCGTGAAAGCTGGTGGCCCATGTTATGGAGGTAAAATGGCTCATTCCCTCTAGTCCTTCCTGAAATATGCTGCCGCAGGTCGTCTGCTTGTATGGGCGGCAATCTCGAACCGATGTCAAGCCCTCGTTTGCCTATACAGATTGGTTACCCGTGAGTATAGGCAAAGGCGGTGCCTCCGTTTCAGATTCGCAGGCCCGACTATGTTTCTAGATCCAATAAATCCACTATTTCAATATGGTTGTATCACTTAGCCCTCATCGAGATGGATAGGAGGGGGATGAATGTTGCTGTGCTCTTGTGCAGGATGTGTATGGATCAGGATGCAGATATGTATCGCCTAGAAGACAGTGAAAGCTGGTGGACCAGGGAAAGGTGTGGCAAAGGCTTACCGCGAATGCGCACTGTTGAGGTCGGTCCAGTAGATGACAAATTATAATAATTGACCTACTGGTTTCAATTGATTGACTGTAGGTCGTTACTGATGTAACCATCGGTTACCATGATATCTCGTGATGAGATTGCTCTTGGTGTCTATCTTAGGCAGACAACCGGCGAACGACTCGGCGTCATTGCCGTTGTGCATCAAGTCGGCACCAGTTGGTCTGGAGAATGGTTCTTTCAGCTACGGTACTTGAGTCGGCCGGTGGGAGTGAGCAAGCGAGTGAGTTCGGAGTGGAGCTCAAATCTCAGGGAAAAGGATCTGGCCCACTTCGAACTAATTGGAGCATGGATCACGGCGCAAGCCTTGCTGGCAAGCGGCCCACCTTCTCTAGCGCCAAAGAAACCGCCACGAGTACCAGCATGGATGAGAGGAATCGGACGACCGAATCAGCTTCGTTTATTTGAAGATTTCTAGTTGCCATCATGGTGAAGTCGGGCAATCAGGATGGCATTTTGTTGAATGAGCAGACGTCAGATGATTTCTTCGTGGAGCAACGGTTAGCTCTTTAGAATATTCCGGTTCTTCCCCTGGGAAGGTGTTGTCATGAGACCCAGGTTTTCAGGTTTTGGAGCAGGAAGGGCTAATTCTCCGGGACGGGATTCCGACCGGTTTGGCCACGACCAGTCTTGATGGCGAGCATGCGCCGAACAATAGAGCGTGCTTCACACCAGATTTTCTCAGGCAGGTCGTCGATGGGCATGTTCATCTCACTCTGGGGAAAGCCCGAACTGCTGTTCCGATATGTTTTCGTCGTCATCATGGTTGAAGCGAGATCGGCTGCAGCGACCCGGCGGAGGATATCTTCCAGGGATGGAAGAGAAGGCTGAGGAGGAAAGGATTCACTACGGGATTGTGTTGTTCTGATCTGAGATGAAGGCTCTTGGTCAGTGGTTTGCGACATCCACATGAGTCCGAGTTTGTGCCGAAGGAACTCGGTAACCCACGTCTGATCATCCGGAGCGACCTCATTTGCTTCAATGGCAAACTCATGGTCCTTTACCCACAGCACAATTGCACGATGAATGCACAATGGGGTGGACCTGTCAGGGACTGACACCCTCAGGGTTAGTTGCATGCCCGCTACGACTGGTATTGATCCGGTGACTCGCCAGCCACGAGTAGTCAGATCGAGGACAGTCCCTTCTGCGGCAAATGTCCCATCTCCATACAGCACGGGCCAGCTCACTGGAAACCGACTATGCTGTCGCATGGGATCTGCTCTATGACTCATGGACGCTCTCTGTCATCAATGCCTATTAGGTTGGTAATGCGGTGGTAGCAGGGAGAGTAGCTGAGCACCTTCCTCGAAATATTTACCTCAAAGGAGGGGGATGTGGGTTTAAGCAAACAGCTCTTCTCCGCAAGTCCCTCTGCTTCACTGGATTTTGAAGCCCGAGAGAATGGATAGTGCACTGTTTCGATGATCGATGGCAAGCCTGATGTGATGAAAGAGGCCTTATTCGTTATCCGAATTGGCGGAAGTGGAAAGAATGACGTATGGAACATAGAATGGCTCTCTGAGATGAAATCCCGCCGAAAGTGTATGCAGTAAGTCGATCAATCGATTGTTTTCTGGGAATAAGCAAGATGGGCCTAGAGGTCCTGTATCTTGGTAGAATGATGGACGCCATCGAATGGGAAGAGAATCTATCAATGATTATAATCCTCGTGTGGGACAAATCGCGAGCACATGAGTCGAGAGGAGACGTTGTCATGGAGAAGCTTGTATTCCGAATAGCGGGCAGTCTGGTGCTTTTGGCTGTGACGATGGTTAGTTGGCCTAGTTCCGTTTTTTCTCTTCCCCCGGTCCAAGGGGAAGTGATTTCTCTGACGACGGGGATTCCCGGAACCATGGTGATTCGGGACGACAAAGGGCAACTTCACATCCTGAATCTTACCCAACAGACTCAACTCGGAGCTCAGTTCAAGGTGGGTGACAAGGTGCTGGCCTTCTTCAGCCCTTATGGCGTCAGCGCAGTTCAACTCCAGGGAGGAAATCGATAAATAGGCTTTGTGTGATCACGTCCGATAGATCGGGCCAGCCTTCTCCTCGTATGGGCGCGTCCATCACCGCCGAGTCGCAGTCACAAGTCCTGCACAGCCGAGAAGGACCCCTAGGATGACCAGGAAAGAGGACGTGTCCGGCAGACTGTCATCCTGAGATGGGGACCAGTCGACGCAAGTGCCGAGTGCGATAAAGAGGGCACTCAAGGCCAGCATCACTTTCCAGCGCAACGTGAAGCGATGATTCTTTTCGACCGTATCTTCCTGGATTCCATCCGGCATTGGCTCTCCTCGGTGTACAAACTGCTAGCATGGCGAAAGAGACTGCCGACGGTCAAGGTGAAGTCTTGCCCTTGTCGGGAGCTCCCTCAAGAGCGTATCTTTACGACCGGTCAGGTTGAAGCAATCGAATGAGCTTTGCATGGATAGTTTGAAAAAGGGCTGGGCCTGGTTTTGGCGGCAAAGTGTCCTCAGCAAGGTCGCCATCCTCGGCCTCATTGCTGCCTTTGTCCCCTTCGTGCTTCCGACGGTCGTGGCCTGGTTTAGGCCGACGATGATCCATGTTGGGGTGTCGTTCTATACCTATGAACGGGGGGTTCAGCCACAGGGGATGAATACACTGTATTTCTTTGAACGACGTAATCTCGTTTCAGACTGCAGCATCCGGCGGGAGGAGCAGTCGATTCCGAATGGACGGGCGAAGGCGCTTGATCCTCAGGGCTGGGTGCTCATCAAGCTCCTGCTTGAAAATGTGTCCAATCGTGATCTGACGAGCTTCCGCGTCGGTGTGCGGTCTCCAGCCATCAATCAGGCGACGCAATTGACGGCCGCTCCCACCTTGATGGTTACCGGTAACAAGGAAGCACCTCCCGATGTGAAGCCCTTGTATGTGATCTCGATTACGACCTTGCCGGCGGAGAGTTCCGTGGTCGTTACCCTTAAGACTCCTATCGACGACAATCTGCGGGACTTTATTTATGCGAAACGGCGTCCTGTCACCATCCAGGTTCCCTATGTCGCCGCAGAGCAATTCAGAGAGTATCCCCCGATTGTTTCACGCACGAATGCGGTCAAAATGTTGAATCGCGAGGGGGTCTTACGGACCCGCAATGACGGCTTCTCCGACGAAATGCTTCAAGTCATGCTGTTGCCTTCGAACGAGCCCACCCGAGAGGACGGAGAGATTTCGTATCACCCTCTTCCGAGAGCGAAGGCTTGTTCGGAGGCGGAAGCGGGCTCGTGGTGAATGTTGCCTTGGATGACGCGGGCTCGCAAACGTAGACATCTCATTCGAGTAGAGAGGCTGAGTGAGCGGGAGCCTTCCCCTTGAGAAGGCTCCTAACGGCTGATTCTCCAGCCAGCCACCCTGTGGTCCAGGCCCATTGAAAATTGAATCCTCCGATTCTGCCGTCACAATCGAGCATTTCCCCAAGAAGATAGAGCCTTGGAACTAGCTTTGATTCCATCGTTCGATAGTTGATCTCCTCCAATGGTACCCCGCCTGTGGTGACTTCCGCCACGTTCCACCCACGGTCGCTAATAATGGGAAAGTGAAATCGTGTGAGCGCATGCAGCAACCGATCTCGGTTGAGGCGTGGGACTTGGGCCATTGCTGTCTGTGGCTCACAAGACAGATGACGACAGAGAGATTCGGCAAAGCGATCCGGGATCAGGTATGACAGCGTTCGAACCAATGAGCGTCTGGGATGCTGAGCCGCCTGGGCAACGAACCACGCTCGAAGCTCATCAGCCGACTGCCCGGGAACAAAGTTGCCGTACATTTCGACGACGGTTCCTTGTTTCGTTGCCAAGGTCCAGAAACGGCTGGCGTCTAGGACCACGGGACCACTAATTCCGACATGGGTCCAGAGGAGACTTCCCGTGCGACGGTCCACTTCTCGCTTATCCACCAGTGTCGTGAGTTCCACATCATGGGAGAGGCCTGAGAGGGTAGCTTGAAACATGGAGCGGTCAAGTACCAGTGGAACTAAGGCTGGTGCGGTCGGATTGATCTGATGCCCAAGCCTGTGTGCCAGATGAAACCCGAATCCGTCACTCCCGCTTCTTGGCAACGATTGACCGCCGGTGGCAAGCATGACGCGGGAGGCATATGCACTGCCATGGTTGTGTTGTACGAGAAACCCTGTGTTGGTCCGAGAAATTGCGTTTACGCGGTGGTCCGGACAAATCGTCACCCCGGCGTGTCGAGCGCCATCGATCAATGCCTGAAGCACGGTGCGTGCCTTGTCAGTCGTGGGAAAGAGCTTGCCGGTCGGTTCGTGCTTCAACTCAACGCCTAGGGAGGTGAACCAGGAGATTGTTCGCTCAACTGGAAAAGCCGCCAGCACGTTCCGGATAATGTTGCGATTCCCGAAAAAATCTTTCGGTGTCACGACATTGTGAGTCACGTTACACCGTCCCCCGCCCGAGACGAGAATCTTCGCTCCAATGTGTTTCGCGCCATCCAGGAGGAGAACGCTCCCGTCGATTTTTTCTTGCGCGAGAGTTTGTGCTGCGGCGATCGCGCCGGTCAAGCCTGCCGCGCCTGCACCCACGATGGCGATAGTGAAAGAGTGGTCCGTCATTTTATCCTTGCTGCTTCATGGGTCGGCATTGATATAGGCTTATTTAAGTAGTCTCCGCAAAGAGGCCGCGTGCTGTGTCCTGTCAGGACATTCGTGGTGAGCAGGATGAGAGAGCACGACAAGTCTTCCGATGATATGTATGGATAAGCCGTTCATGATTCCGTACAAGATTTTGAAAACAGAGAAGGATTTCCTGCTTCAGCGAAAGAGCCCGGAAAGAATATTAGATAGTTTTAACTGACCGTTAACAAGACGTTAATGTTTCAGTGTTAAGAAAGACGGGTCATCATTATCAGGAGGAGGGACTTCATGACCTGTCAAAAATGCAAAGGCTTGATGATTCAAGAGCGCCAACCAGCGGTGTCTTCCAGTACCGTCATTCTTCGTTGTCTGAATTGCGGCTTGATCATTGACCCATTGATCGAGTTGAATCGCAATAACCACCTGCGAGCAAAGGCCGCGTAGAGAGGACTCTCCATTCCGCCTTACCGCGTAACAGTGGGATGGGGAGTTCGGATGGAGTGGGTGTCGCGTGAGCGATCAGATCGAAAACTCTGCCCATAAAAATGTATGGTCGGAAGGTTCTTTCGCTCGTCGCGGCTCGACATCCACATCCGCCTTCACACATTTATCAGCCAGCGGTGCGGTCGCCATCATATGATCGATGCGCCAACCTTTGTTGGCTGCCAGTGAGCTGGGCGCACGGTAGTCCCAAAATGTGTACTGTTGCCGAGTCGGGTAGAGTTTCACAAAGACATCCTCGAATCCCCAGGCAACAGTCTGTTCATACGCCGTGCGGGCTGCCTCGTGATAGCACACATGATTGAGATGTTTCTCCGGGCTATGAACATCCATGGGTCGAGGAGCCACATTCATATCACCACACCAGATGGCCGGAGTTTGTGGCGAAAGATGTTTGGTAAAGTAGTTCCGCAGGCGCTCATACCAACCTAGCTTATAGGTATATTTCGGGGAATCAATTTCAAATCCCTGCGGCACGTAGGTGTTCACGATGGGAATCCCATGAATGATGACTCTCAGTAAACGGGAGTCATCCGGCTCCCCGCCATCATCGAATCCGTAAAAGACCGCCTCCGGCTTATGACGGCTGAGGATTGCGACGCCGTTATAAGATTTCATGCCGCGAAAGGTAATGGCATATCCACTGGGTGCCAATGCCAGTAACGGAAACTCACTATCTTGAACTTTGGTTTCTTGGAGACAAAGGACATCCGGCTTGTGCTGTTCAAGCCATGCGAGCACGATCGGCAGGCGTTTGCGTAAGGAATTTGCATTGAACGTCGCGATTTTCATCGGAAGGTGCTCCAGTCAATTTGCCGCATCCTAACAAATGCACTCCGAGGCAACAAGCAGAACGAAGCGTCGGTCGAAGCTGGCTCTTCGGCTACCATGCTGAGGCCGGGATCTTTAAGGCCCTGACGGCTTCCCGTAGGACTGGAACAACTTGTGGCCGGTATAGCCTCGAAGCCAGGCGAGACCAATCTGTCGGTCAGGTATGGATTTCTCAATCTTCTGGTCCGTGGGACATTCTGGGCACATGGGATCATCAACCGCTGTGAGGAGAGATGGTTCTATTCAAGAGCAACCGATTGAGTCGGTAGGACAAGTCATGGTATGACAAGCCCCAGCTGCAAATCGGTTAAGCACTCACGGCGATCTCGATGACTCTCGAGAACAGTGAACCACAACGAGCGCGATGGAGTGAGTGAGCCAGGGATGGGCATCAACACACATCAACGTGTGCAGGGAGGAGGATGTAATGGCACAGAAGACGATAGCAAGGAGCGGACTATTGGCAGGGGTGTTGGCATGTGGGCTGGTGATGGCCATGCTGCTTGTCCCTGTGATTGGTGAGGAAGGACCGGGGCACAAGGCGTTTGCGGCAGAACAGGTGACCCTGCCGACGATCGCGGGGCTAGAGGATCCGAATACGTATGTGCCGGCTGATAATCCGCTTACGAAGGAGAAGATTGAATTAGGACGAGCGATCTTCTTCGATAAGCGCATGTCCAGGGACAATACGATCGCTTGCGCCAGTTGCCATATGGCGAAGAAGGGCTTCGCGGATGGCATGCCGGTGTCGACCGGAATCAAGGGCTTCAAGGGTGGGCGAAGTGCGCCGGTGTCGTTCAATCGGGTCTACAGCAAAGCACAGTTCTGGGATGGTCGAGCGGCGACGTTGGAAGATCAGTCCATCGGACCATTTGTGAATCCCATTGAGCACGGGTTTGCCAACCATGACGAAATGGTCGCCAAGATGAAGAAGATGCCTGGCTATCGCAAGCTCTTTCAAGATGTCTTCGGTGGGGAGATCACGATTCAGGATGTCGGTCGAGCGGTGGCCAGCTTCCAGCGGACGGTGTTGTCTGGAAACAGTGCGGTGGACAAATACGACATCGGCGGAGATCAAAATGCCTTGAGCGATTCTGCGAAGCGTGGACTTGAACTGTTCCGCGGGAAAGCTCGTTGTACGCGTTGCCATTCCGGATTCAATTTCACGGACGAGAAGTTCCATAATTTGGGAATCGGCTGGAACGACAATAAAGTCGATCTGGGGCGATACATGGAGACGAAGAATCCCGAGGATATCGGGGCCTTTAAGACCCCGACCTTGCGCGAAATTGCGCGAACCGCTCCCTATATGCATGACGGGCGGTTTAAGACTTTGGAAGAGGTTGTGAAGTTCTACAACCAGGGTGGTGTGAAGAATCCACATCAAGACAATACAATCATCCCATTGGAAATGACGGATGAGGAGCAACAGGATTTGGTAGCGATGCTCAAGTCGCTCAATGGCGAGGGATGGCAGCATGCTGCCTCGCCGAAGTCGTATCCAAAGTAACGCGAACTGTCTATGAAGGTGAAGCGGAAGGGAGGGCCATCGCAAGATGGCCCTTTTCTTTTAGGCCCGAGGCCCAGGCCCGTGATCGTTCATGTGGAGAAGATAGCGACGGAGGATGGCCTGCTCAATGCGGGAGCGCCCTCGATCCGGTGCCGGAAATCGGAGCACCAGATGGATTTTCCCGGATTCCTGCAGTTGGATAGTGATGCGAGGTTCCGGGGAAGGTGCCTCGAGCAGATTGGCCTGTTCTAAGAGTTTCATTTGCCGTACGGCTTCTTCCATGAACGGCGCACATTCGATTTTCGCCGCCTCTAGGAGCAGGCGTTCCGATCGCTGCCAATCGTCATCATTCTTGATCGGTACGACCACCGTATACAACCCATATTCCTGCTCAGGATTTTCTTTGATCAAGGGATTCGTGAAGAGCAAGCTGTTGGGGAACACGGTGACGCGTCCGGTGTAGAGGTGAGCGGACTGCCCTGGGCCGATCTCCAAGAGCTTCGTGGTGAACATGTCGTGGTCCAACACGACTCCGCGGTGGCCTGCGATCTGAATTCGATCGCCGACGGCATAGGCTTTGCCGCCCATCCGAAGTGCCGCGCCGCTCCAACAGAGAATCATCTCTTTGGTCGCCAGGACCATGGCGGCAGCCAACGCGACCAGTGATACCGCAAATGCCTGTAGTTCATGCGCCCAGATCATGACTAGGCCGATGAGAAAGGTGAAGACGACGGAGTTTCTCGTCGTGACGACCCATCGACGTTTCGATTCCATCGAAAGTGTCGGATTCCCGGCGATCCACCGTACAATGAGCGTTCGAGCGACGATCAAGGTCAACAGCAGGACCAGCGATTTCAAGATGTCCAGCGCCACCACACTATCGATGGAGAACCATTGGTTCTGAGGCACGGGTATCCTCTATTTGGCAGTCAGTGTCTTGCGGGTACCAGGAACGCATTCCTCTCGGTTCCAGGTCTTGAGAGTCTTGTCTTCTGAGAAGGTCAATGCATAGCGGTAACAATAGAGTGTTGGTTTGGCGGTCTCTGTCCCTTTGCCCATCATGCTCGTGATTGAATTGGAAGCATCACCGAGCACGGAGGACCTCCATGAGGTCAAGTCCTGCTCGCTGAGCGGGAAGCGATAGGTCCAGAGGCTGTCTCCGCCGAGCGCAGGGGTTTTGGCAGTATGTGGGGGGCCTAGTCGTTCACGGATATCCTCTTGAGTCAGCCGGCCGACCCCTTTCTTGAGATAGACATCGCGCCAGGGGCCGCCACATCCAGAGAGGGTCATCACGAGCGTGATGACCAGAGACCACAGGACAAAATGGGAACAGTTGTTCTGGATGGAAAACGTCGAACCAGGCATGCTGGAGCCTACGCTACACCGGACGATCGACAAGTGCAACTCTCTTGGAATCTTCTGTGGCAGGATTGGTCCGATGGCCACAGACCACTGGGCGACTGGATTTCTAGGTGACTTTTGGGTACCTTACTCCGCGAGGGGAAGGAATGGACGCACTACGAATTCTTACCGTGGTTCTCGCTGGTTGGGGTTTTTTCTTTCTGCCTAATGGGCTCGCGACGACGGCCGAAAGTCGGGCAGTGAAACCCGACGTGCTTTTCGTCCAAGGGAAATCACAAGACCTCAATGGTGCCAACGGCGAAACCAAACCAGGAGACAAGGGAAAGGCTTCTGCACCCAGACCTGCCGTCTCCTTTCCTGAACACCATGGGAAAGATGGCGCACCGATGATGTTGGTGCCGGCTGGCGAGTTTATCATGGGAAGCGACAGGGGAGATGAAGACGAAGCTCCTGTGCACCGGGTGTATCTGAATACGTTCTACATCGATAAGTTTGAAGTAACGAATGCACGATTCGCCAAGTATGTCGAGGCGATCCAGAGTGAGCCCCCGTGGGGATTTTCTGATAAAGAGACTCCGGTGGTTCATGCCGATCGTCCGGTGCGCTGGGTGAGCTGGATGGATGCCATGGGGTACTGTCTCTGGGTCGGGAAACGGCTCCCTTCTGAGGCGGAGTGGGAAAAGGCGGCGCGTGGGACGGATGAGCGGCTGTATCCATGGGGAAATGATCCACCGACGCCGGTGCATGCCGCCTATGGGCTTAAGGAAGGTGGTGCCGAGACGGTGTCGGTGATCGGCGATCACCACATGGGGCAGAGCCCGTACGGGGTCCAGGACTTAGCCGGTAATCTCTACGAATGGGTGATGGACTGGTACGCGGAAGATTTTTATTCCAGCTTTATCAATAACCCTGCCATCAATCCTCGTGGCCCCAGCGAAGGGACGGCAAAAGTCCAGCGGGGTGGGTCATACATCAACACTCCGTATCGGCTTCGCTCATCTTTTCGCACCAAAGGCGATCCGACTGAACAAGATCCGAACGTCGGTTTCCGTTGCGCACAGAGTGTTCCCAAGTAGCCCAAGCCTTGCACGGTTCTGGTTGGTAACCAGCTTATCCTATTTGAACGCTCAGGCTACGACTCTGTGATCACTACCACAAAGGAGGGGCCTTTGAAGCGATATGGTATAAAAGGAGGCCGCAAACTGTCATTGGGGCACTATGATCCGGATGACACCGGAGAGTATAAAAAGAACGATCAAGGGAAAGCGAAGGCGAAAGCCGAAACAGCCAAGCTCATCGCCAGGCTCGATGGACTACAAGAACGGTTGTATGCCAACGCCACTCGATCCCTCCTCATTGTGCTGCAGGGAATGGATACGAGCGGAAAGGATGGGACGATCAAAAGTGTGATGTCCGGTGTCAATCCACAAGGTTGCAAAGTGGTGGCGTTCAAGACGCCGTCCAAGGATGAATTGTCTCATGATTTTCTCTGGCGTGTGCATCGGGAAGTCCCTCCCAAGGGCTACATCGGGATCTTTAATCGCTCCCATTACGAAGATGTGTTGATTACGCGAGTGCATGGTTGGGTCTCCGACAAAGTCGTCAAGCGGCGCTTCGACCAAATCAAGGAATTCGAAGAGCTATTGACTGAAAACGGAACGGCTGTTCTCAAGTTTTTTCTGCATATCTCAAAAAAGGAACAAAAGGAACGGTTAGAAGCCCGCATTGCTGATCCCGAGAAGCGCTGGAAGTGGAACTCGGGCGATCTGGAAGAGCGGAAGTTGTGGGAGAATTATCTCACGGCGTTTGAAGATGTCATCTCAGCGACCAGTACCGACTGCGCCCCCTGGTATATCGTTCCAGCCAATCGCAAATGGTATCGCAATCTCATAGTCGCGGATCGTATCGTGAATGTATTGGAGGACATGAAGATCAAGACACCATCCGAGCCGGAGGGTGTAGATTTCACGAAGCTCAGGATTGTGTAGCGGCGGCCGAGGCAGCAGGTGACGGGTCACGTGCCGTGATGGACGGTCGGTCATGGCCATGAATGGATTCTATACCATAGGGCTCATCGTCACCCTCATTCATGGTCTCGACCTTCCGAACTGTGGATGCTACGGTGTCTTTTCCCACACTGAGTACAGTGGTATTTCCCGCTCAACGATCTGGTCTCGGTCGTCGTTGGCTATGTGTTGCATGTCGGGGCTCAAAAATCAAGACAGCCCTCTTGACAAGGTTTCCTAATAGGAGTAGTGAAGAAATTGCGGCTCATCTATCAATCGAAGTTCGAGAGATCGGGTAGACTGCGCAGCTGCCATCCAGGTCTCTCGACGACTTCAGTGTGAGAGGAGGGTGGAGATGGACGACACAACGCCACCTGGCCCATCAGGCCCACCGATACCGGGGTGGGTTTCTCATCTGTTCTGTTGACCGACTTCTTCGCTGGCCGTGCCAGCAAGGCACAGGGTGTCCTTCACGAGAAGGCTCAAAAGCCATTGAGCGGAGAAAGCTTCGGGAGGCAGCAATCACGCAATCGCCTGGGAGTGACGAGATCTTCTCAGGTTAGAAACTGAGGATCCCAACTATCGCGTGGGTCTTCTGGGCCGCGACAAAACAAGATACTGTCGGCGTCCTAAGCGCCAAGTCACGGGCGACCTCCCACCTCAGTGCAAGGTCGCCCGTAACTTTCTTAAAATCTTCACCAGTCACATAGCTGATCCACGCACACGATAACACTCGGACCGGCGTTTTGTTTTTCGGGGAGCTGTCCCACCATTGCGTGGTGGCTGAAAAAAAACCCAAGAAACCACAAACGGTCAAGGGGATCAGGCGCCGCCGGAAACTCGTCAGAGTCTCCACGAACTTGGTGGCTAGTGAATTACTGACCCAACACAACCACGCAATGGAGGGACCTATGCGCTGGAGTTCGAGAAGCCGGCGCTGATCATATTGAGGCTCTGCTATGAAGAGCGGCCTCGGTTCAACGATGGCGCGCACCATCCCATGCTAAAACAGGTTGACAAATTTCTACAGAAACCGCTCCACATTGCGTTGAATATTCGTCAGCATCGGACGAGGCTGAGTAGCTAGTTGCCTCTTCGTCTCCCAATCTTGTTTATCTCCTGAAAGGCACTTTACAATATCGCATTGATCGTGTGGCAAGGAGGACGCTATGAGTCTCGCAGACAATAAATGTGTGCCTTGTCGTGGTGGTGTGCCGCCGGTGCCGAACGATCGTGCGCAGGCGTTACTACAAGAACTCGGCCGAGGGTGGGCACTCAACGGACAGGGACATCTGGAACGGCTTTATACATTTCCCGATTTTGCTCAGGGCCTCTCGTTTGTGAACAAGGTTGGGGCGATTGCCGAGGCCGAAGGGCATCATCCTGATCTCTATCTTGCCTGGGGAAAGGTGAAGGTGGAGATCTGGACGCACAAGGTCAACGGTCTCACCGAGAGCGACTTCTACCTCGCAGCAAAAGCCGATCGAGAGTTTGAGCCGTTTAGAACTACAGCAAGTTAGACGTGATCGGAAAAACTTCCGTTCGTGTCGTGGTGAGCCCCTTCGATGAACTCAGGACAGGCTCAGGGCGAACGGTTTTTGACAAGAGTTGAGCGGCGTAATCCCACGAGGCAGACGATGAGCGAAGAAACTCAAGTGGCGCTCGTCAACATGCCGTTCAGCTACGCCAAGTATCCATCGATTCAACTCGGCACACTCTCCGCGCTGCTTAAGTCCAACGGAATTCCCGTCGACTGTCACCACTTAAACGTCCGGTTTGCCCACCTGATCGGCGTGGAGTTGCATGAATCCATTTGTGAGAAGCGGGCGCTCTTCGGTGAGTGGCTGTTCTCCTCTCTTCTGTTCAAAGACAACCCGAAGCGGGCAGAGTACCCACAGGTCTTTAAGCCGGTTTTTGAGCAGGCGGCGAAAGAGTGTGGTAAGCCGGTTGGCTATTTCGAAGAAATGGCCACGCGTATTGCTCCTCAGTTTTTGACCTGGGCGCTACGGTCGATTGATTGGGGCCAATACAAGCTGGTCGGCTTTACCTCGACCTTTGACCAAAATGTCGCAAGCCTCACGCTGGCCAAGTTGATCAAAGATCTGTACCCCCATATCACGATCGTCTTCGGTGGAGCGAACTTCGATGGCGAGATGGGTTATGAGTATTTCCGAGCGTTCCCGTTTATTGATTATGTCGTCGTCGGCGAGGGTGAAGCGAGCTTTCTTGCGTTGGTCCGCCAGATTCTGGCCGGTAAGACAGAAGACTATCCGAATGGCGTGGCTTACCGCCAAGACGAGAAGATCATGTTCGCGCCCAGCACCTCGCTCTTTTCAGATTTTGCGAAGACTGGTCCGCCTGATTATGACGACTACTATCAGCTGCTTGCAGAGCTTGGCCAGACGGCGCAGGGGTTGGATCGTGTTCTCCTGTATGAAGGCTCACGTGGTTGTTGGTGGGGTGAAAAACATCACTGTACGTTTTGTGGGCTGAATGCTCAAAGTATGAAGTTCCGAGCCAAGCAGCCGGACCAGGTTCTTTGTGAGATTGCCGATCTCTCCCAGCGCTACGACGCCGTCCGATTCCGACTAGTCGATAACATTATCGATATGGGCTATATCGACAATCTCTTCGGCAAGTTGGCAGCGGATCATTGCGACCTGGATGTGTTCATCGAGACCAAGAGCAATTTGCAGAAGCGGCAGATCAAGACACTCGCCGCCGGCGGGGTAAAATGCATGCAACCGGGGTTGGAGAGTTTGAGCCTCAATCAGCTTCGTGCGATGGACAAGGGTGCCACACCGATGCAGAACATCGTCTGCCTGAAGTGGAGCCAGTACTATCACGTGATGGTATCGTGGAACATCTTGCTCGGTTTCCCCGGCGAGACCAATGAGGATTACCAGCGTCAGCTTGACCTGATCCCGTCACTGCTCCATCTGCAGCCACCGGAAGCGACCGGAAGGTTCTGGCTCCAACGCTTCAGTCCCTACTTCACCAGGCCTCATGAGTACAGTATCCGTATCACCGGAGCAGGAATGGCCTACGAATATGTGTATGACGCACGGCAGGTGGATTTGAACAAGATCGCCTATGATTTCGAGTACGAACTCGATAGTTGGCCAGTCGATCCGCATCTGTATCAAGAGCTGGTTGCCGCAATTGAAAATTGGCAGCGGATGCATCGGTCAGGAGATAAGCCATTTCTGTATTACTCCAAAGCGCCGAGCTACGTCACGATCTACGATGGGCGCAATCCGGAGCAGCCGACTCGTCGACGATATGAAGAGCTAGCGGCGTTGGTGATTGAGATTTGCAATGAAGCTGCGAAGAGTACGGAACAGATCAGGACTGCTGTGAGGGGGCGAGCCGATTGCAACGATGCAGTCCTGCTCTCAATCCTCAATGAGCTTACGAGTCAACGAATCTTGTACGAAGAACGCGGCAAGTACTTCACGTTGGCGATTCCGGAAAATCCGTATCTCTAACTGTTATCCGAAATCCTCTTCTATAATCCGTTCGTGTGCAGGCTCAGGACGGGCTTGTCGAAGCACCTTCCCAAGCCTTCAAGAACCTTCTAGACAGCCATACGTATAGGCGCTACACTTGGGCCCTTCTTGCTCCTAGGGAGCGGGCAGGAAGCCCATTCATGATTCGACAAGCTCACCACGAACGGGCTTCTGTGGCAGTCGGTCGCCGACTTTTCAACTGAAACCGATCCGTTTTTGATTCACCCATGAGTGATATCTTCATCAGTTACGCCAGGGAAGACAAACCACTCGTCAAACTTTTGGCTCATGTCCTTGAGAGGAAGGGCTGGTCTGTCTGGTGGGATGTGCGTATTCCCGCAGGCCAGTCGTATGAAGAGGTTATCGAGAAGGCCTTAAAGACGGCTAAGTCGGTAGTGGTCGTATGGACCAAGAACTCAGTGAAGTCCCAATTCGTCAAGAATGAAGCGAAGAGAGGATTGCGTCGAAATGTCTTGATCCCAGTAATGCTACTGGACGAGGTGGAAATTCCACTCGAATTTGAACATCTGCAAGTTGCTTATTTAATAGATTGGCAACCGGAGCAGGAGCATGCGGGCTTCGCGCAATTTCTCGACGATCTGATGGGGGTCATTGGCGCTCCAGTGACCCCGGTTGTTCACCCACCTCCGGTGCCCCACCTGCTGCATGAGCCAGCAGCGAGCCTGACCTCTGAATTATCGACCCGGTCAAAGGCAGCAGACGATGGAGAACAGGTTCGTGTTGTCCATGGGGTGAACAAAAACCTATCGGCATTGACCGTTTCACAAGGTTCATTGTCTCCTGTTTTCTCAGCCAACATCCTCAATTACACGCTGAATGTCGGTAGTAATGTGGCGGATGTGAGTATCTCGGCAACCAAGTCGGATCCGAACGCCGTATTGTCAGGTGATGTATACGCTGGATCCGGTATCGCTACTGGTCAAACAACCATTCATCTGAGTGGGCCAGGGACAACCACCAGTGTGGCTATCTGGGTGACCGCACCTGGTGGTACACAAAAGACCTACACGGTGAACGTGTCTCGTGCCGCTCTTAGCGGGAACAATAACTTGCAGAATTTAAGCGTCTCGCCTGGCACGCTGTCGCCTCCATTTAGTGCAAGCCGGACAGCCTATACGGTGAACGTCGGTGACAGCGTGACCAGCGTCGCCGTGACGCCAATGCCTCAGGATGACAATTCCAGTCTGACGGTCAATGGAGAGGGAAGTCGTTCGGGTCAAGACTGTGCTATTTCTCTAGGTCCTGCCGGATCGAGTACCGAAGTAGAAATCACCGTGATTGGCCAGCACGGTAGTCCTAAGACATACCTGATCAGCGTAAACCGTGCGACGCTCCCTGAGGCTGCTGAGGTGGGCGAAGAGCCAGAGCGACATGAACAGCAGTTGACTACAGCTATGAGTGGGGCTATGTCACAAGACTCATCGGTAGGGTCTCCCTTGTTTGCGGGAGCTACTGAGCGGTCAGAAGTTGATTCAGAGTTTACACCAGTTGGCGCAGACCGCTTGAACGAATTGACAGAAATGGGGCAACCATCCGCCCCCTTTCCATACCGCCTCATTGGACTTGGTCTGCTCGTTGTGATGGGAACGCTGGTCTATTTCATGATTTTTTTGCAGAGTCCTTCGCCTGGGCCAAGAGAGGTGGCGCAATATCAGCCTCCAGTGCAACCGCCGACCACTCGGAGTGAGGTAATCACGCCAGCCCCACAGCCTAAGCCGTCTGATAAGTTGACTGTGAAAGTAACGCCAGCAAAACCTGTTATGAACCAGGAAGCACATGCTGTTGCTGATACTAAAGTGCAGGGGGAAGAGAAATTCGTGGATGTCATGAGGCGCGCTGCACAACCTGCAAAGAAAGCCACAGAAACTGAGGCACTGACGCTTCCAAAACAGACAGGTGAATCTGAATCATTTCATTCATTAGAAGATAGTAAGTTCTATCTTTCAACAACTACAGGGGAAGACGGCGCGACGATGGTGCTTGTGCCGGCGGGAAAGTTCATGATGGGATCGAAAGAAGATGACAAGAGTGCTCAAGAAGCCGAAAAGCCGAGCCACTCGGTAGAACTCGATGCCTACTATTTGGATCAATATGAAGTGACGACTACCCGGTACGCCATATTCTTACAGAAGACGAACCGGGTTGCATCAGCGTACTGGTCTAAACAAGTTCTTGAGCGGCATGGGGAAAAGCCAATTATTGGAGTCGACTGGTACGATGCTACCGCCTATTGCTCATGGGCAGGAAAACGTCTACCTACCGAAGCTGAGTGGGAGAAAGCAGCGCGTGGAACCGATCAACGTTTATATCCTTGGGGAAATGTGGCACCTAACCATCAACTGGCGAATTATGACCGCGGTTCCGATTTCAACAACTATGAGGTGCTCACCAACGTGGGGTCGTATAAAGATGGGAGGAGTCCCTATGGTGCGTACGACATGGCTGGTAATGTCTGGGAGTGGACAGCCGACTGGTATGACGAGAACTATTATCGGTACGAGCAGCGTTCGATGAGTAATCCAAAGGGGCCTTCCAGCGGGCAACATCGGGTAGTCCGTGGGGGGGCTTGGGGCGATGCCTCTGGCAGGATGCGATCTGCAATCAGGTATAGGCGTTCAGCCACAGCACGGCATGACTTTCTTGGGTTCCGCTGTGTCCGGGACATTACGAAATAACCTTTGCGCTTTGACCATGTTCCCTTTTCTCCAGGCTGTTAAAATCTCTGTATCCATCCGTTCATGATGAGTTGGGCGAAGCATAAGTTCTTCGGCAATCTCAGGACAGGTTTTTAGGCTGAATCGGAACATATTTGTGGGAGAACGTGAGGTTCCGTTCATGGTTCGACAAGCTCATCACGAACGGTAAGGCCTAAAGATTTTATGCCTTTGACATGCCTATCCCGAGTCAATCAACAGCCTCCTACATCGACAACTTCTCCGCTACATTGCGCATCTGCACGCCATGAACCAGTGAGGCTCCACCACGAATGGCGCAGGCGACGTGTACGGCTTCGGTCATCTCTTCAACATTGGATCCCTTTTCCAATAATGCCTGTGTGTAGGCATCAATGCAGTAGGGACATTGCACGGTGTGAGCGACGGCCAGGGCAATAAGCGCCTTCTCCCGTTCAGTTAGCGCACCTTCGGCAAAGACGGCGTCGTAGTAACTCTTGAACTTACTCCACAGTTCCTTGTTGCCTTTCCCGATCTCGGCAAACTTTTCCAAATCATGCGAATGATAATATGAGTCCATGAGGACCTCCTCAGGCGATTGGATGTGAAGAGAAAAAGCAAGCGGCGGAGCGGTCAGGCATTGCCAGGGCGAATGGGGTCGACATCAGCTAGAGCTTTGGAGAATCGTTCACCGACGATGTCGGTCGCCTTCGCCATGAGATCCACCACTTCTTGCCATTCAGCGGGCAGTAGGTCTTGCTTCAGCTGCGGGTGGATGGCCCACTGGGCTTCAACCTGTGTGCCTTTGCGGCTGACGAGTACGCGGAGTAACTCTACCTCCCAGGCCTGGCTGCTTGGATTGTCACTGGAAGCTGGCGTATTTGGCTGTTCGGACGGAGGAATGAAGCGAGCCATGAGGTCCTTTATCGGTCAATCGACCGACAGCATACCTCATCCTCTGTCGAATTGTATATTCGTGCGACCGACGGCGGTGTGGATTCCTTCTGATGTTATGGCTGGGGCGATACTTGATTCAAGACGGTGAGCATCGCCTCGTGGATCTGTCCATTGCTCGCCACGAGTTCTTGCCCATAGATGGAGAGGTCTTTTCCACTAAAATCAGTCAAACGCCCGCCGGCTTCACGAGCGATGACTGAGCCGGCAGCCATATCCCATGGGCTGAGTCTCACTTCCCAGAATCCGTCAAACCACCCTGCCGCCACGTAGCACAGGTCTAAGGCCGCCGACCCCGTTCGTCTGATCCCCTGAGCCTTCAACGCGAATTTCACAAAATGATCGAGGTTATTCCGTTTAGTTTCTCGGATATCGTAGGCGAAACCGGTGACTAAGAGGCTGCTGTCGAGCGTCTTTGTGTCGGATACATGGATGGGTCGACCGTTTGCGTGCGCTCCACGATGTTCGATAGCCGTGAACAGCTCGTTCCGTGAAGGGTCAAAGACGACACCGAGGATACAGCGCCCCTCGTATTCAAGACCAATGGAGACGCAATACGTGGGATAGCCATGCGCAAAATTCGTGGTCCCATCAAGTGGGTCGATAATCCATCGATAGGGGGAGGATCCGTCATCATCACGACCTCGCTCTTCGGCCAGAAAATGATGATCGGGAAAGCGAGTCTTTAGATGATCGATCACGCACTGTTCGGCGGCTCGGTCGGCGTCGGTGACCAGATTGATGGGATTCTTGTATTCGATTTGAAAGCCGGTCGCGGCATAGTGCAGCAACAGAGCCCCAGCTGCTTGACTCGCCTCGACCGCAGTTTGGAGCAGGACATCATGTGAGGGTGATTTGTGAGGACTTGGCACGCCCGATTGTAACACGACCGGACTTGCAGCCAACAAAAATCATGCTACTCTTGTCAAGGCAAGCCTTATGATCATCAACTATCAAAGGATTACTTGCTTGCAAGAGACAGAACTGAATAGGCAATGTATTATTCAAATAGTGAAACTTGACATGGTTTCTAAGCAATGATATAAAGCAAGCATGCTTTAAGTGAGGAGCTTGTGGAGGAGTTAACAGATATTCTCGTTGGTCTGGAACAACGGATCAACGCCTATAAAAGCCGGTATCAGGAACTCGAAAAGAAGCGTCGCCGGCTCGATGATGAGATTGCCACCATCAAGAAGTACCTCGAGCTTGCTGAAACGCTCTATCGTGTCGAGGCCGACAAGGCCAAGCTTGCCAGTCTTTCTAACCAAATCATTACCACGGATGATTCTAAGGGAATTCGACCGGTTCCTCTTATGGACGTGACTGATCAGTCACGAGAAATTCTCCTTGGACGGAGTAAATATGTAGGGAAGAGCGTTCCTCAGGCCGCCTATGAAATACTCCGGGAATCCAATCGCGCCATGCATGCAAAAGAGCTTGTTCAGCGGTTGATCGAGGGTGGGTTGCAGATCAAAGGGAAAACCCCATTGACGTCGATTGCCACATCGCTCAAGCGCGACAAACGCTTTAGGAAGGTGGGTCCCAATACATTCGAAGCTTTAGATGATATGTTGATTCAAGCCGTCTAGCGGTTGTTGTTCATGGGCCAAACCTGATAATGCGAAGGGGGGTGAGACTCTTGGCAACGAAGAAGGCAGCAAAGAAGAAGAAGAAGTAACCCCAATGTGATGTGATACGCCGGGGGGGAGGTTCCTCACCCTCGGCGTACCATCCTACGATGATGTCAATTGTGTCGTGCGTCCTACCGAAAGACAGCAACTCACTAAGACAGTAAGAAGAGTGCCTGTGAGCTACGAAGCCTGAAGAGCCACGGCTGGTTGACGTGGAATGCTGTACGGATTTGAATGAACTGCCACTTCTGAAGACTCAGCGTTCAGAAGCACCCACTTGTCTGGCTGGGACAGGATTTGCTGGACGAGCCGGGTATGGAGTGCATGCCCTGAACGGTCTGCGACGATGTGCCCGATGAAAGGCATCCCCAAGAGCGAAAAATCACCGATCAGATCCAGGATCTTGTGACGGACAAACTCATCGTCGAACCGAAGCCCGGATTGATTCACGATGCCGTCGCCAGAGAGAACGACCGTATTATCGAGTGTCCCGCCTTTTCCGAGCCCACGAGCCCATAAGGCTTGAACTTCTTGGAGAAATCCAAATGTGCGGGCTTCCGCAATCTCATTCTCAAATGTTCCGACCGAACAATCATAGTCATAAGACTGTGTCTTGATCAGCGGGTGGTCATAGTGAATTGAATAGGTAATACGGGGGGTAGGAGATGGCTCGATCCGCACCCGCTTTGACCCGTCTGTGATTTCAATCGGGGCCATAATCTTGAGAAACGACTGTTTTCGCTCTTGCGGCACGATACCGGCAGACTGAATGAGTCTGACAAAGGGTGCAGCGCTTCCATCCATGACCGGGACCTCAGTGGCCGTCACTTCAATGAAGGCGTTATCGATATCCATGCCCGACAGAGCCGCTAGTAAATGCTCAATGGTTTGAACCTGAAACCCATTTCCCTTAATGGCGGTGCACAACTCGGTTGGGATTTTATGCTCAATAGAAACGGGTAGATACGCATCAACGTCTGAACTGCGGTTAACGAAAACGATGCCGGTATTCGGCGGCGCGGGTCGCAGCGTGATGGACGCGGATTGTCCTGAGTGTAGTCCTACGCCGGAACAAGTGACCATTGATGCTAAGGTTTGTTGATTCCGCACAAGTCCTCCCTCGTTAGAACTTCATTCCGAAGGCACCACTCTCCGAAGAAGATATGAGCAATTAAGGTGCCATATTGAAATTATCATAACATCATGATTTTAAATGTAAAGTATTAAATCAATAAAATGTCGATCTGTATCAAAAAAGGCACAACTGTGTATTTCACAGTCCGTGAAGTGTGAATAAAAGATTAATTTTGTCATGATGAACAAAGGGTTATCAAGAATTCACTAAGGGAACAGATGGTCCAAGTGGAAATTGCTTGAGCTGAGAGGTTCTGGAGTGGAGCAAAGAGGGTTTTCATACCCCTAATACCAGGAAAGATTGGCACGCGCAGATCTATGCTGGTGTTTCCTCTTCGACGCATTCGTGGTTTATGCCGATCTATCCGGTTCTGATCACCATAGCTCAAAGACAAATGGAAGGTCTGGAGGGGGGGGGATCCGGTCATCGAGAGACCGAGAGAACAGCCATTCTGCGGTATGGACCGGGTCTTAACTTCTTCATGCTAGAAGCCGAGTAAGAACCGGAGACGCTCATAAAGGGTGGGTCTATCATGAATGTGAGTCCTTTGGTCTGGATCAGCTTTGGTCTCACGAGTCTGACGCTCAGCGTCATGCTGGCGGGTGATGCCTTGGTTGATCTAGTCCCTAACCACGATCGCCAAGATTTTGAATATCGTCGCGACGTGGCTGAAGCCTTGGCAGTTCAATACTCTGCGTTGGCGGAGCATCAGCAGATTGAAACCATCAAACTGTCGATGGCACGGTTTGTCCAGCGGAATCCTGAGATCCGTTCGTTGGCCCTGGTTCTTCAAGGCGGAAAGGTTCTTGCGCAGATTGGTGACCACATCCACATCTGGGTACCACCATCCGGTGGTGCATCATCACTGGAATTTATCCAAGTTCCGATCTTTGCCGGAGACCAGTCGTGGGGGGTACTTCAAATCGCGTTTCGCAAGGCCGAGGTGTCGGAGATGGAGCGATTTCTGAACGATCCATGGATGCGTTTCCTCACCTTCGTCAGTGTGATGGGGTTTATTGGCTATCTTGTCTTTATGAAACGCACCCTTCGACAATTAGACCCATCCGGCATTGTTCCAACGCGAGTCAAAGCCGCACTCGATGCACTCACTCAGGGTGTGGTGATGATCGACACCCGGGACCTGATCGTTCTGACCAATGAAACATTCAGTCGTTCGGTAGGGAAGCCCTTGACCGCACTGATCGGCACCGACCTTGGCGCGATTGACTGGAAGGTTGCAGCGTCCGGTGAATCTCCGACCGTTTATCCCTGGACCAGGGCGATTATGGATAAGCAACCGCAAGACAATATTCCACTCGTCTTGCACGGGGTGGGGGGAGCCTTTCAAAAGTTCATCGTGACGACAGTCCCAATCATGGATGATGGGTCTACGGTGCGAGGCGCTCTCGTCTCATTTCACGACGTCACTGAACTGGATCGAGCTAATTCACAACTCAAGGAGGCCAACAATGAGCTGGAGGTCTCCCGTGTTCAGATTCTCCAAAAGAACCAGGAACTCGAGGTGACGAATACCAATCTGCACATCGAGATGGATCACCGAAAAAAAGCCGAAGCCGAAAAGGAAAAATTGTATCAACAGTTGATGAATGCCTCGCGCCAAGCGGGTATGGCTGATGTTGCGTCGAGTGTGCTTCACAATGTCGGCAATGTACTCAACAGCATCAACGTCTCGACGGATACCTTGCTCAAGACGCTCAAGAAACCGATGGTGGGCGATGTCTGCCGCATCGCGGCGCTGTTCAACGAGCATCAGGACAATCTGCAATCCTTTCTGACGGCTGATCCAAAGGGGAAGCAGATTCCTTCTTATCTGGGGTTGGTCGCTGAGTCGCTTAGTGGAAGCCATCAGACCATCCAACTGGAGCTCGACTCGCTGGTTAAAAAAGTTGATCACATCAAGCAAGTAATCATGTCGCAGCAAGATATTGCACGTGCGGGGAGTATTCGGGAGCCTGTCTCGGTCGAAGACATGATGGAACAGGCCCTGGTCATGGCGATGCCTGAGCCGGAGAAGTATCACATCCAAGTGGTGCGGGAATATCGTCCCATCTCAACGATTATGACGGATCGGCATCAGGTATTACAGGTACTAGTGAATCTCATCACGAATGCCAAGAACGCCATGGTCGAGTACCCGAAGAGCACGCGCTGTCTTACGTTGCGGATTGGCGTGCCGACCGGCAGCGCCTTCGCACGATTGGAAGTGATCGACACGGGCGGGGGAATCAAGGCAGAGAACCTCTCCAAACTCTTTGCGCAGGGTTTTACCACACGAAAAGCCGGCCATGGGCTTGGATTGCATAGTTCCGCCATTGTGGCAAAGAATCTTGGCGGCGCCTTGCAGGTGCAAAGTGCCGGTGAAGGACAGGGTGCGACGTTCACATTGGATCTGCCGTTGGTCCTTGTTGAGGCGGCGGCATGACCGTCAATGGAGATGTCATCAACCGTCGGATTCTCGTCATCGACGACAATGTCAGTATTCACGAGGACTTCAGGAAAATCTTGTCCCCGCCGATAGAATCGGGAGCACTGGACCACGCACGGGCGGCCCTGTTTGGGGAGACCCCGACCCTTCCCACGCATGTGTCGTATGAACTGGAGTTTGCCACTCAAGGCCGCGAGGGATTCGGGCTTGTTCAGACGGCTCGTCAGAGCGGGATGCCCTATGCGATGGCCTTCGTGGATATGCGTATGCCTCCTGGCTGGGACGGGCTCGAGACCGTCGAGCATCTTTGGTATGTCGATCCAGAAATCCACATCGTCATCTGTTCGGCCTATTCTGACCATCCATGGGAAGACGTCAGTCGTCGTATCGGTGATACCGACAAGTTGCTCATTCTCATGAAACCGTTCAACAGTGTCGAGGTCGTCCAAATGGCCAATGCCTTGACCAAGAAATGGAATCTGGCTCGCGCGGTGAAGCAACAGATTGAGGGGTTGGCCGAGAATGTGAGTCAACGGACGACCGACGTACGCGCAATCAATCAACGACTTCAGGAGCAAATTGCCAGTCGAATAACCGGATCCGACTCTGCTGATTCAGAGGAACCGGTCGAGGCAATGCTTCGCCAGAAGGAAGAGTTTCTCGCGATCATGAGTCATGAGATTCTGACACCGATGAATGAGTTAGTAGCGAAAGTCACCCTGTTGCTCGATAGCCCTCTGAATCCTGTCCAGCGTCAGCATGCGTCGACTCTTGGGCATTGCGCACAGGATCTGCTCTCCTTGATCAAGGATATGCATGAGTTCTTGGCCAGCCGAAGACAAGAGACCGAAGGAAGCGATCAACCGTGAAGGGGAGACGCTCTCGATGGGGAGCCGGTATTCATTCATATGGATAACCACAGCACGAATCCTCGAGTCTTGATCGTCGACGACAATCAGTCGATCCATGAAGATTTTCGGCGGATTCTTCAGTCTCAACCGGAAGACAAAGATCTGAATCACGCGCGCAAGGATTTGTTTGGTGGGGCGCCGCTTGTGGAAGCGCTGGATTGCTTCGAGTTGGATTACGCGGTTCAGGGACAGGCGGCTCTCGCATTGGTGCAGATGGCGAGGCAGGAGGGGCGCCCCTATGCCGTGGCATTCGTCGATATGCGGATGCCGACGGGATGGGATGGCCTGGAAACGATAGAGCGACTTTGGGAGGTCGATGGTCGCATTCAGGTTGTGATCTGCACAGCCTATTCGGACCATTCGTGGGCAGAAATTGCGGCACGGTTGGGTATGAGCGATCGTTTGCTGATCTTGCGCAAACCGTTCGACGCGATCGAGGTCCAGCAGATTGCCGCCGCATTGACGCGCAAGTGGGAGTTGGGGCGTGATGTTCGGTTACAGATTGAAGACCTCGTTGCACAGGTCAATGCCCGCAACCGGGAACTTCTCGGGACCAACCAGCGCCTCGAACAACAGGTGGCCGAACGGACGGTCGAGCTTCAACAGCGCAATAGCGAACTGCAGAAAACGGTGGAGGCATTGAAAAAGGCCAAAGTGGATGCGGACAATGCTAACCAGGCCAAGTCGCAGTTTTTGGCGCATATGAGTCATGAAATCCGAACTCCCATGAACGGGATGCTCGGCATGAATGAACTGTTGCTCTCGACTCCCTTGAACGACCAGCAGCGGTACTTTGTTCAGACCATCCATAGTAACGGCGAACAGCTGGTTGAGATCATCAATGACATCCTTGATCTGTCCAAGATGGAGGAAGGCAAGCTCGACCTCCACATCGCGAAGCTCGACCTGGTGGCAACGGTGCGGGGAGTCATAGGTCTGTTTCATGAGCCTTCGCGAAGGAAGGGGGTTAGCTTAGAATGCCAGATCGATCCCGAACTCCCCGCCATATGGCGGGGAGACGGTGTCAGACTGAGGCAGATTCTGGTGAACCTCGTAGGTAATGCCGTCAAGTTTACGGAGCGTGGTAGTGTCCTGATCCATATTGACCGTGTCGAGGATCGTCTTGATAGCGCCCTCTTCAAAATGACGGTGTGTGATACCGGAATTGGCATTCCGTTTGAGGCGCAGCACACCATCTTCGACTCCTTTATCCAGGCGGATGCCTCGATCACGCGGCGATACGGAGGGACGGGTTTGGGACTTGCCATCGTGCAACGTCTTGTCCGATTGATGGGCGGTGATATTGGGCTTACAAGCACACCAGGACAAGGCTCAACATTCTGGTTTACGGTTCGCCTTCAGAAACAGAGCGCTCAGGACCTGAGTGTCGTTGAGAACCAGCCATCCGATCAACCTGCCATGCCCGTTACACGTTTTACGCAGGTGACGAAGTCTCCCGGTGGCCTCTCCTCAAAGCCACGACCCCGCGCACGTATTCTGCTGGCTGAGGACAATTCAACGAATCAAGAGGTCTTCGTACGCATGCTGGATCTCTGTGGTGAGTCAGCCGATGTGGTGAGTACGGGCAAGGAGGCGCTGGAGGCGATGAGGCGTGTCCAATACGACTTGGTGCTCATGGACTGTGAGATGCCTGAAATGGATGGATTAACTGCCTGTAGGGAAATTAGAAGATGTCGATTGACCGGATCCGACGGAAAGCCCGTTCCGGTAATCGCGCTGTCCGGCCACGCTGTCAGCAGCTATCAAGCGGCTTGCCTTGCTGCGGGCATGGATGGGTTCCTCTCGAAGCCGGCGGGTCTGAAAGAGATTCGCAATGTGGTGCAGCAGTGGTTGCCGACGGGTGAGTCGCGGGCTGCCTAACGAACAAGACCGTTCATCTGATTTGCTCGAGCGACGATGAGGCTGATGAAACATCCTGAAAATAGACGGATTTTGGTCATCGATGACAATGTGCTCATCCACGATGACTTTCGAAAAATTCTTCAGCCGGAGAACGAGGCGCACAATCTGGACGAAATCCGTGCAGCCGTTTTTGGCGGCACTCCACGCCCGAAGCCGCTGATCCGGTTCGAGTTGGATTGCGTAGATCAGGGGCAAGCTGCGTTGGCCTTGGTTCAGAAGGCGCTCCAGGAAGATCGACCCTATGCCGTGGTGTTTGTGGATATGCGCATGCCTCCCGGCTGGGACGGGTTGGAGACGATCGAACATTTCTGGGCGGTCGATCCAGAGATTCAGGCGGTGATCTGCACGGCGTACAGCGATCATTCTTGGGAAGAGATCATCGAGCGAGTCGGTCCTGACGATCGCCTGCTGATCCTGCAAAAGCCTTTTTCCAGCGTTGAAGTCTCTCAACTGGCAATGTCGCTCACGACAAAGTGGAACTTGGCCCGTCAGGCGCACCAGCGTCTGCAGGCCGCCGAGGCTGCCAATGTTGCCAAGTCACAGTTCTTGGCCAACATGAGCCATGAAATTCACACGCCGATGAATGGGATTCTGGGTATGAGCGAACTCTTGATGCAAACGCCACTGAATGACAAGCAGCGGCGGTATCTGCAAACGTTGCAGAAGTCCAGTCAGACACTCATTCAGATCATCGATGACATTCTGGATATTTCAAAAATTGGAGGCGGAAAGCTGAAGCTTGCGCAGATCTCCTTCGATCTTCGTCAACTTGTGACGGACACGCAGGAACTCTTCTCGGTGCAGGCGAGAAACAAGGGGCTTCAGTTAACGGCCATCCTATCCGAAGCCGTCGGCCACGAGTATGTTGGCGATCCGGTACGCATTCGCCAGATCCTCATGAACCTCATTGGAAACGCAATTAAATTTACCGCGCAAGGCCAGGTGACCGTTTCCATGACGGTGGTTGATGATGACGTTGAGCAGACGGAGTTGTGTCTGGAGGTGCAGGATACAGGAATTGGTGTGGAACCGGCGAGCCAAGCCAATCTCTTTACACCCTTCACGCAAGCCGATGGCAGCACCACACGCAAGTTCGGCGGGCCCGGACTCGGCTTGGCGATGGTGAAGCAGTTAGCTGAGATGATGGGCGGAACAGCGGGGGTTGAGAGTATTCCCGGACGAGGCTCGATATTTTGGTGCATGATGCGGCTTAGGAAACCAACTGCTCAGCTGCTGTGCGCCGAAGCGAGTTAAGGCATCATGATCGAGAGTTGTCGGAGGAGTGTGGAGTGACAGGGGACGAGATCAATCGGCGCATTCTGGTCGTGGACGACAATGTGTCGATTCACCATGATTTCCTGAAAATTCTACGGCCGTATATGGGATCGGAGGCTCTGGAGCAGGCACGGAGCTCTTTATTCGGCGAGTCCAATCCTGCTTCGAACAACGATCAGTTTACGGTCACTTGCGCAGAGCAAGGGGCTACCGCGCTGACCATAGTTGAAACGGCGGTTAAAGAGGGGAAGCCATATGCGGTGGCTTTTGTGGATATGCGGATGCCGCCCGGTTGGGACGGGCTGGAGACCATCGAGCGTCTCTGGGGAGCAGATGCTGCGTTACAAGTCGTGATCTGTACCGCCTATTCCGACCAACCGTGGGATGAGATCAGAGACCGAATTGGGCGAACTGATAAGTTGCTGATCCTCCAGAAGCCGTTCAATAGCATCGAGGTGTTGCAGCTCGCGACTGCGCTGTGTCGGAAATGGGACCTCGCGAGAACGGTTGCAGGCCAGGTGAGTGAGTTGAGCAAGCTCGTCGATGAGCGGACCATGGCGCTTCAGCAGGCGAACCGGCAGCTGACGGAATTCAATGAGGCACTGATGCGGACAGTCGCAAGCCTGGAGGCCGCACAGACCGAAGTCCTACGACAAAATGGCGAGCTGGTGCGTCTGGCCTCACGTGACGCCTTGACAGGATGCCTCAATCGGCGCGCATTTTATGCCCAGTTTGAGGCGGCGTTTGCCGAGGGGCGTGGACAAGGGAGTGAACTCTGCTGTCTCATGGTCGACATTGACAATTTTAAGCGCGTGAACGATGGATTTGGGCATGCCGTCGGGGATCAAGCGATCCAAGCTGTCGCGGATTGCCTTCAGTCTGGATTGCGGCTGACGGATATGGTCGGACGTTATGGAGGCGAAGAGTTCTGTCTGATGTTCCCACGAACGATCTTGGGCGAGGCGACGGTTTTGGCGGAACGTCTTCGAGCTCGTGTCGCCGCGGAAGCTGGTAACCGTGTGCGAATGGTATCCGGCATGACACTGACGGTGAGTATCGGCGTGTCATCCAGTGCATTTGGCGCCCAAGCTCCACTGGAGTTGATCGATCAAGCAGATAGAGCGCTGTACGCCGCGAAGGAAAGCGGCCGCAACTGCGTCATGGCGATGGATGTGCTGGTCCCGGGGCTTAATCCTTCCGAACAGCTTGAACTTCAGGTCCGCCGAGTCACCCCTCGCGAGTCGACGTCTGCCCACATCAGATAAGCCGTGAATGTATGAAGAATGATGCCGATGACATCGGCGTCGATGCCCGTGCTCTTCGTCATCGCCTTATCCAGTTCCATGGAGCAAGGAAGTGTCTCATATGGCTTGGAGTGTAGTCGTCGAAAGATGGTCAAGCGTAGCGAGCCGTTTGAACTAAGGATGTGTGATGTGAGGTGGACAGACAAAGCGATCCTGCACGCGTCGTTCATTGTATAATGGCTCTTGATGATACGCCTCTTCAGTCATTTCCAATCTTCAGCCGGTAAGAAGATGGTCATTGCCCTGACCGGGCTAGGGCTTGTGGTATTCGTCGTGTTTCATATGCTGGGGAATCTTCAGCTGTTCCAAGGAGCCCA
This sequence comes from Nitrospira sp., assembly GCA_018242725.1. Taxonomy (GTDB): domain Bacteria; phylum Nitrospirota; class Nitrospiria; order Nitrospirales; family Nitrospiraceae; genus Nitrospira_D. The sequence continues at coordinate 95,536 of JAFEBI010000001.1, read as the reverse complement.
CGCGCTGAATAGGTATGCCGCCTTTCTCCGTGATATGCCGATCTTGCTCTGGACGGCCCGCATCGGGTTACTGTGTATGGCGGTGTTTCACATTGGACTCGCAGTCCAGCTGAGTGTGCGAAATCGTCGTGCACGTCCCGTTGGGTACCTGATCCACCGCTATCGACAGGCGTCGATCGCTTCCCGCACCATGGCGATCTCTGGAATGACCCTGTTGGTATTTCTCGGCTTCCACCTCCTTCATCTCACGGCCGGAGTCATTGATCCTGCGTTCTCTGATCACCTTGATGCGGAAGGCCATCGGGATGTCTACGGCAAGGTGGTGCATGCTTTCCAAAATCCCTTCATGGTCATTATCTATCTTGCAGGGCAGGTGGGGCTCGGCCTCCATCTGACCCATGCGATATCCAGTAGCGTACAGACGATGGGATTTGAGCACGCGGGGCTGAGTCGGTTGCTGAAAGCGTTCGGACCTGTGATCGGGCTGATCGTGGTCCTAGGAAACGTTGCGATCGTTCTTGCCGTCTTTTTGAGGATCGTACGCTGATGACGAGGCTGAATTCAAAAATTCCGTCCGGACCTTTGGAAAGTAAATGGGATCGGCACCGATTCAGCGAAAAGTTGGTCAGCCCCAACAACAAGCGAAAGCTCACCGTGATCGTTGTGGGTACCGGTCTGGCCGGCGCAAGTGCGGCGTCGACCCTGGGACAGCTCGGGTATCACGTGGAGTGCTTCTGTTTCCACGATAGCCCGCGCCGGGCTCACAGCATTGCCGCGCAGGGGGGAATTAATGCGGCGAAGAACTACCAGGACGACGGAGATAGTGTCGGGCGATTGTTTTATGACACGATCAAAGGCGGTGATTTCCGCTCCCGAGAGGCCAATGTGTACCGGCTTGCCCAGGTCAGTACACAGATCATCGACCAATGTGTGGCGCTTGGTATCCCCTTTGCCCGAGAGTATGGCGGTCAATTGGCGAACCGGTCGTTTGGAGGCGTTCAAGTCTCCCGGACGTTCTACTGTCGGGGGCAGACGGGGCAACAGCTCCTATTAGGCGCCTATTCGGCACTCTGTTGGCAGATCGAACGTGGTCAGGTCACGATGCACCCGCGCACGGAACTGCTCGATCTCATTTTGGTCGATGGTCAGGCTCGGGGCATTGTGGCTCGAGATTTGGTCACCGGACGGATCAGCGCGCACACGGCCCACGCCGTGGTATTGGCCACGGGTGGGTACAGTAATGTGTACTATCTCTCCACCAATGCGAGCGGATGCAACGTGACGGCCACCTACCGAGCATGGAAGCATGGAGCCGCGTTCGCCAATCCATGTTTTACCCAGATTCATCCGACGGCCATTCCACCGGGTGGTGCGCATCAGGCCAAGTTGACCCTGATGTCCGAGTCGCTCAGGAACGATGGCCGATTATGGGTGCCGAAGGTGTCACCGGATCATCGGTTGCCCGGGGATATTCCTTCAATAGAACGAGATTATTTTCTCGAGCGGCGATACCCCCGGTTCGGGAATCTTGCTCCGCGAGATATTGCCTCACGGGCAGTCAAAGTTGTGTGCGACGAAGGGCGCGGTGTCGGGACAGGCGGCCAGGGTGTGTATCTGGATTTTTCGGACGTCATCGAGCAACAAGGGCTAGACGTGGTCCGCGAGCGTTATGGAAATCTCTTCGACATGTACCATCGCATCACAGGAGAGGATGCCTATCAAGCTCCCATGCGGATTTACCCGGCGCCGCACTATACGATGGGAGGACTCTGGGTGGATTACAATTTGATGAGCACGGTCCCGGGACTCTTCGTCATCGGTGAGGCAAACTTTGCTGACCATGGTGCTAACCGGTTGGGTGCCAGCTCATTAATGCAAGGATTGGCCGATGGCTATTTCATCCTTCCTTATACCATTGGCCATTACCTGGCGACGGCAAACCTCCTCCCTATTCCGGAGGATCATGCGGAGGCTCGTGGGGCGATTCAGCTGGTTGAGACTCGGATCAACCGGCTGCTTACGGTGAAGGGACATCGGACCGCGGCCATGTTTCATCGAGAGCTGGGGACGCTCTTGTGGAATCATTGCGGTATGTCACGCACCGAAGGGGGGCTCACCTCAGCGTTGCAAGCGATTCCCAAGCTTCGTGAGGAGTTTTGGCGGGATGTGATGGTCACCGGGTCAGGAGATTCCTTCAACCAGGAGTTGGAGTATGCGGGACGGGTAGCGGACTATCTCGAATTCGCCGAATTGCTCTGTCACGACGCCCTCCATCGTCAGGAGTCATGTGGCGCGCATTTTCGCGAGGAATATCAAACAGAGGATGGTGAGCCACGGCGCGATGATGCTCGCTTTGCCTATGTGGCGGCATGGGAGTATCGGGATCAAGCTGTGCCGGTTTTGCATAAGGAACCGCTGGCGTTCGAATTCGTCCCTCCGACCATGCGAAGCTATCAGTAGTCGGCGAGAGGAACGGCGAGCGAATCGCGTGCGGGAAAGAGGCGAAGGGCCATCATGAAATTCACTCTGAAGATTTGGCGCCAGGAAGGCCCGCACGAGCCGGGTCGGTTCGTCACGTACGAGGCGCACGAGGTGAGCCCCGGCATGTCGTTCCTAGAAATGCTTGATGGCGTCAACCAGAGACTGCTCGGCAAGGGTGAAGAGCCGGTGGCGTTCGAGCAGGATTGTCGGGAAGGGATTTGTGGGAGTTGCTCACTGGTCATCAATGGTATTCCCCATGGCCCGGACCAGGGTATCACGACCTGTCAGCTGTACATGAGGCGGTTTTGTGATGGGGCCGACATTACGATTGAGCCATGGCGAGCCAAAGCCTTCCCGATCTTGAAAGACTTGGTGGTGGATCGCAGAGGGCTGGACCGCATCATGCAAGCGGGTGGGTATATCTCGGTCAATACCGGTGGAGCCGTGGACGGGAACGTCCTATTGATCGGGAAGGACCAAGCCGAGGCTGCGATGGATGCGGCTTCCTGTATTGGGTGTGGGGCCTGTGTCGCAGCCTGTAAGAATGCCTCAGCCATGCTGTTTGTCGCGGCCAAGGTCTCCCACATGGCAACCCTTCCACAAGGAAGGCCGGAGCGAGAACGCCGTGTGAGTGCCATGCTTGAGGCGATGGACCGAGAAGGGTTCGGGTCCTGCAGCAATCAGTATGAGTGCGAGGCCGTTTGTCCCAAACACATCAGTGCCCGTTTCATTGCCAATCTCAATCATGAATATCTCCGTGCTGGCATCGTCGAATCCGGCCGTCCCAGTGAGCCGGAGTCCCCCCACGCGGAATCTTCATAGCAGAACCCTCGCCTACTTCAAGACGGTTCATGCCGGGACTCTATCGGCGGAACACACTGACGGAAGCTGATGGCGCTGGAAGGCAATGAGCTTGACTGTGGAGGAAAGGCCTTTATAGTGCGATCAAGGCCTTCGGTCAGGATGGCGTATGCCAGTGAGTATCATGGGGCGACAGATCATGTGTCCTCAATGTCAACAGGACGGTGCAGTTCGTGTGCGGGCGCAGTCGCTGCGTGAAGTTGTTGCCTCGCTGCTGTGGATGGCACCCTTCCAGTGTCAACGGTGTGACCACCGGTTTCTCGCTCGTCGCATGAGTCTCACGAGCGTCTCACCGCTCACTGAGCGTCGGGAACACATGCGTATTCCGGTCAGGCTCTCTCTCTCCTTTTCCGGAGGACGAGTACGTGGGGAGGGCACCGTCTTGGATATGTCAGTAGGGGGCTGTATTATCCGGAGCAAGACCCCTGTGCGGGTTGATGATATTTTTTACCTCGAGATCAGCCTTGCCCAGGATGAGCCGCCGGTCGAGGCGGCAGCCATTGTTCGCTCCGTCAGTACCCGCGGGATTGCATTCAAGTTCCTACGCAGAGCGCAAGAGGATAAACGCTTGACCGCCTTTATCCAAACACGTTCGGGATACACCGCATTGAGCCCATCAGAAACTCCCCAGTCATTACTTGCCGAGTAGCTGTTCGATCCACTACCTTCATTTTCCGTGTGATCCATTACCGCTCTGCTCGGCGTAGGGCCCTTGACCGACATATCTTCATGATTATTCCTCGTGGTAGCATGCAAGCCAGATTCGGGGGCAGCGCACTAAGGGCGTCGTTGAAGGAGGGAACAATGGGACATCGTTGGTGGCAAACGATGACAATCACAATAGTGATGGTCACGGCATTGACCGTGTCTGGGTGTGGGTACAATGATCTGCAAGGCTTGGATGAAGATACAAAGGCTGCGTGGAGTGAGGTGATCAATCAATACCAGCGCCGCGCAGACCTCATTCCCAATCTCGTGGCAACGGTCAAAGGGTACGCCGCCCATGAAAAAGAGACACTGGAAGGGGTTGTCAACGCCAGGGCCAAAGCAACCGGAATGCAAGTGACGCCGGAGGTGCTGAAAGATCCGGCTGCGTTCCAGGCGTTTCAACAGGCGCAAGCGGGGTTGGCCTCGGCGTTGGGACGACTGATCGCGATCGCCGAAAACTATCCCAACCTCAAGGCCGATCAAAACTTCAGAGACCTTCAGAGTCAGCTGGAAGGGACAGAAAATCGAATTACCGTGGCCCGCAAGCGATATATCGATCGAGTGGCGGACTACAACAAGATGGTTCGATATTTCCCAACGAACCTGACCGCGAAGTTCCTCTTGCATTTGGAAGAGAAGCCCAACTTTACGGTGGCCGACGAAACAGCCGTGGCGAAACCGCCGGAAGTGAAATTCTAACGCGGATTCATGCCGAGGGGACAGTCGTGGAGCAGAGGGATGCGACTCGATTGCTGCAGACGGTCCTTGTCGGAATCGCCGTTGTCTTTGCCATTATCTCAGCCTCTCCGGTCTCCGCACTCGATGTCCCTCCCTTGACCGGACGGATCGTCGATCTCGCTCATGTCTTGCCACAGTCAACCGTGGAGTCGCTCACGGCTCGTCTGACTGCGCATGAAGGGCAGTCCGGCAATCAAGTCGCCGTCCTGACCATCCCTTCCCTCGAGGGCGAGTCTCTTGAGGAATTCACGCATCGCGTGGCCACCGCCTGGAAGCTCGGTCGAAAAGGGACGGACAACGGAGTTCTGTTGCTGGTGGCGATCAAAGAACGCAAGGTGCGCATCGAAGTCGGGTATGGGTTGGAAGGTGTCTTAACCGACATTCGATCGGCACAGATCATCAGAAATGAGATCGTTCCTCGGTTTCGAGCCGGGGATATGTCTGGCGGGATCCTAGAAGGAACCGATGCAATTTTGAAGACCATTGACGGAACCTACCAGGCCACCGAGAACGTTTCCTCTCGGCAAGAGAGTGCTGTCGTCGAGCAGGTTGTGGTGGCGGTCATTGCCGGTCTCTTTGTCGGATTCCTGTTCACAAATGTGCATCGCGTCATCGGCCCGGTTGCGGGAGCAGGAATCGCAACGCTTCTTGCGCCTTGGGTAGGGCCGGCACTGCTTGCGGGTGGTGCGACGGTGGTCCTGCTGCTGCTTTTTGGTGCAGCGGGGACGGGAGGGCGGACCACTCGATCCCGTGGGCTGGATGATTGGATCTGGTACAGCAGCCGCAGTGGCGGATGGGGTGGAGGATCGTTCGGTGGCGGAGGAGGGTTCAGTGGTGGCGGAGGCGATTTTGGGGGAGGGGGTGCCAGTGGAAACTGGTGAGCAACTTGAGCTGACGGCGGAGGAGCGTGAGCGGATCAGACTGGCGGTGCATGCGGCAGAGCAGCATACCAACGCAGAAATCGTTCCCATGATCGTCAGTCGGTCCGGACTCTACCGTGATGCCCAGCATCGCTTAGGGTTGTTGCTCTCCTTCGTGGTCCTGACGCTCATGCTGACCACGGAACTATTCTGGCTTCCTTGGGGATGGCATGGTTCCAACGCGGCATGGCTCGTCTTGGCGGCCGTTTCGGCATACGGCGTCGGTGCCTGGCTGGGGACTATGGTCCCGTGTATTCGCTTCCTGACGCCGACGGATCGACTGCACCATAAAGTGCGACTTCGGGCCGAACGAGCGTTCAGGCAACATGCGGTTTCGCAGACACGTGAGCACACCGGAGTGTTGATCATGGTCTCGTTGTTGGAACATCAGATCTATGTGTTGGCGGATCAATCTATTGCACAGCGAGTTCCATCGGAGCGTTGGTCCTCAGTCGTGGAGGCGGCTGGCAGTCGGTTGACAAGGGGAGATCTCGTCGGCGGGTTATGCCAAGGGATCCAGGTGTGCGGCACATTGCTTGCTGAGGTGTCCCCAAGCCGTTCCGGCGACAATCCCGATGAATTGTCGAATGAATTAGTCATAGAGTCGTAAGCGGTTCATCCCTATTTCTTGCCATTCAATAAAACATCACGATCAGCCGATAGAGAAGAGACTCGGCGGGGCTGCTCGTCCGGCCAGACCAATCTCGACAAGGAGGAGGCATACGATGTGGAAACATGAGGAGGCGGTGGGGGGCGATGTGGAGCGGGGGCAGGAGCGCGAACAAGAGCGGTGGGTAGAGGATCGCCGGAGCTCTTTACCAAAACACAACGGTCCGATATTGCCGGATGAAGTCGCGTTTGTCGGCAAAGATGTCGCGTTCAAGGGTGTCATCACCTATTCAGGGACGGTACGAATCGATGGGGCGTTGGATGGAGAAATCCACACCGACGGCGGGTTGCTCGTTGGTCCTCAGGCAGTGATTAAGGCCAAGGTGACGGCGGGAGCGGTCGTCTGCCACGGGCGTATCACGGGAGACATTGAGGCGACCAGCCAGATCGTGTTATGCGCACCGGCGGTTGTTGACGGCAGCCTGACCACGCCGGTGCTCTCGATGGAGGAGGGTGTGGTATTCAACGGGACGCTGGAGATGAAAGCCCAGGCCAAGGTCGAAGTGTTGCGCGATACAGACACGCATCCCACGAGTATGACCAGTCGGCCACCCATTCGACTGGCTGCATAAACGACTGCTCGAAGACTCCTGGCGCGATGTCCGGCATGCGTCAGGAGTTTATCGTTCGCTTGTGTGGACGGTCATGACGGCAAGGTGCCACGCTTCAAGCGACTGGCGGATCAGACGACGCTCACCTTCCATAGACGCCCCGCGATTGTTCCGCTAGAATCCGGTTCATGTCAGAGCCGACCGCTTCCTCCACTGCCCTACCGAAGCATCAGGACGAGAATCAGGCCGTCATCAAATCAGCGGGCATCATCAGTGTCGCCACCTTTTCAAGCCGCATCCTTGGGTTTATCCGAGACATGCTCATCGCACGACTCTTTGGTGCGACTCCGGCTGCGGATGCATTTTTTGTCGCCTATCGTATCCCGAATCTGCTCCGGGAGCTCTTTGCCGAAGGCTCTATGTCCGCTGCGTTTATTCCCGTTTTCACCGAATATCACACCCTCAAATCGAAGCAGGATGCGTGGGAGTTGGCGAGCGCCGCCTTCACGACACTGCTGACGATCGTGACGGGCATTACGCTCATCGGGATTCTTGGTTCGGCGGGCATTGTGTGGCTTTTGGCGCCGGGATTTCATGAGGATCCAACCCGGCTCGAAATGACCACGACCCTGACCCGCATCATGTTCCCCTATCTCATTTTTATCAGCTTGGCGGCTCTGGCTATGGGCGTGCTCAACTCATTACGGGCCTTTGCGGCTCCGGCGTTTTCACCCGTCTTTTTTAATCTGTTCATTATCGGATGTGCGGTGTTTCTTGCGCCCACCATGCCGGAACCCATTATCGGAGTTGCGATCGGTGTCGTGGCCGGTGGTGCCGCACAATTTGCCATGCAGCTGCCGGGCCTCAAGTCGCGTGGGATGTTGTTCGGGTTCAAGTTTAACCCCGGCCACCCCGGTGTACGAAAGATCGGCCGACTGATGATTCCATCATTGCTCGGACTATCGGTGACCCAGATCAATATTACTGTGAGTACGATACTGGGATCGTTCTTTGCTGGTGGACCAACCTATTTGTTCTACGGGATGAGGTTGATCCAATTCCCCCTGGGCATCTTTGGCGTGGCGTTGGTCACGGCAATCTTGCCGACCTTATCGGCGCAAGCGGCGCGAGGTGCGCTGGATGAACTGCGCACGACGCTTGGGTTTGGACTACGCATGATCATCTTCATCATGTTGCCGGCCATGGTGGGGCTCATCCTGTTACGGACTCCGATCGTGCATCTGGTATTTGAACACGGCACATTTACGGCGCAGGATACTGCTGAAACGGCTGTAGCGGTACTCTGCTATTCCGTCGGTTTATGGGCGTTCGGCGGAGTGCGCATCATCGTTTCGGCATTCTATTCGCTGAAAGACACGACGACGCCTGTGATCTCGGCGACTATTGCGGTGGTGGCCAACATTCTGTTCTCGTTGGTCTTGATGTCACGCCTGGGAGCCGCCGGGCTTGCCCTCGCCACGGCCCTAGCGGCGATGGTCAATGGGGGTATTCTCGTGGCGGTGCTCAATCGGAGATTAGGTGGTGTCGACTGGTCCCCAGTGTTTCGTTCGGTTGGCCGAGTGGTGATTGGCTGTGTGCCGATCATAGCGGCTTGCTGGTGGGTTGCCGAAGCACAGATTTGGGCTCACCCCAACGAGTGGATCACGAAATCGGCGATGCTGTTTCTCGGCATTGGACTCAGTGTAGGTGGATATCTGGGCGTTCATGCCGTATTTCGTTCTGAGGAATTGGGGGTCCTGTGGGGGATCGTGCGCAGAAAGCTCGGGCGTTTCGCGAAATAGTGAGGAGTGGTCTATGCGCAAGGTGATGATGTTCAGGTCGCCCTGGGGGTGGATGGGGATTGCGGAGTCTTCAAAAGGAATTCAAGCCATCGTCTTGCCGAAACGGTCAGAGCGGGCGGTGGAGACTGACCTCAGGGCGCAGTCACACGGGCCACTGCAGCGAGGTGAGTCCGCACGACTGGATGTGGCTCGCCGTCAACTCCTCGACTATCTTGCAGGCAAGCGACACATCTTTGACGTGCCGCTTGATTTGTCGCACGGGACGGTGTTCCAGCGGCAGGTCTGGCGGGTGCTTCTTCGTGTGCCGTACGGCAAGTTGCGTTCGTATCAGTGGGTTGCCGCGCGTGTGGGTGGACCACAGTATGCCCGTGCGGTCGGCAACGCGGTCGGTGCGAACCCGATACCGATCGTGATTCCTTGTCACAGGATCGTCGCGCAAGATACCACGCTTGGAGGGTTCTCAGGAGGGCTACCCATGAAGCGCAAGTTACTCTCCCTTGAAGGAACCTTGATTCAACTCCAGCGAGGCCGGGCCTAATCGATGAAGGCAGTTCTGCAGCGTGTCACCAGTGCTTCGGTTGAGGTCGATGGGCACATCGTTGGGCAGATCCAGCAAGGCTTGATGGTATTGCTGGGTGTTGCGAAGGGTGATGACGAGTCCGATGTACGCTACGCGGTCGACAAGATCGGGACCCTCCGCATTTTCTCCGACGAACAGGGGAAGATGAATCGATCGCTGGCCGATGTGGGTGGCGCTGTGTTGTTGGTCTCTCAATTCACCCTCTTGGGCCGGACGAGCAATGGCCGCCGCCCGAGTTTTGACGAGGCGGCTCCTGCTGATCTGGCGAAGGGGCTCTATAAACAGGTCGCGACTGGACTGCGAGAGAGCGGAATGATGGTTGAAACGGGAATCTTTGCTGCCCATATGAAGGTGGCTTTGGTGAATGATGGGCCGGTGACCTTTATGGTGGATAGCAGGGAGAGGCGCTAGTCAGGGCTCAAGGTTCGATGACGGCGCTCCGATATTATTCCCAAGGTTGAACGGTTCATCGTTGAGATCTGTTATACTGAAGTTGCGGCTCATCGGACTTTCCAGGAGGGAAAGATGAGTGCTTCAGTTCCTCCACGACACCCGCTCCGGGAACTCTTCGGTGCCTTGACCGAGAAGAGCTTTACAGAACATCTCGGTTGGCCCGATACGAAGGTTACATCCTACGTCTCCAACATGCTTGTCGATTTTACCCATACAGATCAGCTGTATAAGATCAAAAACCGGGAGAATCAGCCGGTCGATTCAGTTGTCGATCTGCTGTTCGAGTCGGAGGTGATGCTGGAAGCGCAATCGCTGGATCGTGAACGGGACGTCCACCGCCATATCGGGGATTTCACGCTGTTCATGGCTGGTTTGTTCCCAGAGTATCTGCGACGGCTCAAATCGGCTGGGCGCATCTATCACAAGGACTTCCTCGTGGACTATATGAAGACCGGCAAGCGATCGTATGGAATCGTCGCGCAGATCGGTCGTGAGGATGCGGAAACCAGCTTGCCGTTGTTCAAAAAATTATCGGAGAACTTTGAGCTCTGTGTCACCGGCCTGGGCTTTGTGCGATCTGACCTCGATCGCATGCAGAATCCTGCCTACCAGAGGACCCGGGATCTGCTCCTAAATTGAAACCCATCAGACCGATCATTCTCGCGCACGGGGGTGCCGGCTCCCGAACCATGACCTCCTCACAAGCCGCGTGTCTGCGTGGCGCATTGCAAGTCGGCTATCACCTCTTGGATCGTGGAAGTTCCGCACTGGTCGCCGTGGAGCAGACCGTTCGAGTTCTCGAGCGCAGCGGGCTCTTCAATGCGGGGAACGGGGCTCATCGACAGCTGGATGGAGTTCGGCGAATGGATGCGTCGATCATGGAAGGGGAATGCTTGCGCGCCGGTGCGGTTGCCTCTATCGAAGGTATTGTTCATCCGATTACGGCCGCCCGCCTCGTTGTGGAGGAGACGACGCATGTCTTGCTCGTGGGCCCTCCGGCTACCAAGTTCGCCAAGCATCATAAGATAGAGCTTCAGAAGCGTCAGGCTACGAGGGGCAGGTTGCTGTACAGTTCCATGCTCAAGCAAATGGCTACGAAGGGAAATCGGCATGGAACAGTCGGCGCGGTTGCGCTGGACCAGTCTGGGACAGTCGCTGCCGGTGCCTCGACTGGGGGGATTGATCTCATGCTGCCTGGGCGAGTCGGGGATACGCCGATCATCGGCTGCGGGGTGTATGCTGACAATGAGACCGGTGCGGTGTCGATGACGGGGTGGGGTGAGAGCATCATGCGTGTGGCCGTTGCGAAAACAATCTGTGATCGGTTAGGACAGGGAGAGACAGCGAGAAGAGCAGCGCGATGGGTGTTGCAGAAGCTGGTTGCAAGAGTAAACGGATCCGCTGGTACACTGGTTCTTACCCCAAGGGGACGATTCGCCATTGTGCATGTGACCGCCAACATGGCGGCTGGGTGGTGGGACGGAAAAGGAGAACCGACCGTGAGAGACCGATTTTGATGACGACCAGCCTCTTTCATCTCGCCTTTCCGATTTACGATCTCGAAGCTACGCTTCGGTTCTACGTCGAGGGCCTTGGCTGTACGGTCGGACGTCGATCGAAACATGCGGTGACTCACGGTCTGGCTGGACACCAGCTTGTCGCGCATCTCGTGTCGGATCAACCTTCGCAACAGAAGGGTATTTATCCGCGCCATTTCGGACTGGTCTTTCTTTCACAGGAAGACTGGCAGGTGTTGGCGGATCGGGCCAAAACCAAGGGGCTTTCGTTCTACCAACAACCTCGGGTGCGTTTTCCCGAGACTCGCATCGAGCACCGGACGTTCTTTCTGGAAGACCCGTCGCATAACCTGCTTGAATTCAAACACTACACCCACGAATCGGCCATCTTCGGCGAACAGGATCACAGCCAGGTCGGCGATTCTTCTGAGTACTCAGAGTAAAGGCTGTTCGGAATTCTATTCTTCCGCCACCGACGTAGAGGTTCCGGATTGTCGATCAATCAATCGGAGAATACGCTCGTGACGGCGCGTTAAGAAGGTCGTTTTTCTGAGGGGATCGTATCGGCGGGGCGAAGGTAAGATGGCCGCCAGCCAGGCGGCTTCGTCGGTTGTCAGTTCGAGAGCGGGTTTGCCGAAGTGATGACGCGCTGCGGCTTCTGCGCCGTAGATGCCGTACCCCCACTCGGCCACGTTGAGGTACAACTCGAGAATACGCTTCTTGGAGAGCTGTTGCTCGAGGTCCCGAGTAATCAGTGCTTCCTTGGCTTTCCGAAAGAGAGACCGTTCTGACGACAAGTAGAGATTTTTGGCCAGTTGCTGCGTAATTGTGCTGCCGCCACGCTTAAATTCACGGGTTTCAAGGTTGTGCATGGCGGCGTCTTTGATTCCTTCCCAGTCGAATCCTTCGTGAGTGAAAAACAACGCATCTTCTGCGGCCACCACGGCATGACGAAGATGGGGAGAGATACGAGAAAGCGGGACCCACATCCATTGCCGTTTGCTGGGACGCCCCTGTTCCTGTGCCTGAGTCTGCCGAGTTTCCATCAGGGCTGTGGATGTCGGGTTGGTTCGTGTGAGTCGCTCCACATCGGGCAAGCTTATGAACCAGCTCAGCACCAGAATACCCATTGGAAGTCCGATGAAGAGGGTGCTCCACAGCAAGACGCGCCGGATTCTACCGCGACCGGTTGACTTGAGCGGAGGAGGGTCGTATGTGTAGTGACGCAGAAAGACGGGACTCTGGTTTGGTTTCCGGCTCGTATCCATTGATCAGCCTGACGACATGAAAATCTTCGCAGCCGAGTTTATCAAAAGTTGTGTCGCTCCAGAACAGTTTCCTCCCGGTGATCTACAAGAGGTTGCCTTTGTTGGGCGGTCCAATGTGGGCAAATCGTCCTTACTCAACTCGTTATTGAATCGTCGGGACCTTGCCAAGGTCAGCCGAACACCTGGGAAAACACAAGCTGTGAATGTGTTTCAGATCTCGACATCAGATCCTCATCTCTCGCAATTTTATCTCATCGATTTGCCGGGCTATGGATTTGCAAACGTGCCGAAAACCGTTCGCAAGCAGTGGGCCCCCTTGCTGGAAAGCTATCTGTTCGGTCGAGCTGCGCTGCTTCGGGTTGTGCTGTTGGTGGACAGTCGCGTCGTGACAGACCAAGATAGGCAGACCATGGCCTGGCTCCGCTCGATCGGGCATGATCCAGTCGTCGTCGTGACCAAAGTCGACAAGCTGAAGGCACATGAGCGGCTGCGAACCATGCGCCAGATCCATCAGAGTTTAGGACTTGTGGAAGGAGACGCTGTGATTCCCTATTCGTCCCTGACGGGAGAGGGAAGAGACCGGCTGTGGGGATCTCTGCGCGAAGCGGCAGACCGACGGCGTGACGTTTAACAGGATGCTGAAAAAGGCCGCCAGCGTCGTTCTCGCGTCGTTCAGAGGCTCACCGTACGGCATGAGTACGACTCGCTTCTTTGCTCGTTGCGGCCTTGCTGGACAGCCTTTTTGAGCATCCTGTACTCGTTCCGGAACGAAGCTATGACATTCCACACCAGCGCATGTGAATCTGGTCCGAATAGTTTTTCCGTAGTCCGTTAGTGCTCTAGGTTGATTGCCGGAGAGGATAGGAGGGGGCAGGGGCGTGTGATCGCAAAGTTAGAATTTTATCTCGATATAAGACTTATTCTTGAGCTGGACGAGCCAGGCTTGATACATGTCTTCACTTTTCTGCTGATAGACTAGGTCTTGAAGTTCTCGCCGGACTTCCTCGTATTTCCGAAACCGTTTAGGTTTTCGATCGTCCATCCGGAGAATCTGGATTCCTTCGGGGCTCTCAATGATGTCGGAGATCCCACCGGGTACCAAGCGAACGATGGCTTGATCAATGATGGGGATGAGCTCGCCCTGCCGAACCACGCCGAGCCGTCCGCCCTGCAAGGCATTGTCGCCGTCGGAGTATTCCCTGGCGACGTCTTCGAATTTTTCACCTCGTTTCAGATCATCCATGGCGCGGCGCGCTTTGGTCAGCGCATCGGCCAGTCCATCCGAGGAGCGTGGGCGGATCAGAATTTGACTTAATTCGTACTCTTCGGACAGAGCAAACCGGTCGCGATGCTCTTGGTAGTACCGCTTCAGTTCAGCGTCGCCGACCATGATATTGCCGCGAATATGCTGATCGGCCACTCGCATGAGCACAAGTTGATCGCGCACGGTCTGGAGGTCGCCGGGGCTTGTAGAGTTGAGAGAAGTGCCTTGTCGCTTCATTTGCTCAATGGCTTGTTTGACCTCGATGTCTGACACCTCCACTTTCTTCGCCTTGGCTTCCTGGAGCTGCAATTTCCGCTCGATCAGCTTCGTCAAGGCCATGTATTCCGCGGTCTTCAGCCGTTGGGCGAGGTCGGTTCCACGGTGTATACGGGAGAGTCGCTCTTGCTCCGCTTCAAACTCACGCTGGACATCGGACAGCATGATCAGCTCGGAATTGACGATGGCGACGATGCGATCCTGTAGATGAGCTGGAGCCGGATGAGGGGACCAGCCAGCAAATACGAAGAGGGTCAATACCGACAGCAGTCTCGTTTTCCAACAGGATTTCTGCGAAGAGATGGTCATGGTTCCTGCACCCTGGGGTGGAACGCGTTCGTCACTCGTTCGATAATTCTACACGAAGCAGTGGGTTCGTGGAAATCGGTAGGGACTAACGTTTGCCGGTGTCCTCGTTGATATATCGAGCGGCTTCAGCAAACCGAACTGCTGCATTGGTTCGAATATCGGCAATGACTTCGTCGAATCGTTTGCGCCGCTTGTCGGCCAGGAGCTCCTGCCGAAGACGTTCTTTTGTCGCCAAGTCGGTTTGGATAATGGCTTCATCCAGAGGGGACAGCATGACAAGATAGTATCCATGCTCGGTCTTGATGGGACCGCTGACCATCCCAGGCTTGAGGGTATGAATGACCGTATCCAGCTCGGGAAGCAGCATCCCTTTTCTATAGGGGCCCAGATCGCCGCCTTTGGACTTTGTCTTGTCGTCCAGCGAGTATCTTTGGGCGAACTTGGCAAAGTTCCCGCCTCGATTCACTTGTGTTTCGAGGTCCTTCGCGGCATAGACATTAGGCAGAAGCATCACTGAAATACTGGCTTTCAACGGGTCCAGCAGTTCTGCGGCGTGCTTCTCGTAGTAGGCGTCAAGTTCGACTTGTGTCAATTCGACCTTGGATTGGAGCTTGTCTTTCAGGAGTTCGTCGAGGATGAGTTGTTCCTTATATCGTTGCGCCTTGTCCCGGATGATCTCATTATGATCCAAGCCTCGGCGGCGTCCCTCCTGCATCAGAAGCTCTCGGGTAATCAGTTCATCCAGAAATTTCCGCTTGCCGCCGTCCCTCTCATAACGGGAACGCGTGGCAGGTGAAAGCTCTCCCCATCGAAGATCGAATTCGGTTTGGGTGATAGCCCGGCCGTTCACCAACGCGACGACCGGTTCCTCCTGTCGATCGGCACAGCCAGAGACCACAGGCCCGAACCCGGCCACCACGCCGACAAGCAGTCCAGGCAGGAGATAGGTCCGACAGAAGGTCAGAAACCGGAAGTGTTTCATACGTGGTGGTACCTGAGAGTCTCGATCAAGAACCTGTCGTATCCGTTCTGATCGTTTTGGTATCACAGAGGTCGAGGCTTTGCAAGATTGCATTGAGTTCCGAAAACAGCGAAGGCCAGTCGCTCTGGCGCATGGAGATTTCAAAAGAGACGGGACTGAGGAACTTCAGTCGTTTCTTCAACTGGTCCATCAAGCGATGAACGGCCGGTTCAGGGACCGTCGCCTTCGGTTGGAACACGATCGTGACCGCCTGGCCGTGTACGTCGAGCGAAGCCAACCGGAGGCGTTTCGCATGGGTCCGGAGTTGCATCACTTCGAGCAACCGCTCGACCGGCTCTGGCGCGGGGCCGTACCGATCCTGAATCTCCCCGTGCAGGAGGGCGAGCTCGCCGACTTGGGTGCAAGCCGTCAGCCGTTTGTAAAGGGAAAGCCGATGGTGGGGGTCCGTGACGTAGGGCTCGGGGATAAAAGCTGAAACGGGCAGTTGCAGAGTCGGGTCCGGTTCTTCCTCGATCACATGCCCTTTCAACCGTTGAACAGCCTGTTCGACCATTTGCATGTAGAGGTCCAGTCCAATGGCGGCAATATGACCGGACTGTTGCTTCCCCAACAGATTACCGGCGCCTCGGATCTCCATGTCAGCCGCGGCGATGCGGAACCCCGATCCAAGCTCTGTAAACTGTTGAATCGCGATCAATCGTTTCTGCGCATCGCCGGTCAACGTGCCTTCATCTGGAATGAGGAAATAAGCGTAGGCCTGGTCACCTCCCCGTCCGACCCGTCCACGCAACTGATACAGTTGCGCAAGTCCAAAGAGATCGGCGCGGTTTACGATGATCGTATTCGCGGTCGGAACGTCGAGTCCGGACTGAATGATGGCCGAGGCGATCAGAATATCGGCCTCGCGCTTCACGAACTTCAGCATCACGGCTTCCAACGGCTTGGCGTCCATTTGGCCGTGCGCCATGACCATTTTGGCTTCGGGAATCAGCTGATGCAGCCAGGCTCCGATCCGCTCCATCGTTTCGACACGGTTGTGGACAAAATAGACCTGTCCGCCTCGTCCAAGCTCGCGCAGGACGGCGTCCCGTACGGCTTTGTCGCTGAACCGAACCACCTCTGTTTTGATGGCCAGCCGTCCAGCCGGGGGTGTGTCGATAATCGAGAGGTCTCGGACGCTCGACATCGCCATTTGCAAGGTGCGTGGAATGGGTGTGGCGGTCAACGTTAAGACGTCGACCTGTGTCCGAAGTTGCTTGAGCCGCTCCTTGTGCTTGACGCCGAACCACTGTTCTTCGTCGATGATGACCAGGCCGAGATGGCGAAACGTCACGTCCTTCTGCAGCAGCCGGTGAGTGCCGATGACGACATCGACGGTTCCGGTCGAGACATCCTTCAGAATGGCTTTCGTTTCTCTCGCCGATTGGAATCGTGAGAGCAGCGCGACTCGCATGGGAAAGGGCGCGAAGCGTTCGGCGAAGTTTTCATAATGTTGGTGGGCCAACAATGTCGTGGGAACCAGAACCGCGACCTGACGATCATGCTCCACCGCCTTGAAGGCGGCGCGCATGGCGACCTCGGTCTTTCCATACCCCACGTCACCACACACCAGCCGGTCCATGGGCTTGGTTGACTCTAGGTCTCGGCTGATGTCTGCGATGGCTTTGAGCTGGTCCGCAGTCTCCTCGTATTCAAACGCAGCCTCGAATTCGTGGTAAAGGGTTGTGGTCACGCCATAGGCATTCCGTTTCACCAGCTCGCGATTGGCGTAGAGGTCGATGAGTTCTTGGGCCATTTCTTCGATGTCTTTCTTGACTCGCGCGGTCGTTTTGGCCCAACTGGTGCCGCCCAATCGATCGAGTCGAGGAACATGACTCTCGGCGCCGCTGTATCGCTGCACTTGATTCAACCGGTCAAGCGGAACGTACAGGGTATCGCCACCTGCAAACTCAAGAATCAAGTAGTCACTCTCGAAGTCTTGGACCGACAGGCGTTTCAGACCCCGATACTTCGCGATGCCATGTTGCACGTGCACAACGTAATCACCGACGTTCAGGTCTTCCAACGAGGACAGGAATGTGGCGGTTCGACTCTTGGGTTGAGGCTTATGGCGCGCGCCTTTTGCAAAGAGTTCCTCTTCGGTCAGGAGCGCGAGCCGGAGCTCTCCGGACAAAAACCCGACCGAGAGATCGCCGTGCAGGACATAAAACGGAAATCTACCGGTCCGTTGGCTTAACCAGGTCGAAGAGTTCCAGGATTCGGCCGGTAAATCATGTTCGCGGAGGAGGGCGAGCAAGCGATCGACTTGCCCTCGACTTCGGGCAACCAGGACCACCCGATGCTCGTTGCGGAGGCTCTCAAGCAAGCTCAGGGTTTGGCTGAAGGCGGTGCCTCTGATCCCGAGCCCAATGCTGGCCGGAGGCTGGGTGGAACATGAAAAGGTTGGCTCCCAGGATGAGTCCGGAGCTGCCAGCGGTTCCAGTGCCATCATTGGGCAGGTGGCAATCCGCTGCTGGATGCCGTCCCACGTGAGGAAGAGGCGCTCAGGCGAGGGATAGGGACGAGCAATGTCACGGTCGACATGACGGAGGTATCCGTCGTCGATTTTGCTCCATGCGGCCTCACAGGACTTTTTCAGGCTCTCCGGTTGGTCCAGGGCGAGTGAGGGCTCCGAACCGAAATAGTCGAACAACGTGTCCATCGCCTCGTAGAGGTCAGGACTTCGCCATTCTGCATCGGGAGGAATCGGTGCGGTCGCGTCTTGGGCTTGTGAAGGCCGGATAAATTCTCGTGCGGGTAAGACCCACCCCTCGTTCAATTTTTCAATCGATGTTTGGGTTGCTGGGTCGAACAGCCGCATCGATTCGACTTGATCTCCCAGAAATTCTACACGGACCGGGTTGGAATAGGCCGTCGAGAAGATATCGACGATCCCACCGCGGACACTGAATTCCCCTGGAATTTCCACCACGGAGACCCGCCGGTACCCGATCCGGAGCAGGCTTGTGACCAAAGATTCCCGTTCGAAAGTTGCGCCTGTCTTGAAACCAATCACCGCCTCCTCAAAAATCGAACGAGGGATCACTCGATGCATGGCCGCAGCGACGGAGGTCACGAGAATCGTGGGTGGCTTGATCAGCAGGCGATGAAGCGTCGTCATCCGGTGCGCAATCAACGCGACATGTGGTGCCGTCGCTTCATAGGGGAGGGTCTCCCATTCCGGGAACCAGGCGAGGCCTTCGACAGGTTGTCCCATGAGCGAATGGAAGAAGTGCAAGTCATTGAACATTCGTTCTGCAGACTCGTCACTTGCGGTGAGCACGACCCATGGGCCGGCGTCGTTGTGAGAAAGACGGCGGAGACGGTCCAGCAGTGTGACGGCGCAAGCCGAAGTCGGGCCATGCGCCCCGAGCAAGCACACACGCGCCTGCTTGTGATCGAGGGCCGATCGAAGTGGGACAAGCCAGGAAGGTATGTGAGTAGTGGTATCAGACACGAATTATGTCGTGGTTGAGCGGATACGTTGAAGGAGTTCCGTGGTTGATAGACCGGGAACCAGCGGGATTGTCCTGACAATGCCGCCACGGGCTTCAACCACATTGCGACCGACGATCCGGTCGAGGGGCCAATCTCCGCCTTTCACCAGGATGTCCGGCTGGATAGCCGTGATGAGTTCAAGGGGGTCCGGTTCGTCGAAAATCCCGACATAATCGACACAGGCCAATGCCGCCAGCACTTCGGCTCGCTGCGCTTCCGGAACAATCGGCCGGTCCGGAGCTTTCTCTAGACGACGAACAGATGCATCACTGTTCACTCCGACAACGAGGACATCGCCCAATGTTTTCGCGGCTTGGAGATATCGGGTATGCCCGATGTGCATCAGATCGAAACACCCATTGGTGAACACAATGCGTTTCCCATTCGTCCGATTCATGTCCAGAACGTGGAGGAGTTCCTCTCGTGGCAAGACCTTGGAGCTCATGGCCCCATCATACCTGGCTGCCGGTGCGAGTGAAAGAGCGATTCCTCCCGTTTGAGCAAGGTATCGCCATCGGGAGATCCCGGATCACGGAGAGCCAGATCAGACGGTGGTCATCGGCTCAAGTTCTCACCTAACGAGCCGATACGGCACATAACGGAGTGTAGGGGCTGGCACCAGTCTGGCCGTAGGGATTGATGTGTCCGGTGTCTTGCCGATGAGTGATGGTGACGTAACGATGTTCTGGGCTATTGGCATTGTCAATCTCCTGCTGGTCGTCCCCTTGATGGTCTATCTCGTGCAGGCATTGCACCGGGACCGGACTCGTCGACTTCAGGCAGAAAATGAGAAAGCTCGGCTCCAAGAAAATGAGCAAAGACTCAGGAGTATCCTGGAAGCTGAGCCTCAGGGAATTCTGGTGTCAGGGCTTGATCGTCGGGTACTCCAGATCAACCCCGCCGGCTGTTTTCTTTTTGGCGCCGGGTTTTCAGAAGAAATCATCGGCCGAGATCTCCGAGACTTTATCCATACGGGTGATCATCAGCAACTCGACGACCTGCACAAGGCTGTTCGAGAGGGACGTGAAACCCGTGGACGGTGCAGACTGGTTGGATTGTCCCGTCAGATTCGATGGGTCGAGATGATCACCGTTCCGCTTCCAGCTGCAAATGGGTCAGTTGGTTCTGTTCTGAGTGTGCTTCAAGATGTGACGGAGCAAAAGCGTGCCGATCGTCGTCAAACCCTCCAACATGCGGTGGCGAAAGTGCTGGCGGCGTCCTCTACGGTTGAGCAAGCCATCCCGGACCTCTTGCAGGCGATCGCGGTCAGTCTGGATTGGCAGGTCGGGGTATTCTGGAGGGTACAGGACGATCGACGATCGCTTACCTGCGCGGATGGGTGGTCCGTTGATTCCACAGTGGTCCAGGAGTTCGTGCGCAACAGTCGGCAACAGGATCACGGTCCTGGTTCCGATCTACCGGGGTGTTGCTGGGCGCGTGGCGAGCCCTTGTGGATTGAGGATATTGCAGGAGCTTCTCTCTTTACACGTGAGTCTCTTGAGAACCCGGGAGCGCTGCGTGGAGCCTGTGCTTTTCCGATTTGGCTCAGAGCCAACGTCTATGGCGTGATGGAATTCTTCAGCCGAGAGGCTCAGGCGGAGGATAGGGATCTGTTACGAGCGTTGGGCACGACCGGAAGTCAGATTGGCCTCTTCGTCGAACGGACCGAAGTGGAAGCCGCGTTGCATCAGAACGAGGCCCGCACCAGCTTGATCATCGACACGGCTCTCGATGCGGTTATGACCATGGATGAAAGCGGCGGTATTACGGAGTGGAATGCCCAGGCGGAACAGGTCTTTGGGTGGTCTGCGCTGGAGGCTATTGGGAGAGATGCAGCCGACACGCTTTGTCCGCTGTCCCAGCGTCCAGGCTATCGAGCATACGTTCAGCGCCTGCTTCAGTCTCGGGATGTGCCCACCGCTCATCGACTGGTAGAAATGATCGGGCTTCGGCGAGATGGTCGGGAATTCCCTATGGAACTTGCCATGACTCCGTTGACGATCGAGGGTGTCACGATCTTTAGTGCGTTCATTCGGGATATCACCGGACGAAAAGAAGCGGAGCAGTCGTTGAAAAACTATGCCCAGCAAATGGAGCAGATCAATCACCAATTAGACGGCGCGTTGAGGGAAGCCAAAGCCGCAACCGAGGCTAAGTCTTTGTTTCTTGCCAGCATGAGTCACGAAATCCGAACGCCGATGAATGGGGTGATCGGGATGACCGGGCTTCTGTTGGACACCCAACTCACGGAGGAGCAACGTGAATATGCTGAAACGGTGCGGACCTGTGGCGATCATCTGTTGACGATCATCAACGATGTCCTTGACTTCTCAAAGATTGAGGCTGGGAAACTGGAGTTGGAGACGATTGCGTTCGATCTTCGCCTCGCGATTGACGAATCGCTGGATCTCGTGGCGGAGCGCGCGTCCTCAAAAGGACTGAATTTGGCCTGCCTGTTCCATGCCGAGGTGCCGAGACACTTGCTGGGCGACCCAGGTCGTCTCCGTCAGATCATCATGAACTTGACCGCAAATGCGATCAAGTTTACCGACCAGGGAGATGTGGTGGTGGAGGTCACCGTTGAAGCTGAGTCGAAAGAAGAGACCACGATTCGTGTGGCGATCACGGATACGGGGATTGGTATTTCCGAAGAGACCCGTGACCGACTATTCCAGTCGTTCAGTCAGGCCGATGGATCCATGGCGAGGAAGTACGGCGGAACCGGTCTCGGTCTTGCGATTTGCAAACGCCTGATCGAGTTGATGGGAGGAGCGATCGGAGTGACGAGCCAAGTGGGCGTCGGGAGCTGCTTCTGGTTTACAGTGAATTTGCGTAAACAGGTCGGTGATTCCCAGGTAGTCGAGAAGAATTCCGTCCTGTTGGCCGGTCTCCACATTCTCATCGTGGATAGCAAGGCCATCAACCGAAAAATCATGGAGGTGATGACGAAAAAATGGGGGATGCAGCCGACGCTCGTCACGACCGGACCCGAAGCGCTCATAGCCCTGAGTCAGGCGCACAGGCAACCGGCTTTTGACCTTGTGCTGTTGGACGTGGATATGGGGCCGACGGATGGACTCGAATTGGCGCGCACCATACGGGCACGAGCGGGAGGGGCCGAGAGCCAACTGGTGCTGCTGACCTCATTTGGTCGACGGGGAGATGCGAAAACCGCGAAAGCAGCAGGAATTTCCGCTTACCTGACAAAGCCAATTCGTGAGCGACAATTACACGATTGTCTTGTTGCCGTCATGACGCAGTACTCTGCCGCATCCGGTGTGGCGGTGGCGAATCAACCGGTTCCCCTCATTACTCGCCATACTCTTGCTGAGACGAAGGCCAATGTCGACCTTCGCATCCTTCTGGCTGAGGATAACGTCGTCAATCAAAAAGTGGCGGTCCGCCTCTTCCAGCGATTGGGGTATCGTATCGACGTGGTGGCCAACGGGCGAGAGGTGGTTGAGGCGCTGTCCCGGATACGTTATGACGTGATCTTCATGGACTGTCAAATGCCGGAGATGGACGGCTTTGACGCGACACGTCTTATTCGGGAACGGGAGGCGGCCGAATTAGTTTCGAGTTTGGAGTTTCGAGTTTCAGACTCAAAACCAGGAATCCGTAACCAGAAATCGGTAACTTCCCATCGCGTACTGATTGTGGCCTTGACTGCCAACGCCATGCAGGGAGACCGTGAGCAATGTCTGGATGCAGGGATGGATGACTATCTTTCCAAACCGATTTCAGTCGAGGCCTTGGCGACCGTTCTTAAGCGCATGAAGACCGCACGCGAGGGGTATCGGTCTGGTGAGAGTCAGGAAGCCGCCTAATAGAGAGTCCCTTCTTGATGTTTCCTTCAGGTCACGCCAGTTCGAGCGTCAATTGCTTCGGTGAGCTTGTGGGGTTCTGTGGTGGTCGCGGTCGCGCGCGCGACTTGGAAGCCTGACCAGTGGACGGGCGCCCATCATCCGTGTGCCGCGCTGGTTCCGAGGTGAGTTCTTGCAAGGTTCCTCGGCAGGCTCCGCAGTGATGTCGTTGAGGTTGGATCGTTTTCCGTTGCCGCCGATAGAGACGCCCGCAGTCGAGGCATTGCCAGGAGAATCTCGACAAGGCAATGACTTCCTTCTCCAGTGAGTGGTACGTCGTGACTGCAACATCTCCCGAACCATTGATCTGTTTCATTTTCCGCAGAAACGCGAGACCATGATCAGGTCGTCGTTTCAGAATATCAAATTGCCATTGATGGATCATTTCATGTGCGAGGGTGTTGCGTAGTTCCTGCTTGATCGACGGTGTCCGGTGAGTCAGTTGTTCGAACAGCAGAAGTGAGAGGCGGATCTGTCGGCAATTCCGATGTGTGAAGGCGGCTCGTGGGCCTCCGCGACTGCTGAACATCCCGACCGAGGAGGTCAGGCGACGACTCCAGAGGATCGCAATCGGCGGGAGCGAGCCGGAAAAATATTGCGTATTCAACTGCTGCCAATAGGCCTGTAATGCATCCGAAGACGGGAGGCCTGAGGTGGGTGAAGCGGTTGAGGCCGGTTTCATCCCAGTTCCTCCAACACTGCTGCCGCGAGTAACGGCAACATAATCTCATGATGGCCGGTCAACGAATAGCCCTGCCCACTCTTCTGCGTCGGACGTCGCACGACGTTGGTCTGAGGGCGGTAATGGACTAAGAAGTCCATATTGGCGGTGGTAATGTTCGAGATCGGATGGCCGAGGTTCCGCCCCAGCGACAGCGTTTTCAGAAAGACTTCTGGCAGAATGACGGCGGATCCGATGTTGAGGTACACCCCGCCTTCCATCTTGGCAACCACGGCTGTCAGGCGCCGAAAGTCGAGCAGCGACGTGGCCCCGATAGCGGCTCCATCAGCCGAGGGGTGCATGTGGATAATATCGGTTCCGACCGCAACATGGACGGTGACCGGCACCCCAAGTCGAACGCCGGTGGCGAGAATGCTGGTCCGGCGATTCGGGAACTGATGCGCCGCCTGATTCATGTAGTTCCCGATGGCTTCCCCCAATCCCTGGCCTGCCGTTGCGCCACGGATGATGGCATCGTTCAAGATCCGTCCCGTCTCCTCCGCCATACCAAATCGACCTTCATCGATTTCAGTATCGACTTCCTCGGAGGTATGCCCCATGAGGGCCAGTTCGAAGTCATGAATAATCCCCGCGCCGTTCATGGCCACTGCAGTGACGATCCCCCGTTCCATCAAATTCGTGATGATTGGGGCAAGCCCCACCTTAATGACATGCGCACCGATTCCGATGATGACGGGGCGGTGTTTCCGATGGGCTTTGACAATGGCTCGGGTGACGGCTCGCAACGACTTGACCGCGAGGATGTCAGGCAAGCCATCGCAGAAAGTCTTGAAAGAACCTCCACGTTTCCAAGGCGTTGCAAAGTCGGAGACCAGAACCTTGCTGTACCGTTTCTTCAATGGATAGGTCTTGAGGTCCGATACATTGATCGGAGCAATCAAGGCAGGACGGCGTGTTGGAGTTGTCCGGTCAGGGCGTGTTCCCAAGGAGATGATCCTCTATCAGCTCGCATAGGACATGACCGAGCGTAATATGGCTTTCTTGGATCCGGGATGTCAGGGTGGACGGCACGATAAACGGGTAGTCGACAAGGCCGGCTAGCTTGCCTCCCGATCCGCCGGTCCAAGCCACCGTGATGAGTCCGCATTCACGAGCCACCGCGATACCTTTCAGAACATTGGGAGAGTTCCCGCTGGTACTGATGCCGACGGCAATATCACCCGTTCGACCATGCGCTCGAACTTGGCGGGCGAAGAGCTCTTCATACCCATAGTCATTGGCGATGCACGTAATAGCGGCGATGTCCGTCGCGAGGGCGATCGCGGGGAGAGGCACTCGGTCGCGCCGATATCGTCCGACGAATTCGGCGGCGATGTGCGCGGCATCCGTGGAGCTTCCGCCGTTGCCGAAGAGCAGAACTTTGTTGCCGTTGTTGAACGCGTTCGCGATGAGCTTCGCTACCTGCACGATGCGATCGACATGCTCTCGCGCAAATTGCTGTTTGACGTTGGCACTGTCTGTGAAAGCCGTCAATACCACTGTTTGCATGGGCGCGATTCTAGGGAAGAGGGCTTAGGGTGTCAAGGTTTGAGGCATTCGTCCGTTCCGCAGTGTCAAATTGAACCAGGATGTGGGCAGTGGTATAGTCGTCGCGCAATGGCGCAGGATCAACCCATCAAGGCACTCGTGGTTGCATTGGTCGACGATGCCGCGGCTGCCGTGTATTCGATCAATCGGCTCAAACCCGAGGCCTTGTGTTTTGTCTTGCCGGAAGGCAGCAAGTCGCTGGTTGAGGCGGCTGTCCAGCCGAACATCGATCAGATGCCCAAGCGATGGGATTGGATCGTGCTGGAAGATGTGACGGAGTTTTCCTCGACCTTCAAGACGCTCGCTTCCTCACTTCCGGAACTGTTTCGGACCTGGGCCATCCAACCAGGAGAACTGGTGGTGGACATGAGTGGAGCCACGCCCGCAATGGCGGGTGCGCTTACATTGGTGGCCGTGCCCTGGACCTCTCGCGTGGTGGCGTTGAGTCCTGCTCAAGAGGGGCAAGAGGATGACCGCGTTGAAGTGAACGGGAAGTTCTTTCTTTGGAAGCAAAGTAATCCCTGGGATGAACAGGCAGCGGTGGCGCGTCGTGAAGGATGCGAGCTGTTCAACCGAGGACTGTTTCATAGTGCGGCGAAACTCTTCCGCGATGTGGAGTTGCGGGTCAGCGGCGGGCAGAAACCGCTCTATCGGGCATTCGGAGATCTGGTAGAAGGCTATGAATTGTGGGAGCGGTTTCAGTATCGTCAAGCATGGGAGAAGTTGAAGACTGCTGCAAAGGCTCTGGAAATGGCGTCGCTGTGGGGTGGGCCGCCTGGATTAAAGGCCATCATCTCTCCGATCAAAGTCAATGCCGGTTTTCTTGAGAAACTCGTGCTCGATCCGGCAGAAGTCAAGGAGTCGCTGGTCTTGGACTTGTTGGCCTCTACCGGCAGGCGACTCCATGCTCGCCATGATCCCGAAACAGCCATGATGTCGCTTGTCCGGGCGCTTGAGGTCTGTGCTCAAGTCCGTCTCTATAAATCACACAAGATCAAGAGTTGGGATGCGCAGCCCGCACAGCTGCCGGTTGCTCTTCAAGAAGTTTGTCGGACCTGCTACCTCGAAGATATCGACGGCAAGTACAAGCTGCCACTCCAAGCGCAGTTTCGTGTCCTGGCCGGGTTGGGCGATCAGCTGGGGCAGGGGTTCTTGCGGGAATGGCCCAAGATGAAGCCATTGCTTGATGCGGCAAATCACGCTGTGCTGGGGCACGGGTTCGAACCGATCAAATCCGAGCGGGTACAGCAACTGTACGAGGTGGTTGTCAGATTGTCAGGCGTCAACGAGACGTCGCTGCCGAAGTTTCCAGTGCTGAGTCTCTAAGATAAAACCAAATGACCAATGCGGTTTTTCCCGTGGCTCGTGACACGGCTAATTTATAACCATGGAAATTCGTGTGTACTACGAAGATACCGACTGCGGTGGAGTCGTGTACTACGCCAACTACCTGAAATATTTTGAACGGGCCCGGACGGAATATCTTGAAATGCGTGGACATTCGGTGGCTGCCCTAATGGAGCAGGGTGTTATCTTTGTTGTTGTGCGGGCGGAGGTGGACTATTGCTCGCCTGGCCGGTATGGAGAGACGCTGGTTGTCGAAACGGAAGTCGGAGATGTGACTCGAGCAGCCTTGACCTTTTCACATGTCATCCGTGAGAAGGTGAGTGGGCGTATCGTGGTAAAGGGCTCGGCTCGGTTGGCGGCGACGAATGGAAACGGCAAAGTTATACGGCTGGACAAAGGCTTGGTCGCCGCGCTGCAGCTGGCACCGCCTTCCAGTGAATCTCTCGCTTCATAAATTTCATCATTCATTCTCATAGGTTGCTGTCTGGTCCACGAGAGCTGGATTTGTGTCTCGACGGTCTTGTGGGAGCGGCGAGGCACTCATCAGATTCGTTGGCCCCAGCAGGCGTGGATCGGGGCCGTCATCAACCAGCATGATGAGTCGTTCAGCGGGGCTGTTAGCGCTTCATACTCTTTGTCACGCTCTTCTGTGAGACTCCCATCGGCCTGTTCGGAAGCACGGATTCCATCCAAACTTTGTCGCCACCACAGTCCCCACGGGCTATCGCTCCTGACAACCGACGCACTCGCCTTATGGCGGAGATTAGTCAGGCCACAGCGCTCAAACAGGACCGGAAGTTTCCGCCCAAATAGTGGGTCATACCCTCGTGCGGTCCACCACTCACCGTTCTTCCAGGCACGGTGATACAGTTCATAGTGAGGATGCGCAGGGTCTACAGGGGCGACCAGACCCCAATCACCATCCTCGTCAATGAGCCATCCCCCTGGCCGCAAGCACTCCACCATACGGCGAATAGCGTTCTCTTGTTTGCCTGTAAGCCAGAAGAGCACAAGGCGTGCGCAGACCAGATCAAATGAGCCGGGGCCAAACTCGTCCAATGAATCGCTCAGAATGTTGTGTCGGCGTATTTCGAGGTTTGGGATAGTGAGGCGTTGAAGGTAGGTGGTGTCGACATCGGTGGCGATTACCCGGCCATGTTCACCAACTTGCTGGGCAAGCCACTTGGCCATGGATCCACGGCCTGCGCCCACTTCGAGACATCGCCACCCTGGCTGGACCAAGGCACGCCGTTGCCGAGAAAGTGGGTCGAAGAGTTGTTCGAGAAGGTTCAGCCGCTCGTCTTCACTCTTCTGCCGTCCACTTGCAGCGAGTCGGTAGCTTGGCGTGAGAGTAAGGGGAAGATTGTTACTGGATGTGTCTCGCGGCCGTCTCACGCGGCCAACCGTAAGCTGTCCTACCTCTGCCTGTCAATCTCAAACGGTGCGCAAATAAAAATTCGAGTAAGGATCCCAGAATAACCACAAGTTCTGATCGGTCACCAAGAGTTGCAACCTTTATCCGGAGGCCGGACCGAAACTCCCAACTGGCTCTCTTGCTCTGAGGTATGGGAAAAGCCTGGGGCTCTAGTTTCGTGCGGTTGGCAACTATGCACGCTCTCGGTTGTACGAGGGGTCAATTTATGGCGAGCATTTCAGACGGAAAACCATCGCAGATTGGATGGCACCCACCACTGTGTGGATAACCAAGCTCGGGGTTGAACCAGGGTATAACCGGCTAACCAACCGAGTTAGTTGCTCGCACCAGTGGCTTTGAACATATTTCCGGGCTTCTGCGCTTCGCGGTCGTGTCGCGCAAGTCTCTCTGCCGACCTTAAAATCTCGGAGCCAATTGACTATTGGAAGTCTTATACAGGAACAATTAATGCCGCAAGGACCTTTTCTCTTTCAGCTTTGACTTTCGAGCTTGTCACGGATCCGCTTTACTGCTTCTTCTGTGAGAGTCAGATCTTCCTGCCATTTCGTGTTTGATGGATTTACTGCGCAAAGCCGCCTAGAGATCATAAGGTCAGCCTCAAACTCCCTAAGAGCACTTTTTAGTTGACCTTGTTCTTCGACAATACTACCGATCGTATAGTGGGATATAGAGAGCTCGCGCTGCCAGTCAGTGTTCTCG
>JAFEBI010000001.1:66813-66952 GCA_018242725.1 Nitrospira sp. | reverse complement strand
GCGCTGGGTGAGCTGGCGCATGATCGCAAGGCCGGCCTGATATTCCTGGAGGGCCGCCGCCAGTTGCCCCTGGGCTTGCAGCACAGCCCCAATGTTGTTGTGGGAGACGGAGAGGTCGCGCTGCCAGTCAGTGTTCTCG
>JAFEBI010000001.1:0-66743 GCA_018242725.1 Nitrospira sp. | reverse complement strand
GCGCTGGGTGAGCTGGCGCATGATGGACTTGAAGGCCTCATACTCCACCAATGCCTCTCGCAGGCTTCCTCGCGTCTCAAGTATGGCACCAAGGAGCTGATGGCCATCTGCCAGCCCCGCATCATGCTCGAGTATATGAAACAGCTTAACGGCTTCGCGGCTCTCGTCTTCGGCCTGGCTCAGCCGCAATCGACCTTTCTGTATCCATCCGCGGCAGACCAGCGTTCTCGCCCGAGCCATGGGGGAGAGAAGGTCTGAAAGGATCAGTTCATCGATCGCCAATCCAAGTGCATTCAGAGGTTCGACTCGTCCCGCGTTGTTCCATGCCTCCCATAGTTGCTTCAATTGGTGGGGTGCGTCCGCGCCTCCCCCTGCAAGGACGTGGTACATGGTTTCTACACGGTACGCTGGTTTGTCGTCCGAGAAGAAATATGCGGTCGCTCTCGCTGATAGTTGGCGGAACCTGTCGAGCTCACTGGCAAAGAGCTTTTTTCGTAACGCCAACCGAGTCGCCTCATGAACATTCCAACCTCCATGACCTGGATGTTGCTCCACCATCGGAAGTTGCTCAAGCTGTCCAACCTTTTTCCGTGCAATGTCCAGATCCATGCCTAAGAGTGCCGATAGGATGTGATCGTCGAACCAATGCGGTACCGCAGCCGCCTCCAATGTAGAGAACAGCGATGGATCTTTCCCCCGACAGGCAAGTTTCGCCGTTTCGATGAGACTCGCTTGCGGGTCCCCCTCCACTTTTTGGAGCGTACGGATAATGTCTTCAATCTTCATACAGCGGGGTCAGAAGAAGTGAATGCATTTTTCCCAAAAGTCTGAAGCACAGCACTTGTTTGGCCGGGATCCCCCTTGCTCACATGCAGCAACATCTCGATGTGCTGCTTGGTCACATCTGCTTGGCCCAGCGTCCTCGATGCATACTCTTCCCAGTCCCGGACTTTGGTGATGGGCAACAATTCGTTCAGAACTGCAAACTCTCTCCAGCTATGACGAGCCGGATCAGGAACCGTCTGTCCACTGAGAACGACAAGAAGGGCTGGGCACTGTTCAATTCTGCCTAGCAGTTGTCCTTCGATCCAATCAGACGTATCCCCGGAGGCCTGCTGAAAGGTATCGAAGGCCAGTACCAATGGAGCGGTCAATCTCTGGAGGTCCTTAAGCAGTGCACTCTTTCGAGCCGTTCCGACGGCGCTATGGAAGCCGGGAAAAAGTGCCGAGCTCACGTCCAGTGCGAGCCTATCCAACAGGTCACTAAGGGTCGGACATCCTTTACAGTCGAGGAGCGAATGGGCAAGGCCTAGCCGTTTCACGAGGCCTAGCAATTCAGAAAGCAGGACCGTTTTCCCCCTATTGCTTGGACCGTTGACAATGAAGATCCTTCGCAGATCCTGCCCTGTCACGACGGCTTCAAAACACTTGAATTCTGGCGTGCGATCCGCAAGTCTCCTGGGAAAATCTTGCAGAGGCTGTGGCCAGGCGATCTGGCTGGGCGATTGATCTTGAGTTGAAGACAATGCGCCTCTATGCCGCAGCCAATCCAGTAGGTCAGTCCGATCACGTTCCGCGTCGAAAACGTGAAGGCCGGCGATTAGGTCGGGAATGTGGGTCTTATCAGCTTCATTGACTACGACTACTCGACAAAACTGGATTTGCTGACCAGCGTTGTAGATACGGCGGTAGAGTACACGTGTTTCATGACTCGCTCCTAACCGGACTCCGGGTGGCTGTTCGCCGTCCCAGCAACGCCGGTAGGAGGCACTAAAAACAAGGAGTACAACATCGCTCTGTTGAGCTTGCTTCTCTGACCATTTATCCCAGCCCTCATCAGGCCCTCCAGGTAGACAATCCCGGTCCAGCACAACCGTCACGCCGCATTCTCGGAGATACTCCGCCAGCCCATGGACTCGGGCCTTGTGCTCAGGACTTTCGTGGGTATAACTGATGAACACTCGAGGCATACAGTCACATCCCTACACCGAGCAGCTGAAATCGTGCTTGTCGGACAGGCTTTCGAAGCCTTCCTTGCAACACATTTCGAAAGCCAATTAAAAATGGCGGCAGTATATCATGCAGATTCAAAGCACAAAAGCACTCCGCTATCTCTTCAAATTAGAATGAGACCTTACAGCATGTAAGTCTCTTGAGGTTTTCTGTGATTCCCTTGGTACCTGCAGCTGTGGCCAGATGTCGCTCCCAAGATCAAATTCTGAGATCGGTATTTGGCAGGAAAATGCCCCCACTGCTTGTTTTTTTCTTGGCTGATGTGTTGATTAGCCAATCGAGGCTCTCGTTCAAAACACGAATAGAGTCGGAAGCTCATTGCTAGCCTGGGGTGCAACTGTTCGGTGCCTTACTCATCTGATGAAGTGAGTACGAAGACAAGCTGAGGTGGAGAGACACATTTGCTTGGGTTGTGCATCTCGCTGCCGTATGGGCCAGCGGGACCGCACTTGAAGCTGGTTAGGCGTCAATCCCTGGAACTCCCTTTCTTAGATCGTGCCCCCCGTGCGTATCGCTCCAGGTGTAACCGCATGACTTCTTCGCCGATGGCATACCCGATTCATCAACGGGAGTGATAGCCAGCCCAACGTCTCGTCCGACCAACTAGATGGATATGCAATGACAGCGCAAAGAAAGGCCAGGAAGAGGGTTGAGATCTGGAGTAGGTGCAGATGCTTGCCATAGAATACCATGATGTGCGCATTTTCCGTCGGATTCAGTTTCGCATTCACCTCAGTATTGATATAACCCAGAAATCCGATGGTGCAGAGAGCTGCCATGCTCCAATACCACCCACGAGCACCATGGGCGACGAAATAGACAGCAAAACACTGGTCAGCGTCATGTGCATCATGTCGTCGGCAAGTTTCTGGATGTGGGGTAAAATAACGCGTCCTCTGATAAACCCGTTCCAGACCAGCACGATGATGACTAAGGTATTGGCGGCCAGCAGCCATTCAGTTGCAGCAAAGTTCGAGGATTCTTCAAAGCACACCTGGACCAAGAACCCGAATCAGGCGGCCTGAATCACGCTGATGACGGTGTAAAAGGTGACGTGATGGGTATTCATGAGGGCGGCGAGCAGCCTGGTGCGCGAATGCTCTTGTGTTTCAGGTGTAGTCGGAATTTCAGCATGATAGCCCATATCGCGTCATGCGGAGGAGTGAGGATGGTTGTGCCATTGCTGGATAAAAGGCAGTGCAGCAGACCTTGGTTGTAGCAGGGCCAACGATTCTTTCCGTCAAGCCTCGGTCTATCTTGGGTGTTCAGGAGTGCTTAGCAGGGAGATTAACCTCAACTGTTGCGCAGAGGTCGATCAGTGTTGAAACTGAGGAAACAGGTCGGGCCATCATCCGAGCGAACTGACTGTCCGATTCCATGGTTTACGGTCGAGCGGGCGGATCCGAGTGCGTGTCACTCTTAACCGATTCATGGCCGACGAGGCGAACTGAGTGAAATGGATTGAGGAGGCTTCTTACCCGGTTGTAGTTTTCCGTGAGTTGAAAGCCCTGCTGTAGATGAACTTACGACGATTTCGATTCGTCGGTTCCTGTTCCGGCTTTCATCGGTGTCCGGTGCTTTTGCTGTCGTATACACGACAGCTTTGACGCGATCGGCATCAACCCCACTATTGATCAAGGCTTGGCTGGCATGTTCGACGCGGGCGCGAGAGAGCTCAAGGTTGTCCCGAAACAGCTTTCGTGAATCGTTGCGGATCGGTTTTGTGTCGGTATGGGCGGTCACTTCGATATGCCGATAGCGAAACTTCTGTAGGATCGCTCCGATCTGCCCAATCAATGAGTTGCCGCTCGGTGTGACGGTGGCCTCCCCTGGGGGGAATAACTCACTGCTGACCAACGCGAGCGTGAGAGCGGTTCTTTCCTGTCGCAGGGCCACTGTCCCTCGCTTCAGCTCCTCTGCCAGTGTGCCGGAAATGGCTTCGCCGATCTTGGTCAGATCGATGCTCACGACATCTGTACCATCTCCGGACGTATTGGGAATGGGTAGGTCGGTCACCGACAGATTGGTATCGGGGGGAAGTTCGCTGGCCATATTCGTAGCAGCAGGACTCACCTCCAGGGAAGGGAGAGCTTCCTCCGGTTTCGGCAAGCTCCGTTCGAGGTCCTCCAGTAAGCGTTTCGTGCGCGCAATCTCGGCATCTCGATCCATCAACATCGGACCGAGATCTGCATACTTTTGTGTCACTTGTTTGAGATTGTCCCTGATCTGCCCCAACTCTTGTTCTTTCCCAACCATCTGCTGTTCGAGTTCTGTGAGACGACGTTTGATCTGTGCGGGGTCCTGCTCCTTCCCGGCCATCTGTTGTTCAAGTTCAGCGATGCGGCGTTTGGTCTGGGTCAGTTCTTGTTCCTTCGCAGCTGTCTGTTGCTCCAATTCCGTCGTCCGCCGTTTGGCTTGCGCGGATTCAGACTCTTTCCCAGCCAACAGTTGTTCAAGGTCGGCGACCCGTCGCTTGGATTGAGCTGGGTCCTCCTTTTTTCCCGACGCCTGCTGTTCCGCTTCGGCGATCCTGCGCTTGGCCTGAGCGGACTCCTGTTCTCTCGATGTCATCTGTTGCTCGAGGTCGGCTATACGCCGTTTGGCCTGCGCCAGCTCCTGTTCTTTCCCGACGGTCTGTTGTTCAGCTTCGGTAGTCCGACGTTTCGCCTGGGTCAGGTCCTGCTCTTTGCCGACCAGTTGCTGCTCAACCTCGGTCGCCCGGCGTTTGGCCTGCGTCGATTCGTACTCCTTTCCAACGATCTGTTGTTCGATCTCAACGACACGTCGTTTGACTTGGGTCAGGTCCTGCTCTTTTCCGGCCATCTGCTGTTCGGCTTCCATCACCCGGCGCTTCGTTTGGGTCAGGTCCTGCTCTTTTTTGGTCAGCTGTTGTTCAAGCTCGGTGACCCGGCGCTTGGCCTGCGTTAATTCTTGCCCTTTTCCCGTGGACGCCATTTGCTGCTCGACCTCGGAGACTCGGCGTTTGGCCTGGGCGAGTTCCTCAGTTTGTGCCGCAAGGTCTTCTCGAAATTTTTTGGAGTTTTCGTGAACGCTGGCCCGCAGGGTTGCGATCTCACTCTCCTTAGCATGGAGCTGGATAACCAGTTCGCCGATCCGCCGTTTGGCATTCTCCAGATTGCCTTCAGCAAGTTGTCGCTCCAACTCATCGATACGTTGTTTCGCCTGTTGAAGGCTGTTCCGCGCGATGCTCAGCTCATGCGACAGCTCTTTTTCTGAATGTCCGCGTGGCGTGGAATCCAGTTCTTTCTGAGATAGCTGAGCGACGAGCTGCCACTGATCCGTTGATGACTTCCGGTCCGCTACGACTATGGCGGTCTGGATGAGAGAGCCCTGTTCGTTCAGAGGCGAACGACTCACTGTTCGAGGCTGGGGCTGCGCGTGATCCGGCCGTGATGCAGGTGAGGCGTCTGCCATAATCGATGGCATGGCAGTAGCAGCAAGCAGAGGATCCCCACAGAGCAGGGCCACGAATGCAAGAATGAAGATGAATATGGTGCTGATCATGTCTCACCCCCAACGGTGCGGTGACGGCAAATGCGGTCAGATCCAACTGGAGAACGACGCGCCATGCCCCAGAGACGTGTCTCTCGATGGGACCAAGGGGCGTGACAGACCGTCATTCCTGATACGAACGGGAAAGCCGTATCAGATGTCCGCGCACTTGTGAATGCATAAGAGAAAGACCTCGGGGGATCCTATCGTCTTCCTGATTTGCTTTGCAACCCAGGATAATTCAGGTCTTGGCTTCGGGGCGACTGTGCGCTAGCGGCTTCAGATTGAGCCTGAGCCGCAGGACATCGCTTGTTAGCTGTGATAGGTTGAGACACCCCGTTTCCCTCAATTGATGCACCGTGAGCGCCCAGCTTCGTTAGGCAACTCAGATCAATCGACAGGGTACAGATTGTCTCGCGTCGTGAACCGTTTCTGACGCTCAACGCCCACTCCAGTACACTGATAGGCTTCTTGATTCAAAAATGGAAAAATCAGAAGGAGTGTATTGGAGTTCAGCGTGACATCGTCCGGCTTCAAGCGAATGTTTTGCTCACGCGCCGCCAACTTCAGGTTCAGCAAACACCCCTCTTTCGTGTACCCATTCGCGGTGACTTTTCCGAGCTGACTCGCCCCTCCAGGCACCTGATCTGTCTGTGAGGCACAGGATAATAGAAACAACGAAGCGAGGATGCCAAATACTCTGACGGCTGAACTCATACGAGACCTCAACAATGTTTCAACGTTCATTGTGGCTCATGGCCCGAGTGAGCCATGAGGGAAGGCGGCTCGGGGCTCGGTCTGGCAGGAGCTCTCGCGAGAGGGGCGAATCGCACACCTTGAGAGACCCCATGCGATTGTCAGAGAAAGGTCGGGAGAGAGTCAAGTGAAGAAAGACTCTTACGGGACGCAGTGAGGGGCATGGCCTTTAATCCAGTACGCTCAGGGGTAATACGAAGGTCTTAAAACATTGCCCCTGT
Organism: Nitrospira sp.; assembly: GCA_018242725.1. Lineage (GTDB taxonomy): Bacteria > Nitrospirota > Nitrospiria > Nitrospirales > Nitrospiraceae > Nitrospira_D. Next base: position 60,240 of record JAFEBI010000001.1, on the reverse strand, counting down.
GGACTGTGGATAAGGCTGTGGATACCAGTTGAGTTTGTGGAAAGATCGCGTCTGCGGCATGTTGATTTATCGTCTTGCCTATTTATTGGGCATCCGTACGGGATGAAAGATGCTACAGCTAATTGTGGTTCTATGGGTCTTTGTAACAATTTTCACGCATTCCTAGATGTGTGTGATAGATAATGCAGGCCGCTCTTGGGTAAGATCAACGAATGCAACCATTCTTAAGGATATCTACAGGGCTGCCGGATTTTCTGAGATTTTGCGTCTCTTGCGTATACCCAGTATCCAGTTCCAATCTGTCAAAGGCTTGTCAACGGCGAGATGGCCTCCCGTTCGGTGACGGCGACAGGGGTAGGTTGGCCGAACCAATCCTACTTTTTTCGATACACATTAAGCCCGATTTTCTCTTGCCTATCCGGGATGGTGACGTTACCTTCCGTTGACGCGACAATGATTGTTTTGCCTGTTGAGGATGGGCCGAACTCTTTTGAAAGATCCACTTTGATGGTTAAGACTGTTCCGTCGACGCTCATTTCGACATTCTTCATGATCTGCTCCTTTTAGGGCTCAGTGTGAGGTTGGGTTTCCCAGTTTCAAGGGCATCGATAGAATTGAGTTTCGGCTTCCTGGTCTGGTCGTTTCTCGATAGAGCAAGAAGGGCTTCCCGGGTGTGTGGTCTGTTGAGTCATCGTGTTAGCGGACCAATGTCGTGCCGGCAAGTTTTTTAGCGATGCCGGGTAAATGGCCTTGGGCTTCTGCACCTTGAAAGCTGAACGTCAGGACGAAGCCAGAACATTGGGTGTAGCCGGTTCCCCCAGGGCCTTTGCCGTTTCGAAAATCACCAATGACCATGTCCCCTCCCGTACAAACCGGGAAGGCTGTTCGTCTGAAGGCCGGATTTTTCAGGTAGGGCTCCATCATTTCCTTGATCCCTGCCGTGGTTTCACTCTGTAGCTCAAGGTGCACATAGATCGACAGAGCTTGGCCGTTGGGCCATTGCCATGCACACCCTTCACCCGTCCCCATTCTGGACTGGACGGCCGATAGCTTTGGGGATGTGAGCAAGCTACAGACCTGAGCCGCCATAGGGCTTTCGGCATGACTCGGGGACGCGATCAGCAGTCCACATATGACGATCAACCGTCGGAGCTTCATTTGTGTGTTTCTATGAAAATCAGGTCAATGGTTTCCAGTATTAATGACACGGGACGGACTATTCGCTGGAATTGTAGTCCCTTGATGCAGTCCGATCAATGACTGTCTATGAGGATGCTGAAAAAGTCCGCTAGCGGCGTTCTCGCATCACTCAGAGGTTCAGCGTACCGAAGCGTATGCCTCAGCTCTTCGCGCACTGCGGCCTTGCCGGACAGCCTTTTTGAGCATCCTCAAGTTCTTGTGGCATGAGTGCGGCATCGAACATCTCAACGACGTTCTTGCAAGAACCGAGTTTTTCTGCAACCTGCTGTGAGTGGTTCCATGAACGAGGTCAATTTTGAGCCTATTCGGCTCAAGGCAGGTGTGCCGCGAGGAACATCGCAAGATCTGCCCTTCCATATGGTCTTTCCTTGAGAGGTTGAAGCACGCACGATTGTGCGGTGCTACTGCCGCGACTTGAGGGGTGGGGCGAGTGGTGTGATTGCGATCAATGTGACTGTGGTGGTCCGGGGTTCATCAGTATGTCTCTTTCGCATACGGATGATCACCTCGCGGGGCTGCGATCCCCATTGCTCAAATGCGAGATGCGCGTCAGAACCATGCTCGGTCCGGGGCAGAACTAATCGTTCGCCGGATTGGACATCATAGCCCCGTATGCGTTGAGAGCCGTTTGCCGGCAGGTAGTCGTATACGAGCAGATGACCGCCGGTTGCCCAGTGAAAGTTCAAGACTTCTCCCTCCGTAACCACGTCGATTTCTCGTGTCGCCATGGTGGCAAGGTCTAAGAGACCCACGAGCGTGTGGTGGTCTATCGTGGAAAATGGGACTCACGTTGGCCTTCAACAATCGCTATGTCGGAGAGACGATGCGGCCTGTGTGCCACGCTCGATCGCTTTCCCCAACATATTGATGAATCTCGCTGGCTTCCCCGATTCCATAATGAGCGGACACACCGGATTCTTCGTTCTTAAACCAGGCGTCAGTCCCCTTGAGCGTGCCCTCCATGATATGGATGACAATCGCTTCGGGTTGATAGCCTTCACGCCCCTTGTCTTTGTTGGGACTGCCGATACATTGTATGGCCATACATTACCCCCCCTTTTTTTTGTGCATTTCTCGCTAGACAGGCTGTCGGCCGGGGCGATGCCTGGCCTCATTCTGAATTCAGCTGGGAATCGTGGGTCATAAAGTTGCGGCATCGATGGTCGCTCATGTTTTGTAACGGTAAGCCGTTTTCATGGGAAGTCTCCTGATTCCTGTGAATGTTTCTGCGAGATCAGCGGTGATGGTCTGGTCGTGGCATCGCTTGAGAAGCGCGGAGAATAAATCGTCGAGTGCCATCAAGGCCTCTCCCACGACATGACGAGTTTCTCGTTCTGAATATCGTAGAGGAATCAGTCGCCGCCGCTGCCATCCCCGGAGCAGAAATGTTCGTCCAAGTTGGGCATAGGGTCGTTCGCAGCCCATCACGAATTCCCTGCCCTGGTCATCTTCGAGAATGAACCCTTTCACATTCATTTTGGATCTCCTATCTTCCCCGGCGGGATTCAATTCTGGAACATCTGTAGAACCTGCCGGTTCCCAACATGTTTCAGCCTGTGCGTTGATGTCCTCAGGACGGGAGGCTTCCCTCGAATCGTCAGAACAGAACCGCCGGAAGACTGGGGCGCCGAAAGGCGCCAATGACAAGCGATACGTTAGCTGCCTCGGACCAATACAGTCTCGCGATCTCCAGTTCGGCGCCGAACGATTGAAGCAGCAGGAGAAGACCGAGAAACACGGCAATGATCGCAGGCCAGATCATCGAGAGCACGCCAAGGACGAACGCGAGAGTGATTGCTGCGAACACATGCTGGACGAACTGGCTTTTGAGCATGATCATGGGGTTCTCCTTTGTATGCCCTCTCGGTACACCTCAATCTGACGACAGAGTATTTGCATGATATGGTTCTGTAACAGGCCAGCGACCGTGAACCGGATATTTGGGAAACTGGTCATCTCGCTACAACTCATCGCACTCGCTCATAGCCATGGATTCTGTGAACGTGAGGCAACGTGAGCATGCATTTCGCATGAATCATGCCTCGTTACATTCTCAAGGTGTGACACTATTTCAAAGAGTTATCAGCGGGCGGTCATACGTAATGCAGCGTGCATGCGTATCTTTTCCGATCCAGTGAATCTAAAAAGATTCATAGGGGGCGAGGGGTAAAAGGCTGTACCTTAAGCCGCAATCGTCGATCCGCTGTTGCGACAGGTCGATGTCCTGTTCGTGTACGCCTCAGGCCTTCCGATCTCGGCGCACCGGTCTCACGACGCAGCTTGGCGATTTCACGACGAACCGGCATGAATAATGTGAATTAGACTGTGACGGATCTTGTCTTGGCTCGTTGAACAGATCGTCTGGGTGGGTGTGGTTTTGCAGATGTGAGCGGGAAACATCGCATGCGTCTGACGGGGATTTCAATATCGAGCATTGGCCAAAACAAGACGTCAGGATGGAGCTGTGTCACATGCTTGAGTTGTGACGAGAAGATAGTTCGAAATCGCGGGAAATCGATGAATGAAACAAAGAGCTCGCTACTGTCGGTCAGCAGCCACAGCCCATGCGTTGAGATATGGGTCACCTCTACTCTAGGCCGTTTCTTCCCGTGGGTGAGGGCTTTCATCTGACTGCTCCTGGTAAAAGGGTGTGATCATTTCCGATCAAGCCCTCGATTGAGTTCCGCTGACACGAACTATCCTGCTTTCGAAAAACCTTCACGTTGAAGAACCTCGGCCACGTTCTCTCCATTCACAAACACGTCGGCGATGAGGCGATGGTAGACGTCACGCCCGTGGGGCACGATACGAATGGAGCCTCGGCGCAAGAGCTCTTCCAACCGTTGTTTGGCGGCCGGCCCAGCTGGCTCATGCATTTCTGGTGTATCGATACCCCGCAGTCTGATGCGCTCGCCGCCAACACGAATGGTGTCCCCATCGACGGCGCGTACCTGGAGGGTGCTTAGTACTCTCATCTCGTGGCCTGTGCCTGGTGGAAGAGTAGAGAACCGAACAGATTTGTGACCGGTTCCCAGTTTGTACCGCCCCTTGGGATAGCGCTGTGGGCGGCTGTCCGGTGGACGTTTGTGTCGTGGTTGCTTGTAGGTGGGGAGGCGGTCAGAACGCTCTTCGTTCGGCGAAGGATACCAACAGATGTCACATTGCTGGTTCAGGGTTGATCGAAGGTCGGACTGTTCAAGCCGCGCTGCGGAGGCGGCGGATGGTGCAGGGAGAGACCACCAGCCGATAAGCACCCAGGTTATCAGAGTCAAATGCGGTTTCATGGTTGCTGCCATGAAGCAGGTGTTGTGCCAGATTTAGGCCAATTGACAATGGTTAAAACGGCATGCTGGAATGCGGCTCGTGCAAAGAGCCTATCGCTGATGGCTTATGACGTATGGTAGAAACGAAGAATGCTGGATGATTTTGAGTTTCTTGTGCTATCGGCCGTACGCTATCAGCCCTTTGTCTATAAGTAACGGAGGTTTCAAGCCATGGATATGATGGGACGGGTGGGGCTGATTGAAATTCCTATGCTGATCGCTCCAGATCAGAAAGCCTGGATGGATCGCATGATCAAGGAAGGGAAAATTGCCATTCCGCCCGGGGGGACATTGGAAAAAGGGTCGTTGTATTCGATGTTTGTCCGTATGCTGCTCCACAACGCTATGGAAGAGCAGAAGCGGCAAGAAGCCATGGAAGCAGAAGATGAAGATGATGAATAGATAAGAAGAGCGAGTGGCGAGTAGAGCTGTGAGAGAAGCCCTCCGAATCTAAACAGATACACCCTGTATCCATTTAGATTCAGGTGTCTGTCTCAGGAGGGGACCACTAAAGCTTCTTGAATGCAACCTGGGCCGCGCGGATGGTTCTCTCGATATCCTGACTACTGTGGGCGGTGGAAAGAAATGCCGCCTCGAACTGGGAGGGCGCAAGATAGATGCCCTGCTCCAACATGTGGTGGAAAAACTGTCCGTACCGTTTTGTGTCGGATAGCTTTGCCGTGCTCCAGTCCACCACCGGGCCTGGGGTAAAGAAGGTCGTCAGCATCGATCCGACACGTGTTTGCGCCACGGGAACTCCCGCCCGTTTTGCGGCTTCACCAATGCCCTTGGCAAGGGTAACGGCTCGTTGTTCCAACTGCTTGTAGACTCCCTTCCCTCGTAACTGCTTCAGCGTCGCTAATCCAGCTGAGACGGCCAGGGGATTTCCCGAAAGGGTTCCTGCCTGGTAGACCGGTCCCATCGGTGCGATGAGATCCATGATATCTTTCCGTCCACCATAGGCGCCGACAGGCAGCCCTCCTCCGATGATTTTCCCTAATACCGTTAGGTCTGGCTTGATACCGTACAGTGCTTGTGCTCCGCCATACTTTACGCGAAAGCCTGAAATGACTTCGTCAAAAATTAATAGAATTCCGTGCTCAGCAGTCAATTGTCGAAGGGCCGGCAGAAAGTCCGGTGCGGGCGGTACGACACCCATATTGCCCGCGATCGGTTCGATGATGATGCAGGCGAGTTGCTTGTGATTGGCTTTGATGAGCTGTTGAACAGTCCGAATGTCATTATAGGGCGCGGTCAGAGTATGTTTCGCAAAATCCTCAGGCACACCGGGTGAGTCCGGAATTCCCAATGTCGCCAGACCCGACCCGGCCTTTGCCAATAAATAGTCGCTGTGTCCGTGGTAGCACCCTTCGAACTTGATGATCCCGGTGCGTTGGGTGAACCCCCGAGCGACACGAATGGCGCTCATGACGGCTTCGGTTCCGGAGCTGACCAGCCGAAGTTTTTCCATCGATGGGAATGCGTGGCGAATCTCTTTCGCCAGTGCGACTTCCAATTCCGTCGGTGCGCCGTAACTGGTGCCCTGTCCGGCCGCCTTCTTGATCGAGGCAATGACCGCTGAATGGGCATGTCCCAGGATCATCGGCCCCCAGGACATCACGTAATCGATGTAGACATTCTTATCCACATCATAGAGGCGCGATCCTTTCGCGCGCGCGATGAAGCGCGGCTGTCCTCCCACCGAGCGAAACGCTCGAACGGGGCTGTTGACGCCGCCGGGGATCAGCTGTTGGGCTTCCGTAAAGAGTTTGGCAGAGCGGGATGTCTTCATAACGGGGGCGCACCCTACCATGGAGGACGAGAGTCGGTCAAGAAACTGGTGGTTACATCATCGGGTACGGTTCCTCAAGGACCAAAAAATGTCGAGAGGATCCATTTCTTATCAAGTTGGATACAGCAGAAGGCACGGCCTTTCAATCGAAAGGTCAAATTCCTTTGTAATTGTCTACTGAGTCTTCAGGTATAGCTGGCGGCGTGATTCTTGCTGTGTGTATTGAAGAAAGTTAGGAAAGTGAGATTGATATGAAGGTTATTTGTTCTTGGTGCCGAGGGGAAGGTCAGGATGGCTTTGTCGGGGAAAAAGTGCCGTTTGATGATCCCCGGGAGACGCATAGCATCTGCCTCACGCATGAAACAGCAGTCAGGGCTCGCTGGGAGGCACGTCGACAGAAGGCAGATGACCTTTCCCTTCCTGATGGGCTTATGCGGAGCCTAGTCGGTTGTCTCAGCTGGCTGGTCCTTTCCATGCTTCAGTTGGGGGTGGAGAGTCTCAAATGGCTGGTCTCCATGGGGCTTTGCTAGCTCTAACTGATGCACAAGCCGCTGAACAACCTCGGCAGAATGCTATTTCTTAGTGGGTTTCCGTTTAGAAGTCGCGGAGCGTGTTCGGAGTGAGTTTCTTTCGGACCCTTCCGGTGTTGTGGAGCTGAACTCTTCCAACTCCCACCGATGTCGCGTCGACCGATCCTGAGCCGTCACGGCAAACACCGCATGAAACGGGGCGCTTCGACCGTCCGCCGTTTGCCCTTTGCTCCAGGCTTCTCCGGCGTCGTTGAGGACTTCCAGCAACGTTTCATACTCGTCTTCATCATTGGGGAGTACCGCATGGGCGTCTGAAATGAGGAGGATGTAGCCTTTGGCGGGAAGCCACTCGAAATCAGCGAGACATTCCTCCAAGGCATCCCAATTGTGCCCGAAGTACTCCGGGAAGGACAGTGCCTGCGCAAACTCATCGAAGAGACTCGACGACGTTCGACATTTCTTGCCCTCGATCGTCCGTATCAGAAACCCGGCCGGCGCCGTGACCATCGTGACGGCCGAACTCCCGCGAGGTAAGACAAGAAGCCCTGACCATGGAGATGACGCGGTACTGAGATGGGTGTGGAGGGACAGTTTTACCGGCATAGGGCGCTCACCTGTTGCAGTGTCTGTCAATTGAGGGGGACAAACGTTCTGTAGTGATCTCCGGTATAGTAGGCCTTCCCGGTTCGCTGCTCGATCACGATCCGTTCGGCATCACGCCCGCGGCCGTGGATCTTCGGGTTAACATCATACTCCCGATAGCGACCGGGAGGAAGACGGCGTTCTCGGTTCTGAAAGTCACGCCCACCGACATAGCCTGGAAGTGGACGCCCTCCTCGCCTTTCCAGCTGCGTGAGGAGATCGTAGGCTTTTTCAGGCGCTGTTGCAAACCACGAAGAATCGTCGGTATTCGGGGAGAGAAGAATCAAGACGTTGGCGGTCGGGGTTTCGGGGCCGAGGTCGTGAGTTGCGATGCCGATCGATGGAATGAGGGCAAGCGTGCAGCACAGGGTGACGAGTAGGCCGAAGAGTGGGAGCTGCCGCCATTGATGGGTGGACACAGGTCCTCTCATGTGCGGATGTGTGGCTCAGACGGAAAGACCGTAGCATTCTCTTTTCGCGAAGGTCAAACCTCCTCCATGGAGAGTCACGTACTTGTCTGGATGTCTTCAGCCCTGTTTGCTAGAATGAGCGAGCCGGTGTGTGCCGCGAACAAAACCGAATCATTATCATATCGTCGTTGATCATCTTGCGGAATGTACGTGCTGTGCTGAGGGGTCGTTTGAGCGGCTCGGTCTGTGTATCACGGGCATGTGTTTCCACGCTCGTTGTTCTAGTGCTCCTCTCATTGGCGGGGCCGTCGAATGCGCAGTTGAGCCCGAGCGGTTCGATGCGGAGATCTCCGGCAGACGTCGTGAAGCGTTATGTGATGTTGGATCAGAAGGGGGCACGTCTCGATGCCTCCTCAGTCGATACGGTCATGCCCTATGTCGAGTGGAAAGAGGAACCGGCGTGGGGGCGTATTGTGGTGGTGCAGAAAACGACCGTGTCCGAGGATTACCGGCAATGGGAGATCGTGAACAATCTAGAAGTGATCATTCCGGTGACCTTTCAGGTACGGGGCTCGGTATATCTCGAGACGGCCAGTTTTGTTCCCGAGGAGAAGACCGAAGAGGTTCGCTTTCATGTGAAAGTGGTGGGCCATTACTGGCGTATTCTCTCACCGGTCATTCCACCTCATGTCGGGTTGAAGCGTGTGGTGAGCTTTGCTCGAGATGCCGCCCTCCACGAACCGGACGGCACACAACGCACAGTACTCACTGACCTTATCGAATCTTTGCGAAAGGTACACTAATGGCACAGACGCCTGTGGATCTCCTGATCTTTGACTTGGACGGGACGCTGATCGAGTCCAAGTGGGACATCGCCCATGCCGTCAATTTTACGTTGAATGAGTTGGGATTGCCTGAGCGACCTCTTGAAGAGATCTTCGGGTTTGTCGGGGATGGGGTGAAGCGGCTGCTGCGCCTGGCGGTTGGGGAAGGAAATCAGGAGAAATTTGAAGAAGCCTTGAAAGTGTTTCGAGGCTATTATCTCGAACACTGCTTGGATCGGACGACCTTCTATCCGGGAATCAAGCCCATGCTCGAGCATTTTGCGCACAAGCAGAAAGTGATCGCGACCAACAAGTCGATTGAATACACGCGTGTGATCTTGAATGGGTTGGGGCCACAACATTTCATGTACATGGTGGGCGGGGACAACGGCTTCGGACTGAAGCCCGAGCCCGGCATGCTCCTCCATATTATCAGCAAAATGGGCGTGCCGAAGGATCGGACGGTTCTTGTCGGAGACAGCACGAACGATATCAATGGCGGGCATAATGCGGGTATTCGTGTCTGCGCCGTGGGGTACGGCATGGGCAATCGCCAGAAGATGGAAGCCTGTCAGCCTGATTGGTTTATCGAAAAACCGGAACAACTGATGGAGATTTTTGTATGACACTGAGATCGCGACTACGGTTCAACTGGTGTAACGGTCTCCGGTTGGCGTGTGTGAGCGTCACCCTGTTCCTGATCGTTATCCCCAACCTCGGCCTTCTTGAGGCCGCCACGCCGAGCTTTGCCGATCGGGTGATCGAGCATCGGCTCGCGAATGGATTGACGGTGCTCATGGTTGAGCGGCATCAGACGCCTGTCGTCTCGATCAATATCACCTTCGCGGTGGGCGGCATCAATGAGCAGGTCGGTCAGACGGGCATTGCCCATCTCTACGAGCATATGGCCTTCAAGGGGACACGGATCGTGGGGACGACCGACTACGAGAAAGAAAAGCCCATCCTCGATGAGCTGGCCGTCGTCGGGACGGAGCTGGACCAACGGGAACGAGTAGTGGCGGCGAAAGGGGGAGGAGCAACGGCCGATGAGCGAGCGGCGGTCGAATCGCTGCAGAAGCGGTTTTTGGCCTTACAAGCTCAGGCGGCGCAGTACGTGGTCGGCAATGAAATGGCGCTGATGTACCAGCGTCATGGTGGTGTGGGACTCAATGCCTCAACAGGGAAAGATCTGACGCGGTACATGATCAGCTTGCCTTCCAATCGACTGCCCTTGTGGGCGGCGATCGAATCGGATCGGATGGCCAATCCCGTCTTGCGCGAGTTTTACAAGGAGCGCGGCGTCGTGATGGAAGAGCGGCGTCTGCGCAACGACGACAGTCCGAACGGGCTATTGTTCGAAACGTTCACCTCGGCGGCCTTCCGGGCCCATGGGTACGGGATTCCGACCATCGGATGGGGATCCGACATCTTGTCATTGACCCCGGAGGCCACGGAAGCGTTTTTCAAGACCTATTATGGTCCGAATCGCGCCACGATCGCCTTGGTGGGGGACATCAACCCACAAGAAACCATCGCCTTGATCGAGCGGACATTCGGGAAGATTCCCGCCGCGCCGCCGGCGCCATCCTTGGTGACGGTGGAGCCTGAACAACGAGGTGAACGCCGAGTCGAAGTGGAGTTTGATGCGGAGCCGGCGTTTGTGATCGGCTATCACAAGCCGACCTTGGGGCATCCGGATGACGATGTGTTTGATGTGATCGATGCGGTGCTCAGCGACGGCCTCACGTCCCGCTTGCATCAGAAATTGGTACGAGAGAAACGTCTGGCCGTCTCGGTCGGGTCCGATGCCAGTCATCCCGGAGTTCGCGCGCCGAATCTGTTCGTGATCACGGCCACGCCATTGGCTCCCCACACGACGGCGGAAGTCGAAGCGGCGATTTATGAAGAGGTTGAACGGTTGAAGCAGGAGCCGGTCTCAGCACAGGAGCTGGAAAAAGTGCTGAATAACTTGGATGCGGATCTCGTGCGTGGATTGCGATCCAACAGTGGGTTGGCGTCTCAACTGGCTCTGTACCAGGCTCTCGCCGGTAATTGGCGATACATTCTGACTTCACGTGACAATGTGGCGAAGGTCACGGCTACCGAGGTCCAGCGGGTCGCCGCGTTATACTTTACCCGATCGAATCGGACCGTCGCCGTGTTGGTCAAGAAAAGCCACAGTAAGAGTGTCACGGCCATGTCGGGCAACGAGGTGCAGCCATGAGGATGGTGAGGAGTGAAGGGCAGGGGGTGAAGGGATGGCGCATAGTCGGCTTGTTGAGCCTGGCCGTACTACAGGCCTCGGCCATCACGGCGTATGCAGGGGAGCCAGTACTCGCTGATCCTCGAACCATGACGTTTCAACCCGTGGAGTTTTCACCGCCGGAGCCGGAACGGGTGGTCTTAGCGAACGGCATGGTCGTCTATCTTTTGGAAGACCATGAGTTGCCGTTGGTGTCGGTGACGGTCACGATGCGAACCGGGAGCTGGCTTGATCCCATCGACAAGATCGGATTGGCGTCCATGACGGGGGCGGTCATGCGGACGGGCGGTGGCGGAGGGCTGTCGGCCGAGCAAGTCGATGGGGAGTTAGAGCAATTCGCAGGCGATGTGAGCATCGGAATCGGTCGGCAATCAGGGTCGGCCTCGTTGGATGTATTGAGCAAAGATGTGCCTCGTGGGCTGGAAATCTTGGCCGGTCTCTTGCGACGGCCCACATTCGAACCGGCTCGTGTGGAGCTGGCCAAACTGCAAGCGATCGAAGGCATCCGCCGTCGGCAGGATAATCCCGGGTCCATTGTCGGTCGGGAGTTTGCAAAGATGCTCTATGGCCCGGATCATCCGTCGGCGCGTGAGAGCTCCATCGAGTCGATCAAGCGTCTCACCAGAGACGACTTGGTCGCCTTCCACCGTGCCACGATTCATCCCAATGCCATGATCCTCGGTGTCACCGGCGACTTCAAAAAAAGTGAAATGGTTCTCTTACTGCGCAACGTATTCGGGGATTGGGAAAAGGGGACGGTGCCGGAATTGAGGATTGCCGATGTGCCGGAAGCGGAGCTGTCCAGACCAGCGGTCAGATTCGTTAGTAAAGACACGTCGCAGACCCATCTTCGAGTAGGACATCTCTCGATCAAGGAGAATGATCCCGATTATGTCGCTTTGGCGATCGCCAACGACATATTAGGAGGGAGCTCGTTTCGTAGCCGACTGTTCAACGATGTGCGAACGAAACGGGGGCTGGCCTACTCCGTCGGTAGCCGTCTTAATACAGGGACACATGATCAAGGGGTCTGGCTGATGCGGGCGGAAACCAAACTGACCTCGACGCAGGAAGTGATCGAGCGGTTTGTCGCGAATATCGAGCGCATACGCGCGGAGCCGGTAACCGATACGGAACTGGCCGAGGCCAAGGAAGCCTATGTGAACTCGTTCGTGTTTTCCTTCGCCAGTCCTTCGGCGATTGTCAGCCGGCTGGTCGAGTTGGAGTATGATGGGTTGCCGAAGGACTTCCTGCAGCAGCTGCGCGCCAAGGTCGTGTCGTTGACCAAAGAGCAGGTTCAGGCCGCGGCCAAGAGGCATTTGCGCCCGGATCGGTTGAAGATTGTCGCGGTCGGATCAGGCGAGGCCTTGCCGAAAGCCCTGTCGACTTTTGGAGACGTGAAGGAAATCAAGCTGAGTCCGGAAGGGTGACGGGATGCGCAGCCTCGCCGCCGCTCGTAGGATGAAGGAGGAAGAGCGCACTGCTCATCGTTGATTCATGCCGCTCGAAGATGATTTGTGTGACATTCTGAAGAAGTCGCGTGCTGGCCAAGGTTTGTCGGTCAGTGATCTGGCCCGAATGACCGGGTTGCCGGGCGGCGATATTACGGCGTTGGAACGAGGGGATCGACCGAAAGATCGTGCGGAGGTGCGAGCGCTGGCAAAGGCCTTAGGCCTGCGAGCGGAGCCGCTGGAGCGGATCGCGATCGATAAGTGGGAGCCGGTTGCCCAACAGATGCCGTTCTGGGTAGAGCTGGTGCAGGGGGCCATCAATGGGTATGGTGTGCAAGGATATATCCTGCATGATGAAGATGAAGCCGTCCTGGTGGATACGGCCTATAATGCGCCGGTCATGCTGGATCAGCTTCGTCGTCGTGGGTTGAGACTTCTGGGCATTTGTTTAACCCATGGTCATGCGGATCATGCGGATGGGATTGAGCAGATTCTTGACCGTTATGAGGTTCCCGTCTACCTCGGACCAGAGGATGTAGAACTCCTCGGTTGGCGACCACGGCGGGAGTTGCTGGTGGTTCCGAGCGACGGTCTGTCTGTCAGGGTCGGCCGTCGCACGCTCCGATGTATGCCGACGCCCGGGCATACGCCGGGAGGGATCTGTTACTGTGCGGATGATGCACAGGTGCCGGTCTGTTTTGTGGGAGATACTCTCTTTGCCGGATCGATTGGGCGGTCCAATCCTAAAGAGTTGTACCCATCACACCTCAGTTCAGTCACCCACCGTGTGTTGACACTCTCGCCGGACTATCGTCTTCTTCCAGGACATGGCCCTGCCACGACGGTTGAAGAAGAACTCGAACATAATCCGTTTGCCGCGCTTCCCTAACCAGAATTAACATGGATGGCTTGGGGCGAGAGGAACATCGAGATCGTGAAGACAAAAACGTTCTTGATGTGGAGGCGCAACCCCCGCCACAGATCATCGATATCACGGAGGAGGAAGATGAGGTTCCGCCGTCGTTTTTCTCCAAGTGGACCTTGCCGATCGTTCTCTTTCTCCTCACGGTCTTTACGACGTTGTGGGCTGGAGCCTACCAAACCTACAATGGCCCGGCGCGCGGCCCCTTGAATTTTCTCCTGACGTCTCCTGAGATGCTTTGGCGGGGCATCCCGTTCGCCGGTGCCTTGCTCTTTATCCTCACCACGCACGAGCTGGGACATTATGTGCTATCCAAGATCCACAGAGTCCCCGCTTCTCTACCACTGTTCATTCCCGGGCCACCGTATTTTATCGGAACCTTCGGCGCCATCATTCGTATGCGGGGTCCGATTCTGAGCCGACGTGCACTGTTCGATATCGGCGTGGCTGGTCCTTTGGCAGGATTTGTGGTTGCCGTCGTGGCGTTGATCGTCGGCCTGAATCTCTCCACCGTGGTCGATCGAACCGCTACGTTGGGATTGCAATTGGGTGAACCGTTGCTGTTGCAGTTCCTGTCCTGGCTGGTGATCGGGCCCCTCCCGCCGGAAGCCGATGTGGTGCTTCATCCGATCGGCTTTGCCGCCTGGTTCGGGCTCTTTGTGACGTCACTCAATCTTTTGCCGATCGGTCAACTCGACGGTGGCCATGTGGCCTATGCTCTTTGGGGCCGACGACAACGAATCATGGCGATGGTCTTTGTCCCAATATTATTGGTCTTGGGATTTGTCGGCTGGCCAGGCTGGTTGCTCTGGGCCTTCATGGCGGGGTTCTGGGGCCTCGGCCATCCACCGGTCATGGATCCCTATGTGCCGTTGGGCCGTAATCGGACGATCGTCGGATGGATCGCGCTGGCTGTCTTCGTGCTCACCTTTGTACCGGTGCCGTTTTCCTTACATTAGGCGTTTCGTTGTCTTCGATTCGTACGTCTGCACCATGCTTTTAATTTGGCTGTCTGCTTTTTGACAGGATCCTACACGAAACTGATCACTCTGTTCCTATTTTAAGGGTATACGCGACTAGTGACAGCTCAGGACAGCGGTTCTGAGCTGACAGGATAGTAGTGTTCATCAGTGGAGCAGGTCTTAGGTCTAGAAACAGAAGGGCGGGCTCTAGCGTTTCAGACTGGCGCGAGGTATCAGACGACTTCGATGAGAGCTTCTCCGGCCCCAAGACGATGTACAATCTCACTGAAAATCGGTTCCAGTCGGTATCGGAGTTCCGCGTTCGTGGCATTGCCGATCCGCACCCATACGACCGGAGCTGGCCTTTCACCGAGCGTTGCGAGAGGAGCAAAGTCTTCGTCTTTCGTTACGATGGCGAATCCATTCTGACGAGCAAACTCAAAAATACCGCGATCGTCGAATGCTAAGCCAGGCTGATCGTTGACGTGGATTGCTTCGTGGTCACGCTCGCGAAACCAAGCGGCAAGACCTGGAGGAAGATTCGCATCCACGAGAAATTTCATCGGGTCTGAACCGGCACAATTGTGTGGTTCAGGTAGGCGGCAGCGTAGGTCATCGCGGCTCGGATGTCGTCAAGCTCCAAGTATGGGTAGTCACCGAGGATCTCTTCTTCAGACGTTCCTGCCGCCAGCATGTCCAGGATATCTTGGACACGAATACGCATACCGCGAATGCAAGGACGGCCTCCGCATTGGCCTGGGTTGATGGTGATGCGCCGGAGCAGTTCTGTCTTCATAGAAGTTAGACCTAATCAGTTCCATTCAGAGAACATCACTGAACACACTATAGCATTGGCTTTGAGGTTGAGCAATGATGTGGGGGAACTCGCCAGGATGCTGAGCCTCAGCATCCTCATGAGTCAGGCAAGATTCCCAGAATAAGCTATGCAGCTGAAGGCGCCTTCAACGTCACGCTGTTCCGTCTCCATCTGCGTCGCTCTTGCGATTGGCTTGTCTAATCCCTCGATTAGCCCAACAGTGTAGTGATGCTCAAGACCAATGCGACCAGGACTTGTTATCGGCTCAACGGCTAGCGTGCGTGGCGAAGAGTCAAATACACAAAACAAGATGTGACCCCATAGTTCTCTCTGTTTGTGTCGTTGGGCCGCAAGCGGACGATCGTCGGATGGATCGCGCTGACTGTCTTTGTGCTCACCTTTGTGCCGGTGCCGTTTTCACTCCACTGACTGGTAAGTCTTCCAGCTTCGTTCTCGCCTCGCTCGCGGTCTCAATGTAGTCACACGCTGCGGCCTGTTCGGTGCAATGCGCGTCTTGGCGCGCAGTGGTAGGCTGGTGAGAACGGCGGTCTTTTTGAGCAGCCTGGAGCGTAGGGTGTCGTACGTCTTTCTGTCAGACTTTAACTGCGGCTGATGTGGACCGCGAGCTTTTCGGTAGACTCCTAGCCGCTCAGACATAGCCCACCATGGTTGCTGACGGTTCCCTTGATCTTCCTACAGGCTCTTGAGGAACTCGATCAGATCCTGCCGCTCCTGATGGCTGAGTGCTCGCCCAATGACACCTTTCCCGGCTGGTCCGTTCCTAAATTCGTGACCTGTGTGAAGGTTGCCTGGAATAGAGGTATCGAATCGGAAGGTTCCTGCTGCGCACTCTGTGCGATACCCCATTCGTGTCGGGTCATATTCTCGATCGCCTAAGCAGAAGGTTGTTGGGCGTTCTGCAACGGGCGAGAGCAGGGCATACATTGTTGGCACCGAGCCGTTATGGAGAAAGGGCGCGGTTGCCCACATTCCGTTCAGGGGGCGAGCTTTATAAATGTTCTTCGTTTGGAGGAGATTGGGTCGGTAGCCGTTCATTCGATCGCGATCGGCAGGTGTGATGTGGTGTTCGTCATACCAGGCGGTGGTCGCCTTATCGACCGCTGCTGCCAGAACTTGGCCAAATGTTCCCTCGACAAGCGTGCCATTGTCTTTGGGGGTTCCAGGAATACCGAGATATGACGGAAGGGTGATCTTCCGTTGTCCCAAAATGCTCGCTTGTCCCGGATCAGTTCCAATCTCTGTCACCGGAACTTCGACCAAATTGAGATACCGCTCGCCGGCGCTGTTTGGCTGCTGCCAGCGTCGATCCATCCAGAAGGCGGCTTCATTCACAGGAGCCAGATGGCAGCTCTGGCACAACTCTCCATACAGAGCTCGGCCGCGCTCCTTCCGTTCTTGATCAATCTTCCCAAGAATATCTTCGGGCCAGGCCGGTGAGCGAAGGCCTTTGAAGCTGGGTGTGCCGGAATGCGGATTTTTCCCAGCCAGTAACTCTTCGATGTCGTACAATTCCTGAATTCCTACGGTGGATGTGTACAGCGGTCGTGTAGGGTTGACAAGATTGATCTTGGCGCCGACGCCCAACGCTTCACCAGCGTTACGGAACATCGGTTGCAAAATCGAGGCATCATATTCAACCCAGGTAAACCAGTACGTATCCCAAATGGGTGGGAAGTTCACCGGCGCATTGTTGCCCGTCAAATTCACCCTGGCATCGAACCCTGGAGCACCCAGTAAATCGGTAAAGAAGACCTGGGTACCGATTCGATTGATCGCATCCAGACGCGCAAACCCTTCTTCGACATTCTGATCGGCCACGGTATCCGTGATCGCCTTCAACTGTTGGATGCGGGCGAGCAGGGCTTTCAGTTGGCCTTGTAGTTGAGCAGCTTGTTCTGTCGTATGGCCTTCACCAAGGACTCGCTCGGCAAATCGCCCAAAGCGTCCAGGAACGGCGTCTGTCTGGGCTAATGTTAGCCCAAGCGCATTGCGAAACTTGCCGAGATCGGTGATCGCGGGCGCGCCGTCGATGCGGAGGCTCGCACCGCGATACTCGATCTGTCCCGTATGACAGGCGGCACAGGTAAATCCAAGTTGGTCGGGTTGCATAGTGCCGGTGACAGGGTCTGGAGCAGCGGGTAATTTGCTGAACCCGACCGGCAGACCGTCAGGGTTGCCGACAAACAAGAGGTGGTTGCCTTGAGACGCAATACCGGTTCCCGTCCGCTTGGGACTGGGAATAAAGCCGTATCGACTCAAGTAATTGGAATCCGAGAGTAGCCCGGGAGTGCTCAACGGTGACAACTCTGGTTGCTCCAGCGCCAAGAACCAGTTGTATGGAACCGGCAGAGTCGAGGTGCCTTGCGAAACATGATGAAACCAGAACCGTTCGTCGTCCGACCAGTTCTGCTCGAGCCACCGGACTTCCTTCACCGGAGGGTTGTGAGGAATGCCTGGCACAAATACGGTGGGCATGGAACAACCGGTTATCGATATCAGCAGGAACGCTGTGAGCAATGGTGACTTTTTCATACTGGCTCCTCTCTGGACAGGTACGTCATGTGTTCTCTCATGAAAGCAAGGAGTAGGCCACAATGATTCAGCAAGAAGAAGTTTGGATTTCAAAGTGTTAGGGATTTCGTGAGAAGGCGAGTGTAGGGAAAGTGAATCCATTTGGATAACGAGAGTATCCAGATGGATACGGTTGAGATGGAGTCTGGATAGACGGGTATGCGCAAAGAAGAGATAGGTCACTTGCCAATAGCTCTTTTGGCAAGCAAATCAACTAACTCGCTGTATTCATCTAAAATCCTCTCGATGCTCTGTAGGAGTTCCATTCGTTCAGCAACGAGCGTGTTCTTCAGATGACTTTGACTGATTCGATAAACGGGAGCAGTTCCTCTTCGATCACCCGTCGGATCTCAATAGGTGTGAGTCAAACTTGAGATAGGTCAGTACGCGAATGTATTCGTCTTATGGCTCAATGCCAAGATCTTTGATCTTCCGCCGTATGGCGGCCAATCGAGAGCCTGTTTCTGTCACGGTGACGGGTTTGAGGATCAGCACCCCGTCCTTCGTGGTGATATCGAAATAATCCGTGTCTGGAATTTCATGCAAGGCTTTCTTGGGCAACGTGACTTGATTGTTCGAGGTCTTTTTGGCCTGCATGCTCACCACCATCCGTCGGCTATACTTGTGCTACTTCCTTCGTCGGTCGGGTTGCTCATCGACCGTTCCGTGCATCGAGCCACTTGCGTGTTTCGGCCCTCCGGTCTCTTTTTCCGTCAATGCAGCAGCTCATTCACTGTCGACGATGCATTCTCTCCCGCTGATCACTGCTCCATTCTTGAGATTTCCTTGTCCGATTCATCTCTCACTTTTAGAGTGAGGGCATGCTCACGAGCGAGGTATACACGACGCACTGTCCGAAGTGTCAGGCGCATCGGTCTGATGGTGCGGAGGAATGTGTCCGTTGCGGGATTATTTTTGCCAAGTATAAGCCACCGGTGGCCAGGGCACGTCTTTTGTCATCCCGGTCGGCATGTACCGAGTCCTGGTGGTTTGTCACAGCCAAGCAGTGGCTGTTTGAAACAGATACGACGACTGAATCCTTGACGTTCTATGGTCGAGCTGCGGTGTTTGTGGCATTGGTTTGGTGGGGATGGATTTTTATCGTCACACCGCTCGAGACCAATTACACCGGTGAGTCGTTTCTTCACCTGGTCAATCTGCCTTTTCATGAAGCCGGCCACATTCTCTTCATCCCCTTCGGTCGCTTCATGACGATTCTTGGGGGAACGCTTGGGCAGATTCTTATGCCGATGATCTGTCTCGGGGCATTCTTGATGAAGACTCGTGATCCGTTTGGGGCAGCCGTGGCCCTCTGGTGGATGGCAGAGAGCCTGATGGATATCGCGCCGTACATCAACGATGCACGAGCGCTTGATCTCATGCTCATTGGAGGAGTGACTGGTAAAGAAACCGATGGGCATGACTGGAACAACATCCTGACGATGCTGGACTTGTTGGAGTGGGACCATCGCTTCGCTCACCTGACCTACAATCTTGGAATATTTCTGATGCTCGCTTCCTTCCTCTGGGGTGGCACCCTCTTGTTGCATCACTATCACCGGCTTTCGGAATAGCGATCCCTCTTCTCTTAGGGTTCTTTAACAGAGTTTCAGTTCATAAACCAGGTACTTCACGCTTCCAAAACACCTATTCATGCGGTAGGGTAGCAAGATTAAAAAGGCTTCCGAGAGATTCTGTTTTGTATATCCAAATGATTCTCGCATCATGAGACATGGTTCAACGGATCGAGGCAGGGTGATAGGGTGAGACGATGGAGTGTATTTATCGGCATCCTCATCGGATGCCTTCCCGTTTTGGCCTACGCACAAAACGGACAGCATACAGATCGTCAATTGGATGTTTCCGTGGATCGGGCCGAAGTCCGTGCCGGCCGTGAAACGGCACCCAGGAATTTTCTCGGACGATTTGTTGGAGCCTACATTGAAGGGATCAAGGGGACCGCTGCACCAGAAGCCGCTGGTCCAGAGCCGATGCGCCGGCTACCTCCCGCGCCGTTTAGCGCTCCTCCGTTTCCGATGTCCGAACATGTCGGGCCTGCTATCGGTATTCCGGATACGACTCCGAACAACCTGCCTCTCATGAGGGCGTTGCCCGATACCAGCCTTGGGACGGCGCTGAGAACATCGAGGATCAATGTCTATGGTTGGATCGTTCCGTCCTTCAATGCGAGCACATCCCGCGATACGAACATCCCTTTGACGTACGCCATTGCCCCCAACAGCGCGCGGCTATCTCAAGCTGTGTTCACCATCGAACGTGGTCTCGATACCGCGCAAACGAGTCAACTCGATTGGGGCTTTCGCTTCACTAATTTATACGGAACGGATTATCGCTATACTGCGGCAAAAGGAATCTTTGGGAATCAATTGCTCGATCGCAATCAGCTCTATGGATACGATCCGATGGAGTTCTATGGGCAGCTGTATGTTCCGTGGGTGGCGGAAGGAATGGTCCTGAAGATCGGCCGGTTCATGTCACCGGCCGATATCGAGGCGCAGTTGGCGCCCAACAACTATCTCGTCACCCATTCGGTTATGTTTACGTATGACCCCTTTACGTTCATGGGCATCCTGGCCACGATTCGAATCAACCCGCAGTGGACGATCGATCTCGGGGTGCACGGAGGGAACGATATGGCGGTGTGGTCCGGCTCAGCTCAGCCCAACGCCCATGTTATGGTCAAGTGGCTATCCACCGATAACAAGAACGCGATCTGGCTTGGTGCAAATTCCGTAGGTGGTGGTAAATATACGAATGGACACGACAATCTCCAGCACATGGTCGGCGTGTGGTCGCATCGATTCAACGAGACGTTTCACATGATGACCGAGGCCTACTATGCCTATCAATTCGATGCGGCCAAAGGTGGAACCTGCATTTTGGGAGCCACGCGACGGTTCGCGACGGGCGGAGGTTGCGGCCCGATCATCCCAGGTTTGTCGGATTCAATCGGCGGTGTGAATTACTTTCAGATCAAGTTATCGGAAAAAGATTATATGACGATCCGTAACGATATCTTTGCCGACTTGAAAGGGCAACGAAGCGGCTTTAAGACGGTCTATACCAGTCACACGCTCGGATGGTCGCATTGGCTCTCCAATGAACTCATCGTGCGACCGGAAATCCGCTATGACCATAGTTGGAGTCATGTGACTCCATACGATAACGGCACCCGAAAAGACCAGTTTGCGTTCATCACCGACTTCATTGTCAAGTTTTGAGAATCTATTCTCCGTGCGGAGAATTTGTCCGAGCGGTAGGTTCTATAAGGAGGCGAAGCTGATCGGCGATGCGTTTGCTGAGGGCATGAATAGCCAATTGTTTCGCATCTTGGAGTGCCACGGCATCCTCGACGAAGGCCGCTGCTCCCACCGTCTTCGATCGTTCTTCGACAGGCTGGATAAGAGTGTGCCAGTCGGAGTGAACAGCCCACAGGCTTCCTGTGGCCATCACGAGAGCATCGCTTTCGGTGCCAGGAACGAGATAGGCCCCGAGGAGGGTCGGGTACAACCAGGCAAGACGGTTGTTGTACCGGTCGATGGCCGCGATTCCATCAATGATGAGCACGATGTCTGCTCCGAACCGGGCCCCCGCTTGTCTGATTTCTTTGATGTCATCACCGCGTAATCTGATATCCGTCAGTACGAACATGTCCGCAAGGAGCTGTTCATCTCGTAGCGGTGCAAGCTCGCGGAGGAGCTGATCGCGATCGGCGCTCAGCCACTCGATCTTCCTGATGGATGGTGTGTTGAGAGCATGATGCTCGGCAAAAAAGATTCCCAGGCGAAACGGCGGGGAGGGGCGCGTGCGTTGATGCGAGACGGAGTGGTTTTCTTGGCCTTCGACAGAGGCGATATGAAGTCGTTTGCCCATTGCTGTTCGATCGAACCCCTGGCTGCTCGCGCACCCTGTCGAGATGAGAAGTGTCAGTATCAAGATGATGTTGGCTCTGTGCATTAGTGGGTTCTCGTGCCTGCTTCTTGATGGAGTATCATTATGAGAGTGCCGGGCCGTTCCTTACCACGTCAACGCTCCCTACGTCGGTCGTACGTCATTCGTTGACGAGCAATCTTACTCGACGATGGGAAGAATTCGATCTACGACTGCCTGTAGGACCGCCTCTTCGTCGGTCACCGTTTTGGGGCCCTTGAAGCTCAAAACCGTTCCCCCGTGACTCGGTGCTTGAATCGTGACTCCAACTTCGACCCGATCACCGTCTTCGACCTCAGGGTCACGGACGACCGGTCTGCCACAGATCCCCAAGACGGCCATTGAGAGGGTTGCCTCGTCCTCTTCCAGACGAAAGAGGTAGGCGCCATAACAGGAATCCCCATTCGCGAGGGGATAAGGGGCCAGTGGTTGCACATCTCGGACGATGCCTCGCACGGTCACATGGCGAAGATGATAGATCTTCGGCGCTTCAAGAATCTGTTGGATGCTGGTGGGTTCCTCGGCCCAGACTAGGATCGAGGACATGATGGAGACAGAGAGCGCGAAGTAGTAAAGGCAGCGAGTTGGACGACGAATCATGAGTAAAAACTGCTTGGGATTGGGTGTCATTCTAACACGTTCTTTGTGTGAGACCCGCAGCGGCTTTCTCTTAGGCACCCGCCTCGTTATAATCCGGCCTCGTTGAACCAGGAGGAGCATGGGTATGGGACATGAACAACGATTGCGGGCCTTTATCACGGAGACACGGCCGAGGTTCGAGGATCTTTTGGGCCAGATGGTGGAAGTGCCGTCGATCAGTATGGATTCGTCTCGTGCGGGTGATATGCGGCGTATGGCCGAACTCGCAAAACAATATCTCGGCGATTTAGGAGCCGATCCGCACATCGTCGAGACCGGTGGAGCCCCTATTGTTTCGGGCGGCTGGACCGTGGGGACTGAGTATCCGACTGTCACGATCTACAATCACCTGGATGTGCAACCTGCGCAAGAGCCTGAGTGGAAACAGGCTCCCTTTGCGTTTCGGAATGATCACGGGATCTACCATGGCCGAGGGGCAACTGATGATAAGGGGCCGGCCCTGACGGCGTTGTTCGGTGCCAGATATGCGATCGAGCAAGGGGTGCCGATCAATATTCGGTTTTTATGGGAGCTTGAGGAAGAGATCGGCAGCCCGCATTTTCGGGCGGGGCTCAAGGATCGTACGGCGATCCCGAGACCGGACTCGGTGATTGTGTCGGATACGATCTGGCTCGCCAAGGGGCGGCCTGCGGTTCCCTATGGTTTGCGTGGCCTGCTCGGCGCACGCCTGGTTTTGCGCACTGGAGAAAAGGATGCACATTCCGGTGTGACCGGGGGGGCGGCTCGGAACCCGCTGGCCGAGTTGATTGAGGTTGCACACGCCTGTCTTGACGCGAGAACCGGGAGAGTGAAGGTTCCCGGCTTCTATGATGATGTAGTTGAACCCACGAAGGCCGAGATCAAGAGCTTCCTGAAATCAGGTTTCCGGGTCAAGGATTTCAAGGAAGCCTATGGCTTCCGATCGTTACGGGTTCAGGATCCTGCCGATGTCCTGCGGCGGATTTGGGCTTCGCCGACGTTCGAAATTCATGGCCTCAGCGGCGGCTATCATGGACAGGGAGTGAAGACCGTCGTGCCTGGCCATGCCGAACTTAAGATAAGCATGCGCCTGGTTCCAAACCAGGTCCCTGAACGTGTGTTTGTCCTCTTCAAGAATCACGTCGCCAGGATCAATCCGACCATCAAGGTAGAGCGAGAAGGGATGCTCCACCCATTTAAGGGGAGCTTTGCCGGGCCTTATGTGGATTGTGTGAAGCGGGCCGTGAAAGCGGGATTCGGAAAAGAACCGGCCTTTGTACGAGAGGGGGGATCAATCGGTGCGGTCGTCACGATGCAGAATACGTGGAAGGTTCCAATCCTATTCATGGGGTTAAGCTTGCCGGAACATGGCTATCATGCACCTAATGAATATTTTGACTGGGGTCAAGCTTCGGGCGGCATGAAAGCATTTGCCTGTTACTTTGAAGAGTTAGCACGAATGGGAAGAAGGTAAAGGTAAAATGTAGCTCTAATTGTGTAGCTTGCTTAGGAAACCTACAAGGGTCAGTTTTGAACAGAGTTTCACAAAAATTGGTTGACTGTGTTGTTTCTTCTGCAGTGATAGGATGAAATTTCCCAACTCTTAACGATTCCGACCCCATAAGCCATTGAAAGTGCAAGCGAGGCAAAGCTTGCCACTTCAATGATAGGGCATAGAATTTGCTCACTGGAGAGCTGGACATATGATTTTTCATGGTTTCCACGCGATGAGGGAGACAAGTATCGAGACCGTTGAATGTACGAGGATCGGTTAGGTATCCTGGCGGCCTATGAGTGACGAATTGAGCCAGACGGTTGTCGTCGTCATGGTGAGCGCGGCGAATCAAGAGGAAGCAGGAAAAATTGCCGACCTGGTGGTAAAATCTCGCCTCGCGGCTTGTGCGTCAACCATTCCCACAGTTCAGTCAACTTACTGGTGGGAAGGAAAGATAGTGAACGATCAGGAAACGCTTATCTTTATGAAAACAACGTCCGATAAAGTCCTGCCTCTTCAAGAGACGATTCTGAAAGTTCACTCGTATAAAGTACCTGAAATTATAGCGATTTCTGTTACGCATGGATTTCAGCCCTACCTTGACTGGGTTCGGAATGAGGTATCCTAGCTCATGGGGGGAGATGGCTTCAGGAGCATACCGCATTTTAGGGGGGGTTGACCGAGAGGAAGAGAAATCGGTAACGTGGCGGTCTTGACCGGGTCAATCTACCGGGATCAATTGGCAGGGGGGCGATCATTATGGCTCAGACAGCAAATCAAGACGGCGGGACCTATACGGTTGTCGTTTTTCGAGGGTCCACGGCAAAGCCACTACGATTCAGCTTTTCAAAAAAGCTTCTCCGGGCGCTGCTGATCTGTATCGGCCTCATTGTTGTTGCCGATCTGCTCGTGGTATCCCACTATGTTGTGAGGACGGGAGAGGTATGGGAACTGTCGGCGTTCCGCAGTGAAGCAATGAGTGCGCGTGAGCAGACTGCGGCGTTCACGACAGCTATTGATGATCTGAAGAAGCGAATTGGGGCCATGAACGAGGTCAATCAACGACTTCGGGTCATGCTGGGGATAGAGGTTCCGAAGTCAGGCGATATGGTGAACGGCCGAGGTGGCGAGGAAGTTCCCCTTCTTGAAGGAGGGATCATGCCCGGCCCCAATGGGAATGTGAGTGCGGGTTCAGCAAGTCCGGGAAGCTCCAAGGGTAGCGGAGAGAAATCTACCCAGGATTCTGCTGTTGTCATTGATCCGTCCAAAGATCATCTTGAAGCGGTTGCCGCAGTGAAGGATGGCCTGGAATGGCTCTCAAAAGCTACGACAACCCAAGAGCGCATCTTGTCTGAGTTATCAGATGCTGCGGAACAACGCTCCTCTCGATGGGCTTCGACACCTTCTATTTGGCCGGTAAAGGGGTGGGTGACATCAGGGTTTGGCCCTCGCGTTTCTCCCTTCACCGAGAAGCCGGCGTGGCATGATGGCTTGGATATTGGGGCGGCTCCCAATACTCCGGTTCGCGCACCAGCACAAGGCCGGGTGACTTCAGTAGGCTATGATCCGAAACTCGGGAACCTGGTCCGCGTTGACCATGGGTTCGGAATTGAAACACTCTATGGGCATTTGGCCAAGGGCTTAGTGAAAGAAGGTCAGAGAGTCGATCGTGGCGATGTCATTGCGTTGGTCGGTAGTTCAGGTTTGTCGACAGGTCCTCACCTGCACTATATGGTGAAGCTAAACGGCCAGGCGCTTGATCCGACCAAATACATCTTAGAGTAGCGGTGGGCTTAGGGCTTACGAAGCCTGCCTCATCATCTTTCTGTCGGTTGCCCACTTATCATTAGTAGTGAGCCAAGTCATTTTGGCCTGACCCTACCCTTTATAACTCAACGGACAGTGGTATAGTCCGGCCTTGTATGCCCGGGCTCAAGTTGAAGTGAGTGTGTCTTGACCGACCTAGAAATCTCGCAATCTGTAACCCCTCGTCCCATTCTCGACATTGCGACCCAACTGGGGATCCGTGCCGAAGAACTGACCTGTTATGGGCGGGATAAGGCAAAGGTTTCACCGGAGATTTTGACTCGTCTCAACACTGCACCCAAAGGACATTACGTTCTTGTCACGGCGATTAATCCTACGCCTCTCGGCGAGGGAAAAACGACGACGTCGATCGGTCTGGCTATGGGGTTAGTCCGGCTCGGGCATCGCGCTGTTCTCACGCTGCGACAGCCCTCGCTCGGTCCGGTGTTTGGAGTGAAGGGCGGTGGCACCGGTGGCGGGCAAGCCCAAGTCATTCCGATGGAGGAGATCAACCTTCACTTGACCGGAGACGCCCATGCGGTAGCCGCCAGTCATAATCTGCTCTCTGCGTTTGTGGACAATCACCTGTTTCATGGGAACCGGCTTTCGATCGATCCACGGAAGATCACCTGGCCGCGAACGTTGAATGTCAATGATCGGGCACTTCGGGAGATTGTCCTAGGAGAGGGGACAGGCGCACGCCAAGGCCAATTTGTCATTACCGAGGCATCCGAGATCATGGCGATCTTGGCCTTGGCAAAGGATCAGCGGGATCTCCAAGAGCGTCTCAGTCGCATCGTCGTTGGACTGACGACGTCTGGAAAGCCGGTCAGGGCCGAAGAGCTTGAGTGTGTAGGGGCGATGGCGGTTCTGCTGAAAGACGCGTTGAAGCCGAATTTAGTTCAAACCTTAGAAGGGACTCCGGCGTTTGTGCATACAGGCCCCTTTGGAAATATCGCTCACGGTAATTGCTCGGTGATTTCCGACGCAATTGCGCTGAGATGTGCTGATTTCGTTGTGACGGAAGCGGGGTTCGGGAGCGATCTTGGTGCGGAGAAGTTTTTCAACATTAAGTGCCGGGTCTCGGGGTATACACCGGCGGTGGCGGTAGTCGTTGCGACGCTACGGGCGTTGAAACTTCATGGTGGGGGAGGTGTGGAAAAAGCCGGTGTACCCTTGCCCACAAGTCTGACGGGGCCGAACCAGGAAGCCTTATCAAAGGGCATCGCCAATCTGGAACAACACGTGGCTAACGTACGGGCACATGGAGTGCCAGTGGTTGTCGCGGTGAATGCGTTCAAGGATGATCCACAGGACGAACTAGACTGGGTGTGCGAACAGTCAATAAAAACGGGAGCGGTGGATGCAGCTGTCTCAACGCATTGGGCGCATGGAGGTAAGGGCTCAGAGCAACTTGCGGCCGCTGTGGCGAAAGCAGTCCAAACGCCAGGGCAGTTCAGGCATCTCTATGACCTGTCCTGGCGAATCAAGAAAAAGATTGAAACGATTGCCACAAGAATGTATGGAGCGGCGGGAGTTCACTTCGAGCCGGAAGCTGAGCGCCAAATAGAGACGGCCGAAGCCTTAGGGTATGGCAACTTGCCCGTCTGTATGGCTAAGACGCCTCTCTCGCTCTCGCATGATGCAGCGCTCAAGGGGAGACCAACGGGATTTATCGTCCCCATCAAAGAACTCAGAATTCTGGCTGGAGCCGGATTTGTAACGGCCGTTTGTTCAGGGATTCAGTTGATGCCTGGGTTGCCGAAGAAGCCGGCCGGAGAGCGGATCAACATCGATTCAACCAGTGGAAAAATCGTAGGACTTTCGTAAACAGCTTAACGCTGTTTTAAGTACCGGAAGAATTCCGAATCCGGGCTCATCACCAATGTAGAGCCGTCTTTGAACGCACTCTTGTAGGCTTCCATCGAGCGTGTGAACTCGAAAAATTTCTGGTCCTGTCGGTAGGCGTCGGCGTAGATCCGAAACGCTTTGGCGTCACCGCCTCCACGAAGTTCCTCGGACTCTTTATAGGCTTGGGCAAGGATAATTTCTCGGTCCTTTTCCGCTTCCGACCGAATCTTCTGCGCTTCCTCTGCGCCTTCCGCGCGATACTGTTTGGCCTGGCGTTCGCGCTCCGCTTGCATGCGCGCGAAGACAGCTTTCTCGTTCTGTTCCGGCAAATCAGCTCGCTTGATCCGCACATCCTGAATATCGATACCGTACACTGCGGCTTTTTCTTTTGCCCGTTCAGTGACCACTTTCATGATGTCCGCTCTCGTGCTCGACACGATCTCGAGCAATTCGTGCCGACCGACCTCAACGCGTAGCTCAGAATAGATGATATCGTGTAACCGTTGCAGTGCACCGCGCTGGCTTTGGAATGCTTGGTAGACTTTCAGGGGATCCGTGATCCGCCACTTCGCGAAGTTATCGAGGAGCAAGGTCTTCTTGTCAGATGTAATGACGTCCTGGGCGTTCGAATCATAATCCAGCAGGCGTTTGTCGAAGTAGGTGACCTCTTGAACGAAGGGGATCTTCATGTAGAGCCCCGGTTCGGTGATGTTTCGAACGGGTTTCCCGAGCTGGACGACGATCGCGGTCTGGATGACGTCCACGACGAAGAGCGGAGAAGCCCCAAGGACGAATAACGCGATGATCACGGCTAGGAGCGTCAGTGCCAATCCCTGCTTGGTCATGGCCGAGTCCCTCTGGGTTTGAGTGCGGGAGACGGTTCTGGACGAGATTCTTCACTTTCTGGCTGTGAGATGGCCTTAGCCCCATTGACTGATGTCGGCTTTGAGCGGCGATCCAACGGGAGATACGGAAGCAAGCGCTCGCCCCCTTTCCCATCGATGATGATCTTTTCCATATTGGGGAGGATTTCCTCCAAGGTCTCGATATAGATCCGCTTACTGATGACATCTTTCGATT
Source organism: Nitrospira sp. (assembly GCA_018242725.1). GTDB lineage: Bacteria > Nitrospirota > Nitrospiria > Nitrospirales > Nitrospiraceae > Nitrospira_D. The sequence continues at coordinate 31,711 of JAFEBI010000001.1, read as the reverse complement.
GGTTGTACTCTTTTAACGTGGCTAGGAAGCGATTGGCCTCACCTTGCGCTCGATTCATGCGGGCCTGTGCAAATCCCTTGGCGCGGTTGACGAGTTCTGCGGCTTCACCTTTTGCTTTCGGGATGATGTCGTTGCGATATCCCTGAGCTTGATTGATGAGCTTTTCCCGGTCTTCCTTGGCGTTCGTCACGTCCTTGAACGCAGCGGCGACCGCCTCCGGCGGATCAACATCTTGCAGTTGCACGGCGGCAATCTGCACACCGGATTGGTACTGATCCAGAATCGTTTGCAGCAACGTCATTGTGCCCTGCTGAATCTCGGCTTTGCCGGTGGTCAAGGCTTCGTCGATCTTACTTTTCCCCACCACTTCCCGCATGGAGGCTTCCGCCGCCTTGCCGATGGTCTCATGGATATCCGCGACATTGAACAGGAATTCACCGGCTTCCTTGATCTTGTACTGAACGATAAACTCGATTGCCAGGATGTTCATATCACCGGTCAACATCAAGGCTTCTTGGGGTACCATTTGCTGGCGACCCTGCTGACTGGTGCGGAAGCCGACTTCGACACGGTAGAGTTTTGCAACCTTTGGTTGGAGGACGGTTTCCGCAAAAGGGATTTTGAAGTGGGGACCTGGCTCGACGGTCCGAACCGGCACACCAAATCGCTTGACGACGCCTTCTTCGTCCGGTGCGACGATAAACACCGCCTGCCAGATGAACAAGATGACTGCGGCGGCGATGACAAGATTCAAGACTCCGCCGGACGGCAATAGACTTTTCAACCCACCAGGAGGGAAGAGGTCTTTGAGCTGAGACTGCGCCTGCTTAAGCGCGTCCTCAAGCGGATCAGGCTTCTTACCCCAAGGATCTTTCGGGTCCCAGACCATTCAGCGATGTCCAATTGCAATTGGTGACGAACAGATCTGCACCATAGCAGAGTGTAGCCGGGAGTGACAAGATCTAGATAGACCTGCAAGCCGGAGAATAAAGATTGAGTGAAGTGATCGATCTCAGCTGAGATCCATTTCGAACGACCGGCAAGATCATCGCTGTCCCTCTATCCGGCATACCGCTGACACAGGCAGCAGTCAGGGGTCTCGGGACCCTCAAAATCTTCTTAGTCTACCCTCAATGAGTTGATCCACTCCGATTCGTACTCAAAAGAAGGCGGTGTCATCTGGCGATGTGTCGAGCTTGGCAGGGTCAGTGTCACGCCTCAATGGTCGAGCACACTTGGAGGCAGACGTTGAGACTCTCAAGTACCTCGATGATAACCCTCAAACATTCTTGAAGGAGGGAGCAACCTTGTTATGGCTGACCCTTGAGATTCGAATCGGGCATCTCTCGCTGTAATTGCTCAACCTGTTTTTGTAACTGTTCCATCCGCTTGTTCTGTTCATCGAGCTGATCTTTCAGCTCCTGATTCGTGTCGGAGAGTTCTCGCATTTGACGATGCAGTTCCTTCGGCGAGGTACTCCCCTGAAGGGGCTCTAGGGATGTTGCTGTGGGCAGGGAAGCCGGTGAGTCGGTTCTCTCTTGTTTTGTACGTACAGACGAGGTCGTTTCCTTTCGAGCCAACAGCTCATTCACCATGAGCGAAATGTGAACCTTCTCGAAGGGCGCCCATCGTGGCTCGTCGAGCTCCGGGATCACCGCAGCATGAGCTGGGCCAGTCACCCACAGCTTCATGCCCTTGGTATCCCAGAAATCCTTGTAGTCGCCTCCACTGGTATCCGTACGAATAATGGACGAATGATCGGTCACGATTATATGAAGATGGGGCCCACGAAAGAATAAAGAACCGACGGTGCGATCCTCACTATAGGTTACGCCTGGTTTCGGCAGTGAGAAGAACACTCGCTCTGTAGGCGTTGCTTCTCGAAATGCCGAGGCGAGATGCTCTGTGATGGTTGTTAACTCCTGGAGTGTAAAGAGCGGTACCGGTTGCGGCTTGGTTAGCAAACCAGTAATCGTACCACTGTAGCCGGTGACATAAATGGGTTGAAGGAGAACTTCGAGATTCTTCGGGCTCAGATTGATTGGGTGATTATTCAGCCCGGCCTCGCCGGATGGGCGCACCGAGGGATCCGCTTCCAAGCCGATCCGGATGCCTGCTTGATCATACACCGATCGTCCTTGGCTAAAGAGGCTACAAGCCGCTATGCTTGTGAGTAAGCATAAGCCTGCTCCCACAAGCATGACCGACGACAAGTGCCAATCAACATTACCGTGTTTTCTTTGCATCATCCTGAAGATTCCTTGCTGTCTTATGGAGTAGCATTCTTTGCACAAACCGTTTCTTGCCTAAGAGACACGTATCCTGCCTCATAGAAGGGGAAGTCCGCAATCTCGCGCCCCTGGGTGTTCCAGAAATGAAGGCATTGGGCTTCAACGATTGGGAAACTTCGTGAGTAGTCATTGACGGTGACGACTTTCCACGGACGAGTCGTTCCTACAACCATCACACGATTCCCGGATTGGAGATCTGATTCGTCGATGTGCCCTTGAAAGACAATCACAAAATCTCCGTTATTCTTCCCGTTATCCTTCGGTCCGTACGCCGGATGGTTGACGATCGGCAACTGACCTACGACAATGGTCACTGTGCCGCCGGATGCCTGTGACGATACAATTCTTCCGCCAAGCTGCACCTTTTTCGATTCAGACCCATCAGTCATCATGCGCCACCGGGAAAAATCAAAATTGTGGTCAACGTTATCCGTCATCTTGGAGGGAAACACCTTATGCGTAGGAGCACAGGCGCCCACCAGTACCCATGAGAGGATGAGGAGACTAACACTACTCTTCACAGTTACCTCCTTACACCGGCCTTCCATCCAGCGTCAAATCGACGCTGGAGCAAAAAATCATCATCCACGCTACATGAACCGTAACTGCCACTGAAGGAAGAATGCATTGTTGGCGAAGGGATCTGTTTTTGAATCGTAATTGATTCCTGGTCCATTCCCCGCATGGTGCCGGAACTCATAGTTGAACTGGATTTTGGACTGCATTTTGGGCGGGAAATTTTCAAAGTAGTACGTCAGTCCGGCGATATGCCTGGTATAGAGGTCGTTCGATACTCTCGTGTTCGGATCGAACTCTTCATACATGTAGACCGGCTCAAAGTTCTCAAGTGGTCCTTCTGTGAAGAGGTATTTCGCCAGCACGTACCATGTCTGTCGGTGCATTCCCGGCGCGCCAGAGCCGCCGCAAACCGCCGTATCAAGGCAAGCTCCATTGGCCGGAGTTCCCACGGTCGTTGCATTCGCACCGTCATGGCCTTGCCAGTACTCCCCGTACATCGTAAACCCAGGCAAGAACTTAGGGTTGAATCGGAAATCCACGCCGTAGCGGTCAAAGTGCCCCTTACCACGCCCATTGATGAAGGTCCCGGCATTGTTGGAGGTTCCCTGGATCATGGTAAAGCTGATAAACGAGACGTCGTCTCCAAACAGTCGGAGGCGGGTGTACACCGCCTTCGGTTGATTGGCCCCACCGATCCCGGACGTGTTACTGACGATCCCGTTTGCCTGAAAATTGTTGTTGTTCATGATCCCGACCACGTACTCGAGGCGATTGAGAATCTTCCCTCGAACGTCGACGAAATAATCGCGTTCTTGAAGAAACTCGATGGCACCGCCGGACCCGGTGGGGTTGCCTTTCCCGCTTCCCACCCCATTCAGGTAGGGCGAACTGATGATGTCCCGCAGACCGCCGGAGGTCTCCGTAAAGATGCCGAAGGGCATACGAAAAATTCCCATTCTGATGAAGTTGAGGTTGGGCGCCCACGACTGAACCGGTCGAACATCGATATAGGCTTCGCGAAAGAAGGTCGCCACGCTCGGACTCCCGACGGTGGCACTGCCATTACCAGTTGGAGTGCTGCTTGTCAGGCCAGTACTTTGGAACTCCATCAACATATGCCATCGGGGCAGATAGTCGCTCAGTTTTCCCCAGAACACCATCTCGGCCCGTCGAACCGAGAAGCTGTCTTGGCTTTTCCCTTCAGGGACATTGGCATTCACATGTCCATACAGAAATTGCAGCGCGTTCAGGCCGAAATTCACTTTATCCCGTAAGATTGGTAACACCTCGGTCTTGCTCTTCCAGTCCTCCAGGTTGTCCAATCGTCGTGATTGTTCGACGACTTTATATTCCTCTCCCGCACGAATGCGGAGCCATTCCTCCTTCGTGATCGTACCCTTTTGTAGGAGAAGATCTTCCAATGAGATGCCACCCGGTGAGGATTGGATCGTCGGAGATGGCCCTTGCGTTTGTGGCTCCGGACCAGCCTGTTGTGCAAGGAGGGTCGGAGCAGGCACTTGTTTTTGACCAGTTGAAGCTTCCTGAGCTAGCGCAGGCTTGTGGACTACCGTGGTCGATATGGCTAGAACCACTGCCATCAGCATCATGTTGGCAGCACACGACATCCCGTCCCATCCGCTCATGCGAGATCCTCCTAGAAAAATCCTGTTACTGTGTCGAACGTCATTCCTGCCCGATGCGCTATGGATTCATTGACGATGCATTTCCGGTAGAGACGCCGAGAGCAATAGCCCTGCTCTCCGTTTGTGTGCTCGGTAAAGGGAATAATCCGCCTTTGAGCATGACCTCTTCTCCTTCCCGACTCGCGACGAAGATGAGGAATTCCCGTACCGCATCGGGCAAGGACGCCGTGGGCGCCTTATCGAAGTACAGATACACCGTGTGCTGCAAGGGATAGGTCTGATCTGCAACGCTGTCCCGAGTTGGTAGCACAAACGGCATCCCATCCTTCTCCGCAATTGGGACGATCCGCACGCTTTCCGTATGCAGGCCAAGAGCACTGAACCCTATGCCCATCGGGTTATGGTTGATGCTCAATGCAACAGAGGCAGCTCCCGGATGTTCTTGAACAGTGGCTTTGAACTCGCCTCCAGCAAGTGCCTGCTCAAGAAACGTTGCCCTGGCCTCCGATCGTCTGTCACGGCCGTAAAGCCTAATCGGTGCCACCTTCCACCCTTCAGCCAACCCGAGCTGACCCCATTGCGAAATGTCGTTCGGGGCACCGCGTTTTCGCGTCGACGAGAATATGCTGTCAATCTGATCAAGGGTGAGGCCGGGGAGCGGATTATCCTTGTGCACGTACAGAGCGACCGCATCGGTGGCTACGGGCACAACAGTCGGTTCATAGCCATGTTGAGCGACGAATTCTTTTGTTTCAGTTGCGGAAAGCTGATGTGTGGTGACAAGTAGCTGAAAGTTCGTCGATCGATCGTCGACCATCATGATCCTGCCGGTCTTGCTCAACGGTGGCTGCAGGAACTCAGCGACAGCTTTGGCGGTTCCTTTTTTGACGTCGATGTTCACCTTCGGCTGGAGTCGTTGAAAATCTATGGTGAGGCGAGTGAGTAATGGATACAGAGCTTCCGAGCTTTGAACTTTAAACGCACCAGAGGTGTGACTTTTGGGACCGTAGTGAGCCAGCGTCGAATTCACGCTCAAGGTCGTCAGGGGGTCGTGCTGTTCTGCCGAAGACGGCTCAATAAAATAGAAAAGGTGAAACGCAGCGAGCAGCGCACATTCAAGCGTAAATATTCTCAAGAATCGGTTCATCACTTGTTCCTCCCCCCTAATAGCCGGATAGATCATCGCAATACGTGCCGTATCATCAGGTTTCATGATTGCCGGACGATGACGGCATTGTTACAAAATTGTTAATTTTCTTTTGTGAACTTCCGACCTCACTCATTCCATATCTCTTGGAGTGCGGTCGGTTTCCTTGTCGTTCAGGCAGCCTTCGTAACGGAAGGTGTCCAACACAAGTGGTCCGTAGACATACCGAGACTCCGCAGTACAAGTCTTCGATGGGAGAGTCGTCGTGAATAAAGGTTTGTTGTTAGGTGACGTCAAACTCGAGGCAGTGATAGTTGTTCCAGTAGCCAGGCCTTGGCATCCGTTGCATCGACATATCCGGCTTTCATTGAATGGTCAGTCTGGTTGATGGTCCATCGTCATCCGCGCATTCCGTTGACATACGCGATGGTCAATGGATCACGAGGTTCCTCAAAGATCTGCGTGGCAGGACCTGCTTCAACGAGCTGACCCGCTCCGTTTTGAACCCAGAACAAGGCAGCATAGTCCGAAATACGACGCGCTTGAGCCAGGTTGTGAGTGACGATCAAAATGGTATAGCGCCCTCGCAGGCTGATGATGAGATCCTCAACCACACCGCTGGAAAGCGGATCGAGTGCGCTGCATGGTTCGTCCATCAACAGCATCTCAGGCGAAAGGGCCAGAGATCGTGCAATGCAGAGCCGTTGTTGTTGGCCACCGGAGAGTGCCAAGGCCGGCGAATCCAGCCGATCCTTGACTTCATCCCAGAGACCGACATCGCGTAGAGAGGTTTCGATGGCAGTGCCGAGCTGTGCCCGATCGCGCATGCCATGCTCACGCAGTGGGAACTCAAGGTTTCTCCGGATCGACAAGGGGAAAGGATTCGGCTTCTGGAAGATCATGCCGATGCGTCGGCGAAGTTGGATGACATTGGTGCCATGAGCCAACACATCAATGGTACCGATCATGATGCGTCCAGACACATGACACCCGGCGGTCAGATCGGTGAGACGGTTCAGGCAGGTGAGGAAGCTGGTTTTCCCACATCCCGATGGTCCCACGAGAGCAGTAATGCATCCCTTGTTGATCGACAAGGTCACGTCCCGAAACGCCGACTTTTCTCCGTAGTGCAAACTGAGGCGATCTACATCAACGAAGGAGTGAGGATTGCAGTATGTAGATTTCTTGTTGAGTAGATGCTGCGGGTCCAGCCCTGCGAGTGGCTTGAGCGGCGTCATACGGTCACAATCTTTCGGTGAAGCCCATAGGTTGCCAGCCATGACGCGGTGCCGTTGATGAGGAGCAGTAGGACAACTAAGACCAGTGCCGAGGCATAGGCGTTGGCGTCTCCGCCGGAGACGTTCATGGACAGATCAAAGATATGAATGGAGAGCGCGCGACCGGAGTCGAGTAGCGACTCGGGCATCCGATCCACATAGCCGCTGGTAAAGATGAGCGCAGCGGTCTCCGCAATCGCTCGACCGACCCCAAGCACCAGGCCGACCAAGAGTCCAGGTATCGCTGCTGGCAGCAACAGATGAACGAGTGTCGTAGTGTGCGAAAGTCCCAGCGCGGCGGCGGAAAGCCGGTAACTTGCCGGCACAGCGCGAAACCCTTCCTCCGTTGATCGGATTAAGATAGGCAGCACCATGCAGGCCAAGGTCAACCCACCGGAGAGGATCGAAAAACCGAGGCCCAGCGTCTTGCAAAAAAAAACGTTGCCGAAGAGACCGAATACGATCGACGGCACACCGGCCAAGACATCAAGGCTTCGGCGAGTCATCCGTCCGAATAGATTCTGGTTCGAGGTAAACTCAGCAAGGAGGACAGCGGTGCCGATGCCGATGGGTAGCGAGACCGCGAGGCATACTCCCAAAATCAACGCCGTCGAAACTAAGATGGGTCCAATCCCACCTCGGCGGCCGGCGTTCTCCGGCGGGGCAGTCAGAAACGTCCAGGAGATATGGCTGAGTCCGTGCCAAAGGATATCGCCTAACAGCCAGCAGAAGGTGGCGGTCACGAACCCTGCTGTTCCCCAGACGAAAATGAATGCCAGCCATTCGCGTGGATTCTGCAACCGGCTCACGGTCTTAATCATATCTCCCTCGGCTGATCCATTCCGCGGCGATCGCGAGTGCGACGATCATGGTCATCAAGACGAGTCCGCTGACGAACAACGCCGCGCGATGGTCGCCGAGCGCATAGGCCATCTCCAGAGCGATATTGGATGTCAGCGTCCTGATCGGATCAAAAAGACTGGAGGGTGTCTGAACCACATTTCCACACACCATCAGAATGGCCATGGTTTCCCCGATGGCTCGTCCGGTTTCCAAAATCACTCCAGTGAACAATCCAGATTTTGCCGCTGGAAGCACCACGCCCTTAATGGTCGCCCAGCGTGGGAGACCGAGTGCTGTTGCCCCACGCAGGTAATGTTGAGGTACAGCGGCAAGACTGGCATCAGCCATCAGCGCGATGGTGGGAAGAATCATAATCGTGAGGATCAAAATGCCGGCCAAGAGGCTAGGTCCTGGGGGGTGCATCTCGCCGATCATCGGGACCAGTACTACGAGCCCCCAGAATCCGTAGACCACGGACGGTATACCGGCGAGCAGCTCGATGAGACGCCGATAGAGTCTGGCAAGAAAGAAGGGTGCATAGTAATGACAAAACACGGCGGAGAGAATGCCGATGGGGGTGGCGATCAACACAGAACCAGCCATGGCGAAGAGAGTCCCCCACAGCATCGGAGTCAGATTGTAGAAACCTTCGGCCGGATGCCAAGAGGGGTCCGTAAAGAATCGAAGCAGGCCGATTCGATGAAGAACGGGAAGTGCCTCCATGATCAGGAAGGTCACAATCAGCATCACGATCGTGCCGGCAATGGCGGCAAGGCCACGCAAGAGCCAGCAAAGAAGATCGTCAGTCGACCAACGGAACAAAGTATTGCTGTGTAATGATGTCATGGACGGCTTTGGACCGAGTATAGTCGATAAAGGCTTTGGTTAATCCGGCCGGTGGAGTTTGAGTGACGATATGGAGTGGGCGAGAAATCGGAAAAGTTCCGTTTCGCACCGTCTCCGTGGAGGCGGTCACCCCTCCGGTCGGGAGCAGCTTAATCGGCACTCCTTGTGATTCGTCATATTCGGCTGTCCCGATCGAAACGTATCCGATGGCGTAACGACTGCCGGCGACGGTTTTTACTCCCTGCTCGTTGTCGCCGATCACCACCTGCGCCTTGACGTCCGCGTTCTTCAGCTTGAAGTAGTGTAGGAACACTTCCAGCGTCGATCGTCCTTCGGCTTTGTTGACGACAGTGATCGGAGCATTCTTCCCGCCGACCTCTTTCCAATTGGTGACCCTTCCCGTGTAGATGGCGACTACCTGTTCGTCGGTGAGTGCCTGAACGGGATTGTCTTTGTGGACGATGATTCCAACACCGTCGCGTGCGACGAGAAAGGCATGCAGATCCTTCTCTTCATCTTTCATGGCACGTGAGACCATTCCGATATCGGCAAGCCCTTGACGAGCGTCGGCAACACCACGGGAGGAGCCGCCGGTCTGCACATCTACGCGTACGTTGGGATAGAGACGCTCAAAACGCTTGCTGATCTCACTGATCAGTGGGGCGAGGGTGCTGGCACCTGTCACCACGAGTTTGCCGGATAGTTGATCGGTTCCAGGCGTCTGGGCTGTTGCCGCTCCCGGTATTCCACACAGCGAGGCTAGCAGCACTAGTCGTAACAAATGGTCGGTTTTTTTGCGGGAGCGGTCAAGATATCGATACATCAACACATCTCCATATCTTTAATAAGAGTGTTCGTTACGTAACCGCTCCACCACAGGATGAACCGGAGCCGGCTGTACATCCATAGCAATGGTTGCCTGTCACGATTCGACGATGATGGAGTTGAGCTGGATTGAAGTCTCGGATGTACGACGGCGCTTCATGGTCAACCGGGAGTTCAAGCATCTGGTTGAAGTCACAGTCGTAGAGTCTACCGTCCCATCCAACCGACAGCGTCGAACGACACATGACGCCGGCGGCAGCAGCCGGATTGAACGCGTTCACGAGGCGGCTCATATACTGCTCATAGTTCCCGCTTTCGATGAGAAACTCCAGGAACCGACTGATAGGCATGTTGGTGATGGTGTAGAGCCGGTTGAACTCGATGCCATACTTGGCGTGTAGTTCCTTCTTGAATTGCGCCTCAATAGCTTCTTGCTTCGGAGGCAGGAACGCGCCGACGGGATTGTAAACGAGGTTCAAAGCGAGGCCGCTGTTTGGTCGACCATAACCAAGTCGGTTTAAGAGGCGAAGCCCGTCCAAGGATTTCTCAAAGATCCCCTCGCCTCGTTGTGCATCAGTTTGGCTGGCTTGGTATGACGGCAGAGACGCGATGATCTCGACCTGATGATGGGCTAGGAATTCTGCCAAGTCGGATTGTGAGGGCAATAGCAACACCGACAGATTGCATCGATCGATCACATGTCGGTTGAGCCCACGGGCTTGTTTGACCAACCACCGAAAATGGGGATTCAACTCCGGTGCGCCCCCAGTGATATCCACTGTCGGAATATCGGTCTGGGCCAGGGCCGTGATGCACTGTTCTACGGTTTCACGCGACATGATCTCTGTACGATCAGGGCCTGCATCCACATGGCAATGCCCACACGTCTGGTTACAGAGCTTGCCGATATTGATCTGGAAAACCGAAATTCCCGTGGCGTGCAGAGGAGATAAGCCGACTCGATCAAGCTGAGCCTCAAAGGAGAGGTGAAGACCGGCTTCCTGCAGCACCTTGAGCTGTTCCGAAGAGGAGGCGAGGAGGTTGTGTCGCCCTAACAGGGTCAACGGCATGGTTATGCTCGCACCGGCATCGGCAACATCGGATTGGTCTTTCAGGTGTGGATCATATGCAGTGCGCGCGACTTGGCTGTGGCCAATACGGATTCAGGAAATCGCAGTTCGCAGCATCCAAAGTTGAGGGCCTTCCCTTCCTGATTAGCCAATGCCCGCTTGATGATGGGTGAAATGCGATAGCACACCTGCTTCCCTTCTCGTAGACCTTCCACAAGACCGGAATCCCGCAGAATGCGTAGATGGTGTGACACGTGCGGTTGCGGGCAGCCTAATTCGCGCACCAGATCCGAGACGCATTTTTCTTCGGCCAGCAGCGACTCCAGAATCCGAAGTCTGGTTTCATCTGCCAGAGCTTTGAGCACCGACGCACATTCCCGTGGGCTCAGGACATCTCCTTCCGGCGCGGATTTCATCAGCAGCAGCCTCCGTCAGGGGAGCAGGTCACGGCTTCCCCGCCCACGTCTTCACCGGCACGATTCAGGATGACGAAATGGGGCTGATATCCATTGGTGGCTAGAACTGTGACCGTCTTGGAGCAAACCTCCAACGGCTCCCCTCGGCGATAGACATGGTGATCGTCATCGGCTGCTTCTACGAAGGGACCGGCCAACAGCGCATAATGGCCTTGCCAGGTGCAAGGAGCATCGGCGGGGAGGACGGCGCTCCAGCGCGGATCATGGTTGTCCAGTCGGACAGGTTCGGCTGTCAGAACAAAGTATTCAGTAAAGGGAGGAAGGCTCAATAACTGCGCCTCTGCCAGTGTGATCGATCGTGGAATTCCACGCTGGAAGGTTAGCCCTCGTTCACACACAAGCCGGCTGAAGGGGCCCCGAAGGGTGGCATGCCGAACCAAAGAGGTGGTTGTTGCCGGAGGAATCTTGTAGCCGGTCAAGGTGACAGAGAAAAAGTGGATGCCGTCGATCACACGCCAGGGTGAAAACTTGACGAGATGGATGCCGACAAACCCAGCTGCCGTCATGCCGTTCATATAGTCCGTGAGTGTCAGGGCACCGGATAGACAATCACCCCATTTCTGGGTGTCGTGGACGAGATACTGTGGCACGGTTTGGTCCGAGACGATGTCGGAGATAGTGAATCGCCCATCGGGCTTGGCCACCCGGAACATTTCGCGAAACACCTTCCGCTTGTCCGGTGCCAGGTTGATCACGCAATTGGAGATAATCAGGTCGATCGTCCCGTCCTCGACCGGCATCGCATCGGCCAGACCCTTTCGAAACTCCACGTTCAACGCGGAGTAGCCAAGGTTCGCGGCCACGACCGGGGCATTCTTGCGGGCGATTTCCAACATGGTATCCGTCATGTCAATGCCGATCACACGTCCGGTGGGGCCGACCAGCCGAGAGGCTTCAAAACAGTCGATGCCACCTCCCGATCCGATGTCCAGGACCGTCTCACCGGCCTGTACCGTCTTGAGTCCAGCCGGTGTGCCGCAGCCATAGGAGATCCTGAGCACTTCTTCAGGAATGAAGGTCTTGAGGTGCCCCATGTCATAGCTCGTAGGGCAACACATCTGTTCCCCGGTGCTGGCGGCCTTGGCATAACGGTCGCTGACTGTTTGGGTGATTTCATCGATGGGCATAGCCGGCCTCGTAAGAGTTTCTTGATGATATGGAGCTGGCTCTATGTACCAATCTTCAGCCACGAGGTCAATCGGGACATGCGGTTCGGCTACCTGTGCCGAAGTCAACAGTTGCCGACCTGTTCGCTCAACGATGTCGATTTCCTGAAGAAATTCTTACAGGAGACTTGATCGCGAAGGGAGGAATGGAGAAGGATTTTTCGATTTCACGGGGTGATCAGGCAACAGTGATCGCTGGTCTGAGGACGACGAGCTTCTCCCCTATGGAAGGCTGAGTTCGGACACGTTTCCTAGAGTTTCCATGAGCGTGAGGTCAACGTTCAACCGATATAGGTTGGCGTGGACCGCTGTCCTCAGCGGTTGCTGATCATCGCAAACATGAGCTCTTCGACTCGTGCGCGGCGCTTGCTCTGGGTGCGCGACATGGGGCGAGGCAGGGTCGGTGTCTGACCATGAGACCGAGCGGGCTCTTTCGGATCGGACTGCTGATAGTGATCTTGATTCTGGATGAGTTCTGATCCTTGATGCCGGCCGGTGAGCTCTTGGTGCAGCTGCCACAGCTTCACTTGCAGTTCTTCGAACGACTCCCCCAGCACTTCGTACTCGGGGTAGCCCTCCAGGTAGCCGCGCCAGCCGTTGTCGTCTTGCCAGAGGATGTATTTTGAGGAATGCATTTGGAAAGTATAGCCGGACATTTTATATGCGCAAGCGAAGAGGAGAAGCAGACCGGAGGGCGGGCCTGATTGATAATGATGTTAGAAAAACCAATGGCTTAGTAGCCTCAAGTTTCCTGTCCCCTAACGCTGTGGGCATACGTGCTCAGGTCAGGCGTTCTTTATAAATGACTTGATGAAGCGGTTGAGAGGTGCGAGTGCAGGGATTAGCGAGCGTCTTTAGGGCCCGTTTTAGTCATGGACTTGATCGATGATTTTCAGCAAAAGAGGACTGGTACGTCAGAATCACGCTCAAACCAATCGTGATGTGTTGGAATCCAACAAGGCAAGTCGTCTGCCACCGAGAGTCGTTCAAACGTCCCTTGTCTTCTCACTCGAACGTTTGACGTGTACATACAATGAATGATCGGTGGATATGTAAGCCGGACTGTGCGGTCATGTTCCTGCCGATTTTCCAGAAACAATCGACAAGTACGACGTTCGCGATTACATTTCGAAACAGGCGTGCTGAAATCTCGATGGAATACTCTCAACCGCGAACAGAGAGGAGCTACACAATGATGACGACCCATACACCCACCGATGAAGAACTGAAGAATCAGGTGATCAGGCAAGTGCTGGGCGGCGATACAGCGGGAGCACAACAGACGGCGAACGAGATCGTGGACAGACGGTACCTGCGAGACGCCTGGCAGATGATGCTCTTCGTCGAGTCGGAACGGGGGAATGTGCAGGCTCTGAAACACACGATTCTTTCCTGTCCCGATCCGTCGCTCCTGGCGAGCCACTTTTATCTTGAGCTCCCGCAACTCTTCATTAAGGCCGGCGATCGATCTGGGGCCGTCGAAATTGCGAAGGCGATGGGCAATGCGGGGGTCCTCCCGCTCATCGGCATCGCCGCCCATATGGCACAAGACGGGGATATGGTCGGGGCTCATGACGCACTAGCCCACATAGAGGATGAAGACTTGAGAGCCATGATTCTCAGCAAAGTGATTACGTATCAGCCGAGGATTCAGCGACTTGATGCAATGAATCCGGGCGGAGACCGAGCTGCGGAGGAAGATTCCCTAGCGGCCTAATCATTTCTACGAGGGTCTCGATCACCTCGAACGGTTCCTGGTCATATTCTTCTTACAGACGGCGTTCTCCGAAGGCGTTGTGTGACCGCCGATCGAGAGGCAGGGACTGCTTGTTCTGTCTCAGCCACCTCGACTTGCCCCTGCTGGGTCATCTATACTCCCTGTCGGTGTGTATCTCTGCTCCCCTCATTCTGCGGCGCCTCATTCCGTGAGTGATCTGACTCAACAGCTCAAGGAACGGTTCGGGTTTTCGGCATTCCGACCTGGTCAGGAAGATGTCATGCGTGCCGTGTTGGCCGGGCGTGATGTCATGGCGGTGATGCCGACAGGGCAAGGCAAGTCGCTCTGTTATCAGTTGCCGGCGACCATTCTGCCGGGGCTGACGCTGGTCATTTCGCCGCTCATTGCGTTAATGCAGGATCAGGTGACGGCCATGAAGCAGCGCAAGATCGCGGCTGCGGCGTTTCACTCAGGACTCACTGGGTTGGAAAAGAGTCTTGTGCTGGAGGATCTCCAACAGAAGCGAGTGCAACTGCTCTATCTCGCGCCGGAACGGATACAGCATGAAGGGTTTCTCCGGCTGTTGCGTTCGCTCTGGGTATCGTTGCTGGTCGTCGATGAAGCGCACTGTATTTCGCAATGGGGGCATGATTTCAGGCCCGACTATATGAAGATCGGTCGGCTGCGCCAGGAGCTCACGAATCCTCCCTGCTTGGCCTTGACGGCGACGGCCACGGCTCGGGTGCAGACAGATGTGTGTCGGCGGCTCTCGCTTCAGGATCCGTTCCGACTGGTCGCCGGATTTCGGCGGAAGAATCTGGCTCTCTCTGTCCAGCATTGCCAGTCCCTCCGGGAGAAACTTGAGAGCGTGGAGCGGCTGGTTCACGGAACGGAGAAAGGGACGATTCTGGTGTATGGCGCGACGCGCCGAACGGTGGAGGAGGTCGCGGGTTGGTTGAGACAGTCCCATCAATCGGTCGGCTACTACCATGCGGGTTTGTCCGATGAAGAACGGCGAATCGTGCACGGTGATTTCCGTCGAGGGGCGTTACGAATCTTGGTGGCGACGAATGCCTTCGGCATGGGCATTGATAAACCCGATGTCCGACTGGTCGTCCATTTCGATATTCCGGGAAGCATCGAGGCCTATTACCAGGAAGCCGGGCGAGCCGGACGCGATGGACAGCCTGCGCGCTGCGTGGTGCTGTTCCATGAACGGGATGTGGCCACGCAGGAATATTTCATTTCGCAGGCATCCAAGGATTCCGACGGCGCTGAACGCGCGGGGCGCATGACGACGCTCTTGCAAGAATTGTTGGGGTATGTGTCGACCTCGACCTGCCGGCAGCTCACGATTTTGGACTATTTTAGTGATCAAGCGGAGATCGCCTTGGGCCCTTGCGGCTTGTGTGACCGCTGTGTGGCGCCGGTGCGGCAGCTAAGCCAAAAGGTTCCTCAGGGGAATGCGATCGCACAGGCAATCCTGGACACGGTGGCCTGGTGCGGAGGGCGGTTCGGGATGGGGCGGATCGTCGATATTCTTCGCGGAAGCCGGTCGAAGGTGCTGGCGGCGCATGGTGTCGCCGGTTGCCCGACCTATGGGGTCTGTCGAACGGAGACGAAGCTGTCAGTCACAGGCCATGTGAAAGCGCTTATCAGTTCCGGGTATCTGCGCGTTGAAGGGACTGAGTACCCCACGCTCGAGGTGACGTCCACCGGACGAGAGGTTCTGCAAGGGCTTCGTACGGTTGAGCCGGAACAGGTGGAAGACGGTTCAGCCCGTGGGCCGGTACAAAAACCGCGTCGCTCGAATGCTGTGCTCACGGGTACTCCGATACCAGTGCCACCGGATCGACGGCTGGTTGAACGGTTGCGACAACTCCGTTCCGAACTGGCCGAGGAAGAGGGCGTTGCGCCGTTCCTCATTTTTCACGACAAGACGTTGAAGGCCATTGCCGGCTCCAAACCGGACACGCGAGCCGCGTTATTGGAAATTCCAGGTCTTGGCGAGATAAAAGTCGAACGGTACGGCCGGCGAGTCTTGGCCGTGATCAATGACGCGCAGTAACGAATCATCTTCTGGTTCATTACCTCTTCCCATACTGGTAGCAATATGAGAAGGGCTCAGGATAGCGGTGAGAACCACCGCACCGGGCCTTTCTCTCTACCGCCCTATATCGGGCTTGATGACTAGGTGGTGCAATGTGATGACACGGGGGAGTTTGAAGTCGGAAATGTTGTGAAAGCAAGTTTATGTTCCGCGCACAAACATAACCGTCGCGAAGTCACAAGGTGGGCGGTGCTCCAAGACCTGAATAAGATGCGCGGGTCCAAGAAGAAGTGCGGCATAGACCATGGTCTATCGCTCATGAGTCCTGCAGCACCGCCGGACGACTACGCTGCCACGGCCGGTCGAGTCGTCTTCCTTGCAAACCGTGTTGCGAGCCGGCCGGCTCTCTGTGCCTGTTGGGTCGCACGGTGAAAATGGATCAACGGGTCCACGATGTTGCCGCAAATCAGGCACCGAAGGGCCTGCATCCACATCGGCAGATAACTTTCTTTCATGTCCAGTAAATGATCCACAACCATCAGGCCACTGCATTTCGTGCATCTCATGGAAATTCCTCCTTCGTGGTTGAATGAGCGCGGATGATCGTGCTCTGTATGCAGTGACTCTCATACGCAATGATGATGCCAGAATGAATTGTGTGTTGCTGCGTAGACGCAAAGGCTTGCTTGTCCTGAACCAACGCCATAATCTTTGTGAGCGGTTTGGGCGGCGCCTCTGGGATTGTGACTCCGTACCGTATCTCTCTCGATACAACAGGGGTGACAAAACGATACAGCATACGTACGCGGGGATGGGCTGCGATGTGACAAGGGGGAGCGGTTTCGCAGTGATTCTGCTCCTCGCTGGAATCGTCTGACGGGTAGTCGATAGAGCCTGTCATTGACGGAATGGTTCCGTGCCCCGATAATGCGACGAATCGGGACATGGAGGGGGCAAAGATGGCAGCCCCGCCGTGAGCAGCGTAGGTGATTCCCCAGTACTGAGTATGCAGACAAGAACCTAGCCTGACCATCGATGACGCTTGCCCAACTTGCCAAGGTGCTCCTGGTTCAGGCCTGCGAGGAGCATGATCCCGACCACAAGTTTCTTTTACGGTACGAACGGGAGCCATACCGTCAGGGAAACGATCTGAGCAGCCGGTCAACGGCAGAAGGGGTTGCGCCTTCTGGGGAAGCAAAGATCATTGAACGAGCCGACTATCTTTCCGGTCGGTTGGCACAGAAACATTCTGTATTCCGTTCAGCGTTAGCCGTCGTTCGAATCAAGACACCGGTTGCGCTCCTCATCGGCTGTGCGTTGGTAGGGGGCTTTCTCGCCGATCCCGTTGGACCGGCCGGTCATATCAATCTCCTGAATTTCCCTCTCCTCACACTCCTCCTCTGGAATGCCGTTGCGTATATTGGTTTACTCTACAACCGCGTCGTATCTCGATCAGCATCAGATCGGGAGCAGCCCGGTTTGCCGAGGTTGATGGAATGGCTTGTGGAACTGACGGTGAAGGGACGGCTGAGTCGTCTTCAGCCTGATCGAGCCCAGAGTCCCGGCGAAGTGCAGTGGATCACCGCATCCCTTGCGTCTTATGCTGCGCACCTGCTCCATCGTAGTCGTGGTTTGGTGATGACCCATGCTCGCAGCCTGTTACACATGGCTGCAGCGGCACTGGCGATCGGTGTGATCGTCGGGCTCTATGTACGCGGCATCAGTTTGCTGTACCAAGCAGGTTGGGACAGCACCTTTGTGGAGGCTGAGGGGGTCCATAGATTTCTCTCGATCCTCTTTGCTCCCGCTAGTTGGCTCTTGAGCATCCCGATGCCCGGCGTGGGTGCCATCGCCAGCTTGCGCGGCACGGCGAAAGCGAACGCTGCGATCTGGATTCATTTTTGGGCCATGACGACCCTGTTGTTCATTATCCTGCCGCGAACGTTTCTCGCCGTGTCGGCATGGAGGCGTACGGTACGGCTAGCTGACGATATGTATTTACCGAGCGACGAGCCGTATTTTCGGCGTCTGCTGAACCCCTATCGGGGAAAGGGACTGCTTGTGGAGGTGCTCGCCTATAGCCATCGGGTGAAGGAGGCTGACGATCGCCTCCTTGCCTTCCTGAGCGAGGCCTTTGGCCATCTGGCGGATATCCGCATGGGACAGTTCGTCCAATATGGTGACCGGCATCCTCAGTTTCCGTCCGACTCCGATCGCGGCCTGTGTGCGGTGGTCCTGTTCAACGTGGCTCAGACACCCGAGGAGACCCACAGCGAATTTCTTGAAGAGCTGAAGGCCACGATCCAGCGCAGAGGCCGACCGAACATGCTGCTCGTCTTGCTGGATTGTGAGGCCTACGCTCGGATCGACCATGAGAAACGTCTGAAAGAACGGTGCCAAGCCTGGGTGACGCTGGTGAACGAGTGTGGACTTCGAGCCGTGAGATACCGAGACCCCTTTGGATTGCAGGATGGAGACCTGCAAACCTTGCCCGATTGTTTGTGGCCCGATGATTTTCGAGGGGCATCATGAGTGCTCAGAAATCACAGATCGCTCTCTCCTTGATTTCCCATACCAACATTGGGAAGACCACCCTAGCGAGAACGCTGCTCCGGAAGGATATCGGCCTCGTGGCTGATCGGGCGCATGTCACACTCGACAATCAAAAGTACACGGTGCTCGAAACGGATGCAGGGGAATCGCTGCAGCTGTGGGACACACCAGGCTTTCCCAACTGTCAGAAGATCCTTTCGCGGTTGCAGGGGACCAAGAACCCGATCCTACGGATTGTGACGGAAGTGTGGGATCGGTTCCGTGATAGGCCCTCCTGGTGCGCTCAACAGGCGGTCTTGAACGTCCAGCGAGATGCGGACGTCGTGCTCTATTTGGTGAATGCGACCGAAGAGCCGACCATGGCTGGATATATCGCACCGGAGCTGCAATTGCTCGAATGGATCGGGAAGCCCGTCATTGTCCTTCTGAATCAAACAGGCCCGCCCAAAGACCGCGAAGCTCAGCAGCGTCTCGAACAACCCTGGAAGGACTACTTCGCCCGGTACGGCTTCGTCCGAGGTGTCCATAGCCTTGATGCGTTCAGCCGTTGCTGGGTGCAGGAAGGCATTCTCTTCGAGACCATTCAATCGCTGCTCCCTTCCGAAGATCGTCGGCTCATGACACGCTTGTTCGCCGTCTGGAAGCACACGAATCTGACCGTGTTCCGTATCGCTATGGAGCAGTGGGCCGGGCTGGTGTCACGTGCCGCCGGCGCTCGCGTGATGACCAAGGGGGACGGCTCGCCGATGGAACGGCAAAAGCAACGAGCCGTCGATGCGCTCCTGAAGGATTTGGTCAATGAGGTCGGGAGTACGACGAAAGCCGTCATTGCTCTTCATGGGTTGGAAGGCGACGCGATCGGCGTCATCCAGGCCAGGATGGAACATGTCGAAGTTCAACGAGGCGCCGGAGGCATAAACGAGACGACGCTCAGCGGCACCGCGATCGGTGGGATTGGTGGAGCCTTGACCAGCGGGGCCTACGCTGGGCTCCATCTGGATGCGGCGACAGGTGGAGTGAGCCTGGGACTGTTCACGGTCGCCGGGGCAGTGGTTGGAGGAGTCCTCGGATTTTTCGGCGGGGAAGCGTGGGCGGAACGGCGTGCCGGCAGTACCCCGACTCCGGTCATGTGGTCGGATGAATACCTGGATTTGCTGGTCCAGGACGTTATGATCCGGTATCTCGCGATTGCGCATTTCGGCCGAGGCCAGGGACAGTATGTGTCGGATCCCGAAAATCCCAGGTTTTGGGTTGAGAAGGTGAACACCTCGGTCTCCCAGCACCGTGCTGTTCTGCACGAACAGTGGGCAGGGCTGCGGGGGAAGGATCCCAATTCCCAAACAGAGGAGAATCCGAAGCAACTCACAGCGTTGCTGACTACTCTCACGCGTGAGTTGTTCTGGAGCACGTATCCCACTTCGAAACGATTCCTTGATCGCTCGACATGAGACCGACATCGCCCATGTGAAACGCTCCCTTGATTGACAGGTCTTACCCTCACACACGAGAATCAGACCCTATGTCACCAAAAGAGATTCCGATGGTGGCTCAGCCGGCTGTAGCTGAGCAGCAAACAGACGGCGAGCCGACCTTTCCCCCATATAGAGGGCCTGCCTTCTTGTCGTACGGTTTCAGGCCGTTTTTTCTCGGCGGCGCACTGTTCGCCGCTGCGGTCGTCCTCTTCTGGGTCGCATTGTTTGCCGGACATATACAAGCAGAATTTCTCTATCCTGCTCGCGAGTGGCACGTCCATGAAATGTTGTTTGGATTTATCCCTGCCCTAATCGCGGGGTTTCTGCTGACTGCCATGCCGAACTGGACCGACCGCCTGCCCCTGAGGGGCGTGCCGTTGTTGGCGTTGTTCCTCCTCTGGATGACCGGCCGGTTGCTCATGACCTCACCTTGGCTGGGTGCTGCTGCGTCCGCCGTCATTGATGGAGCATTTCTTGTCGCGTTGGCGTTGTACGTGTGGCGAGAGATTCTTGCGGCAGGCTGCTGGGATCGGTCGCCGATCGGTGTCCTGGTGAGCTTCTTTGCCTGCGCCAATATTGCATTTCATCTATCCGTCCTGCGTGGGTCTCCGCCGGACCTTCCCGAGCGTCTTGGACTGGCGGTGATGACGGTGATGTTGACAGTGATCGGAGGGCGTCTCACGTCAACGTTTACGATTGAGTACTTGGAAGAACGGAACGAAACGAAGCTGCCTGCTGTGTTTACACGCTTCGATGCTGCGGTGATGCTGTTGGTTCTTCTGGCTGTCTTTATGTGGGTGATTCAGCCGGAAGGTACCTGGACAGGGACCGCATTGATCGTGGCAGGACTGGCGAGTCTGGTACGCCTGATACGTTGGGGTGGGTGGAAGACCTTGGGTGAACCCTTGGTGTTCATCCTGAATGTAGGGTATGGATGGGTCGGGCTGTATTTGGTGGCGCTCGGTGCGGCGGTTTTAGGCATTGGATTTCACCCAGCCAATGCCGTGCATCTTTTGACGAGTGGAGCTATGGGCACCATGACGCTCGCTGTGATGACTCGCGCGAGCCTGGGCCACACCGGACGACCGCGCCATGCCGATCGGCTTACCGTAGCGATCTATCTTCTCATCACCGCCGGGACATTGTTACGAATCTTTGCTCCGAACGTCGAGACACCCACCGTCCTGACCCATGGGATGCTTGGGCTATCTGCGATTGGCTGGAGTGGAGCCTATCTTCTCTTTGCCGTTCACTATGGGCCATACCTGGTCCGTCCCAGTCTCGATGAGTAACGTTTTGCAACATGTGGCATAAGCACCGAGGAGTGGCATCCCATTGACCGGTGCGGTATTATGGCTATCTGAGAATAAGTTGAACGGGCCAGATGAGCCTGGCTTAACCCAGCAGGTTGTTCAAAATGGCCGTTCAGCAAGGCCGCAGCAAACGAGATGCCGAGGTATACTTTTCAGTACGTTGAGGCGTCGAGTGATGTGAGAGCATCAGCTGACGGTCGTTTTCAACAACCTGAACAAAGGGGGCGACCGGTTTCGACGGGGATACTGAGGTCACTGTCGCATGTCGAGCTCTCGGGAACTCGTAAAAGTCCGAGAAAACGCAACTGCCAATCAAGAACTGGCACTCGCAGCCTAATTTAGGCTGAGACGTCGTTTCATCTGAGGCCCGCGGGGGTGGAACGGCGCGATGCAGCGGGCTGGTCTTAGGCCGGTGCTCAGCGGCCGAGGACGAGAACGTTCTGGGCTAGCGGCTGTTCTAAGCCTGCCGACGGGCGTGGACGGCTGCAAAACTTAAATTGTCGGCTACACATGTAGACACAGTGCACTGACGATCTTCGGACAGGGGTTCAACTCCCCTCGCCTCCACCAAACCCCACGTGCGCGTACCGGCGGCTCATCCATCATCGACGCCGCCGGAAAGAGTCCTCAACTCGCAGGCTTTTGTTCTCTACGCGCTCGACCCGGAGCCATTTACGATAGTTCCGGGCGACGGGATAGAACACCTCAGAGGGCGAATGCGCCGAAGATAACATGTATGATGAGGCAGCTTTACCGGGCAGGAATTGACCTCCTTGGTAAATTTAACGATCGTTTTAGTCAGCAGAGACCTCACCAGTAGCAGAATGCTCTTTTCTCGATAGTGCGCGAGTCCCCTGTTTCCCGAGTCTTGAAAGCCTTGAAGCCAATAAGGTGTACTGCCCGCAAAAACCCGAAACCGCGCATAATTCATTGCAGTGATGACTGTTCGCTATTTCATTGTCTCATTGACCGCCCGGCGACTGGCCCTGTCTCTTATCCCCGGACATTGCCCCAGGCTCCTGCGAGTCGGCTGACGAGGGCTTACTCACAGGGGATTGGCCTGGCCTCTTACCGAGAGATGGTCCACCGTGCTTCTGAGTATCCGGAGATGTTTGTTTGTTCTTCGGCGACTGACCTTGTCGCTTGTCGATCGATTTCTCTTTGTGCCCTTGAGAGGTTTGAGCTTCTTCGCCTCCTCCCTTGAGAGGGGCCTCAGCTGCGGCTACCCCCATCATGCTCCAAGACGGGAAAATTAGTGTTGTGCTGAGTACGATGGTCTTAACGACCGTCTTGATCTGCCTCTTCATTGTTCACCTCCAGATTTGCTTTGTGGAAAAACGCGATCTGGAAACCATAGGACTACATCACTGAGAAAACCTTAGGACCAACAGTAACTTGGTGTTTGTTCGGATAGGGAAAGGGACTTCCCTCGTATAAGTCTGATTGTACACCAGTTTTGTAGGTGCCGGGTTACGCGGAAGCCGCACTCACTTCGTAGTCGGTGGGGAGTGATAGCTGAGGGTCGAATGCCGACGCGATCGATTGTAAAACACCTTATAGTGGTGCTATGTCGGGTGGGCAGACATCGATTTCTACATAGTATTGAAAGGGTTCTATCGAAAGAGAATGAAAAGCGATCAGCGTCCGCCTACTGCTACAACACATCGCTCCAAGGAGGGCTGAGGGCGAAGGCGGCATTGATCAGGCCGACGTGAGAGTAAGCCTGAGGGAAGTTGCCGAGCTGGAGACGAGTTTCTGGTACGAAGTGCTCGGCAATGAGGCCGACTGTGTTGGCGCCGGTGAGGCATTGATTCATGATGTGCTTGGCTTCAGGCAAGCGTCCGAGCTTCGCTAAAGCTTGAACGACCCAGAATGAGCAAATCACAAAACTGGACTTGGGCTTGCCGAAGTCGTCCTGTCGCAGGTACCGGTAGAAAAACCCGGTCTCTCTTCCTTCGTGTCGGAGGGCGAGAGTGTGCTTGATCTGAGAGACCGTCGTGTCGCAGACCTCTCGATCCGGAAATCCGACAATGGCCAATTGCGCTAAGGAGGCATCGTAACTGTCGTCCGTGGGACCGTTCCGTAATGCCTTGTCCTTCATCGCTCGAAGCAGGGCGTCGGCTGCTCGAGTCCGTGCCGCATCGAGATCGATTGTCAGGTCGCGCAAAAACCCCGCTCGCTGGATGCGGTAGGCGCGATCGAGGCCAGCCCAGCACATGAGGTTCGTGAAAGAGTGTTCCTGCCAGCCGTTCCGAATTTCCCAGAGTCCGGCATCCGGTTGGGAGATGCTTCGTTCGCACAACCGGATCAAGTTCGCGACCAACGCTTCATGATCCCTTGTGCGAAGGTCAAAAAAACGGTTGTCGAAAAAGATCGGCGCCAGCGTAAGCAGCATCTCACCGTAAACGTCGTTTTGTACATGCTCGGCGGCCTGGTTATGGCTGCGCACCGGTCCGCTTCCCAGAAATCCCCGCCAATTGGAATGTTCGGTTTCAGGAAGCGGGAGATCTTGACTGAGCGTGTAGACCGGCGCCAGCCGATCCTGCGATTGTTCTCGGGTATACCCGACGTTCAGCAAGAATTTCAGGAACCCTTCCATTTCCTCAAAATGCCCCAGGTTATAGAAGGCGGAGAGTGAAAAATGCGCGTCACGCAGCCAGCAGTAGCGATAGTCCCAATTCCGAGGACCGCCGGGTTCTTCAGGGAGGCTTGTCGTCAGTGCGGCAAGAATCGCGCCCGTGTCTTCATAGCAGTGGAGTTTGAGCGCGAGGGCGGAGCGAATGACTTCTTCCTGATAGAGCACCGGGATCGAACAGTGTTTAACCCAGATTCGCCAATATTTCGTGGTCTGGTCTAGAAATTCATGACTGACTTTGACGAGATCGTCTTCGATCCCGATCCCCCAGGTCAACGCGAAGTACATTTTTGAGGTCAGCGCGACCGGCGTTTCTTCGCAGAGATAGGTGAGCGGCATGTCGGTGAGGAGCCGCAAGTACTCGCCGCGTATGTCGTACCGGAAGTGACTATTACCGCGAACGAATCGTACCGGCGTCTTGTCCCAACCGGACACCGGTTTGCAACAAACGCGAATGGAGGGGGTGCCGCTGAGCGGCTCAACGATTCGGAAGAGGGCGGTCGGCCGATAGACGCGGCCATATTGCAGAAAACGCGGGCAAAAGTCGGTGATTTGGTATGCGTCTCCGTTCGGGAGGGAGACTGTCGTGACCAAGATATTGGTGTTCGGGATGTAGTGTTGCTTGGAGGTCGTTTCCGATAGGGGAACGGACGGGTCGATCGAAAAATGTCCCCCTTCTTGGTCCAGGATTCGCCCAAAAACCGGAGGGCTATCCGGCCTCGGCAGGCAGAGCCAGTCGATTGACCCATGAGCGCTGATCAGCGCGGAAATCTGACAGTTTCCGATGAGGCCGAACTGGTACACAGCATGACCATATTTGATTTCTAGGCGAAAGTAAACTACCTTGTTTCCATGAGACTCCTCGCGCTTTCGCTAAGGTTTGTCCTCCCCTTGGTGATTGTGTTGGCTGTGATCGCCTATGGGGTCATCCCCCTCGTTGACTCGTTCGAATTGAAGTGGTTTGTCCGTGATCTCGATATGCGGTCCAAGCTCATGGTCAGCACGATGGAGGGGCCGCTTGCGGATTTGCTGGTCTCCAACTCCAAAAAAAAGATCTCCTTATATTTTACACGCATCATTCAGGATGAGCGGCTCTATGCCTTGGGATTTTGCGATCTCGATAATCACCTGTTCTATGAGACCCAGGCATTTCCGCAGGATGTCACCTGCCAGGAGACACAGAGTCTTGCCCCAAGTTATTCCACGGTGCGATCGTTCGGTAGTGGACTGCTCCATATCACATCCGCCACCATCGAAACCAATGGGCGTCGGCTGGGGCGGCTCCTCCTCCTCCACGACATGAGTTTCATTCAACAACGGAGCAGTGATACGAAGCGATATGCCTTTTATCTTTTCGCGGGGCTGACGGCGGTCATCTCGCTGGTGACGTTGCTCATCGCACATTTTAGCTGGAAGGAATGGGTGGCCGGGGTACGGGCGATGGTCAAGGGAGAACGGCTCTTGACTCCATTGACACAGGAGCAGCATGCCCCGGAACTTCAGCCTCTGGCGAAGGACTTGCGCTCGTTGGTCGAGGCGCTCGAGGCTGATCGTCGGATGCGAGATGAGAGCCAGATTTCATGGACACCGGCCAGCCTCAAGGCGATTCTTCACGAGCAATTTTCCGGCGACCAGGTGTTGATCGTCTCCAACCGGCAGCCCTACGCCCATTTCTGGCAAGGACAAAGCATCGCGGTGCAGGTGCCAGCCAGTGGGCTTGTGTCGGCTCTCGAGCCGGTGATGCGTGCCTGCTCAGGAATCTGGGTGGCGCATGGAAATGGATCGGCGGATCGGGATGTCGTGGATGAACGACACCGTGTCAGTGTCCCGCCTTCGAATCCTACCTATCAAATTCGGCGCGTGTGGCTGACGGCAGAAGAAGAGGCTGGGTACTACTATGGATTTGCCAATGAGGGATTGTGGCCGCTTTGCCACATCGCGCATGTCCGTCCGACGTTTCGGTCGTCAGATTGGAAACATTACGTGGCCGTCAATGAACGATTCGCCCAGGCCGTGTATGAAGAAGCGACGACCGACAATCCGGTCGTGCTCGTGCAGGACTACCATTTTGCCCTCCTTCCGAAGCTCATCCGAGATCGGTTGCCCACCGCCACGATCATCATGTTTTGGCACATCCCGTGGCCGAACGCGGAAAGCTTCGGGATTTGTCCCTGGCGCGAGGAAATTCTGGAGGGGCTTCTGGGGAGCAGCATTTTGGGGTTCCACACCCGGGTACATTGCAATAATTTCATCGATAGCGTCGATCGTAACCTTGAGGCACGGATCGATCGGAATAGTTCCACGGTGTCGTATGGAGGGAAAATGACTGCGGTCAATCCCTATCCGATCTCCATCGAGTGGCCGTTGCAATGGCTCCGCAACCAGCAACCGATCCAAGTATGCCGAGCGAAGCTGCGAGAGACGTATGGGATGCCGGAGGATCGCCTCATCGGTCTGGGGGTCGAGCGGTTGGATTACACGAAGGGCATACTCGAGCGGTTCATGGCGGTGGAACGTTTGTTGGAACTCCAACCGGAATGGATCGGAAAGTTTACCTTTATTCAGATCGCGGCTCCGAGCCGCTCCGTCATCGAGCAGTACCACCATTTTACCGGTCAGGTCTCCGCGTTGGCCGAGCAGATCAACAAACGTTTTGGGCATGACGGCTATGAGCCGATTTGTCTCCGAATTCAACATCACGAGCCGGCCGCAGTCTGTGAGTGCTACCGTGGCGTGGATCTGTGTGTGGTAAGCAGTCTTCATGATGGAATGAATCTCGTCGCGAAGGAGTTTGTCGGGGCTCGGGACGATGAACAGGGGGTGTTGATTCTCAGTCAATTCACGGGGGCCGCTCGGGAACTGACGGAGGCACTGGTGATCAACCCCTACGACATCGATCAGTTTGCCGCAGCGCTCCATCTTGGCCTGACGATGCCGAAGGTGGAGCAACGGGCCAGGATGCAGAGCATGCGTGGGCTGATCCAAGAGTTCAATGTCTATCGATGGGCAGGACGGATGCTCATCGATGCGGCCCGCATGCGACAAAAGGAACGAGTCATGAAACAGGTGCGGCGACCGAGTCTACTGAGCTGATGGAAAGGTATCACAGGCATCATGGATTACCTCTTGACGGAAACAGGCAAGCTGGAGTTAGAGAAACTCGTAAAAGGGAGGTCGCTCTACGCGTTTGATTTTGATGGAACCTTGGCGAAGATTGTCCGAGAGCATCACGCGGCGAAACTGTCGCGCCCCATCCGCTTCTGGCTTGAAAAACTTGCGCAGAGAGCCCCCACCGCGATTATCTCCGGACGCTCCGTCGACGATTTGCAATCACGGGTCGGGACGATCGTGCCGCACTTGATCGGCAACCATGGTTCAGAAGGCCCTCATACGCGGCAAGAGGATCAGCAACAGGTACGAGAGATCTGCCGGGCGTGGTTGCAGTTCATCACCGAGCGGTTTCACGATGAGTTGGCCCAATGTGGAGTGTCCATTGAACATAAGTCCTATTCACTCTCCTTTCATTATCGAACCGTCGATCACCGAGATGCGGCGCGGCTGCTGATCTCTCGGGTGATCGGCGAGTTGTCTCCATCTCCTCGTATCGTTCTCGGGAAATCCGTCGTCAATGTGATGCCGCCGACGGCGTCACACAAAGGGACGGCATTGTTGGAGTACATGCGTCGGCTTGATTGTTCCCTGGCGCTCTATGTGGGGGACGACGAAACCGACGAAGATGTCTTTGCGCTGCAAGATCATCGTATCTTGACGGTGAGGGTCGGGAAGAAGAAGGGTTCGTCTGCTCGGTATTTTCTGAAAAGACAAGCGGAAATTGCCGCAGTCCTTCGCTTCTTGGTCGAGGACGGTGATCGTGGTCTTCGAACCTGGAGCGGGTGCTATGAACAGGGAGTTTCCAGACCCATCCCCCCGTCCTAACGAAACGCGTTGACCGGATGTTGAAAGAGTCCCATGGTGTCGCTCTGGTGTTGGTTCTACGCGTGTGAACGCGACTCGCCCTTCGACGGGACGCAGGGCCATGAGCCTATCGAACGGGGAAGTGTCGTTCATGTGCGAGAGACAAGGCGCGAACAACGAGGGAGGAACGATCCGTTTTACTCTACCAATTGTGATCGCTCTCGTCCAAGCAGCAGATCATACGGGGCGAAATCGTCGCTTAATACGACGCCTTGTGGCCAAGGGTCCTTCCGTCGCGTATTCAACAACGCGACTGTTTCCATCGGCAATTGCTGATTCATGGCCGCCTCAGTGATCTTCGAAAGGGTCTGATCTGCCGAAGCCTGCTCAATGAAACGGCCTCCGAAGAAGACCAAGTTCTTCGCCGGAGACATCCCTGTTTTCCACGGTCCTTCCACGGCAAAACTCTCCAAGGTTGGAAAGGCCTGCTTCATCGTCTGCACGACTGACGACGCGCGGGCGAGATCACCTTCTTTTCCGGACGAGGCGAGGTTGACCGCAACAATGCCGTCCGGATTGAGGTGTGCTCGTACCAGCGCATAGAACTCCGCCGTGGTCAGATGAAACGGGATCATGTCGCGCGCGAAGGCATCGATCCACATAAGATCGTAGGTCTGATCCGTCGCGTTCAGAAAGGCTCGCCCGTCTTTCACAAAAACATGATGATTGGCCGGAGGGTGATACGCAAAATACTCTTCCGCCATACGAACCACCACCGGGTCGAACTCCACGATATCCAACTCCAATGTGGGCCGGTGTTGCGCCAACCACTTGGCTAATGAACCACCCCCATGACCGATGATCAGGCCACGCTTTGGTTCTGGTACCAACGCCAACGACGAGACCATCATTTGGCTGTACGGAAGGAAGAGAGAAACCGGTTCGACTTTCCACATGGTGGCGTGGAATGTCCGATCCAAGACGAGATAACGGAACAGATTATCTTCACGAATGCGGACTTGCTGATAGGGACTTTCCTCTTGGTGGATGGGGGTTCTGAGTCGTTGAATGGGGTGGAGAGCCAGCATCCCCAGCAGCGCGATACACCCAACCGCAATCAGCGGGACGAGGGGGCGAGCAGGTGTTCCTTTCATCAACCACAGGGTCCCAAGTCCGACCTGGATGCCGCCCAGCCAGGCAAGCAGCGATTGGCTCCCAAGCCACGATAACAGGAAGAAGGCGGTTCCCCAGGTGCCGGCCAGACTCCCCACGGTCGAGAGGGCGATCATGCGGCCTGTCTGTCGACCGAGGTGATCCATGTCGGCCACGGCCAACCTCAACATGGCCGGCAAGACACCGCTGAGGCCGAATGCGGGTGGGGCCAGGAGGACGGTTGCGGCGAGACAGGGGCCCCAACGGGGGTCCTGCACCAGCTTCTCGATCTCAAAGAGAATCGGCTGGTTCGTCCATGCGACGAGAAACGTCCAAGCCCCGGAAAACAGCAATAAGGCCGCTAGGACCCGTCCGCTGGTGTAGCGATCGGAGACCCATCCGCCGAACGCATATCCGCTGCTCATCGCGGCAAGAATCACGCCAATCAACGCGCCCCACACGAACAATGAACTGCCGAATACAGGGGCCAATAATCGACTTCCCAAAATTTCCAAGGCCATCACGACCGCTCCGGTGACGAGAGCGGTGCCGAGTAAGAACCAGCGAGGAATGCGAGGCGGATGGAGCGTCATTGTTTCGACGGGAGTCTGAGCACCCTTCTCCTGAATTGAGTTGGAAGCGGCGTCGGATTGTACTCAACGCATTTTGCGAGAGTCAACGAAGGTCGATGGACATTGAGTTACGAGCCGATCATGGAATTCATTGCCCGAGGCGGTTCAGGTTGTTATACTTTTGAACGAATTCCCTAAGGTGGAGGAGGATCAGGTATGCATATCAGTGTGATCGGAACCGGCTACGTTGGACTGGTGACAGGGGCCTGTTTCGCTGAGTTTGGGGTGAATGTCACCTGTATGGATAACGACAGCCGAAGAGTCGAGAAGCTCAAGAAGGGAGAAATCCCGTTTTTTGAGCCGGGGGTGGCGGAACTTGTTGCGAAGGGGAGCAAGGAAGGCCGATTGAGTTTTACAACGGATATTGCTCAAGCTGTGGATAAGGCGCTGGCAATTTTCATCGCCGTGGGCACTCCTCCGAGCCCGGACGGCAGCGCGGACTTGTCGTTTGTCAAAGAAGTAGGGAGGGGCATCGCTCTCCACATGAACAGCTACAAAGTGATTGTCACCAAGTCAACGGTGCCGGTCGGGACCGGCGAAGCGATTCGCGAAGTCGTGAAAAAAACGCAGAAAACGCCGATCCGGTTCGACATGGTCTCCAATCCGGAATTTCTTCGAGAGGGGTCGGCCATTGAGGATTTTATGCGGCCGAATCGCGTGGTCATCGGCGCGGACAGTGATCAAGCGGTCGCCATTATGAAAGATCTCTATCGTCCGCTTTATCTCATTGAAACACCGATCGTCGTGACCGATGTGCCGACGGCCGAGTTGATCAAGTATGCGTCCAATGCGTTCCTGGCGACGAAAATTTCGTTCATCAACGAGATTGCCAATCTGTGTGAGCGGGTTGGAGCCAACGTTCAATTGGTGGCGAAGGGCATGGGATTGGATCATCGCATCGGGTCAAAATTTCTCCATGCGGGCCCCGGCTTTGGAGGATCCTGCTTTCCGAAAGATTTGGCGGCGCTCATTCAAACCGGCGAACGCAATGGGTATCCCATGCAGATTGCCTCCGCAGCTTCGCACGTCAACGATATTCAACGTGGGCGGATGGTTGAGAAGATTCGGGACGCCGTCGGCGGATTGAAAGGAAAAACGTTGGCGTTCCTCGGTCTGTCATTCAAGCCCAATACGAACGATCTCAGGGAAGCTCCGGCATTGGCGATCGGGCGAGAGCTTGTGGCGGAAGGCGCGACCATTCGTGCGTATGATCCTGAAGCGCTGACGGAAGCTTGCCAGATGATGCCGGAACTCAAGCCCTGCCAGGATACGTACCATGCAGCGGAAGGCGCTGATGCGTTGGTGATCATGACGGAGTGGAACATCTTCAGAAATCTCGACTTTGAGAAACTGAAGGCCACCATGCGCGCGCCGCTCCTGATCGATCTCAGGAATGTCTATGATCCTGAACGAGTCACTGCAACGGGTTTTAAGCACGTGTCAGTGGGGCGGTCAGCCCACAGTCCCAAAGGCTAGGAGCTGAACAGTTTCGAGTGTTTCGTTCCTCAACCGGCTCAGGGCAGCCCCTCGAATGGCCTGCCCTGAGCATGCCGAAGAGCTCAGGGTAGGCAGGTCCTTGGCATAACTCATATGAAGACAGCCTGAACGCGAAGTCTCTGTGCTTGATGGTTCCAAGCCCATGCCAGCCGGTACCCACTAAGGAGTAGTTCACGATCGTCGTCAAAAGTTGCGATTTCCGAGCTGTGGGTTTACCATTTTACTATGGATGTGAACGAACCCCTCCCCGAGTTTCTGGTTCATCTGCCCGAAGGCGTCATTCGGGTGGCAGGAACCCGTGTATCCCTCGAGAGTGTGGTGCAATTTTTTCAGGATGGTTCCACTCCTGAAGAAATCTGCCTTGATTATCCGTCCTTGGATCTGGCTCGGGTCTACAGTGTCCTCGCGTACTACCTCACACGGCGTGACAGCATTGACGCCTACCTACTTGCACAGCGACAGTCTGCCGCAACGACCCGCCAGGAACTGCAGGCGAGACACAGTCCATTCCTCGCTGAGGTGAGGCGACGTTTCACCGCTAGGCGCGCGCTTCCGCCGGCATGCGCGTGAGCGCCGTTCGTTTCCTCTTTGATGAAGATTGCAATGGGAGAATTGTCCGCGGTGTGCGGAGACGGGCACCCACGCTTGTGAGGTAAGCTCGAAAAAGTGGAC